>NZ_JAIGPJ010000050.1:0-30118 GCF_019719005.1 Pseudomonas cichorii
ATCAAGATCGATGCTGGCGGCGTGACCATCAGTGGGGCGCAGGTGAAGACCAATTCCGGTGGGTCGCCGGGAGACGGGACGGGGATCGGTATTCTGGCTCCGCTGATTCCGGGCCTCGCCGCTGCCGACAGAGCCGGGCAATTAATGAAAGCCGCCAAGGCCAACCCGACCTGGCTGGAACTGAACCTGCATTACGACAACTTGGAGCCCGTCCCCGGCGCCTCCTATCGCGTTGAGTTTGCCGATGGCTCGACCCGAGAAGGCGTACTGGACGACGACGGATTTGCCCGCCTGGAGGATGTCCCCAAAGGCCCGGCCAAGGTGTATTACGGCGAAGATCCACGACCGTTCAGTCGCGAAAGCGTCGCTGTCGTTCAGAGCACGGACGAAAAGGTGAACGAAGATTTACGCAAACTCGGCCTGGACCCGGATCAGGTTGATTTACAGGCATTGGTAGAAAAAGCCGCAGGGAGGCTGGCATGAGTCAGAAAGTCGCCGCAGGCGCAAACAAAGGTGGCGAAGACCGTAGCGCCGCTTACCAAGAAGCAGCCGTTGAACTGGCCAAAGGCATCGCACTCGGCGCAGTGCCGTTTCTGGGGCAGGCCATCGACGCCTACGACACCATCGAATCCTCTATCGTCCTCTACAACGCAGAGACAACCGACGGCAAGGAAGACGCGCAATTTGATCTGTTGATGGCCGTCATCGGCTGGATTCCAGGGCCGGGTGATGGCCTGAAGAAAAGCCTGCGCATCGTCAACAAAGACCCCCAACGCTACGCCCCGGTGCTGTTCGACCTGCTGCGCTTCGTGCTGCAAGAGTGTGGCATTAAAACCAGCCCCGAAGAACTGCTCAAACAGGTCTTCGATGCCGGCAAATTGAGCTCTGAACTCGACGACATCATCACCGGCGTAAAGGGCTCGTCTACATTTCAGAGCCTGCCCAACTGGGCAAAAACCGCAGTCGTCACCGTCCTCGCGGCATCCCGTGACAATATGCCTGCGATGGTGGGGATTGTTGAGAAACGGCTGGTGAAGTGGAAGGGGATGCAGCGTAATAGTTCTGGGATGGCGTCAGGCACCAGTCAACCCGCGCAGGGTAAGAAGCCAGCGGCAAAAGATTCTACCGTGGCTACTCAAGGTAAAGACGGGGCAAGCGGTACTGCGTCTCAGAAAGACGATCAGACAACGTTAGGTGTTCGCTCACTCTATGACATTAGCAATGAAGGATTGGGAGTTAGTGGAGAACATATTGCTGACTACATCTGCGCAGTGGAGTTCGGTTGGGGCAAGGATTGGGACGGGCATGACAAGGGTGCTGATGGGAATTGGCTGGAGGGATTGCCGAGTGGGAATAAGTTGGGGAAGCTCTCAAAAGGTGGTAGCCCTAAGTCCCGTCATGTTCTATATAAGCTGACAGATGGAGCGAATGGAACCGGTATCGATTCTGTTTGGCGCGCCGATCCGGCTACAAACAACGGAAAAAAATTCGCGATTGTTGAGGCTAAAGCGAGTCGCGATGAAGATGGACCGAAGTTTATGCGAAAATCCAATAACACCCGTAAGCCCAGTGTCGCGTCAACACTGGGTGTTTCGGGGCTTACGGATCCAAGCGAGCTGCTTGAGCCGTTAGACACTGACCAAGTTGCGCCTGCCGGAAAGAAAAAGGGCAAACTCTCACGTTCAAAAAGCTCTCCCGCTACGGCTGATAAAAAAGACAAACCTGCAAAACAGCCAAAGGAAATTCTTGTTCAAATGAGCAAGGAGTGGATTGAGGTAAATATTGATAGTGCTGTGTCGGAGCGATTCGCTGATCAGGTTATGCTTTCCTACAGTCGACATTTATTTTATGCTCCTTTATATCATCCTAAGCAAAGTCCCAAACAGCATGCTGAGGCTCGAAAAAATAATAGCGATGAAGCCGCCCATGCTAGCCATTCTGCTTTTCATTATGTCGAGAGCGAGATTAAGGCGTTTGTGAATAAACGAAAAAGATCTCTTGCAGAAAAGTACGGAAAGCTACCGTCTCTGGCCGTTGAGTAATAGTGATTATGAATAAGAGACAAAAATTTCTTAGTGAGTTCAGGTATAAAGATTTCTTAGCCTATAGCGAAGAAACGGAAGAGTTTTGGGCACATAATAAGTTTGAGTCTGACTCTCCTGAACAAGAAGGATTGTTAAGAGCCAGTCACTTTAAAAAAGTGGCGTTAAAAAAACTATTTATATCTTACACGGCAGGTTTGGAGATTTCTGCGCTGATACCTTTGCTTGAAAATCTCGTGTCGAAATACGAAGAGCGGCAGAGTAAACTTGCCATTCTTGAGGGGGTTGAAAATATTTCCCCCCTTGCGATTGATGACTGGCCATATCAATTTGAAGAGTGTGTTCAGGTTTTCAGTCTCTGCATATTGCTTCATAGAACGGATCTTCTAAAAAGATTTGTCAAGCTATTGGATGATGCAGGCTACAATGGGGAAGATACTCTTTATGAGGATTTACTCCGCAAGCTCTTGCCGGGGCGTGAAGATGTAGATGAATGGTATCATGATGTTTATACGCCTTTGATTCACGCTATATACGCCGATGAAAAAGAGGAGGCATCACAACTACTTGATACGTATTGCAAGCAGTGGTACCCAGCATTCAAACAAGCGCCTTGGCACGATTCGCATTTGGATGGAGATGAAGGAAGTTACGTCGGATACTGGGCTTTCGAGGCTGGAGCTATTGCTTTTTTATACGGCATAGACGACAGCAAAATTAACCACATGGTTTATCCAAAGCATTTGGTCGAGTACGCAAGAAGCTCTCAACCCGCCAATGGACCTCAAGTCGCTCGTATAGACGCAGGCCAACCCTGCAGCAAAACCGGCTACTGGTTCACCCCCGCCCAAGCCAACTCAAGACGCCACTTCCAGCAAGGCGAAATAATGCCAAACATCAGCGACTCGAAATGGGGCGATACGCTTTGGTATTGGTCGGGCGAGGAATAATACGTTGGTGGCTGCCTGTCAAAGGTGGTCACCAATGCTTCAGGGTTGTATGTCAGTCTGCCAGCCAGCAGTCGTCGATACGCGCCCCGATCCTCTGCCAGAAACCACGCTCAGGTGGCGGTGCAATCTCTGGCGCTATGTTCGGCATATCCCGCAGCCTGATCCATGACTCATCACGCCATTGCATCACGCTCAATGACGTGCCCGGCCACTGCAAATGACAGAGCCTGGGGTTATCCAGCGTTTCATTTTGCGGCGCATGCAGCACCGTCAGCACTTCATGGGTCAGCCACTGCCGCAGCGCCCGGTTTTCGGGAACATAGTGGTGAACCAGCAATGCAAATGCGCCTGACTCGCTGACCATCAATTGCTTTTGCCACTTGCCATTAGCCTGCAACCAGACAACCCGTCGCTGATCGGCATCGAGCTTGAGTGCTGAGCGTTCACCGAGCGTCTGGCCCATCAAGCGGGCAAGGTCGGCCAGACAAAACCATGCCTGGGCTTCGCTGAAGATGGCGCGCAGCATGCGGTGGTGGCGGGAGAAAAGGGTGGCTTCAAAATGGTCTGTGCAGGGGGGCGTTGGAGCGATATTCCGCATTGGTGGCACTCTACTTGGATCACGGATTGAAGCTGCCATGAATTGTCGCCAAACAATGGGTGGCAGCTATGTGAGGGTTGGCGAACCGGCAAGTAGAAAACCCGGCAGACCCGAAGGCCTCCCGCACACAGCCGCCATAACGCGGTGGCCGACAGAATAAAACGACTGCGCCGCGATGGGGAGTATTTACTTGATCGGGTCGCCAAACCCGGTCGCTGATTTGGCAGCGAGCGGAGTGGAGGTTAGCCGTGGCGCTGCTGGTATGTAATCGGGGAATTCACAGGCGCTTGTAGGAAACCGCTATCAGGTGGCGGTGCAATCTCTGGCACTTGTATGGCGAGTCAGTGAGAGGTGAAGTGCATTGAAAATGTGTTGCTTCAAGCAGGTCGTCGCGGCCAAGGCCCCTCCCACAAGTGATATGTACGCCTTAACTGATCGGTGTATCTCGCATCGCGATCAAGACCTTTTCATAAATCTGCCACCAGCCTGAAACATTGCCGCTGTTGACTAGAGGGCTGCCCCCGAAATTCAAGGCTGGACGATGAGCAAGAACCGACAACAAGGTGCAGCGCTGCTGATGGTGCTGGTTGCCCTGGCCATGCTGGCTGCCGGGCTGGCCTGGATGGTCGAGCAGGGACGGCAGGAGGTGGACAGCGTGCGCTTGCTTCAGCAGCGGGTGCAGGCGCGATCCATTGAAAAGGCTGCGCTGGCCTTTGCCGGGCAGGCGCTCAAGGACCCGGTGTGGCGCGCCAGCCCGTTGTTCTGGCAGGCCCTGCGCGGGCAGCCTTTGAGTTATGACTTCAAGGGTGGCAAGGCGAGTATCCGGATTGTCGATTTGCACCGCTGCTTCAACGTCAACAGCCTGATCGGGCCTGAGGCCGAGCGTGCGCAAAAGCAACTGGTTTATCTGTTGGGGGCGGATATGGCGGCTGAGCGTCTGGCGCAAAGCCTGATTGACTGGATCGACGCCGATCATCAAAGCAGCCTGTACGGTGCTGAAAACAACGAATACCTGCGCTCGTCGCCCCCGCGTCTGGCGGCCAATCAGTCGATGGTCGATATCAGCGAATTGAACCTGCTGCTACCCGCCGACAGCCAGCGCGAACAACGTTATCCACAACTGTGCGCCTTGCCGGAAAACACGGGCTGGCGGTTGAATGCCAATGCCTTGAACCTCAGTGAATTGCCACTGCTGGAAGCTTTGTACGAGGGGAAAGTCGAGCGCTCGCAATTGACCCGCTTGATCAGCGGCAGACCGGCTGGAGGTTATCTGGATGCCAGCGCCTTGCGTCAGGCCATGGGCGCCATGGACGATGAAGCCTTCGCCCGACTGAGCGAAGGCTTGCAGCTCAATAGCGACCATTTTCTGGTGCAGATCGAAGTGGAACTGGATGGTCAGAAGTTTCACAGCCAATACCGCGCCGAAGCCCTGGGCATCGTGAAATGGCACAGTCGGGTGCCTGCACAGGAAATGGTGGTGCGGGAGCGAAAAGTAGGGGGGTTGTAAAGAAGCTGCAAGCTACAAGCCGCAAGCCAGACGTGCACTTGCAGCTCTCAACTTGCCGCTTGCAGCTCTTGTCCCAACTACACCGCCAGATCTCCGCCATCCGTCCGCTGGATCACTACCGTTGACGCGCGTGGTCGTACGGTGCCGACGGTCACGTCGGTCGCCACATTGGTCGATGGCCAGTTATCGGGATGCTGGATGTTGACGAACATGGTCTTGTTGTCCGGCGTAAAGGCCAGGCCGGTGACTTCGCTGCCATTGGGGCCGACGAAGAAACGACGCAGGTCGCCCTGGTTCTGGGCATTGACCGGAATCTGTTTGCCTTGGGCATCCAGCAGGTTGGTGGGGATGACCGCCAGCATCTGGTCGTTGGTGTAGCTGGTGATGGTGGATTCGCCATTGTCGGTCTGGACCCACAGCACGCCACGGCTATCGAAGCTCATGCCGTCGGGGCTGGCGAACTGGTTCAGTTCGGTCAGGCCGGAGCGGTTGATGTCTGCTGTGCCGGAAGCGTTGGCGCCAAAGACGAAGATGTCCCAGGTGAACGACACAAGATCGTCAGCATCATGCCAGCGGATAATGTGCCCATGCCTGTTGTTGACCCGCGGGTTGGCAGCGTTCGCCGTGGTGCGGCTGGTGTTGTTGGTCAGGGTCAGATAGACATCGCCATTGAGCGGGTTGACGGCTGTCCATTCCGGACGGTCCATCGGCGTTGCGCCGACTGCATCCGCAGCACCACGGGTGTTGAGGATGATGCCTGGCAGGTCGGTGAACTTGGCACCCAGGGTGCTGCTGTCGGTCGTCGCTGTGGCCACGTCGAGCAACAGCCAGTTGCCGCTGCCGTCGGCGTTGAAGCGGGCGACATAGAGTTTGCCGCTGTCCATGTATTTGGCACCGGTGGCCAGACGATCGCTCGGGTTGGCGTCGGCTGCATCCCACAGTGCGGTGGAGACGAACTTGTAGAGGTATTCATTCTGCGAGTCGTCGCCCATGTAGAAAACCACCGGCTTGCCGGGAGTGGTCAGGCCCGGCCAGCAGCCTTCGTGACGGAAGCGGCCCAGCGCGGTGCGTTTTACTGGCAGGGTCCCGGCGTTGTAAGGGTCGATTTCAACGATATAGCCATAGGTGCTGGCTTCGTTGCGGTAATCGTCCGTGGCAGTGGCACCGGACGGGGTGATGTTGAAACGGGTGAATTCGCCGTTGACCTCGGAAGCATCGCCAGCGGCAGTTTCCCAGCGATAGTTGCCGTTCGAGGTGGCGATGCCGATACGCACCTGGTCGGCTGGGCGGGTGCCTCGGTTGACGAAAATCCCCGGCCAGTTCTCTTCACAGGTCAGGTAAGTGCCCCATGGCGTGTAACCGTTGCCGCAGTTGTTGTTGGTGCCGCGAGTCTGGCTGCCGTCGGTGGAGAACACGGTCTTGACGTGATCGGTGCCTTTGAGCGGGCCGGACAGGTTCATCACCGAAGCCGTTGTGAAGCGGCGGTTCAACGGGTCGTTTTCCACTACCTGCCAGCGGTTGCCGACTTTGCTGATACGTACGACGCCAGCGCCATGGGCGTTGATTTCCTTGCGCACTTCTTCAGCCGGGCGAACGCCGCCCACCAGGGTTGGGCCGGACGGGTGCAGCGCGTTCTGGTCGATGTATTCAAAGTTGATCGCCAGCAGGCCATCAGTGGAGCTGCCGTTGATAGGGAAGTAATGCATGCCGTCATGGTGCATGCCCATGGAGTTGGCCTGATCGGTAGAGGTGTTGCTGCCGTCGCTTTTCCAGGGGTTGGCCAGATTGCTGAGCGGCGTGCCCCATGGGGCGAGAACATGAGCGGTATAACCGGCGGCCACGGTAACGGCGTCGGTGCGCGAGCCGGGAATCGAGGTGAAGCCCAGTTTCAGACCCGCTGGTGTAGCGGGTGTCGGTGCCGGGTCGTCATTCGAATCGCTGCCACTGTCGAAGCAACCGGTCAGCCCGGCGCCCGCAATCATGGCAATGGCAGCACCCAGCCCGCCGCGTACCACGCTGCGACGGCTCAGATAAGTGTCCAGCACGGATGACAGCGGTTCGTTGGTACTCAGGTTGCGGTTCTGGTTATCGCCGGTATTACGACTCATTCATCAGGTCCTTTTTATGAAATAGGTTTGGAAAAGGAACCGGGACTGTAGAAGCCGAGTGTGATGATTCATTGGCAGTTTTATTAAGAAAGCGTCTAAAAGTCGTCGGAGTTATTTCATTTTGTTACAGAGGGGCAATAAGGACCGAGGTTAAAAATCTGCCATCAAACTGTCATTTTCCATCGCCAATATGCCGCCCCTGTGAAGGATTCGCCTCAGGACACAAGAACGATGGCTTCAATGGCGCGGCGCGATGTGTTGGGATGGATGACGGCAGGTGCCATGGCACCGTTGCTGTCGGCCTGCTCAAGCCTTCAGTACAGAGGTTCTATGGCCAGCGGCAGCTACGTCGATCTGCTGTATGTGGCCGACACCCTGGATGCTCGCCAGCCTGGCAAGCCGGTGGTTCCCGCCACGCATCTGGGGCCTGCGACCCGTATCGGCCAGGCACCCTGGATCACGGGGGCCAATGCCCGCGTTCACGCCCCCGATCAAACCTCACTCAACAGCCTGCTCGACGCCAGCCTGAGCCAGCACGTCGAAACCGGTGGTTATCCGGTGCTGGGCGCGTTGCTGCAGCGTTTTCGCAGCGAAGCGGGTGAGGGCAACAGCCTTACGCTGGAGAACGGCCAATGCTGGAATGGCAGTGGCCTGGCCTATCTGACTCAGGGAAAGTCCGGCGTGCAAGGCAGCGCATTGCTGGGCACTGAAGTGCGGGTCAGCAGTGATGAGCGTCTGCTTTGGCCGCAACAATGTGCCGGTCTGTATCGCCAGTTCGGCCATCCGGTTCTTGGTGCAGACCTGGCTGGCGATGCGAGTCAGCGGCTGGGCACCGAAGCCGTGGCTTTCTTCAGACGTGGCGGAATCCGCATTGCGGTAGTCGGCATGACCGACCCTTACGCTCGCGATCAGAAACTGTCCCTCAAACAATGGCACGACAGCCTGCAACCGGCACTTGAGCGTGCCCGAGCCGATGCCGATCTGGTGATCGCTTTGGCGGATGTCGGCACCGGGTCGGGGATCTGGCTGGCTGAACGTCTGTCGCAGATCGACATGGTGTTGTGCGCGCGAGGTCAGGATCTCTGGCCGCAGCCGGTAGAAATCATGCAAGCCTCCGGCAAGCGAGTGCCCGTGGTATTGAGCGGGACTCGTGCCAGTGGCGCTTTTCGCATTCGTTGCCAGCAGGTCGCCGGGCAATGGCAGTTCACGGCGCGCTTTCATGCAGCACTGGAAGGCGCCTTGACTGCGGCTGATCAGGTTCAGGCGCAACACATCCGGCAGCTTGCCCAGCAACAGCGCGCCGCCCATGCCGGTTGGCTTGACGAGCCACTGGCCCGTGCGCCGGAAAACCTCTGGCGTCGGGATGTACGCGGCGGCAGTTGGGACCGATTGCTGCATGAGGCATTGGCCGAGCGTCCTGACAGCGCCGTGTTGCTGCCGGGCCTGCGCTACGACAGCCCGCTTGCACAAGGGCAGATGATTACCCGCGAACACCTGATCAGCCTGACCGGCAGCTATCCGGCTCCGGTAGTGAATGTACCGGCCAGACAAGTCCCCAAAGTGCTGGAAAACGTCGCCGAGCAAATGTTTGGCGATATGTTGTTGCTGGACAACAGCCAGGACCTGCCGCGCTGGATGAGCCATTCATGGGAAGTCACTTACAGCGCGGGTGGCAAGCGGATCAATGGCGTGGGCGAACCCGCCGGGCAGTGCCGCACCTTTGGCCTGGGTTTCGACGCCCAGGCCGGTCAGCCGCTCTGGCAGCACCTTGAAGCCTGGCTTCGTGAACGTCCTGCGGACTGGCGCATCGCGCCTTTGCAACTGCCCAGAATGCGTTACGTACAAGGCCATCCCGGCTGGCATCCACGAGAGTCTGCCGCATGACTCGTCTGGTCTGGGCGAGCCATGTGCTTCTGGTGATGCTGGTCGGCTGGCTGGCGGCACAGTGTGTGTTGCAGGCCTGGCATGGTCTGGCGCGACCCGTCACCGGTAGCGCGGCCCCGGCTCCAGTGGCCGGTCTGTTGAGCAGCCACTGGCGAGCCGGTCCCGTTCTCAGCAATGAATTGCCACTGACCACGCTGGGCATCGAATACCTGGGCAGCCTCAAGGCCATTCCCCTGAGCGCCACGGTAGTGGTGCTACGTTTCGAGCAACGCCAGCGCACCTTGGGGCGCGGTCAGAAGCTGGCTCCCGGCGTTTCTCTGCATGACATCGATGAGCTGGGCATGGTGTTCGACAACAACGGCAAGCTCGAACGTTTGCCATGGCCTGCGCAACGGCCGTCCTTCGGCTTCAAGCAACAGGGATAAGCAATGACTTCCTCTCGTCTCAAGCAACCGCTGCGTCTTGCCCTCCTGCTGTGTGCTCTGACCCTGACCGGTGTGAGTGCCGAAGAAGAGCCTTTGTACGAGGTCAACTTTGTCGATACCGAACTCAGCGAGTTCATCGACAGCGTTTCGCGCATTACCCACACCACCTTCATCATCGACCCGCGGGTCAAAGGCAAGGTCACGGTGCGCAGCAGCGAGATGCTGGGCAGTGAAGAGATCTACGATATTTTTCTGGCTCAATTGCGCGCTCAGGGTTTCGCGGCGGTTGACCTGCCAAACGGCAGCGTGAAGATTGTGCCCGATCAGGCGGCTCGCCTTGAGCCCGTGCCGGTGGAGGCGGGCCGTAATGCGTCGCAGGCCAACGATGGCATGGCGACCCGCGTGTTCAACGTGCGCAACGCTGCCAGCGAACAGATGCTCAATATCCTCAAGCCGCTGATCGACCCGCGAGTGGGCGTGATCACGCCGTACCCTTCGGCCAACCTGTTGGTGATTACCGACTGGCGCAGCAACCTGGACCGTATCGACAGCCTGCTGGTGCAGCTCGATCAGGTCAGCCAGGAACCCCTGGAAGTGCTGCCGCTGAAAAACGCCAATGCCAACGACACCGCGCAACTGGTCACGCGCCTGCTGGCCCGCGAGCAGGGTGCCGACAGCGCACAAGTGGTGGCCGACCCGCGCAGCAATGCCTTGCTGGTACGCGGCAGCACCGACAGCCGCGCACGGGTGCGGGCCTTGCTCAAGCAACTGGATAAACCCTACGACCCGCTGCACAACGCAAATACCGTGGTGATCTACCTGCGCCATGCCAATGCGGCGGAAGTGGTCAAGGTCCTGCGCGGCCTCAGTCAGGACATTGCCGCGCCGACCTCATCGGCTCAGGGAAGTGAGAAGTCTGTGCCGGTGAGCACTTCGGGCATTCGCATGGAATACGAGGAAGGCACCAATGCCGTGGTGATGGTCGGGCCGGACAGCGAGTTGACGGCCTATCGCAGCATCGTCGAGCAACTGGACATTCGGCGTGCGCAAGTGGTGGTCGAGGCCATCATTGCCGAAGTGTCGGACACCCGCGCTCAGGAACTGGGCGTGCAATGGCTGTTTCAGGGCAACAATTTCGGGGGCGGTGCAATCAATTTCAGCGGTAATAATGCGCCGAGCGTCACCAGCGTGGGCGCGCTGGCACAGTCCGGGGACACGGCCGGCCTGGGGCAATTGCTGGCCGGGGTCCAGGGTGTGACAGCCGGGGTCGGCAACCTGAGCGGTGGCGGGCTGAATTTTCTGGCCTTGCTCAATGCCCTGAAAAGCCAGAGCGGTTTCAATCTTTTGTCGACGCCGACCTTGCTGACGCTGGATAACGCCGAGGCGTCGATTCTGGTGGGGCAGGAAGTGCCTTTCGTGACCGGCTCGGTGACCCAGGACAACACCAACCCGTACCAGACCATCGAACGCAAGGAAGTGGGTGTGAAGCTGCGCATCAAGCCGCAGATCAACATCGACAACACCGTGCGCCTGGACATCGTGCAAGAGGTTTCGTCGATTGCCGACAGCACCACGGCCAGCGATGTCATCACCAACAAACGCGAAATCAAGACCAAAGTCATGGTCGAGGACAACGGGCTTGTGGTGCTCGGCGGGCTGATCGGGGACGAGTCCACCACCAGCGATCAACGGGTGCCGTTGCTGGGTGACATTCCGGTGCTGGGCCGGCTGTTTCGCTCCGACTCGACCCAGCGGGTCAAACAGAACCTGATGGTCTTCATTCGCCCGCGCATCGTGCGCGACGGCGAGACGCTGGCTCAGCTCAGCAGCGAGAAATACCGCAACCTCAAGGCCAGCACTTCGTTGGCGCTGCCGGGTGCAAGCGAGGGCGATCCGCTGCTGCAATTGTTTCCGGCGAGCCGCGAACGTCTGGATCAGGGCGCATGGTGAACGCGTTGCTGCCTTATCGCATGGCACGCCAGAGCGGCGTCGCCAGAGTGCCGACCGATACGGGCTGGCAGCTATGGCTGCGTGCCGGCAGCGACACCGACACCTTGCAGGAAGTGATGCGCGTGCATGGCGTGCCAAACGCGGTGGAGCATCTTTCGACCCAGGATTATGAAACCCGGCTGGGCGTGCTGTACCAGGCCGGCGAGTCGGCCACCGCCGCATTGATCGACGGGATTGGCGAGCAGGTCGACCTCGACAGCCTCATGAGCGAACTGCCCAAGATCGAAGACCTGCTGGAGAACGATAACGACGCGCCGGTGATTCGCCTGATCAACGGCCTGTTCGGCGAAGCGTTGCGTTTGCAGGCTTCGGATATTCATGTGGAAACCTTCGAGGCGAGTCTGGTGATTCGCTTGCGCATCGACGGGCACATGCGTGAAGTGCTGCGCCCGCCACGTGCGTTGTCGACGATGCTGGTGTCGCGGATCAAGGTCATGGCCCGGCTGGATATCGCCGAAAAACGCCAGCCTCAGGATGGCCGGATTACCCTGCGCTCTGCCGGGCGTGAAGTGGACATTCGCGTTTCGACCTTGCCGGGCATTCACGGCGAGCGCGTGGTGATGCGGGTGTTGGACAAGCAGGCGAGCCTGTTGGACCTGGGCAACCTCGGCATGCCGTTTGACGTGGAGCAAGGGCTGCGAGCCTGTCTGCAACGGCCCAACGGCATCGTGCTCAGCACCGGCCCGACGGGCTCGGGCAAGACCACCACGCTTTACGCGAGCCTGAACAGCCTCAACGATGGTTCCTGCAACATTCTGACCGTTGAAGATCCGGTCGAATACGCGATCACCGGCATCGGCCAGACTGCGATCAATCCCAAGGCAGGAATGACCTTTGCCAATGGCTTGCGGGCCATTCTGCGCCAGGACCCTGACGTCATTATGCTCGGCGAAATCCGCGACCGGGAAACGGCGCAGATTGCTGTGCAGGCCAGCCTCACAGGGCACCTGGTGCTTTCCACTTTGCACACCAACAGCGCGGTGGGCGCGGTGACGCGCTTGCGGGACATGGGCATCGAACCTTTCCTGATCGCATCGACCCTCAAGGGCGTGCTGGCCCAGCGACTGGTGCGTCGTTTGTGTCATTGCGCCGTTGCGCAACCCTTGCAGGACGCCGAGCGGATGCTGTGGCCGGAACTGGCCGGGCTCACCGAAAGCTTTCACCCTCAAGGCTGCGACGCCTGCCAGGGCAGCGGCTATGACGGTCGCATGGGGTTGTACGAATTCATCGAGCTGGACGCCGGCCTGATTGCCTTGCTGTACGACGGCGCCAGCGAAGTGGCGATGCAGGAATACCTGGCCGACAAGCGACAGAGCCTTGTGGCCATGGCTACCGAATGCCTGCGGCGTGGCGAAACCAGTCTGGCGCAGGTCTTGCGCGCTGTGCGGGGCTGACCGATGCCGACTTATCGCTATCAGGCGCTCGACCCGGCAGGCCGTACGCGCAAGGCCAGCCTTCAGGCGGAAAGCGAGCGTCACGCCCGACAGCTCTTGCGTGAACAAGGCCTGTTCGCCCGTGACTTGCAGATTCAGGATTCAGCCTCGCGCAGCCCTCGCGGCCAGCGCCTCAATCACACCCAGTTATGTGAACTGACACGCCAGTTGTCGACGCTGCTCAGTGCCGGAATTGCGCTGGTGGATGCCCTGGCGACACTCGAACGGCAACTGGCCGAACCCGCGATTCGCAACCTGTTGGTGGCCGTGCGCGGCGCTCTGGGTGAAGGGCACAGCCTGGCGCAAAGCCTGCGTCGACAAGGTGGCCTGTTCACGGGGCTGTATTGCGCGCTGGTGGAGGCGGGCGAGCGCTCCGGCAAGCTGGCACCGGTGCTGGAGCGTCTGGCCGAGCACCTTGAGCAGGTCCAGCGTCAGCGCCACAAGGCCCGTACCGCCATGATCTATCCGGCGGTGCTGATGCTGGTTTCGCTGGCCGTGGTCGTTGGCCTGATGACGTTTGTGGTCCCCAAGCTCACCGAGCAATTCAGTCATACCGGGCAGAGCCTGCCGCTGATTACGCAATTGCTGATCGGCATCAGCGAAGGGCTGGTGCATGTCGGCCCGTGGCTGTTGGTGCTGGCGTTATTGGCCGCAGTGGGTGCGGGTTTCCTGTTGCGCAAGGCCCATTGGCGATTGCGCATGGACCGCAGCCTGCTGCGCCTGCCCAAGGTCGGCCCGTTGCTGACCGTGCTGGAAAGCGCACGGCTGGCCCGCAGTCTGGCGATTCTGGTGGGCAGCGGCGTGCCGTTGCTCGAAGCCCTGCACGTGGCCACTGCCACCGTGAGCAACCGCGAAGTGCATCGGGCGCTGGAAACCGTTCGTGAACAGGTCGAGGGCGGCGTCAGCCTGCACCGCGCCCTGAACGCTGCCGGCCACTTTCCGCCGCTGCTGCTCAACATGGTCGCCAGCGGCGAGGCCAGCGGGACCTTGCCGGACATGCTCGAACGGGTGGCGGACAACCAGGAGCGCGGCTTTACCCGCAACGTGGACATGCTCATGGCCTTGTTCGAGCCCTTGATGATTCTGGTGATGGGCGGTGTGGTGCTGTTCATCGTCCTGGCCGTGCTGTTGCCGATCATGCAGCTCAACCAGGGACTTACTTTCTGACTCATGGAGAACCGTCTTATGCCCAAGCCAGCCTCACGCCGTCAGCGCGGTTTCACGCTGATGGAAATCATGGTGGTGATTTTCATCATCGGCCTGTTGATCGCCGTGGTTGCGCCCAGCGTACTGGGCAATCAGGACAAGGCCATGCGCCAGAAAGTCCTGGCCGACCTGTCCACCCTTGAGCAGGCGCTGGACATGTATCGCCTCGACAACCTGCGCTATCCCAGTACCGACCAAGGCCTGGCTGCCTTGACCAGCGCGCCCACGGTCGAGCCACTGGCACGCTCATGGCGGGCCGACGGCTATATCCGTCGCCTGCCAGCGGACCCGTGGGGCAACCCGTATCACTATCGTGCGCCCGGCGAACATGGACGCATCGATATCTACTCGCTAGGGGCCGATGGCGCGCAGGGCGGTGAAGGCACCGATGGCGATATCGGGAACTGGAACCTCTAGGCGTGAAGGTTTCGCAGGGCTTTTCATTGCTGGAGATTCTGGTGGTGTTGCTGATCATCGGGTTGTTCAGTGCCCTGAGCGTGGCCTGGCTGGATTCAGGCCATGCACCGATGCAGCAGGCCCTGGAAAAACTGGCGGCCGAGGCCCGCACTCAAGCGGCGCAGGCGCGGCATAGCGGTCAGGTATCGGGAATGCGCTGGAATGGTCGTCAGCCGGAGTTCGTCCGCAAGGACCAGACCCGCTGGATCGTGGATACGTCGCCCATGACGTCCTGGCCTGAAGGATTACAGGCGGACTGGCCGGTGTCTGACGAGCCCCGCGTGATATTCACGCCATCGGGCGTGGCCACAGCGGTCAATCTGAACTGGCACTGGCCCGAAGGGCGACAGCGTTGGGAGTGGCGCACCGACAACAGCCTGACCCAGGTCAAGCTGCCATGAAACGCCAGCGCGGTTTCACCCTGTTGGAAGTGATGGTGGCGCTGGGCATCGCGGCGGTCATGACCATGATGGTCAGCCAGATGCTGCGCCAGCGCATCACCGTGCATCAGGCCGTTCAGCAACATCGACTCGGTGCCCTGTGTGCCCGTGAGCTGGAGGCGCGTTTCGGTGTCGAGCGCTACTGGCCGCAGATCAACAAGGTCAGTGGCGAGTTGCAGCAGGGCGACAGAGTTTGTTACTGGCGCATGACCCTGGGCATGACCGGTGTTCAGCATTTGCGTCGTGGTGAACTGGCGCTGTTCGCCGCCCGTGACGAGCGCGAGCCGCTTGGCAGTTACACCGTCTTTCTGGTGCGGCCGTGAGTCGTGGCCAGCGCGGGCTGACCCTGATCGAATTGCTGGTGGCCATGGCGCTGACGGCGGTGGTCGGTGTGGTGCTGGCTGCGCTGGTGAATGGCTGGATCAAGGTTCGCGAGCGCCTGGCCGAGCCGGGCAATGAGCCGGTGGTGCTGGAGTTTTGCCTGGCGCTGGAGCGGCGTCTGGATTCGCTGGTGCTGCGCCGTTTGTATGAAAAGCGCCTGCCGTTGCCGGTGAGCTGGCTCGATTGGGACCCGGCCGCGAATCAACTGGGTTGGGTCGCCATGACCGCCTTGCCCGAGGCTGAAGGCCAGTCGAGATCCCAGCGGCAACGGCTGGAGTTCAATGAGCGGGAGCGGCGTTTGAGCCTGTGGACATCGGCTGATCTGTATGCGGTCGGCGCGCCTCGTTGGGAGCGTCGCGAACATCTGGATGAGGTCGACAAGGTCAGTTTCAGTTTTTATCAGGGGACCCGCTGGCTGGCGTTCCCTTCCACTGTCGCACTTCAGCCCGACCGGGGCGTGCGACTCGAATTCGAGCGTCATGGAGCGCCTTATGTCTGCACCTTCAGCTTGCCCGATAGCCGCCCATGATGTTTGAACGCTGGAGTCTCAAACGCCGTGCGCAGCGTCATTGGTTGCTGCTGCGTCCTGCCGCCTCGGGTGCCTGGCAATGGCGGCGTCTGCCGGGAACCGAGCAGGGCGACTGGCCGCCGCCAGCGCATTTTCTGCAGGACACCCTCGCGTTGATCATGCCCGCCGCGCAGTGCAGCCATTTTCAGGTGCCTGCGCCACCGGGACTCAGGCCTCATGAGTGGCCGATGTTACTGGAGGACCTGCTGCAACAGCCTGCCGAAGCGGTGCAGGTCAGTTGCCTGTCGCGGGTTGCCGGGCATCTGGAATTGCTGGTGGTGGAGCGCGCACAGGTTCAGCGCTGGCTGAGCGAGTGCGAAGCGCTGGGCGTAGCGCCCGATTACCTGTGGGCCGAGTTGCAATTGCTGCCGACGCAGGCCGCAGGCGAGATGCTGCGCTGGTCGCGTCCTGAAGTCAGTTGTCTGATACGCGGCGCTGACAATGGCGTGCAACATTGGCTGATATGGCCGGATGTGCTGGGTGAGCCGCCTGAAGACTGGCGACAGCCGTGCGAGGAAGTGAGCGGGCCTTGGCCTTCCCAATGGGCAGCGTTGAGTCGTTTGCCCAATCTGTTGGGACGCTCGGGTAATCGTCGTCCAAAAGCTCAGCGTCGGGCGTTGCCATTTGGCAGAACCCGGCTTCGTCTGGCAGGTGTTTGTGCTGCGCTGGCTCTCGGTTGGGGCGTGCTGGCGTTGGGGCAGTTCTGGCAGCAGGTGCCGGTCTGGAAAGCTCAGGTTGAAGCCTTGACCGGTCCGGTCAGCAGCGCCCAGCAGGGGGCGAGAGTGTTGTCTCGTCTTCAGGCGCAGCAGACCGACTGGCGAAGCCGTCAGCAGCAGATCGTCGAACTGGAACAGGCCATGGCGCTGTGGCTCGACAGCCACAAGGACTGGGGCGTGTCCGGCACTTACTTCGATGGGCGAACCCTGCGACTGGTGCTGAGCGGCAATGCTTCACCTCCAGACACGACTCATTGGCAGGCCATGGCCAAGGCGGCGGGGGCGAAGGTCAGCGTTGAGGCCAATGAAAAAAACTCCCTGCTGACGCTCAATTTCAATCTGGATGGGCAGCCATGAATGCATTGATTCAGCGGGCTTCAAACGCTTTCGCCGCCTTGCCGCCTGCCCGGCGTTACGCTCTGTTGGCGGGTTGGGTCGTTGTGCTGACGTTATTGCTGGTGCTGATCGGCCGTCCCTTGCTGGCCTGGGGCAAGGACCTGCGTCAGTGGCCCCTTCTGGCGCAGCAGGCTCAGGCGCTGAGCCCCGGCCCGACGTTTACTGCCGAATACTGGCAGGCGCTGGCCGGTGCCCGAGGGCTGGTACTGACACGGGTCGAGCAGCGAGGCGATATCTGGCAGTTGCAAGGCGAGTTGAGCCGCGCCGAACCTCTGGCGCAACTGATGCGCAGCATTCAGGAGCAAGGCGGGCGACCGCTGCGCTGGAGCCTCGAACAGGGTCATCAGAGTCTGGTGTTCAGCCTGGATGTCGGGCGTGCGGGGAGGCTTCCATGAGCCGCACGTTATGGATGCTCGGCGCGCTGGTGTTTGTCCTGACGCTTGTGCTGAATATGCCCGCCGCCTTTCTGGTCCGTTTCGTCCAGTGGACGCCTGGCTGGCAGCCGCAGGGCGTTGCCGGGACCCTGTGGTACGGACGAGCCGAGCGACTGGGGAGCGTCGGGCCTGTGAGCTGGAACCTTCGGCCCTGGATGGGACAAGGCCTGGTGAGCGCCGGATTTCAGCAGCAAGTCTGGGAACTCAAGTTGCAAGGCTGGCCCTGGGCGTGGGCTGCCGAGCTTGCGCCCGCTGGCAGTCTTGTTACCCCGGCCATGGCCTACGTCGTGGATGGTCGCTGGCAAGGGCGTTTGCTGATGCAGGGCCGTGGCGCGAAATGTACGTCTGGTGAAGGGAGTCTTGAAGGGCAGAACCTTGCCGTGCTGTCGCCCTGGATGGTGGTGCTGGGCAACGCTCACCTCAGGCTTGAGTGTCGGGATGGATTGAAACTGTTGGCCGATATCCGGCGCGAGGGGGAGCATCGTTTCGAGATCGGTCTGGAACCAGTAACCCGTCGGATGAAGGTGAGCGGTCAGGTCGAACCGACGGCGATGGTGACACCGCTGCTGGTTCAGGCCGGGATGCTCAAGGCGGGCTCGTCGCAATTTGAAACGGTTTTGGGCAAGCGCTGACGCTTACTTCTTGTCCTTGGCGTGACTGGCCAGACGCTCCAGCGCGGCGCGCAATTTCGGGTCGCTGATCCCGTCTGCGGTGGCCTGGATACTTTCCGCCGCGGCAGGCGACAGGTCGATGGTGTGACCGACGGCACCCCTGGCCACGGTGGGAGGCTGTACCTTGAAGATAATCCGCATCAGGCTGGCGAACTCGTCGAAAGCGACCAATTGCCGCTGCAGACGCTTTTGCTGATAGCGCAGGCGCGTTGCCCAGTGGCCGTCAGTCACGATCAGCAACAGGGTACCTTCGCGCCACGAAGCTACATGGCAGTGTTCCCGTGCGGCAGGCTGCAACTGGCTTTCGAGCAGGCGCTGAAGGTGGCTCAGACGCTCGGCATGGCGAAAAATGGCCTTGAGCGGCTTGGCGTCGCGCAGCAGGACGGCGGGGGCTCTGGCAGTGAGGGGACGAAAGGCCATGGGTGCGTTGCCGGGGGATGACAAAGTCTTCATGTTAACAGAAAGCGTTCTTGCAGCTTCGTTCAGAGGGCTTTCCGTGCTTTTATATGCAAATCAACGAGTAACTTCGGCCCTTGACGGGTTGAAGTGCTGAATAATGGCCCCATTGTAAGACTGCCCCGTAACAGCGCTGTGCCAGCATCGTGGAATAACGCCACTTTCCTCACCACCGTTTCCGGGTAGAATGCTCGTTCGCATGCGGCCATGAGGCTGCACGGGCGACTCACGGGGCCGCCCTCCATTCCTATGTGTGGAAGATCCTGTCGATATGTTTGCGCCTTTGTTAAAAAAACTTTTTGGAAGCAAGAACGAGCGTGAAGTCAAACGCATGCTCAAGACGGTACAAGTCGTCAATGCCTTCGAAGAGCAAATGGTGGCCCTTTCGGACGAGCAACTGCGTGCCAAGACCGAAGAGTTCAAGGCCCGCATAGCCAAAGGCGAGACCCTCGATAAGCTCCTTCCAGAAGCTTTCGCGGTTGCGCGTGAAGCGGGCAAGCGTGTCATGGGCATGCGCCACTTCGACGTCCAGTTGATCGGCGGCATGACCCTGCACGAAGGTCAGATCGCTGAAATGCGTACCGGTGAAGGTAAAACCCTGGTAGGTACGCTGGCTGTTTACCTGAACGCACTGGCCGGCAAGGGCGTCCACGTGGTTACCGTGAACGACTACCTGGCTCGTCGTGACGCCAACTGGATGCGTCCGCTGTACGAATTCCTCGGCCTGACCGTGGGGATCGTCACGCCATTCCAGCCACCGGAAGAGAAGCGCGCCGCTTACGCTGCCGACATCACTTACGGCACCAACAACGAATTCGGTTTCGACTACCTGCGCGACAACATGGCGTTCAGCATGGAAGACAAGTTCCAGCGCGAACTCAACTTCTGTGTGATCGACGAAGTCGACTCGATTCTCATCGACGAAGCCCGTACGCCGCTGATCATTTCCGGTCAGGCTGAAGACAGCTCCCGTCTGTACACCGAAATCAATCGTCTGATTCCGCGTCTTGAGCGTCACATCGAAGAGGTGGAAGGCGAGGTCACCAAGCCGGGCCACTACACCATCGACGAGAAGAGCCGTCAGGTCGAGCTGAACGAAGCCGGTCACCAGTTCATTGAAGAGCTGTTGACCGAAGTCGGTCTGCTGGCTGAAGGCGAGAGCCTGTACTCGGCGCATAACCTGGGCCTGCTGACCCACGTCTATGCCGGTCTGCGCGCTCACACGCTGTTCAACCGCAACGTCGAATACATCGTTCAGGACGGTCAGATCCTGCTGGTCGACGAGCACACCGGTCGTACCATGCCGGGGCGTCGCCTGTCCGAAGGCCTGCATCAGGCCATCGAAGCCAAGGAAAACCTGAACATTCAGGCCGAAAGCCAGACCCTGGCGTCGACCACGTTCCAGAACTACTTCCGTCTGTACAACAAACTGTCCGGCATGACCGGTACAGCCGACACCGAAGCGTTCGAGTTCCATCAGATCTACAACCTGTCGGTCATGGTCATCCCGCCGAACAAGGCCCTGGCGCGCAAGGACTTCAACGACCTCGTCTACCTGACGGCGGAAGAGAAGTACGCGGCCATCGTTACCGATATCAAGGCCTGTCTGGCCGAGAACCGTCCGGTACTGGTGGGTACAGCGACCATCGAAACCTCCGAGCACATGTCCAACCTGCTCAAGAAGGAAGGTATCGATCACAAGGTCCTGAACGCCAAGTTCCACGAGAAGGAAGCAGAAATCATCGCCCAGGCCGGTCGTCCGGGCGCGCTGACCATCGCCACCAACATGGCCGGTCGTGGTACCGACATTCTGTTGGGCGGCAACTGGGAAGTCGAAGTGGCGAACCTCGAAGACCCGACTCCCGAGCAGATCGCACAGATCAAGGCTGACTGGCAGAAACGCCATCAGCAGGTGATCGAGGCGGGCGGCCTGCACGTTATCGCTTCCGAGCGCCATGAATCGCGCCGCATCGACAACCAGTTGCGCGGTCGTGCCGGTCGTCAGGGCGATACCGGTTCCAGCCGTTTCTATCTGTCGCTTGAAGACAGCCTGATGCGCATCTTTGCCTCTGACCGGGTGAAGAACTTCATGAAAGCCCTGGGCATGCAGTCCGGCGAAGCGATCGAGCACCGCATGGTGACCAACGCTATCGAAAAGGCCCAGCGCAAGGTAGAAGGTCGCAACTTCGACATCCGCAAGCAATTGCTCGAGTTCGACGACGTTGCCAACGAGCAGCGTAAAGTGATCTACCACATGCGTAACAGCCTGCTGGCGGCCACCAACATCGGTGACACCATCAGCGACTTCCGCGAAGAAGTGCTCAGTGGTCTGATCAGCCAGCACATTCCGCCACAATCGCTGCCAGAGCAGTGGGATGTGGCTGGTCTGGAAGCGTCGCTCAACAGCGATTTCGCCGTGAAACTGCCTATCCAGCAGTGGCTCGACGAAGACGATAACCTGCACGAAGAAACCCTGCGCGAGAAGATTCTGGCAGAGCTGATGGTGGCCTACACCGAGAAAGAAGATCAGGCCAGTGCCGAGGCCCTGCGTACTTTCGAGAAGCAGATCCTGCTGCGCGTTCTGGACGATCTGTGGAAAGACCACCTGTCGACCATGGACCACCTGCGTCACGGTATTCACCTGCGCGGTTACGCCCAGAAGAACCCGAAACAGGAATACAAGCGCGAGTCCTTCACCTTGTTCCAGGAGCTGCTGGATTCCATCAAGCGCGACACCATTCGCGTGCTGTCCCATGTCCAGGTTCGTCGCGAAGACCCAGAGGAAGAAGAGGCGCGTCTGCGTCGCGAATCCGAAGAACTCGCCAAGCGCATGCAGTTCGAGCATGCCGAAGCGCCAGGTCTCGATCAGCCTGCACTGGCTGAAGAGGGCGGTGATGTAGCTGTTGCCGCTGCTAGCGCACCGGTTCGCAACGACATGAAACTGGGTCGCAACGAGTTGTGCTGGTGTGGTTCAGGCAAGAAGTTCAAGCACTGTCACGGCCAGATCGGCTAAGGCTCTGACGCTGTAATACCCGCGCCGCGACCGGCTTACCCGTCGCGGCGTTTTTTCATTAGATTGCCGTACCGATACGGACGGCGCAGATACTGCTCAAGGAGCGCACCCATGGCTGTTGGTCTTGGTCCTTTGCCTACATTGCACCCGGTTCCCGGTTTTGAACTGGGTATTGCTTCTGCCGGCATCAAACGCCCGGGTCGCAAGGACGTTGTAGTCATGCGATGTGCCGAAGGTTCCAGTGTTGCCGGCGTGTTCACCCTGAACGCGTTCTGCGCCGCGCCAGTCATCCTGGCCAAACAGCGCGTACAAGGCCCTGTGCGTTACCTGCTGACCAACACCGGCAACGCCAACGCCGGTACCGGTGAGCCAGGCCTGGCGGCTGCGACCCGCACCTGTGCCCGTCTTGCAGAACTGACAGGCGTCGATGCCAGCGCTGTGCTGCCTTATTCCACCGGCGTCATCGGCGAGCCGTTGCCTGTGGAAAAGATCGAAGGCGCCTTGCAGGCCGCTCTTGATGATCTGTCTGTGGATAACTGGGCTGCTGCCGCGACCGGCATCATGACCACCGACACCCTGCCAAAAGGCGCGAGCCGTCAGTTCCAGTACGAGGGCGTCACCGTCACCGTGACTGGCATCAGCAAGGGCGCGGGCATGATCCGTCCGAACATGGCGACCATGCTCGGTTACATCGCGACCGACGCCAAGGTTTCCCAGAGCGTATTGCAGGACCTGATCCGCGATGGCGCGAACAAGTCGTTCAACCGCATCACCATCGATGGCGACACTTCAACCAACGACTGCTGCATGCTGATCGCCACCGGTCAGGCCGACGTACCTGCCGTGACCGAAGCCAAGGGCCCGCTGTTCGAAGCCTTGAAGAAAGCGGTCTTTGACGTCTGCATGGAAGTGGCCCAGGCCATCGTGCGTGACGGCGAAGGCGCGACCAAGTTTGTGACCGTTGAAGTCAATGGCGGTGGTAACCACCAGGAATGCCTGGATGTCGGCTATGCCGTGGCTCACTCGCCTCTGATCAAGACCGCGCTGTTCGCTTCCGACCCTAACTGGGGCCGTATCCTGGCGGCGGTGGGTCGTGCAGGCGTACCGGATCTGGACGTGAGCAAGATCGACGTGTTCCTGGGCAACGTGTGTATCGCCAGCAAAGGCTGCCGCGCCACGACCTACACTGAGGAACAGGGTTCGGCAGTCATGGCTCAGGAAGAAATCACCATCCGTATCGAGCTGGGCCGCGGCGATTGCAGCGAAACGATCTGGACCACCGACCTGTCCCACGAGTACGTGAAGATCAACGCCGAATACCGCACCTGATCCCCATCCTGTAGGAGCGACCGGGCGGTCGCTCCTAGGGCCTTGAGCCATCTGATTCCGGAGCCAACGACATGTCTCTGCACCTCATCATCGGCGACAAACGTTATTCCTCCTGGTCGCTGCGCCCCTGGCTGGTGCTGGCAATGACCGGCGCGCCTTACACCGATCAGGTGATTCGCCTGAACAAGCCGGACACCCGCAAACAGATTCTTGAATATTCGCCAACCGGCAAGGTTCCCGCGCTGCAATGCGAGCACGGGACCATCATTGATTCCCTGGCGATTTGCGAATACCTGAACGAGCGTTTTCCCGAAGCCAACCTCTGGCCACGTGATACCGCCGCCCGTGCCCAGGCCCGTTCGGCCTGCGCGCAAATGCACAGTGCTTTCATGAGCCTGCGCTCCAACATGCCCATGGACCTGCAACGCGATCAGGCGCTGGAAGTCATTCCGGTCGATACGCAGCAGGACATCGACCGTATCGTTGCCCTGTGGAGCGAATGCCGTGCAGCGGCAGCCGAGAACGGCCCGTTCCTGTTCGGCCAGCCGAGCATTGCCGATGCTTTCTTTGCGCCGGTTGCCATTCGTCTGCGTGGCTACCGCGTAGCTTTGCCTGCCGAAGCGCTGGCCTATATTGAAACCCTTTACCAGTGGCCTGCCTTCCAGAGCTGGCAACAGGCTGCCTTGCAGGAGACCGATGAGTGAAACGTGTTCATGTGGCCGCCGCTGTCATTCGTGGCGCTGACGGCAGGATTCTTATCGCCAAGCGTGCAGATAACCAGCATCAGGGCGGCTTATGGGAGTTTCCCGGCGGCAAGGTTGAAGCCGGGGAGGCTGTCCAGGCCGCATTGAGCCGTGAACTGCAGGAAGAACTGGGGATTGATGTGACTGCGGCGCGTCCGCTGATCAAGATCCAGCACGATTACCCGGACAAGCAGGTCTTGCTGGATGTCTGGGAAGTCTCGGCCTTTACCGGCGAGCCCCATGGTGCCGAAGGTCAGCCATTGGTCTGGGCCAGCCAGCGCGAACTGGCCGGTTACGAATTCCCTGCGGCCAACAAACCGATTGTTGCGGCGGCACGTTTGCCCAGCGAGTACCTGATTACGCCTGAAGGTCTGGAAACCTCCGAGCTGCTGCGTGGCATGCAGAAAGCCATTGCAGGCGGCATCAAGCTGGTCCAGTTGCGTGCGCCGGGTGGCTATGACCCGCAATACCGCGACTTGGCCGTGGATGCAGTGGGTTTGTGCGCAGGCAAGGCTCAACTGATGCTCAAGGGACCTCTGGAATGGCTGGGTGATTTCCCGTCCGCCGGATGGCACCTGACGGCAGAGCAACTGCGCAAGTACGCCAGCCGTGGTCGTCCATTCCCCGAAGATCGCTGGCTGGCAGCTTCCTGCCATAACGCTGAAGAGCTGGCACTGGCCGAGCAGATGGGCGTGGATTTCGTCACCCTTTCACCGGTCCAGCCGACCCAGACGCATCCAGACGCACAGCCGCTGGGCTGGGAAGAAGCCTCCCGCCTGATCGCTGGCTTCACCAAACCGGTATTCCTGCTGGGCGGTGTCGGTCCCGACGAGCGTCAGCGCGCCTGGGAAAGCGGCGCACAAGGCGTAGCCGGAATCCGCGCCTTCTGGCCAGGAGCGTAACGGCCTTCTCGCTGGATTGATGGTGAACACAACCTGTGGGAGGGGCCTTGGCCGCGACAGTCAGTTGAAGGCGCTGAAAATGTGTTGCCCTCAAGCTGGTCGTCGCGGCCAAGGCTCCTCTCACAAGTGATAGATGATCGGCATTACACCTGCGGGTCAGGTCTTGTCTGGCTTGGGAGCAGGTTGCCAGAGAATTTCCGCAATCCCTTGTCGCCTGGCAATGATGCGGGCGGCAACGAACAGTAAGTCCGACAGCCGATTGATATACGCCAGTCCGACACCGGTCAGCGGCTCCTGTGCATTGAGGTGCTGGCAGCGTCGCTCGGCGCTGCGAGCCAGGCTGCGGCAGACGTGGGCCTGGGCGATCAGCATCGAGCCACCGGGCAGGATGAAGTTTTCCAGTGGCCCGACTTCCTCGTTCCACACATCGATAGCGGCTTCCAGTCGCTCGACTTCAGCCGCATTCAGCGCCTGATAGGCCGGCATGGCCAGTTCGCCGCCCAGGTCGAACAGGCGATGCTGACAAGGGCTCAACACCTCGATCACTTCATTGAGCGCAGGAATGTGCTGCGCTTGCTCGTTCAGCCTGGCCAGCAGCAGTCCCAACTGACTGTTGAGGGTATCGACTTCACCGATGGCCTCGACACGCGGATGATCCTTGGGCACTCGACGGCCATCGCCCAGCCCGGTTTCCCCGGCATCGCCGGTGCGTGTGTAAATCTTCGACAAACGAAAGCCCATCTGTATGGCTCCTGATTACAACTTTGAAATGACCTGTTGCTGCACATTTGCCTGGTTGCCCACCAGCGGCAGGCGCAGGGTAAAGCAGGTTCCCATGCCGATGGCCGATTGCACTTCCATCTGGCCTTTGTGGTTGTTGGTGATGATGAAGTACGACACCGACAGCCCCAGGCCAGTGCCCTGGCCGATTTCCTTGGTGGTGAAAAAAGGCTCGAAAGTACGCTTGCGCACGTTTTCGGCCATGCCGATGCCGTTGTCTTCGACCTGAATTTCGGCCCATGGCGGATTGAGGCGTGTGCGCAAGGTGATGCGCCCCGGCTCGACTTCGTTTTCGGGGCGCTGGTGAATGGCTTGCGCGGCGTTCTTCAGCAGGTTGAGCAGCACCTGTTCCAGTTCGTTGGGGATACAAGGCACAGGCCCCAGTTCCGGGTCGAACTGGCGGATGATGTGCTGGCCCTTGAAGTCGAAACCGATGGCCAGATCAAAGTCGTTGCCAGCGATTTCCAGCGCCTGATCGATCAGGGCGGGCAGTTCGCAAGAGGTCAACTGACGGTTGCTCAGGCGGCTGAAGTTGAGCATGTGGCTGACGATCTTGGCCGCACGTCCACCGGCCTGCTGAATGCCGTCCAGCAGTTGCGGGACGCCGCGACTGGTCAGGTAATGATTCACGGTATTGAGGTCGATGCCGTCCGATTCGGCCTGCTCAATGTTCTTCGGCAGTTCCGGCGAGAGGCGACGGCGGATGTTCTGCACGTTATGCAGGATCGCACCCAGCGGGTTATTGATCTCGTGTGCCATGCCTGCTGCCAGTCCGCCAACGGAGAGCATCTTTTCCGATTGCACCATCATTTCCTCAAGGGAAATACGCTGGGTGATGTCGTCGATACGTATCACCACGCCACGGCCTGCATCGCCTGTCAGCGGGTAGAAGGTCAGCGCATAGCTGCGAGGTTCGTCGTTCTTGATCCAGGTCACGCGCTCGATCTTGGTAACGCTATGCTGCTCAACCGTCTGCTTGATCTCGGGCAGAAACGCTCTCATCGGTTCGAAGGCAATGAAAATCGGCTGGTTGAGGGCTTCGTCCAGGGTCGTGCCGGACAGGGCGGTGGCTTCCTGATTCCATTGGGTGACATACAGTTGCTCGTCCAGAGCAATCATCGCCGAAGGCATCGAGTCGATAATGCTGTTGAGGTAGTTCTGAAAGCCGGTGAGCTTTTTCTCGATCTTGCTGCGAACCTTTACCTCCAGCTCAAGCTTGCGATTGGTGTGGCGGGTTTCCTCGGCCATGCCCTGAGCCTGGGCGTAGGCTTCCTGCGAGTCATCGCGTGCGCGCTTGAGTTGCTGCTCGCGGGCTTCGATGCGCGACAACATGGTGTTGAAGGCTTCGGCCAGTTTACCGATTTCGTCTTCGTTGCCTGGGCCTGCGCGCAGCGCATAGTTTTCTTCGCGGGTGACCTGGCGCGACAGCTCTTCGAGCTGATAGATGGGCTCGGTAATCAGGCGCCGGATCTGTCTGGCCACGACCAGCCACAGCAGCACACTGAACACCAGAATGCCCAGGCTTGCAGTCAGCGTGCCGGTATAGAACGCCGTCGGCAGTTCGCTGCTGGCCACCAGCAGCAAATGCCCCGGTGCCTGATCACCCTTGGGCACTGTGATGATTTGCGTATTGCGAAACTCTGTCAGACGCCAGCCTTCGATATCGCCGTAATGGGCGGGAAGGTGAAGCCCTTCGCCCTGTTGCATCTGCGCCAGACGATTGCCGTCGTTGTCGTAGAGCGCTGCGGCACGCAACGGCCCGTAGCTCTTGAGTTCCTTGAGCAAGGCGTTGGCATTGATCGGTGAGCTCAAGGCTTGTTCGTTGAGATTGGGGCTGCTGATCAGGCGTCCGATGGTCTGCAGGGCCTGCGGTGCCATGGCTTCCTGAGAGATGTAGTAAGCGGCGCTGATAAAGGTCAGGTTGGCGACCAGTAGCACTGTGGTCAGCAGGACCAGCAGGGCTGCCAGCAGTTTCTGGCCCACGGGCAGGTTTTCTAGGCGCTGGCGCAATGGCATGGGGCGGATCACACGCGAAGGATGAAGCAGCAGGGTAGCGTGAGCTAGTCGGTACGCAAACCCTTGCTTGCGAGATGGCTGCTCAGGCGCACCTGCAACTGCTGCAAGTGAGGCACGGGACATTGATGACGAAAGGCTGCTGCGCAGGCGTAACCGAGCAAGTAGCTGATTTCTGTGCGTCGGCCATTGGCCACGTCCTGATACATCGATGAGTAATTGGCCGCTGTAGCCTGGATCACCCGTTGCACTTCAGTGTGCAGGTCTCTTGCCGCAGCAGGCTGGCCGCAACGCTCCAGCAGGTCCGTGAGTTCGACACACAGTGTCGCCACTTCGCAGTGATGCTCCAGCAGGCCGCCGTTGCGGCAATCATGCAGAACAGTCAGGGGGTTGATGGCGCAGTTCAAGGCCAGCTTGCGCCACAGGCGCGTCAGGATATCGGGTGTCCATTCGTGGGCAATGCCGCTGTCATGCAAATCTTGCAGGAACGCGGGAGGCGTCGGTTCACGGGCATCGCCCAACCATGTGTAGCCGTGGCCTGCGAATACCACGCGCCAGTCCGATTCGCGAAAGGCGCCTTCGGTGCTCGATGCAGAAATGCAGCGGGCATGTGGAATACGTGCCGCCACCGCATCCTGGCTGCCCAGGCCGTTCTGCAGCAGGACGACTTCTGCATTGGCATGCAGGCGCGCAGCCACCTGCGCCACGGCCTGTTCGGCATCATAGGCCTTGCAGGCTACCAGCAGGCGTTCGATGGGCTCGTTGCTGTCGAGGGTCTGGGCCTGAATGAAGACCGGCTTGGCAACGCCGTTTTCCAACAGCGTCAGACAGCCGCCATTGGCCTGATAGGCTTGCAGCCGCGCTTTATTGCGCAGGACCAGCCGCACAGGCACGCCTGCACGGGCCAGCCGTGCTGCCCACAGACTGCCAAGGCTGCCTGCGCCGAGTATGTGCCAGAGGGCGGCCATCAGAGGTGCATGTCCGCAAGATTGAACGGCCTTGCAGCGATGAAATCGAAAGACGACATGAAAGGCTCGCAGTGAACGCCGGGAAAGTCTCGTTATAATGAGCGTTCTTTCATACCGTCAAGTCACGCGTGTTCGCTTTTGTCGGGCGCGCCGTTTATCTGGAGAAATTACATGCCATCGTTCGACGTAGTGTCCGAATTGGATAAACACGAAGTCACTAATGCCGTCGATAACGCCATCAAAGAGCTGGACCGTCGCTATGACCTCAAGGGCAAAGGCACTTTCGAGTTCAAGGAGCTGACTGTCACGCTCACCGCCGAGGCAGAGTTCCAGCTTGAAGCGATGATCGAAATCCTCAAGCTTGCCCTGGTCAAGCGCAAGATCGACGTGAAATGCCTTGAGGTCAAGGAGGCTTATGCTTCGGGCAAGGTGATGAAGCAGGAAGCGGTACTCAGGGAAGGTATCGACAAGGAGTTGGCCAAGAAAATTGTCGCCCATATCAAGGACGCTAAACTGAAAGTGCAGGCCGCCATTCAGGGTGAACAAGTGCGCGTCACGGGTAAAAAGCGCGATGACCTGCAAGAAGCCATTGCTTTACTGCGTACATACGACTCGGGGATGCCGCTGCAATTCAACAACTTCCGTGACTAGTGTTTCGAGCGCCCGGGAACCCTTGATTCCCGGGCATGTCCGAACACCCCTGTAGTAGACGCTGAAATGATTGTTTCCGGCAGTCCTTTCAAGATTGGTCAGTGACAGGCAGGAGAAACAAGATGGATTTGAGCGCAGAAGTCGATCAGCTGTGGAAGGTTTCACAAAGCTGGATTCCGATGATCATGCAATACGGCAGCCGTGTGCTGCTTGCGCTGGTAACACTGTGTATTGGCTGGTGGTTGATCAACCGATTGACCGGCAAGCTGGGTGCATTGCTGGCACTGCGTAATGCCGACCTGGCATTGCAGGGTTTTGTCAGCAGCCTGGCGAACATCATCCTCAAGATTCTGCTGGTGGTGAGCGTTGCGTCGATGATAGGTGTGGAAACCACATCGTTCGTCGCAGCCATCGGTGCTGCGGGTCTGGCCATTGGTCTGGCCTTGCAGGGCAGTCTGGCGAATTTCGCGGGTGGCGTGCTGATTCTGCTGTTCCGCCCGTTCCGTATCGGTGACTGGATCGAAGCTCAGGGTGTGGCGGGTACTGTCGACAGTATCCAGATTTTCCATACCGTGCTGCGCACTGGCGACAACCGCACGGTGATTATGCCCAACGGCAATCTGTCCAACGGCATCATCACCAATACCAACCGTCAGCCGACCCGCAAGATTGTGTTCGATATCGGTGTGAGCCCCGATGCCGACCTGCGTAAAGCCCTTGAGGTTCTGTTGGAGATGGCTCAGGACCCGCGTGTCCTTCAGGATCCTGCACCCCAGGCTGTGGTTGCGGCGCTGGGCGAAAACGCCATTACCCTGTCGTTGCGGGTATGGACCAAGACCGGCGATATGGGCGATGTGAGTTCGCTCTTCAATATCGAGGCCCGTGATCGCCTGAAAGCTGCTGGTATCGATATCCCTTCGCCACAACGCATGGTGCGTGTGGTTCAGGAGTAAGAGACTGCTCGATCAGATAGCTCGCTGCTCCCGGCAGCGAGCTTTTTGATGGCTACTGGCATCAAGCCTTGATGCGCAAATTCTT
>NZ_JAIGPJ010000051.1:0-29896 GCF_019719005.1 Pseudomonas cichorii
GAACCGGAGCGGATGGTTTTCCCCCCTTTTGCCGAAACAAAAGGGGGCCGCCGTAAAGGCGGAACCAGTAGGACCAGCACATACCCATAAGGGATATGTACACCGAAGAGCTTTTTTACCCCACGAAAAGACGTATCAATTCATGGTCTTGGGTTTGGAGCGAATTCATTCGCGAAAGGGGTTGGACTCAATGAGCCCCAGCCGCCTTGTTCAGGTCGCCTTCGGCCCATTGGGTGTAGATGCAGGCATCGGCGGTGGCCCAGCGGACGCGGACGGTATCACCGGCTTTCAGTTGCAGGCCGGTGGCTGACAGCGCCTTGACGGTCATGGCCGTACCACCTGAAGTGACGACCGCACAGGTCTGGCTTTCGCCCAGAAACAACACTTCGGTCACCTTCGCCGTCACTTCGTTCCAGCCATGCTCCAGCGGCGTAGCTTCGGCCTGTTGAATGCTCAGGGCCTGGGCTTTTTCCGGGCGGATCATCAGCAGCACGTCCTGATCGGTTTTCAGGCCTGAAGTCAGTCGGATCGACAGCGGATTGCCCTCAAACGTCGCCACCGCATTGCCCTGTGCCTTGAGCTTCAGGAAGTTCGAGTTGCCCAGGAACGACGCCACAAATGCATTCGGCGGGTTCTGATAAAGGTCGTAGCCGGTGCCCAGACCAACGATCTTGCCATGGCTGAAGATCGCGATGCGCTGAGACAGGCGCATGGCTTCTTCCTGGTCGTGGGTCACGTAGACGATGGTGATACCCAGGCGACGATGCAGCTGCCGCAATTCATCCTGCAAATCTTCACGCAGTTTCTTGTCCAGTGCGCCCAACGGTTCGTCCATCAGCAGAATGCGTGGTTCGTAAACCAGCGCACGGGCAATGGCCACACGCTGTTGCTGGCCGCCGGACAGTTGCGAAGGGCGGCGATGGGCGAACTGTTCCAGTTGCACCAGCTTGAGCATGGCGTCCACGCGCTTGTTGCGTTCGGCCGCCGGCAGTTTGCGGATGGCCAGCGGGAAGGCGATGTTGTCGCGTACCGACAGGTGTGGAAACAGCGAGTAGCGCTGGAACACCATGCCGATGTCGCGCTTGTGGGGCGGCACGTTCACCAGGGATTTGCCACCCACCAGAATCTCTCCCGAGCTGGGCGTTTCAAACCCGGCGAGCATCGACAGCGTGGTGCTCTTGCCCGAGCCGCTGGAGCCCAGGAAGGTCAGGAATTCACCGTCCTGGATATCCAGATCGATGTTGTCCACGGCAGCGAAGTCGCCGTAATGCTTGTTCAGGTTGCACAGGCTGACCAGGGTTTTCGGGTCGTGTTGTGCGTTGTCTTTGATCACGGCACTCATGAGGTACTCCTGGCTTCGTTGCGGCGACGCAGGGTCGCGGCGATGAACATGACCAGCACCGACAGGGCGATCAGCAGCGTCGAAGCGACTGCAATGACCGGGGTCAGATCCTGACGCAAAGTGGTCCACATTTTGACGGGTAGGGTTTGCAAGGTAGGGCTGGCCATCATCACGCTCAGGACCACCTCGTCCCACGACACCAGGAACGCGAACAACGCACCGGCGATCATGCCGGGACGAATGGCCGGAAAGGTGACCTTGATCACTGCCTGGATTCGCGATGCACCGCAGATCACGGCGGCATCCTCGATGGACTGGTCGAACAGTTTCAGCGAGTTGATGATCGAGATGATGGTAAATGGCAGCGCCACGATCACATGGCTGACCACGAAGGAAAACAGCGTGCCGGTGTAGCCAAGCTTGAGAAACAGCGCATACACGGCCACGGCAATGATCACCAGCGGCACGATCATCGGCAGGGTAAAGATGCCGTACAGCATGTCACGGCCCGGAAAGCGTCCGCGCACCAGCGCAAAGGCGGTGGGCAGGCCCAGAGCGACGGCGCTGATGGTAGTCAGGACGGCGACCTTGAAGCTGGACATCGCCGCCTGCATCCATTCCGGATTGGAGAAGAACTGCTGATACCACTTCAGGGTCCAGCCCGGCGGTGGGAAGACCAGCCACTGGGATGAGCCGAACGAAAGCAGCACGATGAACAGGATCGGCAGCAACAGAAACAGCGCGATCAGGCCGGTGGTCAGGTAAAGACCCAACCGCAGGCGCGTGCTCATGGCATTGGGAGTCAGGAGCATGGCTTACCTCGCATTGCTGGCGCCGACCGGGGATTCCGGCTGGAGCTTGAGATAGAAGTAGAACAGCACCAGAGTAATCAGGATCAGCAGTGCGGCTGCGGCACTGGCCAGTCCCCAGTTCAGGAAGGACTGCACCTGCTGGACGATGAACTCGGGCAGCATCATGTTCTGTGCGCCACCCAGCAGAGCGGGGGTGACGTAGTAACCCAGGGACATCACAAACACCATCAGACCACCGGAAAACAGCCCCGAGCGACACAGTGGCAGGAACACCCTGAAAAAGTTGGTCCACGGGCTTGCACCGCAGATGGAGCCGGCCTGCAACACCATCGGGTCAATGGCCTGCATGGTCGCCTGCAACGGCAGCACGATGAACGGAATCATGATGTAGCTCATGCCGATCACCACGCCTGTGAGGTTATGCACCATCTCCAGCGGCTGATCGATGATGCCCATGGCCATCAGTGTCTTGTTGATGACCCCTGAAGCCTGGAGCAATACCAGCCAGGAGTAGGTGCGAGCCAGCAGGCTGGTCCACATCGACAACAGCACGATATTGAGAATCCAGCGGCCCCAGCCGCGTGGCACCAGGGTGATCGCCCATGCCAGCGGGAAGCCCAGCAACAGGCTGAACAGCGTTACCAGACCCGCCACCGAGAACGTGTTGAACAACACCCTGGCGTAAGCGGAGTTGGCGAACAGTTGTTCGTAGTTGCCCAGGCCCGGAGTCGGTTCCAGCACACCGCGAAGCAACAGGCCTATCAGTGGTGCGAAGAAAAAAAGCCCCAGAAAGAGCAGTGCCGGGAGCAGATTGCGGCTGCCGCGCCAGCGTTGTGACAAAGTGGTTTTTGGCTGCATCTTCACTGCCTTGGTGCAAGCCGCGCCAGCGGTGCTTGACGCACCACCGGCCGGGTTGGATTGACGGGAAGCAATAGCCGTCATTTTTACTTGACCAGCCATTCGTTCCACCGTGTCGCGATGTCCGGACCATTCTTGGCCCAGTATGCGAAGTCGAGAGTGATCTGATCCTGTGCATACGCGGTTGGCAGGTTAGGTGCCAGCGTCGAGTCCAGGCGCGGCACGCTGTCCAGGTTGACCGGCGCATAGGCGCTGAGGTTGGAGAAGTCGGCCTGGCCTTTAGGGCTGGTCGCCTCAGCGATGAACTTCATGGCCGCAGCCTTGTTCTTGGCACCTTTGGGGACGACCAGGAAATCGGCCATGACCAGGTTCTGCTTCCAGCTCACACCCACTGGAGCGCCATCCTGTTGCAGCGCGTAGACGCGACCGTTCCACATCTGGCCCATGGACGCTTCACCCGAAGCCAGCAGTTGCTGGGATTGAGCGCCGCCGCCCCACCAGACGATGTCTTTCTTGATGGTGTCGAGCTTCTTGAAGGCGCGGTCCAGGTCCAGCGGGTAGAGTTTGTCAGCGGCTACGCCATCGGCCAGCAGTGCCAGCTCAAGTACGCCAGGGCTTGGCCATTTGTACAGCGCGCGTTTGCCGGGGTAGGTCTTGGTGTCGAACATGGCCGACCAGTCTTGCGGGGTCTTGGCGCCGACCTTGCTCTCGTTGTAGCCCAGCACGAACGAGAAGAAGAACGAGCCTGCGCCGTGGTCCGACACAAAGCGTGGGTCGATGCGGTCGCGTTTGATGGTGGTGAAATCGAGGGGTTCAAGCAGGCCTTCGCTGGCGGCACGCAGGGCGAAGTCGGCCTCCACATCCACGACATCCCACTGCACGTTGCCGCTTTCGACCATGGCCTTGAGTTTGCCGTAGTCGGTCGGGCCATCCTGCACAACCGTAATGCCGCTGGCTTTGGTGAAAGGTGCAGCCCAGGCTTGCTTCTGTGCATCCTGGGTCGAGCCACCCCAACTGACGAAGTTGACGCTTTCGGCGGCTATGGCTGTGAAACTTGAAATAGCCAACACGCCAGCAGCAAGAACTGCAGTTGCACGTTTGTTCAACACCATTTTCACGCCCTCATTTGTTGTGTTTTGAGCGGGCTTTTTTTGCCCGCGTATTCGGGAGCAGTAGGTCCAGTGGACCGGAGAAACTGGCGACCATGTCGGGTGCTGTTGTTTGTGCTTATCCCTTAGCGGGCGCACCCGACAAAAACCTTCGGTCTACGGAATGTCATATTATGGTATTCCAAACTTTGTGCAAGTATTTTGCCCTGTCGGAACCCGTTCCTTTTGCTTTTTTTACCGGTGAAAGCCTTTGTTTACAGGGGTAAGCGCCGCGGCTTCTGCCTTGTTGTCTATCTTGCTTCAGCCAGTAAAGGGAATATTTTCAACCACTTCCAGATCGTATCCGGTCAGCCCGGCGTATTTGAGAGGCGGGCCAAGATGGCGCAGTTTGCCTACGCCAAGGTCTTGCAGAATCTGTGCGCCAGTGCCTACTTCCGAATAAATGCGTGACTGCGAACGGGTGTACTGACGCGGCGGCTGGGTAAGTTGCGGGATACGCTCCAGCAGTGCCTGGGAGGACTCGTGATTGGCCAGCACCACGACCACGCCGCGACCTTCTTCGGCGACTTTCTGCAGGGCGGCCCACAGGGTCCAGTTCGCTGGGCCCGTGTACTCGGCACCTACCAGGTCGCGCAGTGGATCAACCACGTGTACTCGCACCAAGGTCGGGTAATCGCGCTGGATGTCGCCCATGACCATGGCCATGTGTACGCCACCTTCGATCCGGTCCTCGTAGCTGAACAGGCTGAAGGTTCCATGAACCGTGGGCAACTCGCGTTCGCCGATGCGCACGACCGTATGCTCAGTGCTCAGGCGGTAGTGGATCAGGTCGGCGATGGTGCCGATGCGGATGCCGTGCTTTTCAGCGAACAGTTCCAGATCCGGGCGTCGGGCCATGGTGCCGTCATCGTTCATGACTTCGACGATCACCGACGCAGGCGTCAGGCCTGCCAGACGAGCCAGGTCGCAGCCGGCTTCGGTATGTCCGGCGCGGGTCAGCACGCCGCCTTCGCGGGCGCGCAGCGGGAAAATATGGCCGGGCTGTACCAGGTCGTCGGCACAGGCTTGCGGGTTGACAGCAGCCTGGACGGTGCGGGCTCGGTCGGCGGCAGAAATTCCGGTGCTGACGCCTGTTGCGGCTTCGATGGAAACCGTGAACGCCGTGGCGAATACGCTGCCATTGCTGGGCACCATTTGTTCCAGCCCCAGGCGCTGACAATGTTCATCGGTCAGGGTAAGGCAGATCAGGCCACGTGCTTCGCGGGCCATGAAGCTGATGGCCTGAGGTGTGCAGAGGTCGGCGGCAAGCAGCAGGTCACCTTCGTTTTCCCGGTCTTCGTCGTCCACCAGCAGGACCATCTTGCCCTGACGGTAATCTTCAATGATGTCTTCGATGCGATCGAACGCCATACTCAGGATCTCGGTGTTATGGATAAAAAATCGTGGTATACCATAAGACAGAATATTTCATAGATTCCCTATCATTGAAACAGTGAGATCGCGATGAAGGCTTATTGGATTGCAAACGTGGACGTAACTGACCCTAAGCAGTACAGCGAATATACCCAGCGAGCGCCAGCGGCATTTGAATTATTTGGTGGCAAATTCATGGCGCGTGGTGGGCGTTCCGAAGCCGTCGAAGGCCGCGACACGCCGCAACGCACCGTTGTGATTGAATTCGAATCGTATGAGCAGGCTTTGGCCTGTTATCGCTCGGCCGAGTATCAGGAAGCGATGAGTCATCGCCTGGGTGTGGCGAAGGCCGAGATCGTGATTGTCGAAGGGGTTTGACTTATCCCCGTGGGAGCGAATTCATTCGCGAAGGGCCGTTTCGCGAATGAATTCGCTCCTACGCAGTGGCCATTCACCGAATGAAATGCACCTTGCCGGTGTCGTCATTGCCCATGTACAGGCCATACACCCCGGCCTGGCGCTCGGCGATGTAGCGCTCGAGGATTTGCCGGATGGCGGGGTAGTAGATGCTGTCCCACGGGATGTCTTCGGGGGCGAAGAATTTGTAGTCCATCGTCTCCGGCCCGAACTGGCCGGTGATTTCCAGGGCTATGGCGCGGAAGACGATATACACCTCGCTGATCTTCGGCACGCTGAAGATGGAGTAGGGCGAGATGATTTCTGCGCGTACGCCGCTTTCTTCCCAGACTTCCCGCAGGGCGGCCTGTTCGGTGGTTTCGCCACTCTCCATGAAACCGGCCGGTAGCGTCCAGGTGCCGGGGCGTGGCGCGATTGCCCGCTGGCACAGCAGGTATTTGCCTTCCTGCTCGATGATGCAGCCGGCAATGATCTTGGGATTGACGTAATGAATGTAATTGCAACTGCCGCACATCAGCCGCGCATGGGTATCGCCCGGTGGGATGCGCTGATCGAGATCGGCACTGCCACATTGCGGACAAAAGCGCGGCGCGGGCATGTCAGCGTCCTATTCGGGGTTCTTTGATGGCAATCGGAGCAACGATGTCGCGGACCTTGGCGTCATCGTCCTGCTTGGATTTCAGGTATTCCAGCGCCACAGCGGCAGCGTTGCGCACGTGATCGACGGAAGCCTTGTGGGCCGCCAGCGGGTCGCCGCTCTTGATGGCTTCGACGATGTGTTCCATTTCCTTGCTGCTGGCACCGCGGCGGTTGATCTGTGACACCGAGGTGGCCCGCAGATAACTGATGCGAGCCTGCAACTGACGCAACTGGGTGGCGGCGATGTGATTGCCCGACCCTTCAAGCAGTACGTCGTAGAAGCTTTGCACCGAATCGATGACCTGTTGCAACTCGCCATCGGCGAGGGCCTTGCGGTTTTCTTCGAGGGCCTTTTCCAGGGCACGGATATCTTTCGCCTTGGCCCGCAGGGTGAAAAGCTGCACGATCAGCCCTTCGAGCACGCAACGCAGTTCATAGATATCGCAGGCATCTTCCAGAGTAATGATGGCGACCCGTGGCCCCTTGGCGTCGGCGAACTCCACCAGACCTTCGGACTCCAGATGGCGCAAGGCTTCACGCACGGATGTCCGGCTGACCCCGAGACGATCACACAGATCTCGCTCGACCAGACGATCCCCCGGCAGAAGCTGGAAGTTCATGATCGCGCTGCGCAGTTTGTCCAGCACGATTTCGCGCAGGGTAACGGGGTTGCGATTGACCTTGAAGTTGTCGTCGAGTGGCAGGCGTTTCATCGGGTGTGCTCGGAGTGGGGCTGTCTATGTGAAAAACACGGCCAGAACAAGGCGGTCGCGTTCATGGCGTCAGCCTGAAAACCGGTCGGGCTGACGCATGACCGGGCCTGCATCGCCCGGATAGACGCCGAGTTTATCACGCCGTTGCTCTTGACGACCAAGAACCCCGTTTCATGCAAAAGGTGGCAGAGCCCCCAGTTTGCCGCGGTAGTAGAGCATCGGTGTAGCAGGTGTTTGCGGCAGGATCAGGTTTTTCACCGCTCCGACGATGATGGCGTGATCGCCGCCGTCATATTCACGCCACAGTTCGCACTCTATGATCGCCGTCGCCTTGCTCAGCAACGGGTTGCCGAGCTCGCTCAGGTGCCATTCGATACCCTTGGTCTTGTCCTTGCCCTTGCTGGCGAACGCATAGGCTTCAGCCTGTTGCTCGGCAGAGAGCAAATGGATCGCGAACTTTTTACTGTCGCGCAGCACAGGGTAAGTGTCACTGGCGTAGTTCGGGCAGAACAGCACCAGTGCCGGGTCGATGGACAGTGCGCTGAAAGCGCTGGCGGTGATGCCTACCAGACCGCCTTCGGCGTCCAGTGTGGTGACGATGGTCACGCCCGAAGGAAAGGACGCCATGACTTCTTTATAAATACCGGGTTCTATCATTGCCGCCGCCTCACTCAACGCATTACAAAAGGATCAGGCATGGGGGCCTGCGATAGATTGATCCATACCGTTTTCAGTTCGGTATAGGCCAGGACCGAGTCGATGCCGCTTTCTCGGCCATAGCCGCTGTTCTTGAACCCGCCGATGGGGGCCATGGCAGATACGGCTCGATAGGTGTTGACCCAGATGATACCTGAACGGATGTCCCGTGCCAGACGGTGTGCGCGGCCAAGGTCCCGGGTCCAGATACCTGCTGCAAGGCCGAACTGCGAGTCGTTGGCAATCGCCAGGGCTTCGGCCTCATCCTTGAAACGGATCACCGACGCGACAGGACCGAAGACTTCTTCCTGCATGATCTTCATGGAGTTGCGGTCACACTCGAACAGGGTCGGCTCGTAGAACCAGCCTTCGCTGGCCATTTCGGGCCGCTTGCCACCCAGTCGCAGGCGTGCGCCTTCGGCCAGTGCGTCAGCTACAAGACCTTCGACCACGGCCAGTTGCTGAGCGGTCGCCATAGGCCCCATTTCAGTGGTTTCGTCCTGGGGGTTGCCGATGCGGATGCGGCTGGCGCGTTCAGCCAGGCGCTCGACGAATTCGTCGTAGATCTCGTCCTGGACCAGCAGTCGCGAACCGGACACACAGCTTTGCCCCGAAGCGGCATAGATGCCAGCGACCGCGCCATTGATGGCGCTGTCCAGATCGGCGTCGGCAAAGATGATGTTGGGGGATTTGCCGCCCAGTTCCAGGGACAGCTTGGCGAAGTTTTCGGCGCTGCTGCGCACCACATGGCGTGCGGTTGCAGCACCACCGGTAAAGGCGATCTTGCGCACCAGTGGATGGCGGGTCAGGGCTGCGCCGGTGCTTGGGCCATAGCCGGTCACGACATTGACCACGCCCGGTGGAATACCGGCTTCCAGCGCCAGACGCGCCAGTTCCAGAATGGTGGCCGAGGCGTGTTCTGAAGGCTTGAGCACGATGGTGTTGCCCGCTGCCAGTGCCGGAGCCAGTTTGATGGCTGTCAGGTACAGCGGACTGTTCCAGGGAATGATCCCGGCGACCACGCCCATGGGTTCATGGACCGTGTAGGCAAACAGATCGGGCTTGTCGAGGGGCAGGGTGCCGCCTTCGAGTTTGTCCGCGAGGCCGGCCGTGTAGTGGAAAAACTCCGGCAGATAGCTCACCTGACCACGGGTTTCGCGGATCAGCTTGCCGTTGTCGCGGCTTTCCAGTTGCGCCAGTTGCTCCTTGTTCTCGGCGATCAGGTCGCCCAGCCTGCGCAGCAGCTTGCCTCGTGCCGTGGCGGTCAGCCCGCGCCAGGCTTTGCCTTCAAAGGCCTTTTGCGCGGCCTGGACGGCGCGCTCCACGTCCGCCTCATCGGCGTCGGGCAACTGCGCCCAGGGTTCGGCCAATGCAGGGTTGAGACTGTCGAAGGTCTTGCCGGAAAGTGCGTCGACCCATTGGCCGTCTATGCACATCTGAAAGCGCGTGAGAGTCATGCAACGATTCCCTTTGCCGGATTATGTAGAACTGCCGACTTGTCGAGAAAGTCCAGCAACACCTGATTGACCAGACGCGGCGATTCCACCGGCATCATGTGCCGCTGCTCGGGCAGTATCGCAACCTCTGCACCATGGATACGCATCGCCAGTTGACGGGCCATATCCGGTGTCGAGCCGGGGTCCAGCTCGCCGGTGGCAATCAGCGTCGGTGCGCGAATATCGCCCAGATCGTCGGCGCGGTACATATCCTGTGTGGCGAACAGTTTGTAAGTGGTCAGGTAGCCTTGTGGATCGTTGCTGGCCAGATTCTGCCGGATAGCTGCGATCTGTGCAGGGTTGGCCGCCTGGTATTCCCTGCTGAACCAGCGCGACAAGGCCTCTGCGGCATTGGCGTCCGGCCCGTGTTCGGCGGCCTGGCTGGTGCGTGCGATGACACCGGCACGCTGCTCGGGCGTGCGATTGAACACGCTGTTGAGGATGACCATACCCGACAGGTGCTGCGGGAAGTGCAGGGCAAAGGCCCGCGCCACCAGCCCGCCCATCGAGAAGCCGATGATTGTGGCCTTGGGCAAACCCAGGTGGTCCAGCAGTTCGCGCAGTTGTTCGGCATAACCGGGCAGGCCGGTCTCCGGGTCCGGGCGCGGACTCGAACCATGACCCAGCATGTCGTAGGCAATGACTCGGTAATGCGGGGCCAGGCCGACAATCTGACCGCCCCACATTTCTTTGTTCAGACCCACCCCGTGAATCAACACCACAGGGTGGCCCTGGCCGGTGGCCAGATAACTGGTTCCGGCCGGGGTGCGTTCAGCGGTGAGCTGAATCATGGATCGCTCCTGCGCAGGCATTCATTATTGTTGGGAGGGGATTACTGAGCCTTTTCGGCAGCCAGCTCTTCCAGGTCGATATAGCGGTTGCCGATGCGCGGGTGCAGGCGGCCGCCGTTGGCAGCGCCCAGCACTACGATGATTTCGTCGGCGCGTGGGGCGTCTTCGATCTGCATTTCCAGGGTGATGTAGTGCGAGCGCAGGCCTTCGTCATCCTTGTGCATCATCGGGATCTGGATGGAAGTGCCCGGGCCGCCACGCTTGTTGGTGAAACTCAGGTAGCTCTTGGCCTTGACCGCTTCACGGTAGTGGTTGCCGAAGCGCAGGGTGTGAATCACTGCCGAAGCGTGTTCGATCTCGCCTTCGGCGCCGACTACTGCGGCCTTGCCGTAGGCTTCGATCCTGTCTGCACCGCCGATGGCGGCTGTCAGGCGTTTGACCATCAGCTCGCCCAGCTCGGAGCAGTTGGCGCGGATTTCCGGCTTGAGGTCTTCGACAAAACCACGACCGAGCCAAGGGTTCTTGATCACGACAGCCAGGCCGACCATGGTCACCGGTTTGTCGGTCGCCTTGCCGCCTTCGATGAAGGTCTCTTCGGTGTAATTGACGATCTTGCGAATTTCAAAGCTCATGTAGGACTCCCGGATCGAGCACTGTTGTATTTCGTATGATGGTATACCATAAGATTGTGCGTGCAAGTGCTTTATTCGAGCGTGTTGCAAAAACCTTCCTCGACGACCATTCGTCAGTGGTGTCCTGTGGTTCTTTGAACGTTGTCCGGCGCTGGCAGGCCAGATATTTCATGGGCCATGGACGGTTTTCGTCTCCTCCAGCCCACTACAGGAGAAAGAAATGACTGACTACCCAAGACCTCCTTTCCCGCAACAGGCGCAATCGGTGCCTGGTTCGCAAGCGAAGATGGAGCCCTATCCCGATTGCGGCGAGCAGAGCTACCGCGGCTCTGGGCGACTGCAAGACAGAATTGCCCTGATCACCGGCGGGGACAGCGGCATTGGCCGCGCGGTGGCCATTGCCTTTGCGCGAGAGGGTGCTGATGTCGCGCTCTCTTATCTTGATGAGCATGAGGATGCTCAGGAAACCGCTCGCTGGGTCGAGCAGGCTGGCAGGCAGTGTTTGTTGCTGCCGGGCGATCTTGCTCAGAAAGAGCAGTGCCGCCACATTGTGGAAGAAACCGTCGGGCGCTTTGGCCGTATCGATGTGCTGGTCAATAACGCAGCCTTCCAGATGACTCACGAAACCCTTGAAGAAATCCCTGATGAGGAATGGGTGAGGACCTTCGATATCAATATCACGGCGATATTCCGAATCTGTCAGGCGGCAGTGCCGCACATGGCTGCAGGCAGTTCGATCATCAACACCAGTTCGGTGAACGCCGACATGCCCAAGCCGACCTTGCTGCCTTATGCCTCCACTAAAGGCGCCATTGCCAATTTTTCCGGCGGTCTGGCGCAACTGCTGGGCGAACGTGGAATCCGGGTCAACAGTGTCGCTCCGGGCCCGATCTGGACACCCTTGATCGTGTCGACCATGACGGACGAAGAGGTCCGCAACTTCGGCAGCCAGACGCCGCTGGGGCGTCCGGGTCAGCCTGTCGAGGTGGCACCGATTTATGTGCTGCTGGCTTCCGACCAGTCCAGCTATACCTCCGGTGCGCTCTATAGCGTGACGGGCGGCAAGCCGATTTTGTAGCGAACATTCTGCTTTCGCTGCACTCCCATACAGTGACGGCCTGTCGATGAGGTTCTGTCAGGTCGTTTCTGTTTGCATCTGTCATTCATTCTTGACCGTGCCTTGACTCTTGCGGGGATATCCCCGTAAGTTGGTCGACTCAGTCATGCATCAACTTCAGGAGAAATGCCATGTATCCCGATGTTCAGCTCTATATCGATGGCCAGTGGCGTGCAAGCCGTGATGGCCGCACCTTGCCGGTCATTGATCCTGCCACCGGCCAGTCGCTGGGAACGGTGGCCCATGCCAGCATTCCCGATCTGGACGAAGCCCTGGCGGCAGCTGAACGTGGTTTTGCAACCTGGCGCGCCACTTCGGCCTATGATCGCTACAAGATCATGCAAAAGGCCGCGCAATTGCTGCGCGAGCGCGCCGACAGCATTGCCCGCATCATGACTCAGGAACAGGGTAAGCCGCTGGCCGAAGCGCGTATGGAAACCCAGTCCGCTGCCGATATCATCGACTGGCTGGCCGAGGAGGGGCGTCGCAGCTATGGCCGTCTCGTGCCGTCGCGCAATCCTTCCATCGAGCAGAAGGTGATCAAGGAGCCGGTCGGTCCCGTTGCCGCGTTCACGCCCTGGAACTTCCCGATCAACCAGGTGGTGCGCAAGCTGTCGTCGGCGCTGGCCGCCGGTTGCTCGATCATCATCAAGGCCCCGGAAGAAACTCCGGCATCGCCTGCCGAACTGGTCCGTGCCTTTGCCGATGCCGGTGTGCCGGCTGGCGTGATCGGGCTGGTATACGGCGTGCCTGCCGATATCTCCAATTACCTGATCCCGCATCCGGTGATCCGCAAGGTGACCTTCACCGGCTCCACGCCGGTTGGCAAGCAGTTGGCGGCCTTGGCCGGCCAGCACATGAAGCGCGCCACCATGGAGCTGGGCGGCCATGCGCCTGCACTGGTCTTCGACGACGCCGATCTGGATCTGGCTGCGCGAGTGCTGTCCACCGCCAAGTTCCGTAATGCCGGTCAGGTCTGTGTTTCACCGACGCGGATTCTGGTACAGCGCAAGGTATTCGAGGCCTTCACCGAGAAGTTCGTGGGGCTGACCCGAGAGGTCAAGGTCGGCAATGGCCTGGAAGCGGGCACCACCATGGGGCCGGTGGCCAATGAGCGTCGTGTTCCAGCGCTGGTGGATCTGGTCGAGGATGCCGTGGGTGCCGGTGCGAAGCTGGAAACGGGCGGCAAGGCCGTTGAAGGGGCAGGCTATTTCTTCGAGCCAACCGTATTGAGCGGCCTGACCCGTGAAATGCGCATCATGAACGAAGAGCCTTTCGGTCCTGTTGCGTTGTTGGTGCCGTTCGACACGCTGGAAGAGGTTATCGCCGAGTCCAATCGTGTGCCGTTTGGTCTTGCCTCTTATGCCTTCACCACTTCGATGAAGACTGCCCAGGCGCTGAGCAATGGCATCGAAGCCGGCATGCTGTCGATCAATCATCAGGGTATTGGCCTGCCTGAGATTCCGTTTGGCGGGATCAAGGACTCAGGCTACGGCTCCGAAGGCGGCACCGAAGCCATTGAGGCCTACCTCAATACCAAGCTGGTGACCCAGTTCAACTAACCCTGCTCCCGTAGGAGCGAATTCATTCGCGAAAAGGTCTTCGCGAATAAATTCGCTCCTACAGTTTTTATTCCCGCGCCTGCTGAATACCGTTCTGCTTCATCACCAGATTCTTTTCCTTCTTGTACTGCAAGGCGACTTGCGGCGCAGGACCGCTCTCGCCGGTTTCCATCCAGCGGCGCAGGCGGCTGGCATCGGCGAAGTGGGTGTATTTGCCGAAGGCGTCGAGAATCACCACGGAAACCTGACGGTTAGCCATGGTGGTCAGCAGCACCAGACAGTGACCTGCCTGATTGGTGAAGCCGGTCTTGGTCAGCTTGATGTCCCAGTTGTCTTTGCGCACCAGGTGATCCGTGTTGCTGAAGCCCAGGTTGTAGGTGGGCTTGCGGAAGGTCACGGTCTTTTCTGCTGTGGTGCTCAGCTCGGTGATCATCGGGTATTTTCGAGCAGCCATGATCAGCTTGGTGAGGTCGCGAGCTGTGGAAACGTTATAGACCGACAGCCCGGTAGGCTCGACATAGGCCGTATGTTTCATGCCCAGCGCCTTGGCCTTTGCATTCATGGCCAGGATGAAGGCCGGATAGCCGCCCGGGTAACTGTGGGCCAGGCTCGCGGCGGCACGGTTTTCCGAAGACATCAGCGTGATCAGCAGCATGTCCTTGCGATTCATTTCGCTGCCCAGCTTGACGCGGGAGAACACGCCTTTCATTTCCGGTGTCTGGGAAATGTTGACTGGAATGACTTCGTCCATCGACTGTTTGGCGTCCAGCACGACCATGGCGGTCATGAGTTTGGTGACCGAAGCGATGGGTACGATAACGTCAGGGTTGTGTGAATACAGAACCTTGTCGGTTTGCACATCAATGACCAGTGTGCTGCCGGAAGCCAGATGAAGTTTTGATGGGTCCCGGTTCAGGGCCGCGATTTCGTTTGCAGTGGCGTTGATGGAAACTACAGGGCCCGTAAGTGCAAATAGAAGACCCAGAAGTGGCAGACGAATTTTCAAGAACAGGGCTCACTCGATAAATGTGCAGTTTTGCACGTGGATATAGGAAAAACGCTGCATTTTAGGAGCGGACTTTGCCCAAAGTCGATGGGGTGAGCAGGGCGATTCGTCAATTAATTCAGGAATCGTGGTTTTATTAAGTTGCTGTTAAGTAGGAAAGCCACGAATGGGGGGGTGTTTTCAATATTCGTGGTGTCCACGGCTCGCACCGATTAGCATTCACGCCATCAATGCTCATCGATTTAAGGAAGCGTGCAATGCTCAAGGGGTTTATCAGCAAGGATTACGTTGTTCTGGTGATCGCTGCATCTCTGGTCGCGGTCGTACTGCTTGTCACCGGATTCTTTTCCCGGCCTGCCGACTGGGTCGGCTGGGTCCAGGCCACAGGGCTGATCGTCGGCATGATGGTCGCTGTAGGGATTCCGGGTATCCAGCGCAAGCAGGAAGCGGCAGTGGCCCACAAGCAACTGCGTGAACGCGAAACCGGTTATGCCCGCCGTATTCAATACCTGTGCGGCGAGTTGACCGAGCTGCAGGCCAGAACCAGCCTGAATCTTACCCATTTGCGCGCCAGCGACCGGCATCGCCTGAAATACACGTTGCAGGATTATCTGCACCGCTTGTTCGAGTCCCATAAACAGGATTTGAATGATGATCGTGTAGTGCTGGCTTACGAGCTGCGTCAGGTGGCCAACGACCTGATCGATGAGCTGGACAGTGGTCGTACCGATCGTGTCGTGTTCCTCGCTCTGGAAAAGCGCCTGCAAAAACTGGCTCATCGCTGCCAGGTCAATGCGGCAATGGCCGAGCGCGTCTGAGGCTTTTGCGAGCCCATAAAAAAGCCCACATCAAAGGATGTGGGCAAGGGGATGTGCGGAGCAAACGCACGAAGACTTTGAAACCGGGTGCTGCACTCAACCGTTGAGCTTGTGGCTTTCCAGCTTGTTGGAGCTGGCCTGGGCTGCTGGCAATGAAGCGAAAGGGCCGCTGACGGGCTCGCCGTTGTGCATCAGGTACCAGCAGGCCAGAAAGCCGCGTTCTCTGAGTGTGGCCGGAACGGCGCTGCCAACTACTGACATGATCTGAACCTTGTTCATGGCTGTCTCCATCAATCGATGGCGCTACTTTACTCAGCCATCGTCTCTGGCAGAAATCATCGTTCTCGATAGTGGTCATTGATAATCACGAGGGTTGTGCGTCTTGACGGGCAACCTCCGTTTGATAGCAAAGCAACGAAAAGCCCCGCACGAGGCGAGGCTTTTGTCGGTTACCAGTGGCCGCGTGGCGGGCCATAGTAGGCTGGTGGCGGCGCATAACGACGGTAGTAGACCGGTGGCGGAGCCGGGTAACGTTCCACAACCTCATAAGCCGGCGCCGGCTGGTAGTAAACCACTGGCGGAGGAGGTGGCGCGTAGTAGACCGGTTGCGGTTGAACATAGACCGGCTGGCGTTCTACATACACTGTCCTGTCACGGCTGGACGAAACTGCGGCTCCAACCACGGCAGCGCCGACGATTGCACCCAGTACAGCTGGCCCACCCCAGCCACGATCAGCGTTGGCCTGGCCTGCCAATGCCAGGGCACCTATAAACAAGGCAATTTTGGGGATATGACGAATCATGACTGTTCCTCGCTCTCAACCCGTTGTCGCGGGCCTGCATTACGCTCAAGCACTGCCACGGGATAACTCTAAGACATCGTAATTTGAGAAAACGGCGAAGCCGTTAGGTAAATTTTGTGTAAGGGGGCCGGCGATGTTTTGTGTCGCGTATTCATCGCGGATCTGTGGAGTGATTCTACGCCTGCACTGGGGCGTTAATCCAATACCGTTTGGGGGAAAGGTGTAGACGAGATGTGCGGCTTCGATGTTGGCGATGGGTGCAAGAGGGAGGCTTACAGAGGACTCGCCCAGGCCAAGGCGTCTAAGCGCCGCATTGATATAAAACCAAAGATAGCAAGGGCGAGTCCGGGGATAAGCCTACGTGCAGGATTGACCTTTGTCATTAGCCGAGTGTCGACTTGTGCGGAAGGCTCCGCACCGGGCTATCGCGCAGCACACGCCTGGGTAGGAGCGAATTTATTCGCGAAGGGCCTGTGAAGCCGCCAGAGATATACAGTTTGAAAGGCCGTCTCGCGGACAAATCCGCCTGTCCTCTTACTCCAGCCTGGCCAACCGCTCTTCAAGCGCCGCAATCCGCGCCTCAAGCTCATCCAGCCTTTCACTCGATGCAGAGGCCGATACCCGCTCCGGCTGGTTTTGTCGCGCCGCAAGAAGCTCCTCCAGGTCCGCCGGGTCGCCCAGCGAATGAATGTAGCGATCTTCCCGCTGGCCGGGCTGGCGTGGCAGCAGGGTGGCCAGGCCTCGGGCGATGAGGCGGTCCAGTTGGTGGACGACTTGTTCGCTGTCTTCGAAGTCGTGCATGCGGTTGCTGCGGGTCAGCAGTTCGTTGCTGGTTTGCGGGCCGCGCAGCAGTAGCAGGCCGGTCAGGATCATCTGGGCTGGCACCAGCTCCAGGTGCTTGTCGACCTTGTGCTCCCAGCGGTCGGCGCGGCTGCCCATCACCAGGCGGGCGAGGCCCTGGTTTTCCAGGGCGCGCAGGCTTTGGCCAACCTGGCCCTGAGTCAGATTCATCACCGGGTCGCGGCTGGTTTTCTGGTTACAGGCAATGACCAGTGCATTGAGTGTCAGCGGGTAGGTTTCCGGGCTGGTGGCCTGTTTTTCGATCAGGCAGCCGAGAATGCGCACTTCGGTGCTGTTGAGTTGCAGCGACTCGGTGTCATCGGCCGATTCGGTTGAAGAATGTTCGGTGGTCATTACGCTTTCCCTGAGCGATGGCGGGGTGTCAGCCTAGGGGCTGTGCTGAATTATTGCCAGTGCGCCGATGATTCGCGCCATGGTATAGAGAAAAGACTCGCCATCTTTCCTGAAGAGCATGTCTATAATTCCTGACTTTCACTTTCAGGATTTGTCATGTCTATTTCCCTGTACGCCGCTTCCGTTCCAGTATTCCAGCAAATGCTCAACGCGCTGAATGACGTTCTGGTCAAGGCCGAGGCCCACGCGACCGAGAAGAAAATCCAGCCTGAAGCCCTGTTGCAGGCGCGTCTGTTCCCGGACATGTTGCCTTTCACTCGTCAGATCCAGATTGCCGTGGATTTCGCCAAAGGCGCTTCGGCCCGTCTGGCAGGCGTCGAGATTCCAAAATACGAAGACACCGAAACCACCTTTGCCGATCTGCAAGCCCTGATCGCCAAGACTCTGGCCTTCATCGCCAGCATCAAGCCGGAAGATGTCGACGGCAAGGAAGGCATCGAGATCGTTCTGCGTCCTGGCACCGACAAGGAGAAACGCCTCAACGGCCAGGCTTACCTGCTCAGCTATGCCTTGCCGCAGTTCTTCTTCCATGTCACCACCGCTTACGACCTGCTGCGCCACAATGGCGTGGAAATCGGCAAGCGCGACTACATGGGCAAGTTTTAAGCTCAGTCGGTAAACAGCTTGTTTCGGGCACTCTCGGTAATGGCGACAATGCCGGGGTGCCTGACCTTGCGTTCGACGGTAATGGCATAGAACGACTCGGTCACCGATTCGGTCTGCCCAATGATCTGCACGTCGTACTGGCTCTGTACTTCATCGGCGATCACGCTGGGCGCGACGAACACGCCGCTGCCTGATTTGCCGAAAGCCTTCATCAGGGCGCTGTCGTCGAACTCGCCGATAATCCTCGGCTGGATTTTCTGTTCGGCGAACCAACGCATCAACCTGCCGCGAACCACGGTGTCCTGTCCGGGAATCAATAGCGGCGCTCCATGCATGCACTGCGGAAAGTCACCCCACAGACTTTCAGCCACGCCCTGGGTCGCGAAGAAGCTGACGCCACACTCTCCCAGTTTCTGGTTGTAGCCTTTAATGTCCAAATGTGGTGGCATAGGGCTGTCAGATATCACCATGTCCAGTTTCTGGATTGCCAGGTCGGCCAGCAAGCGTTCGAGCTTGTCTTCGCGGCAGGTGATACGGATCGACTCGTCGAGCTCCATGGTGGGTGCGATCAGGCGATAGACGATGGATTTGGGCACGACATCGGCCACGCCGATGCGAAACAGGATCTGTTGTTCGTCGGGCTGTGAACGCAGCATGGTTTCCAGCTCATTGCCCAGCTGGAACATCTGTTCGGCATAGGGCAGTGCCAGGCGACCGGCTTCAGTCAGCTCCAGTTGCCGGCCTACACGGCGGAAGAGATCGACGCCCAGGGTTTCCTCGAAAAGGCTGATCTGGCCGCTGATGGTCTGGGGGGTGAGGTTCAATTGTTCGCAGGCGCGTACGATGCTGCCGGTTTTGGCCACGACCCAGAAGTAATGAAGTTGACGATAATTGAGCATAAAGATTGTCGATTCGGTAAAACCGAAGTATACACCTTGAAAAAGCGAATTTTTCTGATGTTTCCATGTCTCTAGAATGCTTCGCTGACGCCGGACCAAAGGTGATGTCCGGCCTTGCATATCGAGGGAAACATGATCAAACCCGTTTACGCCGCATTGCTGGCATGTTCGCTGGTTGTAATGGCTGGCTGTGACCAGGTAGAAACATCGACCAAGCAAATTCTGGACACGGCTGCCAACACAGCCAAACAGGCGATTGACGATACCCATGAAGCTGCAACCAAGGCGCTGGAAGATACCCGCAAGGATCTTTCGGTACTTGAACCCAAAAAACAGCCCGAGTCTCCCGAAGAGAAGTCTGGTAAAGAAATCTAACGCTTAACATTGGCTCAAGCAGGACACGATCTATGGAATACCTTTTGGAACTCGCTACAAGTCCCGCCGCCTGGATTGCCTTGGCCACGCTGGTGGTTATGGAAGTCGTGTTGGGTATCGATAACCTGATCTTCATTTCCATTCTCACCAACAAGTTGCCGGAGCATCAGCGTGCCAAGGCCCGTCGTCTGGGTATCAGTGCGGCCTTGATCATGCGTCTGGGTCTGCTCAGTACCGTGGCCTTCATCGTCCAGTTGACCGAACCTGTGCTCGACGTGTTCGGCCAGGCGTTCTCCTGGAAAGACATGATCCTGATCGCGGGTGGCTTGTTCCTGGTCTGGAAGGCGACCACAGAAATCCATCACAGCATGGACAGCAAGGCCGAAGCTGAAAAGACTATCGGCTCCGCTGTAACCCTGAGCATGGGCGCGGCAATCTTCCAGATCCTGCTGCTGGACCTGGTGTTCTCCATCGACAGCATCATCACGGCTGTGGGCATGACCGAACACTTGCCGATCATGATCATCGCTGTGGTATCTGCAGTGATCGTGATGATGGTGGCTGCCAACCCGCTGGCCAAGTTCATCAATGACAACCCGACGGTGGTCATGCTGGCCCTGGGCTTCCTGATCATGATCGGTATGACGCTGATCGCTGAAGGTTTCGGTGCCAATGTGCCTAAAGGCTACATCTACGCCGCCATGACGTTCTCGGCAGCGGTCGAGATCCTCAACATCCTGGCTCGTAATGCCAAGCGTAAAAAGGCTGCTGCTGAAGCCGCCAAAGCCTGATCGCTCGATCAGTGAAGCAAAAAAATGGTCGGCCCTGTAATGGGGCCGACCATTTTGCATTTCATGAGCGCTCATCAGTGAGCGACTGCAGGCTGTCTTTTTTCCAGCCGGACCACAGGAGTCGGTCGCACGACGCGAGGTTGGTGACGACGGGAAATTCTCAGTACTCCCCAAAGCATGGCGCCTGCAACCATCAGCCATGCCACGATCAGCATCACGATTGTCATTTCCAGGCTCATAAGTGCCTCCGTATTTACCGCATCTTCTTGCTGTCTGAATAACTGACAGTCTAGTCCCTCACATGTTTCGATTAATTGACGGCTATGACCAATTTGATCTATCCAGTCACTCTGACTGTGTCAGAAGGCTATACCCAGGCTCTGTGCGGCTCTATGATCGGTGTCCGAGTCAGGTCGCGTGTTGCCTGACACCCGTTGAAGTGAGTGAAAATGCTGCCGGTATCTTTCTTGTTCAACGCCGCCAGAACCCGGCGGCCGTGGTGGGTGATGGTCCTGGCATTGAGCCTGACCGCCTGCGCTTCTATGGTTACGCCAGAAATTCAGCGCTTGCCGGACCGGGTTGAACTCAACTCTGTGCCGTTCTTCCGTGGCAACGCGTATCAAAGCGGACCTGGCGCATTGGCGGGCATGCTGGCCAACCGTCAGGTGCTGATTACACCCGGGCTCCTCGATAAACCCCTGCAATTGCCGGGCGGCGAGGGGAAGCTTGAAAGCAATATGCAGAATGCGGCACGCCAATACGGTTTCATGGTTTACCCACTCGATGGCGAACTGCACGCTTTGCTGGAGCAGGTTTCGGCGGGTTATCCGGTGATGCTGCGGCTGTCCGAAGGCTCGGCCTGGTGGAAAGGGCCTCGCTATGGCGTGCTGGTGGGCTATAACCGCATCAAGCAGACCGTTCTGCTGCAGGTGGGCATGAATCGTCGGCAGATGATGAGCTTTGGCAGCTTCAGCTCTGCCTGGAAGGATGCCGGCAGTTGGGCGGTCCTGATTCAGGGGCCACGGCAACTGCCTGCCAATGTGGATCAGCAGCGCTGGCTGAAAGCTGCCAGTGAACTGTCTCAGGCCGGACAGGAGCAGGCGGCCGGTGAAGCAGTGAAGGCATTGGCCCGTCAGGGTGTTAAATAAGTTTGGTCTGAAGCAGTGAAAACCCCGATCTACAGGGTTTTCACGCTCTTCATCAAAAGCCCAGTCTGTCGCGCAGGCTGTAATACCAGGCGCCCAGTGCTGTAAGCGGCGTGCGCAGCAACTGGCCGCCGGGGAAGGGGTAGTGGGGCAGGTCGGCGAATGCATCGAAACGCTCGGCCTGACCACGCAAGGCTTCGGCAAGCACCTTGCCTGCCAGATGGGTATAGGTCACGCCATGCCCGCTGCAACCCTGGGAGTAATAGATGTTGTCGCCCAGGCGCCCCACCTGGGGAAGGCGTGACAGGGTCAGCAGGAAATTGCCGGTCCAGGCGTAATCGATTTTCACATCCTTGAGCTGCGGGAAGGCCTTGAGCATCTTGGGGCGAATGATGGCTTCGATATTGGCCGGATCCCGGGCGCCATATACCACGCCGCCACCAAAGATCAGGCGCTTGTCGGCACTGAGGCGATAGTAGTCCAGCAGGTAATTGCAGTCCTCGACACAGTAATCCTGAGGCAGCAGGGACTTGGCCAGCTCTTCGCTCAGCGGTTCGGTGGTGATGACCTGTGTGCCGCATGGCATCGACTTGGCCGCCAGCTCCGGCACCAGGTTGCCCAGGTAGGCATTGCCGGCCACGATGATGAACTTGGCGCGGACTTTCCCTTGCGCGGTATGCACGACCGGGTTGGCGCCTCGCTCGATGCGGATCGCCGCTGACTGTTCATGGATCACGCCGCCCAGCGATTCCACGGCCGCAGCCTCGCCCAGTGCGAGGTTCAGCGGATGAATATGGCCGCCGGTCATGTCCAGCATGCCGCCGATGTATTGCTCGCAGGCCACGACTTCGCCGATGCGCCGCTTGTCCATCAGCTCAAGATGCGTATGCCCGTAGCGCTCCCACAGGCGCTTTTGCGCCTCCAGGTGGGCCATCTGTTTGTTGGTCAGGGCTGCGAATACGCCGCCGTCCTTCAGGTCGCATTGAATGCCGTAGCGCGAAACCCGATCACGAATGATTGCCGCGCCTTCGAACGCCATCTGCCCCAGCAGTTGCGCCTGCCTTGGGCCGACGCTGCGTTCGATGACATCGATGTCGCGGCTGTAGCTGTTGACGATCTGTCCGCCGTTTCGGCCCGAAGCCCCGAAACCGACCTTCGCGGCCTCGAGCACTGTTACCTTGAAGCCGTGCTCCAGCAGGAAGAGGGCGCTGGAAAGCCCGGTATAGCCTGCGCCGATAATGCAGACGTCGGTCTCCACCTCACCCTGCAAGGCAGGGCGTTCCGGGACCGGATTGGCTGAGGCGGCATAGTAGGACTGCGGATAGAGCGTGTTCGCCATCCTGAAGCTCCGTTTAAAATTCTTGACGAGTGCTGTGATCCTACCCGAGTTGAAAAACCTCTGCCAGCCACCCGAGAAAACATATTCGCCCGCTCGCCACCTAAAAGCGTTGCTAATTCATAGGCTTAGCTGAAAAAGAGATTGACAGGGCAGTCAGTATCCGTAGAATGCGCTCCCACAGCAGGCACGTAGCTCAGTTGGTTAGAGCACCACCTTGACATGGTGGGGGTCGTTGGTTCGAGTCCAATCGCGCCTACCAGATAAAATCCGCTCTGCTGGGCGGTAGAGAAGGGCGATCCGAAAGGGTCGCCCTTTTTTCGTTCCGCGGAAGTAAGCTTGAAAAGCGCTCGTGAAGTACATGATGCCGGTTGCCGACGGGTATTGCGCCAGAGCTTTATGTCTAGAGTCGGATTACCACATGTAATGTGCTCTCCTTCTGAATGTTGTAATCGCTCAACGTTCTCTGGTCTTCAAGCTGTTTCCCGGCAAAGATAAGTCTTTGTGCTTCGGCGTTAATGCCAGATTTATCCTGAACCCTTTGTTTCACGATACTGATCGTATCTGAGGCTTCAACCTCCACCTCCAAGATTTCTCCGGTCAGTTTCTTTACGTAAATAATCATTTCGTCACCTGGGGTGAATGGCATGGGTGGCGCGAATAGGAGTGCAGATACCTGCATTCGCTTGCGCGCGTGCGTACAGGTTAAAAGCGAGGGGGAGTGACGGGAACTGACAGAAATGTCAGCGCTGCGCGCTTTCAGACCGTTGGCCTGATGCTCTTGTCGGACTTGCGTCTGATGGCATTTGCTGAATTCAGAGCTAAAAAATCGAACATATCAGTGGGTTACTGCAAAAAGCCGTTGACACCATTTTCAATATCCGTAGAATGCGCTCCCACAGCAGGCACGTAGCTCAGTTGGTTAGAGCACCACCTTGACATGGTGGGGGTCGTTGGTTCGAGTCCAATCGCGCCTACCAAACAAAATCCGCTCTGCTGGGCGGTGAAGAAGGGCGATCCGAAAGGGTCGCCCTTTTTTCGTTTGCGAGGATTGAAACCCGTCCTCTATTTGTTGGGGCGGGCGAAGGACTTGACGATGGACTTGGTCGCCGGGCTGGCCTTGAGGTCACTGAGGTTTCCGGTGGCGAGCCACTTGCAGGCGGAAATCTCGTTCCGGGGTGAGGGTTCGCTGGAAGCCGGGATCATGGTTGTAAAGATGTGGTGGATGACCCGGTCCTTTTCATATTCATCCACGTACAGCAGTTCCAGGTTCTCAAGCCCTGTTTCTTCACTCAGTTCGCGTACGGCTGCCTGGGCAGGTGTTTCTCCCGCTTCGATCCTGCCGCCAGGTAGCGCCCATTTCGATTTTGGTTTGCGAACGTAAAGGACCTGATCGTCACGTTTGCAGATGACTGTCGCTCGTTCTTTCATCTTTCCACCTGTTAACGTCCAGTCATTCTTGATATCTGCACGCTTGCCATGAAACTTGAGTCTGTTGATAAAAACAGATCGATGTCATAAAACTGCAATAAAACCTTAATTTTTCTTAGCACAATCAATGCCAGAACAGTTTCTGAAAAAAGAATAGCTGTGCCATAACGAAAGAGCCCGGCGCTGGGCCGGGCTCTTGTCAGGGAGTGGGTGCTTTTACATGAAGTCTGACACGGGGATATCCTGTGCCATTTTTCGGTAGGTGTTTTCATCGGTGGCGGCGAGCAGGCTTCTGCCATCCTTGAGCGTTGCCACAAAGGTTATCTCTTTCTCTTCGCTCGCCAGGAACATGCCCGCGGCAGCTCCCACGGGGCCTAACATCAATGCACCTGCAAGACCGAACCCGATCGTGTCGTCAATTTTCCTGTTTGATGCTTTGCTGGCAATTTCCATTGACTTGATGTCGTCCTGTTTGAAACAGATTCCAGGCCATGGGAAGAGGGGGGTAACAAGCGTAATGGTGCCAGAGTGGAACTCTCCATTACCTTGAAGAAAATCACCCGCTAAAACATTGATCTTAGCCATATGTGTTTCCCCATCGTTTCATCCAACCCCTATTGCGCGCTCCATAAAAGGGCGTGTCAACCGACGACGGGTATGGACAGGGGCTTTATGACGAATGGTTTGGCGTAGTTTGCAGTTGTTTGCAGCAAGATATTTCAACTATGAAACTTGATGTGCAGATGCTCTGAATCGAGACTTTTTTTCATAAGGGTCAGGACTGCAGGAGCGGGCTGTCCCGCAGTGGGGACAACCCGGATTTCGGTATCAGGCGGCAGAGGCCTCCTGTTTCAGCGTGGCCATATCAATCACGAAGCGATATTTGACATCACCCTTGAGCATGCGCTCGTAGGCCTCGTTGATATCTTGCATCGCGATGATTTCGATATCCGAAACAATGCCGTGTTCGGCACAGAAATCCAGCATTTCCTGGGTTTCCTGGATGCCGCCTATCAAGGAGCCGGCCAGGCTGCGGCGCTTGAAAATCAGCCCGAACACGGCTGGCGATGGGTGAGGCTCGGCAGGCGCGCCTACCAGGGTCATGGTGCCGTCACGCTTGAGCAGTCCGAGAAAAGCGTCGAGATCGTGAGGTGCGGCGACGGTGTTGAGGATGAAGTCCAGGCTGTTGGCCTGTGCGGCCATTTCGTCTGCATCCTTGGAAACCACGACTTCATCCGCGCCCAGGCGCAGGCCGTCTTCGCGTTTGTTGGGTGAGGTGGTGAACAGCACCACATGCGCGCCCATGGCATGGGCAATCTTAACGGCCATGTGACCCAGTCCGCCAAGGCCGACGATTCCCACTCGCTTGCCTGGCCCGACTTTCCAGTGATGAAGAGGGGAATAGGTGGTGATGCCGGCGCACAGCAGCGGCGCGACAGCGGCCAGATTGTCGCTGTGGGAAATCCGCAGGACGAACTTTTCCTTCACGACGATGTTGTCGGAGTAGCCACCGAGGGTGTTTTCGCCGCCAAAGACCGGGCCGTTGTAGGTGCCGGTAAAGCCGTTTTCGCAATACTGCTCTTCACCTTCGGCGCAGGAAGCACAATGCTGACAGCTGTCGACCATGCAGCCGACACCCGCCAGGTCTCCCACTTTGAAGTTCTTGACGTCGGCACCCACGGCAGTGACCCGGCCGACGATTTCATGGCCCGGTACCGAAGGGTAGAGCGTGTTGTGCCACTCGTTACGGGCGGTGTGCAGGTCCGAGTGGCAGACGCCGCAGTACAGAATGTCTATCTGTACATCGTCGGCACCGGGAGTGCGGCGTTCAAAACGATAGGGTTTCAGGGTATCGGTCGGTTTCTGTGCGGCGTAGCTGTAAGTCTTGGCCATTGCGATCACCTTTTGCGAAGGGTTGAAAGAAGTCGTAAGCCAGCATAGCGGTTGAACAGGCTTCGATTATTGCAACGTGACCCGATTCGACCTGCTCAAGAACCGGATAGTGCCGATTGAGTGTCAGCTTTTCTGTCGTAAGGAGTGCTTGATGTACTTCGTAATACACACTTTCTTGCCTTCAATCACATATCCTGCTTGCCACCCTCGGGCGCTGCCGCCGAAGATAGCCGCAGCCAGTTACAGGATTTGGTGTTTTTCATGCAGGTTCCTCCTTTTTCCCCGGCCTTGAACCAATCCACCGATTATTGCGCTGCATCGCCTGCGCTTTCCAGTGAAGCGCTCATGGAAACCTTGCTGCGCGAGGCGCGCATCAGCATGCCCGATGTGGCCTGGGCGGCTTACGGTGCCGGTACGCACAAGCGCCTGCTGGGGAGTGGATCTGCACAAGCCGATTGGCTGGGCGAGATTCCCTGTGACGGTTTCGACGACTTCTGCAACAAGCGCCAGTTGCATCGCTGGGTCGTGGGCATGGGCGAAACGCCGCTGGGCTGGCTGCTGGCACCCAAGGTCGAATCAGCCAATCCGGCCCTGGCCGACCTGGCCTTGCGACTGGGCTATCTGTTGCAAAGTGTCGCGCTGGTAAGAGCGCAGAATACTCAGCGGGTGCTGTATGAAATCAGTCATCTGGCCAGCTCGACACGGGATCGCAGCACCTTCCTCAAGGGCATCCACAAGCAACTGGCGACGCTGATCGATGCCGAGAACTTCTATCTGGCGCTTTATGACGATCAGAGAGAAAAGATCACTTATCCCTATTACATCGACGTAGCCGATCACGAGGCGATGGAGCCGGAAAGCTTCGAGTACCTCGACCGCTCGCGGCTGACCATGACGGGCTATGTGCTGACCACGGGCCAGCCGTTGTTCGTTGATGCTACGGCTATAAAGCAGGCTCAGGCTCAGGGGCTTTTCTTCTGTGAGGGGCGTCCTTCCGAGTTCTGGATGGGCGCACCGCTGAAGAAATCATCCGACGAAGTCTTCGGCATGCTGGCCATGCAGGTATACGACGTCTCGCGCATCTATAGCGTCGAAGACCGCGCGCTGTTTCTGGTGGTTGCCCGGCATGTGGCGATGGCGCTGGACCGGATTCTGCACCGGGCCGACCTTGAGCATACCGTGCTGCTGCGCACCCAGCAGTTGTCTGCTGCCAACGACGCCCTGAGACAAGAGGTGGCCGATCGCGAACGGGCGGAGCACCTGCAGAGTGCGCTGTTCCAGATTACCGAGCTGTCCAGCCAGCCGGGTGACATGGCGGAACTTTTCCATAGCCTGCACATGATCGTCGGCGAGTTGCTGGTTGCCTACAACTTCTATATCGCCCTGTATGACAGCTCCACCGAAGAAGTGACGTTCCCCTATTACAGCGATGAACGACTGGCCACGCCGCCCAGGTCACGGCGTGGTCAGCGTGGCTTTACCGAGTATGTCATCCGCCAGCGCCGTCCTTGCCTGATTGATCGTGAAGATGCCAACAGGCTGGAAAGGGAAGGCGAGATCGAGACCCAGAATGACTCCAATCGGTCCTCATCCTGGCTGGGCATACCTTTGTTCGAGGGGGATGATGTCCGGGGCGTGCTGGCGGTGCAGAGCTATTCGCAGAATGTGAGTTACACCCTGCGGGATCAGGAACTGTTGACCTTCGTCTCTCGCCATATCGATACGGCTTTGTCCCGGCGTAGCGCTGCCGAGGCGATACATACCGCCAATCTGCGCCTTGAGGCACGGGTTCAGGACCGTACCCGTGAGCTGGATCTGGCCAATGCCCGGCTTCAGCATGAAAACTCCCATGACTCACTCACCAGCCTGCCCAATCGCAGCCAGTTGCAACAGCGTCTGAAAGAGGCCTGGCAGGCTTTCAATAAACATGACCAGCAACTGGTGGTCATGTTTATTGACCTGGACCGGTTCAAGGTAGTCAACGACAGCCTGGGTCATCACTTTGGCGATATCCTGTTGGTCCAGGCGGCTGCGCGGTTGCGCAGTTGTATCCGCGATTGCGATCTGCTTGCGCGTCTGGGGGGCGATGAGTTTGCTGTGTTGGGGATCGGTGCGCCGCTGGCTGTCGGGGTCGGGATTGCCGAACGCATTCTTGAAGCGTTCGACCTGCCGTTCTTTATCAGCGGCCATTCGGTCTTTTCTTCGTGCAGCATCGGTGTGGTCGGGGCTGATCGTCAGTTTCATCAGGAGCCAGCCGAATTGCTGCGCGATGCCGATACGGCCATGTACCGGGCCAAGAATGGCGGTCGTGACAGCTTTGTGGTGTTCAATCAGGAGTTGCGCCGCGAGGTTTCCGATCAGGTCGAGCGTGAGGGCGCACTGCGCAAGGCGCTCAAGCACACCAACGAGCTGATTCCGTATTTTCAGCCGATTATCTGCGTCAATTCTGGCAAGCTGTTTGCCCTTGAAGCCTTGATTCGCTGGCGTCAGCCCGATGGCCGGGTCATCGCTCCCGGCAGTTTTCTGCCGGCTCTGGAAGGCTTGCGCCTTATCGGTCGCCTGGACATTTACATGTTGCAGCGCGTCATTGCCATTCTGGCCGATCCGGCCAATGCCCACTGGCCGCCGGTGCATGTGAACTGCTCCAGTTACAGCATCACTCGCCCTGAATTTGCCGCCGAGGTGCTGAACCTGCTGACGGAATATGGCGTTGCGCCTTCGCGTCTGTGCCTTGAACTCACCGAGGGGGCGCTGGTGGTTGATCCGGCGCAGGCTCGTGAGTCCATGAAACAGTTGGCCGACAAGGGCATGTCGGTGGTGCTCGACGACTTCGGTGCAGGTTTCTCGTCGCTCAGCTATGTGCATCAGTATCACTTCAGCGGCCTGAAGATCGACAAGTCCTTTGTTCTGGAACTGACGACCAGCGCCAGAAGCCGGGCGATTGTGCGTGCCATCGTGAGGATGGCCGAGTCTCTGGATCTGACCGTGGTAGCGGAAGGCGTTGAGGATCACGCGACTCTGGAATTGCTGCGCGGCATGGGGGCGGGCCAGGCTCAGGGCTATTACTTCGCAATGCCGTTGCCCCTTGAACAGCTCGATCTGAGCAAGGACATCGAGTTGGGCCTGCACTGGACCCGGGCCGGCAATGACTTGCCATGATCGGCAGTGTTTCTCCGTTTTCTTCCGGTCGTTGTTCGTGGGTGTTTTTTAAAACCTTTTAAAAACAGTAGCTTGTAGGTTTTTTAGGCGACTGGCACTGGTTTTGCTGCGTAAGGGTCGCACCCACCGCAGGAGGTGAAAGATGATTATCAACAACGGCACGCTCGAAGGTCTGGTTTCCAGATTTGTCGGGCGCAAGACAGTGGATGAGGTTTCCCAGAACTCATTCAGTACTGTTGCGGCTGCTGAGAGTCTGGTTCCGGCTGTTAATCCGGTGACCGCCAGGGCTGACAGTTCCGCGTCCCAGGACAGTACCAAGAGCAACAATGGCTATGACGAATCCTTTGCCCGGATGATGTTCAACATCAAGACCCTGGCCGAGAAAACCCTGTCCGAGAAAACCGCCGACAGCGACAATGGCGTGATCGCCTCGAACGGGGCGGGCAGCACGACCAGCACCGGCAGTTCGACCAGCTCGATTCAGCAGGAATTCATGGATTACATGAAGCAGACTGCCCAAGAGAAAATGCGTGAAAAACTCACGGGTGTCAGCAAGGCTGAATATGAGGCCATGAGTCCTGAAGAGAAGCTGGCCGTGGACAAGAAAGTCCAGGAAGCCCTCAAGGAGCATCAGACTGCGGCTGTTGATGACATCAATGCGAGAATCAATGGCATCAAGGCCGGGATGCTTGCGTAGCTTTCGCGAATGAATTCGCTTGTGTCTGCAGCGAGAGATAAAGTCAAAGGTGAGAGGGGTGAATGGCAAGCTGATTATTCGATGTG
>NZ_JAIGPJ010000052.1:0-18969 GCF_019719005.1 Pseudomonas cichorii
TACCGCTACGACGCACTGGGCCGGGTCATCGAGGAAACCGTAGCCCCTGGCACGCCCTATGAAGCTTCGCGCCATTACGGCTATGTGCTCAGTGCCGTGGACGGTCAGCAGGCCGAACAGGAAGCCACCAACGTCAAGGGAATCAAGACCCGCACCTTGCTCGATGGCATGAACCGGGTGGTGAAGGAGTTGCGGCAAGGGGCTGACGAAAACAAGCCTGCCGAGTATTTCCAGACCTACAGCGCGCTGTATGACACACGGGGACTGTTGGTCGAGGATACTGAAAGCGACTGGCTGCTGGTCGACGTCGAGGATGAACCGGAGCCGCAACTGCGTGAACTGCCCCTGACCAGCACCTATCAATACGACGACTGGGGTGAACAGCGCAGTGCCACTGGTCCGGATGGAATTTCGAAGGTTGCTGAAGCCGATCCGATACGCAAGACCCTGCGCAACTGGGTGCAAAGCAACGATACGCCAGCACAGATCAGTAACCTGACCGAAACCAAAAGCAACCTGTTCGGCAAACCCGAATGGAGCAGAACCCTGGACGCTACTGACAACCTTGTAGGCCAGACCGACTATGCCTATGACGGCCTGGGACGCTGCATTCAGGAGGTCGATGTGCTCAGGCGCAGCACCCGCTTCGGTTACGACGCCCTGTCACGGGTCATCAGTACCACCCTCCCCGACCTGACCGAGGTCGAAAAGGATTATGCGCTACACAGCAACGATGCCTTGCCGACAAAAATCCACGTCAAGCCGGACAAGGCAACTGAATCGATCCTGCTGGGCGAACAACACTTCGATGGCCTGGATCGAGCAACACAGGTCAGTGTCGGCCCTCGTACCACAGCCTTTATCTACAAGGGTGGCCAGATGCAGGTCGATGAATGCATCACCCCCGGCAAACATTCCATTCATTACCAATACAGTCTGGGTTTGACCGAGCAACCTGTACGAACCATCGCCGAGGGTGAACAAGCGGACTTCACCTATGACTTCAAGACCGCTGCCTTGAAGACTTCGCAAAACAGTCGAAGTCGCACAGAGTTCGATTACAACCTGAACGGAGGCTTGAAAGCGGAACGTCGGGTGGAAGATGGCGTGACTCAGGAAACCCTTCATACGAGTTCCTTTGCCGGACGGGCTCTGAGTCGTCAGGAGCCCGGCGGGCTGAAGTCAGTCTATGAGTACGATCAGCAAGGCCGCACCCGATCAGTGAAACAGGGGCAATTGCAGGCCGAATTCACCTGGTCCAGCCTGGGTCGGTTGCAACACACTCTCACGACAGATACGGGCAGTGGCAACACGGTACAGACCCGCCTGCAATACAACGATCAAGGGCAGGAAACCGAGCGCATTCTTGAACTGAGCGGCCACGATACCCGCACGATAACCCAGACATGGCGCAAGGACGGCAGGCTGACGTCAAGGCATCTGAAAACCGGCGACCGCTCATTGCTCAGTGAAACCTTCGATTACGACGAACGCGGCCGCCTCGTGCTCCATACCTGTGTCGGCGAGACACTGCCAAAGGATCGTTATGGCCACAGGATCAGCGAGCAGCATTTCGATTTTGATGCACTGGATAACATCACTGAAGTACTCAGCACCTTTATCGATGGCAGTACCGATCAAGCCGTGTTCGACTTTGCGACTGATGATCCGACGCAACTGGTCAGCGTCACCCACACTCACCCGGACTACCCCGCCAGTATCACGCTGGATTACGACGCCAATGGCAATCTGTTGCACGACGAAAATGCCCAGCTACTGGCTTATGACACTCAGAACCGGCTGCTTGGCGTGACGGCAACGGATGGCAGTGCCGCAGCGCAATACCGCTATGACTCGCACAACCAACTGGTTGGCGTCAGTCAAGGCAACCAGGGCGAGGCATTGCGCTTCTATCAGGGCGAACGCTTGAGCACCAGCATTCAGGGCAACGAAACCACCAGCTATCTGTATGGCGACAATCAGCCAATGGGTCAGCAATCCCTCGGCGATGACGCAAAGACCTTGCTGTTCATGACCGATGCCAAGCAAAGCCTGCTGGGTGAAAGTCAGCAGGCCGATCTGCGCACGGCGGTGTACAGCGCCTATGGAGAACGCAGCAGTGACGATGGCATGCGCAACCTGCTGGGTTTCAATGGCGAAGTGCGCGATGAAGTCAGTGGCTGGTACCTGCTGGGCCGCGGTTACCGCGCCTATAACCCGACACTGATGCGCTTCCATAGCCCCGACAGCCTCAGCCCTTTCGGCGCTGGCGGGCTCAACCCTTATGTCTATTGCCTCGGTGACCCCATCGGCTTCGTCGACCCCACAGGGCACATGTCCCGTGGCCTGTTTCTGGGGATCAACATTGCCGGCCTGGTACTGGGGATCATTGGTACCGTTGCGACCGGTGGAGTGGCTGCGCCGGCATTGACCATGCAGTTCGGCCTGTTCGTGACGGCACACACGGCGGGGGTTGCGGCGGTGGTGACAGGCGGGATCGGCGCTTACACCCCGGATACACAGGCCAAGAAAGTGCTGGGCATAGCGAGTGTTGTGCTGGGCATAATATCGGCTCTGGCGGGGTCGGCGACCCTTTTTACAAAGCAGTCAAAGTGGTTTTCCGCCGGGATATCAGAAGCAGCACCTGAGGGAGCAGTTCCTGTTGCAGCCTCCGGGGCTTCCGAAAGCCTTCCTGACTTCAACAACTTCAGCATGCAACGAAACCCTTTATATAGCTCAGGCTACTACTCCAACGGAGATAACGCCTTTCAATTTCCTGAATTAGCCTTACCCGGAGGCACAAACACAAATGTATTAGATGTTCAACTTCCAGCCTCATTACCTGCCTCCTTACCAGCTTCAACCAGAAATTCAATTTCAGCATCATTACCAGCCTCAACCAGAAGTTCCATTTCACCTCCACCTCCACCCTCACCACCGCCGGCAGCAACACCATTGAGAGGTTCCACATCTGCTCCGGCACCACTTTCCAGGCAGGGAAGTATTAGCAGTACGACATCACAAAACAGCAACTTAACAGACCCAGAGCTTATTCGCCTTTTCAAAAAAGCGGGTTCAAGATTCAACAAATACAATCAATTCAAGGAGGCAAAAGTCGAATTAATTGAAAACCTCTCAGAATTAAGAAGTGTAACCCCCTAAAAAATCGTAGCCCATCAGCCCCGACTAAAAGTCGGGGCTGATTTCTCAAGCCACCAACGTCAACTCCAGCCGTCTGAACACCCTGTACGACAACCCGCCATCGAAACTCACTTCGATATATACCGCAAAGACTGCATTGAGTTTCAACTGTTCCAGAAACGAACGAACCAGAACGGCAGTGACTTTTTCAGCGGCCATCTCACTTGAAGTCACTTCCCGCGCCTTGAACATATCGAAGTACAGATCGCCCCCCGTATTCTTGTCCACTCCCTCTGCCCGCATATTCATCTTTTGCTTCTCGGCCATGAACACCCATGCCCGGGTGAGGAAGTCTGCTCCACCGGCGGGTACTGCTGAAAGACGAAGCGTGTACGGGGTACCGGGTGCCTGTTCGCATTGTGGCTGGGGAAGTCTGGCGTCGGGAATCGGCAGGATGGTCAGCAAATACTTCCCGGACTCTTCAACCCTGCCGCCCTGTTGTGTCAGGGTGTAGTACACCTCGACTTCCCTGCCTGCACCTATATTGCCAGGCACAGCACTTGCCGGTATGTCGTACTCAAGGCCACCCGCTACCACAGGGGTGGTTGTGACATGACTGGCCACAGGATTGATGCCGGTCCAGTAGACCGTGATCAGGTCAGTGGGCTGCGGATCGATTTCAGACGGGATCACCACCACCGCTCCATCGGTAACCAATAGCGGGTCCAGTGTTCCCTTGCCGCCGCCCGCTGGCAGCGACTTCTTGACCGAAGGCATCAATAACGGAACAGGCTGCGCATCCACGGTCAGTGTAGCGGCTCGAGACAACACGCTGAGGTTGCCGGCCCGGTCCTGAACTTCATAGGTGGCATAGCGCAGACCATCTCCACCGGCGACAATCACATCACCATCGATTGCGATATCCAGGCCCATATCGGCCTGGCTCAGGGTCTTCTCACCCGCCAGCAGTGAGCCAACGGGTGCCTGCTCCCAATACCAGCTGATCGTGTCGCCGGGCCGACGGGGGGAATAGGTCGGGACAGTGGCCGGAAGTGTATTGTTGTGCTCCTCCAGATAACGGGCCGTAACCTTGTTACCAATCAGATCGGGAAGAAAAGTCAGCGGGTCTTTATTGCCGGCAAGCGTGGCAGGAGTTCTGTCGATGGTGATGGCAATAGGGCCAGAGTCGTTAGTGTTGCCGGTTGAAAGTGTGACTTTGTAAAACAGCTGGTGCGTACCTTCAATCAGTTCGGCCAGAGGAATCTCCGCAAACAGAAGGTCGGTATCGGTAATGGGCGTCGTGAATGTCTTGACCGCAACGTCCCGACCATCCCAATTCAATACGACCCGTTCATTACTCCCCGGTGCCGGGTCGCTTCCGCCCCATAAGGGGAATGTCACCTTCAAGTTCCTTTGCAATGCCGACAAAGGCAGAAGACCGGGCTCTCCTCCAGGTATATCCGGCAAAGCCTCTGGCACTGCTGGCGGGCTCAAATCCGCCAGAAAATCAGTCGCGTCCATATCGCGTGTTCTCCCATATAACCTGCCAGGAATCTGAGCGGCCAGCTCCCTTGCGTGCAGGCACGCAAGCAACCAGCCTCAACCTTCATGGTTTTGGCGGCGGCACTTCACACGTGAGATCGAGCCCCGGACGAATAAGCGATACATATTGTTTTGCAGGCATTGGATTGGCCGGGACAGGCGCACCGCCTCCCACAGGCGTTACGGTATAAGTAACTTCCGCAAATCCTCTTTTGATCGGCAAGATATGATCAACGTAGGGTTCCACAAGAAACAGGAAACCATTGTCAACCTCTTCCTGCTTCAACGGCGGGTGAGTATGGGTAAATCGGGTCGCAGGAATGGCCGTGGTCCCATCATTCTCATAACCTTGCCATACCGCTATCACCACATCACCAACTTTAAGATCTTTATCTTCAGGAACTTGCACCCTGAAACCATACTTTGCAGTCGGATCGTTATAGTCTTCCGAGTACAGGGAAATGCAGGAAAGCGTCGTGTTGCCGTTATCATCCACGAAGACATCTGGAAAGGTGACAGGCTCGAAACTGACCCTCAGGACATCGACATTGACTGGCGTATCAGTGGATTTCTGAGGATTATTGCCGTCAGCACTGTTGATGCTGTAGTACATCGGCAATGCAGGATTATTGGCCTGGGCTTCAATGGCAACCCAGGGAATAGTGAAATTGATCGGATCCCCTGGTTTTTCACCTACCACAGTGAACTTGTCCACCGGGAGTTCCTGAGTTCCCCAATACAGACTCAATACCTCTGTGGACAATGCAGGGTTATACAACGCTACGGTTGCAGTAATGTCCATTCCATCATCACTGGGTGTGAGGTGATCCTGCCCACCATCGGCCCCGGTCAGATGCACTTGTGCAAGTGTCGGATTAACGGGGTTGGGCTCATCAGGATTTACCGGACCGATGGTCGAAAAGTCAACCTGGACGTCCACGGTCAAGGCTGTGGGCGGAAACATCAACGTCCCCCGACTGACTTGATAGCTGGCCGTCACAGGCTTCTCGCCCGGCCCCAGATATTCCCCCTTCAGAGCCCCCCAAGGCACAGGGACTTCGACATCGCGAGGATTAGACCCTGGTGCCACAGGAGGCAGGGACGTTGCCCCCCATTTCACGTGAATAAGCGTATCAGCAGGATTATCGAACGCTGGAACAAGCACGGTGACCCCGAAATGAGCATCGGCAAGATCCACCAATGGCCCTAATGGAACCTGCGGGTTTTGCAAGTTCTCGGGCAGCGCGCCCAGTTGCACATCCACTTCAGCAGGTCGGGAAATGGAGCTCACGTTTCCGGCCTTGTCTGTCAACCAGTACACAGAGTACGTAGGGCCATTGATCTTGTCTTCGATGAAAGCTTTCGGGATCGGAATTTTCCGGTCCGCTGGAATCGCTATCGGGCCGAAAGCAGGGTTGGGGGCATCAGGATTCTCAGGCGTTGTAGGCCCCCAATACACCACAATCGTATCCCCCTCGGCATAATCTGCATAATCAGGTAGCGTACAGACAAACTCGGTGACACCACCGGTAAACGTATCGTCAGTGATAACCTTTTCCGGCACCACCAGTGCGGCGGGGAATGCAAGCAAGGGGTCTGCATTATAATAAGGTGCCGTCCTGTCAATCGTAATAATGAAAGGTTTTGAAGAGTTGTTTACTCCCTCGTTTGTTGCAACGAAGTATTCAATCCTGAACTCGCCCTCATGGGGTAGATTACCCCGGGGAATATTTTTTGGCAGCGGGAAGTCAGAACTGCCTAGCGGGCCGTCGAATCGCTGTTTATTGGAATAAGCGGGTGGACCACTGTCGGCAACGAGATTTAACGTGATGTCAACATAACCCGTATCGGTAATATCATCATTCCAATAAGGAATCTGCACATCAAGATCAGCCGCCAATGCCCAAACAGGGATCAAGCCCTGTGGCAAGCCAGAAAGAACATCCTTGACCAGAGCGGGCTCAAGCTTATCATCCTGCGATACCCCACTCCCCTTTACCCTGGCGTGTGAACGCATATACTCACGGCGTTTCTCTACGCCTTCCGCAATTTTATCGGAGTTCGACATTTCACTCTCCTTGAGATTAATAAATGACCTATACCTGTAAGCGAGCAGGAGCTTTTCGACCCAAAGCCATAAAGCTTCTATCTTTTAACTCTCTACCCCGAACCCCATTAAACGCCTCCCCTGAAAAACTGGATACTGTCAGAACTGCCAGTGCTTGCCCGTCATTAAAGCTTTGATTATTAGTTTAAACACAAAAAAGGGAGGCTTTCGCCTCCCTCTTGTTCTAAACAACCACTACCAGTTATAACGCAGCCCTATATTGGCACCCCATGGCTGCTCAAGTTTCTTGCCATTGCTGTAGTCGAAATCGGCATGCAGTTGCAGCCGGTCCGACATCGAAACGGCAATACCGGCACCCAGCTCACCCCGCGCCCCGGAAAGATTATTATTGAACGTGTTGCCATTGATCTTTACGCCATTGTCCTGAGAGAACTCATGCGCGTATGCGGCCCGGATATAAGGCTGAGCAATCCTGCCTTCGCCCAGATCAAAATCACGACCTGCCGTAGCACCCAGCTTGCCGACCAGTGATCGGGTATCATCACCTTCAGCCCGCATGCCGTTGTCCAGAGAATAATCCTTGCCCTGAACCATCAAGCCTGCCAGTTGTGTGTAAGGCTCGACGAAATAGCCATCATCGAGCTTGATATGCCTGCCGAACTCGACAGAAGCACCCACACCACTGTTGTCATAACTGCCTTTCGACTCGGAGCCATCGCTCAGACTGACATCGGCTTCATTGCGAAAGCGGTTGAACTTGAGAACACCGTCAAAGTAGTAGCCGCTGTCCTGATCGAGCCAGGTCGTATAAGCACCGACATAGTAGCTGTTGACCTGCCCGGTGGTGCCGCGACCAAGGCTCAGGTCAGACTTGCTGTAACCACCCAGCAAACCGACCAGCCACTGCCCGTCACCCACTGGCAATGGAGCATCGGCACCAAAGGAAAGCCCTTGTTGTGTCTGCTGGTAGCCAACATCGGACGCGGCCTTGGCGTCGAACTTGTTGCCATAGGCACGGATCCAGCCGCCTGACTGCCCGCCCTTGAAACGCAACTCACCCATGCGACTGCGCAGGGTGGACAACTCGCCATACCACACAGTAGGCGCCGTATTGAACAATGCCAGCACCGCGCCAGTGCCGGAACTGACCTTGCCGGTGTTGACCAGATACCAGTCATTGCCACCTTGCTGGCTGAGTTCATAGGTGTAGGTGCCCATATCTACCGGCCCGTTGAGCAACGAGAACTGCGCATCACCACTGGCGGTATGCACCACATGCATGGAGGAGTCGGCTAGCGGATCGGAACCGGTTGCCCCCACCAGCAAGGAGTGATTGCCGGTTGCCGTACCGGTCACATCGAGAAAGTCGACTTTACCCTGGGAGAAATCGGCATCCATGATAAAGGTGCCATTACCTGACAGATTGCCCACCGATAACTTGTAGAAAGCATCCGGCTCACCCATCTTGATGAAGCCGCCATTCATGGCAAGGTTGCTGACCGTGGAATCCTCAACCATCACCCACTTCGCGGCACTATTGATCGCCAGACTGCTGAGGTTTTCAAGGCGGCCCGTCAGAACGGAGTTATTGGAGAGTGCGACATTTGCAGTACTGCCCGCTTCAGCGATCACGTCGCCCGTGAGGCTGCTCTGATCCAGGCTCAAATCCAGCTTGCCACTGTCAGTGAGCTGAACATTCCCCGTAAGCGCGCTGCCGGATACATCCATTCTGGTCGTGGCACCATTGACCTCAAGAATGTTCCCGTTGCCCCCCACCAGAGTTGAGCCGTTTTTTAAAACGATAGTCGTCGAGTCAGAAGTACCGAAAGGCCGGGATACAACAATTGCAGCCCCGGTCTGACCGATGACATGACTGTTGTCGAGTTCAATGGCAGGATTACCAGGGCCTGCGGTGGGTCTGGCTTGAGTGACGCTGATACCCGTCACCGTACCGGAAATAACCGTACCGCTATTGGCCTTCAAATCCCCGTTGTACATGTGGATACCAATACCATTGGCACCCGTGCCACTTACCTGACTCCCCGAGAGCGTCAGGTTGGAGCGTGGATAAATATCAATGCCTGCCTCTGTTCCCTTCACGACAGAGCCAGTCATCGCGACACTGGAAGCAGCCATGCGCATACCAAATTCTGTATTTGCCCCTCCGATATTGCCACCTTTGAAACTTGCCACACCACTGATGAGAGAGACTGCAACACCGGAAAGATTACCCTCCGTTACATCCGTATCCGTAAAGTTCAGTGTACCGCCGTGAAACACTTCTATATAAGTGGTTTCAGCGCCATTGGCGTTAAGCACGCCTCCATCCCTGACTATCCAGCTAGTCGTCATGTAAGAGTCATCTATATCCCTGGGACCTCCAACAACAACCTCAGTCAAAGGGCCAACATCAGCCAAGACAGGCGCATGATAGCCAGCCAGCATCAACGGAGTAATCCATAGCGTGCGCAGCATCCTGCCTGAAGGAGCATCCTTAGATGAATTATAAAAAAACATGACTTATTCCTTCGTTTCATAAAAGCGACAACGACAATGCGTGCGTCATCAACAGCGCCGAAGAATAACAATACAAAACCTATAATCATGTAGGACCTTTCCTAGAGGAATGTAGCCTTATTCCTACCGACAAAAACAAAATAAACGATGAGCAACCAATCAATTTACAATAAAAATTACCGGCTTATCCCCTTCAGGAATAATCGAATCATTTCATTAACAATCCATTATTAGAGTGATACAAACCATTCAAACGAGCGATAAGGCACTTACACATTACGCACTAAAACTTTCACTGAATTATTGTAAAGCTGGCTTTACAGCCATCCGTCTTCCGTATAAAAACCCTTCTTCCGGGTAAAAAATCCAGCCTGTTTCTAAAACAGAGTACTAGGAGATACTGGCACTTGAGCCTTAGAATCACCGGCCCGATACCGCCGACCGATTTCTGCGAATGCCGACCTGCACCCTTTCTCCATTGCGCTATTCATCTGACCCTGCCGAATACTTCAGTCGGGTACGACATGCACCGGGTGCCGTGTTGCTGGACAGCGGTCGTCCTGAAGCGGATCGCGGCAGGTTTGATTTGCTCAGCGCATGGCCGCTGGAGCATCTGGTGGTCGAACCGGGCGAATCCGGCACTGCGTTTCTCCAACGGCTGCGCGACAGTCTTGAGCGCCTTGGCCTTGCGCAATTACCCGCTGAAAGCGAGTTGCCTTTTGCGGGCGGGTTGATCGGCTATCTGGGCTACGACTTCGGTCGTCGTCTTGAGCCGCTGCCCGAGCAATCGATCGACGACCTGCAACTGCCAGATGCCCGACTAGGCCTGTATGCCTGGGCAGTGGTCAGTGATCATCAGGCAGGTACTACGCAACTGGTCTGTCACCCTGCACTGCCGGAGTCTGAACGCTTGCGGTTGCTGGAGCTTTTTCAGCAGCCGGGCAGCGACTCGGTCCCGAGCGAGTTCCACTTGAGCGGCCCGTTCCAGGCCGACCTCAGCGCACTGGATTACCGCAAGGCCATTACCCGCATTCAGGACTACATTCAGGCGGGCGATTGTTATCAGGTCAACTTTGCCCAGCGCTTTCAGACCCGCTGTGAAGGCGACTCATGGGCCGCATACTGCGCTCTGCGCTCTGCGTGCCCAACGCCGTTTTCCGGCTATCAGTCATTACCCGAAGGCGATGCCATCCTCAGCCTGTCGCCAGAGCGCTTCGTCAAAGTCAGCCATCACGCAGTAGAAACCCGCCCGATCAAAGGCACCCGACCACGGGGTGGCGATGCATCGGAAGATGAGGCTTATGCGCAGGAACTGCTCTCCAGCCTCAAGGACCGCGCCGAAAACCTGATGATCGTTGATCTGTTGCGTAACGACCTGGGCCGCAGTTGCACTATCGGCTCGGTGAAAGTCCCGGAGTTGTTCAGCCTGGAAAGCTACCCGAATGTTCATCATCTGGTCAGCAGCGTGACCGGCGAACTGGCGACGGACAAGGATGCCCTGGACCTGATCGCCGGCAGCTTTCCCGGCGGCTCGATTACCGGTGCCCCGAAAATCCGCGCCATGCAGATCATCGACGAACTTGAACCCACACGCCGTGCCCTTTACTGCGGCTCGCTGATATACATGGATGTACGCGGTGAAATGGACAGCTCCATCGCCATCCGCAGCCTGCTGGTGAAAGACGGCAGTATTTCCTGCTGGGGCGGCGGCGGAATCGTCGCTGACTCCGACTGCGAATCAGAGTATCAGGAGTCGTTTACAAAGGTGCGGGTGCTGCTCAGGACATTGGAGCAATTCATTCGCGACTGAAGTCGCTCCTACGAAATGTGTAGTAGCGAATTCATTCGCGAATGGATCTACAGCGACAAATCCCGATTCGAGGCCTTGATGAATTCCTTTTTCAGGTCTTCAAAAGTATGCACCGCAGGGAATTGCGGGAATTCGCGGATGACGTTTTCCGGCGCATGAAACAGGATGCCTGCATCGGCTTCTCCCAGCATGGTGGTGTCGTTGTAGGAATCACCAGCAGCGATGATGCGGTAATAAAGGCTCTTGAAGGCCAGTACCGACTGACGCTTGGGGTCTTTCTGACGCAACTGGTAGCTCACGACGCGATCCGTCTCGTCGGTGATCAGTCGATGGCACAACAAGGTCGGGAAACCCAGTTGGCGCATCAGCGGCTGGGAAAACTCGTAGAAGGTGTCCGACAGAATCACCACCTGGAAGCGCTCACGCAGCCAGTTGACGAACTCGACAGCGCCGTCCAGCGGCTTGAGGGTGCCGATCACTTCCTGAATATCCGACAGCTTCAGGCCATGCTCATCGAGAATGCGCAGGCGCTGCCTCATCAGCACGTCATAGTCGGGAATGTCCCGAGTGGTAGCACGTAGCGATTCGATGCCGGTTTTTTCGGCAAAGGCAATCCAGATTTCCGGGACCAGCACACCTTCCAGGTCGAGACAGGCAATTTCCACAGAACACTCCTCAATGGGATTTCGAGATCAAGCTAAGCGGCACTCTAGGGTCTGATGTCGTTTCAACGCAAGGCCACAGGCCGGTGGTTTTTGTTACCATTGCCGCCATCACGAGCGCTTAAGCGCCACTCTTGTACCTAGGAAGCCGCCTGATGAGCCAACCTTTCGACGTCGCTGAACTTGCCGCGACGTATGCCAACAAGTCTGCCCAGGACATTCTGAAACTGGCCTTCGAGCATTTCGGTGACGAGCTGTGGATTTCCTTCAGCGGTGCCGAGGATGTGGTGCTGGTGGACATGGCCTGGAAGCTGAACAAGAACGTCAAGGTATTCAGCCTGGATACCGGCCGCCTGCATCCCGAGACCTATCGTTTCATCGAGCAGGTCCGCGAGCAATACGGTATCGCCATCGAACTGGTTTCTCCCGATCAGCAAAAGCTTGAGCCTTTCGTCAAGGAAAAGGGCCTGTTCAGTTTCTACAAGGATGGTCATGGCGAGTGCTGCGGTATTCGCAAGATCGAACCCCTGCGCCGCAAGCTGTCAGGCGTCAAGGCCTGGGCAACCGGCCAGCGTCGGGACCAGAGCCCTGGCACCCGTAGCGCGGTAGCCGTCCTGGAAGTGGACAGCGCCTTTTCGACACCCGAGCGCACGCTGTACAAGTTCAACCCACTGGCACAGATGAGCAGCGAAGAAATCTGGGGCTATATCCGCATGCTGGAGCTGCCTTACAACAGCCTGCATGAGCGCGGTTTCATCAGCATTGGCTGCGAACCCTGCACGCGTCCGGTATTACCGAACCAGCACGAACGCGAAGGCCGCTGGTGGTGGGAAGAAGCAACCCAGAAGGAATGCGGGTTGCATGCGGGGAATCTGATTACCAAGGGTTGATGACCGTTTCGCGACTGAAGTCGCTCCTACATCATCTGTGTAGGAGCGAATTCATTCGCGAAAACAGACCCATCAATGCACAGGCAGTTCTACACCTTCAAACAGCTCTTCAAGCTCCTGCTTGTTATGGCACTGAATCGCTTTGGCCATCACTTCGCGAGTCAGGTGCGGAGCAAACTTCTCGATAAAGTCGCACATGAAGCCACGCAGGAACGTCCCACGACGGAAAGCAATCTTGGTGATGCTGGACTCGAACAGGTCGCTGGCATCAAGGATGACCAGGTCGCTGTCCAGTTCTTCATCTACTGCCATCCTGGCAACGATGCCGACCCCCAGATTCAGGCGCACATAGGTCTTGATCACGTCCGCATCCGCAGCAGTGAAAACGACCTTGGGCACCAGACCCCGATGGCTGAATGCTTCATCAAGCTTGGAGCGTCCCGTGAACCCGAATACATACGTCACGATCGGGTATTCGGCCAGCAGTTCCAGAGTCAGCTTGGGCACCTTGGTCAGGGGATGGCCCTGAGGCACCACTACACAGCGGTTCCAGCGATAGCACGGCATCATGACCAGGTCACCGAACTGCTCGAGTGCTTCGGTGGCGATGGCGAAGTCCACGGTCCCGTCAGCCGCCATTTCTCCGATCTGTACGGGTGAACCCTGATGCATGTGCAATGCAACGTCCGGGTATTGCCTGATGAAATTACTGATGACAGGCGGCAAGGCATAGCGCGCCTGGGTATGGGTGGTTGCAATCGACAAGGTGCCCTTTTTCTCGTTGGAGAATTCCTGGGCGATTTGCTTGATACTTTCGACCTTGCGCAGGATCTCGCCGGCGGTGGTGATAATACGCTCACCGGCTGGCGTGACTCGCGTCAGGTGCTTGCCGCTGCGGGCAAAAACTTCGACCCCCAGCTCGTCTTCAAGCAAGCGTATCTGCTTGCTGATGCCGGGCTGCGAGGTGTAAAGGCTCTGTGCCGTCGCGGAAACGTTGAGGTCGTGGTGCGCCACTTCCCAAATGTAGCGCAATTGTTGAAGCTTCATATGTATCCCTCAAAGCAGATAAACCCTAGGGGTATCAGCGACGGTATATAACTGGATTAATGGTCGAGTAGAGAACGCTAGAACTTTTTATCACCTTTGAGAGGTAATCGCACGCTCGATTTCACTTAAACCATCATTTACACCATCACTCCTGCCCCCGTCCTCTGTTCTGCATCATGGGCACCATGTAAACAGGTACAGCGGAAAGCTGTAAAACCCTGGCGGCCGTACGACCTATCGACGCGCCCTCTTTCGCCATCTGGCTATGACTACCTAGCACCAGCAAGTCCACTGCCAGCTCGCGTGTCTGTTCAAGGATCATATTGCAAGGTTCCCCCTGGACAACCCTCACTGCGCGGATGAAAGACAGGTCTTTATGCCCTTCACCTAGTTCTTCACGAAACCCGTCGAGCATCCGTTGCTCTATGCCATCCATGAATGTACTCACACCCTTGCCGTGGAGTTCCTTCAGCTCATCCTCGCCCAGATAACTCTGCAGCACCGATTCGGCGAACAGCCCCATGGGTTCGACAACATGGATGACATAAAGACCGGCATTGAAAGTTCGAGCCATCGCCAGCGCATGCTGCACGACATAGGGCGCATACAGACCGAGGTCTGTGGCACACAGGATCGAACGAATCATATAACCTCCCAAACAACCGGAATGGCGGAGATTGATTCAGCTTAGCAGCGCACCAAAGACTACGAAGGCGGCTTATTGCGTCTTGCACTTTCAGAGCTTGACTTCATTACTGATGCCGTGCGGGACATGGCCGGTAGCTACAACCTCACGGGCCTTCTCGCAGTGTCCGGGCTGATCGTCGAAGAACACGTCTGCAGCGAACGCCTCAAGAAAGGCAGACTTCTGCAAACCGCCCAGAAACAGCGACTCATCAAGCCGGATGTCCCACTCGCGCAAGGTGCGGATCACCCGCTCATGGGCTGGCGCAGAACGGGCAGTGACCAGGGCGGTGCGAATCGGGCAGCTTTCTTCGGGAAACTCCCGCTGCAACAGGTTGAGGGCCGCAAGGAACGGCTTGAAAGGCCCACCGCGCAGAGGCTCGCGGGCCGATTCGCGTTCACTGGCTTGGAAGGCAGCCAGCCCGCCGCTCTGGTAGATGCGCTCGGACTCGTCGGAAAACAGCACCGCATCACCGTCGAACGCGATTCGCAACTCGGCACTGGCCGCCCGACGTGCGCCCCCCGAGAGGATGGTCGCAGCGGCAAATCCGGCGTCCAGAGCGCTGCGCACGTCTTCGGCATGGGTGGAAAGAAACAGGTGGCAGCCAAACGCCGCCAGATAAGGATAAGGACTGCGCCCGCCGACAAACGCCGCACGGGTGATGTCCAGCCCGTAATGCTGGATGGAATTGAAAACCCGCAACCCGGTGTCGGCACTGTTGCGCGAAACCAGGATGACTTCGACCCGCGCCTTGCTGAGGCTGGCATTGAGGCTCAGCAGCTTCTCTACCAGCAGATAAGCGTCGCCCGGCTCCAGAACCTCGTCTTCATGGTCGATCTGATACTGGCGATAGGCTTCAACCCCATCCGCCATATACACCGCATGGCTTTCACGCAGATCGAACAATGCCCGCGACGAAATCGCCAGCACCAGTTTTTGCTCATCACGCTCTGCCATGATCGCCTCCTCGCTTGACCACTATTTATTGCGCCGCTCGATGAACGCCAGAGCCTGATAAAGCACCCGGACCCGCGCCATGTCATAGCCTGCGGCCAGCGCTGCAGCCAGTGGCCTGGCGTAGATGGCCTCCAGCTCCAGCGGTCGTCCTTCGATGAAGTCGTGGTGCATGCTGGGTTTGTAATCGGGCATCTTGCCGGTTATCTCGAACAGGTGATGAGCATACCCTTCAGGCAGGATATAGCCACACGCCTCGGCGCCCTGCACCACTTCATCCATCAATCCCTTGATCAGCTCACGACTGCAAGGGTCGACCATCAGCGGCGTGGTACTGGTCTGCAACAGCGCGGACAACCCGTTATAGGGCACATTCCACACCAGTTTCTGCCAGCGCGCCTGCTGCAGGTCGGCCATGGCATGGGATTCGACGCCTGCCACCTGGAACAGGGCCGAGCATTCTTCGACGGCAGCCTGACGACTTTCCTGATCGCCAGCCGGGCCGCTGTGATAGCCGATATTCACGGCGCCAAAAGCCTGATGAGCTACAACTCCGGGCTCGACACGGTGTACGCAAATGAAACACAAACCGCCCAGAAGATGCAGGCTATCGGGCAACAGGAGCCGCACCTGATCTTCGACTCCCAGGCCATTCTGCAAGAGCAGGACTTTTGCTCCCGGCGCAGCAGCCCGTGCAATGACTGGTGCCAGTCCGGCATTGCCGGTGCTTTTGGTGCCTACCAGCAACACGTCACAAGGCGGCATATCGGCAACGGAGCAATAGGCCTGAACTGAATCGAGCTTCAGGTTGCCATGCACGGCACTGCTCACCTGCAGGCCATGAGTGACCACTGCATTGAATTCACTGCGCAACAGGAAGTGCACGTCAAAACCGGCACGCGCCAGCATCAGCCCATAAAAACCACCGATAGCACCGGTACCGATAATACCGATCCTCGGTTTGCTCGTATCACGGGTCATCATCTTCCCTCTCAAGATCGTCTGCCTCATGGCAACTCTGATTATTCGCACACACTATCCGACGCATGCAGTCAGGTTGCAAATTCGCCTCGGAACCGGGCGGCTATCCTTGCTTGAAGTGCTGCATTTATTACAGCACGGACAGCCCAAAGCCACGTTTACCCATTGTCGAGGGACGGGGTAACGCGCTAAGGTTCGGCTCCCCGATACGCTCAACCATGCTGGACACCGTCGCAAGAAACAAAGCAGGCGGCCAGCACCCGTGACCTGATGAGTAACACGATGGCTGATTTACCGATTGACGACCTCAACGTTGCATCCAACGAGACTCTGATCACGCCGGATCAACTCAAGCGCGATATCCCCCTTACCGATACTGCCCTGCACACGGTAAGCCAGGGCCGCGAAGTGATCCGCAACATTCTCGACGGCAACGATCATCGCCTGTTCATCGTGATCGGGCCATGCTCGATCCATGATCTCAAGGCAGCAAAGGAATACGCCGAACGTCTCAAGACCCTGGCAGCCGAACTGTCGGACACCCTGTACCTGGTCATGCGCGTGTACTTCGAGAAGCCGCGCACCACGGTCGGCTGGAAAGGCCTGATCAACGACCCGTACCTGGATGACTCCTTCAAGATCCAGGATGGCCTGCACATCGGTCGTCAATTGCTGCTGGACCTGGCAGAAATGGGCCTGCCGACCGCTACCGAAGCGCTGGACCCGATCTCTCCGCAATACCTGCAGGATCTGATCAGCTGGTCGGCCATCGGCGCGCGCACCACCGAATCCCAGACACACCGCGAAATGGCTTCCGGCCTGTCGTCGGCCGTGGGCTTCAAGAACGGCACCGATGGCGGCCTGACCGTTGCCATCAACGCCCTGCAATCGGTTTCCAGCCCGCACCGTTTCCTGGGTATCAACCAGGAAGGTGGCGTGTCCATCGTGACCACCAAGGGCAATGCCTACGGCCACGTGGTACTGCGCGGCGGCAACGGCAAGCCGAACTATGATTCGGTCAGCGTCGCGCTCTGCGAACAGGCACTGAACAAGGCCGGCATCCGCCCGAACATCATGGTCGACTGCAGCCACGCCAACTCCAACAAGGACCCTGCACTGCAACCGCTGGTCATGGAGAACGTCGCCAACCAGATTCTGGAAGGCAACGAGTCGATCATCGGTCTGATGGTTGAAAGCCACCTGAACTGGGGTTGTCAGGCCATTCCCAAAGACCTGTCGGAACTGCAATACGGCGTATCGATCACCGATGCCTGTATCGACTGGGAAAGCACCGAAAAAACCTTGCGCAGCATGCACGCCAAACTCAAGGACGTGCTGCCCAGGCGCAACCGGGGTTGATGGCTGTACCGCAATGAAAAACGCCGGGCATATGCCCAGCGTTTTTCATGGTGCGTCCTGTACCCTCAGATCTTGGCAGCCTGACGGTGATGACGCTCCATGTAGCGCTCCACATAGGAGCAGGACGGGATCACGGTATATCCCATGCTGTCGGCATAGTTGAGCGCCTGCTCGGTCAGGGCTGCGGCAATACCCTTGCCACGAAGCTCGTCCGGGACGAAGGTCCGGTAGAAATCCAGGGTCTGCTTTCCCAGATCCATGTAGGTCAGGTAGGCACGATGGCCGTCAATATTGACTTCAAATTGATGACCGGTCTTATCATGGTGAATGGACAACGCCTCGCTCATCACTACTCCTCGCGGGTCTTGGAATTGACCCCTACCTTACCGATGTTTTTCCGGCGAAGGAATATCTACGCCACCCCGTGCCTGCCTGGACACCGAGAAACGAACAGCAGATCTCCAACAAACAGCACCTCCAGATAGTAGGCGCCCTTACAGAAGATGCTCAAGCATATCGATCATAAAAAGCATGTTCGACCCACTATTTACAGGCCTGGTTGAACCAGACCTCGCCGGATGTTGTCGATTGGGACGTCCATGAACATTGAAAGTCACCGCAGTCCTTTTAGATAACCTGCCTGTTCAGGCGCAAGGTGAGACATTGGACATGAAGTGGCCGATATGAAGCCATAGCACCCGGATTCAGGTCATGGCGGCACGTGTCTTCTTGAGCCAGACGTTCGTCAGAGCCACTGTCACAAGGCAACGCGGCAAAGTGGATAGTTTTTATACAGTTTGCATGAGAAGTAGTGCGGAACACTTTCAAAGCCAAGATTTTTATCCCTTCTTGCGCTTCGTCAGTTTACTTACTACAAACAATGGGTACTATGTACGCCGGTCATTTTCTCACTTTCGAGAGATGACTAATTTAAAGAAAAGTCCTTGAAGGGGAACACGATGAACAACGTTCTGAAATTCTCTGCTCTGGCTCTGGCCGCAGTTCTGGCCACCGGTTGCAGCAGCGTCTCCAAAGAAACCGAAGCTCGTCTGACAGCTACCGAAGACGCAGCAGCTCGTTCGCAAGCACGTGCCGACGAAGCCTACCGTAAGGCTGACGAAGCTCTGGCTGCTGCTCAAAAAGCTCAGCAAACTGCTGACGAAGCCAACGAGCGCGCTCTGCGCATGCTGGACAAAGCTAGCCGTAAGTAATAATCCCCCGGGATTGTTGAAAAGGTGGACCCGGTCGGACGGGGGAGCCCTTTTTTTTGTCCGCAAATTTGTATGCGGGGCGCGGCCCGCCCCCCCCCGGCG
>NZ_JAIGPJ010000052.1:18979-24435 GCF_019719005.1 Pseudomonas cichorii
TAATATCCTCCGGGTTTTGTGGAGAAGGCTGCCCCGTTCGCAGGGGTCTCCCTTTTTTATTGCCTGCAATTCAGTATGCAGGCCCTGACCAGCCCGCTCAGGCTGGCCAGGACTCAAGACAGCTTATTGAAAGATCACCGGAGCCTCGCCAGCCGCTGGCGCAGTGCCCGGAACCGCGATTTCCACCGGCATGCCATCCTCGGCAGCCACCACATCACGCACCAGATCCCAGTTCATGCGCAGGTTGTTGGCCAGATCCTCACGCTTGAGCAAGGCATTGATGACGCCAGTGTGCTTGTCGACCACCGACGGATTGCCCTGATCGTCCAGCGGGGTATGCGCTTCCAGATACACCTTGCCGCCGCTGATACCGAATTTGTACGGCTCACTGATGATGCGCACGGTTGTGCCCACCGGCGCCATGTCAGCCAGCTCCAGCACGTTGTTGTTGTACATGCGGAAGCAGCCATGGCTGGTGCGCATGCCGATGCCGAACTTCTTGTTCGAGCCATGGATCAGGTAGCCCGACATGCCCAGTCCGAACTTGAACGGACCCAGCGGGTTGTCGGGACCGGCCGGAACGACGCTTGGCAGGATATCGCCATCAGCCGCGTGCTCGGCGCGGATCGACGCTGGCGGTGTCCAGGTGGGGTTCGGGGTCTTGGCGATCACCTTGGTCACACCAATCGGCGAACCCCAGCCTTCGCGGCCAACACCCAGTGGATAGGTGTGTACCACGTTCTGGCCCTTGGGGTAGTAGTACATCCGGTATTCAGCCAGATTGATGACGATACCTTCACGCGGACCCGGCGGCAGAATGAAACGGGTCGGCAATACGATATCGGTACCGGCACCCGGCAACCACGGATCGACGCCCGGGTTGGCCGCGATCATCTCCAGATAGCCCAGATCGTACTTGGTGCCGATATCGGCAAAGGTATCTTCGTAACGGGCCTTGATCACCTGAACCTGCCCGATGATGTCCTCTCCAGGCGCAGGCAATGGAAACTCCAGTGCATTGACAGAGCAGGCCATAAAAAGAGCGGCAAGCGACAGACAGCGGGTAACGGCTGGAATGCGCGACAACATCCGGGAAAATCCTTCGGCTAAACGGCGAATGGGGAAATTGATGAAGTGTACACCGGCGCTTACAGAACCGGGAGACAGGCTCTGAAGAGAGACAGCTAGAGTTCGGGCCAGATCGGGTGCATGCCGCGCCGCTGAGCGTCGAGAATGGCCTTGCACAGCGGACACAACCGCTCATCGATCAAGGCTTGCTGCTCGACCCCCGACCAGCGTGGCTGCGCCGGGAGTAAAGTGCCGCACAAGGTACGATCAATCGAGCCACCCAGCTCCAGTTGACGCGCGATCAGATGCACCCTGACTTCCTGGCACGCGAACAGATCGAGCTGCTCATCGGGCTCGATCATTTGATAGGCATATAGGGACCAGGCGGGACGCGGCATGGGGGGCTCCAGATAGGGGGCGCCACATTAGCCGAAAGCCACCGCCCAGAAAAGCCTCAAAGCAGCGGTTTCAGGCTTGGCCAGACATTTTCCAGCAACTTGCCCTGAGCGCTCGGTGCCGGGTGCAGACCATCGGCTTGCATCAACCCCGGAACTCCCGCCACACCCTCAAGAAAAAAGGGCATCAGAGGGACTTTTTTCTCTTCGGCAAGGGTGCTGTAGACGTCCTCGAAAGCCTTGGTGTAGCGCGGGCCATAGTTAGGCGGAATCCGCATACCCAATAAAAGCACCTTGGCACCGGCTTCGCGAGAGCGATCTATCATCGATGCAAGATTTTGTTGCAATTGTGCTGGCAGTTGCCCGCGCAACCCGTCATTGCCCCCCAATTCGAGAATAACCAGCTCGGGCTTATGCTCTGCAAGCAGCGTGGGCAGCCGCGCCAGGCCTCCGGCACTGGTGTCGCCGCTGATGGACGCATTGACGACTTTATCGGTGTATCCCTCGTTGCGCATGCGCTGCTCGAGCAGGCTGACCCAGCCGACACGGGTATCCATGCCGAAAGCCGCGCTGATACTATCTCCAACGATCAATACCGTGCCCGCCACTGCCCCTTGTGACAGCAGCAATAACCCCAGGCCAGCACTTAAAAACCACGCACGCATCGGATTCTCCATGAGTGAAAGTATTCTCAGTGCCCAAAGCCTCAGCAAAGTGGTCCCCAGCACCGAAGGTGACCTGACTATCCTGCACGAACTCTCTCTGGAACTAAACAAGGGAGATACGCTGGCCATCGTGGGTTCCTCCGGTTCCGGCAAATCCACCCTGCTGGGTCTGCTGGCCGGGCTCGACCTGCCGAGCGCAGGTGCAGTGACCCTTTCGGGCCGCAACCTGAGCCAGCTGGATGAAGACCAGCGCGCCAGGGTTCGCGCCGAACACGTCGGTTTTGTCTTCCAGTCGTTCCAGTTGCTCGACAGCCTCAATGCCCTGGAAAACGTCATGCTGCCCATGGAGCTTGAAGGCCGCAAGGACGCCCGGGAAAAGGCCCGCAGCCTGCTGGAGCGTGTAGGACTGGGCAAACGCCTGACCCATACGCCGCGCCAGTTGTCCGGTGGCGAGCAGCAACGGGTTGCGATTGCCCGCGCCTTTGCCGCCGATCCGGATGTGCTGTTTGCCGACGAACCGACCGGCAACCTGGACAGCCACACCGGCGAGCGCATCAGCGACCTGTTGTTCGAGTTGAACAAGGAGCGCAATACGACGCTGGTGCTGGTCACCCATGACGAGCGTCTGGCCCATCGCTGCCGACGCCTGATCCGTCTTGAAGGTGGGCGACTGGTCGCCCCTCTGGAGCCTTGATGGCACGCCTGCCCTTTATGCGTCTGCTCAGCCTTGCCGCCCGCCAACTGCTGCGCGATGCCCGCGCCGGCGAGTTGCGGGTGTTGTTCTTCGCGCTGCTGGTCGCTGTCGCCGCCAGTACCGCCATCGGTTACTTCGGCGCACGCCTCAATGGCGCCATGATGCTGCGGGCTACCGAGTTTCTCGGCGCCGATCTGATTCTGGAAGGCTCAAGCCCTGCCCGGCCCGAACAGATAGAAGCCGGTGAAAAGCTCAAGCTCGACCACGCGAAAATCGTGCTGTTCTCAAGCGTGATCGCCACTGACAGCGGCATTCAGCTCTCCAGCATCAAGGCGGTGGATGACGTCTATCCGCTGCGAGGCGACCTGAAAAGCGCACCCGACCTTTATCAGCCCGAGCAGATCGGCAACGGCCCCGAGCCTGGAGAAGCCTGGGCTGAAGCGCGATTGCTGCCTGCCGTGGACCTTAAGATCGGTGACAACATCGATGTCGGCTCCAAGACCCTCAAGCTGACCCGCATCCTCACCTACGAGCCAGATCGCGCCGGCAACTTCTATAGCCTGACGCCACGGGTGATGATTAACCTGCAAGACCTTGCTGCAACCGGTGTCGTGCAGCCGGGCAGCCGGGTCGAGTACCGGGAAATGTGGAGCGGTCCGCCTGAAGTGCTCGCGGCCTATCGCAAAGCCATAGAACCCGGCCTTGAGCCTCATCAGGAAATCAAGGACGCACGGGACGGCAGCCAGCAGATCGGTGGCGCACTGGGCAAGGCCGAGCGTTATCTGAATATGGCGAGTCTGGTGGCCGTGCTGCTGGCCGGTGTCGCGGTCGCCCTCTCGGCCTCGCGCTTCGCCGCCCGACGTTTCGACTCCAGTGCCCTGTTGCGCTGCCTGGGCTTGTCCCGTAGCGAAACCATGACCCTGTTCAGCCTGCAACTGGCAATCATCGGCCTGTTGGCCAGTATCAGCGGTGCCTTGCTGGGCTGGCTGGCACAACTGGGTCTGTTTGCCCTGCTGCAAAACCTCTTGCCGACCACCGTGCCTGCTGGCGGCCTGCTGCCTGCCTTCGCCGGGATAGGTACCGGTCTGGTTGCACTGGCCGGTTTCGCGCTGCCGCCACTGGCTGCCCTGGGCCGCGTGCCGCCATTGCGCGTACTGCGCCGGGACATGCTGCCGATTCCGGCCAGCTCCTGGCTGGTCTACGGCGCTGCCTTGCTGGCACTGGGTCTGATCATGTGGCGTCTGAGCCTGGATCTGGTCCTGACCTTCGCCCTGCTGGGTGGCGGCATCGTGGCCGCACTGGTGCTGGGCAGCCTGTTGCTGCTGGCTCTCAAGAGCCTGCGCCGTCTGCTGTCCGGTGCTTCCCTGCCATGGCGGCTGGGATTGGGCCAGCTGTTGCGCTATCCATTGGCCGCCGCCGGTCAGTCGCTGGCGTTCGGGTTGATCCTGCTGTCCATGGGCCTCATCGCCCTGCTGCGCGGCGAACTGCTCGACACCTGGCAGAACCAGTTGCCCAAGGACGCACCGAACTATTTCGTGCTCAACGTGCTGCCATCGGAGAAAGAAAACTTCGCCCAGACCCTGAGTCGCCTGTCGACCCACTCCGCCCCGCTCTACCCTGTGGTGCCGGGCCGTCTGGTAAATATCAACGGCGAACCGGTCGGCAACTTCGTGACCAAGGACTCACGCGGCGAAAACGCAACCCGCCGCGACCTGAGCCTGACCTGGGCAGCCGACCTGCCCGAAGGCAACAGGCTGACAGCCGGTAACTGGTGGGCACCTGCCACCGCTGCCGACGCCAAGCCTGGAGTCTCGGTGGAAGCCAAGCTGGCAGACAGCCTGGGGATCAAGCTGGGAGACAATCTGAGCTTCATCGTTGGCGGCCTGACTCGCGAAGCGGTGGTCACCAGCCTGCGGGACGTGAACTGGGATACCTTCCAGCCCAACTTCTTCATGATCTTCCAGCCCGGCACGCTGACCGACCTGCCGACCACTTACCTGACCAGCTTCTATCTGCCGCCCGGCCAGGACAAGCAGATCGTCGAGCTTTCCCGTGCCTACCCGGCCATCAGCATCCTGGGCGTGGAAGCCCTGCTGGCTCAGGTGCGCAGCATCCTGGATCAAGTGACCCTGGCCGTGCAGTTCGTACTGCTGTTCGTGCTGGCAGCGGGTATTGCCGTGCTGTTTTCGGGGTTGCAGGCGACACTGGACGAGCGGATCCGCCAGGGTGCCCTGCTGCGTGCCCTGGGTGCGGAACGCAAGTTGCTGATCAAGTCGCGCCGGATAGAGTTCGGTCTGCTGGGTGCGGCCAGTGGTTTACTGGCTGCACTGGGTTGTGAGCTGGTCAGTCTGGTGCTGTACCGCTACGCCTTCGATCTGGCCTGGCAACCACATCCATGGCTGTTGCTGCTGCCACTGATCGGTGCCCTGCTGGTGGGCGGTGCCGGAGTGTTCGGCACAAGGCGCGCCTTGAATGCCAGCCCGTTGGCGGTGTTGCGCGAGGGTTAATGCCCTTCGCGACTGAAGTCGCTCACAGATTGTGTAGGAGCAACTGTCTTCAGTGCTTTTTTTCTCGATTGATTATTTTAGGGCGTCATAAACCCCGCCCTGTCGAGCAAGTCGGTGTCTTTCTGGT
>NZ_JAIGPJ010000053.1:0-23943 GCF_019719005.1 Pseudomonas cichorii
GAACCGGAGCGGATGGTTTTCCCCCCTTTTGCCGAAACAAAAGGGGGCCGCCGTAAAGGCGGAACCAGTAGGACCAGCACATACCCATAATGGATATGTACGCCGGACCACGTTTTTACCCTACGTAAAATACGTTCTAATTCATGGCCTTAATTCTTGTTTGATGAGAGCGGATTTATCCGCGAAAACTCAATCAGAAGTCATAACGAGCAGTCATGCCCAACGTGCGTGGCGTGCCCAGCAGGCCGCCGTAGCCGCCGTTGGGTTCGCTCCACAGGGTTGTGTAATAGGTTTTGTCGAAGGCGTTTTTCAGCCACAGCGAAACATCCCACTGTCCCTGGCCAAGGTCGCCGCGCAAGCCGGTGCTGAGGTTGACCACGGCGTAGCTCGGGATCTGCGCGTAATCGGAGTCTTCAACAGTGCCTACAGCTTTGGAGCGGAAGGCATAGCTGGCCGTGACGTACTCTTGCAGGCCGTTATCCAGGTCCCACTTGTACTCGCCGTTTACGTTGGCGATGTATTTGGACGCACCGACCACCTGATGGCCGCTCAAGTCGCATGACGCGGGCGCACCGGCCTGCAGGCTGACTTCAGGCGGGCAAGGCGCATCTTTGTAAGAGGTGTAACGCACGTCGTTGTAAGAGCCATTGACGTTCAGCGTCAGGCCGCGGATTGGCAGAATGGTGCTTTCCAGTTCCAGGCCGCGAGAACGCACGGTGCCGGCGTTGGTCAGGTATTGCACGCGGTTGGCGTTGTCATAGGCGTTGGTCTGGTAGCCGTTGACCTGGGTCCAGAACAGGTTGGCGTTGAGTTGCAGGCGACGATCCCAGAGCGTGCTTTTCAGACCCAGTTCCGCGTTGTTGGCGCGCTCGGTGCCGATCAGCAGCGAGTCGGCACCGGCCGTTGGCGCAGTACCGACCGCCAGGTTGACCCCGCCGGATTTTTCGCCATGGGAAAGTGTGGCGTAACCCAGCAGATCGTCAGTGAAGTGGTAACTCAGGTTGAGCATGCCCGAAGGGCTGGCGGTGTACTGGTTCAGATCACCCGACTCGTAGGCACCTGTGCGGGCATTGCGTGCGGTCAGCGCTGCGCCGGTAACGGTGGCACCGCCTTGTGGAGCATCGCGTTGCACCCAGGCATTCTTCTCTTCGTAAGTGCCGCGAACACCGGCAGTGAAATCCAGTTTCGGCGTGAGGTGCCAGGTGCCCTGAGCGAAGAGTGCAAAGCTGTTGGTTTCGATATGCCCTTTGCCCAGGCTGTTGACGTTGGCCAGTGCGCCGGTCGCGGTGCCGTTCCAGATATCGGCTTGCGGGCCATAGTTGGTGAACGACTTGTTATCCAGATCGGAGCCGAAGTAGTAGGCGCCGACGACGTAATCGAAAAAGCCCCCGGTAGGGGACGCCAGGCGAAACTCCTGGGACCACTGTTTATCTTCCACCGATACGCCGCCGTTGTAGGAGGCCGAGGCATTGAGGCCGTCATCGTTGCGTGGCGTGAAATTCCACCAGCGATAGGAGCTCACGGAAGTCAGCGTGAAGTCGTTGGCCAGCTTCCAGTTGGCTTCCAGCGAGGTGCCGCCCTGATGCACGGTCACACGCTGGTCGCTGTTGAGGTTGACCTTGCGGTGCGAGCCATCCACCAGCGTGGCACCCGCTGCGGCGGCGCGGCTTTCGTAGCGGTTGACGCCATTGATGGTCGGTCCGGTGCTGAACAGGGCGCGGGTCCCTGCGCTGGAGCTTTCCTCGTTGTAGTCGCCAATCCAGCGCAGGCTGAAGTCTTCGTTGGGCTTGAACAGCAACTGGCCACGGAAGCCTTCGCGTGAACCGCCGCCGAGTTTATTGCCGTCGTAGGCGTTATCCAGATCGCCGTCGCTGCGGCTGCGATAGGCAGAGAAACGACCGGCCAGCTGATCGCTGAGCGGGCCGGAAATCGTGCCCTTGGTCTGGAAATAACCGCTCTCGCCAATGGAGGTTTCGATGCTGCGTTCCGGGGTAAAACTGGGCGCACGGGTATTGATGTTCAGAACCCCGGCTGTAGTGTTCTTGCCGAACAGGGTGCCTTGCGGGCCGCGCAGCACTTCCAGTTGCTCGATGTCCATGAGGTCGAACACCGCCATGCCCGGACGCCCGAGATAGACGTTGTCGATGTACAACCCGACGCTGCCTTCCAGCCCGTCGCTGGCCGGGTTATTGCCCAGCCCGCGGATCGACACGCTCGACTGCCGGGCATGCATGTAAGCCACGTTCAGGCTCGGCACCAGTTGTTGCAGATCCTGAATCTGATAGATCCGCTGACTTTCCAGCGAGGCACCGTCCAGCACGCTGATCGGTGTCGGCACGTTCTGCGAGCTTTCTTCGCGGCGGCGGGTGGTGACGGTGACGGTCTTGAGCCGTGTGTCGTCCGCCGTGGCACCGCTGTCGGATCTGGCAGCGCTTGTCGTGGTCGGCGTTTCAGCCGCGTGAGCAAGGGAAAAGCCTGCGCAGCCCGCCAGTAACAGTGCAAGCGGCAGGCGCTTGAGCCGTCCGGTGGCGATAGGGGTAGCGGATTGTTGATCATTCATGTCGCGGCTCCTTTGATGCAATGCCAAGGTCGGTCATTCCTTTCGCACTACTAATATTCTTTTTAGTTATTTGAATATGTATTTATAAGGTTTTACTGAATAAGAGATTGCCTTTATAAGGAGTGCTACCGAGGCAGAGCAAATGCATTTGCCCGATACTTTTTATGTGAAAAATGCATATCGACCTTCGCCAACTCCGTCACCTGATTGCTCTGGCCGAGCATCGAAGCTTTGTCGCCGCTGCTGTGGCGGTGAACCTCTCGCAATCCGCTTTCAGCCGCAGCATCCAGGCGCTGGAGCACAGCGTCGGCTGCCAGTTGATCGATCGGGTAAGCAAGGACCTGACACCGACCCAGCAAGGGCAGGTGGTGCTTGAACATGCGCGGCGTCTGGTGAGTGGGGCGAGGCAACTGACCAGTGAGATCAGTCAGTTCAATGCGCTGGAGGCGGGTGAGCTGCGCTTTGGTTGCGGACCCGCTCCGGCATCAGGCCTGGTGCCTCGTGCCATAGGCAACTTCATCAGCCGCTTGCCCAAGGCGCGGGTTCATTTTCAGGTGGATGACTGGCAGAGCCTGGGCAAGCGCTTGCTCAATGAAGAGTTTGAGTTCTTCGTGGCCGATACCCGGCAATTCGAGGCGGACCCTTCCTATGTCACGCACAAGCTGCGGCCCCGCAAATGGCACTTCTGCTGCCGCGCCGAACATCCGCTGGCCCGGCACGAGACGGTGACTGCCAGCGAGTTGCTGAGCTTCCCGCTGGCCGCGACCCTGAGGCCACCGAACCTGCGCAAGGTCATGGCCGACCTGAGCGGACAGCCGGACTTCGCGCCCAACGTCGAGTGCGAGAACACGTTCAGCCTGCTGGCCGTGGTGATGAACTCCGATGCAATCGGTATCAGCGGCTCCTACAGCGATGCGCTGTATTACGCGCGGCAGGAACTGGTGCGTTTGCGCATCGAAGGTCTCGATGATCAGTGCGAAGAGTTGTACACGCGCTATGGCATTGTCAGCCGGGCCGGTTATCGACTGTCGCCGCTGGCCAAGGAAATGATCGAAGAGATCAAGAAGGTCGATCAGGCAGAGGACGCTGCTCACGAATCGTTGCTGACCAATCTGGCAGTGTGATGCCGCCTGAGTATGCATGCCTTGCATATCAACTATTCAACAAATGCACTTGCTGAATACCCGCCCGGATCGCGAAATAACCGCTATTAGCCTGCACATCAACGGACCGAACCATGAGCAAACCCTTACGACAATTTTTAAAACCCTTGCTGGGCGTGCTTCTCGCCGGGCTGCTGGGCCATGCCCAGGCCAGCGATGACGGCGTGACCATCCGCATCGGTTCGCCGGATCAAGGTGCCGGGAGCTTGCCATTCGTACAGGGTGTGGTGGGGCTGGCGCATATCCAGCAACAGCTTGAGCAGGAGTTCGCGGCATCCGGTGTGAAGGTGCAGTGGCATTTCTTCAAGGGTGCCGGGCCTGCGGTCAACGAAGCTTTCGCCAACCAGCAACTGGACTTCGCCTGGCTGGGTGATCTGGCGGCAATTATCGGTCGCTCCAGCGGCTTGCAGACCCGTCTGCTGCTGGGCGCACGCGGCGCGAACATGTATCTGGCGGTAACGCCGCAATCGGGCATCACCCAACTGAGCGATCTCAAGGGCAAGCGCGTAGCGGCTTATCGCGGCACGGCGGACCAGCTTTCATTTGCCAAGGCACTGGAAAGCCAGGGCCTGAAAGAGCGCGATCTGCAAATCATCAGTCTCGACTGGGCTGCCGCCCGAGCGGCACTGGCCAGCGGGCAGATCGATGCAACCTGGTCGGGCATGGGCGTGCTGGGGCTTGAGAGCAAGGGCATTCTGTTTCCGCTGAGCACCAAGCAGCTTTCCCGTCAGGCCACCACTCAGGCAGGACTTGTCGGCAGCCAGGCATTCATCGAGCAGCATCCGGAGTTGACCCAGCGTCTGATCAATGTGCTGGTCAAGAACGCCGTCTGGCTGAGCGACCCGCAGAACCTGCCGGCCTATAGCGCGCTGATGGGCGAAAGAAGCTCCACGCCAGCCGCCTTGTTCGAGCGAGAGTTGAAAGGCGATGACCTGAAATTCCGCAACTCGCCGCGCCTGGACCCGTTCCTGAAAACCGCCCTGCAAAACAGCGTCGAACAGGCCAAGACCCTGGGCCTGATCCGTCGTACTTTTGTGGTGGATGAGTGGGTCGAGCCACGTTTTGTCGACAGTGCCCTGCAACAGCAGAAACTGACCGATTTCTGGCCGACATTCGATGCCGATGGCAATCCACTCTGACCGGACAGGTAATCACTCATGACTGCAATCAAGAACGTGCTCTACATCATGTGCGACCAACTGCGCCGTGATTATCTGTCGTGCTATGGCCACCCGCACCTGCACACCCCGAATATCGACCGCCTTGCACAAGCGGGCGTGCGATTTGCCCGTGCTTACACCCAAGGCACTATTTGCGGGCCTTCGCGGATGTCGGCCTACACCGGTCGTTACGTCAGCAGTCATCAGGTGGCCTGGAACTCCGTGCCGCTGCCGCTGGATGAACTCACTATCGGCGACTACCTGCGCCCGGCCGGGATTCGCACGGCGCTGGTGGGCAAGACCCACGCCACGCCCAATCTGGACGCCCAGCAACGCCTGGCTCTGGAGCCTGAAAGCCAGCAGGCCGAGAACCTGAATGAAGTAGGGTTTGAGGCGTATTTCCGTCACGACGGCATCTACCCGGACGATCCGGTTTTTGCCGACAAGCGTGAAAGCGCGCCTTACATCCATCACCTGCGCAAGCTGGGTTTTGAAGGGGTCAATCCCTGGCATGACTGGGCCAACGCCGCCGAAGGCGAAAATGGCGAAATCCTCAGTGGCTGGAAAATGCGCCATTCGCATCTGCCGGCCCGTATTGAAGAGCAGCATTCGGAAACCGTCTACACCACCGACCGCGCCATCGACTTCATGGCGGAGCAGGGCGATCAACCCTGGTGCCTGCATCTTTCATACATCAAGCCGCACTGGCCCTACATTGCCCCCGCGCCTTACCACGCGCTGTATGGCAAGGAGCAGGTGATTGCGTCGATTCGCGCCGAAGCGGGCAAAGAGAGCGATCACCCGGTTTACGCTGCATTCCGCGAGCATCAGGAAAGCCGCAATTTCTCCCGCGAGGAAGTGCGCCTGAATGTCATCCCGACCTACATGGGGCTGGTGAAGCAGGTGGACGATCAACTCGGGCGGCTGTTCGATGTGATGCAGAGCACTGGCCGCTGGGATGACACGCTGATCGTTTTCACCAGCGACCATGGCGACTTCCTCGGCGATCACTATCTGGGCGAAAAAGAGTTTTTGCTCGAACCCGCCGTTGGCGTGCCGTTGATCGTGCGTGATCCGCGCCCGGCGGCCGACGTGACCCGTGGCAGCGTTGATGAGCGCCTGGCGGAAACCATCGATGCCTTGCCGACCTTTCTCGACGCTCTGGGTTTGCCGGGTGCCGGGCATCGCCTTGAAGGCCGGTCGCTGATTCCGCTGCTGCATGGCCAGCAACCGCAATGGCGTCAGTTCGCGATTGCCGAATACGACTATGCATTCCAGGCACCCGCCCGTGAGCGTCTGGGGCAGCCGATTGATCGTTGCCGGATGTACATGGTGCGCAGCGAGCGCTTCAAGTACCTGGCCTATGACGGTTTCCGCGCTCAGTTGTTCGACCTGGAAAACGATCCTCATGAACTCAACGATCTGGGTGCCGATCCCGAGTTCGCTCAGGTGCGCGAGCAACACCAGAACTACCTGTTCGACTGGTTGCGTGGCTTGAAGCGGCGCACCACGATCAGTAACGAGGAAATCGATCAGCGCGGGCAGCGGTTCCGTTATGGCGAGCTGGAAGATGACGCCATGGTGCAGATCGGCGTCTGGTGAAACATCGCGGGCGTGGGAGCGCCCGCGAACGTTTCAGGTCAGGCCCCTTTGATGGTCACGCTCTTTTGCCCGGCGACACCCACCGGGACTTCGCCTTGCAAGGTGACGCGACGCACGATGCGTTCCTGCTGGCCGTAGTCGTCCACGGCATAGTGCTGGGTTGAGCGGTTGTCCCAGATCGCCACGTCGCCCGCCGTCCAGCGCCAGCGTACGGTGTTTTCCAGGCGGGTGACATGGCTCTGCAGCAGGCTGAAGAGGTGGGCCGAGTCGCTTGCCGAATAGCCCTTGATGCGTTTGACGAAATGGCCGAGCAACAGGCTTCTCTCGCCGCTCACCGGATGCACTCGCACCACCGGATGCTCGGTTTCATAGACGGTGGAAGCGAAGACCTTGCGGTAGTTATCAAGCTTTTCCGAGGTCACGCCGGGCCGGATGCCCGCGTAGTCATATTCATTGCTGTGCAAGGCCCAGAGCTTGTCGGCCAGCTCACGTATTTCAGGCGACAGGTCGTTATAGGCCGCAGCGGTGTTGGCCCACACGGTATCGCCGCCGGACGCCGGTGCGATGACCGAGCGCAGGATCGAGGCCTTGGGGTAAGCGTCTACAAAGGTGACATCCGTATGCCAGGAATTGGCGCGCTGGCCATCGGCACCACTCAATTGCATCAAGTAGCGAGTCCCGTCACGCACCGGAACCGTCGGGTGAGCGATGGGGTCGCCCAGCAGCTTGGCGAAGGCTTCCTGACTCTGATCGTCCAGATGCGTCTGGCCGCGAAAGAACAGCACTTTGTATTGCACCAGCGCGGCCTGGATGGCATCCACGGTGGCGGCATCCAGATTCGCGCTCAAGGCGACACCGTTGACCTGCGCGCCGATACGGCCTGCAATCGGTTGGATATCCAGCGTCAGGGCGCTGGGTTGGGTGGCACGTGCTGCCTGGCTCATGGCAAATCCTCTTTATCTATGGTTAGAACCAAAAGGTCTATCCGGTATTTATTTTGTTCGTTGACGGCATAAGAGCTTGCATTTAAAACCTCAACCCATTCGCCAGGCCAATACCTTTGGCCTCATTTTCAAATGCCTGGAATGCATATGGATCTGCGTCAATTACGCTACTTCATCGCACTGAACGAACACCGCAGTTTCGTGCGCGCAGCAGACGCCATGGGGATTACCCAACCGGCGTTCAGCCGCAGTATTCAAGGCCTGGAGCAAGAGTTCGGTTGTGTGCTGGTGGAGCGCGCCAACAAGGATTTGCGCCCGACGCCGGAAGGCCATGTGGTGTTGCAGCATGCGTTGCGTCTGGTGCAGGGCGCGGCGTTGCTGAGCAGCGAAGTGGCGCAGATGACCAAGCTTGATGCTGGCGAAATACGCTTTGGCTCAGGGCCAGCACCCGCCATGCGCTTGATCCCCGAGGCCATGTCCCGCTTCATCGAGGCCCACCCCAAAGTGCGTGCCTATCTGGAAGTGAACAACTGGGAAAAACTGGCCCGCAGCCTGGCTCGGGAAGAGATCGAATTCTTCGTGGCCGACATCCGCCAGTTCGAGTCAGACCCCAACTTCCAGACTCGCCCCTTGAAGGCGCGGCGTGGCATGTTCTTTTGCCGGGCCGGGCACCCGCTGCTGAGTAAGGAAAGCCTGTCCACCAACGACATGTTCGATTACCCGCTGGGCGCGACCCTGATCCCGCCGGGCATCCGCAAAGGACTGGCCAACCTCAGCGGCCGCTCCGACTTCACCCTGCACATCGAAACCGCCCACTTTCCGGTCCTGATGAAAATCGTGCAAAGCTCCAACGTCATCGGCATCGGCCCGCAAGAAGCGCTGGAACACGACATCGCCAACGGCACCCTGGCCCGCCTGCACTGGCGCAACCTGCCCAACGAACTCGACAGCCTGAGCGCCCGCTACGGCATCGTCAGCCGGGCAGGTTTCAGACTGTCACCGGCGGCGCGGGCGATGATTGAGGTGATTGTTGAGGTGGATGAGGGCAGTGAATGACCCTATCTGTAGGAGGCGAATTCATTCGCGAAGAGGCTAATACATCCAATGGAGATGCATTGTGTTCATGATGCCATTCGCGAATGAATTCGCTCCTACTGTATCCACTCACTTACCTTGAATGGCTTGCGGATCAGGCGTTCTCTGGCGGCGATGTCGACGGAGGATTGCAGGGCGGTGAGGAATTGCGGGTCGAGTTGTGAGGGGAAGATGTCGGCCATTTTTTCCGTGCGAAGGTCTTTTTCCATGATGGCTGCCGGGTAGCTCGCATAGCTGGACACCAGATCGATATAGGCCTGTTTGTTGTTCTCGTCGGTCAGCCAGCGAGTGGCCTGTTCCTGGGCCTTGAGCAGACGCGCCACGGCTTCGGGGTGTGCGTCGACAAAGGCTCCGTCAGCGACCAGTACGCCCTGGATATTGCCAGCGCCGCCCAGGTCTTTGGAGCTGAGAGGCAGTTCTGCCAAGCCCTTGGCTTCCAGAGCGGTCAGGCCCGAGAGTGCCCAGGTGGCGTCGATCTGTCTGGCGGCCAGGGCTGCCAGTGCGGCATTGAAGTCCAGGTTGATGACTTTCAGGTCTTTCTCGCTCAGGCCCTGGCTGGCCAGTGCGGTATCGAAGGACAACTGGCTGGCCGTGCCGCGAAATACAGAAACCCGTTTGCCCTTGAGATCCTGCAAGGTCTTGATGCCCGAGCCTGGCACCACCGCCAGATAATGCTTGATGCCGCGAGCGGCGGCGCTGAGCAGGCGGGTATCGAGCCCGTTGGATTTGCCGATGATGGCTGCCAGATCACCCAGATAAGCCAGGTCCACCTGCTTGTTGGCGAACGCTTCATTGATCACCGGGCCTGCGCCCTTGAAGAATATCCACTGAATCCTGATGCCCTGATCGGCAAAGGCCTTTTCGTATATCTGCTGGCTGCGCAGCACATCGACTACACCGCCTCCGCTGTTGCCGGTCCCGGCGCTGAGGTCCGGGACGGCGATGCGGATTTCCTTGAGGTCGGCGGCATGGCTGGGGATGGAGGTCAGCGCAAGGGCGCACCCGAATGCCAGGGATTTGAAAAGGTTTTTCATGAGCTGTCCTGAATAGATCTCGCAGAGCGCCTAATCAGACACAGCTTTTGATCATTCCAGAAATAATATTAATTCCACGTTTAATCACTCAATGGAATAAGCGGTGGTGCGAGTGAAGCGCTGCAGTCCATGCATTACACGCAATAAAAGTATTCTTTAAATGCATTGGATGTCTGGCTTGCATCCGCACTTAAATGGCGATACTTATCTCCTTATGGAATTCCTGTCTGTTTTTATAGATCGGATCAGAATATGCAAATAGCCTTTATGCAGCAGCCGACAGCGGAGTTCTGATATGGCTCGTGACTCCCTTCTTTCCATTCCCGAGCCTGTGGTGCCTGCCCGGCGCTGGGCCGTCGCTCCGGTATTCAAGCGAGTGCTGCTGGCCTGGTATCTGCCCCTTGCGCTGGCTGTGCTCTGGTGGGTGGCCAGCCGTAATCACTGGATGAGCGAGCAGATCCTGCCTGCGCCTTCGCTGGTCTGGCAGAGCGCTCTGGAGCTGGCGACCTCTGACCTTCCCGGCAACTTGTGGATCAGTTTGCAACGCCTGTTCTGGGGCTTGCTGGCGGGGATCTCGGCGGGCGCGGTGCTGGGTGCATGGCTGGGTTTCAGTCGCCGGGCCGAGAGGCTGGTTCTGCCGACCTTCACCTCGCTGGCGCAAGTGCCGACCCTGGCGTGGATTCCGCTGTTCATGGTCGTCTTCGGCATTGGCGAAATGCTCAAGCTGGTGGTGATGATCAAGGCGGTTATCGTCCCGGTAACCTTGCACACCCTGATCGGCGTTCGCGATGCCCAGCCTCGTTTGCGGGAAGCTGCGGCGGTGTTGCGTCTGCCTCTGCACCTGCTGATCCGACGTCTGATTCTTCCAGCAGCCTTGCCGTCTTTCATGGCTGGCGTGCGGCTGGCGCTGTCGTCTGGCTGGTCTTCGTTGCTGGCGGTCGAGCTTCTGGCCTCAAGCGAAGGCATTGGTTATCTGATGGTGTGGGCGCGGCAGTTGTTCATGCTCGATATCGTGTTCGTCTGTATCGCCGTGATCGGTGTGATTGGCGTGCTGATGGATCGCGGGATCGGCCTGGCGGATCGCAAGTGGGTGTTTTGGCCCCATGCCGCGACTGCCGAGTTTCGTGGTCGCGCTCCGGCGCAAGGGCTTGATCGGATCGTCCCCTGGATTCTGCCCTTTGCCTTGCTGGCGCTGTGGCAAGCCGCCAGCCAGTGGAATTGGATAAATGCCAATATTCTGGTTTCCCCGTTGCTGGTGCTGGAAACCCTGTGGGCCGGTCTGCTGGATGGTTCACTGCCGCAAGCCATGGGCCTGAGCCTGAGTCGCGCTTTGGGAGGGCTGTTTCTGGGTGGTGCGCTGGGGTTCTCTCTGGGCTTGCTGCTTGGGCTTTCGCAATCGCTGGAACGTTTTCTGGGACCAACCCTGGCGGCGTTCAGGCAAGTCGCCATTTTCGCCTGGGTGCCGCTGATCACGGCCTGGTTCGGGCTGGGTGAGCCGGCCAAGTGGGTGTTCGTCGGGCTTGCGGCATTTTTTCCGCTGTTCATCGCGACCCAGCGCAACGTTGCCAACCTGTCACCGCAACTGAAGGAAGCGGCTCAGGTCTTGCGCCTGAGCCTGTGGCAACGCCTTACCCGCATGGTGCTGCCGGGTGCGGCACCGGGGATTTTTGCCGGCCTGCGCCTGAGCCTGATCTATGCCTGGCTGGGCACCATCGGTGCCGAATACTTCATGCCATCCAATGGCGGCATCGGCAGCCTGATGATCGGCGCGCAACAACTGCTGCGCATGGACGTCATCATGAGCGGCATGCTGCTGGTGGGGCTGACCGGCGCGGCACTCAACGAAATCGGACAACGCATTGAAGCGCGGGCGACGCGCTGGAGGCATGCATGACAGCCCAGACCCCATCCATCGTGAACTTCAACCATGTGGGCAAGGTGTTCCAGACCGGTCATGGTGATGTAGAAGCGATTCGCGAGTTCAACCTGCAAGTCGCGGAAGGCGAGTTCATCGCCATCGTGGGTTCCAGCGGCTGTGGCAAGTCCACGCTGCTGCGGCTATTGATCGGGCTGGACACCGAGTTTCGCGGCGAAATCCAGGTCGACGGCAAGCCGGTCAGCGGCATTGGCAGCGAGCGGGGGATTGTCTTTCAGGAGCACCGTCTGTTTCCGTGGCTGACGGTCGAGGAAAACATCGAGCTAGGGCTGGTCAACGAAGGGCTTGGGCAGAAAGAACGCAGCCAGAGGATTGCCGATTTCATTCAACTGGTGGGCCTCAAGGATTTCACCCGGGCTTATCCTCACCAGCTTTCCGGCGGTATGGCTCAGCGGGTTGCCATTGCCCGTGGCCTGGTGGCGAGCCCCCGTATTCTGCTGCTGGATGAGCCGTTTGGCGCTCTGGATGCACTGACACGCCAGCAGATGCAGGAAGAACTGCTGGCCATTCGTGAGCGGGCAAAGATCACCACGATACTGGTGACCCATGATGTGGAAGAGGCCATCTTCCTGGCCGACCGGGTGGTGGTCATGGAGCCAAGGCCTGGACGTATCAAGCGCATCGTGGATATAAAACTGCCGCATCCGCGCCAGCGCAGCAGCTTTGACTTTCACCTGCTGCGCGAAGAGTTGCTGCATGAGCTGACCAGCGATGACCATTACGTCATTCGCGAACCGGAGCAGATACGCAATCTGCCTGCGGCGTTTATTGCCTGTTAGTTCTTCGCGAATGAATTCGCTCCCACAGAAGACGGTGTAGGAGCGAATTTATTCGCGAAAAGCGATCGATCAGGCCGCCTCAATCGTCGCTTTATTACGCACAACCTTTTCCAGATACCCCTGCACTCCAGCCTGTTCCTCAGGCGTGGTAAACAGACCCAGTTTGCTGCGACGCCACAGAATATCGTCAGCATTGGTCGCCCATTCCTGGGTACACAGGTAATCGACTTCGCGGGTATACAGGCCTGCGCCCAGATGCTCGCCCATGTCTTCCAGGCTGTTCACTCCATCGAGCAAACGCCAGCTGCGGCTGCCGTAGGTGATGGACCAGCGTTGCGCGGTGGAAACAGGCAGCCACGGGAAGCGCTTGCTCAATTCGGCTGCCAGCACCTGTGGTGTGGTCATCTCTTCTGCGCCCGGCAGTGCGGCCTTTGCGGTCCAGCTCGGTTTCATCTGGGTGAAGAACGGAGCCAGTTGCGCCATCGCCGATTCGGCCAGTTTCCGATAGGTCGTCAGCTTGCCGCCGAACACCGAAAGAATCGGCGCTTCGTTTTCGCCGCCCGACAACGACAGGGTGTAGTCACGGGTGATGGCCGACGGATTATCGGATTCATCGTTGCACAGCGGGCGTACGCCCGAATACGTGTGCAGCACGTCACTGCGGCTCAATTGCTTCTTGAAGTGGTCGTTGGCCACTTTGAGCATGTAGTCCATCTCGCCGTCGGTGATCTTCACCTTGGCAGGGTCGCCCTGGTATTCACGGTCTGTGGTGCCGACGATGGTGAACTTGTCCAGGTACGGAATGGTGAACACGATGCGTTTGTCTTCGTTCTGCAGGATGAAAGCGTGCTCGCCTTCGTACAGTCTTGGCACGATCAGGTGGCTGCCCTGGATCAGACGAATGCCGTAAGGCGAGTCAAGCTTCAGATCTTCGCGAATGAACTTGGCGACCCATGGGCCAGCAGCGTTGACCAGTGCTTTGGCGTTGATCGAGAATACCGTGCCGTCGGCGCGCTCCATTTGCAGGTGCCACATGCCTTTGGTGCGGCTGGCACTCAGGCAGCGGGTGCGGGTGTGGATGTGTGCGCCGTTCTCACGGGCAGCCATGGCATTGAGGACCACCAGGCGTGCGTCATCGACCCAGCAGTCGGAGTATTCGAAGCCGCGGGTGATGGAAGCGTTGAGCGGGCTGTCCGCGCCGAAACGCAGGCTGCGCGATGCCGGGAGCTTTTCCCGCTTGCCGAGGTTGTCATACAGGAACATGCCGGCACGGATCATCCAGGCCGGGCGCAGATGCGGGCGATGGGGCAGGACGAAACGCATCGGCTTGACGATGTGCGGCGCCTTTGCCAGCAGCACTTCACGTTCGGCCAGTGCTTCACGCACCAGACGGAATTCGTAATGTTCCAGGTAGCGCAGCCCGCCATGGATCAGCTTGCTGCTGGCCGACGAGGTGTGGCTCGCCAGGTCATCCTTTTCACACAGGAAAACCGACAGACCACGGCCCGAGGCATCTGCTGCAATACCGACACCGTTGATACCACCACCGATAACGGCAATGTCGTAGACCTCGGAAAGCGATGGTGCTGACGCAGTGGAGTGGGGCATTGGGTGGCCTCCTGGACAATTCTTGAATAACGCTCGAAAGGCGAATTTGAACATTAATGTTCGTTTGTGAAAATCATAGCTCAATAAATAAGGCGCTGCCAGTCAGTATTTATTGAAAATACTGATGGGGAAGAGGGGAAAGGAACAAAATCGAACATCGTAGGACGATTTTCGCAAATGCTTGCCTGTGCGTAGAAGCGAATTCATTCGCGAAAAGGCCACTGCATCTGTCTTCAGATTACACACCGCCTTCCCGGATAAATCCGGTCCTACAATTCGCAAAAAACGAGGTGAATCAAACCACTTCGAGGCGAATCTTGTGCTGGGCAAGCAATTGCTGCAGTGCCGGCACAGGTGCCTGATCGGTTACCAGGCAATCGATCAGGCTGATGGGACCCAGCCGCACCATGGCGTTGCGCCCGAACTTGCTGGAGTCCGCAGCCAGCAGCACTTGCCGGGCATTGGCAATGATTGCCTGGGAAACCCTGACTTCCTGATAGTCGAAATCCAGCAGGCTGCCGTCTTCGTCGATACCGCTGATCCCGACCAGAGCGAAATCGACCTTGAACTGGGTGATGAAATCCACACTGGCCTGACCGACCACGCCACCGTCGCGACGCACGTTGCCGCCAGCCAGCAGCACCTCGAAGTCATCTTTGCCGCTGAGGATAGAAGCCACATGCAGGTTGTTGGTGATGATTTTCAGGTTGTTGTGATTGAGCAGGGCGCGGGCGATGGATTCGGTGGTGGTGCCGATATTGATGAACAGCGAGGCGTTGTCCGGGATCTGCGCGGCGATGGCTTCGGCGATCCTTTGTTTCTCGTCGCGCATCTGGTCCGCACGCATGGCGTAGGCGGTGTTCTCGATGCTCGAGTCATAGGCCGCGCCGCCGTGGTAGCGACGCAACAGGTTCATTTCCGCAAGCTGATTGATATCACGGCGGATGGTTTGTGGGGTCACGACGAACAGCGTCGCCATTTCCTCGATGCTGACATAACCGCGTTCGCGAACCAGTTCGAGGATCTGTTGCTGGCGGGGAGGCAGGTTCATTGTTTTTCCTTAAGCGCCCTCTGCAAATGGCGCCCATGATGCCGCAGCCGGGCCTCGGCTGTCAGCTTCAATAATCCTGCCCCCCGTTCTGCTTACTCTTCGTTTTCGTGTGGTTCCCAGTCACGAGTGCGCTCGACGGCTTTCTTCCAGCCAGCGTAAAGCTTCTCTTTTTCTGCCTCGTCGCACTGTGGCTCGAACTCGCGCTCGATCACGGCTTTGTTGCGCAACTCGTCCAGACTGCTCCAGAAACCAATCGCCAGACCAGCCAGGAACGCTGCGCCCAGAGCGGTGGTTTCGCGCATTTGCGGGCGCTCGACCTGAGTGCCGAGGATGTCGGCCTGGAATTGCATGAGGAAGTTGTTGGCCACCGCGCCGCCGTCGACACGCAGCGACTTGAGGCGTTCGCCCGAATCCTGCTGCATGGCGTCCAGCACATCACGGGTCTGATAGGCGATGGATTCCAGCGCGGCACGGATGATGTGGTCGACTTTCACGCCCCGGGTCAGGCCGAACAGGGCGCCACGGGCATACGGGTCCCAGTAGGGCGCGCCCAGACCGGTAAAGGCCGGGACCAGATAGACGCCGTTGCTGTTCTTGACCTTGTTGGCGAAGTACTCGGTGTCGAGGGCATCGTTGACGATTTTCAGTTCGTCACGTAGCCACTGCACAGTGGAGCCGCCGTTGAACACCGCGCCTTCCAGTGCATAAGCCACTTCGCCCCGCGGGCCGCAACCGATGGTGGTCAGCATGCCGTGTGCCGACTTGACGGCTTTCTTGCCGGTGTTCATCAGCAGGAAGCAGCCAGTGCCATAGGTGTTTTTCGCCTGACCCGGTTCTACGCACATCTGACCGAACAGTGCAGCCTGTTGGTCGCCCGCGATGCCTGCAATCGGAATCCCGCTTTTGCTGTGGCCGTAGACTTCCGAAGAGGCCTTGACCTCGGGCAGCATTTCGCGAGGGATATCCAGCACGTCAAGCATGCGCTGGTCCCATTCCAGGGTGTGGATGTTGAACAGCATGGTGCGCGAAGCGTTGGTGTAGTCGGTGACGTGAATCTTGCCGCCAGTAAATTTCCAGATCAGCCAGCTGTCGATGGTGCCGAACATCAGCTCGCCCTTGCGTGCGCGCTCGCGGCTGCCTTCGACGTTGTCCAGAATCCACTTGAGCTTGGTGCCGGAGAAGTACGGGTCGGTGACCAGACCGGTGGTGTCCTTGATGTATTCCTCAAGACCGTCACGCTTGAGCTGCTGGCAGATTTCGGTGCTGCGGCGGCATTGCCAGACGATAGCGTTGTAGATCGGGCGGCCGGTGTCCTTTTCCCAGACCACGGTGGTTTCACGCTGGTTGGTGATACCGATGGCTGCGATCTGGTTATGGTGCAGATCAGCCTGGGCCAATGCCTTGGTCATGCAGGCGGTCTGGGTGGCGAAGATTTCCATCGGGTCATGCTCGACCCAGCCAGCCTGAGGGTAATGCTGGACGAATTCGCTTTGGGCGGTGCTCACCACGTTGGCGTTGCGGTCGAAAATGATCGCACGGGAACTGGTGGTGCCCTGGTCAAGGGCAATGATGTAGTTCTTGTTCTGAGAGTCTGTCATTTCGATTGCCTTGCGTTATTGGGGGTATTCAAACGGAAGTCTGTGCTTTGCCGCGAATGGCTTCGGGAGCCTGTTCAACGGCAACGGCGCTGGGCAGATGACGGGCGATCAGCCCGCGATAGCCGGCAGCGCCGAGGCAGGCACCCAGGATCGGTGCAAAAATCGGAACCAGGAAATATGGTATGTCGCGTCCACCGGTGAAGGCTATCTCATCCCAGCCTGCAAGGAATGTCATCAGTTTAGGACCGAAATCCCGTGCCGGATTCATGGCGAAGCCTGTCAGCGGCCCCATGGATGCGCCGATCACGGCAACCAGCAGACCGACCAGCAAAGGCGCCATCGCACCGCGTGGCAGACCGTTGCTGTCATCGCCCAGGGCCATGATCACACCCATCAGGACGGCGGTGATCACTACCTCGACCAGAAACGCCTGGCCTACGGAAATCGACGGGTTGGGGTAGGTGGAAAACACTGACGCCAGTTCGAGGCTCTGCACGCTGCCACGAACCATGTTGTGAGCATGTTCGAATTCGAAGAACAGGCTGATGTAAAGCAGATAGACCAGACCCGCGCCACAAAAGGCTCCTGCCACTTGAGCGCTTATATAGAAGGGGAGTTTTTTCTTTTCAAAACCTGCAAAGAGGCTGAGAGCGATGCTGACAGCGGGGTTGAGGTGAGCACCCGAAACACCGGCGCTGACATAGATCGCCATGCTGACGGCCAGGCCCCAGATGATGCAGATTTCCCACAAGCCAAATGTAGCACCTGCGACCTTGAGCGCTGCAACGCATCCCGTGCCGAAAAAAATCATCAGAGCGGTGCCAAGGAATTCGGCCAGACACTGGCCGCGTAGCGTCGGTTGTTGCATGGACATGGTCATATGAACCTCATTTTTTGTTTTTTGCGGCTTCGTATGCAAAGCACCGATGCTCATCATCTGCCGTCTCGGGAAAACCCCATTCCCGGACGGTTTTACGAATCTTGTTGAAAAATAAATTTCAAAAATTTTCGTAAACGAAAAAATATAGACAAGAAACAAACCTGTCAAAGGTTGAAATCGAACCATTGACGATATTTTCTGACAGCTAAATTTGAAATTTCTCCATCCTGTGTAGGAAATATTTTTTGATTTTAAACGGCCATCACTCAGTAGTGGGCCTTGAGATAGGGCTTTTGCATCGTATTTCGCCTAAAGTAGAAGCCGCCTTGAGTGACCTGGAGCGTCCTGATGACCCCCGCGCTGGATTTATTGAAGAAAGTTCGCGCCGAACACCGGATCCACAGTTACGAACATGATCCGAAAGCTGCGTCTTATGGGCTGGAGGCGGCAGAGAAGCTGGGCCTTGAACCGGCACGGGTGTTCAAGACCCTGCTCGCGAGCACGGAAAAGGGGGAGTTGCTGGTGGCCGTTGTACCGGTTGCCGGAACCCTGGACCTCAAGGCTTTGGCCAGTGCGGCCGCTGCGAAGAAAACCGAGATGGCCGACCCCGCTGCGGCTCAGCGGGCAACCGGTTATCTGTTGGGCGGTATCAGCCCCTTGGGACAGAAAAAGCGTCTGCGCACCTTCATCGATCAGAGCGCCCAGCCTTTCGAGACGATCTACGTCAGCGCAGGCCGACGCGGGTTGGAGGTGGAGTTGTCGGCGATGGTGCTGGCCGAGCATACCAAGGCCGTTTTTGCCGCGATCGGGCGGGAATAGTTCGCTCCCATTTCAAATCGGTAGGAGATCACCCGCCGCCTCGGCACCGCGCTGTCGCGCAGCAAACAGAGGTCGGTGTAGGAGCGCGCTTGCCCGCGACCGGCTGCGTAGCAGTCGTAGATTTTGCGAGCGCTTCGCACTCGATCGCGGGCAAGCGCGCTCCTACAGAAAAACGTTTTAATTCATGATGTTGCGTTTATGTTTGATGAGAGCGAATTCATTCGCGAAAAGCCATCTACAAAACCGAATGCGCAGCAACACTCCCCGCTGCCGGAAACAACACCAGATGCTCGGTGGCAACCCGAATGCCGACCTCTTCTCCTGTCATGTGATCGGCATGGCCGGGGAAGATGGCCTCAAGCTGGCTGCCGGTCGGCAATTGCAGGCGATACAAGGTCGAAGCACCCTGGAAGGTCCTGCCCACCACCCGCGCTTTCAGGTCGCTGTCTGCGGCATAGACAATATCATCCGGTCGCAGCAACACATCGACGGCACTGCCGCTGACACCCGGATAGGCACGATTGCCGCTCAGCACGCCGAGTTCGGTCTGCACCGACTGCGGATCGATCAACTGCCCGCGAATGAAATAGCCTTGCCCGATGAAACTGGCCACGAAAGGTGTCTGCGGTTCGTGATACAGGTTATAGGGCGTATCCCATTGCTCAAGCCGGCCTTCCTTGAATACACCCACATGATCGCTGACCGCAAAGGCCTCTTCCTGGTCGTGTGTCACCAGGATTGCACTGGTGCCACGCGCCTTGAGAATGTCGCGCACTTCATGGCTCAGGCGTCGGCGCAACTCGCCATCAAGGTTGGAAAACGGCTCATCCAGCAACAAGAGTTGTGGCTCTGGCGCCAACGCACGGGCGAGGGCGACACGCTGCTGCTGTCCACCGGAAAGCTCATGGGGATAACGCTTGCCCAGTGAGCCCAGGTTGACCAGCTCCAGCAGTTCGTCGACTACCTGATTCAGGCGGGGATGTTTGCGGATACCGAAAGCGATGTTCTGCGCCACGCTCAGATGCGGGAACAGCGCGTAGTCCTGAAACACCATGCCGATCCGGCGTTTCTCCGGTGCGAGGGTCCAGCCGGGCCGGGAAATGACTTCACCGGCCAGGGTGATCTCGCCGGCATGGATCGGCTCAAACCCGGCAATGGCCCGCAGGGTCGTGGTCTTGCCGCATCCCGAAGAACCCAGCAGACAGCCGATATCTCCGGCGTTGAGGTGCAGGTTGAGGTCCTGCACCACACGTTGATCCTGATAGCCGCAGGCCAGATTGCGCAGATTCAGCAGCAGGGTATGGCTCATTTTGGCTGATAGGACGGCGCGACCAGAAACTCCAGCAGGGCTTTCTGGGCATGCAGACGGTTTTCAGCCTGATCCCAGGCGACCGAGCGTTCATCGTCCAGCAGGTCGACGCTGATTTCTTCACCGCGATGGGCTGGCAGGCAATGCATGAACAACACATCTTCGGCAGCCAGATCGAGCAAGGCACGGGTGACCTGGAAGGGCGCGAACAGCGCGATGCGCTTGGCGGTTTCTTCTTCCTGGCCCATGGAGGTCCAGACATCGGTGCTGACCAGATGCGCGCCTGCAACCGCTTCCTTCGGATCACGGGTGACGGTCACGCGATCACCGGCCAGTGCCAGGAACTCGGGGTTGGGTTCGTAGCCGGAAGGGCAGGCCACGCGCAACTGGAAGTCGAACTGTATGGCCGCTTCTATATAACTGTTGCACATGTTGTTGCCGTCACCGATCCAGGCTACGGTCTTGCCCTTGATCGAGCCGCGGTGCTCCAGGAAGGTCTGCATGTCGGCCAGCAACTGGCATGGGTGCAGGTCGTCGGAGAGCCCGTTGATCACCGGGACGCGGGAATTTGCAGCGAATTCGGTCAGATTGCTGTGGGCAAAAGTCCGGATCATCACGGCATCGAGCATGCGCGACATGACCTTTGCGCTGTCGGCAATCGGCTCCCCACGGCCCAATTGGGTGTCGCGATGGGACAGAAAGATGGCCTGGCCACCCATCTGGATCATGCCCGCTTCAAAGGAAAGACGGGTACGTGTCGAGGATTTCTCGAAGATCATCCCCAGCACTCGATTTTTCAGTGGTTCAAAAAGCACGCCGCGATTTCGCAGGTCTTTAAGCTCTACGCCACGACGGATCAAGCCCAGAAGCTCATCTGGGGTGTAATCCATCATCGAGAGAAAGTGCCTGGCGCTCATTATTAACTACCTTTTTTGCAACAGACCGCAGGTTCCGAAAGCCGGGTTTTATCGAGAAAACGGCATGACCTGAGGCGAAAGCCGCACGAGGGCGACGAATAAGGAAGGCGCGATAGTATAAAAAAATGTCGCGTCTTACCAATAGCATGCTTACTTCAGAGATAGCGAAGTCCGTAACCGCAAAGGCGCTGGTTGAAACAGCCCTGTGGCCGACCCGCTGATTGCAGAAGGCAGCATTTGTACACTGACCAAACAGTGCTTGGCAATTGATGCCGATACTGTAAAAGTCCGGTCTTGTGCGTCTGTGCTTATGCGACGCGCTTCACGGCGTTGAAAAGTTGCCCGTTTCCTTAACTGCGTGCGTGAGTTATAAAGAGTTACAAGTAACTGCTCAATTCAATCGAGGAGCTGGGAATGGACTCAAAGGAACGACAACTAACGGAGCTGCTTGGGTTGACCGCTCGTACCCTGACACACCTCACCGCTTCGATGACGTCGATGTCTTTTGAGTTGTTGCGCAGTGAAGACGAAGTCACGCGGGCAGCCGGTCGTCGGATGATCGACCGCATGGCGACCATCAGCTCGGGTCTTGACGATCACTGGCGCCTGATCGGTGAACTGACCGGGGTGCATGTCGCTCAGGAACAGATTGAAACCGTCACGGAAATCCAGTTGCAGCGCAAGGTCGTGACCCCTATCGGCAACTGATCGCCCAAGCCATCTGCCCGCCTGATGGCTCGCGATTCACGAGACGAACGTCTCTGGCGCACTCACCGCTAACGCTCCATATTCTTGTCAATGCAATCACTCTGACTGCCATTACAAGAATATGAGGCTGGGATGATCAGGACCGAGCACCACCGCGCTTGCCACCTGTGCGAGGCCATCTGCGGCCTCACTATCGAAACCACCGCATCCCCGGATACAGCCCCGGTCATTACCTCGATCAAGGGCGACCCCCTCGACAGTTTCAGTCGCGGTCACATCTGCCCCAAGGCCGTGGCCCTGCAGGATATCCAGAACGATCCCGACCGTTTGCGCCAGCCCATGCAGCGTGTGGGCAATCAATGGCAGCCGATCGAATGGCAGGATGCTTTCGAACTGGTCGCCGAGCGTCTGTTCGCCATTCAGCAGCAACACGGTCAGAACGCAGTCGCGGTCTATCAAGGCAATCCCAGCGTGCACAACTATGGGCTGACGACTCACAGCAACTATTTTCTGGGCTTGCTCAAGACCCGCAATCGCTACTCGGCCACTTCGGTGGACCAACTGCCTCATCACCTCACCAGTTTCCTGATGTATGGTCACGGCTTGCTGCTGCCCATTCCCGATATCGATCACACGGACTTCATGCTGATCCTGGGCGGCAACCCGCTGGCTTCCAATGGCAGCATCATGACCGTGCCGGATGTCGAGAAGCGCCTGAAGGCGATTCAGAAACGTGGCGGCAAAGTGGTGGTGGTCGACCCACGGCGTAGCGAGACAGCGGCCATTGCCGATCAGCATGTGTTTGTCAGGCCAGGTGGCGATGCTGCTCTGCTTTTCGGCTTGCTCAATACCCTGTTCGAGGAAGGCCTGACTCGTGACAGCCATTTGCCTGTCGATGGTCTGGATCAGGTGCGAGAAGCGATCAAGGCGCTGAGCGCTGAAGCCATGAGCCCGCGTTGTGGTATTCCCGCCGAACAGATTCGCCAGTTGGCCCGTGATTTCGCTGCTGCCGACAAGGCTGTTTGCTATGGCCGCATGGGCATCTCCACTCAGGCCTTTGGAACGCTGTGTCACTGGCTGGTGCAATTGATCAATCTGGTCACCGGCAACCTGGATCGGGTGGGCGGTACCTTGTGTACCGAGCCAGCCGTGGATCTGGTCAGCTCGACCTCGGGCGGGCATTTCAACCTGTGGCAGAGCCGGGTTTCCGGCTTGCCCGAATATGGCGGTGAGTTGCCGGTTTCAGCGCTGGCCGAGGAGATGCTGACCGAAGGGGAAGGGCAGATACGCGCTCTGGTCACAGTTGCAGGCAACCCGGTATTGTCCACGCCCAATGGTCGCCAGCTGGAAAAGGCGCTGGACGGGCTGGACTTCATGCTCAGCATCGATCTGTACATCAATGAAACCACCCGCTATGCCGATTTGATCCTGCCTTCGACTTCAGCGCTGGAAAACGATCACTACGACACGACGTTCAACCTTCTGGCGGTGCGGAACGTTACCCGGTTCAATCGGGCGATCTTTGCCAGGCCCGAAGGAGCCTTGCATGACTGGGAAATCTTCGTCGGGCTGGCCAGGGCCTTTGCGACCAAGGCTCAAAAGGAACTGAAACCGACCATGGCGCCTGCCTCAATGATTGATCATGGCTTGCGCAAGGGGCTGTATGGCGAGGCATCGGAACATGCCTTGTCGATCGAAGCGCTGGGCAATCATCCCCACGGGCTTGATCTGGGGCCATTGAAATCCAACCTGACACCGCGTCTGAAAACCGCCAACGGGCGCATCCAGGCGGCACCTGACGTGATCCTGGCCGATCTGTCGCGCTTTATCGAATCGTCAGTTCCGCAGGCCGGGGAGCTGTTGTTGATCGGGCGCAGGCATGTGCGCAGCAATAATTCATGGATGCATAACTATCATCGCCTGGTGAAGGGCAAGCCTCGTCATCAGTTGCTGATGCATCCCGATGACCTGGCCAGCCGAGGCCTGAGCGACGGGCAGCAGGTCAGGGTCGATTCGCGGGTCGGGATGATCGAGGTTCAGGTGCTGGGCAGCGCAGAAATGATGCCCGGCGTGGTCAGCCTGCCCCATGGTTGGGGGCATTCTCGTGCCGGTGTGCGTATGGAGATTGCTCAGGCTCAGCCAGGTGTGAGTGCAAATGACCTGACCGACGAGCGCCAGCTCGATGCGTTGTCCGGCAATGCCGTGCTCAATGGCGTGCCCGTGCAGGTGAGCGCCTGTTGAGTTCAAGACTGAGCGTCTGGCTCGGGATTCCGTTACAATGCGCCACCGTGCCGACAACTGAGTCGGAAAGTTCAGCCGAGGTGCTCCATGGATATCATCGAAACGATTAAAGAGCAGATTGCCAACAACACCATTCTGCTTTACATGAAAGGCGCTCCGAATGCCCCGCAGTGTGGCTTTTCGGCCAAAGCCTCCCAGGCGCTGATGGCATGCGGCGAAAAATTCGCCTATGTCGACATCCTGCAGAACCCGGAAATCCGCGCCAACCTGCCTAAATACGCCAACTGGCCGACTTTCCCGCAACTGTGGGTGGCCGGTGAGCTGGTCGGCGGCAGCGACATCATCGCCGAAATGCATCAGAACGGTGAATTGCAGCCACTGCTCAAGCAAGCGGCTGAAAATGCAAAGTGAGGCAGAATAGCTGCAAGCTTTAAGCTTTAAGCTTTAAGCTTTAAGCCTCAAGTCAAAAGCTTGTAGCTTGTAGCTTGTAGCTTGTAGCTTGTAGCTTGTAGCTTGTAGCTTGTAGCTTGTAGCTTGTA
>NZ_JAIGPJ010000054.1:0-23630 GCF_019719005.1 Pseudomonas cichorii
GCGGTTGCCACATGCTCAATCGGTAGAAGATTACGAAGCGCTGTTGCCGTGGAACTGCTCACCGGAAATGCCACGGTAAACGAACTGCCTATCTTGCGGTAGGTGGGGTTTGTGGAGCGGATACTTTTCACCCATCAATATTCGAACGTTTTGGACAAACCGACTTTTTCAATAGAATCGGCCAAAAGGCATCAGTCAGGCGTGTCTACGAAGCAAGGGGAGGTACAGTGTCCCGTTAAATCCACACTCGACAACAGCAATTCATTTCATCTATGATGAGTTGAAGATAGGTCTTACAGCAAAATCTATTTTAGTTATCAATAGAAATGGTAGTTTTACCCCAATCTTCTTGCCACTCCAACAGACTGTAACTATTCCCTGAAGTTTTATCTATCACAGCCAGTTTAGCTATTCTTCCCTCGTCGACCTCACTACATCCTTTAGGCCCTACTGCAAGACCGCATGCCACGTCGCTTTTACCCATTTTATCAGCCAAAGAAGTGCTAGTAACTACTAAAAAACGGGCCGGGGATAATGCACTCAACTCGAATGTTCGAGAATGCGACCAGCGCCCATCACTAATACCGACATCAAGGATCGGCGCAAAAACCCAATCGGGCTGAAACAACCTGATAAGCTCATCAGATATAGGCTTCGCTTGAACGTCCTGACATATCAGCATTATGCAACGTCCAAATCCATCTATATCAGCAATGACAACCTCTTCGCCGGAAGCATTATCTTCTAACAAATGACGCCCATCATCTGGAACATTCAAATTTAAATCCCGAGCTCTGTGTTGATCTATACCAGCCTGCCAGAATTTTCGTTGCTTCCAAATAACAGTACCCAAGCCGTTTACAACACGGCCCTCATTCCAAGCCTGACCGTCATCTACATCTTCAGTATGCCCTGTACCAGCTAATAAAAGTCTATGCCTACCGGGATCCAATCGAATTTTCTCAACAAGCTTTAGTGAGTCCGCAACTGAAACAACTAATTCGGGCGCGATTGCTATATCTGCGTAGCCAATACTCCTCAAAGTGGTAGCAATAGAACTCGCAACATCCAACTTCGGCGAAACTTTGTAGTCTATAAAATTACTAGCAGAAGTAGATCTTTGGGTAAGAACCATATCCTCTGACTTTTCGGCGACTGGAATGAAAGCAATAATTTCCTGACCTGTCCTACGGCCAGGCTTCACCCCAGATACAATACTACTGCTCTTTGCAACATGACGTACGTCAAGCGCTATCATTTCGTTATGTAAAATACAAGGAACAACAGACAAAGCACTGAACCTATCAGAAAAGCTAGTGGCACTACTCGCATATTCTGGTCTAGGTAATCGAACCAATGGCCCCCTAGGAACAACCTTATAGCCACCCTCCTCAAAATAACAACCTTGTATTATTCGTTTAGCCTTCAGCGATCTAGCCCAGTGCTTCATATCAAAATCGACTATATCCATACTCGGATGCAAAAGAGCCCTAGGGTGAATACAGTATAAAAACGCATCTATCTCCCGAAGAACCTCAAGTACCAATCCTTTGAACGCACCATTGGTAGAATCTTCCAATAGCAATTTTATCGCCGAGCAGGCCTCAAGCTCATTTCCATTTAGCAAGGCACTCCTTACCGACTCATTGAATTTTGGGTCAGGCCTCATTACCCCGGATACTATGCTGGGCCTCCACTTGCAGGCTGTCATCCAGAGCTCAAGATAAAGACTAATCGGAGTTGTAGAGGTTAAATTCAATTTTCGTCACCAAAATCTATTTTTAAGTTTTGAGGACGTTTAGAAAATAGACGACCTTCTTTTATGTTTGTGGAGATATCAACATCAACACCTGCTCTTTCCATCAAACTGTAGAAATAAATCAGCCGTTCTGTAATGACTGCCTGTTGCTTCTCCCCTACTGTTTGACGTCGCCGCTCAAGGGATTTGAGAACTTTGGATACCATGTCTGAAAATTCTGAACAAATGAAAATTACACGCTCATGCATCCCCAAAACAAGCAGCGCCTCTACCAACTGAGACAGACAGTGTATAAATCCACTAGCAACACTTGGATGACGACCGTGATAGTTAATGAAATACATCCTGCTTCGCGTATCAGAAATATTTAATACCGTTTCACAAAACACTAAAACTTTTGCTGGATCATCAGAACTTCTTAAAATAGCCCGAGACAAAGACGAAAACTTCACCACTGTACGTTGAGCCATGCCAGCCATAGCAACTGCAAGTAACGCATGGCGAGCAGCATCTTTTGCGTTAATTACTAAATGTGGCAACTCTGCTAACCGCGCATGGAGCTCGAATCGCAGACGACTCATTTCGTCCCGAACTTCAACATTTTCCGCATATGCTGCGTTCAATCCTCTCTCAAAAGTTTGACGCGCCGCTTCTATATTCTGCTTACCAATTTCTATATCGCCATGTAGTAAAAACACATCTACTTGGGCCTCACCCAAAGAGCTTATTTGATCCAGCGCCAATTTAGATGATGAATTAATAAGATCTTTAATTAGGGACTGAATTTCACCAATCGTTTGCATAGACAAGTCCCAATCAGACTGATTGATAAATACTCTACAAGCTTTCCGACGAAAGTCGATCCTACGCAATCTCATAGTCACTTGACCATAACTAGACATCAATATGTCAAGCTCTTCTAGCAAAGCTAACTCTTCCTCGCCGCCTAGGAAAAATGAAAACTCTACCAACTCCTCTAGCTTATCTATAAGAAGCACTTTCCAAGCATCGGGATCCAATAAACTCAGTGCCCTAAGCAAATCCAGTACACGATTTTTTATGCTCGACGCTTCAAATGGATCATCAGACATTTCACTAATTGGCTCACTTGAGTTAATTAGTGCAATAACATAATCTGAATCTAACGCTTCGTCATTCATAACAGCATTATAAGCACTCTCAACCAATTGCTGAAGCTCAGAAATAGCTCGCTCTGGCTCAGCCTCTTTTAAGTTAATTAAGTACTCAACCGTTGCATGCCTAGCAACAAGCCTGCTTTTAATTAACGCGACAACATCCACCCCTAAATTTGGAACAGAAAGCTCATCCCCAACAAGAACAGAGGCAAGCTTAAGATAGTTAAATGTTAAAAGATCAAAACTTGGATCTGCGGCAACAAATGGAGATAGAGTTTCATAAAATGGAACATCTTCATAAGCAGGGATGGATAAGTTTTTAATATCATCCTGGATCGAAAGAGGTGAAAACCCACCAACTTTTGTGAGCTCGGCAATAGCTCTTGCCTTAGCATCACTTCCCTCAGAGGTTTCGCCACGTGCTACACGCATGGGGACTGCACGTAAGAATATTTCGTCTTTACGCTTGTCTCGGATAGAAGCAGCAACTCTTGCCACACCATCAATATTTTGCCGATTCAAAACCAAGCACAATGCCACCTCATCAGGAATCTGCATCGTGCATATACCCGCAACATCTGCGAACCCAGTTCGACTATCTATTAAAATTAGATCATATTTTTCTTTTGACCACTTCCTTAAAGACTCAAGTACAAAACCGCCGCCTTTTTCTTCAAAAAATTCCGTCCAAGAAAACCTTGCTAGAGCTTCTTCATAGGTTACATCTTGGTCTCGTCCCACCATGCGGCCGCCCGCACTTATATAGTCTAGCTGCACAGGAAACGAGAATAGCTCATCCGAAATTAGCGAATGAACTTTTTCCTCATAAGCAGCACCTGAAGACATATTAAGAAAATGCTTTTCTAACTCAGAATCAGACAAACCATCTATTAATCCCGAATTCCAATCCCATAGAATGTCGAGCAAGCCCGATGCTTCTTTTATGTCTTTTGCGTCTGTGGATTGAAGTAATCCTCTAAAGTAGTACGCCAACCCTGGCGCTTCTAAATCCCAGTCCATAACCAGTACTTTCTTACCGTTGATAGCGGCTAAAAAAGCGACGTTTGCCATTGACATGGTACGCCCTACACCACCCTTATAAGAGTAGAAAGTTACGATTTTTCCAGGCTGCTTATTTTTCATTACCTTCTCGCCCCTCCAAAATTTTGGAAGGCATTCATATGTGAATCAAGATTAGAAGTTGCGCATTTAATTTTTTGCACGGCAGCAGGTGTAATTTTTTTTTCTGCGGCCCTAGGATGAGCTTCCTCAAGAATAGACATTGCGGATGGTGTAATAAAATTTAAAACACTGACGCCATTTCTTCGAAAGTCAGTTATGCCAAGCTGGCGCAACCTCTTTAAGCGACGACTTACATTCTCAACTGTTTGACTTACTCTTTCGGACAACTCGACGTTAGTCTTCTCCCCATCCCTCATTTCAGTGAGATATTTTAGGTTAACGCTGTCCGACATAGCTTCTAAAAATTTCTTACTCACTTTATGCTCTAAAGCAGAAGAAGCCAAAAGCTGAGCAAAGCTGACCTGTCCTAAAATGTAACTCGTACGATTACAAATATCAGTAAATTCATCACCTAGCACTGAATCAACTGATGTTTTTGGAGCGCGCTTAATTAAGCTCTCAAAAAGAAAAATCAACTCATCTGAAACTTGCTCCAACCCGTCTCTAGTTGGGCTTAACATTGCACTTTCTAGGTAATCAGCAATAACCGGACCAATTTCGGCGCTTATGCCCAAAACCCCAGCCGGATCAGAAGCTAGCTCTTCGAAAAATCCCTTCGTCGTCGTCTCCATTTTTCACCTCTCATCATGATTTAGGGACTATAGGCCTGCATCAATAAATGATCAATGATTGCGAATTGACCCGCGACGTGATCAAGCCATAGCACAAGCAAATCCTGCGCCAAAAATCTGATCTTTTGTCCAAAATACAATGCATTGGGACCCTTAGCCAGTGAACATCCCTTTAGCTTACCCGTATCGGATAAAGACAATCCGTACTACACCCCCCCAAACCCACACGACTTTTCCCTTTCTCTCGAACGAAATTTCCTAGAAAATCCCACCCCCTTGCGCCCACCCAGTCAGGCCACTAATGTGCGTCGGTCGCTGCATCGCAGTGATCGGGTTTAGTCGCCCAATTGTGTTAGGCGCATGGTGTCACCAGAGTCAGATGATTTTTTCGTCTGCACATTATGGTGGCCGTGCCCAGGGCACCTTCGGGTGCGCCGGATCCTAACGCCCGGTCGACTAACCTGTGCACGGCTGCCACCTTTCGTTTAGTCGCGACAGGAGACAGCATTCTCTTAGCGTTAGGAATCTCCGACATGCTCAATGCCGAACCCGCTTTACCTCTTGATCGCCCTTCCCTTTCCAGCCCGAACACCACGCTTGAACAATCCCTGAGCTACGCCTCGGAACTGCTCAGTTGCGCTGCCGCCACCGCTTATGAAAGCAGTGACCATTTGAGTGGCACGCAGCGGCATCTGGCTCTTTCCGTTGTGCATCTGGTGGAGTTGGCCAAGACAGTGGTTGATCGTTCTCTGTGCGGGATTGAAGTGCGCTGAAATCAATTTGTGGAAGGCAGCTTGCTGGCGACTTCAGTGTACAGGCGCAGAATATCTGCCGGTTTCAAGGCTTTTTCGCCAGCAAGCTGCCTCCCACACGTTTTGTGTGTGCCTTGACTGATCGGCATTAGTCATACGTTCTCATTATCCGATCGGGTAAACGAATACCGATCAATATCAGACCTAAGCTGCCAACCCTGGCTGTGCCAATAGCTGGCAGCTATTGAGTTGGTCTTGAAAACATCGAGATGACATTTAAGTATTCCGTGTTTCTCAAGACTCGAAAGACAATGCTCTACCAACGCATTTGCTATGCCTTGCCGCCGATACTGGGGAAGGACAACCAGATGCTGCAAATATCCTCTGCGACCGTCATGTCCACACATGATGCAAGCGCAGAGAACAGTTCCGACTTCCGCAACGAAGCTCATCCCGGGATTTCGTTCTAAGTATCTGGAGGTGGATTCACGAGAATCAGCATCACGCAAGGAGATGCCTGGAGTACGCTTCATGAGGTCGATGACCGCGTCGTAATCGTCCATGGTCATGACACGTATAGTGAACATTGATTGGGCCGTCTTATTAGCTGACTGGCCCGGCAGACTAGCAGAAGCCGCCTGGAAATTACTGCGCCGATTCGTGTAATCGAAGCGTAGCCCGCCCCTTCAATTGCCAGAAACAAGAAGCCCGGCGAACCGGGCTTTCTAAAGCTGGAAGCTGATTATTTAGCAGTTTTCAGCTTGATAACATCGCCGGATACGGTGGTGGTGTAGCCGTTCAGGACCAGCCTCATGCACCTGTGATTACAGAGTTATCAAAACTCCAACTGCGCCGAAAAAGCCATAGTCCGCGGATCTCCCAGATAACTTGTATTGAGCCAATACTTCTTGTCCGTCAGGTTGCTCACATTCGCCCGCAGGGTCAGGCTGTTGTCGCCCAGCGGCAGGCGGTAGCGGGCTCCGGCGTCGAATGTGGTGAAGGCTGGCAAGGTGTAGTTGTTGGCTTCGTCGGCGTATTGCTTGCCGGTGTAGAACGCACCGCCGGTTATGGCAAAGCCTGGTGCGGAGGCGATGTCGTATTCGGCATAGACCTTGGCCAGTTTTTTGGCCACGTTGATGGGTGAGTTGCCGTCGTTTGCAGAGGTGGCACTCTTTTTCACTTCGGGATCAAGCAGGGTAAGGCCGCTGACGAGCGTCAATTGCGGGGTAACTTTGCCCGTAACGCTGAACTCCAGGCCATTGTTCTCCTGCAGGCCGTCCGCGACGTAAAGACGCGCCGTGTTGCGGAAGGCGTTGGGCTTTTCGATGTTGAACAGCGCCAGCGTCACCAGTGTGTCGCCGAGGCTGGCCTTGGCTCCGATTTCGTATTGTTCGCTGATCTGCGGCGCCAGGGCGGTCCCGGCGTTGATTGCGTTGGCGGGTGCGACACTGCCACTTTGCAAACCTTCGATGTAGGTGGCATAGGTGGTCAGCCAGGGCACTGGCTTGTAGATCAGCGACACGCTGGGTGAGGTCAGGCTTTTGTCATATTCGGTTTTGCGCGGTGTGGTGGTCGTTGTGGCGAAGTTATTGGTGTAGGCGATGATCTGGGTATGGGTTGCGCCGAGAATGGTCGACCACTGTTCGTTGAATGTGATGATGTCGCCGATCAACAGGTTGCGAGTGTCGCTGGTACTGGAGAGGTGCCGGGCACCATGCCCGATGGAATAACCCGGCTTGCTCACCTGCGGCTGCTGGCTGAGCGATACGGCGCTGCCGGTCACTGAGGTTTGTTGCTGACTCGGGGTATGGTCGGTGTACATCAGGGTGCGTGCGGTATTGCCCTGATAGCCCAGCGTCAACTTGTGATCCAGCGAACCGGTCGCAAACTGCGAGTCGAGGAACAGGTAGCCTGAGTACTCGCGGGTTTCCAGAGGGGCAAAAGCAAACAGCGGTTGTGTATACACGCCTGGCGCATCGATCTGCGGGCCGGTGTAGGTGTATTCCTGGGTGTATTGCTGTGCGGCAAAGGCTGCACGCAGGCTGAACGTGTCGTTCAAGCGCCATTTGGCCCGCACGCCCGCCTTGTCGGTCTGGTTGTCGGAGAAGGCCCATTTCTGGCTGTAAAGCTTGTCGGTATCCAGTGATGAAGCGCTTGGGCGATACGCTTCGTTGGCGAAGAACCAATAGCTGGTCAGGCCGCGGGTCTGGCTTTCCTTGTGAGAGGCGTCGAACTGGATCTGCAGGTCGTCGTTGACGTTCCAGTCCAGTGCCAGGCTGACCATCTGCCGACGACGCTTCTGCAGGTCGAGGGCGGTTTCGCCATCCTGAGTCAGGACGTTGAGTCGGTACGCGAATTTGCCTTCGCTATCGATGGGGCCGCCGAAGTCGCCGTGCAGGTAGTAGTTTTCGCCACCCGCATTGCCGAGTGTGACGCTGTTGTAGCGCTCATAGGTCGGCCGTTTGAGCACGTAGTTGGCCAACCCGCCTGGGGACGCCGGACCATACAGGAAACCGGTGAGGCCGGTTACCACTTCCAGTTGTTCGGTGTCTTCGATGAAGTTGCCGCCATCGGCAAGTGTGCTGAAGCGCAGGCCGTCGTTGGCGATGTTCAGGCTGGACGAGCCGCCGAAACCGCGAATGGTGATAGCACTGGCGTAGCCGGCGGTTTTCGGGGAGTAAAGCTGGGCGAAGGGGTTGCGTTTGAATACGTCGTCGGTCGAGGTGGCCTGCATGTTCTTGAGCAGCGCCTGGGAGGTCACGCTCATGGAGTAAGGCGTGTCTTGCAGTTTCATGCCGCCCAGAGCGCCGACATTGCTGATGTTTTCGCTCACATAGCCTGAGGCTTCCGAACCTTCGGCCGTGGTGCGGGCGTTGATATCGACATTGGGCATCGTTAGCGTGCCAGCCTCGGTACTGACTTTAACCAACCCATACACCCGATCGCCCAGTTGCACAGCCTCAAGCCCGGAACCGGCCAGCAGTCTGGCGAGGCCTTGCTCCGCGCTGTAATCACCCTCCAATCCCGGTGAGCTCAAGCCCTGAGCCAGCTCCGGGGCGAATTGCACAGTGATTTTCGCCTGCGAACTGAAACCGGCCAGCGCCTGGGACAGGCTCGCTGCCTGGACGTTGTAATACCGTGTCGCCCCGTCTGCCTGGGCACACAGCGGCTGGGCGGCCAGGGCAAGAGTCAGCAATGACAATGCGAGCCTGTTGCGTGTGGTTGCACACGGGATACGGGGATGAGCCATGGAGCAAAATGTCCTTTGGTGATTACAGATTCACTACTAAGGACGAGCACCGTGAAAAAACGGGCCAAAAAGACGGTGTGAAAAAATCACGCTTTGCTCACCGTCACCCAATAGCGGGTTCGATAACTCACTGTCACCGGGAGCGTGGTCGGCAACGCGGCGAGAATGGCGTCGCTGTTGTCGAGCTGAAAGCCGCCACTGATCCGCAACGCCGAGGCGCTGTCGTCACAGTGCAGCCGACCGGGGCGATAACGGTTCAGTTCCTGGAGGAAGTCGCTCAGCGGCAAGTTCTCAGCCACTAGTTCGCCTTGGGTCCAGCGGGTAGCCAGCTCGCTGGCCGGCCGTAAAGGGCCGAAGGCGTCAACGCTGAAAGACACTTGCTCGCCTGACTCTACAACGTGTGACGCGGTGTGCGCAGGCGTGGCCCGAACCCGGCCTTGCAGCACCGCCAGCTGTGTGGTGCCACTGAGCTGGCGCACACTGAAGCGCGTCCCCAAAGGCTCCATGAGCCCTTGTTCACTGGCCACCCGTAGAGGGCGTGTATCGACGCCGGTGCTGATCAATATCTCGCCGCGCACCAAGCGGATCAACCGCTGCCCGGCATCGAATCGCACGTCAATGGCGCTGTCGGTGTTGAGGTCGACCACGCTTCCGTCAGCGAGTGTCAGTTGCTGCCGTTCGCCTGTGCGGGTGCGGTAGTCGGCCATCCAGCCCTGCTCGTTGCCAAAGCGGTAGCCAAGGTAGACGGCGGGAGACATGGCGGCCAAAACAAGCAGCGTCTTCAAGGCCTGACGTCGTTCGCGATTGAGGGTGCCCATGGCGATGGCGGGCGGCAGACCGCCGAGCTGTTGTTGCACATGCTGCACCCGCTGCCAGGCGCGCTCATGTTCGGGGTCGGTCGCACGCCAGCGCGCACAGGCCTGCTGTTGCGCCGGGTTCAGTGGCTGCTCATGCATCAGCACAAGCCAATGGGCGGCCTGGCGTGCGACGTCACGACTGATCGGGGCCTGCGCGGACATTAAAACGACACGTCGCTCAGGATGCAGGCTTCAAAGGCAGTGGCCATATGGCGCTTGACCGTGCGCTCGCCAATGCCCAGCTCGCGGGCGATCTGCACATAGGTCAGGCCATCGATCTGTGCCAGTAGAAATACCGCCCGCACGACGGGCTTCAAGCGGTCGAGCAAGGCGTCGAGCTGGAACAGGGTTTCGCGCATCTGCCATTGCTCTTCCGGCGACAGGGCAAAAGCCTCGGGCATCGTGGCGAGCATGTCGAGATAGGCCCGCTCCAGGGACTGGCGACGGAAATAGTCGCACACCAGCCGCTGACCCACCGTCGCCAGATAGGCTCGTGGGCGGTCCAGAGTCAGGGTTTCGCCGGTTCTGCGCTGGGAAGTGAGGATGCGCAGGAAAGTATCCTGCGCCAGATCCGCCGCCTGGCTGTTGCAACCCAGGCGACGATAAAGCCAGCCCGTCAGCCAGCTATTGTGCTCTGCATAGAGAAGCCCTATACGATCCTCGCCCACGACTTGCCTCCCCAAAGAAGCGGCGATAATAATTGATAATGATTCTCATATCAATGCGAGTCCGTGGGGCGCCCAGACAGCAGAAATGCCTTTGAGCAAGCCGCTTGACTTAGAGCGCACTCAAAGTATTAACGTGTGGGGTGCCTGGACGAGAAGGTGGATATGAAGATAGGTGAACTGGCTGAACGCTCGGGGCTTTCGGCACACACGATTCGTTATTACGAGCGCATTGGATTGCTTCCTTATGCCAGACGCGACGGGTCGAGCCAGCGTAACTATGACGCATCGATTCTGGTCTGGATCGAATTTCTTGGTCGCTTGAAAAACACCGGGATGCCGATTAAGGAAATGCTGCGCTATGCAAGCCTGCGCGAGCGCGGTATCGAAACGGAAGCCGAACGTTGCGAAATGCTTGAACAACATCGTGAGTCCGTACATGCCAAAGTGGCCGAACTCTCAGCCTGCCTGCTCGTCCTCGATACCAAGATCGCCGGTTATGGCGATCAAGCACAGAGGATCAATGAATATGACACCCCACCGCCCCTACGCAGACGAAAGTCGACTGGAACGAGGTAAACGGGCACTTGCCGAAATCGACGGCGAAGCCGGGCATAAAGTGATTGCCGCACTCACCGATATTGCCCCCGATTTTGCCACTTACCTGTTCGAGTTTCCCTTTGGCGACATCTACTCGCGCCCCGGCTTGAGTGTACGGGATCGGGAGATTGCTACAGTCGCAGCGTTAGCCGCCATGGGCACCGCAACGCCGCAACTGAAAGTGCATATTGAAGCGGCTCTGAATGTCGGGCTTTCACAGGCAGAAATCACCGAAATACTGATGCAGATGGCGGTTTATGCAGGTTTTCCTGCTGCGCTCAACGGATTGTGTGCGGCCAAGGAAGTCTTTGCAGGCCGGCCCGAGTGAGGTATTGAGATGTCGCATAAGTCCAGGATTATGCGGCAGCTCTTCCAATCAAGGTCAATGAACTACTTTATAGGAGGCAACTTGCTGGCGACTTTGGCTTTCAGGCGCTGAAAATGTGTTGCCTGTAAGCAGGTCGTCGCGGCCAAGGCCCCTCCCACAAGTGACAGTTATGCCTTGACTGGTCGGCACCTCACCCAAACATCCCCACCACCTGCCATGGCACCATCTTCGTCACCATGATCAGCACGATAACGAACATGCCCGCAAACCCCAGTACGCCCATCCAGAACCACTTCCGGTAGATCGACTGATACGCGGCTCCCAGCTCTGCACCCGAGTGAACCGCTGCCATAGCCATGGCCTGCAATTGTTTTTGCAGGACCAGCACCGGCAGCCAGAGTGAGCCGACGCACAGGAAAATCACCAGCGAGGTCAGGACCCATTCCGTGGTCAGGGGCAGGCCCATGAGCCGGGTCAGCAGGTAGCCGGTGATGATCTGTACAAACCCCGCTGGGGTAGTAATCCAGGTGTCGAAGCACACCACCATTCTGGCGACATGGGCGATGACGTGCGGGTTCGCGGTGCGGCTGGCGGCGATCAGGTACAGGTAAGAACCCATGCCGAAACCAAACAGGAAAATCGCCGCAATGATGTGGGTGTACTTCAGGAGAAGGTAAGTCATCGGTCAGCGCTGCTTGTCAGAAAACTGCACTGACATGTGGATATTCAAAGGCTCGTTGATCGCCGCCAAGTACTCGTCAACGGTGATCTCACCCACGCAGGCTCGGGCACCAGGTTCAGGCCTGTAGCCACGATTGACCTTTTCCATCAGGGCGACAGCTGCGCAACTGGGGATTTCCGGCCCCTTGTCATTGGAGGCCGTCAATTGCACGGTCATCAAGAGTGGCCTGGCGTCATGGTCAAGGCCGTGCACATCGATGAACATCGCACTTTTGCCATCACCAAAACCCTCGAACCTCGTCCCCCAACGATGCAGCCTCGCGGCCCATGCTGGAACGGAACGAATCAAACCCACTTTTACCGCTAGAGCCAGCAAGTAGTTGGCAACGCCTCCGAGTTTCAAACCCGATCCGGCCTTGAAGCTCAGGTTCCTGGCACCATAGCGCCCGGCAAAGATATCCATGTCAGGCACATCGACATTGGCCAGAAGCCGGGTGCCCATCATCGGCATCTTGCGCAAGGTCAGGCCCTGCCAGCCGGGGACGGGATGCACCTGCCCTTTCCTGAGCTGGTTGATCGGTTTGCCGGCGTAAGCCAGCACGCCTTCGATAGTCGACAGGCCCGGCATTTTCGCCGAGGACGTGATGCCGTGGTTGATGGTGTCGATGCGGGTAAAGCGATGGCGGTGTTCATCGATGATGGCCGAAGACAGCGAAGGCACCGAGCTGCAACCACTGAAGATCGCCACGCCTGCCGCCCTGGCTCGCGCATCGAGCGCTGCAATGTCGTTGACGAAGTGGCGGCAGTCGGACAAATCGCAGTAATTGACCCCGGCCTCGATACAGGACTCGGCAATGGCATAGGATTGCCCCTGAAACGGGCCAGCCGTGTGAATCACCCACTGGATGCCCATTTGCAGCAGAGCGGGTTTCAAGTCAGCGCCCATGGCGTTGCCGCACCAGCCTTGCACGGCCTTGCCTGACTGCCGCCCAACTGCCTCGACCTTATGAGCCAGCTTTTGAGCATCACGCCCTGTAATGACCAGTTCGATATCGGGTACAGCAGCGAGATGACGGCAAATGATGCTGCCGAAATTTCCATAACCGCCGACCACCATCACCCTGAGCGCCATGCACCACGTCCCTATATCCATTGATTGATGCGGCGGCAGCTTCGCTGATATTGCACAGGCGTTCAAGCTGAGAGGATCGCCGCCCGCGCCCACGATCGGATGGGAGACAGTGCACTTCAGAGCCAACGTATAGCCAAAGGCTTACACGAGCCGGAGACAATTCGCTCTTTTTGCCTATCGTGAAGCCTCGTATTATTGGATCCAACAACTGGTGAACAAGGAGTTCGCCAGGATCAAGGACGATCGACCATGGCCCGGAGGGCTGCCGACAGGGAGTTGGAATGGTCTTTGGAAAAACCCGCTTCGGCGGGTTTTTATTTGCCTGCAGAAAAGTGACCCTGATGGCTCAGCGCCTCATCTCCCTCACTGCAAACCTGCAGGGACCGTCTCTTGAGCGGATTCAGCAGCCATTTTCAATCGGTCAGCCTTGCAGATGTATTTAGGCTTGCTCTTGGGTGCCAATTTGGCACTGGCCTTCTTGGCGTGAGCCTTCAATAGCTGCTGGATCTTTTTACGACGATTCATGTTTTCTACTCAGCGTGTGAACACGTGAATGATATCAGCTTGAGGTATCGGACCAGAGCCCTGAAGAGCCGGTTGATCATAGGCCATGGAAAATTTCACAGCCAACGTATAGCCAAAGGCTTACACGAGCCGAGGACAACTCGCTCTTTTTACCCTTCACGAAGGCTCGTATTATTGGATCCAACAACTGGTGAACAGGGAGTTCGCCAGGATCAAGGACGATCGACCATGGCCCGGAGGGCTGCCGGCAGGGAGTTGGAATGGTCTTTGGAAAAACCCGCTTCGGCGGGTTTTTATTTGCCTGTAGAAAAGTGAAAGCCGGTTTTCAGCAAGCGGTCACCTCGCCTCTCCCGAAACAAGGTTCAGTGAGCACACAGCCGATTTCGGTGTGAGCATCACGTCATACCAGGCCTGCAAATCCTTTCAAGCCGAATGACGCGACGCCGGGATTATCCAATCCTGTGCATAGCGCCTTGCAGCCTCTTGCGATGCGGCAGAAGACGCTCCCGAATAGAATAAGCCGACTCCAACATAATACGAAAACTTCAAGTTACAGACTTGGCTGATAGCTCAAGAAAACCAACGCGCCCTGCTTTTGGCAATACATGCACTTTTAATGCAGTCATTAACATTGACTTTATATAAACCACCCACCTCTATCATTTAACAGAGAAGTCATACTATGAACTTATTTAAATCCACGTTACTCATGTTTTCAATATTGATTCTGGCCGCCTGTTCCACACAGCCTCCGGCTATCAAAAAGGGTGAATCCGTCGTTCATCTACAGGCGCAGACCGGCAATGAAATGACCGCCAGGCGGCTGGATCAGGAGCGCGCCCAAAGCCTGACGCAGTTCCAGGTATCGGAAGGGAAACACGAACTGGAGTTGGGCCTTGTGCAAATGGGCTACCAACAAAGTCAGCGCCGTTGCGTGGCGACTCTCGCTTATGACAACTTCATGGCTGACCAGCGTTATACATTGATTGAGAAAAACTCTGGCGCGGATCTGCACATAGCGCTTATCGACAGCGATGGCAAAAAACTGACCCAAACCAGACAAGTAGCATGCCTGTAATCAAGCAAAGCCTTCTCCCTTATAAAGCCAAGCGGACCACCGCTCTGGCATCCCACACCCAGGATGGAGCAGGGAATTTTCAGGCAACGTATAGCCAAAGACTTACACGAACTGAGGACAATTCGCTCTTTTTGCCCTTCGCGAAGCCTCGTAAGATTGGATCCAACAACTGGTGAACAGGAAGTTCGCCAGGATCAAGGATGATCGACCATGGCCCGGAGGGCTGCCGGCAGGGAGTTGGAATGGTCTTTGGAAAACCCGCTTCGGCGGGTTTTTATTTGCCTGTAGAAAACATCGCATTTACGCAGGCACCAGCGTCTCCAGCAGCCACGACCCTGCCGGTCCCAGGCTGCGCTGGCGTGACCAGATCACATCCACCGCCGAACTGCGCGGCCAGCCGGGCACCTTGAGTTCCTTCAGCAGCCCACTGGCGTAGCGCGACACCAGCCAGCGCGGCAAAGCCGACCAGCCAAAGCCGAATCCCGCCATGTCCATCAACAACAGATAATTGGGCGCCGACCAGTTGCTGTAGCCACTGGTCGGCAAGTCGTCGGTGGGGATGCTGTGGTCAATCAAGGTATTGAGGCGCAGCGCCCGGTATTCGGACAGTTGCTGATAATTGACCTGCTCCAGCGCAGCAAGCGGATGGGTGTGGGCGACGAACAGACCGAAGTCCGCACGCTCGACAATGGTCGCGTGGCCGATTTCCGGCGGGTAGCTCGCCTGTGCCGACAGCAGTCCCAGAGACGCCCTGCCCGACTGGATCAGGTTGATCGCATCGCCGTGCTCGGCAAACACGCACTCCAGCTCCAGTTCGGGAAAGCGCTGGTCCAGTTCCGTCATACGCACTTCGAACTCAGAAAACTGGTTGGCATCGGACAGCACCAGAGTCAGGCGCGGCTCGGCACCTGCCGCCAGACGCCCGGCGGTGCGGCGCAAGCGATCCGAAGCACTGAGCACATCTTCGACGCGCCCCAGCATGGCCTTGCCCGCTTCGGTCAGGACCGGCTGACGGGTGGAACGGTCGAACAGTTCCACCCCAAGATCGATTTCCAGCCGGGCAATGGCTTCGCTGATGGTGGACTGGCTCTTGCCCAGACGACGGGCGGCGGCGCTGAAAGAACCCAGTTCGACAATCTGGGCAAAGGCTTCGAGGGCTTCGGGTGAAAAACTCATGGGCATCCTTCTATCGGTTTTCCCGATGGAAACGATTTTCACTTTAGCGCAATGACCGATGAAAATGCAGCCTCCTATGACCACAGAGGTGAGATTTGCCATGGAACAGACAAGTCAGAGCACTGCCGAATCAACGAACGTGCCTGTCAAATCGCTCAGAGAGCGCATCCTGCATGCACTGCTCTTCGAGCTGATTGGTCTGATCATCTGTGCGCCATTGCTGGCCTGGATCATGGATGAGTCGCTGGGCAAGATGGGCGCCCTGACGGTGATGATTTCCACCGCAGCGATGCTCTGGAACATGCTGTTCAATGCCCTCTTCGACCGCATCCGGCGCAAGACAGGCTTTGCCATGACCTTCACGGCCCGGGCGATGCATGCCGTGTGTTTCGAGGGCGGTCTGATTCTGGCCATCGTGCCGCTGGCCGCCTGGTGGCTGTCCATCAGCATGATGCAGGCCTTCTGGCTGGATATTGGCGTGCTGCTGTTTTTCCTGCCTTACACCATGCTGTTCAACTGGGCCTACGACCTCGTGCGCGAGCGGGTCATGCAGCGCCGTCTGTCCAGAGACGGCTTGGCCTCACGGTCCTGAATGCATTTGCCGTTGGATTGCAGTGAAGGGGTTCGGGCACAATCATCGGCCCACAGTGACGATAAGGTCTGCCCGACATGACCACGGAAATTCTCAAACTGGCTGCCTTCAGCGATGGCGATCAAGGCGGCAACCCGGCAGGCGTATGGATTGGTGATGCACTGCCCGATGAAAGCACCATGCAGCGCATTGCCGCCGAGGTCGGCTTTTCGGAAACGGCTTTCGCCGCTCCGCTTGATGGCGGCTGGCGAGTGCGTTATTTCTCGCCACTGGCTGAAGTGCCCTTCTGCGGCCATGCCACCATTGCCCTGGGCGCTGCACTGGCCGGGCAGCAAGGCGACGGGCTGTTCAATCTCACCCTCAATCAGGCGCAGATCACGGTCGAAGGCCATGCCCGTGGCGAACTGACCTCAGCCGCTCTGCAATCGCCCCCTACTCACAGCAAAGCCATCAGCCCGCTATTGCTGGAAGAAGCCCTGGCGCTGTTCGGCTATGAGCGCAGTGATCTGGATGAGCGCATTCCACCTGCGGCGATCAATGGCGGAGCCGGGCATCTGGTGCTGGCGCTCAACAGTCGCTCAAAGCTCAAGGCCATGCAGTACGACCAGGAAGCCGGACGTCAGTTGATGGTGCGCGAAGGCTGGGCAACCATCGTGCTGGTGTTTGCCGAAACCGAGCAGTTCTTCCATACCCGCAATCCGTTCGCCTTCGGCGGTGTCTACGAAGACCCGGCCACCGGCGCAGCAACGGCAGCGCTGGGCGGTTACCTGCGTGATATCGGCTGGCCCCACGGTGGCGTCATCGACATTCTGCAAGGCGAAGATATGGGCAGCCCATCACGCCTGCGCGCCGAAATCCCGGAGCAGATCGGCAGTTCGATCCGAGTGTCGGGCATGGCGCGCAAGCTGTAGGTTGTAAACGTCTCAGGTCTTGAGCTGGCTGCCACTGATCGCCACCCCCAGCAACATCACGGCAACGATCATGAACGCCAGCTCCAGGCTGCTGACATGGGCAATGAAGCCGATGGCAGCCGGCCCGACCAGAATCCCGGCGTAACCGACCGTGGTGATGGCCGGGATTGCGACGCTTTCCGGCATGGTGGTCTGCCGACCAACTGCGCTGTAGCAGACTGGTACGATATTCGAGCAACCGGCCCCCACCAGCGCATAGCCCAGCAAGGCCGCTTCCCAGGCTGGCACCAGCGTGGCAATCGCCAGACCACTGGCGGCGCACAGCCCGCCCAGAATGATGATCCGGTTGGAACCGACACGCCGCACGACAGCATCGCCAAACAGACGCCCCAAGGTCATGGTCACGGCAAATACGGCGTAACCCAGCCCGGCGTAGGACGTTTCAACACCCCGCAGCGAGCTGAGGAACACCGCGCTCCAGTCGAGCATCGCCCCTTCGGCGAGAAACACGGTGAAGCACAGCAGGCCGATAAACAGCACCACGCCACGGGGAATCGCGAAGGCAGGCCCCTCGGACTTGCTGCCATAAGGCAACAGATGCGGCGCGGCCTTGGCCAGTGCGGCAAGTGTCAGCACAACCACCACCAGCATCGCCACCAGCGGCGAAGCCCCCAGGGTCAGCAAGATGCTGACGCCACCGGCCCCGACAATACCGCCCAGGCTGAACAGGCCATGAAAGCCCGACATCATGGTCTTGCCGCTGGCCCGCTCGACAATGACCGCCTGAATATTGGCCGTGCAATCCACGCCGCCCATGCTCGCACCGAACAGAAACAGGGTCGCCACCAGCAGCGGCAGGCTGGAAACCGTGGCCAGTAAAGGCAGGCACAGACAGATCAACAAGGTCGAAATAACCAGCAAGCGGCGGCAGCCGTAACGCGACGCCAACGCACCCGCCAGTGGCATGGACAGAATCGAGCCCATGCCCAGACACAGCAACAACAAACCCAGCGTGCCGTCATCCAGACCGATCCGGGCCTTGGCATAAGGAACCAGAGGTGCCCAGGAGGCGACGCTGAAACCTGCAATGAAAAACGCTATCCGGGTGGAAGACTGCTCCTGCCGGGCCTTTGCTATCGGGGCCTCGTGGCTGAAAGAGGTCATGCAAGCTCCTTGAGAACACCAGACAGAATCGTGCTGGCGAGCCCGACAGCCTAGCAAAGTCAGAGACTATTGCAGACCGTGTAGGAGCGAATTCATTCGCGAGAAGTTCGCGAATGAATTCGCTCCTTGCAGCAGAAATACTCCAGCTATTTTCAAACCTTCGCACTAGACTACGCACCTTTGCAGTGCATCCCGCTCGCCCATCCATCAAAGAGGCCGCTGTGTATAAAGGTGTCGTGCTGTCGGTCATGGCGTCGGTGTTGTTCGCCGTCATGTACTTCTATACCTCACTGATGACACCGCTGACCGGCGAGGAAATCTTCGGTTGGCGCATGTTGCTGACCGTGCCGTGCGCCACTCTGTTCATGCTGGTCAGTGGCGACTGGAAGCTGGTGCGGGCACTGGCCGGGCGCATCTGGCGTCAGCCGCTGCTGGTGTTTGGCATCCTGCTGTCTTCGCTGCTGCTGGGCGCGCAACTGCTGATCTTCATGTGGGCGCCATTGCACGGGCGCAGCCTGGAAGTGTCCCTGGGTTATTTCCTGCTGCCGCTGACCATGATCGCCACGGGCCGTATCGTGTACGGCGAACATCTGTCGCATCTGCAGAAGATCGCCGCTTCGCTAGCCCTGATCGGCGTGAGCCACGAACTGTGGCGGCTGGGCAGTTTTTCCTGGGAAACCCTGCTGGTAGCGCTGGGTTATCCGCTCTACTTCGTCCTGCGACGCAAGCTCAAGACCGATAACCTGGGCGGGCTGTGGTTCGACATGCTGTTCATGCTGCCCATCGGCCTGTGGTTTATTGCCAATGGCAATCCGATGGCGGCTCAGGCCGAACCCAAACTCTACTTTCTGATCCCGTTGCTGGGCATCATCAGCGCCTCGGCCCTGATCAGCTACATCCTTTCCAGCCGCATTCTGCCGTTCAGTCTGTTCGGCCTGCTCAGCTATGTGGAGCCCGTACTGCTGGTGTGTGTCGCGCTGCTGCTGGGTGAAAGCATTGGCCGTGATGAATGGCTGACCTACCTGCCGATCTGGCTGGCCGTCGTGGTGCTGGTCATCGAAGGCGCCCGGCATATGCTGGCACAGCGTCGTCGGGATGCTGCCTGAGCGCCTGACTGATCAATGCCCGGTAAAACGCTCCAGTTGCATTTCCTGCAAGCGACTGAGAGTGCGGCGAAAGGCAAATGATAGATAACCCTGGGTGTACAACTCATCCATGGAAGTCTGCGCCTCGATATACAGCGGGATACGCCGGTCGTAGCACTCGTCCACTAGGGCAATGAAGCGCCGCACGCCGTCGTCGTTGGGTGACAGTTGCGGCAATTGCCGATCCCCCGCCGCCACTTGCTCGACACCGTCTTCGGTACCACGGGCAATCTTCGATTCACGCTGGGCGGCGCTCAAGGCCGGGACTTCGCTGAGCAGAATCGCCGAGAAGCGATCGCACAACGCAATGAAATCCATGGCCGCCAGCGGTTGTTCGCACAGGTCGCGATAGCGGCACCAGACCGTCGTGTCGGTGTGCTGCACCACGTTGATGCTGCGATAACCGAGCATTACCTGCGAATCATAGGCTGTCTGCCCTCCGCTCAAAGCCTTGAAGATATCCCCCAGCGCACTGGCTTGTCCGGGTTCAGCCACCCAGTAACGCTGGTGCAACTGGCCGGGATGCAAGCGATGATCTTCGCCGCCGTCCACCGTCACCACATCCATGTAATGCTGAATCGCGGCAATGGCAGGCAGAAAGCGCTCGCGGTTATGGCCGTGGCTGTACAACTGCTCCGGTGGCTGGTTGGAGGTACAGACCAGCACCACGCCTTCCTCGAACATCACCTGCAACAAGCCGCCAAGAATCACCGCATCGCCGATATCGGTGACAAACAGCTCATCGAAACACAGCACCCGCACCTCGCGGCCCAACTCCTGAGCCACGACTTTCAACGGCTGGGCCGTGCCCATCAGCTCGAACATGCGCTTGTGGACCCAGCGCATGAAGTGATGAAAATGCTGACGCCGGGCCGGCACGCTCAGGCTCTCGAAAAAACGGTCCATCAGCCAGGTCTTGCCGCGCCCGACCGGCCCCCACAGATAAACGCCTCGAGGTTTCGCGCCTTTCTGCGCCAGCGCCACATAGCACGCCTGCAATTGTCGGGCAGCCTGAAGTTGCGCCTCGTCAGGCTGAAAACCACGCTGGACCGCTCGTTCATAAGCATCCAGAGGAGACACGACATCCATCGAAAACGCACCTTAGACTTGGAGAAAATTTGCCAGCATATAGAAGCACGAGGCAGATGATAGTCGCTCATGACGACTTTTTAACTGGTCGGTCAAACGCAGATTTCGTAACATCTGCACCCTTCTTTTGTATGCCGACGGCTGTGACGCAGTACGTTCGTCCTCAGGTAAGTCATGAAACCACTCCGTATGCGCACTGAAGTCCTGGCCGGACTCACCACTTCCTTTGCCCTGGTGCCCGAGTGCATCGCCTTCGCCCTGGTGGCGCATCTCAACCCGCTGATGGGCCTTTATGGCGCGTTCATCATCTGCACCCTGACCGCCCTGTTCGGCGGGCGACCGGGGATGATTTCCGGCGCGGCAGGTTCCATGGCCGTGGTGATCGTGGCGCTGGTGGTGCAACACGGCGCGCAGTACCTGCTCGCCACGGTGATACTGGGCGGGTTGATCATGATCGCCTTCGGCCTGCTGCGCCTGGGCAAGCTGGTGCGCATGGTGCCGTACTCGGTCATGCTCGGCTTCGTCAACGGCCTGGCGATTGTCATTGCCCTGGCGCAAATGGAGCACTTCAAGAGCGGCGAAGCCTGGCTCAGCGGCAATAGCCTGTACCTGATGCTAGGGCTGGTTGCCCTGACCATGGCCATTGTCTATCTGCTGCCCCGCCTGACCCGCGCCGTGCCGCCCGCGCTGGTGGCGATCCTCAGTGTCGGTCTGCTGGTGTACCTGCTGGAACTGCCGACCCGCACCCTGGGCGACATGGCGCACATTGCCGGTGGCCTGCCGTCACTGGCCTTGCCGGATATCCCGTGGAACCTGGAAACCCTGCAGATCGTGATGCCCTATGCCGTGCTGATGGCGATAGTTGGCCTGCTGGAAACCCTGCTGACCCTGAACCTCACCGATGAAATCACCGAAACCCGTGGCCATTCCAACCGCGAGTGCATGGCCCTGGGCGCGGCCAACATGGTGTCCGGTTTCTGCGGCGGCATGGGCGGTTGCGCGATGATCGGCCAGACCGCCATCAACCTCAGTTCCGGCGGGCGTGGTCGACTGTCCGGCGTGGTGGCGGGCGTGATGATCCTGATGTTCGTGCTGTTTCTGTCGCCGCTGATCGAGCGCATCCCGCTGGCGGCGCTGGTGGGCGTGATGTTCGTGGTGTCCCAGCAGACCTTTGCCTGGGCCTCGTTGCGGGTCCTGCACAAGATCCCCGTGAACGACGTACTGGCGATCATCGCCGTAACCATCGTCACCGTGCTCACCGATCTGGCTGCCGCCGTCGTGTTCGGCGTCATCATCGCAGCCCTCAACTTTGCCTGGCAGCAGGCCCGCGAGCTTTACGCCGACACGCACCTGGAACAGGACGGCAGCAAGATTTACCTGATGCATGGCACCCTGTTCTTCGCGTCCACCGCACGCTTTCTCAACCAGTTCGACCCGGCCAGTGACCCGCAGGCTGTCACCGTTGACTGCCGTCACCTGAACTTCGTCGACTACTCGGCCATTGCCGCACTCAAAACCCTGCGCGAACGCTACAGCAATGCCGGTAAACACCTGCGCGTAATCCATCTGTCCGAACGCTGCAAGAAACTGCTCAAGCGCGCCGGAGCCCATGACCACTGAGCAATCTGAAACACATGGGTCATATCTTGAGAAAGAACGTTTATTGAGCCCTTTCGTGCAAATGGTAGGGTCTGCGCCCTCAGCGAAGACGAGGAAGCTTTAAATGCAATGGACCCAGACATGTGTTGCATCGGTACTGCTGCTCATGGCCAGCAGCGTCGCCGTTGCCGAGAGCAAGACGCCGGATCTTGATAAAACCGTGCATGCCGAAGTCATGAGCGTCATGCAGCAGTACAACATCCCCGGCATGGCCATTGCCGTCACCGATAATGGCCAGCGGCGCTTCTATGAATACGGGGTTTCGTCCAGAGACATCCAGGAGAAAGTCAGCAACGACACGCTGTTTGAACTGGGCTCGATCAGCAAGCTCTTCACCGCAACCCTGGCCACCTGGGCTCAAGCCAACGGCCAGCTTTCCCTGACAGACAGCATCGACACCTACGTGCCGCAGTTGTACGGCAGCCGGTTGGGCAAGGTGCCGCTTTTCCACTTGGGCACCCATACCGCCGGTGGCTTTCCATTGCAGTTTCCCGAAGCGATACGGGACAACGGGCAGATGATGAGTTACTTCAAGGCCTGGCAACCGCACTACCTGCCGGGTGCTCACCGCAGCTATGCCAACCCCAGTATCGGCTTGCTGGGCATGATAGCGGCCAGCAGCATGAAGCTGCCGTTCAACACAGCGATGGAGCAACATCTGTTCCCGGCTCTGGGCATGACCAACAGCTACCTCGATGTGCCCGCCAACCGGCAGTCCTGGTATGCGCGGGGTTACAACAAGCAGGACGAGCCCGTCAGGCTCAACCCCGGCGTGCTGGCCGCCGAAGCCTATGGCATGAAGTCCGGCAGCGGTGACCTGATCCGTTTTGTCGAAGCGAACATGGGCATTGTGCAGACAGCGCCTGCGCTGCAACGCGCCCTCGCCGATACCCGAACCGGCTACTTCACATCCGGCCCCATGACCCAGGACCTGATCTGGGAGCAGTACACACTCCCCGTCAGACTGGAGACGCTGCTTGAAGGCAACTCCAGCAAGATGGCCTATGAAACCCAGCCCGCCACCGCCTTGAATCCCCCCCTTGCTGCGCAGCAAGACGTCTGGATCAACAAGACCGGTTCAACCAATGGCTTTGGTGGATACATCGCGTTTGTACCCGGCAAGAAGCTCGGCATCGTGATCCTTGCCAACAAGAACTACCCCAATGAAGCACGGGTTCGCATGGCGTATCGCATCCTCAATCAACTGGGCTGCTGCTCGCTACCAAAGAGCTGAACAGCAACCCCGGTAGATACTCTGTTCACGGTCAAGCTTTTAGCCGGTATTTTTCGCTAAAAAGCTTGGCCGTGTCGAAGTCT
>NZ_JAIGPJ010000055.1:0-23008 GCF_019719005.1 Pseudomonas cichorii
ACGGCGTGAGTCAGAGAGAACTGATCACAGGTTATCCACAGAAAAGTGCGCAACTTCTTGCGCATAATGGCTATGTGTCATCTTTATGCTGAAAAGCGAAAGTCGTTTTGCCCTTCTTCTGTGCGAGTTTTCCTGCTTGCAACTGTCATTTCTACGAGTAGCCAATATCCGCATGTGGGTTCATTGTGAAGGTGTGGGTGAGGCCAGCCTTGCTCGTACATATTGTTCAGAATGGTCACTCGCCATGCCTCATAAAATTGCCTTGTGCCGCTATGAATATGACCCGCTGGATCGACTCGCGACCCGCACGCCGTTTGCCGATTCGGTCACCCGGTCTTTCTACCGCGTCGACAGGCTGGCCAACGAAATCCAGGGTGCCAGGCAGCGCACTTTTTTCCACCGTGAGAATCAGTTGCTGGCACTGCAAACGATGATCGGCAAAGTCCTCGCTACGACCCTGACCAGCACCGATCAGCCAGGCAGCGTGCTCCATGCGGCAACATCGGGGCAGCGCACCGCCATCGCTTATGCACCGTACGGTCATCATGCGCCGCTTGGCGACCTGCCCGGTTTCAACGGTGAACGCCCCGATCCCGTCACGGGCCATTATCTGTTGGGCAAGGGGTATCGCGCCTACAACCCGGTACTGATGCGTTTCAACAGTCCGGACAGTTTGAGCCCGTTTGGCGAGGGTGGCGTGAATCCTTATGCCTATTGCCTGGGAGATCCGGTCAATCACATTGACCCCACGGGGCATTTGTCATGGCAGGTAATCGTTGCCTTGGGGCTCAGTGTGGTCGCGATAATGACGGCAGGCGTCACCATGCTTCCTTCGTTATCTTTGAAGGCTGCTTTCCTTGCCGCCAATCTCGGCTATGTCAGTGCCGGCTCCTTCTCCACGATGCTTGCGGCGTCGGGCGCGGTGGCAGCCAGCACTACGGGGCTGGCCCGGATTATCCTCGGCGAGGTCGCCCCCGATTCGCCATTTCTGGAGCCTTTGGGGTGGGTTTCACTGGCGCTGGGTATCACCGCTGTCGGCTCACGGATCGGCACTGTGGTTGCTGCGAGCAATCCGAAGAATGTGGCCGCTCTGAGCCAGGCAGCAAGATTGACCGGCATACCCCAGCCGGTGTCTTACAAGGCTATCGAGCTGGATAAGGTGCTCACCCCCATGCGCCAATCGTTGACGTCTGCGAAAAACCTTCGGATGTAAGAAAACAAAGCCTCAAGACTTGCTCTGCTCAAGGAACCCTCCTGCCTGCGCACAGTCGCATGTTCACGTTCCTCTCTCGTGATATCACTCTCGCATCTGGCAGCCGCAAAAGGAGTCTGCATGCCTGCTCGTTCTTCTGGACTGGTTATGCTCGGCCTTGCCGCAGCCATGGGGTTACTGTCGGGATGTGGCCAGGAAAAACCGGCGGCTGTCGATCTGCCGCGGGTTTATGTGCAAACGGTGAAGACTGCCGACTTTGCCGCCAGCGTTGCTTTGACCGGTGATATTCAGGCGCGTGTGCAGACCCGGCTTTCATTCCGGGTCAATGGCAAGATCATCCAGCGTAATGTGGATGTCGGTGATCGTGTCACCGCCAATCAGGTTCTCGCCCGGCTCGACCCCAAAGACCTGCAGATCAATGTCGACTCGGCCCTCGCCTCGGTGGCCGCCGAGCAGGCGCGGGTCACTCAGGCTCGCGCCGCTTTCGGGCGTCAGGAAAAGCTGTTGCCCAAGGGCTACACCAGTCGCAGCGAATACGATTCGGCCCAGGCGGCATTGCGCGGCAGCGAGAGCGCGCTCAAGGCCGCTCAGGCGCAACTGGCCAATGCCCGCGAGCAGTTGAGTTACACCGCGCTGGTCGCCGATACGCCGGGTGTGATCACGGCGCGTCAGGCCGAGGTCGGGCAAGTGGTGCAGGCGACCGTGCCGATTTTCGATCTGGCCCGGGATGGCGAGCGCGATGCGGTGTTCAACGTTTACGAGTCGCTGTTCGTTCAGCCGCCGACCGATCAGCCGGTGCAAGTCACCTTGCTCGACAACCCGGCCATCAAGGTCAGCGGCAAGGTGCGCGAAGTGACCCCGGCGGTTTCGGCTGAAACCGGTACCTTGCAGGTCAAGGTCGCGCTTGATCCTTTGCCTGAAGGCATGGATCTGGGCTCTGTGGTCAGCGTGGCCTTGAGCGCGCCAGCCAATGCCAGCGTCGAGCTGCCGTGGTCGGCCCTGACCAAGGACCTTGGGGAGCATCTGGGCAAGCCCGCCGTGTGGGTGGTGGACGAGCAGGGCAAGGTCAACCTGCGCAAGGTTCAGGTCGCTCGTTACCTGACGTCCAGAGTCATCATCGGTGACGGGCTCAAGAGTGGAGAGAAAGTCGTGGTGGCTGGCGGACAGTTATTGCACCCGGACATGCAGGTCGAAATCGCCGATCAACCACAGCAACACAATGCTCAGGTGCAGCCATGAAGCGTCTGGTCTGCCTGTTGTTGAGCGGTTTGCTGCTGAGTGGCTGTGGCAAGGATGAAACGCCACCCGAGCCGGTCCGGCCGGTGGTCTTTGTCGAGGCCCGGCCTGATTCGCAACTGGAGTTCGGACGTTTCGCCGGCAATATTCAGGCGCGCTATCAGAGCGTGCTGGGCTTTCGGGTGCCGGGTCGTATCGCACGCCGCCATGTGGACGTGGGCAGCGAAGTGAAGAAGGGCGACCTGCTCGCAACCCTGGACCCTACCGATCAGCAGAATAATGTGCGCGCTCGCCAGGGCGATCTGGCCCGTATCGAGGCGCAGTGGATCAATGCCCAGGCCAATGCCCGTCGTCAGCAGGAATTGTTCGACCGCGGTGTCGGCGCGCAGGCGCAACTGGACAATGCCCTGACCGAACTGAAAACCACGCGCTCGTCCCTGGATCAGGCCAGAGCCGCTGCTCAACAGGCCAGTGACCAGTTGAGCTACAGCGAGTTGCGCACGGACCACGATGCGGTGGTTACCGAGTGGAAGGCCGAGGCCGGGCAAGTCGTCACGGCGGGGCAGGAGGTCGTGACTCTGGCGCGGCCCGATATCAAGGAAGCAGTGATCGATCTGCCGGTTTCGCTGGTGGATCAATTGCCCGCCGATGTGGTGTTCAACGTGGCCAGCCAGCTTGATCCGCAGGTGAAAACCACCGCCACGCCTCGGGAAATAGAACCACAGCCCGACCGCTCGACCCGTACCCGTCGGGCACGCCTGACTCTGACTGACACGCCACCGGCATTGCGGCTCGGTACCGCGATCAGCGTGACCCTCAGCTCGACCATTGCCCCGCGCATGCGCCTGCCGATCAATGCCTTGCAGGAAGCCGATGGCAAAACCCAGGTCTGGATCATCGACCCGCAAAGCCAGACGGTAAATCCCAGAGAGGTGAATGTCGTCAGTCGTGACAACGACAGCTTCCTGCTGACGGGCGGAGTCAATGCCGGTGAGAAGGTGGTCAGTGCAGGCGTCAACAGCCTCAAGCCAGGCCAGAAAGTCAAAGTCGATGAGGAAAGCCCGCGATGAAAGGAAGCTTCAATCTGTCCGAGTGGGCCATCAAGCATCAGTCGTTTGTCTGGTACCTGATGTTCGTCGCCCTGCTGATGGGCGTGTTTTCCTACATGAAGCTGGGGCGTGAAGAAGATCCGTCCTTCACCATCAAGACCATGGTCATCCAGACCCGCTGGCCCGGCGCGACCGTGGACGAAACCCTCAAGCAGGTGACCGACCGCATCGAGAAGAAGCTCGAAGAGCTGGACTCACTGGACTACGTGAAAAGTTATACCCGACCTGGCGAGTCCACGGTTTTCGTATACCTGCGCGACACCACCAGTGCCAAGGACATACCGCAGATCTGGTATCAGGTGCGCAAGAAGATCGACGACATTCGCGGGCAGTTCCCCCAAGGCCTGCAAGGACCGGCGTTCAACGACGAATTCGGTGATGTGTTCGGCTCGATCTACGCCTTTACCGCCGATGGTTTCTCGATGCGCCAGTTGCGCGATTACGTCGAGAAGGTCCGCGCCGATATCCGTGAAGTTCCAGGCCTTGGCAAGGTGGAAATGATCGGCCAGCAGGATGAGGTGATCTACCTTAACTTCTCCACTCGCAAGCTGGCGGCTCTGGGGCTGGATCAGCGTCAGGTGGTGCAAAGCCTGCAATCCCAGAACGCTGTGACGCCAGCAGGGGTGATCGAGGCCGGGCCGGAGCGGATTTCCGTGCGCACCTCAGGGCAGTTCGCTTCGGAAAAGGATCTGGCAGCGGTCAACCTGCGGCTCAATGACCGTTTCTATCGTTTGAGCGATATCGCCGAGATCACCCGAGGCTACACCGACCCGCCCAAACCGCTGTTCCGCTACAACGGTAAACCGGCCATCGGTCTGTCCATCGCCATGCAGAAGGGCGGCAATATCCAGGAGTTCGGCAAGGCGCTGCATGAACGCATGGACATCTCCACTGCCGAGCTGCCGGTGGGTGTCGGTGTACACAAGGTTTCGGATCAGGCCGAAGTGGTCGACAAAGCTGTGGGTGGTTTCACCAGCGCGCTGTTCGAGGCGGTGATCATTGTGATGGTGGTCAGCTTTGTCAGTCTTGGTGTGCGTGCCGGCCTGGTAGTGGCCTGTTCTATCCCGCTGGTGCTGGCCATGGTCTTCGTGTTCATGGAGTACAGCGGCATCACCATGCAGCGGATTTCCCTCGGGGCGTTGATCATCGCCCTCGGGCTGCTGGTGGACGACGCCATGATTACCGTGGAAATGATGGTCACACGGCTGGAAATGGGGGAAACCAAGGAGCAGGCCGCGACCTATGCCTACACCTCGACCGCGTTCCCGATGCTGACCGGCACGCTGGTAACGGTGGCCGGTTTCGTGCCCATTGGCCTGAACAACAGTTCGGCGGGGGAATATACCTTCACGCTGTTTGCCGTGATTGCCGTGGCGATGCTGGTGTCATGGGTCGTGGCCGTGCTGTTTGCGCCGGTGATCGGTGTTCATATTCTGAGCAGCAACATCAAGCCCAAGTCCGAAGAGCCGGGCCGTGTAGGTCGTGCATTCAACAGCAGCATGCTGTGGGCCATGCGTCATCGCTGGCTGGCCATCGGCATGACCCTGTTGCTGTTTGCCGCTTCGCTGTTCTCGATGCAGTTCGTGCAGAACCAGTTCTTTCCGTCGTCGGACCGGCCTGAAATTCTGGTCGACCTGAACCTGCCGCAGAACGCCTCGATCAACGAGACGCGCCAGGTGGTGGACCGTTTTGAAGCCAGCCTCAAGGACGATCCCGATATCGAGCGCTGGAGCACTTACATCGGCCAGGGCGCGGTGCGTTTCTACCTGCCGCTGGATCAGCAGCTGGAAAACCCGTTCTACGCCCAGTTGGTCATTGTCAGCAAAGGACTGGAGGAGCGTGGTGCCCTGACGGCTCGTCTGCAAAAGCGTCTGCGTGATGAATATGTCGGCATCGGCTCCTACGTGCAGCCGCTTGAAATGGGGCCGCCGGTCGGGCGTCCGCTGCAATATCGCGTCAGTGGCGAGAACATCGACAAGGTTCGCCAGCACGCCATCGAACTGGCCACGCTGCTGGGCAAGAACTCACACGTCGGTGAAGTGATCTACGACTGGAACGAGCCGGGCAAGGTGCTGCGCATCGATATCAATCAGGACAAGGCGCGGCAGTTGGGGTTGTCTTCCGAAGACGTTGCGCAGTTGATGAACAGCGTTGTGAGCGGTTCGTCGGTGACTCAGGTGCGCGACGATATCTACCTGATCAACGTGGTAGGACGTGCCGAAGACGCCGAGCGTGGTACGCCGGAAACCCTGCAAAACCTGCAGATCGTGACCCCGGCCGGAACCTCGATTCCGCTGCTGGCTTTTGCCACTGTGGGTTACGAGCTGGAGCAGCCGCTGGTCTGGCGGCGTGACCGCAAACCGACCATCACCGTGAAAGGTGCGGTGCGCGACGAGATTCAGCCGACCGATCTGGTCAATCAACTGAAGCCGGAAATCGACAAGTTCGCCTCCGCATTACCAGTGGGCTACAAGGTGGCGACCGGCGGGACGGTTGAAGAAAGCAGCAAGGCTCAAGGGCCGATTGCCAGTGTTGTGCCGTTGATGCTGTTCCTGATGGCGACCTTTTTGATGGTCCAGCTGCATAGCGTGCAGAAGATGTTTCTGGTGGCCAGTGTTGCGCCGCTGGGGTTGATCGGCGTGGTGCTGGCGCTTATCCCGACCGGTACGCCACTGGGTTTCGTGGCGATTCTCGGGGTGCTGGCGCTGATCGGTATCATCATCCGCAACTCGGTGATTCTGGTGACCCAGATTCATGCCTACGAACAAAGCGGCTACTCGCCGTGGGACGCTGTGGTCGAAGCCACCGAGCATCGCCGTCGCCCTATTTTGCTGACAGCGGCAGCGGCCAGCCTGGGCATGATCCCCATCGCACGGGAAGTGTTCTGGGGACCAATGGCCTATGCGATGATCGGCGGCATCATCATTGCCACCTTGCTGACTCTGTTGTTCCTGCCAGCCCTTTATGTGGCCTGGTACAGAATCAAGGAGCCCGCGTAGACGCGGGCAATCTGTCCCGCGTCAGCCGATATCGCTTTCAATCAGGCTGAAATCCCCAAACCGCACAGGGCTCCTGGTGAAAGCCCCCTCTGGATGGCTGGCAGAGACAGCCGGGCGAGGGGTCGAAACGTTCAGGAAGCAGGAGGTCAGATCGTCCTCGAAATACATGTTGACCGAGAAACGCTGCCAGTCCGGTGTCGCCACTCCAGTGACAGGCGAAACCATCACTACGCCGTCAGCCCTGAAGCCTCCGACACTGACGACAAACGAAGCGTCGTTCACGCCTGGATCTGCGCTGAGCGCATCGAATTCTATAAGCAGGGTCTTGCCTGGCAGGTCCGGCAGGGACTGGCTGATATTCGTCGCAACCGGTAACAGGATGCTTTGTCCGAAGCCGTAACGCTCAAGGCCAGGGTCAAAACCCACAGGCCCTTTCCAGTAGTTGAAGTCGTCTTTGAAATTGCCGTTCTGAATATATTGAACTGCCATGATCATCTCCTTGATCGATTAACATTCGGGTCCGATTCATTGGGTGCGAACACCTGTTTCTGGAGCCCATCCTAAGCGCCATGCTGCTGCGCTGATACTGACAAAAATGTCAGTCAAGCCATGCACGCAATAGGAGTTGAATGCTTTCGTCAAGTCGATGCCACGCTCAATTTCTGCGCCAGACACTCGCCAGCCAGGGCTGTTGCTCCCTTGGCAAACCCGCCGGTCGATAGTAGTGCTCAAGCTCTGTAAAACCCGCTTCGGTCAGCAGTTCACGCCATGATTCCAGATCGTGATACGAACCATAGCGCTCGCCTTTCCAGCCTTCCTGGTTCTGGCCTCGCGGGTTGGAACTGAACAGCACGCCGCCTGGCTTGAGGGTGGCGTGCAACTGGCGCAGGACGTTGGGAAGTTCCTGTTTGGGGATGTGAAACAGCACGGCATTGGCGAAGATGCCATCGAAGCGGGCGGCAGGCAGGTCCAGCTCAAGGAAGTTCTGGTGCAGCACTTCGCAGCCACTGTCGGTGCGTGCCATTTGCGCGAAGCGTTCGCTACCGTCCAGGCCGGTGGCGATATGCCCCATGGCGCTGAAGGTTTTCAGATCACGGCCCGGCCCGCAGCCAAAATCCAGAATCTGCCAGGGTGTGGGGCCCTGAATATGTCGCAAAAGCGCGGCAATATTCTGGCTGACGTCGTGATCGCGGGTGCCTTCACGAAAGTCTTCGGCCACCTGGTTGTAATGGCCGACGGTGACGGCGGTGATATGGGCGAGGTCTTGGGCGTCGAGCTTCATGGCAAACGGTTGTCCGGGCAATGGAGGTCGTCAATATACCTCCAGCCCGGAGCGAAGCAATTGCTCAGCGCTTGTTCAGAACCCGCGCCAGCCGGTCGCCACCCAGTTGAATCGCGGCAACCAGCACCACCAGCAACACGATCACGGTGAGCATGATCTGTGTGTCGAAGCGTTGATAACCGTAGCGGTAGGCGATATCCCCCAGCCCACCGGCACCGATGGCACCGGCCATGGCCGAAGAGTTGATCATCGTGACGATCGTGATGGTGAAACCGCCGACGATCCCCGGCAACGCTTCAGGCAGCAATACGTGCCATACGATATGCCAGCGACGGCAGCCCATGGCTTGCGCTGCTTCGATCAAACCATGATCGACTTCGCGCAGGCTGACTTCGGCGATGCGGGCGAAAAATGGCGTTGCCGCAATGGTCAGTGGCACCACGGCTGCCCAGACGCCGTAACTGGTGCCGACGATCAGACGGGTGAACGGGATCAGCGCGACCATCAGGATCAGGAACGGAATCGAGCGAAACAGGTTAACGAAAGCGCCGAGTACCTGATTCAGCACTGGTGCTTCGTAGATCCCGCCCTTGGAGCTGGTGACCAGAATCACCGCCATCGGGATGCCCAATAGCAAGGCTACAAATGAGGACACGCCGACCATCAGAAAGGTATCGAGCACGCCTTGCAGTAAACGATCAACCCACATAACCCAATACCTCCGCGTGTGGCGCATGCTGGCGTGCGCGGGCCAGCAATTCGTCTCGACTGTGGGGTGAGCGGTTGATCGACAGGATCAGATGCCCGACGGCACGTTCCTGAATACGCTCCACGCCACCTTGCAACAACTTCACCTGGCCACCGAGGGCTGCGAACAGTGCAGCCAGGTCCGGCTCTTCGGCGCTGACGCCGGTAAAGCTCAGGTCCAGCAACAACGCGGCGTCCGGGTGAGCCGGTTGCGGTGTCAGACGCTCCAGCAAGGTTTTCGGCAGCCCGAGTTGCAGGGGCGCGAGCAAGGTTTTGCTCACCTCATGCTGCGGGTTGCCAAACACTTGCCACACCGGACCTTGTTCCACCACCTGGCCTTTTTCAAGCACCACCACACGGTTGCAGATATCGCGGATTACCGCCATCTCGTGGGTAATCAGCACGATGGTCAGGCCAAGGCGCTGGTTGATCTCGCGCAGCAGGCCGAGGATCGATTGCGTGGTTTCCGGGTCCAGCGCCGAAGTCGCTTCGTCGCACAGCAGGATGGCCGGGTCATGCACCAGCGCCCGGGCAATGCCCACGCGCTGTTTCTGCCCGCCGGAGAGCTGCGCCGGGTAGGACTTGTGCTTGTCCTGCAGACCGACCAGCTCCAGCAGTTCGGTGACCTTGCGCTGGCGCTGCTCCTTGGGCACGCCTGCGACCTTGAGTGGCAGCTCGACGTTCTGCCACACAGTCTTGGCCGACATCAGGTTGAAGTGCTGGAAGATCATGCCGATGCGTCGGCGCAGTTCTACCAGCTTGTCTTCGTTGAATTCGCCAATGTCCACCTGATCGATCAGCACCCGGCCGCTGCTGGGTTGTTCCAGACGGTTGATGGTGCGGATCAGCGATGACTTGCCCGCACCGCTGCGCCCGATGATGCCGAAGATTTCACCTTTCTGGATCGCCAGATCGATGTTGCTCAGAGCGTGCACCGGGCCTTGCTGGCCGTGATAGGTCTTGCCCAGATTGCTGAAGCGCACATGGGCGTGATTCAGGTCCGGGTGCAGTTCGGCCTGGCTGGCCGAATGTCCGGGAGCGGTCGGCTGTTGCCGTTGCGCAAGTGCGTTCATGTCATTCCTTCCAGCCCGGCTGGTAGAGCTTGCCGTTGACCTTGTCCAGAGAAGCGCGCACCACCGGGGAGTGCTGATAGATATCGACGAACTTTGCCAGGCGCGGATCGTCCTTGCGTTCAGGCTTGATCACGAACTGAATCACGTATTCCGGGTGGTCCAGGCCGTCGAACAGAATGGCCGAGTCAGCCGGGAAGGTCTTGGCCAGGCGGATATAGGCCGGGTAGCCCTGAACCAGATCGGCATCATCGTAGGCGCGCACCAGTTGCACGGCTTCGACCTGAATGATCTTGATCTTCTTCGGGTTGGCGGTGATGTCCTCTTCGGTGGCCTTGTAGCCCACGCCTTGCTTGAGGGTGATCAGGCCAGCCTTGGCCAGCAGTTGCAGGCCGCGACCGCTGTTGATCGGGTCGTTGGCGATGGCCACGGTGGCACCGGTGGGCAGTTCATCGAAGCTTTTGTACTTCTTGGAGTACAGCCCGACGTTATTGATGATGCCCGGCGCATAGGACACCAGGTTGTAACCGGCGGCCTCGTTGGCGTTGGTCAGGAACGGGATGTGCTGGAAGTAGTTCACATCGATATCGCCCGCCGCGAGGGTGACGTTGGGGGCGATCCAGTCTGTGAATTCCACCAGCTCGACTTTCAGGCCTTGCTTGGCGGCCTCTTCGACAGCGGCCTCCAGCGGAATGGCGAAAGCGGCGGTGGTGCCGACTTTCAAGGGCGCATCGGCGGCGTGAGCGGTGAGGGTCAACAGGCTCAGGGCCAGGGCGATAAAAGGTTTTTTCATGATGCTGTCCGTTGTTTTGAAAAATTTGGGTAAGCGTGGTGGTTGGCCTTTTCGCGAATGAGCGGAGCGCCGCCCGATTCGCTCCTACGGGATGTGGCGGTGTCTTGCGCCTGCATGGTTGTCGGGCAGGTGTGCATTGCCTTCGGGAAACAGTTTCTGGCGCAGGCTGCCGTCTTCATAAGCGGTCTTGTAGGAACCACGGCGTTGCAGTTCCGGGATCACCAGGTCGATGAAGTCCACATAGCTTTCCGGGGTGACGATGCGGGTCAGGTTGAAGCCGTCCAGGCCGGTTTCCTCGATCCAGGATTCCAGTTCGTCCGCGACTTGCTCGGGCGAGCCCACCAGCGTGATATAGCGGCCGCCCAGCGCGTGCTGGTCGAGCAGGCGCTGGCGGGTCCAGTCGTTGTTCTTGAGGTTTTTCGTCGCGGACTGGATGGCGTTGCTTTTCACGTACTGAATAGGTTCGTCCAGTTCGTATTCGGCGAAGTCGATACCCGTTGAGGCCGCGAAATGCGCCACACCGGCTTCGGCGCTGGCGTAGCTGCGGTATTCGGCGTATTTTTCACGGGCAATGGCTTCGGTGGCACCGACAATCACGTTCAGGCCCATGAACACCTTGATGCCATCGGGGTTGCGCCCGGCGGCTACGGCGCTGGCGCGGACCTTGTCCACTTGCTCGCGGGTCGCGGCCTTGGTCTGGCCGCTGATGAAGACGCACTCGGCGTTCTGCCCGGCAAATTGCAGACCGCGCTCCGAGCTGCCAGCCTGAAACAGCACCGGCGTGCGCTGAGGTGACGGTTCGCAGAGGTGATAACCCTCGACCTGATAGAACTCGCCCTTGTGCCGGACCTTGTGGACTTTGTCCGGTCGGGCATAGATGCGCTGTTCACGATCATTGATGACCGCGCCGTCTTCCCAACTGCCTTCCCAGAGCTTGTACAACACCTCCAGATATTCATCGGCCTGATCGTAGCGACGGTCATGCTCGACTTGCTCGGTCAGGCCCATGGCTCTTGCCGCGCTGTCGAGGTAGCCGGTAACGATATTCCAGCCCACTCGGCCACGGCTCAGGTGGTCCAGCGTCGACATGCGCCGGGCGAACAGATAGGGCGTTTCATAGGTCAGGTTGGCGGTCAGGCCGAAGCCCAGGTTGCGGGTGACCGCTGCCATGGCCGACACCAGCAGCAGCGGGTCGTTGACCGGTAACTGGATCGACTCCTTGAGCGTGACGTCCACCGAGTTCTGGTACACGTCGTACACGCCGACGATATCGGCGATGAACAGCCCGTCGAACAGGCCGCGCTCCAGCAGTTGGGCCAGTTCGGTCCAGTATTCCAGGGTCTTGTACTGGGTAGAGTTGTCCCGCGGATGCGTCCACAAACCGTGGTTGATATGGCCGATGCAGTTCATGTTGAACGCATTGAGCAGGATTTTCTTCTTGGCCATCAGATGGTCCCCCGACGTGGAGGGTTGGTGTCGTTGAGGTAGTAATTGCCGATGGCGTGATACTTCCAGCGCACCGGGTCATGCAGCGTATGCACGCGGGCATTGCGCCAGTGGCGGTCCAGCCCGTGTTCGGCCAGCGTCGCCTGGCTGCCGGCCAGTTCAAACAGTCTGCTGCCGGCCTCCAGAGATATTTCCGTACTGATGGCGCGGGCTTCGGCCACGGCGATGGAAGCCGCTGCCAGGGTTTGATCGTTGATGTCGGCCTGGGCGATGTCGAGATATTCGCCAGCCCGTTCAAGCAGGGCTTCGGCGGCATGCAGGCGGATGCCCAGCTTGCCGAAGCTGTGCAGGGTCAATGGGTCGTCCACGGCTTTTTCCAGGCCGGAGTCGATCCACGGGCGTGTGCGAGTGCGCACGAATCCCAGCGCGTCCTCAAAGGCTGCACGGGCAATACCGGTGTCGATGGCCGCATGGAGAATCTGCGCCAGCGGGCCGACCGTAGTGGGGCGCTCGAAAGCGCTCTGAAACGGGATGACATCCTCAGCGTTGACATACACATTCTCGAACACCACCGAACCACTGCCGGTGGTGCGCTGGCCGAAGCCGCTCCAGTCGTCGATCACTTCAAGACCGGCGCTGTCGTGAGAAACGAAAGCCAGTTGTTGCACGCCTTGGTCGTCGATGACCGAGGTCGGAATCCGCTGGGCGTACAGCGCGCCGGTGGCGTAGAACTTGCGGCCGTTTATGCGATAACCGTCGCCATCACGCTCCAGACGTGTGGTACGTTCGCTGGCGGTTTTGGTGCCCAGTTCTGCCAGCGCATTGCCGAAGCGTTTCCCTGCCAGCACTTCGGCATACAGACGGGCCTGTTGCCGTTCGCTGCCATTCACGCGCAGCACTTCAAGGGCGTAGAAATGGTTCTGCGGGATTTGCCCCAGCGAGCCATCGGCCTGAGCGATGATCTGCACCACCTTGGCCAGGGTGACGTTGGACACGCCTGCACCACCAAAGGCTTTGGGTACGCTGATACCCCACAGTCCGGACTGGCTGAACTGGTCGAGTTCGGGATTCGGCAGGCGGCGCTCGCGGTCACGCAGGGCGCTGTCGGTGATGAAGGTCTGCGCCAGTTCGCTGGCGACTTGCAGAGCCTGCGCGTCACTGGTGATGACGACAGGGTGTGGAGTGAAACTCATAACGATGTTCTCCAGTTGTCTGGTTCAAATCCAGGAGTGGCGTGCAGGCAGGGCGCCATTCAGGTGCCAGGCGCCGACGGCGTAGTATTTCCAGCGCACCGGGTCATGGAGGGTATGCACGCGGGCGTTGCGCCAGTGGCGGTCCAGGTTGAACTGCGCCAGCGTGGCTCGGCTGCCTGCCAGCTCGAACAGCTTTTCGCTGGCGAGCAGGGAGATTTCCGTGGTCAGCACCTTGGCGCGTGCCACCGCAATGGAAGCGCGAGCTGCCGAGGCTTCATCGATGGGCGATGCGCTCACTTCGTCGAGGGTTTGCGCGGCCTTGCGCAACAGGGCTTCAGCGGCATGCAGGTCGAGTTTCAGCTTGCCGATATCGGCGATGACATAAGGGTCGTCACTGGCTCGCTCGACGTTGGCGTCGATCCACGGACGAGAGCGTTCGCGTACAAAGGTGATGGTGTCATCGATGGCTTCGCGGGCAATGCCAGCATCGATGGCGGCCTGAATCAGTTGCGAGACTGCACCCTGAATATTCGGGGTCAATGCCAGTCGCCAGTTGGCGATCACGTGTTCGGCTTCCACCGGCACGTTATCCAGCAACACCGTGCCGCTTGCCGTGGTGCGCTGACCGAAGCCCGACCAGTCGTCCACGATGCTCAGGCCCGGTGAGCCGCGTTTCACGAAGGCCATGACCTGCCGACCTTCGTCATCCAGTGCCTTGACCGCGACCCAATGGGCGAACAAGGCGCCGGTGGAATAGAACTTCTGGCCGTTGATGACAAAGCGGTCGCCGTCGGCGGTGATACGGGCCTTGAGTTCCAGCGTGTTTTTCGTGCCTCGTTCGGGGCCAGCATTGCCGATGCGCCAGCCATCGAGGACGCTTTGAAACAATGCTTTTTTCTGCTGTTCGGTGGCGCCGTCCTGCAACAGATGAAGGATGCCGAACTGGTTCTGCGGAATCTGCCCGAGGGCCGGGTCGGCGGCAGAGATGATCCGGAACACTTCGGCAATGGTCACGAAGGAAACCTGCGGGCCGCCATAAGCCTTGGGAATGGAAATGCTGCCGAGCCCGTTACGGGTGAACTGCTCTATTTCCGACCAGGGCAGCTTTCGCTCCTGATCGCGCCTGGCGGCATTCAGTCGTGCGATACCGGCCAGCTCATGGGCGGCAGCAATGGCCTGGGCGTCGTTGTGCAACACCCTGGCCGGGAGTAACAAGGGCGCAACATCCGGCTCTCGTGAAGTCGAGATGTGCTGGGCAGTGTTTTTAGGCAATGCCCTGGTGTTATCCACGGGGGTAATTGTGAAAGAGACCATCGGAACCTCATAGCGGGTGCCGCCCCTGGGGGCAGCAAGAGAACATCGCGAAGTCCGGTGGTCCGGTTCATATACCCTAATCTTGTATCAATTATTTTAAAACGTGAATTTTGGAATAAGCATAGATGGCAAATGCTGGCTACCCGGAGGGTCCTTGACGAGAGGCCCTGGCAGCCAGGTAAGGTGGCCTTTTGCTTGATGTTAGTTGTATGTGCGCTGAGGGTTTTATGGCGGTTATATGGATGAAATCTTGTTATTTATTGAGTGAACTCTCATGAGGTTTGTCTGGGCTTTTATAAATGATGATGTGAAAAACGCCAGCGGTTCATGAGCGTAAAACATACTCATGCAAGGCTGGCGTATAGGCGATGAGGGTTATTAAGGCTCACCGGGGTAGTTCACTTGAGTTCCGGATTCTTATTTCCCGTGGCGGTGCCCAATGAGAGTTGTTACCTACCCGGTCAATGACACAGTAAGTAGCCTCCAGTTGTTCGCCGCCAGCCTCGCGGATCAGGGTTGCCGGGACGACTACATCAATGGGTTCCCCGACATCTTCGAGAGTCAGAGGTGGCAGGTCCATGCGCAGGTCTCCCCATCGCAGGGTGATTTCGTCATGGGGTGCCATGTTCAGATAAGGCTCGATCGTCATCGGCAGACCGCTGTTCATATGCCGCGTGCTCAAGCCGCGGCGAACTACCGAAGGTGGCAGTGACAGCGGCGCCAGCCCCTGATTCTCTTCATCTACAGGGTCCAGCAACTGGCCGCCGGGTGCATCCAGCTTGACCCAGATCTTGCAGATGGGCGAGGTTACAGGCGCTCCGCCTACTTTCATTATCCTGTAGTAGGTACGGGCCTTGCCGTTCTGCAGAAAGCTTTCCGGCACGCGCAGAGCGATGGTCTGGTCGATGTCGGCTGCCGTCAGGATCTTTGATGCGGCGTAGCAGCCATCCCAGAACAGCTCGATCAGATCACCCTCATCCATGTCGCCGTAGGGATGGATATGGACCATCAGATGGGGCGCTATCCTGACCCCGATGCCATGACGACTGGCCTGGGGAATGAAGGGGGGTAAAAGCTTTGAGGCGTCGGGGTTGCAATAGGTTTGGCTCATGTTCGAATACTCGTGGTTAACAGAAGTGCCAGTAACTGTTTGTTATAGAATTTGTAATTCTTTCGGTAGTGGCCTGATCTGAAAATTAAAAAGCGATAAGTGTCTGAAAGTGCGGGGTTGTGGCAAACATTACAGGGTGTTGTAAATGAATACTTGTAACTTTGTAGTGTGCGCCAGGACCACTGTTCTGAGTGAGCTAATGGGTTTTGTGTAAGCCTGTCAATATACGGATGAGGTGTTATGAAGCAGTTTTGAAAAATTAGATTATTCCTACATGGGTATACAGAGACTGTTTACTTTTAAGCAAACTGGCTTCCTACTCCATCCCGGCCTCCGATATATTCGTTGCTCAAGCAGCGGCGACGCCATGATGGATGGCGTGAAGGAGAGGCGAGCGTGGTGGGATCCGCATCAAAGGCAGCCGAAAAATGCCCTGGATTGCTGCAGTAATTCGATGATTTTAGTTAGATGAGTGCTTTTGGCTGGCAGGTATTTTGATAGGTCAGCTTGTGTCGCATTGTAAGACGGAGGAGGAACAGCGTCCTTGCGGACGCTGTTTATACGGACAGAGCTTGTAGGATCAGGCTCTGGTGCGTTCCAGAAATTGCCTGGTACGTTCTTCTCTGGGGTTGGCAAACAAGGCTTTTGCTTCTCCCTGCTCAACGATCACGCCCTTGTCGATGAAAATCACCCGATTGGCCACATCCCGCGCAAAGCTCATTTCGTGCGTGACGATGACCATGGTGCGGTTTTCTTCGGCAAGCGCCCTGATGGCAGTCAGCACTTCGCCCACCAGCTCCGGGTCCAGCGCGGAGGTGGGTTCGTCGAAGAGAATGACCTCAGGCTCCATTGCCAATGCCCGGGCAATCGCGACCCGTTGCTGCTGACCGCCTGACAGACGGCGCGGGTAGGAATCTTCCTTGCCGGACAGTCCGACCTTGGCCAGCAACTGCCGAGCCAGGGCCTCGGCCTTTTCCCTGGCAATCTTCTTGACCACCACCGGGCCTTCGATGACGTTCTCCAGCGCTGTGCGATGGGGAAAGAGATTGAAGTTCTGGAACACGAACCCGACCTGCTGACGCAACTGGCGGATAAGGCCCTGTTGCTGGCTCAAGGCGCGACTGCCATCAATCTGGATGTCACCCACCCTGATCGTGCCGCTGGTGGGGGTTTCCAGCAGGTTCAGGCAACGCAGCAGCGTGGTTTTCCCCGAGCCGCTGGGGCCGATGATTGCCACGACTTCCCCGGACTCGATGCGCAGGTCGATGCCCTTGAGCACTTGCTGGCCTTTGAATTCCTTGGTGAGGTTTTCAACCACGATCATGCTTCAGGTCTCCAGATCATGCCGATTGACCCTCGCTTCAAGACGGTTTTGCAGGTGCGCAAGCAGCGACGCAAGGACCCAGTAGATCAGCGCGGCGGCAAGGTACATGGTGAAAATTTCAAAGGTCCGTGCGGTGATCAGTTGCGCCTGACGGAACAATTCCGGCACCTGGATGGTAGCCGCGAGAGCCGTGTCCTTGACCAGCGAAATGAAACTGTTGCCCAGCGGCGGCAACGCGGTACGTGCCGCTTGCGGAAGGATCGCCCGGCGCATGGTCTGCCAGCGGGTCATGCCGATACTGGCAGCCGCCTCCCATTGCCCGCGTTCTACGGCACCGATGGCGGCGCGCAGGATTTCACAGGCGTAGGCAGCCATGTTCAACGAGAAACCGATCAGCGCTGCAGGCAGCGGGTCCAGTTCGACCCCCAGTTGTGGCAGGCCGTAATAGATCACGAACAATTGCACGAGCAGCGGTGTACCGCGGAAGAACGACACGTAGACACGTGCCGGCCAGCTCACCAGCCTGAAGCGCGACAGACGCATCAGTGCCAGGCCGAAGCCCAGCAGCAATCCGAAAAACATCCCGCCCAGGCTGAGAACGACCGTGTAGTACGCGCCCTTGAGCAGAAAGGGCGCAGAGTCCGCTATGAGCTTTAGGCTCTCTTCGATCATTTGGTCACGTCAGCGTTGAAGTACTTTTGCGACAGTTTGCCCAGAGTGCCGTCGGCGCGCAGCTTGTCGAGGGCCTTGTTGATGGCGTCCAGCAATTCAGGCTCGCCCTTGCGCAGGGCAATACCGGATTCCTGACGGGAAAACGGAGCGCCCGCGACACCAAAGGCATCCTTGGTCTTGGCAGCGATTTCCAGAGCAGCCAGGCGGTCGACCAGAATGGCGTCGATACGGCCTACACGCAGGTCCTGGAACTTGGTCGGATCATCGTCGTAGGTCTTGACGATGGCAGTCGGGACATTGGCCTTGATCCACTGCTCATAGTTGGTGCCCAGACCGACACCGACTTTCTTGCCTGCCAGGTCCTGAGGGGTCTTGATGGTGTCTGCGTTTTTCTTCTGGGTCAGCGCCTGCAAGCCGGAGATGGTGTAGGGCTGGGAGAAGTCGTACTTTTTCTTGCGCTCGTCGGAAATGGTCACCTGGTTGATCACCACATCCAGACGCTTGGACTCCAGAGCAGCAAGGATGCCGTCCCATTTGGTCGGTTGTACCTTGGCTTTGACGCCCAGTTCCTTGGCCAGAGCCTCGGACAGCTCGACCTCGAAGCCGGTCAGCTTGCCGTTTTCGTCCACGAAGCTGAACGGTGGATAAGTGCCTTCCAGGCCCACATTGAGCGTGCCGCTGTCCTTGATCTTTTGCAGTTGTTCGCCGGCCATGGCTTGCCCCGCAATACCGGTGCCCAGCACCAGCGTCAGAGCCGAAAAGAGAAACGTGCGACGAATAGCGGAAATGTTCATGCGAGCCCCTTGTTTGTATGAGATGTCAGGCAAGTCAGACCTGGCGACAGCGTGTTGCGGTCGCGAATATAAATCGAGTTTCTTATAAACAAAAAGAACTAAAAAGCATTTTCAGTTTTTCTTTCGGTATATGCGTCAGCGCCGACCTGTCAGCCGCTGAACACGTCCGGATAAGCAAACAACGCTGGCGCACCACCGGTGTGCAGGAAGATCAGCGGCCCCTCATTGAAGCGCTGACGTCCGATGCCGTCGAGCAAGCCTGCCATGGCCTTGCCGGTGTAGACCGGATCAAGCAACAGGCCTTCATGACTGGCCACCAGTTTGATTGCCGACAGCGTGCCAGCGTTCGGTTCACCATAGCGTGGACCGAAGTATTCGTCCCACAGTTGCACCTTGAAGGCTGGCGGCAGGGCGATATCGAGCAATTCTGCAGTGCGCTCGGCCAGGCCCTGAACCTTGGGTAGCTGGGTTTCTTCGCTGCGCGAAACGGTTACGCCAATGACTGGCAGCTCCGGCAACTGTTCAGCCAGCGCCAGGGCCATGCCGCTGTGGGTGCCAGCGCTGCCGGAGGCCAGTACGACGGCGGCGAAATCCAGGCCGGTCTGTTTGATCTGCTCGGCAAGCTCCAGACCGGCACGCACATAACCCAGTGCGCCTACGGCACTGGAGCCGCCAATCGGTACCAGATAAGGCTTCTTGCCACTGGTGCGCAGGCGAGCAGCCAGGGCTTGCAGTTGCTCGTCGGCGTTATCGAGGTTTTCCACCAGCTCGACCTTGGCGTCGAACAGCTCCAGCAGCAGGCGATTGCCGTTTTGCAGGTAATTGGTGTCTTCGGTGCCGATGGGGTTTTCCAGCAACGCGACACAACCCAGCCCCAGACGAGCGGCCAGTGCTGCGGTCTGGCGCACATGGTTGGACTGGATGGCGCCAGCGGTAATCAGCGTGTCGGCACCCTGGGCCAGCGCATCGGCGGCCAGGTATTCCAGTTTGCGCACCTTGTTGCCGCCCAGCGCGAGGGTTGTGGTGTCATCGCGCTTGATGTAGATATCGCGGCCCGCCCAGGTCGACAGGCGCTCGAGCTTTTCCAGTGGAGTGGGAGCGTCGATCAGGTCGAGGCGATTGAAACGAGCCAGCTGTTTTTTGATCATCGTGATAGATAAGCCGAGGAGGGAGTCATCGGACTATATGCAGAGGTTCTCTGCACGGCAACCCGCGATGGTTTATGTCGAGGGAGTCAAGACCCTACGCAAATTGTTATTTTTTCCGTGCAAATGTTTGCCGTAGAGTGGAGGCCGCAGGGGCCGCCATCATCGGGTTGCCTTCTTTGACTCAAGGAGAGTTCAGCGTGAGCGATATTCCAGAAGCACCTGCCTCGGGCCGCTCCAGCCATTGGCAGTTGCAGCGGATCGTCAGCCAGTTGCGCACCGCGCGTGAAGACTGGCGTACTCGCAACAGGCGGGTGAGCGGTGAGCATGGTGGCCGGGAACTGCCTTCCCGTGCAGCCATGGGCGAAATTCTCGAAGCCTTGAGCGGTGCCTTGTTCCCGATGCGCCTTGGGCCGGTGGATCTGCGCGAAGAAAGCGAAGACTTCTACGTCGGCCATACCCTGGACGTAGCACTCAATGCGCTCCTTGCCCAGGCACGGCTGGAGTTGCGTTACGTGGCCCATCAGCAGGGCAGCGGGACTCAGGGCATCGACGAGCGGGCCCTGGAGCTGATTCAGGATTTCGCCACGGCCTTGCCAGGTATTCGTCTGCTGCTCGATACCGATGTGCTGGCGGCCTATCACGGCGACCCGGCGGCGCGCAGTGTCGATGAGGTTCTGCTGTGCTATCCGGGGATTCTTGCGGTGATCCATCATCGGTTGGCGCATCACCTGTATCGGGCCGGCCTGCCTCTGTTGGCGCGCATCAGCTCGGAAATCGCCCATTCCTCCACCGGTATCGACATTCACCCTGGCGCACAGATCGGCCCGAGCTTCTTCATCGACCATGGCACCGGCGTGGTGATTGGCGAAACGGCCATTATCGGTGAGCGGGTCAGGATCTATCAGGCTGTGACGCTGGGCGCCAAGCGCTTCCCGGCGGACGAAGATGGCCAGTTGCAGAAAGGCCATGCCCGCCACCCGATCGTCGAAGACGACGTGGTGATCTATGCCGGTGCGACCATTCTGGGGCGTATCACCATCGGCAAGGGCTCGACCATCGGCGGCAACGTCTGGCTGACCCGCAGCGTTCCGGCCGGCTGCAACCTGACCCAGGCCAACCTGCTGCAACAGGACGACGGAACTCAGAAGTAAGAGAGTTGGTAGCTTCAAGCTTCAAGCTTCAAGCTTCAAGCTTCAAGCTTCAAGCTTCAAGCTTCAAGCTTGTGGCTTGCCGCTTGCCGCTTGCCGCTATTTTTCACGAATGAATTCGCTCCTGCGGCGTAGGGAACGATCCGGCGTCATTGTGCGTCATACCCCTGGTCTGAGCCCGCATCCCCTGTATGCGATTCGTTTTTTGCAGGTAGTTTTCTGCCCGCTCATACCAGGAGTCCTTTCCGTGTTTTTCTCTTTTTCTGGAGCTTTTTGTCTTGATCCAGAGGCGTACCGCCTATGAGTACGTCCGTCTCCCCATCCAGCGGCAATGTCCGCATGAATGCTCCGGTGTTCTACTTTGCCGCGAGTGTCATCCTGATCTTCGGTGTCACCGTTATTGCCTTCCCGCAAGCCAGCGGCGAATGGTTATTGGCAGCGCAGAACTGGGCGGCCAATACGGTCGGCTGGTATTACATGTTGGCCATGACGCTGTATCTGGTCTTCGTGGTGGTCACCGCCTTGTCAGGCTACGGCAAGATCAAGCTCGGTGCCGACCACGACGAGCCCGAGTTCAGCTATCTGTCATGGGCGGGCATGTTGTTTGCCGCCGGGATCAGCATCACGCTGTTCTTCTTCTGCGTCTCCGAACCCCTGACCCACATGCTGCAACCGCCGCAGGGCGAGGGCGGTACCACTGAGGCCGCACGTCAGGCCATGCAGTTGCTGTTCCTGCACTGGGGCCTGCATGGATGGGGCGTATTTGCCTTCGTCGGCATGGCACTGGCGTACTTTGCCTACCGTCATAACCTGCCGCTGGCTTTGCGTTCGGCGCTGTACCCGCTGATCGGCAAGCGTATCAACGGCCCTATCGGCTATGCCGTCGACGGTTTTGGCATCATCGCGACCATCTTCGGCCTGGGTGCCGACATGGGTTTCGGCGTGCTGCACCTCAACTCGGGTCTGGATTACCTGTTCGGCGTGTCCCATACCCAATGGATTCAGGTCGGGCTGATCACGCTGATGATGGGCGCTGCCATCCTGGTGGCCGTCTCGGGCGTCGACAAGGGCGTGCGGGTCATGTCCGACATCAACATGCTGCTTGCCTGCGCATTGCTGTTGTTTGTCCTGTTCGCCGGGCCGACTCAGCACCTGCTCAACACGCTGGTGCAGAACATCGGTGACTACCTGGGGGCGCTGCCGACCAAGAGTTTCGATGTCTATGCCTACAGCAGCGACGCCAAGGGCTGGCTGGGCGGCTGGACGGTGTTCTACTGGGCCTGGTGGATTGCGTGGGCGCCTTTTGTCGGCCTGTTCATTGCGCGTATTTCCCGTGGCCGTACCATTCGTGAGTTCGTATTCGGCGTGCTGCTGATCCCGCTGGGTTTCACCCTCGCCTGGATGTCGATATTCGGTAACAGCGCCATCGAGCAAGTGCTCAATAACGGCATGACCGCGCTGGGGCAGTCGGCTATCGACGATCCGTCGATGACCCTGTACCTGCTGCTGGAAACCTATCCATGGAGCAAGACCGTCATTGCGGTGACGGTGTTCATCAGCTTTGTCTTCTTCGTCACGTCGGCGGACTCGGGCACCGTCGTGTTGTCCACCCTGTCGGCCAAGGGCGGCGGCCCGGACGAAGACGGTCCGAAATGGCTGCGCGTATTCTGGGGTGTGGCAACCGCGGTGATCACCAGCGGGCTGCTGTTCTCCGGCAGCATCGATGCGCTCAAGTCGGCTGTCGTGCTGACATCGTTGCCGTTCTCGCTGATTCTGCTGCTGATGATGTGGGGGCTGCACAAGGCGTTCTTCATGGAAACCCAGCGCCAGATCGCCCAGACCTATTCCCTGGCCCCGGCTTCCGGTGCGCGGCGTGGTGGCTGGCGACAACGCCTGAGTCAGGCCGTGCATTATCCATCCCGCGACGAGGTCTATCGCTTCCTCGACCAGACCGTACGCCCGGCAATTGAAGAAGTGACCGCGGTGTTCGTTGAAAAGGGCCTGAGTGTCGATACCCAACCCGACCCGTCCAACGACTCCGTCAGCCTGGAAATTGGCCACGGTGAAGAACGTCCGTTCATTTACCAGGTACAGATGAAAGGCTTCTTCACCCCATCATTCGCCCGTGGCGGCATGGGCTCGAAACAACTGAACAACCGTCGCTACTACCGCGCCGAAGTCCACTTGAGCGAAGGCAGCCAGGACTACGATCTGGTGGGCTACACCAAGGAGCAGGTCATCAACGACATACTGGACCAGTACGAACGGCATATGCAGTTTTTGCATTTGGTGAGGTAGGGGTAAGTGGCAAGCTGCAAGCTTTAAGCTTCAAGTCAAAAGCTTGTAGCTTGTAGCTTGTAGCTTGTAGCTTGTAGCTTGTAGCTTGTAGCTTGTAGCTTGTAGCTTGTA
>NZ_JAIGPJ010000056.1:0-20444 GCF_019719005.1 Pseudomonas cichorii
AGAAAGAAATCGGGAGCACAGCATCCGGGATCACACGGCGGCTTTGAATGTGTGGTTTATGGAGCGGTTACCTTACAAAACAGAGCACGCGACTTTGTTTCCGGATGTAAAAAAACAAGGTCTTGCACGTTTTCACTTCTGAAAGCCCAATGACGCATCAGCTGTCATTGGTATTCGCCTTCAGGAGAAACGACGCAAGACCTTGATTTAAATGGCTAAATTCCGGCTCAGAACCTGAACTCAAATAGATTAATAAGCACCTATTTTACATTGAAATTATTATGTTTTCTAAAATTAATATCCCTACAACTATCCTAATTAAGCTTCCTACCGCAACCAGAGCTATCTGGTTCCCCCTCAACGCTGGCTACCATCTATCTCCAGCCATCAATCTTTCATGGCTCATCCGGATACTTTTAAGAGCTTGAGCATGCAACTGTGAAACCCGTGATTTTGAGACACCCAGCAATTCGCTTATTTCCGTGAAACTTAAATACTGATGATAGTGGCCTTCAATGACTTGCCGCTCATTCGCAGAAAGAAGCTTCACACACTCATTCAGCGTATCGCTATCACGCTCGACTTCGTAGAGGCTCAGGGGGTTATTATCCCTGGGCTCCTGATCGACGATCCCAGACTCCAGAAATAACCCGAACGCCAAGCCAATAGCGACACTCGCCACTTGCTCCAGGTTGGACTCCATTTGCCCATCCTCTGCCACGGAAATACTTTCCAGTCGCTCTCGATAATAGCGGCGTTGATCGCTCACATAACAAGATAGCCCTTTAAGGACGTTGCCCTTTACATAAGGTTCAGCATAGGACTGAAAACGTGTGCTCAATAATGGATTAAACCGGTCTATCGCCTGCAACAGGCCTATCGATGCCAGGTTTACATAATCTCCCCACTCCGCTAGCGGATGCGGGTATCGGGAATATAAAAGTCCGGTAATCATTCTGAGCCATCGACTGTAGAAAAAAAACAGCCGACTTCTGGACGAGTCAGTTTTCCCGTCCAGCCAGTCACACCACAAGACATGCTCATCATTCCCTTCAATATTGGTGTCCGTCACCTTGGAAGGCTCCGCATCTAATCTATCCGAGATTGCGCACCAATGTCTGGGCTATCAGCCCCCATCCATCGATCAATAAAAACAGCATGATTTTCAGCGGTAGGGAAATAGTGATGGGCGGTACCATGATCATCCCGAGGGACATCAGAATTGACGCTACGACCAGGTCGATAATCAGGAACGGCAAAAAGATCATAAAACCGATCTGAAAAGCAATTTTCAGTTCGCTCAACATGAAGGCCGGTATCAATTTAACCGGCGATAGTCCTTCCGGTCCTTGCGGCAGCGGCTCCTGGGACAACTCATAAATCAGCCGCAAGTCTTCTTCATGGACCTGCCGGAGCATGAAGTCACGAATCGGCACCCAGCCTTGCAAAGCAGCATCTTCAAATCCCACCTTGTTAGCAAGAAATGGCTTTATACCCGAGTCATAAGCTTTCTCTAATGTCGGTGCCATGGCGAATAACGTCAAGAACATAGACAATACAATTAACACGATATTCGGTGGCGTCTGCTGTAGCCCCAATGCCTGCCGGGTCAATGATAAAACTATGATATTGCGAGTGAATGTAGTCAGAGAGATGACCAGAAACGGCAGGAATGACAGTACCGTCAATAAAACAGCGATGCTGACCGGAGACTGGATCTGGTTGATGTGCATACCTCCCCAATCAGAGAAGTCATCAGCCGCTGACGCATACGGGGCAAAGCCACTCAATACTAAAAAAAACAAACGGCTAGTCATATCGAATACTTCAAGGGTGAGCATCCAACGCAGAAGCTGAAGAATGTGGAGATAGCACGGTCACTGTGGCTCCGTTAGAAGACTCTGTTACCAGCACCTGAAATGTTTCGGTCTTGAGAAGATAAACCTTGGTCTTGGTAGACAGTCGCAATGCACGCACACACTGCAACTCGGTCCGGCTCGACGTTGTATCGGAAAATGAGGCATGACTTCGCGCATACCAGCGTATCGCAATATAGAATATCGCCAATAGCAAGGCTGTAATCAGCATCACCTTGATCATTAGAACCGAAGACAGCGGATCATCCTGCCGCAGCGCTAATCCAATAGGTTGGGCTACTTCAGGAGTCACAATATTTCCGTCAATTGGATACCGAAATTATCATCCACGGCCACCAGATTGCCTCTAGCAACCGGCTTGCCGTCCAAGCACAGCGATGCAGGTTCATGGACCTGTTCCAATAACTTGACGACGTCTCCAGACTTTAGGGCAAACAACTCGTCCACGGTCATGGAGGCATTACCAATCTGTACCACCAATTCCACTACCACATGCTTGATCAAATTCATATCCCGCTTGATTAGCGGTGACAAATCGTCATTGGCCACGACTCTGGCCTCCTCCAGCTCTATTGTATCTACCGTTGCGGACACATTTATACTCCTGATTAGTTGATAGACTTTAATTGCACGGCCAAATGATCGTTTTGTGTTGCCAGATATCCGCCAGCCACAACGACGCCTTCAGCCAATTGTAACGAAACGGGCTCGGCTAATAAGGCGCTGGACAGTAAGGTATCGCCGGGATGCAAATCCTTTATTTCACCGATAGAGAGACTCACTAGAGGCAGGCACACGGACAGCTTCACGCGGGCATTACCTAGCGCCTGTTTGCGATCAACCAACTCTTTACGGAGGACGGGAGGTTCAAGCACACCATTAAGCAATGCGGCATCCAGCAATAAATACACTGCCGATTGACCAACATGTAGTTGCAGCAATACTTGGGAGTCAAGCGCATTTAAAGATGGCCGCAAGGACTCGTTCTCCAAGAGTGAGACATCACTTACCCCAAGCTCTGCAAATACAGAATTGATCAATGCCAACCGTGCATCGCACAGCAAATGGTCGGCAGTGTCGTCACCTGGAACCTCGCCTGCGAAAGAGCCAAATAAGATTGACTGCCAATTGCCCGCTAGAAGAATTGAACCACTGGCTGATTTGGCACGCTGCCAAACCAGTGGACAGAAAAACTCCTCGACATCAACAAAGGGCGAGCAATCCACCTTGCATGTGTGAAGCTCGTTACCGAAACACCATTGCTCATACCAGTGCCTAATCACCGGAGGCAATAGCTCACACGCCATGCGCAGGCGAGTCGTGCCGACAAACCCTAACATCCTCATTAATCAGCTACCTCTCGTTCCGTTATACAACTGCTCTAGCATCTCATTGGAAACAGTCATTACTCTCGAACTAGCTTGATAACCCCGTTGAATGATCAGAATGTCGCCGAACTCTTGCGCTAAATCCACGTTGGACAACTCCAGATAACCACCTTGGATTCGGCCGAACTGCTTCTCTCCTGCCCGGCCAAATTGCGCTTGCATGGAGGATGGCGAGTGATAAAGCGAGTTGGCACCTGCGATCAGTGCACTTTCATCAGAGAAATCCGCCAATGCGATTTGACTCCCATCGCGCTGCTCGCCATTCGCATAGGTAAACTTGAGAATGCCTTTTTCGTCGAATATGAAGGTATTCAAACCTGCGATCGCACTACCATCGATCACGCGAGCGCTCAACGTGTGGCTTGGCCCACTGGCGATCTGCGAAGCCAGGTTAAAACTACCAGGTGTACCGAAATCCAGCAGAATGCTCTGAGTAGCGCTATTAGCTGTCAGAGGAACCGATAAAGTGTTGAAGCCTGAGATGGGAGTGCCATCGGCTCCGAACGCAATAGTTCCGGTCTGCAATTGCGCGCCACTCGCATCCGAAACGGTGACGTTCCAGCTATTGGCTGGTGTCGCTTGCGGCTCGAATTTGACACTCAGGGTACGTGTTGCTCCCGTCTCATCAAAAACCTGAATCGAGTTGATTTGGTAAGTCGAGTCCGCAGTGCCGCTGCGAGCCAATGCGCCCACCATCTCAACGCGAGTAGTGGCTTTTGGCGGCAGAGTACGCTGCCCCTGAATATTGATATCCACCAAGCTTCCTGCCGAATCGATACCCGCCACACGACGCTGGCTGATGGTATCGACAAGATAGCCGTCCTTGTCGACTTGGAATTGCCCAGCGCGCGTATACGATAAAGCACCCTGCTCGTCGCGTAGCACAAAGTAACCAGCACCATTGATAGCCACGTTGGTGTTGTTGCCTGTCTGGCGGTTCTCGCCCGGTTTGATGCGGACTTCCGTGCCGGCAATACCCGAACCGAAGCTCTGTCCATCTTGCCCATTAACCGCGCGATAGAAAGTATCACTGCCTCTGTAGCCGGGCGTGTTCATGTTCGACACATTGTTAGATACGTTATCCAACCCCTTGGCAAAGGAAAACAGGCCACTCATTCCGTTAAAGAAAGCTTGTAGCATCACGCCCCCTGTCTAACCAGTTTGATTTGAGACAAGCGCACGTCCGTCAAAACGGAACCGTCGGATTGCCTGACAGATAACACTGGGCCCGTCGATGAAAACGCAATCGCCGTCACCGAACCAATCACCGTCCCACCGTTAGTGATGTTGACCTCCACTTGCCGCCCGAGTAGCTCCAAGGATTGTGACGTGGCATTCATGGACACTAGATTATTCGTGTTTTCGTTGGTGACCCGGGTCTGCTCAAGGTTGGCAAACTGCGCCATCTGCGCCAAAAACTCTCGATTATTAATCGGCTCCAGAGGGTCTTGAAACGTCAGTTCGGTCAAAAATAACTTGATGAAATCTTCTTGCCCCAAACGACTCTGGGCCAACTCGGAGGTGGTGGAACTTAGCTCGCTACCAATCGCTTCAACGGCCATCATTTTCACCTTTGTAATCAATCGACGGGGACGACGCGCGCCAGACCTCTTCCCCATTCAGCCAAATCTGCTGTGGGCGCTCAGGCATCGATAATGCCCGGCGAGATAACTCATCTATCAGCTCATCGCGCTCTTGAGATGTAAGTTGATAGTCACGGACCAGTAACTCGAGCCCTTTTCCACGAGGCAAGAACTGAAAATGTCGGTCAGGCCATCTCCAACTGAAATAACTCAGGAGCTGCCGGCTGGTGGAAACTTCAATCTCCTGCCGCTTAATACCGACAGGGTCTTCGCTTTGTCCCTCAGAGGTTTTTATCAAAAATGCACTGGGCATTAGGAAAGTCGCCGAATCAACCGACGACGAATTCAAGGCCGCTGAGTAATTGTATTCCTCAACTACTGGAGCAATGCCTGATATGCCAAGCTCCTCTGGGAACATATTGGGAAGGTAAGAAAGATGTCTCCCGGCATGCATACCAAGCGCATAGAGTTCAAGCGCGCCTACTGCTTTGGACTCATCATCCCCCGAGCCTCGCCGCAGAGTTCGGGTAACACCAGCTTGAGAGTCCTCAGCATATGGGAATCGCTGTTCCGAAAAGCTGTGCTCGTTATTCTGCGGATTCGAGTTTTCGTTCGCCGCCGTTGAATGATCACGCAACCCAATCTTGCGCTCGAACTCCCTGGCCTGCGTTTCGCGAATGGGCGCGCGTTGTTGATCGGCCACAGGAACCCATAACGAAGCCCCTACTTTAGTAGCCATACCAAGCTCCCTGAGCTATCTGAGCATCAAAAATGTCGACGGCTTCAACATTACGCATAGCCTTATCGAGCCGTAACCGTAACTGATGCTTCGCCTTACCAATCAGATCCTCGTTTTTCCTGCACTTGAGCAGTTGGGTCTTGGCTAAATACAACTGGCGCAGTGCGTCAGTAACCGGCTGATGGGCAGACTCAAGCCGCTGATAAGCAGCATTCTGCGCCAATAGACGCTGTTCATGCAGGGCAGGGTCAAGCGTGACGCCAATCTGCCCAAGTTCCTCGAAACGCGCCTGAACACTGTTGTAGTGAAACTTTTCCTCGCTTAACAGACACTCTGCTCGTGCCAGTTCACTACAACAACGGGTGTAGGCAAGCTCAGCTTTTTCACGCTGCATGGTACGTAAGCGAAAAGCCGCATCCAATTGCCACAACTTGCGCCATTCAGCTTGCACTGCTTACCCCTTTCTCCAGTCGATGGCAAAGTTGAAAAACAGCTTGCCAAGTACTCGATGTCGCGAAATGTTCTTGGGGGGTCTGTTGTAGCAACGCCTCAAACTCAGGCTTAAGATCGATCATAGTGTCTAACAATGGCTGCGCTCCCTTCTCATAGACACCAAGTTCAATCAGATCAACGCTGCTCTGGTAGCTGCCAAGTGCCGACCGAAGGCGCTCAACCTGAGCCTTTTGCTCTTGAGTTTGAAGGGCTCCAGCAAGTCGACTGATACTGTGCAAAACGTCAATCGCAGGCCAATGAGCACGTGCAGCGACATTGCGACTCAAGACAATATGTCCATCGAGAATGGCACGCATGTGATCAGCCACCGGCTCATTCATGTCATCTCCCTCGACCAGCACGGTATAGACCCCAGTGATGGAGCCTTGCCCATTTAACGCTCCAGCGCGCTCCATCAAGGGCGGCAACAAGGCGAACACCGAGGGTGTATAGCCTCGGCTGCCCATGGGCTCCCCCGTTGAAAGCCCGATTTCACGCTGCGCCAGTGCGAAGCGGGTGATCGAGTCCATGATCAGTAGCACATGCTTGCCTTGCACCCGAAACCATTCGGCGATGGTCGTGGCCGTATAGGCCGCCTGACGTCGCAGAACAGCGGGCTGCTCTGCCGCCGCTGCTATCACCACGGCTTTTTTCAAACCATCAGTCCCCAGACTGTCGCGAATGAAATCTCCCACCTCTCGACCACGCTCACCGATCAAGGCGATTACTATTACATCGGCCTCTGCATACTTGCTCATCATTCCCAGCAACGTACTCTTACCAACCCCACTGCCGGCAAAGATGCCGATTCTCTGACCACGTCCAAGCGGCGTGAAAACGTCGACAGCCTTAATACCAGTGGCCAACGTGGTACTGATCGGCGAACGGTGCAGAGGGTTGATCGGGGCGACGAAACGAGGCATCCGCTTCAACCCTTCGGGTGCAGGAAAGTCATCCAGTGGCTTGCAGGTCGCATCCAGAACGCGACCTAGCAGACCCTCCCCCACGGGAACGGTATAGGGCGCTCCATGTGCGTGGACTTCGCTGGCAAGACACAAACCATCCAGCGGACCGTAAGGCATCAACAAAGTTGACTCACTACGCAGACCGACCACTTCGGCTGAGATGACATCGCCACCTCGCGCCGGGTGAATATCCACCAATTCGCCCAGCCGGACGTCCAGCCCGGTCGCATGCAGAACCATGCCTTGAATCGAGCTCAAACGCCCCACACGTCGACAAAGACGAGCTTGGGCCAGTTGCGCAAGCAGTCGACTCTCAAGCGCCTGCCACACGGCCATCTCCTTGCTTGATCAACACCGATGCAACGCTAGCCAATTGTGATTGCACGCCGGCATCCAGTTGACCGCCTTCAAAATCAATCAAACAACTCCCTGAAGCGGCCTGTGGATCAACAATAAATGTTTTTAACAACGCGTCATTCGGGGCCAATCGAAGCAGTGCCTGATAATCGGTCAGAGCAACTCGTATCCGCAGAGGATCTGCCAATCGATACTCTTCAATGGCCTGCCTTGCCAGGTCGGCGACTAAAGAACGCGTATCACCATGCTGCCCCAGCATGCGCGTCACTACCCCCAGCACGAGTTGCCCCACTGAGGGCTCCATGGCCGATATCAATTGTTTCTGCTGCTCTTTCAGGGCTTCGACCAATTGCGCAAGCTGGAGGCGTTCCGCTTCAAGCGCCGCACGCAAAGAGGCCTCCTTCTTCAGCCATTGCTGTTCTTGCTGAGCAAGTGCCTGAGTCAGCTGCACCCGGGCACCGTTCCCGGCCTCCGACAATCCTTGCGCCAACCCTTTATCACGACTATCCCGCTCTAACTCTGCAAGCTCCAACGCGAATGACTCACGCAAAGCCACTCTGATGTCCGGTTTAGGTTCCTGAGTATGTGGAGACTTCGGTTGGGCGTAGCCTTCGAGTACAGGCAAACGTCGAACCCCCAAGTTTTGAGTAGGTTGACGCAACACCTTGGACGGTAAAGGTGGCTTAGCGCTGCTCATCACCCATCTCCTGTAAGTCCATACGGGCTTTCAAGCTAGCCATTAACGCCGGCGGCATTACCTGCTTGGTAAACTTGCTGTCCCACCGACGAATGTCGGCAGTGTTGGCCAAGATACCCAACACTTCACGACGGGCAGCCGGAGTTTCCATCTGAAGCACCAAAGCGGCCCAGAAGGGATGTGTTGCCTTTGAAAGTTGCGTTTTCAGTCGGACATTATTCGGCGTCACTAGGGGCGCAGGCAGCTCGCTCATCATGGCGGCAACGATGTTGGGATCGCTCGTCAATCCCAGATCATTTATTTCATCCAACAGCTCTTCAACCTTTCGACGCTCATCAGGCTTAAGCCGTGCGAGAATCCAGTCACGGTCTTCGGCATGAGAACAAGCGAGGCGGATAGCCGCTTTACGAAGCGCAGAAAACTCCATGGCGTTAACGTCCCTCCAGCAGCCAACGTCGTAAATCCACGAGCAATTGCTCGCGATCGACCGATGACATTCGTGGTGCAGTGACTGGAGCGGGTACTGTTTTGCTACGTCTTTTAGCCAAGAGCATTAACAGACTGGTCAATAGAACGACCAACAACCCAATGCCTATCAATCGAGCCCAAGGTAACGCTCCGTCATCATTGACGGGCTCAGACAGCACGGGATCAACTACCGGATTCGAGTGTGGTGGACTCTCTACTACTGATGTCTTTTCCTGCATAGGCATATCAGGGATATACACCATCACCAATCTGTCACCCCGCTTGGAATCGAGCCCCAAGGCGGCCTCGAGCAAGGCTTGAATGTCTTTCATCTGCGCGTTCGAGACGGGTGTGCTAAGCACTACGCCGACGGTGATACGCTCAATCCTGCCAGTCGCATGCTCAGTCTCAGCACGCGACTTACCGACTTCATAGTCAATTTCCCGATTGGATTGAGAACGCTTGCTAGTCGATTCGCCGCTTGAATTTTCGCTAGACTCATTGCGTTTTTCACGACGCATTTGGTTTGTTAGCGGTTGCTCGCTGATTGATTTGACTCGGTCGAAGTTCATCAATACTCGCACCGAAACATCGACACCGCGATGACCGAGAGGGCGCTCCAACAACTCTTCAGCTTTAAGCTTCAGCGCCTGCTCGACCTGGGCAGTCAGTTGTAGATGTTCCGGTGCCGCCGCTACGCCATCCGTTGCACTTAGCACTTGCCCATCATCATTGAGCACCGAGACACGTTCGAGCGTCATGCCCTCCACCGCAGACGACACCAGTTGCTGAATACCCCTGACCCGTTGAGGCAACAGGGCCCCCGCGGAACGTAGACGAACAATCACCGACGCCTTGGGCGGTTCTTCCGACTGCTGATAGATACTGGTTTTCTTAAAGGTCAGGTGTACGCGTGCATACTCGACCTCGGACATGCTCATGATCGTACGCGCCAACTCTCCTTCCATCGCCCGCTGGTAATTGATCTTCTGGCTGAACTCCGACATGCCGTAGTCAGCCTTGTCGAACAATTCAAAGCCGGTACCCCCACGGGTCGGGATGCCTGCCTCTGCCAGATACATGCGTGCAGAGGCAGCATGATCAGCCAGGACTTCGATCGCACCTTGCTGCGTATTGATCCGATACGGCACATGGCGTTGACTCAATGTAGCCAGAATCTGAGCTTGAGATGCTTCATCTGCATTTTTGTACAAAGCCACATATTGCGGTCGGACCACCCACCATACCGATACCGCCAGCAGGCCGGCAATCAGCAAAGCGCCAACCAGAAAGACGCGGGTACGACCTGCCAGGAACGAGGACACCGGTTGATTCTCCATGAGTTATATCTGCAGCCGGGTGAGTTCCTGGTAGGCATCTACCAGACGATTGCGAACTTCCACAGCCAATTGCAGTGACAACTTTGCTTGTTCCATGGCCATGACCAAATCATGAGGTGCTATGTTTTCACCCAGCGCATAAGCCTGCAGAAGCTCACTGGCTTGTCCGGTTTGCGCACTCAATTGCGTGGCTCCAGATTTCAACAGCCCCACAAAATCGGTGCCCTGGTGGCCCATAGGCCCGTCCACCATGGCAGACGCAGGGAGAAAGTCGGTGGTTAACGCAACAGGCGCAATGGCTGCAGTCATATCATTTTCCAATTTCAAAGGCTTTGAGCGTCATTTCGCGCAAGCTGTTGTAAGAGCGAATATTGGCTTCATAGGCACGTGTCGCTGATACCAAAGTGGCCATTTCCCTTGCGGCTTCAATGTTCGGGTAATGCACCATACCGTTCTGATCAGCCATAGGATGGTTCGGCTCATGAACCAAACGGCTATCGCTACGCGTCTGGGTTTGGATAACAGGCTGATTCAGCCCCAGCCGACCGGCAAAACTGGTTGGAGGAGACACGCTGAGTAAAGGCGAACGCTCGCCCGGTCCTATCGCCACGTTAGCGATCGCCAGGTTGTAGCTCGCGACCTCAACTCTTGAGCGCTCATAGGCCATACTGCCGCGAACGATCTCACCGATATTGTCCAAAGGCATCTTCAGCGACCTCCCCGGATAGCCAATTGCATCAATGCAAACTGTCGCGACACGCCATCCGCCAAGGCCTGATAGCGACCACTCGCAGCGGATGCCTGTGCGACTTCGCCGTCCAGTGCCAATGGCGAAACCGGCGTATAGCTTTGCAGATAGGGCGTCAACTCACTGTCCTGAAGCGAACGCAACGCCTGGCCGAACAACTCAGGGTCGTTGTGCAAACCACGCAAAGCAGCCATTGGCTCGTAACTGTTTAGGCGCATGGCCTTGCCCCCCGGAACGTTGGCCATGGCAATGTTGTGCGCTGCAACCTTCGCCCGCAACTGCTCCAGGCTCATGGCAAAACGAACAGTCTCTATTGCAAGACTCATATCGGCAGACATCAATCTTTCCTATTGAACAATAAGTTCGGCGTGCAGAGCGCCCGCCTGTTTGATAGCTTGCAGCACCGTGATGACTTCTCGCGTGCTCAATCGAACCTGATTTAGAGCTTTTACCAGATCCCCAACCGTCGCTCCCTCGGCCAGCTTTACCGGGCCATGTTCTTCTTCATTCACGGTCAACTCGGTATCGGGAACAACCACCGTACCGACGCTCGACCCAGTACGCGCGCCCCAAGACGGCTGCGACACCTGAAACTTAGTACTGATCACCACGCTCAAGGAGCCTTGGGAAATGCTGACCTCGCCCAACCGGACATTGGCACCGGCTACTACCGTCCCGGTGCGCTCATTGACAACCACCCGAGCGGTATAATCAGGTGCAACTGAAACGTTCTGTACCCGTGAAATCAATCGAGGCACGATCATGCCGGCCATGACAGGCACTTCAACTTTGGCGGCATGCACTACACGTACACCGGGCACGCCCAACTCGCGACTCAAGGCATCGGCGATACGCTGCGCCGTGGTGTAGTCCGGCTCGTTGAGAATCAGCACCAGGTTTCTCGATCCCCCATCATTTTCTGAAAAAGCCGAGCGCTCGACGCTAGCGCCCCGAGGAATACGTCCAACCGTCGGATGGTTCTTCTGCACGGAATTAGAGTTGGCCTCAAAGACGTAGCCCCCCACTGACATGGGCCCTTGGGCCAAGGCATATAGTTTTTCATCTGGACCGTACAAGGGAGTCATCAACAGAGTTCCGCCTAACAGACTGCGAGCATCACCCAGGGAAGAAACCTCGACGTCCAGCTTGTCACCCGACTCACTGAACGACCGCAGGTTACCAGTGACCATTACAGCTGCCGTATTACGGGTATTGAGATCACCGTCAGCGACGTTCACGTTAAAATTTTTCAGGGTATTGACCAGAGACTGGCGAGTAGCACGATTGCGATCGGTATCGCCGGTGCCAGCCAACCCGACCACCAGGCCGTAGCCGATAATGGCGTAGTCCCGCACGCCTTGAATACGCGTAAGTTCCTTGATCCGGACATCAGCCAACGTAGGCTGTAACCAAAGGGCGAGCAACAGCCCCGAGAGCAATCGAGCAACCATTTTCATAAGACACGCAGCCACTTGAGCACCCGGAAAACAATGTTCTGTTTCTGCGCATCGGTCACCACGCCATCACCGACGATGTCGATTTGTGCGTCCGCCAGACGATAGGAAAACACCGTGTTGTTGTAGGCAATGTCATCAGGCCGAACCAGACCGGTGATTCGCACCTGCTGTTTCTCATCATTGACTGTCACCCGCTGCTCGCCGCTAACACGCAACAAGCCCTCAGGCAATTGTTCAATGATCCGTACTGAGACGTTTGTGCGAATCTGCCCGCTGCGGTTAGTCTGCCCAGCCCCATTGGTATCGCCTCTCAAGCCCAGACTCGCCTGATGATTGCTACCGTTCAGGCCAGTGCGTGCGGAAATATCAGTATTGCTGTCGGCTCCGGTTCCGGCCGCGCTCTGGGCGGTGGTGGACTCAACCACTAGAACCGTCAGGGTGTCACCCAGGTGATAACCACGACGGTCGCCAGTAAGGGACCGGTAACCATCAGGATTGATCATGCTCTGTGCGCAGACCACTCCCGGCATTAACAACATGACAAGCCATGCTGTGCGCACGTTACTTCGCCACATGAACCTCTCCTTTACCAGTGACCACCGCCATCAGACTCGACTCGGCACCGTCCAGCATGACCGGTATCCGCTCTCCCAAAACGCCAGGGCGCAGTGCCTTGCCTTCGGTACGCAACATCAACCCGGTACCGAAGACCACCACAGTCACCGGAGCATCGCGGTAAACCAGTGGCTCGACCTTGAGATGACGCTTAAGCACCGGCATACCGGCATTGACCGATTGATTCAGCCACTGCCCTTCAATGTCGCCAGGCAGGTCGCTTGGGGACAGTTGTGTCGCTGCCAAGTCCACTCGTTCCATCCAAGGTTGAACATCTACCAAAGCCTGGTCGGCTCGCCCGTTGCGGCCATAGATCCACGTCTGCTTCCATGCCTGGACCTTGAACCACACAGTCACCACGCTGGGTCGATCCTGGCCACACACAGTGCCACTGAAAGAGACCGGTACTCGGCTGCGGATGCTCTGGCTCAACAACCTGATCTGCGGATGCATCATGGTCGGTAGCTCACCAATAGGCGTGAGCTGAAGCTCAACCTCCGGCGTAGCCAACTGTTCCTGAATACGCTGGGTGGCCGTTGTCAAGGCATGACTTGTCGCCGAAACATCACAACCAGAACCGGGCGCCGCATTGACATGGCCAACGCTTGCGAGCCACAGTACGACTCCGGCCAACCAATAAATATTCATGAGAGTCAACGACGCAGGTTATTGATAGTTTCCAAAATCTGATCGCTGGCTTGTAGCAATCTCGCATTCATCTGGTAGGCACGCTGGGCCAGCACTAGCCCGCTCATCTCGTCGATCAGGTTGACGTTCGACATCTCGACATAGCCTTGCAGCAGAACACCCTGACCGTCTCGCCCCGGCTCGGCATAAATGGCTTCACCACTGGCCTGAGTCGGTCGATAAAGTCCGTCGCTGAGTTTCTTCAACGATTCGGCACTGCCGAACTTGGCCAGTTGTACCTTACCTACACTGATCACCTCTCCAGTCTCGGTGATAGTCGCCTGGACTTCTCCATTCTGTTTGATAACCAGATTGTGCGCATCCGGCGGAACGCGCAGATCGGACGTCAGCGTCTGCCCATCCGGCATTGCCAGTTGACCTTCGCTATCGAGATGAAAACGGCCTGCACGCGTGTATGCCAGCTCCCCCGTAGGCAACGCCACTTCAAAAAAACCATCGCCTTGAATGGCCACGTCCAATGCATTCCCGCTTTCACGGATCGTGCCCGGGCTGAAGACCTGATTCGGCTGCGAGGCCTGGATACCAGCTCCAGTCAACAAGGTCTCCGTCATTCCGCCGCCATTGTCACGGGTTCCAACCTCGCGAACCATGTCGTGAAAATCCACCTGGCTGCGCTTGTAACCAATGGTCTGCATGTTAGCGACGTTGTTTGAAATGCTGTCGATCCAGGCCTGGTTCGCGGTCAGACCAGAGCTGGCAATACTCAATGAATCAATCACAACCACACTCCTCGATCAGTTCTTGCCTATCTGATTAATGCCGCTGTTGAGCATGCCGTCATAAGCCGATAGCGCTCGCTGCATGGTTTCGACATGCCGCGACACTTCCATCATCTTCACCATGTCAGAGCCCATGTCCGCATTCGAGCGTTCCAGTAATCCCTGATGCACAACAAAACTTTTGGCGGGCGTGATCCCGGTACTGGCCGCATACAACCCATCCCCAACAGCGAGTAGCTGCTGTGGATTGTCGACACGCACAAGGCTCAGACGAGCGACCGGGCGATCATCAACACTGACCTCACCACCTGCGTCGATCTTCAGAACCCCGTCCCCCACATGCAGTGGGCCATCTTCTGCCAGAACCGGATAACCTGCCTTGCTGACCAGATAACCCGTCTTATCGACTTGAAAGCGTCCGTCGCGACTTAAAAGCGCCCCATCCGACGTTTTCAGCACAAACCAGGCGTCCCCTGATAGCGCCAAATCTGTACCGCGCCCAGTATGTTTCAGCGCACCGCCGTCGGTACTGATCGATGTCTGCGACTGGATTTCATCAAGCCCACTCGCTACGCCAAGCCCGGCCACATTTGAAGCCATAACATTGAATGTGCGCTCAGCCTTGTAGCCATAGGTGTTGGCATTAGCGACGTTCTGCGACACAGCTTTCAAATTGTTGATATCACGCTGGATGACCCCTGCCAGCTGCATGATCAAGTCGCTCATGGAGACTCCAGACTAGGGAAACCAGGCAAATCAATCATGCCTGCCGAGGTTACGCGGGCGTGCTGCCCCACTTCATTGACTGACAACACCGCCATGTGCGGCACGGCTCGAGACATGAAAGCTCGCAAGAGACGTCGCAACGGTACAGCGCATAGCAGCACTGGTTGTTTATTACTACTAAGTTGCCGTTCCGCCTCTCGGGCAACCGTAGTGATAAATCGCTCCAACTCCTGAGCAGGCAATAGCGCAGCTTGTACTCCTTCGCGAGGACGTGCGGCAGCCAGCATGTAACCTTCCAACTGCGGCGCGATCGTCAGCACATTCAGTTCACCGTTTTTGTCGACCAAACGCTCATACAATGCCGCGCCCAGACGTTCGCGTACTCGCTCAACGAGATCTTCGGCGTTCTTGTTACTACGTCCCGCATCTACAAGCACTTCGAGAATGGTTTCAAGGTTTCGAATGGACACCTGTTCACGCAGTAACAGTTGCAGCACTCGCTGGATGTCCGAATAGCTGAGCACCTGAGGCACCAGTTCATCGACCAAGCTACCCAGGCCCGCGCGCTTCTTCTCTATCAATCGTTCAGTTTCGGCACGGGTCAGAAAGTCCGGCGCATATCGGCGTGCAAGCTCGGACAAATGGGTCAGCAGTACCGTATCGGGCTCAACCAAGGTGTATCCAGCCGTACGTGCCTGAGCACGTTGCGCAACGTCAATCCAGAGCGCTTTAAGCCCGTAGGTAGGCTCTTTGGTCGCCCGCCCTTCGAGCACGAGCGTGGCGCCTCCGGGATTGATCGCCAACAACTTATCGAATTCCAGTTCGCCCGAAGCAATCACCGCGCCTTGTACACAAACCTGATAAGTACCGTTGGTCAGCTTCTTGTCGGCATGAACATTTAGCTGCGGCAACGCAAAGCCATAATCTTTTGCAAACTGCTTGCGTAAATTGTCGATGCGCAAGCTCAACGTACTAGTCGCAACTAAAACGTGAGCGGCTAGATCTGCACTTAAACGCAGTTCAAACGCATCAGTACTGATCAACGCGTAGATATCCTCGGATTCGCTGTCTTGCCCTGTCAGCAGATCCTGTTGCGAATCCTCGCCTGCGCTGGGCTTGCTCCGCAATTTACGATAGGAAAACCAGGCCGCCGCGGAAAAAGCGGAAAACAGCATCATGAGCGGAATCAAGGGCAACCCAGGCATCATCGCCAGAAACAGCGTGACAAGAGCCACCACCACCAATGTCTTGGGATAAGCCGACACCTGCCGTCCCAGCTCAGGCCCAAGCCGCGCATCAGTCGCCGCGCGTGTAATGATGATCCCCGCAGCAACGGCGATAATCAGCGACGGGATCTGCGTTACAATGCCGTCGCCAACCGTCAGCAACGTATAGTGATGCAGCGCATCCCCCCAACTCTGGCCCTTCTGCAATATACCAACCGACAAACCGCCGATGATATTGATCGCGATAATTACAATGCCAGCAATGGCGTCTCCTTTGACGAACTTGGAGGCACCATCCATGGCCCCGTAAAAATTCGACTCACGCTCCAACTGACTGCGTCTACGCTTGGCTTCTTCCTGGTCGATGATGCCCATATTCAGATCAGCGTCGATACTCATCTGCTTACCCGGCAACGAGTCCAAAGTGAAACGGGCGGCAACCTCGGCTACGCGCTGTGCACCGCTAGTAACCACTACGTATTGCACAACGACCAGAATCAAAAAGATCACAAACCCGATCACATAGTTGCCACCCACGACATGAGTGCCCACAGCAGAGATGACTAATCCCGCATCTCCATCAGTCAGGATAAGCCGCGTTGCAGAGATGTTCAGTGCCAAACGGAACAACGTGGTCATTAACAACAGTGACGGAAAGGTCGAAAAGCTCAACGGCTTGTCGATATCGAATGTCACCAAAAGCACCATCAGCGCAACGGCAAAATTGGTCAGCAGCAGCAAGTCCAACAACCACGTAGGAATTGGAGTAAACAACACCAGCAAAATGGCGATGACCGCTATGGCCAACAGCAGGTCACTGCCTTCGGAAAGCATGCGTGACAATATAGGCTTCACGAAGCAAGTACCTTATTTCCCGGCAGCGCAATCACCCAGCGATAGATACGCGCAACATCGGTCTGAGTCGAATCAGGGATCGCTGAATCAATCCGCGCCAATGCATGCAGAGCTCGCGCCAAAGGTGGACGACGTAATATCGGCACCTGATGCTTTCTGGCGACATGACAGATGCGCCTGGCATGTAGGCCGCGCCCCATGGCAAGCACCTTGGGTGCAAGCATGCTCGAAGGTCGATATTGCAGAGCTACAGCGTAGTGGGTCGGGTTGGTGATAATGACATCGGCATCCTTGACCTGCCCCAATGCAGCAGCCTTTTTCAGAAGCGCTTGCTGAATACCTTTGCGCTTGGAGCGCACCTCAGGGTCCCCCTCACGACGCCGATGCTCGTCTTTCGTTTCCCGACGACTCATACGCATCTGTCGGCTGAACTCGCGCCGCGAATACCAAATATCGAACAACGCCGCAGCCGCCATCACCGCCAGCACAGCAAAACCCAACTGTATTAGCAATTGCTTACCCACCTGGGGCAATTCGAGGGGAGATATCGTCGCCATACCCAACAATTGGGACAGTATGCTTTGAAACAGGTAATACAAGACCAGCGTAAACAACATGCCCTTGATCAGCACCTTGATCAGCTCAGTGAACATGCGTCGCGAGAAAATCTTCTTGAGGCCCTGAATCGGGTGAAGCCGCTTGAAATCGGGTTTCAAAGCGATCATTGAAAATACCGGGCCACTGAATAGCAGGTTGGTCAGGACAGCTATCATGATCAGTGCGCCAATAAGCGGTAAAAGCCCGTACACCACTTGTCGCAAACTGTACCCGCCCTGCTCGACCAGATAACCAAACCCTTGCCCCATCTGACCGGCATTGCCCAACCACCAGTGCGTATGGGTCGCGATCAAGTTGGCCAGCGAATACGCAATAGCCGAGAAAACCATCAAAAATGTCAGCAACATAGTAAAGGACAACAGGTCAGGACTGCGGGGAACCTGGCCTTTCTTACGAGCCTCTTCGAGTTTGTAAGGCGTGGCCTCTTCGCTCTTATCCTGTTGATCACTCATTGTGTACCTACCGACGAAAGAGCAAACCGCAGAGCATTTTCAATCAGAAGCGGTAAACGCTGCACGATCATTGGCAAGGTCAGAATGAAAATAAACATGCCTATACCTAACTTAACGGGCAAGGACAGAAAATAGACATTGGCCTGGGGCATGGATCGGGACAAAAATGCAAACGCGACATCAACCAGCCATAACCCGAGTATCACAGGGACGACGATCATAAACGCCAACAAGAACTGCTGCGTCATGACCGTTGCCAGGGGCATGGAAAGCGCGGAAAGCGAAACGCTGCCAGGAGGGACAGCTACAAGAAGCTGGGCAAATACCCTGAGAAGATCATGATGCAGATTAAGCACAAGAAATAACGCGCCCAACGACCAGGCCAGTAACTCAGCCGTCAAACCGGTCATGCTGGACGTGCCGGGATCGAAAACCCCCGCAGCATTCAAACCAATTTGCGTGTCGATCAACTTTCCAGCCATATCAACACCTGCATGAGCGGCATGAAAACCAAACGCCATCAGCACGCCCAACAACAACTCACCCAGCAATACCGGTAACGTGAAGACGGGGGCATCAGCCATAGTCATGCCGCTGGCCAGCACTGCTGACAACATCAATGCCAGGAGCAATCTTACGGTTAATGGAATGCGCGAAAAGAACAGGATGGGGGAAACCACTATCAGCGGAATCAACCTGACCGACACCAGAAGCGCATTGAGGAAGAAAGAAGTCAGCACAACCCACACCAAAAACGAAGCTAGAAGCTAGCGGCCCGAGTTAATGCACTGAGTGCGAACTGCTTGAGGATTGTCAGCATCCAGCCCCCAAAAACCAAGAGTATGACGACAGTCACGATCAGCTTGGGAATGAAGGTCAGGGTCATTTCCTGAATCTGGGTAGCGACCTGCAGAATACTGACAAAAAGCCCGACGATCAGAATGGCGAGTAGTAGCGGAGCCGCCACCATTGCGGCTGTCAGAAGCGCGTCTTTGAGCGCGTATAGCATGAAGTCCTGCTTCATCCGTACCCCAAATGAGCCAAATCGAAGGTGAGCTCTGGGCACGCCACAGCACAATGGCAACGACCACTGTTCAAAATAGTATCATTATGACACCAAGCAACACAACATAACGTTACAATTCGGATACAAATGGCGGTGCCTGCGTTCTTTCTAGAGAGAACCCAGCAACAACAAAGGGTTTAGGCCGAGCCCGACAAGGGGTATCGCTCGATATGCAAGATGATCCACTCATCCTTGATGTGATGTTTGACCGCCTTGAGCAACAACCCATGATCAATGCGTTCAAAGGCTCCCTTGAAATCCCCCCAGCTCATATTCCAGCAGCGTCTGCGGGTGACATCTACTGCCTGTTTGGCCGACTTTCCCGGCCGGTACCCGTACGAGTCCTTGTGGAAAAGACAGTCAAGCTCAGGCTCGATGAGCAGCTTGACGACCGTCTGGGCCACTCGATCCGCCACCATTGGAATACCCAGCTTGCGTTTGCCTCCTGATTGCTTCGGAATTTCCACCTGCCTTACAGGCGGTGGAAAGTAAGAGCCGGATGACATCCGGTTCCAGACCTTGTACAGGTTCCGTTGCAGCTTCTGCTCGAGCTGGGCAATAGACTGCTCATCTATCCCAGCAGCACTCGATTGGCTTTCACGCGCTGAAAGGCCTCCCAAACTGTTTTGTATGACCTTACTGTACTCATGCCGCTCCTCCTCGCCCAGCGAGTTGACAGCACCAGTCAGCCGGGCAACACCATCCCTTCGCTCCGCTCTCATTACAATAGCCTCATCACTACTACGAATGGCTCCGCCCCTAGCCCCTTGCATCGGAATTGTTCATTGCGATAATAGCCGCTTGTCATTTCCCTTGGCATCAAAGGCTAGGTCTCACGCTCCATATCAAAGCCTGTATTGAACTCATGCCGCCTATACACCGACTGCCATCTGGACGGTAGGCAGGTAGCCTCCAGACTGATTCCGAGATTACTGGGCAACCTCGGTTTTGACAGGGCTTGAATACTTAACTATGCGTCTTCGGACGATTTACTTTCGCTTATCTTCTCAATACGTACCTGACGCCATCATTGGCGCCGTTTCCAATGATCGCTCACTACCACGCCTTTTGGGCACAGCAACACCGGGCGGTTTGAAGCCAGCTCCTGCAAGCAGACTCCGGGAGGCCTCCTCCCATCTTGGATACAGCACCGCAGGCTTACGCCAGCGTTCGTGACACACCCCGAATACAACACTTTAATGCGGTTACGGGACTTGTTGAGGAGTATCCGCTCCACAAACCCCACCTACCGCAAGATAGGCAGTTCGTTTACCGTGGCATTTCCGGTGAGCAGTTCCACGGCAACAGCGCTTCGTAATCTTCTACCGATTGAGCATGTGGCAACCGC
>NZ_JAIGPJ010000057.1:0-20402 GCF_019719005.1 Pseudomonas cichorii
ATACAAAACGCCCGATGCGGTGCATCGAGCGTTAGGGTGAAATAGGTGTAAACCTATTTCAGGACTAGACAGCCTCAACTCAATCGACCCACTCTTCTTGTATCGATTAACCCCTCTGCTCACCCCACCCGACACACCCCGTACAACTTCCCCCTCACCCCCCCTCCCAAACCCCATCTATCCTTCCCAACACCGCAGGAAGCGGTCGTCGTTATCAAGGAAGATCATGTCTCTCGCCATCGTCCATAGCCGCGCCCAGGTTGGCGTGGAAGCACCTGCCGTTACTGTCGAAGCTCATCTGGCCAACGGCCTGCCAACCCTGACGCTGGTCGGTTTGCCGGAAGGCGCGGTCAAGGAAAGCAAGGATCGGGTGCGCAGTGCCATTCTCAATTCGGGGCTGGATTTTCCGGCGCGGCGGATCACGCTCAATCTGGCGCCGGCGGATTTGCCGAAAGACGGTGGCCGTTTTGATCTGGCCATTGCACTGGGTTTGCTGGGGGCAAGCGGGCAGTTGCCGTTGCTGGCGTTGCAGGATGTGGAGTGCCTGGGCGAGCTGGCGTTGTCGGGGGCGATTCGGCCGGTTCAGGGGGTGTTGCCTGCTGCGCTGGCGGCGCGGGCGGCAGAGCGGACGCTGATCATTCCGGCGGCCAACGCCGAGGAAGCGTGTCTGGCGTCCGGGCTGCGGGTCATTGCGGTGAATCATTTGCTGGAGCTGGTCGCGCATTTCAATGGGCGCACGCTTATCCAGCCTTATCAGAGCAGCGGGCTTTTGCATCAGCCCAAGCCTTATCCGGATTTGAGCGAAGTTCAGGGGCAGACCGCCGCCAAGCGCGCACTGGTTGTTGCGGCGGCCGGGGCGCACAACCTGCTTTTCAGTGGCCCGCCGGGCACGGGCAAAACCTTGCTGGCCAGTCGCTTGCCCGGTCTGTTGCCGCCGCTGGATGAATACGAAGCGCTGGAGGTGGCAGCGATTCAGTCGGTGGCCAGTCAGGTGCCGCTGAGCAGTTGGCCGCAGCGGCCTTTTCGGCAACCTCATCACTCGGCGTCCGGGCCTGCGTTGGTGGGAGGTGGCAGTCGCCCTCAACCTGGCGAGATAACATTGGCCCATCACGGAATTTTATTTTTAGATGAATTACCCGAGTTCGACCGCCGCGTGCTGGAGGTTTTGCGCGAGCCGCTGGAGTCTGGCCATATCGTGATTTCCCGGGCTCGGGATCGGGTGCGGTTCCCGGCGCGCTTTCAACTGGTCGCAGCCATGAACCCTTGCCCGTGCGGTTATATGGGTGAGCCCACCGGGCGGTGTCGTTGTTCGACCGAGCAGATCCAGCGCTATCGCAACAAGCTGTCCGGCCCGTTGCTGGACCGGATCGATCTGCACCTGACCGTCGCCCGGGAAGCCACTGCCCTCAACCCGACACCACAAACCGGCGACGACACTGCCAGCGCTGCCGCGCTGGTTGCAAAAGCCCGTGATCGCCAACAAAAACGTCAGGGCTGCGCCAATGCCTTTCTCGATCTGCCGGGTTTGCGTGAGCATTGTCCATTGTCGGCAGCAGATGAAACCTGGCTGGAAACGGCCTGCGAGCGGTTGACCCTGTCGTTGCGGGCCGCGCACCGGCTGCTGAAAGTGGCGAGAACCCTGGCGGATCTGGAGCAGGAGGATGCAATTGATCGTCGCCATCTGGCCGAAGCGTTACAGTATCGGCCTGCGAGTAATTGAGATCGGTTTCTATGGCAGTCATATCTTTTCGCGGATAAATCCGCTCCTACACGGCTCGGCAGGAGCGAATTCATTCGCAAAAAACAATCACCGGAAGCGATCAACCTCTTGGCGCAGTTCAGCCGCCAGGGAGTTGAGTTCCTGGGCGGTGACTGCCAGGTTGGAGACCACTTGGCGCTGTTCGCTGTTGGCCATGGCGATGCTTTGCAGGTTGCTGCTGAGCATGGTCGCGGTGCTGCTTTGTTCTTGCGTGGCCGTGGTGATCGCGGCGAACTGATGGCCGGCGGAGCGGCTTTGTTCGTCGATCTGGGCCAGTGCAGCTGCAACCTTGGCGTTACGCGACAGGCCGTCCTGCATCAGGACGTTGCCCTGCTGCATGGTGCTGATGGCGTTGCCGGTCTGTTGCTGGATGCTGGCGATCATGCCGGAGATTTCGTCAGTGGCCTGGCGGGTACGCGAAGCGAGGCTTCGGACTTCGTCGGCTACCACGGCAAAACCGCGACCTTGTTCACCGGCACGGGCCGCTTCGATGGCTGCGTTGAGCGCCAGCAGGTTGGTCTGGTCGGCAATCGAGGTAATCACGCCGACGATGCTGCCGATTTCCTGAGAACGCTGGCCCAGGGTGTCGATCACGGTAGCGGTGCTGTTCAGCGAGGTTGCGATCTGTTGCAGCGCAGACGAGGCTTCATCCATGGAGGTACGACCGATGCGGGTCTGCTGCGCGTTTTCCTGCGCCAGACGCTCGGTGTTCTTCATGTTGTCAGCGATGTTCAGAGAGGTCGCGCTGAACTCTTCAACCGCGCCCGCCATGCTGGTGATTTCGCCGGACTGCTGCTCCATGCCTTCATAAGCGCCACCCGACAGGCCGGACAATGCGTGGGCACGGGTGCTCACTTCCTGGGCTGCGGTACGGATATGGGAAACCATGTTCGACAGGGCTTCGCTCATCTTGTTGAAGCTGCCCGCCAGTTGCCCGATTTCATCGTGGCTGGAGACATTCAGGCGCACGCTCAGGTCACCGGATCCCAGGGCATCGGCCTGACGTACCAGTTCGGATAATGGACGCAGTTTGCTGCGCAGCAGCCAGATGGCACTGCTCACCGCGATCAGCATCGCCAACAGGCTGCCAATAGCCAGCTTGGTACCCACGCTCCAAGTCACTTCGCTGATTTCGTCACCCGGCATGTTGGCCAATACAGTCCATGGGCCACCGCTGAATGGCTGACCCACGCTGTAGAAGTCCTGCACGCCATCGTGCCAGAACAGGCCTTTGCCAGGCTGCTTGACCGCTTCAGCTACAGACTTGGCTGCCTCATCAGGCGATTTGGCACCGGCTGGCGCGACCAGCCAACGGCTTTGCTCGTCCAGCAATGCCAGCGAACCGGTCTTGCCGATACGGAAGTTTCTGAGGTTCTCGAACTGGGCGTTCTGCGCGTCGGTGTAATCGAAACCTACGAACAAGGCTGCGATGATCTTGCCGCTGCTGTCACGAACCGGGCTGTACTGAGTCATGTAGTAACGTTCGAACAAAACCGCCTTGCCCACGTAACCCTGACCGGCCATCAGGCGCTCATAGGCCGGACCTTTGCGATCGAGCACGGTGCCGATGGCGCGGGTGCCGTCCTGCTTGCTCAAGGAGGTGCTGATACGGACGAAGTCATCGCCGCTGCGCACGAAAATGGTCGCGACACCTGCCGTCAGACGACGAAACTCGTCAACCTCTGTAAAGTCGTTGTTCAGGGGCGTATCCCCCAGGTACAAACCCGGAGTCTGGGTCCCGGCCACGGTAACTGGCTTGTCGGTCTGCAGGCTCAGGCCGCCAGAAAAACGCTTTTCAAACAGCCCGCTCAGGCGCTGCGTGCTGTCACGCAAGGTGCTGTGAAAAGTGTTGAGCTGATCAGCGAGCAGGCGAGCCTCACTGGACATGTGTTCTTCACGGATGACAAGGTTGGCAGCGTCCAGAGATCGCAAAGCGAAAAGAGTACTGCCGCTTATCACCACCGCAAGAATCACAGCCAAAGCAATACCGAGTTGCGAAGCAATCCGGGCACGGGGCTTGGACATAAAGGCTCCAGGCTGAATTATCGGGTTCGCCAACTCCCTGGCCGACCATCCAGCAAAATTCTAATAGGATTTGAAATTGAACCGTTTTGGACAAACGGCCTTTCAAGAATAACTTCGGCTCACAAGTGAAATACTTGAGTCAGCCATACGGATATTAGCAAACAGATGGCAAATCGCCCAATCGCCCCCGCTATTTAAGTATCTCGACTTTCGGCAACTCCATCGCCTGAACCTCGCCCTGCAGAAAGTCACTTAATCGCCGTAACCGCTCTAGACCGGGCCTTGTCTTGGGCCAGACCAGATAATAGTTCTCGCCACTGAATACTGCCGTACGCCAGGGCAGGCTCAAACGACCTTGTGCCACATCTTCAGCAACCATCAATAAATCGCCCATCGACAGCCCGTAACCTCGAGCAGCCGCGATCATGCCCAGCTCCAGGGTGTCGAAAACCTGACCGCCCTTGAGCGAAACCTTGTCCGCCAGCCCCATGCGATTCAGCCAGGTGCGCCAGTCACGCCGATCCGGTGTCGGATGCAGCAGCTCGATACTGGCCAGCCGTTCGACATCCCAGGGCGGATCCTGCAAAAAGGCAGGGGCACCGACCGGGATCAGAAACTCTGGAAACAACAGGGTCGCCTCCCAGTCCGGCGGAAAATGTCCGCGACTCAGGAGGACTGCACAATCGAAGGGCTCCTGGGAGAAGTCCACGGCGTCGATATCCATCCAGGCACTGGTCAACTGGACTTCGTTGCCTACCTGGAGATGACGAAAACGACTGAGCCGTGCCAGCAGCCAGCGCATGGTCAGAGTCGAAGGCGCCTTCATGCGCAATATGCCTTCTTCAGCCTGTAACGTGCTGCAGGCACGCTCAAGCGCATGAAAACCGTCTCTGACTCCGGGCAACAAGGCACGAGCGGCTTCAGTGAGCTGCAAGTTGCGGCCATTGCGCTGAAACAGTCGGCAGGAAAAGTACTCTTCGAGCGTATGAATATGACGACTGACAGCACTTTGGGTAATCGACAGTTCTTCCCCCGCTCGCGTGAACGAGGTATGCCGAGCGGCCGCTTCAAAAGCGCGCAATGCATATAAAGGCGGAAGACTACGAGGCATATGAATATATCCACACAATAATGCGCCACTGTACGCCAAATACACTGACATGAGTTTTAATCATGCTGATGATCGGATTTATCGCTTTGTGCTTAAGCACTTGAATACCGAGAATGTGCAGCCCATCAGTACACCTGAAGTAGAGCCTCTCCATCATGCAACAGCCCGCCCTCAAAGAACTCTGGATCATCCTGCGCCTGGCCGGGCCTTTGATCGCATCGCAGATGGCGCACATGCTGATGGTGTTCACCGATACCGTGATGATGGGCAAGATCGGGCCTGAAGCCCTGGCGGGCGGCGGTCTGGGCGCAGCTACCTACAGTTTTGTTTCGTTTTTCTGTGTAGGCGTGATGGCGGCAGTCGGCACGCTGGTTTCGATTCGTCACGGCGCAAACGATGCAGAGGGTGCGACCCGGCTGACCCAGGCCGGTCTGTGGCTGGCATGGGGCATGGCGCTGGTGGCTGCGCTGCTGTTGTGGAACCTTGAACCGGTTCTGCTCAGGTTTGGCCAGACCGAAGTCAACGTCCATATGGCCACTCAGTTCCTGACCACCCTGCCGCTGGCGCTTCCGGGCCTGCTCACGTTCATGGCCTTGCGCGGCTTCACCAGTGCCCTTGGACGTGCTGGCCCGGTAATGACCATCAGCCTGGCAGGAGCTGGCGCCAACTTCGCGCTCAATTACATGATGATCCATGGCTGGTTCGGTCTGCCGAATCTGGGCCTGATGGGCATCGGGCTGATCACGGCAATAGTGACCAATTGCATGGCACTGGCGCTGGCCCTGCATATCCGCCGCCATCCTGCTTATGCGGCCTATCCGATTCGCAAAGGGCTGTGGCAGTTATCCAGCAGCCACCTTAAAGAGCTCTGGAACCTCGGCTTGCCAATTGGCGGAACCTACGCCGTGGAAGTCGGCCTGTTCACTTTTGCGGCATTTTGCATGGGAGCCATGGGCAGCACGCAGATGGCTGCGCATCAGATCGCCGTACAGACCGTGTCCATGGCGTTCATGATTCCGGTCGGGATTTCCTACGCCGTCACCATGCGCATCGGTCAACATTACGGTGCGGGTAATGTATTGATGGCTCGCACTGCCGGGCGGCTGGGCATTTCGTTTGGCGGGGCCGTGATGCTGATGTTCGGCCTGTTGTTCTGGCTCGCGCCTCATCAGGTCATCGGCCTGTTTCTCGATCTGGATGACCCGGCATTCACCGAGATCGTGATCCTGGCGGTCAAGCTGCTGGCCATTGCGGCGTGGTTCGAGTTGCTGGACGGCATGCAAACCATTGCGATGGGCGCCATTCGCGGGCTAAAGGACGCCAAGACCACCTTTCTGATCGGGCTTGTCTGCTACTGGCTGATCGCAGCACCTGCCGCATGGCTGCTGGCCTTTTCGTCCGACCTGGGCGCAGAGGGTGTCTGGTGGGGACTGGCGTTGGGCCTGCTGTGTTCGGCGGTGGCGCTGACCTATGCCTTCGAGAAGAAGACTGCGCGATTGATAAAGGTGAAATCCAGGCAGGAGCCGCAAGACAATCTGGGTGCCATTCATCCCTGAGGGCGGGCTTTACGCCTTATTCGCGGAGGGGTGCGCGCCTGTCGGCCGCTCCAGATAGTCAACCAGCTCAGCCATCGGCAACGGTCGGCTGATGAGGTAACCCTGCACCTGATTGCAACCAAAGCTGCGCAGCAGCGCCAGTTGCTCAGGGGTTTCCACGCCTTCGGCCACAACTTCCAGGCTCAGGTTATGGGCCAGATTGATCATTGCGTGGACCAGCTTGCGATTTTCCTCACGCGGCTCCATTTCCCCGACAAAGCTTTTGTCGATCTTGAGCAGCTCGATCGGCAGGCTGTTGAGGTGCATGAAGGAAGAAAAGCCGGTGCCGAAGTCGTCCAGGGAAAAACGCACACCCAATCTGCGCAGCGCTTCCATGATCTGCCGCACCTGCTCACTGCTGCGCATGACCGACGTTTCGGTCAGCTCGAATTCCAGCCAGCGCGCATCGATTTCATGCTCGGTGATCAGGCGACTGAGGGTCGGCAGAAGCTGGCTGTCCTGAAATTGACGGAACGACAGGTTGATCGCCATGTGCAGCGGCGCAAAACCCCGGTCGCGCAAAGCCTGCATGTCCCGCAAGGCCCGATGGATGACCCAGTAACCCAACGGCACGATCATGCCGCTCTGCTCGGCCAGAGGCACGAACTCACTGGGCAGTAACAGCCCGCGCTCGCTGTGGCGCCAGCGCACCAATGCTTCCAGCCCCACAACCGCACCGCTTTCCAGGCACAGGCGCGGCTGGTAATGCAGCTCAAGTTCGTCAGTACGCAAGGCCTTGCGCAGTTCGGCCTCAAGGTCCGCAAGGCTGCGAGCGTTGCGGTTGATGCGGTGATCGAAGAGGCGGAAAGTGCAGCCCTGAAGGCTCTTGGCCTGACGCATGGCGATATGGGCGTGCCACATCAAGGCGTCGGCGCCGGTTTCGGACTGTGAATGAGTGATGCCAAGGCTGCAGCCCAGCAGCAGGCTTTCACCGTCGATCCAGTAGGGTTCGGACAACGCATCGGTAATGCGTTCGGCCAGTTGTGCCGCACGTTCGGGCGTATGGCGGGTGTCGATCAGCAAAGCAAACTCGTCACCGCCCAGACGGGCGATCTGGTCCCCGATGTCCAGCTGGTTCCTGAGTCGTGCCACCACCTGCAGGATCAACCGGTCACCAGCTTGATGGCCCAGGGCATCGTTGGCGCGGCGAAAGTTGTCGAGGTCCAGGTGGCCCAGGGCAAAACCGGTTTTGTCGGCCAGACGGGCTGTCAGTAACGTCTGAAAACCCTGTCGGTTGGCGATACCGGTCAGCGAGTCCTGGCCGGCCAGGCGTTGCAGGGTGTCTTCCAGCGCTCCGCGCTCACGAACATGGCGTAGGCAGCGGCGAAGGGTATCGGCCGTCAGACTTTCACGGACCAGCCAGTCGCTGGCCCCCATCGGCGCGACGAACGGTTCCTCTTCGAGCAGCATTACCGTCGGCAACAGGCAACTTGTGGCAGGGGGTTGCAGCTCGGGAGTGGTCAGCAGCAGGGAAGGACGCGGACTGTCGGGCTGCTTCTGGAAGGCGTCCCAGTCAGCTGCCTGATACAAAATGACCTCATCGCCCAGCGATGCCAGACAATTGCTCAACAGCGCCAGCCATGCAGATTCTCGGGCCAACAGCAGCAATCTCAGGGGCTCGACAGGCACAGGCACGCTAACTCCTTAACTGCAAAGGAAAAACCGATTACCCCCCAAACGAAAGGGTGTGACTGGTAGACGCACATTCGCGATGAGTCAAATGTAACAAAAACAAAAAATTTAGATAGCTGTCCCTGCCGTTCAACGATGAGCGCTGCATAAATGCGCGGGCCTGTTAAAATGCCCGACCTTTTTCGCAACAGACTACCCATACCGCCATGTCCCGACTCAATCCCCGGCAACAGGAAGCCGTGAACTATGTCGGCGGCCCTCTTTTGGTGCTCGCCGGTGCAGGCTCCGGCAAGACCAGCGTGATCACACGCAAGATCGCCCACCTGATCCAGAACTGCGGCATCCGTGCGCAGTACATCGTGGCCATGACCTTTACCAACAAGGCCGCCCGAGAGATGAAAGAGCGGGTCGGCACGCTGCTGCGCGGTGGCGAAGGTCGCGGCCTGACGGTGTCGACCTTCCACAATCTGGGCCTGAACATCATCCGCAAGGAGCATGTGCGCCTGGGCTACAAGCCCGGTTTCTCGATCTTCGACGAAACCGACGTCAAGGCCCTGATGACCGATATCATGCAGAAAGAGTATTCGGGCGACGACGGTGTCGACGAAATCAAGAACATGATCGGCGCCTGGAAGAACGACCTGATCCTGCCGCCCGAAGCGCTGGCCAATGCCCGCAACCCCAAGGAACAGACCGCCGCCATCGTCTACACCCACTACCAGCGCACGCTCAAGGCGTACAACGCGGTGGACTTCGACGACCTGATCCTGCTGCCGGTCAAGCTGTTCCAGGAACACGCCGACATCCTGGAAAAGTGGCAGAACAAGGTTCGCTACCTGCTGGTGGACGAATACCAGGACACCAACGCCAGCCAGTATCTGCTGGTCAAACTGCTGATCGGCACCCGCCACCAGTTCACGGTCGTAGGCGATGACGATCAGTCGATCTATGCCTGGCGCGGTGCGCGGCCGGAAAACCTGATGCTGCTCAAGGATGACTATCCGTCCCTGAAAGTCGTGATGCTGGAGCAGAACTACCGTTCCACCAGCCGCATCCTGCGCTGCGCCAACGTGCTGATTTCCAACAACCCGCACGCTTTCGAGAAGCAACTCTGGAGTGAAATGGGTCACGGCGACGAGATCCGCGTGATCCGCTGCCGCAACGAAGACGCCGAAGCCGAGCGGGTAGCGATGGAAATCCTCACCCTGCACTTGCGCACCGACCGGCCCTACAGCGATTTCGCCATCCTCTATCGAGGTAACTATCAGGCCAAGCTGATCGAGCTGAAATTGCAGCACCATCAGGTTCCCTATCGCCTGTCCGGTGGCAACAGCTTCTTCGGCCGCCAGGAAGTGAAGGACCTGATGGCCTACTTCCGCCTGTTGGTGAACCCGGACGACGACAACGCCTTCCTGCGCGTCATCAACGTTCCGCGCCGGGAAATCGGTTCAACGACCCTGGAAAAACTCGGCAACTACGCCACCGAGCGCAAGGTGTCGATGTACGCCGCCACCGAGGAAATCGGTCTGGGCGAACATCTGGACAGCCGTTACACCGATCGCCTGCAACGCTTCAAACGCTGGATGGACGGCGTGCGCCAGCAATGCGCGCAGAACGACCCTATCGCGGCACTGCGCAGCATGGTCATGGATATCGATTACGAAAACTGGATTCGCCAGAACAGCTCCAGCGACAAGGCCGCCGATTACCGCATGGGCAACGTCTGGTTCCTCATCGAGGCACTGAAGAACACCCTGGAAAAAGACGAAGATGGCGGCATGACCATCGAAGAGGCCATCGGCAAGCTGGTCCTGCGCGACATGCTAGAACGCCAGCAGGAAGAGGAAGACGGTGCCGAAGGCGTGCAGATGATGACCCTGCACGCTTCCAAAGGGCTGGAATTTCCTTACGTGTTCATCATGGGCATGGAAGAAGAAATCCTGCCACACCGCTCCAGCATCGAAGCCGACACCATCGAGGAAGAGCGCCGCCTGGCCTACGTGGGCATCACCCGCGCACGACAGACGCTGGCGTTTACCTTTGCCGCCAAGCGCAAGCAATACGGCGAGATCATCGACTGCGCGCCAAGCCGCTTTCTCGATGAGCTGCCACCGGACGATCTGGCCTGGGAAGGCAACGACGATACGCCAACCGAAGTAAAGGCCGTGCGCGGCAATACAGCACTGGCGGACATCCGCGCCATGCTCAAGCGCTGACACCTGAACAGAAAACGATCAACTAATGCGCACTGGCGCACCCAAGGAACCGAAGTGGAAGCACTGCACAAGAAAATTCGCGAAGAAGGCATCGTACTTTCCGATCAGGTCTTGAAGGTCGATGCGTTTCTCAACCATCAGATCGACCCGGCACTGATGAAAGCCATCGGTGACGAGTTCGCCAGGCTGTTCGCGGATGCAGGCATCACCAAGGTCGTCACCATCGAAGCCTCGGGCATCGCTCCGGCAGTGATGGCCGGCCTGAACCTAGGCGTGCCGGTGATTTTCGCCCGCAAGCATCAGTCGCTGACCCTGACCGAAAATCTGCTGTCGGCGACGGTTTACTCCTTCACCAAGCAGGTCGAAAGCACGGTCGCCATCTCGCCACGGCACCTGAACAGCAACGACAACGTGCTGATCATCGATGACTTCCTGGCCAACGGCAAAGCGTCCCAGGCCCTGATCTCGATCATCAAGCAGGCAGGTGCCAAGGTGGCCGGGCTTGGCATCGTGATCGAAAAGTCCTTTCAGGGCGGTCGTGCCGAACTGGATGCCCAGGGTTATCGCGTTGAATCCCTGGCACGGGTGGAGTCGTTGGCGAACGGCGTGGTGACTTTCAAGTAGAACGCCCACGCCGCCTGTCTACGCTTGCACAGGTAACAGCCATTTACGGCCACGGAGATACCACAATGATCATTGGGGAAAGGCTGTATGTCGAAGGCCTCTTCGACAGCCATACATGGACTATCAGTTATCTGGTGATGGACCTGGCCAGCAAGCAGTGCGCGCTGATCGACAGCGTGCTGGACTACGATCCGAAGTCCGGGCGTACCCGCACCGAATCGGCAGACCGCCTGATAGAGCGGGTCAAGGCTCTGGAAGCTTCGGTGCAGTGGATACTGGAAACCCATGTCCATGCCGACCATGTGTCGGCCGCGCCCTACCTGAAACAGCAGTTGGGCGGACAGATCGCCATCGGCAGCCACATCACAGCCGTGCAGCAGGTCTTTGGCACGCTCTTCAATACCCCTGAAGATTTCGCACGGGACGGCACCCAGTTCGATGTGCTGCTGGATGACGATGGCGCATTTGCCATCGGTTCGCTTCAGGCCAGGGCACTGCATACACCCGGCCATACGCCCGCCTGCATGACCTATCTGGTACAGATCGGCGACGAAACAGTCGCGTTCGTCGGCGATACGCTGTTCATGCCTGACTACGGCACCGCCCGCTGCGACTTCCCCGGCGCCGATGCGCGCACGCTGTATCGCTCCATCCAGCGGATTCTCAACCTGCCGCCGCAGACCCGGCTGTTCATGTGTCATGACTACCTGCCCAATGGCCGCGAGCTGCAATACATGACCACCGTTGCCGAACAGCGCGCCAACAATATCCATGTGCACGAAGGCATCGACGAAGACGCCTTCGTCACCATGCGCGAGGCACGGGATGCGACTCTGGAAATGCCGGTCCTGATGCTGCCGTCGGTGCAGATCAACATGCGCTGTGGCCACTTCCCAGCGCCGGAAGACAACGGCGTCAGCTACCTGAAAATCCCGCTTAATGTTCTTTGAATCGCGTGTGCGTCTGGAAAGTCTGATATGAACCCGATTCACCCTGAACGGCTCGCCAGTCGGCATGGATGAACATCAACTGCTGGGCGCAGGCCTGGGCGCGATCGTAGGCGCAATACTGGCGCTGACCGGTGCAGGCGGTGGGATTCTGGCCGTGCCACTGCTGGTTTTCGGGCTGGGGCTGTCCATGGTCGAGGCAGCGCCTGTGGGCTTGCTTGCCGTGGGTCTGGCGGCGGCACTCGGGGCGTTTCTGGGCTTGAGGCAAGGCATTGTCCGCTACCGTGCCGCGCTCTATATCGCCGGCATCGGTGTGCTCATGTCGCCACTGGGCCTGTGGCTCGCACATCGTTTGCCCAATACGCCGCTGGCGCTGATCTTCGCCGTTGTGATGCTGTACGCCTGCGGGCGGATCTTTCTCAAGGCCACCCGCGAGTTGAAATACGGACCACCGGCCTGCCGCAAGGAAGTCCTGCCCTGCGTGCTCAACCCGCTGCAAGGCCGGCTGCGCTGGACGATGCCCTGCATTCGGGCGCTGACACTCACCGGCATGACGGCAGGACTGCTGTCGGGACTGATCGGAGTCGGTGGTGGATTTGTCATCATCCCGGCGCTGACCCGCTACAGCGACCTGAACATGAAAAGCGTGGTCGCCACGTCGCTGGCGGTCATTGCGCTGGTCTCCACCGGCAGCGTCATCAGCGCCTCCGTGGCGGGCGTGATGCACTGGAGCGTCGGCGCGCCCTTCGCGGCCGGAGCGATCATCGGCCTGATAGGCGGCAGGCAGGTTTCCCGCTACCTCGCAGGCCCTCGTTTGCAGCAGTTGTTCGCCATCGCCGGATGGGCTGCCGCCGTCATGCTGGTATTCAGCGTTCTTTAAACAGCCTTCAGAACGTTGATCCGGCAGAGTTGTGCAACCCGGCCAGCAGCAGGCGCTGATACAGCTCTTCTTTCAGACCTTGAGGCTCGTCGAGTTGCATGCGCTGCAAGTGCTCGATATAAGCCGAAGGCTCCGGCGCATCCAGCGTGGCCTTGCCCAGCTCCAGAATTTCGGTGAGCTTGAATTTGCTCTTGAGCCAGTTCAAGGCCCGCAACAGATCACGCTCTCGCGCAGTGAAATCGCAGCCCAGCGGATACTCCGTGAACAGCGCAGGATAGCGGGACGCAATGTCCTTCAGGCGCTCGGGCGTGTTCTGGGTAAAGCGCGGGTCGAGGTGAAAGCCTTTCGGCAGCTTGCCAGCCTTTTGCGCCTGCTCGATCAGGCCGTTCTGAAAGCGCGAGTCACTGATATTCAGCAGTCGCTCGATCACCGTGGCGTCGGTCTGACCACGCAAGTCGGCAATCCCGTACTCGGTCACGACGATATCGCGCAGGTGACGGGGAATGGTCGCGTGGCCGTATTCCCAGACGATATTGGAAGTAATCTCGCCGCCCGACTCCCGCCAGCTGCGCAGGATCAGAATCGAACGTGCATCTTCCAGCGCATGGGCCTGGGAAACGAAGTTGTACTGCCCGCCGACACCACTGAGCACACGTCCGTCTTCCAGTTGGTCGGACACCGCCGCGCCCATCAGAGTCATGGTGAAAGCGCTGTTGATAAAGCGCGCATCCCGACGTTGCAGGCGCTTGAGCTCTTCGTTGCCGTATAGCTCGTTGATGTAGCTGATGGCGCTCATGTTGAACTGCGCCAGTCGCTCGGCAGGCAACTCACGCAAGCGCTCATAAAAACTCAGCGGCCCAAGGAAGAACCCGCCATGCAGCACAACGCCATCCGGGTGAGCGCTTTCATCGAGGGTTCCCAGATTGGCCAGCCGCTGCAACCCGGCATCGGCATACACCTTGCGCCGCACAATGCCAGCATCGGCCAGTACCAACAGGCCGTTGACGAACATCTCACTGCATCCGTAAAGCCCGCTGGCAAAAGGCTGGACGCCGCCTTCGCGATCAATCAAGGTCTGCCAGTTGCTCATGTTCAGTTCAGCGAGCAACCCGCTGTAGGTTTCGTTGTTGGCCTGTCGGGCCAGCAGCGCGGCGGTCAGTGCATCGCCCATGGAGCCGATGCCGATCTGCAAGGTGCCGCCATCACGAACCAGCGTGCTGGCGTGCAGGCCGATGAAGTGATCCTGAAAACCCACCGGCATGTTGGGCGTCGAGAACAGGACGCTGCGCTCCTGCTCATCCAGCAACACATCAAAAGCCTCGACATCCAGTTCGGAGTCGCCGGGCATGTAGGGCAGATCGGCATGGATCTGACCCAGAATCAGAATCGTCTCGCCCGCAGCCCTTCGCTTGTCGACCATCGGCAGCAGATCGAGGGTCACGTCGGGGTTGCAGCTCAGGCTCAACTTGCCGGGCCGTTGCTCATCGTGAGCGACCAGTTGCGCAATCAGGTTCAGGCCACTGGCATTGATGTCCCGCGCCGCATGGCTGTAATTGCTGCTTACGTAGCTCTGCTGGGCCGCTTCGCTGTTGAGCAGGCTGCCCGGCTGCATGAAGAATTGCTGGATGCGAATGTTCGGCGGCAGATCGTCACGGCGCAGTGCCGACAGGAACTCCAGCTCAGGATAATCCCCGAAAACCCGCTCCAGGAACGGCTCCAGAAAACGCCCCTGCAACCCCTCACCCGCTGGCGGCCGGCCCAGACTCAATGCGGTATAGATCGTCAGTTGCCGCTCGGGAAGCTGCTTGATGCGCTCGTACAGCGCATTGACGAACCGATTGGGCTTGCCCAACCCCAAAGGCATGCCCATATGAATATGCTCGGGCAACTGCGCGAGCACATGATCGACGGCTTGCTCAATGGAACAGGACCTGGGCATCCGAACTCTCCGGGGGTTGTGGCTTGTGGAGGTTGGACCGTCTTCAATGAACAGCGTTGCGGCCCGTAACGGGATTTCTTACACGCGATTGCCTACCCGATGCATCACGGGTGGGCAACGACTCTGGCCTGCAACTCGACTCCCATCGCACGCATCACTTTGAGGATGGTATCGAAACGAGGCTTGGCGCCAGGTGCCAGTGCCTTGTAGAGGCTGGCACGCCCAAGGCCGGAATCCTTGGCAATTTGCGCCATGCCACGGGCTTTCGCCACATGACCAACGGCACGTATCAGCTCATCGGTGTCGCCTTCGGCCAGCACCTGGGACAGGTATTCGGTTATTGCTTCATCACTGTCCAGCAGTGATGCCATGTCAAAAGGCACGCTCATCATCCAACCTCCTTGATCATGGAAAACGTATCCAATTGGAGACAAAGGTATCACGAAAATTCTGTAACTATTTCTACCGTTCAGCCTTTGGTTTTCTGCGGCCACAAAAGAACCGCCGAAGCAGGTTGTGTGAAAACGTAGCGAGCGAAGGTCAGGCAAGGCGAAAACAGGCGAGGAACGGTCGGAGTCGCGCTCGACTTTACTGGCTGTAAATGAGCATTCCGATCGGACTCGCGCACGAGCCTGTTTTCAATGCAGCATGACCGAGCGCAGTAGTTTTCACACGTCCTGGAAGATCAGGTTTCCGCGGCGGTTCTCGATACAGCGTACGGCTTATTTGAGCCCGGACATCTTCTGAATCGCACCTTTGAGGTCCTCATCGGTGCAGTCGCCACAGGTGCCTTTGGGTGGCATGGCGTTGAGGCCAGTGATGGCTTTGGCCAGCAGGCCGTCAAGGCCGCCTTCTTTCCTGGCTCGCTCTTCCCAGGCGGCGGTATCGCCGATCTTGGGTGCATTCAGCAGGCCAACGCTGTGACAGGCGGTGCAGTGTCTGGCGATGACATCGTCGGGGGATTTTGCGCTGCCGCCACCGGCTGATGCAGTGACTGCAATACCTGCGCATTCCTTGCCTTGAACACAGACCTGCCCGACCGGCTCAAGCCGTTTGGCGATTTCATCATTCGTCGCTGCCTGAGCGTTGAATGCCCAAAAAGCCAACATGGCAGCCATTGCCAGTCTCTTGTTTATCAGGTTCACGCTTACACCCTCATGGTGACTAATCACGCCCGCGACCACGGTCTGGCAGGCGGGCGAATTATAGCGACTAGCCTTTGGAGCCGAAACACCCCTACATAAAGAATGGTTATTGACGCGTGAGCCCATTCAAGAGGTGCATGGCCAGCCAGCCCGCGTACATGAGGCGATTGCGCTACTTCTGGTCAAAAATTGGCCGGGGTGGCTGCGCTGATTAGTCGCGCCGGCACATCGAACGGATTGCGGAATCGATGCGGTTTGGTGCTCTCGAAATAGTAGCTGTCGCCCGCTTCGAGGATGTAGGTGTCCAGACCGACGACCAGTTCCAGTCGTCCTTCGACCAGAATTCCGGTTTCCTCGCCTTCATGCACCAGCATCTCTTCACCGGTATCGGCGCCTGGCGGATAGATTTCGTTGAGAAAGGCGATGGCCCGGCCCGGATGCGACTTGCCCACCAGTTTCATGGTCACGGCACCATCGGAGATATCGATCAACTCGCTGGCCTTGTAGACCACCTGGGTCGGGTTTTCCGGCTCAAGCTCTTCGGAAAAGAACTCGACCATGGACATGGGAATACCGCCGAGCACCTTGCGCAGGGAACTGATCGAGGGGCTGACGCTGTTCTTTTCGATCATGGAAATGGTGCTGTTGGTCACGCCTGCCCGTTTGGCGAGTTCACGCTGGGACAGGCCCTTGAGCTTGCGAATGGATTGCAGTCGTTCACCGACGTCCAATGCGGCATTCCCCCTGGTTCGGTAAGGTTAAAGTCGAGATGAACGCCATGATGGCAACAGCGTTCAGTATTTACAACACTTCGGACTTTTAACCCGGCCAGCAGGCTCACTCTGGTGAGTAGACCCTCGGGACGCGCCGCAGATTGCAGAAGATCTGGTAAGGAATGGTGCCAGCATGCGCCGCCACATCACTGGCCAGCACGTTCTTGCCCCACAACTCGACATGGCTCCCGAGCCCCGCCTGAGGCAGATCGGTCAGGTCCACGCAGAGCATGTCCATGGAAACACGCCCCAGCAAACGGCTCGGCTTGCCATCGATCCAGACTGGCGTGCCAGTAGCCGCATGACGCGGATAACCATCGGCATACCCCATGGCGACCACACCGACACGGGTCGGGCGCTCGGTAACGAAGATGGCGCCATAACCCACAGGCTCGCCAGCGGGCAGTTCGCGTACACCGATGATCTTCGACTCCAGAGTCATGACCGGCTGCAGCCTATCTGCCAGCGCCTGAGACTGATCGAAGGGCGTAGCGCCGTACAGCATGATGCCGGGGCGCACCCAGTCGCTGGGGATATGCGGCCAGCCCAGCACTGCAGGCGAGTTACGCAGGCTGACTTCCGCTGCCAGCCCCTGGCGGGCGGCTTCAAAAGCGGCAACCTGCTCGTCGCTGCGGGAACATCCCAGCTCGTCGGCACGGGCAAAGTGGCTCATCAGGACGATCTTCGCCACCTTGCCGGTCGCCAGCAGACGTTGATAGCCGGCCTGATATTCCGACGGGTGCAAGCCGACCCGATGCATGCCGGTGTCGAGCTTGAGCCAAACGGTCAGCGGCTTGCTGATGCTGGCCTTTTCGATAGCCTCCAGTTGCCACAAGGAATGCACGACAAACCACAGATCGTGCTCGACGATCAGCGCCAGTTCATCGGCCTCGAAGAAACCTTCCAGCAACAGAATCGGCGCACGAATGCCTGCCTCACGCAGCTCCAGAGCCTCTTCGATACAGGCCACGGCAAAACCGTTGGCCTCGGCCTCCAGTGCCAGGGCGACACGCACCGCGCCATGGCCATAGGCATCGGCCTTGATGACAGCGAGGGCTTTGGCGCCAGTCGCTTCGCGGGCCAGTCGGTAGTTGTGACGCAGGGCTTGAAGATCAATCAGGGCGCGAGCTGGACGCATGGGAAGAGAGTTCTGATATTGAAAAATTTAAAATTCATGTACAGACCGTGTGAAAACGTAGCGAGCGAAGGTCAGGCAAGGCGAAAACAGGCGAGGAAGCGGAGTTTACGTGTTGTAAATGAGCATTCCGAGCCTGTTTTCAACGCTGCATGACCGAGCGCAGTAGTTTTCACACGGTCTGGAGCGAATTCATTCGCGAAAGCCAAACCCAACACATCCCTGCAGTATGTGGTTCAGCCTTCGCGAATGAATGTCCTGCGATTATGGCAACGCAGCAACCACTGAAAGCTCGACCAGGATTTCCGGCTCGCACAGCTTGGCCTCGACCGTCGCACGGGCAGGTGCGACGCCTTTGGGCAGCCATTTGTCCCAGACGCTGTTCATGCCGGCAAAGTGGGCATCGATGTCCTTCAGGTAAATCGTGACGGACAGGATGCGGCTTTTGGTGGTGCCTGCCAGATCCAGAAGACGCTCGATGTTATCGAGTGTCTCACGGGTCTGCTTTTCGATCCCGCCAGCCATGTCATCACCCACCTGCCCCGACAGATAAACGGTGCCATTGTGGACGACGATCTGACTCATGCGCTCATTGGTGAGCTGGCGCTGGATTGACATGTTTTGCGTTCTCCTTGGTACTGCCATAGCGAGAAATATCGAGACCTGCGGCGCTGATCTGAGGTTTTTCGCTCGCCATGAGGTCGGCCAGCAAACGCCCGGAGCCGCAAGCCATGGTCCAGCCCAGTGTTCCGTGGCCGGTATTGAGGAACAGATTGCGCAATGGCGTTGCACCCACGATAGGTGTGCCATCGGGCGTGGTCGGACGCAGCCCGGTCCAGAAACCTGCCTGGGTCAGATCGCCGCCCTGAGGATAGAGGTCGTTGACGATCATCTCCAGCGTTTCGCGACGCCGAGGGTTGAGCGAGAGATCGAAACCTGCAATTTCAGCCATGCCACCGACGCGAATGCGGTTGTCGAAACGAGTGATGGCGACCTTGTAGGTTTCATCGAGGATGGTCGAGGTCGGTGCCATGTCCGGGTTGGTGATCGGCACAGTCAACGAATAGCCCTTGAGCGGGTAGACCGGCGCGCGGATACCCAGCGGCTTGAGCAATTGCGGCGAGTAGCTGCCCAGCGCCAGCACATAACGGTCTGCGGTTTCGAGCTTGCCATCGATCCAGACGCCATTAATGCGGTCGCCTGTATGGTCGAGGCGCTCGATGGACTGGCCGTAACGGAACTCGACGCCCAGTTTGACGGCCATTTCCGCCAGACGGGTAGTGAAAAGCTGGCAGTCGCCGGTCTGGTCGTTGGGCAGGCGCAGCGCACCGCTCAGAATGTGGGTGACACCAGCCAGTGCCGGTTCGACCCGGGCAATGCCTTCGCGGTCCAGCAGTTCGTAAGGCACGCCGGACTGTTCGAGCACGGCGATGTCCTTGGCGGCGTTGTCCAGTTGCTCCTGGGTACGGAACAACTGGGTAGTGCCCAGGCTGCGGCCTTCGTAGGCGATACCGGTTTCAAGGCGCAGTTCGTCAAGGCAGTCGCGGCTGTATTCGGACAACCGCACCATGCGTTCCTTGTTCACCGCATAACGGCTGGCCGTGCAGTTGCGCAACATCTGCGCCATCCACAGGTATTGATCGATATCCGCTGTGGCCTTGATGGCCAGCGGCGCATGACGTTGCAGCAGCCACTTGATCGCCTTGAGCGGCACACCGGGCGCAGCCCATGGCGATGCATAGCCTGGCGATACCTGACCGGCGTTGGCAAAACTGGTTTCCATGGCAACGGCCGGCTGACGATCGACCACTGTGACCTGGAAACCTGCCCGAGCCAGATAATAGGCACTGGTTGTACCAATTACGCCACCACCAAGTACCAGAACACGCATGTCGACAGCCTCATCGCGGATATCCGCTGACATTTGAAGTTTAAAGCAGGAATGTGGGCAGTATATTGAGCATCGGCCAGTGTATCTCACTGTATATATGCGTATATTCAGCGCTAATTCTCGGCAAAGACCGTTTTCATAGAGGGGAAACTGCCTGTGCGCACTCAACACCAGTCAAAACGTGAGCTGGACAAGATCGACCGCAATATCCTGCGCATCCTTCAGGCAGACGGACGAATCTCGTTCACGGAGCTTGGCGAGCGCGTCGGGCTGTCGACCACACCCTGCACCGAACGGGTTCGCAGGCTGGAACGCGAAGGCATCATCATGGGCTACAACGCCCGTCTCAACCCGCAGAACCTCAAGGCCAGCCTGCTGGTTTTCGTGGAGATTAGTCTGGATTACAAATCAGGCGACACTTTCGATGAGTTTCGCCGGGCAATCCTGAAACTGCCCCATGTGCTGGAATGCCATCTGGTGTCGGGCGACTTCGATTACCTGGTCAAGGCCCGTATCTCGGAAATGGCCTCGTATCGCAAGCTGCTGGGCGACATCCTGCTCAAACTGCCCCATGTGCGGGAGTCCAAGAGCTATATCGTGATGGAAGAAGTGAAGGAGAGCCTGAACCTGCCGATTGCAGACTGAGCCCGTGCGAATTCATTGGCTATGTCTGCGTTAAGTGTTGAACAGGTTCATGCCCAAGTGCCTCCTTCAATAAAATCAATGGGTT
>NZ_JAIGPJ010000058.1:0-19350 GCF_019719005.1 Pseudomonas cichorii
CAATACGCTTCGGGCCTGTACGACGCCTTTGCCCAATTGCGTTACCTGATTGTGGGCGGCGATGTACTGGATCCTTCGGTCATCGCTCAGGTCCTGAAACATGGCGCGCCCGAGCACCTGTTGAACGGCTATGGCCCGACCGAGGCCACGACCTTCTCGGCGACCCATGAAATCAAGGCTGTGGGCGAGGGTAGTATTCCGATTGGCAAGCCATTGGCCAATACCCGCTTGTACGTACTCGATGCCCGTCAGCAGCCAGTGCCACTGGGCGTCACCGGCGAGCTGTATATCGGTGGCGATGGCGTGGCCTTGGGTTATCTCAATCGTGCCGATCTGACCGAGCAGGTATTTGTCGCGGATCCGTTCAGCGCTGATCAAACTGCACGTCTGTACCGCACCGGTGACCTGGCCTGCTGGCTGGCAGATGGCTCGATAGAGTATCGGGGCCGTAATGACCAGCAGGTCAAGATCCGTGGCTTCCGTATCGAACCGGGCGAGATCGAAACCCGACTGGCCAGCCATAAGGCGGTCAGAGAGGCCGTGGTACTGGTGCGTGAGGATGTCCCGGGCGACAAACGCTTGGTGGCGTATTTCACCTTGGCGCAAGCCGATATCGATCTGGATGCGTTACGTACCCATTTGCAAGGCCAGCTACCGGACTACATGGTCCCGGCCGCTTATGTGCAGCTGGACAGCCTGCCACTGACCAATAACGGCAAGCTGGACCGCAAAGCGCTGCCGGTCCCTGATCAGCAGGCGTTTATCAATCGTGGCTACGAAGCGCTAGAAGGCGAAGTCGAAACCACCCTGGCGCAGATCTGGGCGGAGGTGCTGCAGGTCGAGCGTGTGGGGCGTCACGATCACTTCTTCGAACTGGGCGGTCACTCGCTGCTGGCGGTGAAACTGATCGAGAAGATGCGCCAAGAGGGCCTGAGCGCCGATGTGCGCGTGCTATTCAGCCAACCGACGCTGGCGGCCTTGGCGGCTGCGGTGGGCAGTGGCACTGAAATCCGTGTACCGGCCAACCTGATCGAGCCGGGTTGCACCCTGATCACGCCGGATATGTTGCCGCTGGTCGAACTGGACCAGAGCACTCTTGATCGTGTTGTGGCAACGGTTCCCGGCGGTGCTGCCAATGTTCAGGATATCTATCCGCTGGCACCGCTTCAGCAAGGCATTCTTTACCACCACATCAGTGCCGGGCAGGGCGATCCTTATGTGTTGCAGGCAACCTTCTCGGTCAAAAGCCAGGAACGTCTCGATGCATTTGCCAATGCACTGCGTCATCTCATCCAGCGCCACGACATTCTGCGCACAGCCGTGGTCTGGGAAGGGCTGAGCGAGCCGCTGCAAGTGGTCTGGCGTGAGGCTGAGCTGAGTGTTGAATTCCTTAAACCTGACCACCGTGACGGTGGCATCGCGGAGCAATTGAGCGAGCGGTTCGCCAGCAGTCACTACCGTCTCGATCTGGCCGAAGCACCCTTGATCCGGCTGGCCTGTGCCCGTGATGGCGACAGCTGGGTCATGCTGCTGATCTTCCATCACCTGGCGCTGGACCATACCGCGATGGACGTGGTGCGCGAGGAGATGCAGGCCTTCATGCTGGGCGAAGCCGATTCGCTGCCCGCTGCCGTGCCATACCGCAACTACGTGGCTCAGGCTCGCCTGGGGCTGGGTCAGGAAGAGCATGAAGCGTTCTTCCGCGACATGCTGGGCGATATCGATGAGCCGACTCTGGCTTACGGTCAGGTCTCGTTGCCCGATGATGGCGGCCATATCGAAGAAGCCCGCGTGCAACTGGATATCGGGCTGTGCCGTCGGGTACGTGTGCAGGCCCGCCAGCTTGGCGTCAGCGCCGCGAGCCTGATGCACCTGGTCTGGGCTCTTTTAGCCAGCAAGGCCAGCGGCCGCGCCCAGACGGTATTCGGCACGGTGCTCATGGGCCGGATGCAGGGTGGTGATGGTGCCGACCGTGCTCTGGGCATGTTCATCAACACGTTGCCGTTGCGAGTGGACATCGACGGGCGCAGCGTAATCGAAGGCGTGAAGTCCACCCATGCGCGTCTCAGTGCATTGCTGGGTCACGAGCATGCCTCGCTGGCCCTCGCACAACGCAGCAGTGCCGTGGCAGCGCCTTCGCCACTGTTCAATTCACTGCTCAATTATCGTCACAGCGCAGCCGATATGGCCTCCAGTCAGGCCTTGTCGGCCTGGGAAGGTATCGAAAGCCTGAGCAACGCAGAGGGCACCAACTATCCACTGGCCATTTCCGTGGATGACCTGGGTGAGGGCTTTGTCCTCAGCGTGCTGGCGATGCAGGAAATCGGTGCCCGGCGTGTCTGTGACACCTTTGCCTACACCTTGCAGCAACTGGTCGAGACCCTTGATGGCCGTCCGCAGACTGCTTTGCACGATGTGCCGGTCATTGCGCCTCTGGAACGTCAGCGTCTGCTTGAAACATTCAACGCCACTGCAACGGATTACCCAAGGGACCAGACGCTGCAGCCTCTGTTCGAGGCGCAGGTTGCCGAGCGACCAGACGCAATTGCCGTCGTGCACGGCGAGCAGTCGCTGACCTATGCCGAACTCAACAGTCGCGCCAACCGTCTGGCCCATTATCTGGCTGGCAAGGGCGTGAAGGCCGGTGATGCCGTGGCGATTCTGCTGCCGCGTTCGCTGGATCTGCTGGTGGCGCAACTGGCGATCACCAAGTGCGCCGCCCTCTATGTACCGCTGGACGTCAATGCACCGCTGGACCGTCAGGCCTTCATGGTCCATGACAGCGGCGCCCGGCAGTTACTGACCCTGCATGGCCGCGATATTCCCGAAGGTGCAGAGCGTCTGGATCTGGACCGGCTCGATGTGAGCAGCCAGCCGGACCATGATCCGCAAAACCGCAGCACTGCGGAGTCGGCGGCTTACATCATGTACACCTCGGGTTCTACCGGCACTCCAAAAGGGGTCATCGTGGCGCACCGTGGCATTGTCAAACTGGTGCGCAACAACGGTTTTGCCGACTTCAACCAAAACGACCGCCTGGCATTCGCCTCGAACCCGGCATTTGACGCCAGTACCCTGGAAGTCTGGGGCGCGCTGCTCAATGGCGGGCAAGTGGTGGTGATCGATCATGAATTGCTGCTGGACCCACCGCGTCTGGCCGTAGAACTGGTGGCGAAGGCCATCACGTCACTGTTCGTGACCACTGCGGTGTTCAATCAGTACGTGAGCCTGATCGGCGAAACCCTGGCAGGGCTGCGGATTCTGATGTGTGGCGGTGAGCGGGCCGACCCGCAAGTATTCCGGGATTTGCTGGCCATTGCTCCGGATCTGCGTTTGATTCACTGCTACGGTCCGACTGAAACCACCACCTACGCGACGACTCTGCACGTGACCGATGTGCCGTTGCAGATGAGTAATGTGCCCATCGGAAAGCCGCTTGCCAATACCCAGGTCTATGTGCTGGATGCCCGTCAGCAGTTGGTTCCCACAGGCGTTGCCGGAGAAATATGCATCGGCGGCGACGGTGTTGCGCTGGGCTATCTGAATCGTCCCGAACTGACCGCCCAGGCATTTATCGCTGACCCTTTCAGCCCTGTGAAAGGCGCGCGCCTTTATCGCTCCGGCGACCGCGGTTGCTGGCGTGCAGATGGCAGCCTTGAGCATCTGGGCCGTGGTGACGGCCAGGTGAAGATTCGCGGTTTCCGTATCGAGCCGGGTGAGATCGATGCGCGCCTCAAAGCCTGTCCGGGCGTGCATCAGGCTTCGGTGGTGATACGCGAGGACGTGCCAGGGCAAAAGCAACTGGTGGCTTATTACACCGCCGAATCAGCGGGTTCGCTGCTGACTGTCCAGAGCGTCCAGGCCTGGCTGCGTGAAGCCTTGCCGGAATACATGGTGCCTTCGGCCTTTGTGCGCCTGGAGCACTGGCCTTTGAACAACAACGGCAAGCTTGACCAGAAGGCGCTGCCTGTTCCCGACGCGCAGGCACTGACAAACAGTGTCTATGAGGCCCCGTCAGGTGATGTGGAAGCCTTGCTGGCCAGTATCTGGTCTCAGGTGCTGAAGGTGGAGCGCGTAGGGCGCTTCGATAACTTCTTTTCTCTGGGCGGCCATTCGCTGTTGGCGGTGACACTGATTGAACGCATGCGCCAGGAAGGTTTGCGCGCCGATATCAAGGTCTTGTTCAACCAGCCTACCTTAGCGGCACTGGCGGCTTCCCTGACGACTGAGCAGGATATTCAGGTTCCGGCCAATCTGATTCCCGCCGACTGCCAGCGGATCGAACCCTGGATGCTGCCTCTGGTCAGCCTGGAGCAGACGTCCATCGACGATATCGTCGCCGCAGTGCCGGGCGGTGTGGCCAATGTGCAGGATATCTATGCACTCGCGCCGCTCCAGGAAGGCATCCTGTATCACCATGTCGCGGCACGCGAGGGCGATCCCTTCATCCTGCAGTCATTGCTCGCGATGGACAGTGAAGCCCGTCTGAAATCTGCCATGCAGGCTTTGCAGAAAGTGATCGAGCGCCATGACATTCTGCGCACGGCGGTGTTCTGGAAAGGTCTTGAAGCACCTGTGCAGGTGGTCTTGCGGCACGCCACGCTGTCCAGCGAATGCGTTGAGCTGGACCCGGAAGATGGCGATATCCTCGGACAGATGCGTGAGCGGTTCGATGCCCGTAACTTTCGCATGGACATCAGCCAGGCGCCTCTGATCTGCATGCCCTACGCCTGGGATTCGGTTAACCAACGCTACGTGGTGGCGCTGGTGTTCCACCACCTGATCATGGATCACGTGGCCTTCGAAGTCGTGGTATCCGAAATACAAAGCCTGTTACTGGATGAAGCGACACTGCTGCCCGAGCCGGTTCCTTACCGAAACTACATCGCTCAGGTGCGCCTGGGGGCCGATGATGCGGCTCATGAACGCTTCTTCCGCGACATGCTGCAGGATGTCCGCGAACCGACCTTGCCGTTTGGCCAGCAGGTATCCGAAGGCGTGATGCATGAAATCCACGACACGGTAGATACCGACATCGCTCAACGTGTCCGCAGCCTTGCCCGAAGCCTGGGCGTGAGTGCGGCCAGTCTCTATCACCTGGCATGGGGTCTGGTGGTGGGGCGTGTCTCGGCAAGTGACGATGTGGTATTCGGTACTGTGCTGGTCGGGCGGATGCGCGGCGGGGAAGGCGCAGACCGGGCACTGGGCATGTTCATCAACACCTTGCCGATCCGTGTGGAACTGGGGCAGCAGGCTGTGGCCCAGGCCGTCAGGCAGGTGCATGCACGTCTGAGCGGGCTGCTTGAGCATGAACATGCACCTTTGGCTCTGGCACAGCGTTGCAGTGGCGTTGCAGCACCGGCTCCGCTGTTTGGCGCGCTGCTCAATTTCCGCCACAGCGCAGCGGACGACTCTGCACAGGCTCACACCGCCTGGCAGGGTATCCAGGGGCTTGAGGCCCATGAACATACGGCTTATCCCTTGTCGCTGGCGGTAGACGATACCGGTGCAGGGTATCTTCTGACGGTTCAGGCCAGCGGAGGCATCGATGCCCGGGCGCTGTGCGATTACATGCAGTGCGCCTTGCAGAACATGCTTGAAGCACTCGAGCAGGCTCCGTCGACTGCCTTGAATCGCATTTCGATACTGCCTGATGCCGAGCGCCTGCGGTTGCTGACATCGTTCAACGATACCGATTGCGCTTACCCGGATCAGGCAACCGTTCACGGGCTGTTCGAGGCTCAGGCGCAACGCACGCCCGATGCCGTGGCGGTGGTGCATGGCGAGCAGAGCCTGACTTATCGTCAGCTGGATCAACAGGCCAATCGACTGGCGCACTGCCTGACGCCATTGCTTGGCGGGCAGAATGCCCCGGTCGCGTTGTGTGTCGAACGTGGCCTGGAAATGCTGGTGGGCTTGTTGGGCATTCTCAAGGCGGGCGGTTGTTATGTGCCGCTGGACCCCGGTTATCCGGCCGATCGCTTGAACTACATGCTTGCCGACAGTTCTCCGGTGGCCTTGCTGACACTGGGCAGCGTGCCTGACGGTCTGGACAGCGGCAGTATTCCGGTCATCGCTCTGGACCGCGATGCAGAATGGCGTTCAGGTTCGACAGCGCCTGTAGAGCGCGAAACCGATGCGCGACAACTGGCCTACGTGATCTACACCTCCGGCTCCACCGGCAGACCCAAAGGGGTCATGCTCGAACAACGGGGCGTGGTCAACCTGCTGTGCGCCATGCGCGACATGGTTCAGGCCACGGCGCAGGATCGTATGCTGGCCCTGACCACCATCAGCTTCGACATTGCCGGCCTTGAGCTTTACATGCCGCTGATCTGTGGTGCCCGCACTGTGCTGCTGGACCGTCATCGGAGCATGGATCCGGTGTTGCTGGCCGAAGCAATCGTCCAGAGCGGCGCAACCATGATGCAGGCCACGCCGGCTACCTGGCGACTTCTGGTGGATTCCGGCTGGTCGGGAGCTGCCGGGCTCAAGGCGTTGTGTGGTGGCGAGGCGCTGCCTCTCGACCTGGCACAACGAGTGGCCGCAAGAGTCGGCACGCTCTGGAACGTCTATGGCCCCACCGAAACCACTATCTGGTCATCGGCGCTGGAGTTCGATGCCAGTGACAGGACTTCGGCCAGCGTCAGTATCGGCCGTCCGATTGCCAATAACCGTTTCTACCTGCTGGACGAGCAGGGCGAGCCCGTCCCCATGGGCGTGGCTGCCGAGCTGTATATCGGTGGCGACGGCGTGGCCCGTGGTTATCTGAACTGGGAACAACTGACGGCCGAACGCTTTATCGATGACCCTTTTTCTTCAACGCCCGGAGCGCGTCTTTACCGTACCGGCGACCTGGCACGCTATCGCCCCGATGGCAGCCTCGAATACCTGGGCCGCAACGATTTTCAGGTGAAGATTCGTGGCTACCGGATCGAGCTCGGAGAAATCGAAGCCAGGCTGGGCGCTGTGCCCGGCGTGCGCGAAGCGGTGGTCGTGGCCATCAGCGACGCCCATGGCGACTTGCGGCTGGCGGGCTATTACACCGGCGAAAGCTGTGCGAGCAGCCTGCTGCGTGAATCCTTGCTGGCCAACTTGCCCGAGTTCATGGTTCCGACCGTGTTCGTACACCTGGAAAAACTGCCGCTGACCCCCAACGGCAAACTGGACCGCAAGGCGTTGCCGGCACCCGAAACCGATATCACGCGTCACTACGAAGCACCTCGTGGGGAACAGGAAATCAGTCTTGCCGCGACATGGGCCGAGTTGCTCAAGGTGGAGCGGATCGGACGCGATGACAACTTCTTTGAACTGGGCGGGCACTCGTTGCTGGCCATGCGTCTGGTGTCTCTGGTTCGTCAGCAGTGGGGCGTCGAACTGCAACTGGCCGAGCTGTTTGCCCACCCTCAGTTGAGTGCAGTGGCCGAGCAGATTGCGTTGGCAACGCGCAGCACCTGGCCGGATATCACACCGGTCTCGCGTGATGAAGCATTGCCGCTTTCGTTTGCCCAGCAGCGCCTGTTGTTCCTGGCGAAGATGGAAGGCGCCAGCGCGGCCTATCACCTGCCGGTCGGGCTACGCCTCAAGGGTGTGCTGGAGGTCTCTGCACTGCAACGTGCCCTGGACCGCATCGTGGCGCGGCACGAGGCCTTGCGCACCTGTTTTGTACAGCCTTCGGGCGGCGCGGCAGTGCAACGTATCCTGCCGGAAGACAGCGGTTTTGCGCTGACTCGGGTTGATCTCTCGGGGCTGGAAGATCCGTCGGCAGCCTTGAACGAGCTGACCGAACAGGAAGCGCTGCAAAGCTTCGATCTGCAACACGGGCCGCTGATCCGCGGGCAGTTGATCCGTCTGGCGGAGCAAGAGCATGTACTGCTGGTCACCCTGCACCATATTGTTTCCGATGGTTGGTCCATGGGCGTATTGACTGCCGAACTGGGAGCGCTTTATGCAGCATTTGTGCGTGGGGAAGCTGACCCTCTGCCGGAGCTGACCTTGCAGTACGCCGACTATGCCGCCTGGCAGCGTCGCCTGCTGGATGGCGAGGCCTTGCAGGCCCAGAGCGAATGGTGGCGCAATGCGCTGGCCCAGGCTCCGGCGGTGCTGACACTGCCGACCGACCAGCCTCGTCCGGCACTGCAGGATTATTCGGGTGCCGCGATACCGGTCTGCTTCGATGCGCAGTTGACCGCGCAGCTTCAGGACCTGAGCAAACGCCATGGCACCACCCTGTACATGACGGTGCTGGCAGCCTGGGCGGCTACGCTGGGTCGTTTGTCCGGTCAGGATCAGGTAGTCATCGGCTCGCCGGTGGCCAACCGCATGAATGCAGAAGTCGAAGGGCTTATCGGCCTGTTCGTCAACACACTGGCACTGCCGATCGATCTGTCCGGCAAACCCGACTTCGCCGAGTTGCTGCGCAGGGTCAGAACCCTGGCCCTGGAAGCACAGGCCCGTCAGGCATTGCCTTTCGAACATGTGGTGGAGGTGGTCAAACCGGTCCGCAGTCTGTCTCACAGCCCGTTGTTCCAGGTCATGCTGTCGTGGCAGAACAACGAAAGTGTCGACCTTCAATTGGGCGACCTGACGCTGGAAGGCATTGGCGCACCGAGAAACAGCGCCAAGTTCGATCTGTCCCTGGACCTCGGCGAAATCAACGGCCAGTTGCAAGGCAGCCTGGAGTTCGCCACCGCCTTGTTCTATCCGCAAACCATCGAGCGCTATCGCGGTTATCTGGAGCGCCTGCTGCGTGCCATGGTGGCCGATGCCGGACAGTCCGTGTACGGCGTTGCTCTGCCGGATGACGTGGAGCGGCTGCATCTGGCCCGTTTCAACGACACGCAACACTACTATCCGCCGGCACAAACCGTTCATGGTCTTTTCGAGGCTCAGGTGTTGCGTACGCCTGATGCTCCGGCCCTGATCCATGGTGGAGAGCAACTGAATTACCGGCAGTTGAACGAGCGAGCCAATCGTCTGGCCTGGCATTTGCGCGCACAGGGCGTCGAGCCGGATGCCCGGGTGGCTATCTGCATGGAGCGTGGTACGGAAATGGTGGTCGGTTTGCTGGCCATCCTCAAGGCGGGCGGTGGTTATGTGCCGCTGGACCCGGCGTATCCGGTCGAGCGTATCGCCTACATGCTGGAGGACAGCTCGCCGACCGTGGTGCTGGCCCATGGGCCGACTCTCGGCCTGTTGTCTGCCACCCGCGCTCCGGTGATCGACCTGGACAGCAGCACCTGGCTCGGACAACCACCGGAAAACCCGGACGTTCCCGGCCTGAGCGCTGCTCACCTGGCCTATGTGATTTACACCTCCGGGTCCACCGGCATGCCCAAAGGCGTGATGATCGAGCATAGAAACACGGTCAACTTCCTGACTTGGGCAAAACGGGCTTTCGAGCCGCCAGTGCTTGCCAGGACCCTGTTCTCCACCTCGTTGAACTTCGACCTGGCGGTCTACGAATGCTTCGCTCCGCTGACCACCGGTGGCTGCATCGAACTGGTGAAAAATGCCATCGAATTGCAGCGAAACGAGCACGATGTGACGCTGATCAATACCGTGCCCTCAGCGCTCAAGGCGCTGCTGGAATCCACCGGGCTGAGCCAGGGTGTGCATACGGTCAACGTGGCCGGCGAAGCGCTCAAGCGCAGTCTGGTTGAAAAACTGTTCGAGCAGACTCAGGTCAAGCAGTTGTGCAACCTTTACGGGCCTTCGGAAACCACGACTTACTCCAGTTGGGTCGCCATGGATCGGGAAAGCGGTTTCAGGGCGCATATCGGAAAGCCTATTGCCAATACTCAATTCCATGTACTCGATGAGTATCTGAACCCGGTGCCGCTGGGCGTCGCGGGCGAGCTCTTCATCGGTGGAGCGGGGGTGGCGCGGGGGTATCTCAACCGTGATGAACTGACGATCGAACGCTTCCTCGATGACCCGTTCAGCGATGTTCCTGGCGCTCGCATGTACCGCACCGGCGACCTGGGTCGCTGGCTGCCGGACGGCAATATCGAGTACCTGGGACGCAATGACGATCAGGTGAAGATTCGCGGCTTCCGTATCGAGCTGGGTGAGGTCGAAGCGCGCCTGGCTGGCCATGAAGCGGTTCGCGACGCGGTTGTCCTGGCCCGTGAGGACGAGCCCGGTGATGTGCGGCTGGTGGCGTATTACACGCTGCTGAGCGAGAAACTGGTGGTCGACAGTGGTTTGTTGCGAGCCCATTTACAGGCGCAATTGCCTGAGTACATGGTGCCTGCCGCCTATGTGCGCCTCGATGCCTTGCCCCTGACGCCTAATGGCAAACTGGATCGCAAGCGCCTGCCGTTGCCCGACAGCAACGCTTACGTGACGCATCGTTACGAAGCGCCTCAGGGCGAAAACGAAACCCGGCTGGCCATGCTCTGGGCCGAGTTGCTGAAGGTGGAGCGAGTGGGGCGTCACGACCACTTCTTCGAACTGGGCGGGCATTCGCTGCTGGCGGTCAGTCTCATCGAGCGCATGCGCCAGGAGGGGCTGGAAGCTGATGTTCGTGTCCTGTTCGGACAGTCGACGCTGGCTGCCGTCGCGGCATCGGTGGTGCCACTGCGCACCATCGAAGTCTCGGCTTCCCGTGTGCCCACCCAGCAACGCAAACGCCGTATCTGATCCGTCTCTCTGCTGACCCTGCGGTGTCCCCATTCAAGGGGACGCCGCTTTCCCAAAGCCCCTGCCGTCCTGCATCCCGCCTGTCCCTACATACCGTGACAGACAGTCCAGAACCGATGCTCTAGTTTTTTCCCACCCTAGAAAGGCGGTCTTTCGCCTTTTCACGAAGCCGTCTTGTGTTTTTCGTCGACTTCTCCAGAACTCATACAGCGCAGGTTATTCGATGCTCTTCAACGAATTGATGGCTATCATTTCCGGTCACCCGATCCGCCTCCAGCACGAGGAAGGTGACCTTGTCATTCTGGGCGATGACGAGGGATTCGATGATGCGCTGATAGACAGCATGCGACTGCACAAGCATGCGCTGATCGATCTGGTGAAGAGAAATGGCGGTGACTGGCTGAGCCCGGCCTTTCGCATCACACCCGACATGCTGCCTCTGGCCGGACTGAGCCAGGACGCAATTGACCGGATCGTTGAAACCGTGCCGGGCGGTGCCGCAAACGTGCAGGATATCTATCCGCTGGCGCCGTTGCAGGAAGGTATTCTTTACCACCATATTTCCGCCACCCAGGGCGATCCGTATGTCCTGCACACTGTTTTCAGTGCAGAGAGTCCACAGAAGCTGGAAGGTTTTGCCCAGGCGCTGCAAGGCGTCATCAATCGTCACGATATCCTGCGTACTGCCATCGTCTGGGAAGGGCTCGACGAGCCCATGCAGGTGGTCTGGCAAGAAGCCCGGCTGGGGTTCGATGAAATCGTTCTGAACCCGGCCGACGGGGACATAGCCCGGCAATTGCAGGAGCACTTCGATCCGCGCCATTACCGCATGGATGTGCGTCAGGCACCGCTGATGCGTTTTGTCTGGGCAGCGGACCCGATCAACTCTCGCTGGGTGGCCATGCTGCTGTTTCATCACACGGCTCTGGACCACGCTGCACTGGAGCTTGTGCAGCATGAAACCCAGGCATTCCTGTTGGGGACCGAAGACGCGCTGCCTGAGGCGGTTCCCTATCGCAACTATGTGGCCCAGGCGCGCATGGGAAGCGGGCGTGAAGAGCATGAAGCGTTCTTTCGCGACATGTTGTCGGACGTGGAGGAACCGTCCCTGCCATTCGGTTTCACCGATGCGCTGAATCCCGACTCGATCGTCGAAGAAGTCCACTTGCCCATTGATGAGGCTCTGGGCGCGAGTCTGCGCAGCCATGCCCGTCGTCTGGGCGTAAGTGCTGCAAGCCTGGTGCATCTGGCCTGGGCGCAAGTGCTAGGCCGTATATCCGGCCGTGAAGACGTGGTGTTCGGCACCGTGCTGATGGGGCGTATGCAAGGCGGCGAGGGCGCGGACCGTGCCCTTGGCCTGTTTATCAATACCTTGCCGCTGAGGGTCGAACTGGGCTCCCGGAGCGTGGACGCCAGTGTCAAGGCCACTCACCAGCGCCTGACCGGTCTGCTGGGCCATGAGCATGCATCGCTGGCTCTGGCCCAGCGTTGTAGTGGTGTGGCCGCTCCGACGCCGCTGTTCGGTTCGTTGCTCAACTATCGCCACGGCAGCGCGGCGCAGGCAGTGACCACCCAGGCGCGTGAAGCCTGGCATGGTCTGCAGGTATTGGGCGGGGAAGAGCGCAGTAACTACCCGATCACGGTATCGGTGGATGATCTGGGCGATCGCTTCTCGATCAGTGTTCTGGCGCTGGCACAGATCGGCGCTCAACGCATGGGGGACTATCTGCTGAGCGCCTTCGAGCAATTGGCCGAGGCCCTGGAGCATGATCCGCGTCAGGCCTTGAGTGCGCTGGACTTGCTGCCACCCACCGAGCGCAATCAGTTGCTGGTGGCATTCAACGACACGACGCGGCCCTATCCACGAGACAGCAGCGTAACAGCACTTTTCGAAGCTCATGCTGAACGCCATCCCGACGCGACGGCGGCCGTACATGGCGAGCAGCAGCTCGGTTACGGCCAGTTGAATACCCGTGCCAACGCAATGGCCGGACATTTGCGTGCTGCAGGCGTCCAGCCCGGTGATCGAGTCGCTATCGAGCTTGAACGTTCGTTCGAGCTGCTGATCAGCCAGTTGGCGATTCTCAAGTGCGGCGCCGTCTACGTGCCTCTGGACGTCAATGCACCTGCCGAACGCCTGCAATTCATCCTCGAGGACAGCCAGGCCCGTGTATTGCTGAGTGTCAGCAGCCGTACACCACTGGCAGACATTGCGCGCCTGGATCTCGACAGCCTGGATCTGGATGCAGAGGTTGAACCCGCACCGCAACAGGCACTGCTCGGCGGTGCGCCGGCTTACGTCATGTACACCTCCGGCTCCACGGGAACACCCAAAGGCGTGCTGGTGACGCATCGGGCAATCAGCCGTCTGGTCATCGATAACGGTTACGCCGGTTTCAATGCTGAAGACCGCGTGGCGTTTGCCTCCAACCCGGCGTTCGATGCCAGTACGCTGGAAGTCTGGGCTGCACTGCTTAATGGTGGTTGCGTGGTGCTGGTGGATCAGGATGTGTTGTTGTCCAGAGAGCATTTCGCCGGGCTGCTGCTGGAGCACTCGGTGAGTGTGCTATGGATGACTGCTGGTCTGTTTCACCAATACGCAGCGGGCCTGAGCGATGCATTTGCCCGGTTGCGCTACCTGATCGTCGGCGGTGATGTGCTGGACCCGGCCGTGATTGCACGGGTTCTGGCAAATGGCGCGCCTCGTCATTTGCTCAATGGTTACGGTCCCACCGAAGCGACCACATTCTCGACCACCTGGGAGATCGAGCGGGTCGATGGGCCGAGCATTCCCATTGGCCGGCCGATAGGCAATAGCCGCGTTTATATCCTGGATGAGTACCTGCGGCCTGCGCCGCTGGGTGTGACAGGAGAGTTGTATATCGGCGGTGATGGCGTCGCCCGGGGCTACCTGAATCGTCCCGATCTGACCCTTGAGAAATTCATTCCCGACCCTTTTGCCTGCGACACCGACGCCACGCTTTACCGTACCGGCGACCTGGGTTGCTGGCGAGCTGACGGCAGCATCGAGTATCGCGGACGTAACGACGATCAAGTGAAAATCCGCGGTTTCCGGATCGAGTTGGGAGAAATCGCTGCCCGCCTGAGCACCTGCGCTGGCGTTGCCGACGCCACGGTGCTGGTCCGTGCGGATCAGGAATCCTCCGGCCAGAAGCGTCTGGTCGCTTATGTGATTGCGCAGGCAGGCATCGAACTCAGTGCCCAGGCCTTGCGCGAAGAGTTGCTTGGCTCCCTGGCCGAGTACATGGTGCCTGCGGCCTTTGTCATGCTGGACAGCTTCCCGCTGACCGCCAACGGCAAGCTGGACCGTCGTGCCTTGCCTGAGCCGGGTGCCGAAGCCTTCGCCAGTCGAGAATATGAAGCCCCTCAAGGCCCGGTCGAAGAAACCCTGGCTGCGCTCTGGGCACAGTTGCTCAAGGTCGAGCGAGTGGGGCGTTTCGATCACTTTTTCGAACTGGGCGGCCATTCGCTGCTCGCCGTCAGCCTGATCGAGCGCATGCGTCAGGTGGGCTTGAGTGCGGATGTGCGAGTACTGTTCAGCCAGCCGACCCTGGCGGCTCTGGCTGCCGCGGTTGGCAATAATCACGAGATCAGTGTCCCGGCCAATGCCATCACCGCCGATTGTCAGCGCATCACGCCCGCCATGTTGCCGCTGGCGGATCTGGACCAGGCCTCCATCGATCACCTCGTGACCCGTGTGCCGGGAGGTATTGCCAATATTCAGGACATCTATGCGCTGGCGCCGTTACAGGAGGGAATTCTCTATCACCACCTGGCTGCCGAGCAGGGTGATCCGTATGTGCTGCAGACATTGTTCGGCCTTGCGGACCGTGGGCGCCTGAATGACTTCGTCCAGGCATTGCAGGCCGTTGTCGACCGCCATGACATCATGCGCACAGCGGTTTTCTGGGAAGGTCTCGACAGTCCGGTCCAGGTGGTCTGCCGTCAGGCACGTCTGAGCGTCGAAGAGGTCAGCCTTGACCCGGCTGAGGGTGATATTGCCGAACAATTGCAGGCGCGCTTCGATCCACGGCATTTCCGACTCGATCTGACGCAGCCGCCTTTGCTGCGGATCCAGTTTGCTGAGGATGTCGTCAACCAGCGTTGTGTCGCCTTGCTGTTGTTCCATCACCTGGCACTGGACCATACCGCCCTGGAAGTGGTTCAGCATGAAATGCAGGCCTGGCTGTTGGGGCGTCAGCAGGAACTGGGCGAGGCCATCGCTTACCGCAACTATGTGGCCCAGGCTCGTCTGGGCGTCAGTCGTGAAGCCCATGAGTCATTCTTTCGCGGCATGCTGGGCGATGTAGAAGAGCCCACGCTGCCTTTCGGCCTGCAGAATGTGCAGGGCGACGGTGAGGGTATCGAGGAAGCGACCCAACTGCTGGTCGCCGGTCTGGATCAACGCCTGCGCAATCAGGCACGGCATCTGGGTGTGAGTCTTGCCAGCCTGGTTCACCTGGCATGGGGTGTGGTGCTGGGTGCCATTGCGGGCAAGCAGGACGTGGTGTTCGGCACCGTATTGATGGGCCGAATGCAAGGCGGCGAAGGCGCTGACCGTGCCATTGGTCTGTTCATCAATACCTTGCCGTTGCGTCTTGCCGTCGCAGAGCAGGGTGTCCGTGCCGGAGTCCGGGCTGCTCATGGGCGGCTGACCGAATTGCTGGGTCATGAGCATGCCTCGTTGGCACTGGCCCAGCGCTGCAGCGGCGTGCCCGCATCCATGCCATTGTTCAGCGCGCTGCTCAACTATCGGCATAGCGCTGCCGGGGAGATCACGCCAGAGGCCCGCGAGGCCTGGAAGGGGATCGAGGGCCTGTCCGGTGAGGAACGCACGAACTATCCGCTGACCCTGAACGTCGACGATCTGGGAGATAACCTGCTACTGACCACCCTGGCACAGGAGGGTGTCGATGCCCGGCGAGTCTGCGGTTATATGCAGGCGGCGTTGCAGCAACTGGTCGAAGCGCTGGAGCTGACACCTCAGGCGCCGTTGCGCAGCCTGTCGGTATTGCCCGAGGCTGAGCGTGAACAAGTGCTGCGCGGTTTCAACGCGACCGAGGCCGAGTATCCGCTCGACCAGACTGTTCATGGTTTGTTCGAGGCTCAGGTTGAGCGTACGCCGGATGCCATTGCGCTGGTGTCTGGCGACGAGCGTTTGAGTTATGCCGAGCTGAATCAGCGGGCCAACCGTCTGGCCCATCATCTGCGCAGTCAGGGCGTGGTGCCGGATGCTCGCGTGGCGATCTGTGTCGAGCGCGGGATCGATATGGTGGTTGGTTTGCTGGCCATTCTGAAGGCGGGCGGTGGTTATGTGCCGCTGGACCCGGCGTATCCGCTGGAGCGCATTGCCTACATGCTGGAAGACAGTGCGCCTGCGGCGGTATTGGCGCAATCGGTGACGCTTGAGCTGGTATCGGCGGCAGGTGTGCCTGTTATCAATCTCGATCAGCCTGACTGGCAGGACAAATCCGTCTCCAATCCGGTGATCGAGGGCCTGACGCCGGCTCATCTGGCTTACGTCATCTACACCTCGGGTTCTACCGGTCTGCCGAAAGGCGTGATGATTGAACACCGCAATACGGTTAACTTCCTGACCTGGGCGCAGCAGGCGTTTGAGCCTGAAGTTCTTTCTAAAACGCTGTTCTCTACTTCGCTGAACTTCGACCTGGCGGTCTATGAGTGCTTTGCGCCGCTGATTTCCGGTAGCCGTATCGACGTGGTCAAGAATGTGCTGGCTCTGCAGGACGGCGAGCATGACGTCACCCTGATCAACACCGTGCCTTCGGCACTGAAAGCGCTGCTGGAGTCTGGTGGCCTTCAAGAGGGCGTTCATACCGTTAACGTGGCCGGTGAAGCACTTAAAGGCTCACTGGTCGAAAGCCTGTTCGCTGAAACCAGCGTCCAGCGCTTGTGCAACCTGTATGGCCCGTCGGAAACCACCACCTACTCCAGCTGGGTGGCGATGGACCGCAAAGACGGTTTTGCCGCACATATCGGCAAGCCCGTCGCCAATACCCAGTTCTACCTGCTGGACGAGCATCGTCAGCCTGTACCGTTTGGCGTTCCCGGCGAAATCTATATCGGTGGTGCCGGTGTCGCCCGTGGCTACCTGAACCGCGATGACCTGACCGCAGAACGCTTTCTGGACGACCCATTCAACACCGGAGCCCGCATGTACCGCACCGGCGATCTGGGTCGCTGGCTGGCAGATGGCAATATCGAATACCTGGGTCGTAACGATGATCAGGTGAAGATCCGCGGTTTCCGTATCGAGCTGGGAGAGATCGAAACCAAGCTGGCGCGTCATGAGAGCGTGAAGGAAGCCGTGGTGATGGCCCGTGAGGACGTGCCGGGCGACAAGCGTCTGGTGGCGTATTTCACCTCAAATGTTGCCGAAATCAACCTGGAAATTCTGAAGGCGCACCTGCAAGGCCAGTTGCCGGAATACATGGTTCCGGCAGCTTATGTGCATCTGGACAAACTGCCGCTGACCCCGAACGGCAAGCTGGACCGCAAGGCACTCCCAGCCCCGGACCTGCAAGCCCTGATCAGCCGTGGCTACGAAGCGCCACAAGGCGCAACCGAAACCACCCTGGCGCAGATCTGGGCGGAAGTGCTGCAGGTCGAGCGCGTAGGTCGTCACGATCACTTCTTCGAGCTGGGCGGCCACTCGCTGCTGGCCGTTACCCTGATCGAGCGCATGCGCCGCAAGGGATTGTCGGCTGATGTGCGCATTCTGTTCAGTCAACCCTCTGTTGCTGCGCTGGCCGCCGCCGTGGGCCATGATCGCGAAGTGGTGGTTCCGGCCAACCTGATTGAAGCGGGCTGTACGCACATCACACCTGAGCTGCTGCCATTGGTCCGCCTCGATCAGGCGGAACTGGACCGCATCGTGGCCAGCGTGCCGGGCGGTTCGGCCAATATTCAGGATATCTATCCGCTGGCACCGTTGCAGTCGGGCATTCTTTACCACCACATATCTGCCATCCAGGGGGATCCTTACGTCCTGCAGGCGACCTTTACCGTCAGGGACCAACAGCGCGTCGAGTCTTTTGCCTCGGCTCTGCAAAAGGTTATCGATCGTCACGACACCTTGCGTACTTCGGTCTTCTGGGAAGGGCTGGAAAGCCCTGTGCAGGTGGTCTGGCGTCAGGCGCAACTGGTGGTGGAAACCCTTGAACTGAATCCTGCAGACGGCGACATCGCCCGGCAGATTCGCGAGCGATTCTCGACGCAACATCACAGCCTCGACCTTGGACAGGCTCCGCTGATGCGTCTGGCCTGTGCCCATGACCAGAGCAACGGCTGCTGGATCATGCTGCTCATGTTCCACCACATGGTGCTCGATCACACGGCGCTTGAAGTGGTACGTCATGAAATGCAGGCCTTCATGGTCGGCGAAGGTGACGCGCTGCCAGCGGCGATGCCTTACCGCAACTACGTGGCCCAGGCTTGCCTGGGGCTGACGGAGCAGGATCACGAAACCTTCTTCCGCAGCCAGTTGGCCGATATCGAAGAGTCGACCCTGGCGTATGGCCAGGAAGGTGTGCGAGGCGACGGGACTGGCATAGAAGAGGCCAGCATTACCCTGGATGACGAACTGAGTCGGCGAGTACGCGCCCAGGCCCGCAAGCTGGGCAGCAGTGCGGCCAGCGTCATGCATCTGGCATGGGCATTGGCTGCCCGCGCGGCTTCCGGTCGCGACCAGGTGGTGTTCGGTACGGTACTGATGGGGCGTATGCAGGGTGGCGAAGGCTCCGACCGCGCTCTGGGCATGTTCATCAATACCTTGCCGCTGCGAGTGGATATCAATACTCGCAGCGTGGTCGAGGGCGTGAAGTCCACCCATTCAGGACTGACGGCGCTGCTTGGCCATGAGCATGCCTCACTGGCACTTGCCCAGCGTTGCAGTGGCGTTGCCGCGCCTGCACCGTTGTTCAATACCTTGCTCAACTATCGTCATAGCGCTGTGGACATGACCTCTAGCCAGGCCATTTCGGCCTGGGACGGTATCGAAAGCCTGAGCAACGAAGAGCGCACCAACTATCCGCTGACCCTGTCAGTGGATGACCTGGGCACAGGCTTTGCCTTCACCGCCCTCGCGATGGTCGAGATTGGTGCGCAAAGGGTGTGCGACACACTGTTGTGTGCGTTGGAAAACCTGATCGATGCACTGGAAAGTCGCCCGGAAACCGAGCTTCAGTCCATTGCGGTATTGCCTGAGGCCGAGCGCGAGCAACTGCTGCACGGCTTCAACGACAGCACGACGGACTATCCACGGGACAGCTCCGTCCATTCTCTGTTTGAACTGCAAGTGGCCAAGCGACCTGAAGCGCTGGCCGTTGTTCATGGAGAGCAGTCGCTGACTTATGCCGAACTCAACAGCCAGGCCAATCGACTCGCTCATCATCTGATCAGCCAGGGTGTGATTGCTGGCGATGCCGTAGCCATTCTGCTGCCACGCTCCCTGGATCTGCTGGTGGCGCAACTGGCGATCAATAAATGTGCTGCCGTTTATGTGCCGCTGGACGTCAATGCACCCCAGGAACGTCAGGCATTCATGGTGCAGGACAGCGACGCTCGCCAGATTCTGACCCATGGTAACCTGGACGTGCCTCAAGGCGTTGCGCGAATTGATCTGGACCGCCTCGACCTTGGCCAGCAGCACGGCGACAACCCGGA
>NZ_JAIGPJ010000059.1:0-17775 GCF_019719005.1 Pseudomonas cichorii
AGCTTGTAGCTTGTAGCTTGTAGCTTGTAGCTTGTAGCTTGTAGCTTGTAGCTTGTAGCTTGTAGCTTGTAGCTGCCACGTCACGTACTCTCCCGCTCAACCAGGCTGCAATCGAGCAGGTTCAGTCTCTGTATTTCCCCTTCCAGTGGCAGCACGCCCAGGCTTTCCAGTACGCGCTGTGCGGCGAGGACGCCGATTTCCAGGGCGGGTGGTTTGATGGTGCTGAGGCTGGGCATCATCATTTGCGCGAAGGCGTAGTCGCCAAAGCCCATGACGGCGCAATCCTTTGGTATTTGCAGGCCTGCGCGCTGACTGGCGAGCAATCCACCGGCGGCCAGGTTGTCGTTGGCGAAGAAGATGGCATCGGGTTTGTCCGGGCTGTTCATGAGTGTATCCATCGCCTGTTTGCCAGCCTCGAAAGGGGCCATTCCTTCCGCCGGGACGAACACCCTTGGCTTGAGGCCGAAGGTTTCCAGTGTTGCGATGTAGCCGTCACGGCGTTCAAGGGCGCTGAAGTCACCTGCCATGCTGTTCTGCACGAAGGCGATGCGTCGGTAGCCTTTGCCATGCAGATAGCGGGTAGCGCTGACGCCTACGTCGTAATGCGAGAACCCGATCTGGATCGGACTGCGGCCTGGCTGGTGGTCCCAGGTTTCGATCACCGGGATATCAGCCTGCTCGATCATCTTTTCTGTGGCTTCGCTGTGAAAGCGACTGGTCAGCACCAGTGCAGCCGGTGACCAGCCGAGAAACGCCCGCACCGCGCTTTCTTCCTGTTCGGTGGAGAAATAGCTGGAAGCCAGCAGCAGCTGGAAGCCGTGTTTGCTCAAGGTGTCGCTGAAACCCTGAATGGTGTTGGCGAAGATCGGGCCGGAGATGTTGGGGATCACCATGGCTACGACCCGACTGCGCGCCGAGGCCAGGCCGCCTGCGACCAGATTGGGCACGTAGCCGAGCTGATTGACCGCCGCGGCGATACGCTCGCGCAACTCTGGGGACACCTGATCCGGCTGGTTGAAATAACGCGACACGGTAATGGCCGAAACACCTGCCTGCTTTGCCACGCCTGTGATGGTCACGCGGCCTGCGCCTCGGCGTTTGCGTGTCGCAGGGATGTCATCAGCCATGGGCAGTCACTTCGTATAAAAGAAAAAAGAATATAAAGGTAATTTTTCAGTATTTGACGATCTATGTGTCGGTTACTGATACTGGCGATGTTAGCGCTAACAAGATGGTTTGTCTGCTACTCGCCACCGCGAATGCCCCGAACCTGTTTAGCCGGCAATTTCAGACGTCAGTGCTTGAACACTGACCGACCAGGGCACATATCAGGCAGGCACGCAGATGCACACAACTCTTGGGGATAGCGTCAAACACAACCTTCTGGCGCAAGCCGTCGGCCAGGCCAATACGGCGCGGGGACGTCGTTGCGGCATGCTGCTGATGAGCCTGGCGGCGATGCCGCTGGCTCCGGCGATGGCTGAAACCGAAGCCACGCAGAACGCCGAGGCTCCAACGCTCAAGGCGGTCACCGTGACCGCCACGCGCCGCGAAGAGTCGTTGCAGAAGGTGCCTGTTGCAGTTTCCGTGGTGGAGGGCGAGCAACTGGAGCGCGACAACCGCAATGGTGTTTCCAGCATCGTGCAGCAGATCCCGACCCTGAACTTCCGCACCGGCGCCTCCAACAAGGACACGTCGCTGTTCATTCGTGGCGTGGGCACTATTTCCACATCGCCGGGCGTCGAGCCGACCGTTGCGACGGTCATCGACGGTGTTGTGCTCGGTCGCCCAGGCCAGGCCACGCTGGACCTGCTGGACCTGGAACGCATCGAAGTCCTGCGCGGCCCTCAGGGCACGCTCTTCGGCAAGAACGCTTCGGCCGGTGTGCTCAACGTGGTCACCAAGGCGCCCACCGAAGAGACACATGGTTATATCGATCAGTCCTATTTCAGCGGAAATGAAAGCCGCACGCGCTTCGGTATTGGCGGCAGCCTGATCCCGCAGACCCTCAAGGGCTCGATCACAACCCTGTTCGGCAGCTACGACGGCAACGTCGACAACAAGCTCAATGGCCACGAAGTCAATGGCTATAACCGCAAGGGCGCACGGGGCAAGCTGGAGTTCACCCCGAATGACGACGTGACATTCACCCTGATCGCCGACTACATGCAGGCCCATGACGACGCGCCAAACGGCGTGGTCAGCAAGTCGCTGTTGCCAGCGTTCAGCAACGCCTTGTCGCCTGTGCGGGCCGACAGCGACAACCGCGATGTGAACAGCGATTACCGCAGCCATGTAGACGACGTCAACAAAGGCTTGTCCGGCCAACTGGACTGGAAGCTGGGCGATTACACCCTGACGTCCATCACGGCCTGGCGTGGCTGGGACAACACCCAGTATCAGGATGGCGACCGTCTGGGCACCATCACCGCCGCGTTCCCCGGCACCGAAGACAAGGGCCAGCTGGAGTACAACCAGTATTCTCAGGAACTGCGCCTGGCTTCGCCCAAAGGTGAGTTCCTGGAGTATGTCGGTGGCCTGTTCTACATGCATGGCAAGAGCGATGAAACCTATCAGCGCACCCTGATCACGCCAACCACCCAGAACCGAGGCGTCGCCGACTACAGCACCACCAGCGAAAGCTACTCGGTATTTGGTGAAACTACCTTCAACTTCACGCCTGATTTCCGTGCCATTGCCGGTCTGCGCTGGACCCACGACAAGCTGGAATACGATCACCGTCGTGTCTCCACCTCGGCCACCACGGTCAGCGGCATTCAGCCGGCCACCAGCAGCTCGGGTACAGTGGATGAAGATGGCAAGTCCGGTCGCCTGGGTCTGCAATACGACCTCAGCGATGCGGTAACCACCTATGTCACTTATTCGCGTGGCTACAAAGGCCCGGCCTATAACGTGTTCTTCAACATGCAGCCGCGCGACACCGATGCGCTCAAGCCTGAAACCTCCAACACCTGGGAAGTCGGCATCAAGGCCACCACCTGGAACAACCGCCTGACCACCAACCTGGCCGTGTTCCGCAGCGAGTACGACAACTATCAGGCGAACTTCTTCGACAGCGTGGCCGGGCAAGTGGTAACGCGCCTGATCAACGCCGGCAGTGTCAGCACTGAAGGCGTCGAACTCGACTACGCCTTGCAGGCCACCACCAACCTGAAAATTTCCGGTGCGGTGGCGTACACCAAGGCGCGCATCGACAGCTTCGCATGCCCGGCCGGTGCGGCGGCGTCCTGCAACGTCGATGGCAAGACCTTGCCCTACAGCCCTGACTGGAAAAGCTACGTTCGTGCTGACTACACCATCCCGCTGGATAACGGTCTGGACATCGAACTGGGCACCGATTACAGCTGGCAGAGCGAAGTGCAGTACGACATCAGCCAGAACGCCGACACCAAACAAGGCGCTTACGGTATCTGGAACGCAAGCGTTGCCCTGGCGGATTACAACGCAGGCTGGCGTGTAGCCTTGCTGGGCAAGAACCTCGCTGACAAGTCGTACTCGCCGCTGCTGGCCACTGGCGGGAACTACATCTACCGTGCAGTACCGCGTGATGATGAACGTTATTTCGGTGTGCAGTTGCGTAAGGATTTTTGAGCCGTTGCGTGCAACAACCCTCAATGAATCGGTAAGGAGTTGGTTATGAGCGAGTCCGCTCGTCAGTTGAAATTGGGCGCGTTTCTAATGGCCACCGGGCATCATGTGGCGGCCTGGCGTCACCCGGATGTTCCGGCCAATGCAGGGCTTGATATCAAGCACTACAAGCATCTGGCCAAGGTGGCGGAAGAGGCGCGGTTCGACGCATTGTTCGTGGCTGACAGTGTGGCTGCAGCGACCGGGGATATCGCCAGTCACATGGCGCGCTCCGATCATTTCGAGCCGCTGACGCTGCTGTCGGCCTTGAGCGCGGTGACCGAGCACATCGGCCTGATTGCAACGGCGACCACGACCTATAACGAGCCTTACCACGTCGCCCGCAAGTTCGCCTCGCTGGATCATTTGTCCGGTGGGCGAGCCGGCTGGAATCTGGTGACTTCCGATGCCGCCGCCGAAGCCCGGAACTTTGGCCGTGAAGAACACGTGGGACACGCCGAGCGCTACAGCCGTGCCCGGGAGTTTCATCAGGTGGTGACCGGGCTCTGGGACAGCTGGGCGGACGACGCCTTTATCCGCGACAAGGCCAGCGGGGAATATTACGACCCCGCCAAGCTGCATGTGCTCGACCATCACGGCGAACACTTCAAGGTCAAAGGCCCGCTGAATGTGGCGCGTTCTCCGCAAGGTCAGCCTGTCGTGGTGCAGGCGGGCTCTTCGGAGGTCGGTCGGGATCTGGCGGCGCAGACGGCTGAAGTGGTCTTCACGGCCCAGACTTCACTGGCCGGTGCCCAGGCGTTCTACGCCGATATCAAGGGGCGGCTGAAGGCTTACGGGCGCAGTGCCGACTCGCTGAAAATCATGCCCGGTGTGTTTATCGTTGTGGCTGAAACCGAGGCTGAGGCCAAGGCAAAATTCGAGTCGTTTCAGGATCTGGTCGACCCTCACGTGGGCGTGGCCTTGCTGGGCCGCATGCTGGGCAATTTCGATCTGTCGGGCTATCCGCTGGACGGGCCGTTGCCGGAGTTGCCATTGACCGACAGCGGTCAGCGCAGTCGGCAAAAGCTGCTGACTGATCTGGCCGAAAAGGAAAACCTGAACCTTGCACAACTGGGTCGGCGAATTGCCGGTGGCCGAGGGCATTACAGCCTGATCGGCACGCCGACGCAGATCGCCGATGAGCTACAGGCCTGGTTCGAGCAAGGTGCCGCCGATGGCTTCAACGTGCTGGTGCCGCACCTGCCGGGAGGCCTGGAAGATGTGGCTCGTCTGTTGGTGCCTGAGCTGCAACGCCGCGGATTGTTCCGCACCGAATACGAGGGCTCGACCCTGCGTGAAAACCTCGGGCTGCAAAGGCCGTCGAACCGGTTCGAGTAACCGAAAACTGTAGGAGCGGATCGGGCGGCGCTCCGCTCATCCGCGAGATGGTATTCCCGGCGACACATTTTCGTCGGGTGTTCCGGCCCCTCGCGAATGAATTCGCTCCTACGACGATGGCTCTATTCACAAGGAAAACGTTCATGAAACCACTGGCATTCATCGCCGCCGCCCTGACCTTGTGCGGGGTGTTCAATACCGCTATCGCCAAGGAGCCTGACGCGCTGCGCATCGGTTATCAGAAAGGCTCCATCACACTGGTACTGGCCAAGGAGCACGGCTTGCTGGAGAAGCGCTTCGCCAATACCCAGATCAAGTGGATCGAGTTTCCTGCCGGGCCGCAGATGCTTGAGGCCCTGAATATCGGCAGTCTGGATATCGCTTCGACCGGTGACATTCCGCCGATCTTCGCTCAGGTGGCGGGTGCCGATCTGGTGTACATCGGTGCCGAGCCGGCCAAGCCGCAAGCCGAAACCATTCTGGTGCGCAACGACAGCCCGCTCAAAGGCGTGACTGACCTGAAAGGCCGCAAGGTCGCGCTGCAAAAAGGCTCCAGTGCTCACAACCTTGTGCTGCGTGCCTTGAACAAGGCAGGTTTGAGCTTCAAGGATATTCAGCCGATCTACCTGACCCCGGCCGATGCCCGTGCCGCGTTCGAAAACGGCAGTGTCGATGCCTGGGCCATCTGGGACCCTTACTACTCCATCGCCATCAACGAAGGTCATAGCCGGGTGCTGGCCAATGGCGAAGGGCTTGGATTGTCGGGGCCTATCTATACTGCTCGTCGAGCCTATGCCGAGAGCAACGGGGTTTTCGTTCAGCAAGTCCTGGATGAACTGAGCGCCGCCGATGCGCTGACCCGCACTCAGCGGGCCGAGAGCATTCAGATCCTGGTGCGCAGCATGGGCTTGCCTGAAGCCGTGATCGCCCAGTACATCGACCATCGTCCAGAGTCACCCAGCCTGCCGATCACGCCCGAAATCATCCGCGCCCAACAGGCCACCGCCGATCTGTTCTACGAGAACCGACTGGTGCCCAAGCGGGTCGATGTACAGCAGGCTGTATTGAAGGGAGGAGTTCGCGAATGAATTCATTCGCGAAAAAGCCATCCGAAACCAATTTACAAGAGAAGATTCAATGACCTATATCGCTGCCGAAAACCGCTATAACGACATGCCCTATCGCCGTACCGGTCGCAGTGGGCTGGTGTTGCCGGCTCTCTCGCTTGGTCTTTGGCACAACTTTGGTGACAGCACACCCATCGAAACCCAGCGCGCCATGCTACGCACTGCATTCGATCTGGGCATCAACCATTTCGACCTGGCCAACAACTATGGCCCGCCCTATGGCAGTGCCGAGGTCAATTTTGGGCGGCTGCTGCGTGAAGACTTCAAGCAGTACCGTGACGAGCTGATCATCTCTACCAAGGCGGGTTGGGACATGTGGCCTGGGCCATACGGGCAGGGCGGCGGCTCACGCAAATACGTGCTGGCCAGCCTCGATCAGAGCCTGCAGCGTCTGGGCCTCGATTATGTGGATATCTTCTATTCCCACCGCTTCGACCCGGACACGCCGCTGGAAGAAACCGCTGGCGCACTGGCCACCGCCGTGCAGCAGGGCAAGGCGCTGTACATCGGTATTTCTTCCTACTCAGGCTCGAAAACCCGCGAGATCGCTGCGCTGCTGAAAGAGTGGAAGGTGCCGCTGTTGATTCATCAGCCGGCTTACAACCTGCTCAATCGCTGGGTCGAGAAGGATCTGCTGGATACCACTGAAGAACTGGGCACTGGCGTGATTGCCTTTACCGCGCTGGCTCAAGGGCTGCTGTCGGACAAGTATCTGAATGGCGTGCCACAGGACGCTCGGGTCAATCGTCCGGGTGGTGGTTCGTTGCAGGCTTCGCATTTGTCCGAAGAGAACATTGCCCATGTACGGGCACTCAACGAGATCGCCAAACGTCGCGGTCAGAGCCTGGCACAGATGGCACTGGCCTGGACGCTGCGTGATCCGCGTGTGACGTCAGCCCTGATCGGTGCCAGCCGTCCGGAGCAGATCATCGAGAACGTTGGTGCGTTGAAGAACCTTGAGTTCAGCAGCGAGGAACTGGCCGAGATCGATCGTTTTGCCGTGGAAGGCGGGATCAACCTTTGGGCGAAGCCTTCGCTGGCGCAGTAATCTCTCGATGGGGCAGGAGCGAATGAATTCGCTCCTGCCGGGGAGTGGTGGTTTAGCCCTCATCCCCTTCATCGTCATCCCCGCCATCGACCTTCATGCCCAGTTCCTTGATCTTGCGGGTCAGGGTGTTGCGGCCCCAGCCCAGCAGCACGGCGGCGTCGCGACGGCGACCTGCTGTGTGCTTGAGGGCGGTTTCGATCATGATGCGCTCGAAGGTCGGCACGGCGCTGTCCAGCAGGCTCGATTGCCCGCGTGACAAGGCCTGGTCGGCCCACTGACGCAATGCCTGTTCCCAGTTGGTGACCGGCGCGGCATCTTGCGGCAGGCTGAGCAGTTCGGGTGGCAGGTCGCTGATATGTACTTCACGTCCTGAAGCCATGACCGTGATCCAGCGGCAGGTGTTCTCCAGTTGGCGAACGTTACCCGGCCATGGCAAGTGCTTGAGGTATTCCTCGGTCTCGGCCTTGAGCAGTTTTGGCTCGACCGCCAGTTCCTGCGCGGCGCGGCTCAGGAAGTGTTTGGCCAGGGTCGGAATGTCTTCGCGACGGTCCGACATGCGTGGAATATGGATGCGGATCACGTTCAGGCGGTGGAACAAGTCTTCACGGAACTTGCCGGCCTGCACCAGGGTTTCCAGATTCTGGTGAGTCGCGGCAATGATGCGCACGTCGACCTTGACCGGCGTATGGCCGCCAACCCGATAGAACTCGCCGTCAGCCAGTACACGCAACAGGCGCGTTTGGGTATCGGCAGGCATGTCACCGATTTCATCGAGGAACAGCGTGCCGCCATCTGCCTGCTCGAAGCGACCGCGACGCAGGTTGGCCGCGCCGGTGAAGGCGCCTTTTTCGTGGCCAAACAGCTCCGACTCCATCAGATCCTTGGGAATCGCCGCCATGTTCAGCGCAATGAACGGCGAAGCCGAACGCGGGCTGTGGCGGTGCAGAGCGTGGGCGACCAGCTCTTTACCAGTGCCCGACTCGCCATTGATCAGCACGGTGATGTTGGAGTGGCTCAAACGCCCGATGGCACGAAACACTTCCTGCATCGCAGGGGCTTCACCAATGATTTCCGGGGTGCGGGTCAGGGTTGGCGCTGCGTCCAGACCTTGCTGCTCCTGAGCGTGCTGGTTGGCACGCTTGACCAGCGAGACGGCTTCGTCGACGTCGAACGGTTTGGGCAGGTACTCGAAGGCACCGCCCTGATACGACGCCACGGCGCTGTCCAGGTCCGAGTGGGCGGTCATGATGATCACTGGCAGGCGCGGATGCTGCTCGCGAATCCGGGCCAACAGATCCAGGCCGCTGGCACCGGGCATGCGGATGTCGGAAATGATCACGTCCGGTTGCTGACGGGCCAGGCGACTCATCACCCCATCCGCGCTATCGAAGCTTTGTGTGGTCATGCCTTCCTGTTGCAGGGCCTTTTCCAGTACCCAGCGGATGGAACGATCGTCATCTACGATCCAGACAGTTTCACTACGGCTCATGGCGAAGCGGCTCCTTGTTCCAGCGGCAGGAAGATCGAGAAAGTGGTGTGGCCGGTATGGCTCTCACATTCGATCAGCCCCTGGTGCTGGCTAATGATGTTCTGGGTAATGGCAAGACCGAGCCCCGTACCGTCCGGGCGGCCACTGACCATGGGGTAGAAAATGGTTTCCTGAAGTTCGGCCGGAATACCGGGGCCGTTGTCGATGATTTCGATCTTGCTCACCAGCCGATGGCGAATGTGCCCGATGGTGAACTGGCGCATGGCGCGGGTGCGCAGGGTGATTCGTCCCAGGCGCAGCTCGTTCTGACTGCCGATGGCCTGCATCGCGTTGCGTACGATATTGAGTACGGCCTGAATCATTTGTTCACGGTCGATCAGAACGTCCGGGATGCTTGGATCATAGTCGCGCACCAGCGTGATGCACCCTTGGGTTTCTGCCTCGACCAGACTGCTGACCCGCTCAAGTACCTCGTGCACATTGGTCATGGCCAGCGAAGGCAGCTTGTTGGAGCCCAGCATCCGGTCGACCAGATTACGCAGGCGATCGGCCTCTTCGATGATGACGTTGGTGTAGTCCTTGAGGCTTTCTTCGGGCAGCTCGCGGGACAGCAACTGGGCCGCGCCGCGAATTCCGCCGAGGGGGTTCTTGATTTCGTGAGCCAGACCACGCACCAGCATCTTGGTGGTTTCCTGCTTGGACAACTGGGCTTCTTCCTTGGTGATGCGCAGCAGGCGATCACGAGGATGAACTTCAAGCAGCAACAGGGTTTCGCCCTTGTTGAGGATAGGTGTTACCGCATAGTCGACGGTCAGGGTCTGACCGGTCAGTGCAGTAAGCATGGCTTCGCGTTTGGTGAAAGGGTGGGCCTGCTCCACGGCCTGACGAAGCGAACTGAGTGCTTCGGCGGACTCGGTGAACAGTTCGCTGATGAATTGTCCATGGCTGCGCTGACCACTGATGGCCAGCAGCATTTCCGCTGCCGGGTTCATGTACTCAAGGCGCAGATCGGCATTGAGCAGAATGGTGGCAGTGGTCAGGTTATCCAATAACAGACGGTGCAGCGCGTCGCTGATAGTCATGAATCTTGTTGACCTCTTTTGGCACATTGCAATCGCGGAGGTGCAGGGCTGAGCCGTCCTGGCCAGCATCAGCAAAGCCACTGATACGGTGCTTAACGGGGTGCTGTGCAAGCGAAGTTGCAAGAACCAAACCAAGGCTCCGAAAAGAAGCGTTTAATTCGCAAAATCGGGCCTTTTTTGGATTGGTGCTCACATAAGGCGCCATGCGACAGTCATTTCTGAACCATATTGGGCTGTCTTGAGGCGTACTGAAGTACATGATGCACCATTAAGGTGCCTTGTTGGCGGGATGGTCTTTTATGCCTAGAAAAAAGGCAGGATGCTGTTTTCTTCCTCGGGTTTGTCCTTGATCGGGCACTCGGGACGTACACCGTACTCGGGGAGCTGGCAGGGGTTGGCTTTGCGTTTTTGCGCCAGTGAGGTGCGCAGCATGTGGAAGGGCTGGTTGGGCGTTTTTTCCAGCACGCGGTCGTACTCATCGACTATCTCTACCGATAGCTGGTGCGTACCCCGATCAAGATTGCTCAGCGGGATGACCGGGCTGCGTCCGGGCTGGCCTGTGGGTTGGCCATCCAGAAACAGGCGATAATTATGGCCTGGCTGGAGAGCCGGCTCGCTGGTGACGGTCACGATGACGTCGCCGCTGGTGCTGCGTACTGTTCCGTCCGGTTCGGGCACCAGAACCCGCAGCAGTTGATAGCGAAATATCGACTTGGCCTTGGGTTTTGCGGGTACTGCCTGATAGGGGCGGGCGGGTGGTGTGCCCGTCATGTTGTTGCTGGGCGGTATCTCCACGCGCTTGGCATTCTTGCGCGGCTGATCGGTGAATACCCGGTTGCCGTTGGCATCGATGTAGGTATAGACGTCAGCGGCTGACGGCAAGGCTGTCAGCAGCAACAGGCACATCAGCAGGCCATGGAGCAGGTGTCGTTCAGGGTCGGTTGACATGGACGCGCTGCACGGTGAGGGTGATTGTCTGGCTTTGCTGGACGACACGTTGGGAATCCAGCACCACGACCGCAAAACTGTGTTCACCCCGGTCGATATTCACCACCTGAAGGCGAGGAATATTGGTGGGTGTTCCGTAAGGGTTGCCATCCACCAGCAACTGGAGCTGGTGGCCGGGGTGCAGGCGCGGCTGAATCTTCACGCCCACCGTGAAGGTGCCGTTATTGGCGCGCAATGCTTCGTCTGTCGGCAGGTCGGTCAGTTCCAGTGTGCTGTATGCGTCCCGAGGCTGCGTCTGTGTGCTCGTCGGGTGTGGTGCGGTGTTCGTGGCTGGTGTGGCGGGAACCCGGGTTTCCACGCTGTTGAGTGGCGGTAACTCGACGACCTCGGTCTTGATGCCGTTGGGCGGCTGATTGCTGAACGCGGTATTGCCATTCGCATCGGTGTACTTATAGATCTGTGCCACGGCAGGCAGGCTGATCAATAGGAACAGGCAGATGAGGCTTCGGCGCATGAGGCTCTCGGCAGCAAAGGGAAGGTCGTCAGCATAGAACACTTCGGCCGGGCGGTCAGGCTTACAGTTTCGCAGCGCACAGATCCGTGGTGGCAAGTACGAGTGCCTGATCGTGAATCGGGTCGGTGCGGTGATGTTTGAGTGCGGCATCCAGCAGTGTCCGACAGTTGTCCGAGGCGCGGACCGGCTGGAAACCGGCATAGGCGCGCAGCAATTCGGTCTGCAGTCGATCCAGTCTGGGGCGGATGTCGTCGACCAGGCTCTGGCGTGCGGTATCGGGTGCCTTGCCTGCCGTGTGCCACTGTTCGAGCAGGGCGTTCTGCACGCGTTTGTTGGCTTCTATCTGAGCGCGAAACAGCCGTTGAACATCGTCGGGACTGAGTTTGAATTCGGCGGCACGGGCCTGAGCGGCACTGATGACCTGCTGCTCGCGAGGTGGATCTTCGACAGCCTTGCCACTGTCCCATTTGCTCAGGGCAACCTGATCGGCAATGGTCAGGCGCTCGCTGATGGCTTGCAGCAAAGGTTCAAGGGGTGATGGTTTCTGTTCGGCGGCGAGAGCGATGCCTGGAGATATGCACGTCAGAGTCAATAGTGAAGTGGCCAGAAGCAGGCGCATGGCAGTTCCATCTCGAGTCTGTGGGTGGAGCGCAGATTTAACTCCAGGTCATCGACCAGAGCCAGTGGCAATACGAGGCATGGCTGTTTAGTGCGATAACGGTGTTCCAGCGGCTCCAGCATAGAACACGACGAGTTCGACCGGTGTATTGCCGCTCTTGCCGCGGTGAATGATATCCACGACTTCGGCCAGTGTGTCACCTGCTTTGATGCGAATGGACTTTTCGCCTCCCTCCAGCTCCACCGTCAATTCGCCGGAAAGTACATAAACTGCGTTTGGAATCGGGTGCTGGTGCCATTTCAATGCGCTGTTTGCTGGAATGGTGATTTTGAGAATGCTCAGCTCCGGCTGGCCTTCGGGATAAGCCTTGTAGAGTGTCCCGTCCCATGACTGGGTGGATTTGAGCAATGTCACGGCTGTGGGCTGGTTTTCGTTCTCCATTGCGTTGCTGGCGAAAGCAAGGCTGAAGGGCAAAAGGCAGGCGATGGACAAAAGGGTTTTGATATTCATGGAAACCTCGGTTTTGCACTGATCAATTGCAGGGCGAAACGCAAGAATTCCAGAAAGACCGAATGGTCATGCACTAAGTATTTACTACCTGCATACAAAATCTACAGGCATTAAAAAGGCCTCCCGAAGGAGGCCTCATTACGCCATTACCGCTGGCGCGACTGGATCAGCAGCTGTAGTACAGCTCGTATTCCAGTGGGTGTACGAAAGTACGTACCTTGATTTCTTCTTCGCTTTTCAGCTCGATGTAAGCGTCGATGAAGTCGTCGCTGAAAACGCCGCCTTTGGTCAGGAACGCACGACCTTTGTCCAGCTCTTCCAGAGCTTCTTTCAGGCTGCCGCAAACTTGTGGAATGCCTTTGGCCTCTTCTGGCGGCAGGTCATACAGGTTTTTGTCAGCTGCGTCGCCAGGGTGGATCTTGTTCTGGATGCCGTCCAGGCCAGCCATCAACAGTGCAGCGAACGCCAGGTACGGGTTGGCTGCCGGATCCGGGAAGCGGGCTTCGATACGACGGCCACGAGGGCTGGAGACGTAAGGAATACGGATCGAAGCGGAACGGTTGCGAGCCGAGTAGGCCAGCATGACCGGAGCTTCGAAGCCCGGGACCAGACGCTTGTAGGAGTTGGTCGACGGGTTGGTGAAGCCGTTCAGAGCCTTACCGTGCTTGATGATACCGCCGATGAAGTACAGAGCTGTGTCGGACAGGCCGGCATAGCCTTCGCCAGCGAAGGTGTTCTTGCCATCTTTGGCGATGGACATGTGAACGTGCATACCCGAACCGTTATCGCCGTACAGAGGCTTGGGCATGAAGGTAGCGGTGCGACCGTAAGCGTCGGCAACGTTGTGCACGACATACTTGAGGGTCTGAACTTCGTCAGCCTTGGCAACCAGGGTGTTGAACTTCACGCCGATTTCGTTCTGGCCGGCAGTTGCCACTTCGTGGTGGTGAACTTCGACGACCTGACCCATCTCTTCCAGCGCGTTGCACATGGCAGTACGGATTTCGTGGTCGTGGTCGACCGGTGGAACCGGGAAGTAGCCGCCTTTGATACCTGGACGGTGGCCTTTGTTGCCGCCTTCCACGTCCTGGTCAGTCATCCACGAGCCTTGCTCGGAGAAGATCTTGAACATGGAGCCGGAGATGTCGGACTTGTACTTGACCGAGTCGAAGATGAAGAATTCTGGCTCCGGACCAACGAATACGGTGTCACCGATACCGGTGGACTTCAGGTATTCCTCGGCGCGGTGGGCGATGGCGCGTGGGTCGCGGTCATAGCCTTGCATGGTCGAAGGTTCGATGATGTCGCAGACCAGGATCAGGGTCGGCTCTTCGGTGAACGGGTCCAGAACTGCGGAGCTGTCGTCCGGCAGCAGGATCATGTCGGAGGCTTCGATACCTTTCCAGCCTTCAATGGAGGAACCGTCGAACATCTTGCCGACTTCAAAGAAGTCGTCGTCCAGCGCATCGCGAGCTGGCATGGTGACGTGTTGCTGCTTGCCTTTGGTGTCAGTGAAGCGCAGATCAATCCATTTAACGTCATGATCTTTGATGAGTTGAACCGACTTCGACATGGTGTCCTCCGGGTGGCTAGGGCCTGGTTATGGTTGTGGCCCCTTAAATTTGGGTGATGCCGGCGCAGATACTCTGCCAAGGCAACCTGCCTCACAAGGGAGCAAATTGCATGCCAGTGCCCCGTGTTGGGTTTTTTGCCCCAAACAAGGCCTTTTCGGGGGCGAAAATGGATTTATCGGCAAAATGACGCACTATTGTGGTGCTTTAAAATGCTGAGACGTGCCTTTTTAGTGCGCTGATGATTGGTAGTACGATAACTGGTTAAACCTTGAGCAATTTCCGCTATAATCCGCGCCCCCCTTTTTCGGCCGGCACCTCACGTACCGTTTCCATGAAACTAATCGTCAAAGTTTTTCCCGAAATCACCATCAAAAGCCCGCCGGTGCGCAAGAAGTTCATCCGCCAGCTGGCCAAGAACATTCGTACCGTGCTCCGTGAACTGGACGCGGACATTGTCGTGGGTGGCGTATGGGACAACCTCGAGGTCGAAACAAGGCTGACCGATCCAAAGGTCCTGCAGGGCATCACCGAGCGCCTGAGCTGCATGCCGGGCATCGCCAATTTCCTGCAGGTTGCCGAATACCCGCTGGGCGATCTGGATGACATCGTTGCCAAGTGCAAGATGCATTACGGCGACCTGCTGCCGGGCAAGATGTTTTCCGTGCGCTGCAAGCGTGCGGGACGGCACGATTTCAGCTCCATGGACGTCGAGAAGTACGTCGGCAGCAAGTTGCGCCAGCAATGCGGCGCCGCGGGTATCGAGCTGCGCAAGCCCGAACTCGTGGTGCGCATGGAAATTCGCGACCAGCGTCTGTTTGTCATTCATGACCAGCACACTGGCATGGGTGGTTATCCGCTGGGCGCGCTTGAACAGACACTGGTGCTGATGTCCGGCGGTTTCGACTCGACCGTGGCGGCCTACCAGATCATGCGTCGTGGCCTGATGGCGCACTTCTGCTTCTTCAATCTGGGTGGTCGTGCCCATGAGCTGGGTGTGATGGAAGTCGCCCACTTCATCTGGAAGAAGTACGGCAGCTCCCAGAGAGTGCTGTTTGTAAGCGTACCTTTCGAAGAAGTTCTGGGAGAAATTCTGCAGAAAGTCGATAACAGTCATATGGGTGTAGTTTTGAAGCGTATGATGTTGCGCGCTGCCTCATCTGTTGCCGACCGTCTCGAAATCGATGTGCTGGTGACCGGCGAAGCGATTTCGCAGGTGTCCAGCCAGACGCTGCCCAATCTGTCGGTCATCGACTCGGCCACCGAAAAACTGGTGCTGCGACCGCTGATTGCCAGCCACAAGCAGGATATCGTCGATCTGGCGACTGAAATCGGCACGGCCGACTTCGCCCGGCACATGCCTGAATATTGCGGGGTGATTTCGGTCAACCCCAAGACCAACGCCAAGCGTAATCGCGTTGAGTATGAAGAGAAACAGTTCGACATGGCTGTTCTCGAGCGAGCGCTCGAACGTGCCAGGCTGGTGACCGTCGATCGGGTGATCGACGATCTGAGCCAGAATGTCGAAATAGAAGAAGTCAGCCAGGCGCTGGCCGGTCAGGTCGTCATCGACATCCGTCATCCGGATGCCCAGGAAGATCAGCCGTTGCAAGTGCCGGGCGTAGAGATACAGACGCTGCCGTTCTATGCATTGAACAGCCGCTTCAAGGAACTGGATAACACGCGCCAGTACCTGTTGTATTGCGACAAAGGCGTCATGAGTCGCCTGCATGCTCACCATCTGCTCAGTGAGGGGCATGCCAATGTGCGCGTTTATCGACCGAGCTAAGTGCCCGGGGCTGTTTGCCTGTGGCTTGCGTCACCGGCCCCCCGACACCAGTCGTCAAGCCGTAACGGCTTTTGCCGACTCAATGTTAATTGCTGCCTGACCACAGTCAGCTCACCGAATCCTCTGATCGAGATACACAAGTGATCGAAAATCTACGTAACATCGCCATCATTGCTCACGTTGACCATGGCAAAACCACCCTGGTAGACAAACTGCTGCGTCAGTCCGGCACTCTGGAGCGTAACGAGCTCAACGACGAGCGCGTCATGGACTCCAACGACCAGGAGAAAGAGCGCGGTATTACCATTCTCGCGAAGAACACCGCGATCAACTGGAACGGCTACCACATCAACATCGTGGACACCCCGGGCCACGCCGACTTCGGCGGTGAAGTAGAGCGCGTGATGTCGATGGTTGACTCCGTTCTGCTGCTGGTTGACGCTCAGGACGGCCCTATGCCGCAAACCCGTTTCGTGACCAAGAAGGCTTTCGAAGCCGGCCTGCGTCCAATCGTGGTCATCAACAAGGTTGACCGTCCAGGCGCGCGTCCTGACTGGGTTCTGGACCAGATCTTCGACCTGTTCGACAACCTGGGTGCCACCGAAGAACAGCTGGACTTCAAAGTCGTCTACGCCTCGGCCCTGAACGGTATTGCCGGTCTGGACCACACCGACATGGCTGAAGACATGACCCCGCTGTACCAGTCGATCGTCGACAACGTACCTGCGCCGTCTGTTGACCGTGACGGTCCGTTCCAGATGCAGATCTCCGCTCTGGACTACAACAGCTTCCTGGGTGTTATCGGTGTTGGCCGTATCGCTCGTGGTCGCGTCAAGCCGAACACTCCGGTTGTAGCGGTCAGCGCCGACGGCAAACGCCGTAACGGTCGTATCCTGAAGCTGATGGGCCACCACGGTCTGCATCGCATCGACGTTGAAGAAGCCGCAGCTGGCGACATCGTTTGCATCAGCGGTATGGATTCGCTGTTCATCTCCGACACCCTGTGCGACCCGCTGAACGTGGAAGCAATGGTGCCGTTGACCGTTGACGAACCTACCGTTTCGATGACCTTCCAGGTCAACGACTCGCCTTTCTGCGGTAAGGAAGGCAAGTTCGTCACCAGCCGTAACATCAAGGAACGTCTGGACAAAGAGCTGCTGTACAACGTTGCTCTGCGCGTTGAAGAAGGCGACTCGGCTGACAAGTTCAAGGTTTCCGGCCGTGGTGAGCTGCACCTCTCGGTTCTGATCGAAACCATGCGTCGCGAAGGCTTCGAAATGGCCGTAGGTCGTCCGGAAGTGATCATCCGTCTGGTTGACGGCGTGAAACACGAACCGTACGAAAACGTCACCATCGACCTGCCGGAAGATGCACAAGGCTCGATCATGGAGCAAATGGGTCTGCGTAAAGGCGACCTGACCAACATGGTCCCGGATGGCAAGGGTCGTGTTCGCCTTGAGTACAACATCCCGGCTCGTGGCCTGATCGGTTTCCGTAACGAGTTCCTGACCCTGACCTCCGGTGCAGGCATCCTGACCTCGATCTTCGACCGTTACGACGTGATGAAGTCCGGCGACATGTCCGGCCGTCAGAACGGCGTTCTGGTTTCGGTTGAAACCGGCAAGGCACTGACCTACTCCCTGGAAACCCTGCAAGCGCGCGGCAAGCTGTTTGTTGAGCACGGTCAGGAAATCTACAACGGTCAGATCGTTGGTCTGAACAGCCGTGACAACGACCTGGGCGTCAACCCTACCAAGGGCAAGAAGCTCGACAACATGCGTGCTTCGGGTAAAGACGAAACCATCGCTCTGGTTCCACCTGTTCGTTTCACTCTGGAACAGGCTCTGGAATTCATCCAGGACGACGAGCTGTGCGAAGTCACTCCAAAGTCGATCCGTCTTCGCAAGAAGATCCTCGACGAAAGCGAGCGTACCCGCGCTGCCAAGAAAGCCAAGGCTTGATATCTAGCCCCGGCTGAATGAAAAACGCCCCCGGTCGAAAGGCCGGGGGCGTTTTTTTATGTCTTGTGTCTTGCGCTGGTGGTGGGGGGGGGTTCATTTGCGGAGGGGATGTTTGGGGAAGGAATTCGTCC
>NZ_JAIGPJ010000006.1:0-194001 GCF_019719005.1 Pseudomonas cichorii
ATACAAAACGCCCGATGCGGTGCATCGAGCGTTAGGGTGAAATAGGTGTAAACCTATTTCAGGACTAGACAGCGGCGCAGTTCCTTGAGGCGGTTCACAGCCAATGGCAGCAACAGGGCATTGCCCCGGTGCAGGTGCTGGCCGGCGCGTCCGAGGTGGGCCGCGAATTTGCGGCGGCCCATGCCGAAGTGGTATTTACCGCCCAACCGGATTTGCAATCCGCGCAAGGCTTCTATGCCGATATCAAGCGCCGCATGAGCAGGCTGGGGCGTCAGCCTGAGAGCCTGAAAGTCATGCCCGGAATCCTGCCGGTGATTGGCTCCAGTCAGGCGGAGGCCGAGGAGCGTTATCAGCAGTTACAAGCGCTGGTAGAGCCGGAAGTAGGTTTGTCGCTGCTTTCGGATATCGCGGGTGGCTCTGACCTGTCCGGCCTGCCGCTGGACGGGCCGCTGCCGGAACTGCCGCCGACCAACTCCGGGGTCAGCCGTCAGCACCTGCTGCGCGATGTGGCGCAAAAGGAAGGGCTGAGCATTCGCCAGCTTTACTTGCGCATGGCCGGGGCGCGGGGGCATAGGGTCCTGATCGGCACGGCGGCCTCCATCGCCGATGAGCTTGAATACTGGTTTGTCGAGCGCGGGGCGGATGGTTTCAACATCATGCCGGCGTTTCTGCCCGGCGGGCTGGAGGATTTCGTCGATGGCGTGATTCCCGAATTGCAGCGCCGGGGATTGTTTCGCCGCCAGTACAGCGGTCACGGCTTGCGTGATCATCTCAATTTGCGCCATCCCAGGGGAGAGAAAAACCATGCCTGAAGCTGCCAGAAATGTCGTTCAACCCACGGTGGTCGGTGAACGAATTGAAATCCGTCCGGGACGCTTCATCAATATTGCCCGGCACACCGGAGCGCCGGAGGAAAAGCGCGTCTTGTTTTTCTGCCACGGCAGCGGCGGCAACAAGGACCAGTGGCGTGAGCAATGGCAAGTGCTGGCCGCCCAGGGCTTCCATCTGGTGGCCTGGGACATGCTCGGCCATGGCGTCAGCGACAAGCCAAAGCAAGCCGAGGCCTATGCCTGGAACGAACTGGTGGACGATTACCTTGAAGTACTGCGTCGCTATCAGGGCGCACGCAATACGCTCATTGCTCACTCGTTCGGCACCGGCCTGACCCTCAGCGCATTGGCAAAACTTCAGCAGACCGGCAGCACCGCAAACATTGAAAGCGTATTGCTGCTCGGCTCGCTGCTGAGCCGTCCGCAAGGCAGAAACCCGATCCTGTCCTTGCCCGCCTGGCTGCTGGAACGACTACGTCCCTGGCTGGCAAAAGGCTTCAAGGACCGCGCCTGGCACCCGACAGCCGATCCGGCACTGATTGCCTACGAACAGCAACTCACCGAGCGCAATCCGCTGTATGTGTTCAAGTCCCTGATGACCCAGGCAAGCTGGCCGACCTTGAGCGAGCTGGACAGCATCACGATCAGAACCCACGTCATGGCCGGAGAAACCGACGGCCTGACTCCGGCCGCCAGCGGCGAGGCACTGGCGCAGAGATTGCCGAATGCCAGTTTTGAGCTGCTGGAGGCGTGTGGGCATCAGTTGATGCTTGAGAAGCCGCAGGCGGTGCTGTTGGCGTTGGGGCGGCTATTGGAGGGGGCGGTGCGTCCAGTGGGGTGACTGGATGCGATGAAAACGGTACAGGCTGTGTGAAAACTACTGCGCTCGGTCATTCTGCGTTGAAAACAGGCTCGTGCGCGAGTCTGATCGGAATGCTCATTTACAGCCAGTAAAGTCGAGCGCGAATCCGACCGTTCCTCGCCAGTTATTGAACGTCCCATGTCAGAAATTCCTCCAGTTCTTCGTCAAGGCTGTCTGCAACGTAGTCGCCAAGGATACCGCCCGCAATACTGCCAGCGACATCGTCTTTGAAATAAACTCGGTCTTGCATTGGCGCATTCTGACCCTGAGTATATTTTTGTTCGGTGAGTCATCAAGTTTACACGCCAGTGCAAACTTAATGAGGGTAGCAACCTGTGCGCAGCGAGAATGACTGGTACCTCGGCGGAATAAAATTTACGTAAGATCGTGTAAATCCTTTCCAAGGGGTGGGCCGATTTGCCAGTCTGAAAAGAGCACCTTTAATCCTCCTCTTTTTGGGCTGCACGCCATAGGACCAACGAGATAGCTTGATGAGGCGGGGAACGGGCATAGTCTGACCAGAGGCCAATAGGCACCATCAGAAGAAACCTGAAGACGCAGAACATTATCAATTAGCGTAGCCCGCATCCAAAAGTCGGTTGGATCTGCTGAATATTTCCCTGTCGCCCAATCTGACTTTCCATCCGTGAGAACGCTGCCTAGCATGGGGTGGCCATCGCTTAACTCTATGCCGGCTTTTATCCATTGGCGTTCGTTTACTCTGATCATGATGCCTGCTTGATCATAAAGTGTTTCAAACTCACCCCGAATACGCATCTGGCAAGTGAAACTGGACGGTGCTCTGATCCCAAGAAAATGCCCGTTGTCGTGAATGAAGCCGTAGTGGGTCTCACGCCAAAAGTCTGTATTGTCATCAGTCAGAATTTCTAAAGAGCCGTCAGAGCGACCGTTGTAGATTTTTGGCGCGTTAAGCCAACTGCCTTTGAGCAGCTCATTACCTGTGTCCATACTGCATTTCCTCAGCTGAATTTTTCTCTAAAACCCGTTTTGGAGCTGCTCCCTCAACCCCCTTCATGCTGCCTGCGATAAGCCCCCGGCTGCACCCCGATCGCCTTATTGAACGCCCGGGTAAACGCCGCAGTCGATTGATACCCCACGGCAGTCGCCACTTGCTCAACCGTCCTGTTTGCCTTGAGAAACTGGCAGGCGTGGCGCATGCGCAGGGCGAGCAGGACCTGACCCGGTGACTGGCCGGCCAGTTCGTTGAAGCGTTTGAAAAAGGCCGAGCGTGAGAGGCCGGTGCAGGCGGCCATGCTTTCCAGGCCCCAGGGTTGTTCCGGGTGTTCGATCATTTTTGCCAGCAGGCCTGCAAACGCCGGGTTTCTGGCCAGGGCAACCATGCCGCCCAGTGCCGGGTTGTCGGCAACGTGCTGGCGCAGTACGTACAGAAACAACAGGTGGCTGAGGCGTTCGAGGATTGACGAGGAGGGTGCCGGTAGCCGCTGGCATTCCTGCAGGATCAACTGGAACAGGCTGCGAGCGGCATCGGAGGAAGGTTCGTCGGCGCGCAGTATCAGCCAGTCGGGCAGGGCTTCGATCAGCAGTGACGACAGGCCTGACTGGAAATGGAAAAAACCACAGACCAGCCCGACGCCATCGGTGGCGCTGCTGTTCAGTGCCTGCATCTCGATGCGTGGCTGGCTGCGGGCGTCTTCGGGTTGTGCCTCGTTCGACAGCCGATAATCCAGGTCGCGCAGCAGGAATACCGCATCGCCGGTATCGAGCCGTTTCGGTTGGTCATGCCCTTCGATATGCAGCCAGCAATTGCCCTGAACCACCAGATGGAAACTGGCCCGCGCCAGGCCATGGGTGCTGGCGTGCCAGCCGCCACAGTAGCGGCCCACGTGGAACAGGTTGGCATCCAGCTCTAGGCTTTCTAATAACCAATCGATAACAGGACTTGACGAAATCATCTAAGGGAAACACTCAGGAGCAAGTAATTGCGACTTTAGAATATGGATCGAAATTCTTATAACCAACAGACTGGGACCCATCTTGTATCAAGGAGTCCACTCCATGTCTCGTGTCACTGTTCACTCCGTGCAAAGCGCTCCCGAAGCGGCAAGGCCCTTTCTGGAAAAGGCTCAGGCGACTTCAGGGTTCATCCCCAACCTGCTGGGCGTGCTGGCCAATGCCCCAGCGGCGCTGGAAACCTACCTCACCGTTTCGGGGCTCAACGCCAAGGCTGAGCTAAGTCTGGCCGAAAGGGAAGTCGTACAACTGATTGCCGCCACTACCCATGAATGCAGTTTCTGTGTGGCAGGTCATACCGCGGTGGCCCTCAACAAGGCTAAATTGCCGAAGGAAGTCGTCGATGCCTTGCGTGAGCGCGGCGAGTTGCCCGAGGAAAAGCTCGAAACACTGGCTGATTTTACCCGCGCCGTCATCGCGACTCGCGGTAATGTCAGCGACAGCACTTATGAAGCGTTCCTGGCCGCCGGTTACAGCCAGGGCCATGCGCTGGAAGTGATTCTGGGTGTCAGCCTGGCGACCTTGTGCAATTTTGCCAATGTCTTTGCCAGAACACCGCTCAACCCTGAACTGGCCCAGTACCAGTGGCAAGGTCCTGAACATTAATACGTGGCACGGGAGAAACATCATGCTCGACTCCGAATCAGGCCGATGGCTGGACACACATGCCAATGCGCTTGACCTTGGCAGCCAGGACCCTGAGCAGGTGCTTGCGCAACTGGTAGCGGGGGATGTGCTGGGTGTGGGGATCGACGCGGCCCAGGGCGGCAGCGGCGGTGATCTGAGCGATGCCGTGGAAGCGGTTGCAGAAGTCGCCGGTCATTCCTTGGCCGCAGCTTTCGTGTTGTGGGGCCAGCGGGCTTTTATCGAGTATCTGCTGCACAGCCCCAATGCGGCATTGCGTCAACGTCTGCTGCCGGATTTGCTCAGTGGTGATCTTGCGGGAGCAACCGGCCTTTCCAATGCCATGAAGTTTCTGTCGGGCATCGAGACGCTGCAGGTCAGCGCCCGTGAGCAGGAAGGCCACTGGCAACTGAACGGCCGCCTGCACTGGGTCACCAACCTGCGCAAAAGCGGTTTCGTGGTAGCGGCTGCCATCGAGCATGAACAGGGCGGCAAGCCCTTTATCCTGGCGATTCCGCAATCGGTCAGCGGTTTGCAACGCACGGACGATCTGCAATTGATGGGGCTGCAATCCACCAATACGGCGGCTCTGGATTTCCAGGATGTCCAGTTGAGCAACGACTGGCTGCTGCATGACGATGCCCGGCAATTTCTGCCCGCGGTGCGTCCGGCGTTTCTGGGATTGCAATGCGGGATGTCCATTGGTCTGGCTCGACGAGCCTTGAAGGAAGTCGACAGTCACTTGCAAGGTTCACGTTCGGTGCTGCGTGGCGAGCTGGATGAATACCGGCTCCAACTGGAAAACGCCGTGAGTGATCTCAAGCGTGGTCTGCTCGACGGGCGTTTCCTGACGCAACCCGCGGCACTGTTTCGTTTGCGCATTGCCCTGGCCGAATCGGCTGCCAGTGCCGTGCAACTGGAGCTTCAGGCCAGCGGCGGCAAGGCCTTTCTGTGTGAGTACGGCAGCGCTTTTGCGCGGCGTTGGCGCGAGTCGGCCTTTTTGCCGATCGTTACGCCGAGCCTGGTGCAACTGCGTGCCGAGCTGCGCCGACACGCCGGGGAAAACGCCGCATGAGCCGACTCCTGTTGCAGGCATCGTCCATCGTCCTGGGGTACGAGCGGGACAATGGCTGGGAAAACGTGCTGGAGAACTTCGACCTGCAACTGGCCAAGGGCGAAGTCGTGTCCATTCTTGGCCCGAGCGGTGTGGGCAAATCGAGTCTGCTGCGCGTACTGGCCGGTTTGCAGACGCCTCGCGAAGGCACGGTGAGCCTGCTGGGCGAGCCGCTGCAAGGTCCTCATCCGCGAGTGGCGGTGGCTTTTCAGGACCCAAGCCTGTTGCCGTGGCTGACCCTGGAAAAGAACGTCGCCTTCGGTCTGGACTTTGCCCGTCAGCCGCAACTGAGCGACGTCGAGCGCCAGGGACGTATCGATCAGGCCATTGGTGAAGTCGGCCTGGAGCACGCCCGCAGCTATTACCCGGCGCAGCTTTCCGGTGGCATGGCGCAACGTACCGCACTGGCCCGCTGCCTGGCCCGTCAGCCGCAAGTGTTGCTGCTGGACGAGCCGTTCGGTGCGCTGGATGAAGTCACCCGTGCCGACATGCAACACCTGTTGCTCAAGGTCATCGCCCGGCATGGCACCGCGGCGTTGCTGATTACCCATGACATAGATGAAGCGCTGCTGCTTTCCGACCGTATCCTGCTACTGGGCAACACCCCGGCGCGGGTGCTCGGCGAGTGGCGTATCCAGTTGCCTCAGCCTCGTGCCGAGCTGGTGGATGAACTGGGCGCACTGCGTATCGAGATCCTTAAAACCCTTCGGCGGGCGAGCCGCAATCCGCAACGTAACCCTCAATCGCTGGATCTGCCGGAGAATGGCCATGTGCCTGGACGATTTCACTCACACACGTCGTGACTTTCTGAAACTCAGCGCCATGCTTACCGCAGCCGGTGCCTTGCCGTTGCTCAACAGCCTGGAGGCGAGGGCGGCTGCCGAGCCGGATGCGCCTGTGCGAATCGGCTACCTGCCGATTACCGACGCCACGCCGCTGCTGGTGGCGCACAACAACGGCCTGTTCGAGGCCCAGGGCATCAAGGCCGAACGTCCCGTGCTGCTGCGCAGTTGGGCGCAGGTCATCGAGGCCTTCATTTCCGGGCAGGTCAACGTCATTCACCTGTTATCACCGATGACCGTCTGGGCGCGTTATGGCAGCAAGGTCCCGGCCAAGGTGGTTGCCTGGAACCATGTGGGCGGTTCGGGCCTGACCGTCGCGCCGCAGATCAACGAAGTCCGGCAACTGGGCGGGCAGACCGTGGCCATTCCGTTCTGGTACTCGGTGCATAACGTGGTGTTGCAGAACCTGCTGCGCGACAACGGCCTGGTGCCGGTGAGCAAAGCGGCCACTGCCACACTCGCAGCCAACGAAGTGAACCTGATCGTGCTGCCGCCTTCCGATATGCCGCCAGCCCTGGCGAGCAAGCGGATTGCCGGTTACATCGTCGCCGAACCGTTCAATGCTCTGGCCGAAGACCTCAAGGTCGGACGTATCCAGAGGTTTACCGGCGACCTGTGGCGCAATCACGCCTGTTGCGTGGTGTTCATGCACGAGCATGATTTGAACAACCGCCCCGAGTGGTCGCAGAAAGTGGTCAACGCCATCGTTCAGGCTCAGGCCTGGACCCGAGATAATCGTGCCGAAGCAGCAAAACTGCTTTCCAAGGACGGCACCAACCGTTACACGCCCCATGCGCAATCGGTGCTGGATCGGGTGCTGTCGCCACAGGCCAGCGAGCGGCAAGGTTATCTGGCCAGCGGTGCCATTCAGCACAGCCAATGGGACGAGCATCGCATCGACTTCCAGCCTTATCCGTTCCCCAGCTACACGGAAGAGCTGGTGCGCCGCCTCAAGGACACCCTGATCGAAGGCGACAAGGGCTTTCTCGCCAATCTCGATCCAGAGTTTGCAGCGCGGGACCTGGTGGACGACCGCTTTGTGCGCAACAGCATTCAAGCCAGTGGTGGCCTGAAAACCTTCGGGCTTGCGGATAACTTCGAGCGTACCGAGGAGTTCGGCTTTTGAGCGAGGTGAAACGTTCAACTACCGGGCACGCACTTTTGGGCGTGGCCGGCCTGTTATGCCTGCTCGCCCTCTGGTGGCTGGGCGTCAGCTTTTTTGGCGAAACGGGCGGCCTGTCGGAGCGCTTTTCGCCGGAGTCGACCTTTGCCAGCCTGTGGGAGCTGCTCGGACGGCCTGAGCTGTACGAGCACATAGGCGTGAGCCTCAAACGGATTTTCGTCGGCCTGCTGCTGGCGCTGTTGATCGGTGTCCCGCTGGGCTTGCTGATCGGCGGCTCCCGGACGCTGGAGGCGGCAACCAATCCGGCCTTTCAACTGCTGCGCATGATTTCGCCGCTGTCGTGGATGCCAGTGGTGGTGATGCTCATGGGAGTTGGTGACCAGCCGATCTACTTCCTGCTGACCTTTGCCGCCGTCTGGCCGATCCTGCTCAATACCGTGGCAGGTGTACGCCAGCTTGATCCACGCTGGCTGCAACTGAGCCGCAGCCTGAGCGCCACGCGATGGGAAACCCTGCGCAGGATCATCATTCCGGGCATCCTCGGCCACGTGCTGACCGGCACCCGACTGTCCATCGGCATCCTGTGGATCGTGCTCGTGCCTTGCGAAATGCTCGGTGTCAGCGCCGGGCTGGGTTACTTCATCCTCGATACCCGTGATCGACTGGCCTACTCGGAGCTGATGGCCATGGTGCTGGTGATCGGCGTGCTGGGGTTCATGCTGGATGCGGCGGCGCGTGGGCTGCATCGGCGGTGGGCGCATTGAGGGGCAGCCCACCTCGTAGGAGGGGGCTTGCCCGCGACGCTATTTTTCCGGCTTCACAAACCGCAACGTAAACCTGTCCGACTCGCCAATTGCCACATACTTGGCCTTGTCCTGCTCACCCAGTTTCAGCGCCGGTGGCAGTGTCCAGACGCCCGCCGGGTAATCCTTGGTGTCTTTCGGGTTGGCGTTGACCTCGCTTTGCGCTTCCAGTTTGAAGCCTGCATCGGTGGCCAGTTTCACCACGTAATCGGTGGGCAGGTAGCCGCTTTTCTTGATGCTTTCCAGATCGGTGCCGTCTTTGGCGCGGTGGTCGACCACACCCAGCACTCCGCCCGGTTTCAGCACCTTGAAGAAGGCTGCGAATGTTTGCGGCGCATCATCGGCAAGTACCCAGTTATGCACGTTGCGGAATGTCAGGACCCGGTCGGCCGAGGCGGGTTTGCCGAAGACGGGTGTCTTTGGATCGAATTCGATGAGTTCAGCCTTGCCGTAGCGCTCCGGATCGGCCTTGAATTTCTGCTTCAGACCATCGGCGGCTTTCTTGTAGTAGTCGCCTGAGGAGGGCGCTTGCAGAGCTGCTATGTAATGCCCGTGATCCTTGAGCAAGGGCGCAAGAATCTCGCTGTACCAACCGCCACCGGGCGTGATCTCGATGACTGTCTGGTTGCTCTGCAAACCGAAGAACTTCAAGGTTTCCTGCGGATGGCGATAGTTGTCGCGCACGCTGTTTTCCTTGGCTCGCCATGAGCCCTCCAGCACGTTCTTGTACTGCGCATCGCTGATCGAGGTAACGGGTGCAGCCGCCTGGCTGAAGGATGAAGCGAGAAGGGTGGAAAAGCCTAAAGCAAGAATCCTGGCGTTCATGATCGTCCTTAGAATGTGTCTAGTACCGGTATTGACTGTACTGGCAGATCGGTCTGGCAAATTAGACTTTGTGGCGCTAAGGATAGAACCGGGCAGGTTGTACGACTGTGGTTTACACAGTGCTGTAGGACCGGATTCATCCGGGAAGACATTCTTCCTGATCCATTAGATGCAGTGGATATACAGGCCTCTTCCCGGATAAATCCGGTCCTGCAGGTGCTATCAGTCTTAATACCTCACTTCAACCCCCACATAAGCCCCGATCCCGTCTCCCGGATACAACGACGCCGTATCCGCCCCCGCCGCGTTGTACTGCGGCGTGACTGCCGAGACATACGCCTTGTTCGCCAGGTTCTTGAGGTCCAGTGAAACCTTCCAGTCGCCCTTGGGGGCTTCGTAGCCGATGTTGGCTCCCCAGATGGTGTACGACGGCGCATAGAAAGTGTTGGCGTAATCCACGGCGGTTCGGGATGCCGATTGCACGTTGATGCCGGTGTAGACGCCGCCGTGATGCCGGTATTGCAACTCGCCCTGATAGACGTGGCTGGGAATACCGGGTAACTGGTTGTCGCCGAACGTTTCGTCGTTGCGGTAGTGGAAGTCGTTCCAGGTGTACACCTGACGCCAGCGTAACTGGTCGCCCTGCGGATTTTCCCAGAGGCGGGTGGTCAGGCCGGCTTCCACGCCCTGGTGAATGGTGGGCGAGGCATTGAAGGCACCGGTCACGGCTGCGGAGGTCGAGGTCGCGGCAATGAACTGCACGTTAAGCAGTTCGTCATGAATCCATGAGCGATACAACGCCAGGCTGCCGTCGAAGATCCCGGACGAGCCCTTGATGCCCACCTCGAAGGTATTGGCTTTCTGTTCTACCAACGGGCGGATGTAGGGCGTGGTAGGGCCGGAGCCTGAGTATTCCCAGGACGCGGGTGGATCGATGGAGCGGCTGAAGTTGGCGAACACTTGCAGTTGCGGGTTGAGTTCATAGCGCAGGCCGATACGCGGGGCGATGCTCCAGTTGTCGTAGTCCTCGTGAGTGGCGAAAGTCGTGGTGTTGGGGTTGACCGCCTGATCGATATTGATCTTGCGCTGCACATTGATGAACGACACGCCGCTGGTGAGCCATAGCCGGTCTATCAGGTTGAAGTCATTGCCCAGCGAGATGACCCGGTCGGCGGAGTTCTTGTAGTTGACCTGCTTGAGCGGGACCTTTGAGGCCGTCGCTGAATTGACCTCGCCACGCAGGTGCTGGGTGGAGGTGAAGGCAATGGAGCTGCGGCTTTCATGGCCAAACCAGTTATCGATGCGCTCGTAGCCCGCGAGCAGGTTCAGGTCATGCCAGTCCCAGTAACTGGGGTTACTCGGGCTGTCGGGATTATTGTTGTGGGCATAGTCGTGATAGGCGAAGCCCAGGGTCAGGCGTGCATCGTCATCGAAGGTGTAGATGGTTTTGCTGCCCAGCCACAGGCTGCCGGGTCGACGGCTGCCCGCACCACTGGACTCGGCCGTGGCGCTGGCGCGTCGGGGATTGTTTTTGATTGCACCCAAAGTGGTTGCGCTGGGGTCGTCATGAAACTCGTCGCGGTAGCGCAGCATCAGGCGGGTTTCCAGTTTGGGGCTGAAGCGGTAACCCAGGTTAGCGACCACGCCAGAGCTCTTGGACAGGCTGTAGTCGCGATAACCTTCGTTGCGGTAATTGTCGACGTTCAGGTAGTAGTCCAGCGGGCCTTCCACACCCCCGACACTCAACGCCTGCTTCTGGTAGCCGTAGCTACCGGCCTCGGCGCGCAAGCGCAGGCCCGGCGCGGTATAGCCACTGTGGTTGACGAAGTTCACCGCGCCACCCAGGGTCAATGCGCCGTACTGAAAAGCGTTGGCACCGCGCAATATCTCGGTGTAATTCACGCCCGAGGCATTGAGGAATTCATAGGGCGTGCCGCCGGGCCCGGTGATCGGCAGGCCGTCGAACAGGAACTTGATGCCTTCGCGAAAGTAGCCGGGCGAAGTGTTGGCGCCTGAGCCTCGAATGGAAATTTTTGCCGCATCGTTGCCGCCCGTGGACTGCACGAAAACGCCGGGCTGATAGCCAAGGGTGTCCTGCAGGTTGGCGGTGCGGCCTCTTGCTACTTCTTCGCTGTCGACCACGCTGGTGCCGCCGGGTACTTCGGCCAGCTGGCTCCTGGCGTTTTCAGCTTCAGACTGGCGGGTTCCCTGGACAGTGACGGTGCTCAGCGTTGAGTCTGCGGCACAAGTCATGGTCGGAATCAGCAAGGCGCATCCCAGCCCCATCGTGAAAGAGGCATGGCGGATGGCCAGGCGCAATCGGTCCTGTTGTATGGCGTGCAATGTATGTCTCCCAAGTTCGTCGTTAAAAGGTATCGGCGTTCTATGGGCATAGTCAGGCCAGTCTTGGACCTTGAGCAGGTTTTGTGCCAGATGTTAGATGCCCGGAAAGTGGCTGTTCGGGCGTAGGTCTTGCTAAAGAAGTGATTGAAAATCGTAAAGTTTGTCGGTGGGCTGTTGCAGGGTAAACAGTAGTGGTTATATGCATATTACGGATTGGTAGTGTGTATGAATTGCATCTGTTTACAGCGAAAACCCCGCTATATCTTTTGATCCAGAGCCTTTGCAGGGTTTTTCATGCTTCAGGGTCGATCAACTGTTTGCAGCGCAACATCAATTGGTCAGTTTGTACGATTGTTCAACTTGTTAAAGGTATCTATATAGAGAAAAACCACTAATAAATCGCTGGCACGACATCTGCACTGTGAACTTTCATAACTGTTGGCGCTGTTCAAGATCGGTCAAGTAGTGGCCATTTGAATATCGGCCTGTCAATTAAGGAGTACTTGCCGTGCAGGCGATAAAACGACAAAGCGGACGTTATTTACCCCATCTGAGCAGTGCCGCCAGCGTGCCGATTCTGCTGGCCTTGCTCGGCCCGTTTGCCCAGGCGGCCGATGAGTCGGGTAGTACGACGCTGGGCAAGGTGACGGTTACCGGCACCGCTGCAAGCGAAGCGCAGAAGGACCGCAAGCGTTTGCAGAAGGTGGCGGGCAATACCGCAGTGGTGGACAACCGTCAGGTCGAGCAGGGCAAGGCGTCCAGTGCCGAAGATGTGCTTGCCCTGCAACCGGGGGTATTTGCCCAGGCCACAAGCGGCAGTGGTGCCAACAAGATTTCCATCCGCGGCTCAGGCCTGAACACCTTCTATCAAGGCTATGTGCTGGGGACAAAGTTTCTCTTCGACGGCCTGCCGATCACCGGCCCTGGTGGAACCCAGGAAGACTTCCTGGACATGCAGGCCGTGGATCACACCGAAGTGCTGTATGGCGCCAACGCCTCGGAATATGCGGCCCTGTCGCTGGGCGGTGCTATCAATTTCGTCAGCAAGACCGGCCGTACCGATCCGGGCAATTACGCCCGTTTCGAGGTCGGCAGCTACGGTTATCGCAAGCAGCAGTTGAGCACTGGCGGCGTGGTCGGTGACAGCGATTACTACATCAATATCCAGCACAACGAGCGTGACGGCTATCAGGATCATGCCTCCAACGAGGCCCGTGGTCTGGCGGCCAACTTCGGGCATGTGTTCAGCCCGAAACTGGAGACGCGCTTTTTCCTCAAGTACCGGGAAGAAGACCTAATCAACGGCAATACCCTGACTCGCCAGCAACTCAAACACGACCCGCGCAGCAACCTTGTGCCTACCGGACGCCGCAAGGATGGCACCACGTTCCTGGCCAACAAGACCACTTACACCTTCGATGATGGCGGCAAGCTTGAAGTGGGTGCCGCTTACAACAACTATCCATTGCTCAATGGCTGGCGCTACGCCGTTGCGCCGCAGGACTGGCGCTCCAAGGATATAAACCTGACCCTGCGCTACTTCCGCACCGGCGACAGCTTTTTCGGCCTGCCCAGCGACAGCAGCATCATCTTCAGCAACACCCGGGCCTATCTGGCCGACGTCAAATCCCACAGCGCCAGCACTGGCGCCAAATTGCAGGAAACCAACTACACCGGCTCCCGTGACACGGTGCTGAGTTTTGGCAACGAGCTGCAACTGACGGACCGGCTATGGCTGTCTTCGGGGCTTTCGTTCATCAATATCAAACGCAAGGCCGAGATCGAGTACACCACCGGCACCAATACCAGCGACTTTCCCGACAGCGTCGCCTACACCGAGAACGACATCGCGCCGCGCATCGGCCTGCGCTATCAGTTGACGCCGGATTTCCAGGTGTTCAGCAATGTCAGCCGCAGCATCGATCCGCCGGTGACCTGGCAACTGGGCAGCACCGGCAACCCTTATCTGTTCGATGCCAGGCCACAGAAGGCGACCACCTTCGAGGTGGGTATTCGTGGCAGCAAGGGGATTTTCGATGGCAGCCTGACGCTCTATCGATCCTGGGTTCAGAAAGAGCTGCTGACTGTGGTGGTACAGCAAGCCACCGCGACTCAGGATCAGATCACCGCCACGTCCAATGCCAGCCCGACCATTCACCAGGGCATCGAGGCCGGTCTTAGCGCGCTCCTGTGGTCAGGTGACAATGGCGACACCCTGGACCTGCGTCAGGCCTACACCCTCAACGATTTCCACTACCGCCACGACGACACCTTTGGCGACAACGAACTGCCCAGTCTGCCACGTCATGTCTATCAGGCCGAACTTGCCTATCGCCAGCAAAGCGGTTTTTACGCCTCGCTCAACCTGCGCGCGGCGTCGAGTTACTACATCGATTACGCCAACAGTTGGCAGGCACCGTCCTACGTGCTCTGGGGAGCCAAGGTCGGCTATCAGGCACCGAGCAAGAAGTGGGAGGTCTTCGCCGACTTGCGCAACCTCACTGACGAGAGCTACGCCACAGCCGCCAATACGGCCTACAACGCCAATGGCCAGGACTCGGCGAATTTCTATCCGGGTGACGCCTTTTCGGTGACCACCGGTGTGGCGTTCAGGTTTTGAGCGCCGCTATCCACGCATACAAGGAGTTGCCATGAGTCACGAGTTTGAACAACCTGTTACTGATGCCGAGCTTGAGTCGCGTTTCGCGCCGATCATTGCGCGGATTGCCGCAGGTGCCGTAGAGCGCGAGCAGCAACGCCAGTTGGCCCACGAGCCGGTTGCCTGGCTGAAGGAAGCCGGTTTTGGTGCCTTGCGGGTCCCGCGTCACTATGGCGGGCTGGGCGCGAGCTTGCCACAACTGTTGCACTGGCTGGTGCGTCTGGGGGAAGCCGACTCCAACCTGCCGCAAATCCTGCGTGCGCATCTGGGGTTTGTCGAAGGACGGCTTGCATCCCGTGACACAGCCTCCCAGGCCTACTGGTTCGCCAGGGTCGCCGCAGGCGAGCTATGGGGCGCGGCGATGGCGGAACGCAGCGACAGCTCCAGCAACACCGTGGCCTTGACGGCGCGGGTTCCCGGAGATGCCAGCGCCGGTTACCGACTGGACGGGCAAAAGTACTACTGCACCGGCACGCTCTATGCCAACTGGGTGGCCGCCATCGCCAATGACGGCGACGACTTTGTCAGCCTGTCGGTGCCGACCCGTGCAAAGGGTGTTGACGTGCTGGATGACTGGGACGGTTTCGGCCAGCGCCTGACCGGCAGCGGCACCACGCGATTCACGGCTGTTGAGGTGCCGGCAGAGCATATTCTGCGCCGCTTCAAGAAAGGCGAACTGCGCGCCGAGTCCTACCTGACGGCCTTTTATCAGGCTGTGCATCTGGCAACCCTGGCAGGTATCGCCCGTGGGGTATTGGCCGATGCCGTGGATTTCGTTCAGGGCCGTACACGCGCCTTCGGCATTCCCGGCCAGACGCGCCCGGCAGACGATCCGCTGGTGCAGCGGGTGATCGGTCGTCTGTCGAGCCTGGCCTTTTCGGCTCAGGCACAGGTCACGGCCATCGGTCACAGCCTGCAAGCCGTACACGAGGCGGAACAGTCTGGAGTGGTTTCCGAGCCGCTTTATACCGAAGCCGAAGTGCAGACCTATCAGGCCCAGCAGATTGTCCTGGCCCAGGTGCTGGAAGCCAGCACTTTGCTGTTTGAAGTCGGTGGTGCTTCGGCCATCAGCACCCGGCGCAATTTCGACCGGCACTGGCGCAACGCCCGCACCTTGGCGTCCCACAACCCGGCGATCTATCGCGAGCAGGCGCTGGGCAATTACTACCTCAACGGCATCAGCCCCACAGCGGCCTGGCGTGCATTGCATGCCGAGGCCGAGGGGCAGGGCGCTGTCGATGAAGCCAGCGCGGTCTGAACGCCATTCAAGGAGAGCGCTATGCCCAAACAATTGCACGTCAACCTGTTCGAGATGAACTGCGTCAGCCATATCACCCATGGCATGTGGGTTCACCCGGACAATAACCGCCACCGTTTCAATGATCTGGATTACTGGACCGAACTGGCTCAACTGCTGGAGTACGGCACGTTTGACGGGGTGTTTCTGGCCGATGTAGTGGGCGTTTACGACCGCTTCCGCAATGGCCCGGAAACCGCTTTGCGCGAAGGCTTGCAGGTGCCCAGCAACGATCCGATGCTGCTGGTCCCTGCCATGGCGGCGGTGACCCGTGAACTGGGTTTCGGCGTGACCTTTTCCACCACCTACGAGCCGCCGTTCAGTTTTGCCCGGCGCATGAGCACCCTGGATCACCTGACCAAGGGCCGGGTTGGCTGGAATATCGTCACCTCCTATCTGCCCAACGCCGCCCGCAACTTCGGGCTGGATCAGGAAGTACCTCACGACCATCGCTACGAGATCGCCGACGAATACCTCGACGTGCTCTACAAGTTGTGGGAAGGCTCATGGGATGACGATGCGGTGATTCAGGATCGCGAACAGCGCATCTATACCGATCCGTCCAAGGTTCGCTATATCAATCATGTCGGTGAACACTTCAAGGTCGCTGGCCCGCACCTTTGCCAGCCGTCGCGTCAGCGTACGCCGGTGCTGTTCCAGGCCACGGGTTCCCCGGCAGGTTCGGCTTTCGCGGGGCGTCATGCGGAAGTGGTGTTTACCGGCGGCATCACCCACGAAGACGTGCGGCGCAATATCACCACCATGCGCCGCAACACCGAAGAGCAGGGCCGCGACCCGGCAGGTATCAAGTTCATTGTTCAGGCGGGCGTGATTGTCGGGCGCACCGATGCAGAGGTGTCGGCCAAGCTCGACAGCTATCGACGCCTGATCAGCGTCGATGGCGGGATGGCCCACGCCCAGATGGGTATTGATCTGAAGGCGTATCCAGCCCATGAGCGACTGTCCAGCATCATCAAGCGCGGCGACATCGGCTGGGGTTCGCTCAACCGTTTCGATCCGGATACCACCGTGGGCGAAATGCTCGGCAGCTTTGCCGGGTTGCAGGAGGATCGCTACTTCGTCGCTGGAACACCGACGGTGGTCGCCGACGCGATCGAGCGCTGGCTGGATGTGGACGGTATCGATGGCATCAACCTGCGCCAGTACCTGTCGTTCGAGACGGCCCGGGATTTCATCGACCTGGTGGTGCCTGAGTTGCGCCGACGCGGCCGTTTTCGCGAGCGCTACACCCCCGGCGAAACCCTGCGCGAGCGATTGTTCGGAGCCGGGCAGGCGCGTCTGCCCGGCAATCACCCGGCAACGCGCTACCGCGATCCTGCCGCACTGAGCCAGCCCTTGCAGCCGTTGCGCTTTGCGGCACCAGAACTGTCATGAATCAACCGTTAGCGGCTGTTGCAGCAGCAACAGCCCGTGGGCAGTTTGTTGGTCATCCACCACTGGCCTTTACCTTTAAGTCAATTAATTCAATGGTTTGAGAGTCGGCACGGGACCTGCAATACCTCTGGTATCAGCCTGTGCAAAGCCATCGGACATGTCATCCCAGGGAGCGATCTTGAAATTCGATATCCGTCCTTTTATCCCTTTATTTGCCGCCTCGACATTGGCCCTGGCGTTGACCGGCTGCGAGCGCGCCGAGAAAGTCGCGACCCAGAGTGATCAGCCGGTGCATGGCGGTACGTTGGTATACGCCACCGACCGTGAGCCTACCTGCCTTGATCCCCATGTGGCGGGCGACATGCCCCAGGTGTTTGTCGCCCAGCAGTATCTGGACTCGCTGGTGTCCATGGACAGCGAAGGCCGGATCGGTCCCTGGCTGGCCAAGAGCTGGGAAGTCTCGCCCGATGGCCTGAGCTACACCTTCCATCTGCGCAATGACGTGCACTTCACTGACGGTACGCCATTCAATGCAGCCGCCCTGAAGGCCAACCTCGACCACATTTCCAACCCCAAGACCCAGTCCAGCACAGCCGGTGGTTACATTCGCCAATACCGACGCACCGAGGTCGTGGATGACTACACCGCCATCGTGCATCTGGCTACGCCTTATGCGGCGTTTCTGGAAGTGCTGGCTCAGGGTTTCCTGGGCATCCAGTCGCCTACGGCCCTGGCCCGCAGTCGCGATGCCAACTGCGAAAGCCCGGTGGGCAGCGGCCCGTTCAAGGTGGTCAAGTGGGAGCGTCAGAGCCATGTCCAGCTTGCGCGCAACCCCGACTACAACTGGGCACCGCCCACGGCCCGCCATCAGGGGCCGGCTTATCTGGAGGGCATTGTCTGGAAATTCATTCAGGAGCCTTCGGTGCGCTTTGCCTCCCTGCAAGCCGGTGAGGTGGACGTGATCGAGGCGCTGCCGCCGGAGTCCCATGAAGCGGCGCGGCGCAATCCTGATTTGAAACTGATCATTTCCCAGCGTCCGGGCAACCCCACCAATGGCACCTTCAATATTCGTCGTGCGCCCTTTGACGATCTGCGAGTGCGGGAAGCCTTTGTGCGCAGCGCCGATGTCGAGGGTGCGCTCAAGAGTGTCTATTTCGGCGAATTTCAACGAGCGGGCGGCCCGCTGAGCGTGGCGACGCCGTTCTACAGCCCGGACTTCGAGCGGGTTCAGGACTATGACCCGGCACGCGCCGCTCAACTGCTCGATGAGGCAGGCTGGACCGGCCGTGACGCCGAGGGTTATCGCACCAAGGACGGCAAGCGTCTGCGGGCCGTCGTGCTGATCGGCTCACGCACGCCACCTTCGGAAGTGACCTTGTGGGAGCAGGTTCAGGCCACGACCCGGCAGGTGGGCATCGATCTGGTGATGGATCAGATGAGCGATGTGCAATCCACTGCACGCCAGGCCGCCTGGGATTACGACATCCGCATCGGCTACTGGAACACCAATACCCCCGATGTGCTGCGGATCATCTTCAGCTCTGCATTTGTCCAGCCTGCGGGCGTCGGCGGTTATCACCAGAACACTGCCGGTTATGCCGATGCCGGGTTCGATGCGCTGATCGAAAGTGCCCTGGCCACTCAGGACCCCGAGCAGCGTCGCAAGATCTATTACGAAGCCCAGAAGCAGATCGCCGGGCAATATCTGGAGCTGACCACTTACCCGCAAAGCACCCGGCTGGGCATCTACAAGACCGCCCATGGCGTGCGCCTGGAGCCGTCTCTGGCGGTGACTTATCTCTATGACTCATGGGTGACGAAATGAGTACAAGCACAACGCCTCTGGAAGTGGTTGATCCCCGTCGCCAACGCCTGACTGCCCTGGGCCGTCGTGCCGCCATTCGCGTGGCGGGCGGGGTGCTGGTGTTGTGGGCCGTGGCAACCCTGACCTTTTTTGCCCTGCGCCTGATGCCGGGTGATCCGGTACTGGCGATTCTCGGCGGCCCAAGCGGCAACCCCACAGCTGAAACCATCGAAGCCACGCGCCAGGAATACGGCCTCGACAAGCCGCTGGCGGTGCAATATGTGGTCTATCTGGGCCGGTTGCTTCAGGGGGATCTGGGCAACTCCTATTCCCAGCATCAACCGGTAACCCGTGTACTGGCCGAGCAGGGCGGTGCAACGCTTGAACTGACCCTGGCTTCACTGGCGCTGGCCTGGGTGCTGGTCCTGCTGTTGACGGTCATCACGTCCGGGCGCGGCAGGTTGATTGGCGGCGCAGCGTCATTCGTTGAAACCCTGAGTGCCGCCTTGCCGCATTTCTGGCTGGGGGTGGTGCTGCTTGCGGTATTCGCCTTCGGCCTGCGCTGGTTTCCGCCTGCGGGTAGCGACAGCCTTGCAAGCCTGGTGCTGCCCGCATTCTCGCTGGCGATTCCGCTGGCGGGTTTCATTGCCCAGGTCACCCGTGAATCCCTCGAACTGACGCTGGATCAACCCTTCGTCCTGACCGCCCGTACCCGAGGCTTGAGTGATCTGGCGGTGCGTTTCAAACATGCCTTGCGCCATGCGCTGCTGCCGGGCGTGTCGCTTTCCGGCTGGGCCATTGGTGCGCTGATCAGTGGTGCGGTGGTCTGCGAGGTGATCTTTTCCCGCAAGGGCGTTGGTCGTCAGTTGTATCAGGCGGTACAGGCTCAGGATCTGCCTTTGGTGATCGGCATCAGTCTGGTGGTGGCTGCCAGCTATGTGCTGGCCAATATTCTGGTGGACCTGCTTTATCAATGGATTGACCCACGGCAACAGGAGCCGAACTCATGAGCGACCTGACCCTTGACCAGACCTTCAGCCCGTTGCGCCGTCAACGGCGTCTGCATCTGCCACCTCTGGGCGCGAGCTTGGCGCTGTTGTTTCTTGCTGCATTGCTACTGGCGGCGCTGGCTCCGCAACTGTTCACGAGTATCGACCCGCTGGCCATCGTGCCTCGCGAGGCGTTCCAGGCACCGGGCTTGGCGCACTGGCTGGGTACCGATCAGTCAGGCCGCGACATCTTTGCCCGGATTGTCTACGGCACTCGCGAAAGCCTGTTCATCGGTGTGGCCGCCACGGCATTGGCGATGAGCATTGCCATTACTCTCGGGCTGCTTGGCGGTCTGGGTGGGGCGCGGGTTGATCGCTGGGTGGGCTGGCTGCTGGAAGTCCTGTTTGCCTTTCCGAGCCTGGTGCTTGCCCTGTTGTTCGTGACGGTCTTTGGCAGCGGCATCGGCCCTTTGATTGTGGCCACCGGGCTGGGGGCTGCACCCGGTTATGCGCGGATGGTTCGCGGTCAGGTGCTGGCGGTGCGCAATGCCGGCTATATCGAAGCGGCGCGGGCGTTGGGGCATCCGGTTTCACGCATTGTGCTGCGCCAATTACTGCCCAATGCCATGCGCCCGCTGGTGGTTACGCTGACCATGGGCGTCGGTCAGGCGATTGTCTGGGCTTCGGCCCTGAGTTTTCTCGGCATGGGCGCACAGCCGCCAGCGCCCGAGTGGGGAACCATGCTGTCCATGGGCCGTGACTTTATCGCCAATGCCTGGTGGCTCACGTTCTTTCCGGGCCTGTTCATTGTGCTGACCACGCTGTCCACCACCGTGACCGGTCGCTATATCCAACAACGTCTGGAGGGACGCCTGCCATGAGTTACAAGACCTTGATTGTCGAAGGCCTGAACATCGCCTTTGAAGGCCGCAGCGTGGTGCGGGACTTGTCCTTTACGCTGGCACCCGGACGTTGCGTGGCGCTGGTGGGCGAGTCCGGCTCGGGCAAGAGCGTCAGTGCCCGCAGTCTGGTGGGCCTGGCGGGCAGTCGCGCCGAAGTGGCGGCCCGACGGTTGAGTTTTGGTGATCACGATCTGCTGGCTCTCAGCGAACGTCAGTGGCGTGGCGTGCGTGGCAAGGACATCGGTTTTGTCCTGCAGGACGCGCTGGTATCTCTCGACCCGTTGCGTCCGGTGGGCAAGGAAATCCTCGAAGTGCTGGAAACCCATGGTTTCGGCAATCGGCAGCAGCGTGGCGCACGGGTGCTTGAGTTGCTGGAGCGGGTTGGCGTGCCGGATGTGGCATTACGCGCCCGCCAACGTTCCGGGCAGCTGTCCGGTGGTTTGCGCCAGCGGGCGTTGATTGCCAGTGCTCTGGCCATGGACCCGGCGCTGGTGATTGCCGACGAACCGACGACCGCACTGGACGCCACGGTGCAGGCGCAGATTCTTGAAGTCTTCCAGCAGATCAAGGCCCGTGGCGCCTCGCTGCTGATCATCAGTCATGACCTGGCGGTGGTGGCGCAACTGGCGGATGACGTGGTTGTGTTACGCCATGGGGAGGTGGTCGAGCAAGGGCCGATGCAGCAAGTCCTGAGCAAGCCGCAGCATCCTTATACCCGTGAGTTGCTGGCCGCCGTGCCGTCCGAACACCCTCGCGGGAGTCGTTTGTCTGGAACAGCGCGCCCGACACCGCTCGTCAAAAGTAACGACGCGGGGCAAGTGCTGTTGCAGGCGCAAGGTTTGGGTAAGCGCTATCTGGGGCCGGATGGCCAGCTTCGTCAAGTGGTGCAGGACGTCGGTTTCGAACTGCGCGCCGGGCAAACCATGGGCATTGTCGGCGAGTCCGGTTCGGGAAAGACCACGGTAGCCCGCATTGCCCTTGGCCTGTTGCAACCCGATGCCGGTCAGGTGCTGTATCGCGGTCAGCCCTGGAACCTGCCCGGTAATGCTGTCGATGAAAAACGGCGCAGACCGCTGCGGCGGGAAATCAGCGTGATCTATCAGGACCCCCTCGGCTCCTTCGACCCACGCTGGAACGTGATGCAGATTCTCGATGATGCGTTGCATGTCGCGGGCATCGAAGCCAGCCAACGCCCGGCACGAATCAGCCATTTGCTGGGTCAGGTGCGATTGCCGCCCGAGCTGGCCCTGCGACGTCCTCTGCAGTTGTCCGGTGGCCAACGTCAGCGGGTCGCCATTGCCCGGGCGATTGCCAGTGAGCCGAAGCTGATTATCTGCGACGAGCCGGTGTCGGCGCTGGATGTTTCGGTGCAGGCACAAGTGCTGGATCTGCTGGCCGACCTGCAACAGGAGCTCGGGCTGGCCTATCTGTTCATCTCCCACGATTTGGGGGTGATTCGTCACGTCAGCGACAACGTGCTGGTGATGCGCCACGGCCAGGTCGTCGAACTGGCTCCGGCAGAGCAGCTTTTCACCCGGCCCGCCCATGAATACACCCAACGTCTGCTCGGTTCGGTGCCGCGCCTGCCCGGTAGCGGCGCAGAGCTGGTGGTGCCGCCGCTGGACCCGGAACACGAAGCTTTTGACGTGTTCGATGAATCACGTCTCTGGAAAATCGCCATCTAGGCTGAGGACTGCCCATGACCACCTTTCAACGTTTTACTCCGAAGCCGCCTGCTGCCAGCGTCAGCGAACTGCAAGCCCGCATCACTGCGCTGCTGCCAGCCATCGGCGCAGGCGCGGCCCAGCGTGAACGCGAGCGGCAATTGCCTTTTGAGGCCATCGCCCAGCTTGCTGCTGCCGGTGTGTACACCGTGCGTATCCCGAAAAGCCATGGCGGCCCTGGCGGCAGCGTGCGGGATGTCATCGAGTTGCTGCTGCGCATTGCTTCGGTGGACTCCAACGTTGCTCAGGCCTTGCGTCCCGGTCTTGCCTTTGTCGAGGGGCTGCTGGTTTCCACGACTGAAGATGCCGAGGCCGAGCGCCAACGCTGGTTTGCCCGCTACCTTGAAGGCGCGGTCATCGGCAATGCCGGTTGGGAGCTGGGCGGGGTCAATGGATCGATTGCTGCGCGGCTGGTTCGTGAGGGCGATCATTATCGGGCCAATGGCAGCAAGTTCTACAGCACTGGCGCACTGTTTGCCGATTGGGTCAGCGCGGTTGCACTGGACGAGGATGAGCAGCCAGTGTCCTTCGTTCTGCCTCGGGACCGCGAAGGTCTGGTGCTGCTCGACGACTTCGATGCCATGGGCCAGCGTCTGACGGCCAGTGGCACGACTCATCTGCAGAACGTGCGGGTCGAGGCCAGCGATATTCGTACCCGCACAGTGGAAGAGGGCAAGCGCACCATCGTCACGCCGTTCCTGCAACTGTTCCTGGGAACAGTGCAGGCTGGCATCGCCCGCAATGCACTGGACGACGCGATCCGTTTTGCCAGGGAACATGCACGGCCAATCAAGCACAGCAGCGCCAGTCGTTCGGTGGACGATCCTTATGTAGAGCTGGCCGTGGGCGATATTTCCGCTCGGGCCTACGCTGCCGAAGCACTGGTGCTCAAGGCCGCGGAAGCCATCGATCGTGCCTGGAGCGCGCAGCAGGCGCATGCAGAAGTCGAACAGGCAGCAGTCGAGGTGGCCCAGGCGCAGTATCTGGTCGCAGAGCTTGCGCTCAAGGCTGCTGAAACGGTATTTGATGTGGGTGGTGCTTCGACCACAGGCCGCAGCCATAACCTCGATCGCCACTGGCGCAATGCACGCACCGTGGCCAACCATAATCCGCGACACTGGAAAGCAGCAGTGGTGGGAGCCTGGCAGCTCAAGGGCACCGAGCCACCGACATCAGGGCTGTTTTAAAAAACGCCAAGGAGCGAATTCATTCGCGAAGGGGCCTCTCGCGAATGAATTCGCTCCTGCTTTTTAAATCACACGAGCATCATGCAGTGACTCAAGCGCCTGACTGCGCAGCTTTGCCAGGGTTTCGTCGCGGCGGTCGCGGGGGTAGGCAAGCGGTACTGCCAGTTCCCTGATGACGGTGCCGGGCCGGTTGCCGATCACCAGGACCCGATGGCTCAGGTACAGTGCCTCATCGACATCGTGGGTCACGACCAGCAAGCCGATATGGTGATGCTGTGCCAGTTCCAGCAGCAGGTCCTGAAGCTTGAAGCGGGTAAAGGCATCGACCGCGCTGAAGGGCTCGTCCAGCAACAAGAGCTGCGGCTGGCCGTAAAGCCCGCGAGCAATCGCCACACGCTGGGCCATGCCGCCCGATAACGCCTTGGGCAGCGCGTCGGCAAAACCGGTCAGGCCGACTTCGTCGATCAGACTGGTGACCCGGGCGCGGTCGTAATGCTTGTCCTGACTGAAGCCGATATTCTCGGCAACCGTCAGCCAGGGCATCAGCCGTGGTTCCTGAAACACGAAACCTACCTCGTCGGGACGCTTGCGCAACTGGCCGCGAAAATCCTGATCCAGTTGAGCCACCAGACGCAACAGCGTGCTTTTGCCACAGCCGCTTGGGCCGAGCAGGCTGACGATTTCCCCCGGTTGCAGTTGCAGGTCGAGCTGGCCCAGCACGGGTGTATCACCAAAAGCCTTGTGCTCGACATGCAGGTCCAGCAGTGGCGGCAGGTCTGGCGTGTCGTGATGAAGTCGAGTCATGGTCTGGCTCCGGAGTCTGCGCCGTCGAAGGTGTCGCGCCAGGCCAGCCAGCGTTTTTCAAGACCGGCCAGCAGGCCGTCGCTGATTTTTCCCAGCAGCGCCAGAACAATGATGGCTGCCAGCACCAGGTCCGGCCGCGAGGTTTCACGGCCATCGCTGAGCAGATAGCCCAGGCCACGAGTGGCGGCGATCAGCTCGGCGGCGACCAGGAACATCCAGCTCAGGCTCAGGGCGCTGCGCAGGCCGGTGAATACGCCGGGAAAGGCAGCCGGCAAGAGAATCCGCCGGGCCAGACGCGTACGGCTGAAGCCATACATGCGCCCGACTTCCACCAGCTTGCGGTCGATATTGCGGATGGCCGCCACCCCGTTGAGGTACACCGGGAAGAACGCACCGATGGCAATCAGTGTGATCTTGGACGTTTCGCCAATCCCCAGCCACAACAGCAGCAGCGGAACCCAGGCCAGACTGGGGATGGCCCGCAGACTGGCAAAGGTCGGTTCCAGCCAGGCCTCGGCCTCGCGGCTGAGGCCTACCCAGGCGGCGAACAGCAAGCCGAGTGCAGAGCCGATAAAGAAGCCGGCCAGCACCCGGGACAGGCTCGCCCCGATGTGTTTCCACAACGCGCCATCGGCGAGCTGGAACAGGGTCTGCGCCACCTCACTGGGAGCGGGCATCTGGTAGGAAGCGATCCAGCCCAGACGCACCACGGTTTCAAGCAGCAGGATGATCGCCAGCGGCAAGGCCAGGCCTTTGGCTCGACGTCGCCACTGGCGCGCACGGCTGGCCGGGCGCTCTGCCGGACTTGCCCCGGCCAGGGCTTTGCTGGAAGTGCTCATCACTCAATACTGGCCTTGCCGAAAGACGGATCGATCAGTTGATCGATGACCTGATTGACATCGACACCGCGTTTGACCAGTTCCTCGGACACCAGAATCGGAGCCGCAGCCTTGGAGGCGGTTACATCCTTGTCGGTCAGTTGAGGCGCAGACAGATCGGTACGGGTCAGTTGCAGTTTGGCGACGTCCAGCGGCAGCTTGGACTCGTCAGCCAGCAGCTTGGCGAACGCTTCAGGGTTGGCAATGGCCCAGTGACGCGCCTGCTCGTAGGCCTTGATCACTGTGCTGATGGTTTGCGGATGGGCTTTGGCGAAGGCTTCGGTAACGCTGATTACGCCATAGCTGTTGAAGTCCTTGTTGCGGTACAGCAAGCGCGAACCGGCCTGCAATTCGCTGGCGGCCATGTGCGGGTCAAGACCGGCCCAGGCGTCGACATCGCCTTTCTCCAGTGCGGTGCGTCCATCCGGATGCTGGAGGTGCAGGAGTTCCACGTCATTTTTTTCCAGGCCGGCCTTGGCCAGTGAGCGCAGGGTGAACAGATACGGGTCTGTGCCCTTGGTCGCGGCGATCTTCTTCCCTTTAAGATCGTTCACGCTCTTGAGTGGCGAGTCCTTGCGCACCACCAACGCTGTCCATTCGGCGCGGCTGTAGACATACACCGACTTGATCGGGCTGCCATTGGCCCGCGCCAGTACCGCCGACAGGCTGGCCGACGAACCGAAGTCGGCACCGCCGCTGTTCAGGTATTCCAGCGAGCGGTTGCTGCCCTGGCTGAACACCCAGCTGACTTTCGAGTTCGGCAAAGCCTTTTCGACCCAGCCGAAGTGCTTGAGCACCAGGCTGACAGGCGAATAGTAGGCGTAATCCAGACGCACTTCCTCTGGCGCATTTTCGGCGCGAGCGGACGGGTTCAGGGCCAGTGCCATCAGGCCTGAGCAGGCCAGAAGCTTCAGAGAGCGAGGGAGGCGGGGCAAGGCCAGATCAATCAGACGCATCGCGTGGTATCCAGTCAGGGTTGGGAAGTCATGACGCGATTGCAGGTGTCATGCCATATGCTGCAGGCCACGGCCCGTGGACGTTACACGCAATCGGCGCTGAAACGGGGCTGTGCAGCCGAAGGCATAATGCTGAACAACTGTTGCCTGGCGGACAGTTGCGGCTTTCGCCACCACTCGCAGAATTCTCGCTCAGGAATAGAAGGTCGGTATCGGACGCTTGCCGTTCAAGGCCCAGTCGCCCAGCTCGTGCAGCTTGTAATCCAGCGGATCGTGCAGGGTCTGGGTGCGCAGGTTGCGCCAGAAACGGTCCAGTCGCAGAGCAGCATGTGTAGCCCTGGCACCGGTCACTTCAAACAGTCGGCTGCACAGATCCAGACCTGTGCGAGTGGCTGCGACCTTGGCGCTGCTGATGGACAGTGCCAGGCGCGCACGTTCTTCGCTGCTCAGGTCCGGTCCCTTGTTCCAGGCTTCGTCCAGTTGTATGCAGGCACGCTCCACCAAGGCACGCACACCTTCAAGAGCTGCCCAGAATTCGCCGTAATGGCGCAAGACATAAGGATCTTCGCTGATGTCCCGGGCCAGGGAGCTGAACCACGGGCGACTTTCCTTGAGGGTGTACTGCCGGGCTTCCTCGAAGGCGCCTTCGCTGATGCCCAGGAAAAGGTTGGTGAAGTGCAACTGGGCAATCAGCGGACGCAGGCAGGCAAACGGGGTACTCAGCGGGCCCGGATCGAGCAGCAGTTCCGATTCTTCGATACGCACCCGCTCGAAGGTTGCGCTGCCGCTGTCGGTCTGGCGCTGGCCCATGTTGTCCCAGTCGTCGTGCAGGGTAATACCGGTGCGACCGCTGGGAATCGCGGCAATCACCAGCTTGCCACCGGCATTCTCATCCACCGCCGACGCGATGAGCATTTCCGAGTCGCTGGCCCCGGAGCAGAAACTCTTGCGCCCGGAAAACTCACGCCAGCCGTCAAAGGTCTTCATCACGGTTCGGGTGTCCAGAGGGTTCAGCGCGTTGCCCCAGAACCAGTTCTGCCGGGCCGTCTGCTCGAACCACGGGTGCCATTGCTCGGGTCTGGCAAACAACCGGACCGTGGCCAGCATCAGGTGGTGGAAGCCGAAGACATGGGCAATGGAACTGTCGACCCTGGCGAACTCACGCACCACGTCGAAGGTTTCCTGCCAGTTGGCACCCAGGCCACCAAAGCGGGTCGGGATACTCAGGGCCAGTAGCCCGCTGCGGCGCAGGGCCTCGCGCTCGGCCAGTGGTGTTCCACCGTTCTTGTCGCGTTCGGCAGCGTTACTGGCAAAATCCGTCGCCAGATTGCGGGCCAGTAGCAGAGGTGAAGCGAAGGACGCGGACAGAGGAGAGGTCACAGGCATCCTCCTGCGCAGACAGACTCAAGCCAGTTGTCTGGCAGCATCGCGTGGGCAGTCGGGATAAAAGGGCGAGAGGCCCCACCTGAAACAGCGATGACCTTCAATAGTCCACTCATGTTCGATTCCTTTGTGATGAGGCTCTGTGATCAGAGCTGCATCGCTCGGGTGGCAAGTCCTGTGCCAGAGTGTAATGGGCTGATTTATATGGATTTTATCCTTACGGGTAGAGTGATGATGTTGCTTGAGGGCGTGCTCTGTTGCTCAGGTGTTGGTGGGGCAACAGTAGTGAGAGTGTGTGGGGGCGGGCAGGCAGGCACTGGGGAAAAGTGGCCTTTCCTATCTTGGGCCTTGCAGCTTGTAACCCATGCCATGAACGGTGTGCAGCAGAGGGATATCAAAAGACTTATCAATGACTTTGCGCAGTGTGTAAATACTGGTCCGCAAGCTGTCCGAGTCGGGTGTATTGCTACCCCAGAGCGCCTGCTCAAAATCCTGCCGCTTCACGATGGCCGGGCTTTTACGCATGAGCAGTTCAAGAAGTACCATGCTGGTAGGGTTGAGCTTGAGCAAGCTTCCTGCACGCCTGACTTCCAGGGTGTCCAGATCGTAGGTCAGGTCATGTATCTGCAACATGCGTTTTTTCATACCGGTAAAGCGTCGTGCGACGGATTCAACCCGGGCAAGTAACTCCGACAGTGCAAAGGGTTTGACGATGTAGTCGTCTGCACCCACATTGAACCCTGATATACGATCATCCAGTGCGTCACGAGCCGTCAGCATCAAGATGGGAACATGCTGCACGGTGTTTTCCCGCAAGGTTTTACACAGGAGAATACCGTCCATGCCTGGCAGCATAAGGTCCAGAATAATAGCGTCATAATTACCGGTGACGGCATGATGTAATCCGGTCAGCCCGTCCGGCGCACCAGTCACTTCAAAACCTTTAAGAGTGAAGTACTCGGTAATGTTGGCGAGGATGTCTTTGTGGTCTTCAATAACAAGTATGCGCATTACGCAGCTCTTTATCTTTATGGCGTCAGGCCTGTAGCAGTTGGAGAAAAAGGTACTCAGGTAAACGTCAATTTAAAGTGAAATCGTTGTCAAAAGTCTCTTTTCATTCCCTTTCATCAGGTCGCTGTGGCCTGGCGCGTCGATTTTTCCTACGAAAATTTGACAACTCATTGACCTCGCGGTGACAGCGTCTTGAATAGCCTTTAGGCCTGAGGTCGGGGATGCGAATACAGCACTTATAAAAAACCGACAAAACTCTGGTCAAGGAATCATGGCGTGGCTTTTACTCGGCTTTATAGTGCGGTGTCCGAAAAGCAACTTCTTCATAAACAACATACCCACAAGTCTGGCATAAAGAATGTCGCGCTCTTTCTTGCACTATCAGCGCTCTTGGCAGTCTTTGTCTGGTTATGGACAGCGACTCGTATCGTTGATTTGAGCGTGGGTGACAATATGAGCCGGTCGGGGCTTTATGGTCAGTGGGCGAAGGGCGATGTTGTCGTCATGATCCGGCATGCCGAGCGTTGTGATCGTTCTCATAATGCCTGTATGGGAGACGCTGATGGCATCACCATTATTGGCAGCCAGGCGGCCATGAAAGTCGGAGCCGGTTTGCAGCAGTTGGGTCTGGAAAAGGCAAGCATCATCACCAGCCCGTTGACTCGAACCAGGCAAACGGCTGATCTGATCTCGGGTGGCACCGCGCTGACCCAGCGCTGGGTTGAAGATTGCGACAGTGGTTTCAAGGAGGCGGTGCTGGCGCACAAGAAACCAAACGAGAATCTGGTGTTAATCACTCACAGTGGTTGTATCGATCACTTCGAGCGCAAGATGGGCGTTCGTGGAGGACAGCGCAGTAGCGCTTACACGCAGGCTTTCTTTGTGAAGGTAGATGGCAGGCATGCACCGAAGATGCTTGGAGCGTTGGAGGCAGAGCATTGGGACGGTGTGAGTAACGTTCAGTTGAATTGAGGTTTCGCCGCGAGCGCTCTTGCCAACGGAGTAATGCCGATCAGTTAAGGCGTACACATTACTAATGTGGGAGGGGCCTTGGCCGCGACGACTTGAGTGAAGGCAACACATTTTTGAGCACTCACTGAAACTGTCGCGGCCAAGGCCCCTCTCACGGTTTGTTATCCTGGCCACCCGTTTTTTTGAAGCCCGCCTCTTTGCTCTTGCAGCAAGCTCACGAAAGAGGGCTATTCAGAAGTCGCTCCAGTCCATCCCACATGCTTTTCACGGGCTCTCGTTTTCTGGGGTCAATAAGATTGAGCTCTTCGACGGTATGGTTCATTTTGCCGAAGTTGCAGGGCGCGCAGGTCAGCACGGTATTGTCTAGGCTGTTGTAACCACCGCGAGCATGGGCCAGAACGTGATCGTATTGGGCCCAAAGTGCTTGAAAGGCCGCATGCTGACCAGCGTTGGTTATCCCCCAAGGCAAGGCGTCTGGGTAGTTTTTGGCCAGCACAGTACGTATTTCTGCTCGTATCACAGGTACACCACAGAACCTGCAGTGAAAGCCGTCGCGCTGATGAACCATTTTCTTCTCGGTCGCACTCGGCATCCTGACCGGAATTCGGTTGTTCTTGAGCAACTTTGGTGGCGCTCCCGGAACCGTTCGCGGTTTAACATACTGGCTGGCTTTACCCCACAATGACTCTGTCCATTCCCGGACCTCATCCATGTTGGCAGCGCGTATCAGATGTTCGGCAAGCTCAGTATTTTTCGCCAGGTGGGCAGACACTGCAGCGTCAAGGTAGCGGGCTGCATCCAGCACTTGAGGTACGGGGTTTCTGAAGCAGAGCCTGGGCATGTCATCAGTAACACAGTCTGTGCTTGGCATTGCAGTTCTTCTGCTCCTGCTCTTTGTCCAAATGGCCAGTAGCGCAGGAAAGTGTTTGGATAGTGAACGAAGCGAAGACCTTCACACAGCCTCTTCAGGCCCCCGCCATCCACCTTGCCAAACCATGCCGCCCACTGATGCCAAGCTTCACTGTGGCTCGCTTGAGGTAGGTTTCTACCGAGCTGGCCTTGACTCGCAGTCGTTGCGCCATCTCCGGTACGGTGCCCCCGGTCAGCAGGCCGAGGCAGACTTCCTGTTCGCGTGCGGACAAAATGATGGCATCCTGTGCCAGGCGGCCGCTGAAAGCCTGATGCATGGAGGCGGCTTCTGCTTCCTGCTCGGGTTCGACACGTGCCGTGCTTGCTACACGAGTGACGGGTTGCGCGAGAAGTTGTGCATGATGCTCGACCAGCGGCAGCAGTGTGTCGGACAGGCTCTTGAGCAGTGACAACTCGCTCAGTGAGAACGGTCGCAAGGTCGGCAGGCGATAGAAACAGATGATCCAGCGCTGCTCACCACGGCTCGAAACCAGATTGCACTGGTGAATCGTGTACTGCGGATTCTGCGTGTTCGAGGGGACCTTGAGCTGGATCAGCAGTGGTGCGTCCATCTGCATGACACTCTGCAGGAGGGGTGGACGCTGAGTGTTGGCCGCCGGGAAGTCGTATTGCAGGCCGGCATTACCGAGGCTGTTGGTCTGGCTGATGCAGGCCTGTGGGACATCCAGGACCCACTCATTGAGATCAAGGCCGTGAACCGGGACCAATGCATCGACAAGTTGCAGCATCTGTCTGGCAAAGGCGTTGCTGCCGGTGCTGGAAATAAGCTGACCCAGATGCTGATAAAAACGCGGGTCGTGACTGTGCTCGAGAGAGGTTGCCAGTTTCATACTTCTATCTTCCCTGATTCTGACCGTACTGATTGATAGTGGCCGATTCCTTATGTTGACGCCTGAATAATGACGCTGACGATGGTCTTATTCAATCCCAAGGGTTTGTTCTGTGTCTGTAGTGGAAAACCGGGACAGGCGCATTATTGGATATGAACTTTATCTGACAAAGATAATCTCTTCGCTCGGTGACGAGCGGTCGAAACAGCTAACTGCGTGGGCCAGAGCGGCTGTCAAGATTTTTTTGAGTGGTGGCTATACGCCATTGTAGGGGTTTTCTGGGACATACAGGTTCGGCAGGGCGGTGCTTGAATCCGCGGCTTAACTGCCTAGAAGGACCTGGACCATGTCAGCCGCCGATGTCTTCCCCCTAACCGCCGCTCAGCGTGATGTCTGGCTCGATCAGATCAGTCGTGGCGATTCTCCCCTCTACAACATCGGCGGCTACCTGAACCTCACGGGCCCTCTGGATCCGGTCCTGTATCAGCGTGCGCTGGAAAATCTGGTGGCATCCCACGAAGGGTTGCGCACAGTGTTGCTGCCGGGAGCTTCGGCAGACGGCTTGCCGTTGCAGACCTACGCCGCATCGATGCCTGTGCCGATGCCGTTACATGATCTGAGCGATCAGCCAGACCCGCTCGTCGCTGCCCAGGCGCTGGCCCTTGAGTATATGCGACGTCCTTGCACGCTGGATGGCAGTCCACTGTTCACGTTCTGTCTGATCCGGCTGGATGCGGAACACCACTGGATGATCAGCGTCGTTCACCACCTGATCATTGACGGGTGGGGCTTCGGGCAGATGATCAAGTCCCTGGGCGAGCACTACACGGCACTGGCTGAAGGCAGCAGCCTGGATTTTCAGGGGCCGGATTACCGCGATTTCATTCAGGAAGATGCGCGTTACCACGAATCGCCACGCTACGAGCGTGACAAGGCTTACTGGCTGGAGAAGTACAGCAACCTGCCAGAGCCGCTGCTTGTATCGCGCTACCACAACCGCCGTGCAACCGACCCGGCACCGTCCCATACATGGGTACAGAACTTCCCGGAAGCGCTGCACACGCGCATGAAGCAGTTCGCTGAAAGCAACGGTTCTACGGCGTTTCATGTACTGCTGGCAGCCTTGCACGTTTACTTCACCCGTACCGCACAGCGCGAAGACTGGGTGGTCGGCCTGCCATTGCTCAACCGTATCGGTGCGCGTTTCAAGGCGACCATGGGCCACTTCGCTCAGGTCAGTGCAGTGTGCATGAATTTTGAGGGGCAACTGAACTTTGGCTCGCTGGTCAAGGAGGTGCGCGACACACTCAAGCGCGACTTCCGTCATCAACGCTTTCCACTGAGCGAGTTGAATCGCAACCTGGGGGTGGCCCGTGAGGAGCGTGGCCAATTGTTCGAGGTTTCGGTTTCCTACGAGCAGGAAGACCACGAATATCGCTATGGCGAGGCTCAGGCACAGACGGTAAAAGTCTCGAACGGCTACGAAACGACGCCTCTTGCCATACATTTGCGTACCAACAGCTTCAATGACAACGCCTGGCTGCACCTGGTCTATCACCGCGCCTGGTTCGAGGCCGAGGAGGCCGAGGCTATCGCCGCTCGCCTGTTGCAGGTGCTGGAACAGGCCCTGGAAAATCCGGAGCTGCGGGTCGAGGACTTTGACCTGTTGACGCCTGTCGAGCACCAGCAATTGCAGCGCTGGAATGCGACCGACGCGGCTTCTGCCAGTGAACAACTGATCCACAAGCGCATCGAAAATCAGGCTCAGACTCGCCCGGATGCCGTGGCGGCGGTCCATCAGAGACAACACCTGACCTACGCACAGCTCAACCGCAAGGCCAATGGCCTGGCCCAGCGCCTGATCGAACTGGGCGTGCGCCCGGACGACCGCGTCGCAATCGTTGCCCGTCGCGGCCTGGAAACCCTGGTAGGGATGCTGGCGATTCTCAAGGCCGGTGCAGCTTATGTGCCGGTCGACCCTGCGCATCCGCGTGAGCGTCTGTCCTACCTGTTGAGCGACAGCCAGCCGGTGGCGGTGCTGACCCAGTCGAATCTGCATGACCGTCTGCCAGAACTGAGCCTGCCGCTGATCGATCTGGATGGTAGCGACTGGGGGCAGGGCGCTCATGCCAACCCGCGGATCGCCAGCCTGAGCAGTGACAATCTGGTTTACGTGATCTACACCTCGGGTTCCACCGGCCAGCCGAAAGGCGTCATGGTGGAGCATCGCACGCTGTCTCATCTTGTGGACTGGCACTGCGAGGCTTTCTCGCTGGGTGCGGGTGGACACGCCTCCAGCCTGGCCGGTTTTGGTTTCGATGCCATGGCCTGGGAAGTCTGGCCGACGCTGTGCTCCGGTGCGACCCTGCATGTCGCCCCCACTCAGGAAGGCGGCGAAGACATCGACGCCTTGCTGCAATGGTGGCGCGCTCAGCCCCTGGACGTCAGCTTTCTGCCGACGCCGGTGGCCGAGTACGCCTTCAGCCAGGAAGAAGACCATCCGACCCTGCGCACCTTGCTGATCGGCGGTGATCGCCTGCGTCAGCTCAATCGTGATCCGGGCTTTGCCGTGATCAATAACTATGGCCCGACCGAAACCACAGTGGTTGCGACTTCCGGGCAAGTGTTGGTGGGCGGCGCGCTGCATATCGGCGGCCCGATTGCCAATACCCGCACCTATGTTCTGGATGCGCGGTTGCAGCCGGTGCCCGTGGGCGTGACCGGTGAGTTGTATATCGGCGGCGCGGGTGTTGCCCGTGGCTATCTGAACCGTCCGGACCTGACCGAAGAGCGCTTTGTCACCGATCCGTTCAGTGGCGTTGCCCATGCGCGCATGTACCGCAGCGGTGACCTCGTACGCTGGAACAGCGACGGCACCCTGGACTATCAAGGCCGTAACGACGATCAGGTGAAGATTCGCGGCATGCGCATCGAGCTTGGCGAGATCGAAGCGGTGCTGGCCAGTCAGCCTGGCGTGAAAGACGCCGTGGTGCTGGTGCGCGATCAGCAACTGCTGGCCTGGTTCACCGAAACGTCGCCAGTGGACCCCGAAGCCTTGCGTCAGGCCCTGCGTGCCCGTCTGCCGGGTTACATGGTGCCGCGCGCTTTCACTTACCTGGCAGCCTTGCCGCTGACCAACAATGGCAAACTCGACCGCCGTGCCTTGCCGGACCCCGATCCTGCGTCATTGCTTGGCCAGGCCTATGAGGCACCTCAAGGTGCTGTGGAAGTCGCCATGGCCGACATCTGGGCTCAGGTGCTGGATGTGGAGCGGGTCGGGCGTCATGACAACTTCTTCGAGCTGGGCGGTCATTCGCTGCTGGCCATCAACCTGGTGGATCGCCTGCGCAAGGCCGGGCTCAAGGCCGATGTTCATGTATTGCTGTCCCAGCCGACCGTAGCGGCCCTGGCGGCTTTCGACGGCAGCGAGTCGCAAACGATTGCGGTGCCGGACAACCGTGTGCCGGCAGGCTGCACGCAGATCACCCCAGAGCTGTTGAGCCTGACCGATCTTGACCAGTCTGCCATTGACCGCATTGTCGCCACCGTGCCCGGCGGTGCAGCCAACGTGCAGGAAATCTACCCGCTGGCACCTTTGCAGGAAGGCATTCTTTACCACCACATCACGGCCGAACAGGGCGACCCGTACCTGCTGCAATGGCGCCTGGCTTTCGACAGCCTGGATCGTCTGCAGGCCTGGGCCGGTGCGTTGCAGCAAGTCATTGATCGTCACGATATCCTGCGCACTTCCGTGGTTTGGGAAGGACTGGAAAGCCCGCAGCAAGTGGTCTGGCGCAAAGCCGAGCTGACCGTGCAACCGGTCAGTTTCAATACCCCGGATGCAGGCACCAGCGTCATCGAGCGTTTGCAGCAGCAATTCGACGCCCGTCATCATCGTCTGGAACTGTCCCAGGCACCGCTGATGCGTCTGGTCCATGCCCAGGACCCGGTCAACAGCCAGGTCGTGGCGATTCTGTTGTTCCACCATCTGGTGCTGGATAACGCGGCCATGGAAGTGGTCAGCAACGAAATGCAGGCCCTGCTGGCTGGCCAGTTGGCGGATCTGGCGCCACCCGTGCCTTACCGTAACTATGTGGCCCAGGTACGCATCGGCAGTGACGACGCCCGTCACGAAACCTTTTTCAGCGAAATGCTCGGCGATGTCGACGAGCCGACGCTGCCTTTCGGCCTGCAGGATGTGCGCACCGACGGCAGCGGTATCGAAGAATCCCGTCTGGTACTAGACAATACGCTTTCCCGCCGCCTGCGTGAGCAGGCTCGCCAGCAGGGTGTCAGCGCCGCCAGCTTGATGCACCTGGCCTGGGCACGTGTACTGAGCGTGCTGGCCAACCGTCGTGATGTGGTGTTCGGCACTGTACTGCTGGGCCGCATGCAGAGCGGTGAGGGTGCTGATCGGGCGCTGGGTGTCTTCATCAATACCTTGCCGCTGCGGGTCGATACGGCGACTGGCGCGGGCGAAGCCGTGAAGAACGTGCATTCGCGCCTGTCTGCCTTGCTCGCCCATGAACACGCCTCGCTGGTGCTTGCCCAGCGCTGCAGTGGCGTCGCGGCGGGTTCTCCGCTGTTCAGCGCCTTGCTCAATTACCGCCACAGCGCCAATGTGAAGCCCCTTGACGGTGAAGGTGCGTGGCAGGGTGTGCGCGTGCTGGGTGGCGACGTGCGCAGCAACTACCCGCTGACCTTGAGCGTCGACGACATGGGCGACAGTTTCGACCTGCATGTGCTGGCGCTGGAAGGTATCGGTGCCGAGCGTGTGGTCGGCTGGATGCATAACACTGTGACGCAACTGGTGGAGTCCCTGGAGCAGGGATCCCTGGCACCGCTGAATGCGCTGCCGATTCTGCAGGTCGAAGAGCGTCGTCATGTGCTGGTGGACTTCAATGCCAGCGCGCAAGCCTTCCCCCAAGGCCAGACCGTGCATGCACTGGTCGAAGCCCAGGCCTTCAACAGGCCGGACGCGCCTGCCGTAGTGCAGGGCGATGAAGTCTTGAGCTACGCCGAACTCAACCGCCGCGCCAACAGTCTGGCCCATCATCTGATCGGGCTTGGCGTGCAGCCGGACGAGCGGGTCGCTCTGTGCCTGCGCCGTAGCCCTGACCGCCTGGTCGGTCTGCTGGCGATTCTCAAGGCCGGTGCCGCTTATGTGCCGGTTGATCCGGCTTACCCTGCCGATCGCATCAGCTACCTGCTGGAAGACAGCGCGCCGCGAGTGGTACTGGTCGATGCTTCGACACGGGATCTGGTCGGCGATGTGGCGCAAGTGGATCTGGGGCGTGGCGCGTGGGATCAGGAGTTCCGCAGCAACCCGCAAGTCGCGGGCCTGAGCCACGAGAATCTGGCTTATGTCATCTATACCTCCGGTTCGACTGGGCAACCCAAAGGCGTGATGGTCGAACACCGCACCCTGAACAACCTCGTTCACTGGCACTGCCAGGCCTTCAACCTGAGCGCCGGCAGCCACACCGCCAGCGTCGCCGGTTTCGGTTTCGACGCCATGGTCTGGGAAATCTGGCCGGCGCTCTGTGTCGGTGCCGTGCTGCACCTGCCACCGGCCCATGTCGGCAACGAGCACGTGGATGAATTGCTCGACTGGTGGCTGGAGCAGCCGCTGCAAGTGGGCTTCCTGCCGACTCCGGTGGCCGAGCAGGCTTTCCGTCGTCCGCGTCAGCACCAGACCCTGCGCACCTTGCTGATCGGCGGCGACCGTCTGCGTCAGTTCGACCGCGATCCGGGCTTTGCCGTGATCAACAACTATGGCCCGACCGAAACCACAGTGGTTGCCACCTCGGGTCAGGTGAGGGTAGGCGAATCGCTGCATATCGGCGGCCCGATCTCCAACACCAGCATTTATGTGCTGGATGAGCAGTTGCACCCTGTGCCAGTAGGCGTGAGCGGCGAGCTGTACATCGGTGGTTCGGGCGTTGCCCGTGGCTACCTGAACCGACCGGACCTGACCGAAGAGCGCTTTATCGCCGACCCGTTCAGCGAAGCTGCACATGCATGCATGTACCGCAGCGGCGACCTGGTGCGCTGGAATGCCAACGGCACGCTGGACTATCTGGGCCGCAACGACGATCAGGTGAAGATTCGCGGCATGCGTATCGAACTGGGCGAAATTGAAGCGGCCCTTGCCAGCCAGCCAGGCGTGAACGACGCCGTGGTGCTGGTGCGCGGCGAACGCCTGCTGGCGTGGTTCACCGAGACCGCACCGGTCGACGCGGACGCACTGCGTCAGGCCTTGCAGGCCAGCCTGCCGGGCTACATGGTGCCGCTGGCCTTTATCCGTCTGGAATCCTTGCCGCTCACCAGCCACGGCAAGCTCGACCGCCGTGCTCTGCCGGACCCGGATCAGTCTGATCTGGCCGCTCAGGTCTATGAAGCGCCGCAAGGCGAAGTGGAAGTCGCCATTGCCGAACTCTGGGCTCAGGTGCTGGGGCTGGACCGGGTAGGGCGTCACGATAATTTCTTTGAACTGGGCGGCCATTCGTTGCTGGCGGTCAGTCTGGTAGAACGCATGCGCAACGCTGGCCTGAGTGCTGATGTGCGCGTATTGCTGGGCCAGCCGACGGTGGCGGCGCTGGCCGCTTCGGTGGGCAACGGTCGCGAAATCACCGTGCCGGCCAATCTGGTACCGGCAGGCGCTACACGCATCACGCCGGACATGCTGAGCCTGTCGCGTCTCGACCAGTCGACCATCGACCGCATTGTCGAAACCGTCCCCGGCGGTGCGGCCAATGTGCAGGAAATCTACCCGCTGGCGCCGTTGCAGGAAGGCATTCTCTATCACTACCTGACCGCCGGGCAGGGCGATCCGTATCTGCTGCAATTGCGCATCAGCTTTGACAGCCTGGAGCGTCTGCACACGGTTGCCGATGGCCTGCGCAAAGTCATTGCCCGTCACGACAGCCTGCGTACCGCGATTGTCTGGGAAGGGCTGGAGGTTCCACAGCAGGTGGTCTGGCGTCATGCCGAGTTGCCGGTGGACGAAGTACCTCTGGCGCAGATCGAAACCCAGGATACATCGGCACGGATCGACCTCAGCCAGGCACCGCTGATCCGTCTGGTCTACAGCCATGATCCGGCCAGCTCGCGCTTGCAGGCCACGCTGTTGTTCCATCACATCGTGGTCGATGCCACGGCCCTGCAAGTGATGCGCGAGGAAATCCTTGCTCACCTGCGCGGCGAGCCACAACCCGCCGAGCCTTCGGTGCCTTACCGCAACTATGTGGCCCAGGCGCGCCTGGGTGTCAGTGAGGCGGAGCACGAAGCGTATTTCCGCGGGCAACTGGGCGATATCGACGAGCCGACCCTGCCGTTCGGCCTGCACGATGTTCAGGGTGATGGCAGCTCTATCGAAGAAGCCCAACTGACACTGCCCGATGACCTGACCTTGCGCCTGCGCAATCAGGCCCGGCAGATGGGCGTCAGCGTCGCCAGCCTGTTCCACCTGGCCTGGGGCCGGGTGCTGGCCAGCGCAACCGGCAAGGACCGTGTGGTATTCGGCACGGTATTGCTCGGTCGCCTGCAAGGCGGCGCCGGTGCCGACCGTGGCATGGGCATGTTCATCAATACCCTGCCGCTGCGCATTGATCTGGCCGATATCGGCGTGCGTGAAGGCGCGCGTGAGACTCACGCCCGTCTTGCTGCACTGCTGGGTCACGAACATGCTTCTCTGGCTCAGGCCCAGCGCTGGAGCGGGGTGGCTGCGCCATTGCCGCTGTTCAGCGCCATGCTCAACTTCCGTCACAGCGCCGGTCAGGCTAAACAGGATGCCCAGCGCGAAGCGTGGCGCGGCCTGGAAATCCTGGCCAGCGAGAAAAACACCAACTACCCGTTGAGCCTCAACGTCGACGACCTGGGCGACAGCCTGCGTCTGTCGGTCACGGTTACGCCTGACGTGGGTGCCCGCCGTATCTGCGGCTACGTGCAACAGGCATTGACCGGCGTGGTCGAGGCCCTTGAGTCCCAGCCCGATCTGCCGCTGCAACACCTGTCGGTGCTGGACGCCGAAGAGCGCCAGCGTCTGGTGGTCGACTTCAACCGGACCGAGGTGGATTACGATCTGGAACACACCCTTCACGGTCTGTTCGAGAGTCAGGCTGCCCGCAAGCCACAGGCCGTGGCGCTGCGTGGCGAAGGCGTACAACTGAGCTATCAGGCCCTTAACGAACAGGCCAACCGCCTGGCCCATCACCTGATCGGTCTGGGTGTGAAAACCGATGATCGGGTCGCTATCTGTGTCGAACGTGGCGTGTCCATGGTGGTTGGCCTGCTGGCCATCCTCAAGACCGGTGCTGCCTATGTGCCGCTGGACCCGAGCTATCCGCGTGAACGCATTCACTACATGCTCGAGGACAGCGCGCCAGCCGTGGTGCTGGTCCAGGCCGCCACCCGCAAGTTGCTGGACGAAGAGCGTACGCTGCGCGTCGATCTCGACGACAACACCTGGAGCAGCCAGAGCATCGACAATCCGCAGATTGTCGGTATGAGCCCGGATCACCTGGCTTATGTGATCTACACCTCGGGTTCCACCGGCACCCCGAAAGGCGTGATGGTCGAGCACCGTAGCGTGGGCAACCTGGTGCACTGGAGTTCGCAGGTTATTCCGTTGAAACCGGAAACAGCGCTGCTGCACAAAACGCCCATCAGCTTCGATGCCTCGGTATGGGAACTGTTCTGGCCGCTGTGCGCTGGCCTGCCGCTGGTACTGGCACGTCCTGACGGCCATCGCGATCCGGCTTACCTGATGCGCTTGATTCGCGACCAGAAGGCCAGTGTGGTGCAGTTCGTGCCTGCCTTGCTTCAGCAATTCCTTGAGCTGGAAGAAATCAGCCAGTGCACCTCACTGACCGATATCGTCTGTGGCGGCGGTGAATTGACCACTGCTCTGGCTGAACAGGTACGTCAACGCCTGCCTTGGGCACGCTTGCACAACGTCTATGGCCCGACCGAAACCACGGTGGATTCCAGCGCCTGGACCCTTGAGCCGCACGAGCCGGTGCCGATCAGTGCGCTGCCGATCGGGCGGCCGATCAGCAACACCCGCATGTATGTATTGGACGAATACGACCAACTGGTTCCACAGGGTGTGATCGGTCAGTTGCACATTGGCGGCTCGGGAGTCACACGTGGTTACCTGAACCTGCCGCAATTCCAGGCCGAGCGTTTTATCGACAGCCCGTTCGTTTCGGGCGACCGCCTGTATCGCACTGGCGACCTGGTCGCTCAGCGTGCGGACGGCAACCTCGAGTTCCTGGGTCGTAACGACGATCAGGTCAAGCTGTATGGCCTGCGCATCGAACTGGGTGAAATCCAGGCCTGCCTGACCCGTTATCCGGGCATTCAACAGGCCGTGGTACTGGCCCGCGACGAGCAACCGGGCGGTCAGCGACTGGTGGCTTATTACACCGGCACTCTGCTGCCGGTGGAAACCCTGCGCGAAGTGCTGCGGGCGCAACTGCCGGACTACATGGTGCCTGCGCTTTATGTACACCTCGACGCATTCCCGCTGACCCCCAACGGCAAGGTGGACCAGAAGGCGCTGCCTGCGCCGGGTGCCGATGCGGTATTGACCCGTCCGTACGAAGCGCCGGAGGGCGAAACCGAAGTCCTGCTGGCCGAACTCTGGGCCGAACTGCTTGGCGTCGAGCGGGTGGGGCGACACGACAACTTCTTTGAACTGGGCGGTCATTCGCTCCTGGCGGTCAGTCTGACCGCGCGTCTGCGGCAGGAAGGCATTGAAGCCGATGTCCGGGCGCTGTTCGAACAACCTACGCTGGCCGGCTATGCAGCCATCACAGAGAGCATGGAGATTATCCTGTGAGCATCAACGAACTCCTGGCGACACTGAAGGCCAATGACATCAATCTGTCGGTCAAGGATGGACAACTGGTGGTGCAGGGCAATCGCCGTGCGCTGACCGACAAGGGCCTGGTGGAGCACCTGCGCGAGCATAAGCCGGCATTGATCGAGCTGATCGAACAGGGCGAGTATCTGGCAACAAAACGCGGTGCTCCGAGCTTGCCGGAAAACGGCATTCCAGCCGGTTGCACCCGTATCACACCTGAAATGCTGACCCTGGTGTCACTGGATCAGGACGCTATCGACAGTCTGGTCGCGCACGTCCCTGGCGGCGCGGCCAATGTGCAGGACATCTACCCGCTGGCACCCTTGCAGCAGGGCATTCTTTACCACCACGTCACGGCCAGCCACGGCGACCCCTATGTGATGCACGTGGAATTCGCCTTTGCCGACCGCGCTCGTCTGGACGCATTCGCTCTGGCGCTGCAAACAGTGATCGAACGGCACGACATCCTTCGTACGTCGGTCCATTGGGACGGGCTGGAAACCCCGGTGCAGGTTGTCTGGCGCAGTGCCCAACTCAAGGTCGGTGCCTTGTCGGCGCAAGCCCAGGCCATCATGGATCTTGGCCAGGCGCCGTTGATTCGTCTGGTCTACGACGAAGCCGACCACGCTCAGGGCGTGAAGGCCGCCTTGCAGTTCCACCATATCGCCATGGACCACAGCGCCCTGGAAGTGGTGCGCCATGAAATCCAGGCCTGCCTCAGTGGCCAGGCCGGTCTGCTGGGTACGCCGGTTCCGTTTCGCAACTACGTGGGTCAGGCCCTGTTGGGCGTCAGCGAGAAAGAGCATGAAACGTTCTTCCGCGAAATGCTGGGCGACCTCGATGAGCCGACCCTGGCCTACGACCTGCAGGACCTCAGCGGTGACGGTGGCGACATTACCGAATACACCCTGTCTCTGGACCTGGAGCTCTGCCGCCGCCTGCGCAATCAGGCGCGGACTCTCGGCATCAGCGTCGCCAGCCTGTTCCACCTGGGCTGGGCGCGGGTGCTGTCAGGCCTGACCGGCCGCCAGCGCGTGGTATTCGGCACGGTACTGATGGGCCGTCTGCTGGGAGCCGAGGCGACCGAACGTGCCTTGGGTATCTTCATTAATACCTTGCCGATCCGCATCAATCTGGATGCGCAGGACGTGCGCACCGCAGTCAAGGCCACCCATCAGCGCCTGACCACTCTGATGCGCCACGAACATGCGCCGCTGGCTCTGGCCCAGCGTTGCAGCGGTGTGGCCGCGCCGACGCCACTGTTCAACGCCTTGCTCAACTACCGCCACAGCTCTGCCCAGACCACAGGTGAAACCTGGCAGGGCATCGAAGTGCTGCACGCCGAAGAACGCAGTAACTACCCGCTGGTGGTGAGCGTCGACGATCTGGGCGAAGCCTTCAGCTTCACCGCACAAACCACAGACGGCATCGACCCGCAGCGCACCTGTGCCTATTTTGAACGAGCCATGGAGCATTTGCTGGAGGCCCTGGAACAGGCCCCGCAAATGCTCGTCGAGCGGGTTGAAATCCTGCCTGCCGATGAGCGCAAGCGGCTGCTGGAAAATTTCAATGCCTACCATCTCGATCAGGAAACCGTGCTGACCATCCATCAGCGCATCGAGCGTCAGGCCCTCGACCAGCCAGACGCCATCGCCTCGCAAGTGGGCGATCAGCACCTGAGCTACAGCGAACTGAACAGCAAGGCCAATGCCTTGGCCCATCACCTGATCGGCCTGGGCGTGCGCCCTGATGATCGCGTGGCCGTGGTGGCCCGTCGCGGGCTGGAAACCCTGGTCGGCCTGCTGGCCGTGCTCAAGGCGGGCGCGGGTTATGTGCCGGTGGACCCGGCGCATCCGGATGAGCGTATTGCGTACCTGCTGAGCGACAGCGCACCGGTGGCCGTCTTGACTCAGCACACACTGCTGGCCGGTCTGCCGCCCTTGTCGGTGCCGGTGATTGCTCTGGATCGCCCGGACTGGGCTGATCAGCAGGACAATCCGCTGGTACAAGGCCTGAGCGCCGCCAATCTGGCCTACGTGATCTACACCTCAGGTTCCACTGGCCAGCCAAAAGGCGTGATGGTCGAGCACCGCACCCTGAGCAATCTGGTGCACTGGCATTGCGAAGCCTTTGATCTGCACGCCGGCAGCCACACCGCCAGCGTCGCCGGTTTCGGTTTTGACGCCATGGCCTGGGAAGTCTGGCCAGCCTTGTGTACCGGTGCGACCTTGCACGTGCCGCCTGCGGATGTGAGCAACGAGCAACTGGATTCGCTGCTGGACTGGTGGCTGGCTCAGCCGCTGCAAGTGTCCTTCCTGTCGACACCAGTGGCCGAATACGCTTTCAGCCGCGATTTGCGTCACCCGACGCTGCGCACCCTGTTGATCGGTGGCGACCGTCTGCGTCAGTTCCACCGTGATCCGGGCTTTGCCGTGATCAACAACTACGGCCCGACTGAAGCCACCGTTGTTGCCACTTCAGGTCAGCTGTTTCCCGATGGCAGCCTGGATATCGGCAAGCCGATTGCCAACACCCAGGTTTACCTGCTGGACGAGCATCAGCAACTGGTGCCGTTTGGCGTAGCCGGTGAGCTGTATGTGGCGGGCGATGGCGTGGCCCGTGGCTACCTGAACCGCCCGGAAATGACCGCCGAGCGTTTCCTCGACGATCCATTCAGCAAACAGCCGGGCGCACGGATGTACCGCACCGGCGACCTGGCACGCTGGAATGCCGATGGCACGCTGGAATACCTGGGCCGTAACGACGATCAGGTGAAAATCCGTGGCGTGCGTATCGAACTGGGGGAAATCGAAAGCCAGTTGGGTCAGTTGCCGGGTATCGAAGAAGCGCTGGTACTGGCGCGTGAAGATGAGCCAGGCCAGCCGCGACTGGTGGGTTATTTCACCGAGCGGGCCGACAGCACGCCGCTGGTGGTGAATGATTTGCGCGCTGCCTTGCTGGAGCAGTTGCCAGCCTACATGGTGCCCAGTGCGCTGGTGCGTCTGGATGCCTGGCCGCTGACCGCCAACGGCAAGGTCGACCGTCGTGCCTTGCCGGTGCCGGATCGTGATGCGTTGTTCACTGGCGAATACCAGGCGCCGGAAGGCGAGCTGGAAATCGCGCTGGCGCAGATCTGGAGCGAGTTGCTGCAAGTCGAGCGAGTAGGGCGTCATGACCGTTTCTTCGAGTTGGGCGGTCATTCCCTGCTGGCCATGCGCATGGTTTCCCAGGTGCGTCATCGTCTGTCGCTGGAATTGTCCCTGGGCGACCTGTTCGCCGACAGCGCTCTGGCTGCCGTGGCGCAATGCCTGGGCAATGCTGGCAAGAATGAGCTGCCACCCATAGAAGTGCTGCCGCGCAGCGGGGCGGTTCCGCTGTCTTTCGCCCAGCAGCGCATCTGGTTTCTGGCGCAGATGGAAGACGCCAACAGTGCCTACAACATTCCATTGGGCCTGCAACTGACTGGCCAACTGGACACCCGCGCATTGAGACGCGCACTGGAACGCATTGTTGCGCGTCACGACAGCCTGCGCAGCCGCTTCACTCAGGAAGACGGTGAAGCCTCGGTACAGGCCGCACCCGAAAACGTGGTTCCGGAGCTGACCTGGCAGGACTTGCGCGATCAGGACGAGCAGGCCTTGCAGGCCGTGGTCAAGGAAGAAGCGGAGCAGGCGTTCGACCTGAACCATCAATTGCCGATTCGTGGTCGTCTGCTGTGCCTGGCCGAAGATCGTCATGTGCTGTTGCTCACCGTGCATCACATTGTTGCCGACGGCTGGTCTCTGGGTGTTCTGACCCGCGAACTCACCGCGCTGTACAAGGCATTCAGTCAGGGCCTCGATGATCCGCTGCCGCCATTGGCCCTGCAATACGCCGACTACGCCGTATGGCAGCGCAACTGGCTGGACAGCGAAAGGCTGAGCAGTCAGGGCGACTACTGGTATCAGGCGCTTTCCGGCGCACCAGTCTTGCTGACTCTGCCTACCGACCGGCCGCGTCCGGCACGTCAGGACTACACCGGCGTCAGCCTGCCGGTGCGCTTCGATGCGCGCCTGAGCACTGAGATCAAAGCTTTCTGCCAGCGCCATGCCGTGACGCCGTTCATGCTGTTCATGGGGGCCTGGTCCGTGTTGCTGGCGCGTCTGTCCGGTCAGGACGAAGTGGTCGTTGGTACGCCGGTGGCCAACCGTCGCCGTGCCGAAGTCGAAGGGCTGATCGGCCTGTTCGTCAACACCCTGGCTGTGCGTATCGACACCTCGGGCGAGCCGGATGTCACCGAACTGCTGTCACGCATCAAGACTCGTGTGCTGGAAGCCCAGGAACATCAGGACCTGCCATTCGAGCAGGTTGTAGAACGCTTGCGTCCACCACGCAGCCTGGCCCACAGCCCGCTGTTCCAGACTTCTCTGGCCTGGGACGGTAGTCAGGGTCTGGAACTGCACCTGGGTGACTTGCGTCTGGAACCGCTGGGCGATCAACCGACTTTCGCCAAGTTCGACCTGACCCTGAGCATGGGCGAAACCGAAGAAGGTTTTGCCGGTGCCCTGGATTACGCAACGGCATTGCTCGATGCCGCTACCGCCGAACGTTATGTGTCTTACCTGGAGCCTTTGCTGTGGAGTATGGTCGGCAGCGATCAGGCCGTTCCGGCACAGGCCGAACTGCTCAAACCCCAGGAACGTCAGCGTTTGCTGGTGGATTTCAATGCCAGCGAGCAGAACTTTGTACTCGACCAGCCTGTGCAGGTGCTGTTCGAGGCTCAGGTGGCGAATACGCCGGATGCCATCGCCCTGCAAAGCGAAGGCGTTCAACTGAGCTATCGCCAGCTCAACGAGGCCGCCAACCGTCTGGCCCATCACCTGATCGGTCAAGGCGTACAGGCTGACAGCCGGGTTGCGGTGTGCCTGGAACGTGGCCCGAACCTGCTTGTCGGTCTGTTGGCGGTGCTCAAGGCCGGTGGTGCCTACGTGCCGCTTGATCCGGGTTACCCGACCGAGCGTCTGGCCTACATGCTGGCGGACAGCGGAGCCCTGACCCTGCTGGTCGATGCCAAAACCCAAGAGCGTTTTGCCGATAACACGCTGCAACTGGTGAATCTGGATACCAGCACCTGGGCGGCGCAATCTTCCGAGAACCCAGTGGTGCCAGGCCTGAGCGCCGACCATCTGGCTTACGTGATCTACACCTCTGGTTCCACTGGCACGCCGAAAGGCGTGATGGTCGAGCATCGTGGCCTGTGCAACCTGGTGCAATGGAGTTCGCAGTTGATTCTGCCAACGCCTGAAGGCGCCTTGCTGCACAAGACGCCGGTCAGTTTCGATGCGTCGGTATGGGAACTGTTCTGGCCACTGTGCGCGGGTCTGCGACTGGTGCTGGCGCGCCCGGACGGGCATCGCGACCCGGCTTATCTGGCGCAGTTGATCATCGAGCGACAGGTCAGCGTGGTGCAATTCGTACCGGCTTTGCTGCAACAGTTCCTGGAGCTGGAAGAAAGCAGCCAGTGCGACTCCCTGACCGATATCGTCTGCGGCGGCGGCGAACTGACCGAGGCGCTGGCCCGTCAGGTGCGTCAGCGCTTGCCAGGCGCACGTCTGCATAACGTCTATGGCCCGACCGAAACTACGGTGGATTGCAGTGTCTGGACCCTGGAGCCTCAGGACTCCGTGCCAGACAGCGCATTGCCTATCGGCCGCCCCATCAGCAATACCCGCCTGTATGTACTGGATGCCTACGACCAGCCCGTGCCCCAAGGCGTGGTGGGCCAGTTGCACATCGGCGGTGCCGGTGTCGCTCGTGGCTACCTGAACCTGCCGCACATGCAGGCCGAGCGCTTTATCGACAGCCCGTTCGTGGCAGGCGACCGCCTGTACCGCAGCGGCGACCTGGTGCGTCAGCGTGCCGATGGCACTCTGGAGTTCCTGGGTCGTAATGACTTCCAGGTCAAGTTGCATGGCCTGCGTATCGAACTGGGCGAGATCGAAGCACGCCTGGCCACCCATCCGGCCATTCGTGAAGCGGCAGTCCTGCTGCATAACGAGCGTCTGGTGGCCTGGTTCAGTTGCCATGAAGGCCAGGAAACCCCGGGCATCGAAGCCTTGCGTGAATATGTACTGGCCGGGTTGCCGGACTATATGGTGCCTTCGGCCTATGTCGCGCTGCCAACCTTGCCACTGAGCCCCAACGGCAAGCTCGACCGCGCAGCCTTGCCGGAGCCAGGCGCGCAAGCGGTGCTGAGCCGTAACTACGAAGCCCCTCAAGGCGAGACAGAAACTCAACTGGCGGCACTCTGGGCCGAGCTGCTGCACGTGGAAACCGTCGGTCGTCAGGACAACTTCTTTGAACTGGGCGGGCATTCGTTACTGGCCGTGACTCTGATCGCCCGCATGCGCCGCCTGGGCATGACCGCCGATATCCGCGTGCTGTTTGCCCAGCCGACCCTGGCGGCGCTGGCCAACTCCGCCGACAACAGCATCGGCAGCGAATTGCAGGTTCCGGCCAACCGGATCAGTACAGATTGCCAACACATCACCCCGGATCTGCTGCCACTGGTCGCGCTGGAACAGAGCGCTATCGACCGTATCGTCGCCAGCGTTCCCGGCGGCGCGGCCAACGTGCAGGACATTTACCCGCTCGGGCCGTTGCAGGCGGGTATTCTTTACCATCACCTGGCAGCGGGCGATAACGATCCGTACTTGCTGCAACCGCAGTTTGCCTTTGCGGATGAATCTCGTCTCGAAGCGTTCAGCAATGCATTGCAGCGTGTCATCGAGCGCAACGACATCCTGCGCACCGCGCTGCTCTGGGAAGGTTTGCAGGCACCGGTGCAAGTGGTCTGGCGTGAGGCTCGTCTGAAAGTCGACGAGATCCCGCTGCAAGACCTGGCCAGCGCGCCACGCATGGACCTGACCCAGGCTCCGCTGCTGCATCTGGTGCATGCCCGTGACCCGGCTACCCAGCGTATCTCCGCTGTGCTGCGCTTCCACCACGTGGTCATGGACCACGTAGCCCTTGAAGTGCTGGGACACGAGTTGCAGGCCATGCTCCTCAATGAAGAAGCACAGTTGGCGGCACCGGTTCCGTATCGCAACTATGTTGCTCAGGTCCTGCAAGGTCCGGGCGATGAAGCCCATGAAACCTTCTTCCGCGAGCAACTGGGCGATATCGATGAGCCGACCCTGCCTTACGGCCTGCCTGTGGCGGCTGGCGAGGGTGAACTGAGCGAAGCGCGGCTGCCGCTGGATGTCGCCTTGTGCGGCAAGGTCCGCGAGCAGGCCCGACAGCTGGGCGTCAGCGCCGCGAGCCTGATGCACCTGGCCTGGGCTCAGGTTCTCGGCCAGTTGTCCGGCCGCGACAGCGTGGTGTTCGGCACGGTATTGCTCGGACGTCTGCAAGGTGGCGAAGGTGTGGAGCGTGCGCTGGGCGTGTTCATCAACACCTTGCCGCTGCGTATCGACTTGGGCGACCAGCCGGTACGTGACGCAGTGCTGGATACCCATCGCCGCCTGACCGGCCTGCTGGCTCACGAGCATGCACAACTGGCCCTTGCCCAGCGTTGCAGTGCCTTGCCGGCTGGTGCGCCGTTGTTCAGCACGCTGCTCAATTACCGCCACAGCGCGGCACCTCAGGCCAGGGACGAAGCCGCCAGTACCGCCTGGCAAGGCATCGACGTGCTGAATGCCGAAGAGCGCAGCAACTATCCGTTGACCCTGAGCATCGACGATCTGGGCGAAACCTTCAGCCTGACCGCCCAGGCGGCACAAGGCATCGATGCCCAGCGAGTCTGCGGTTATCTGCAGGAAGCCGTGGCCAATCTGGTCGAGGCGCTGGAGCAGCAGCCTGAAAACGGCCTGCAGCAGTTGTCGGTGCTGCCATCGGCAGAGCGTCAGCGCCTGCTGGTGGGCTTCAATATCACTCGTCGCGATTACCCTCGCGAGTTGCCGGTGCATCGCCTGTTCGAGCAGCGCGCAGCCGCGCATCCTCAGGCCGTGGCCGCCGTGCATGGCAGTCTCTCGCTGAGCTACGGCGAACTGAACGAGCGCGCCAACCGCCTGGCTCATTACCTGATCGGGCAGGGCGTCAAACCCAATGATCACGTGGCGATCCTGCTGCCGCGTTCCATTGACATGCTGGTCGGCCAACTGGCCATCGGTAAGTGCGCGGCGACCTATGTGCCGCTGGACATCAATGCACCCGCCGAGCGTCAGGTCTACATGATCGAAGACTGCAAGGCCGTGTTCGTACTGGCTCAGCGTGCCGCGTCGATTGACTCTGCCACCCCGCGCATCGACCTGGACCAACTGGTTCTGGACGATCAGACGGCCCATGATCCGGCTCTGGTGCAGAACTCCAACAGCGTGGCGTACGTCATGTACACCTCCGGTTCCACCGGCGCGCCGAAAGGCGTGTGCGTACTGCATCGCGGCATTGCCCGTCTGGTGCTGAACAATGGCTTCGCCGACTTCAACGAACAGGACCGTGTGGCCTTCGCCTCTAACCCTGCGTTCGATGCCAGCACCATGGAAGTCTGGGGTGCCTTGCTCAACGGCGGGCAACTGCTGATCATCGACCACCAGACCCTGATCGACCCGACGCGCCTGAGCGATGCCTTGCGCACGGTCAGCGTGCTGTTCCTCACCACCGCGCTGTTCAACCAGTACGTGCAACTGATTCCCGACGCACTCAAGGGCCTGCGCTACCTGATGTCCGGTGGCGAACGCGCTGATCCGGCCAGTTTCCGCGCCATGCTGGAACATGCGCCGGGACCACGTCTGGTAAACGGCTATGGCCCGACCGAAACCACCACCTTTGCCACCACCAACGAAGTGCGGGAAGTGGCCGAAGGTGCCGAGTCGGTTTCCATTGGCCGTCCAATCGGCAATACCAGCATCTATGTGCTGGATGCCCATCAGCGTCTGGTGCCGCAGGGTGTTATAGGCGAGCTGTACATTGGCGGCGACGGCGTGGCTCAGGGTTATCTGAACCGTCCGGACCTGACGGCCGAGAAATTCCTCACCGACCCGTTCAGCGATGAGCCGGGTGCCACGATGTACCGTACCGGCGACCTGGGTCGCTGGCTGGAAGATGGCCAGCTGGAATGCCTGGGCCGTAACGACGATCAGGTCAAGATCCGTGGCTTCCGTATCGAGCTGGGCGAAATCGTCAGCCGTCTCCACGAACTGCCCAGTGTCCGTGACGCCGTGGTACTGGCCCGTGAAGACGAGCCGGGGCGTGTGCGTCTGGTTGCCTACTTCACCCAGCATCAGGACGTCGAAGCCCTCACATCCGAGCAGATGCGTGCGGCCTTGCAGGCCAACCTGCCGGAATACATGGTTCCCGCCGCGTTCGTCGAGCTGGAAACCCTGCCGTTGACCGCCAACGGCAAGCTCGATAGCCGTGCGCTGCCCAAGCCGGATCGTTCGGCGCTGTTCGGCCAGACCTACGAAGCGCCGCAAGGCGAGATCGAAATCGCTCTGGCACAGATCTGGGCCGAAGTGCTGCAGGTTGAGCAAGTGGGTCGCCACGATCACTTCTTTGATCTGGGCGGGCATTCCCTGCTGGCCATGCGCATGGTTTCCCAGGTACGCCAGCAATTGGGCGTCGAGTTGCCATTGGGTGAACTCTTTGCTCTGGGCGAACTGGCTGCCGTGGCAGCGGCTGTGTCCGGCATCGGGCGTAGCGAGCAAATGCAGATTCTGCCGGCGGCTCGTGACCAGTCATTGCCGTTGTCCTTCGCCCAGCAGCGCCTGTGGTTCCTGGCGCAGATGGAAGGTGGCAACGAGGCGTACAACATCCCGATGGCCCTGAGCCTGCAAGGCGCTCTTGATGTGCCAGCGCTGTCCCGTGCCCTGGCTCGTGTCATCGAGCGTCACGAAACCTTGCGCAGCCGCTTTATCGCTCTGGAAGACGGTGCAGAAGTGCTGTTTGCGCCAGTGTCCGGTGAAGTCGTGCTGCCGCTGGAAGACCTGCGCCATAACCCTGAAGCTTTGGCTGAGCGGGTTCGCACAGAAGCTGCGGCACCTTTCGACCTGACCCGTGGCCCGGTGATCCGTGGTCGCCTGTTGCAGGTGGCCGACGATAATCACGTGTTGTTGCTGACCGTGCACCACATCGTCGCTGACGGTTGGTCCATGGGCGTGCTGACCCGCGAACTGCTGGCTCTGTACCCGGCTTTGCGTCTGGGTGAGGCTGATCCTTTGCCAGCACTGGCTATCCAGTACGCCGACTATGCCGTCTGGCAGCGTCAATGGCTGACGGGCGAGCGTCTGCAACAGCAGTCCACCTACTGGCGTGAAGCGCTGGGCGGTGCACCGACGCTGCTGATGCTGCCCACTGACCGGCCACGTCCGGCGCAGCAGGATTTCACGGGCGGTAGCCTTGCGGTGCATCTGGATGCAAACCTGAGCAGCGGCCTGCGGAATCTGGCTCAACGTCAGGGCGTAACGTTGTACATGACGCTGATGACAGCCTGGGCGACGCTGCTGGCGCGCCTGTCCGGACAGAACGACGTAGTGATCGGCAGCCCGATGGCAGGCCGTGGTCGCACCGAACTGGAAGGGCTGGTCGGCTTGTTCGTCAACACCCTGGCGGTGCGTATCGACACCTCGGGCGCACCGACCGGCAAAGCCTTGCTGGCGCAGGTCAAGAAGCGTGTTCTGGAAGCTCAGGATCATCAGGACCTGCCATTCGAGCAGGTGGTGGAAATCGTGCGTCCGGAGCGCAGCCTGGCTCACGCGCCACTGTTCCAGACCACCTTGAACTGGCTGGCAGGCGAAGGTTCGGTTCCGGCAATGGACGGGCTGATCGTCTCGCCGGTCGAACAGGCCAGTCAGGTGTCCAAGTTCGACCTGTCGCTGAACCTGGGCGAGCAGGGCGAAACACTGGTCGGCACGCTGGACTACGCGCTGGCACTGTTCGACGAAGCCACTGTGGGTCGTTACGTTCATTACTTCGAGCAACTGTTGCAAGCGCTGGTGAGCAACGAACAGACCGTGCTGGATCAGGTCGCGCTGGTGGGCGAGCAAGAGCGTCAGTACCTGCTGGAAGCACTCAACGCTACAGGTCTGGAAGTCCCGCAAGGTCAGACCATTCATGGCTTGATCGAAGCCCAGGCTGTTCAGCAACCCGATGCCATCGCCTCGCAAGTGGGCGATCAGCACCTGAGCTACAGCGAACTGAACCGCAAGGCCAATGCCTTGGCCCATCACCTGATCAGCCTGGGCGTGCGTCCTGATGATCGTGTGGCCGTGGTGGCCCGTCGCGGGCTGGAAACACTGGTCGGCCTGCTGGCCGTGCTCAAGGCGGGCGCGGGTTACGTGCCGGTGGACCCGGCGCATCCGGATGAGCGCATTGCTTATCTGCTGAGCGATAGCGCACCGGTGGCCGTCTTGACTCAGCACACACTGCTGGCCGGTCTGCCGCCATTGTCCGTGCCGGTGATTGCTCTGGATCGTCCGGACTGGGTCGATCAGCAAAGCAATCCTCTGGTGCCAGGCCTGACGGACGCCAATCTGGCTTATGTGATCTACACCTCGGGCTCGACCGGCCAGCCGAAAGGCGTGATGGTCGAACACCGCACCCTGAGCAATCTGGTGCACTGGCATTGCGAAGCCTTTGATCTGCACGCTGGCAGCCACACCGCCAGCGTCGCCGGTTTTGGTTTCGACGCCATGGCCTGGGAAGTCTGGCCAGCCTTGTGTACCGGTGCGACCTTGCACGTGCCGCCTGCGGATGTGAGCAACGAGCAACTGGATTCGCTGCTGGACTGGTGGCTGGCTCAGCCGCTGCAAGTGTCCTTCCTGTCGACACCAGTGGCCGAATACGCTTTCAGCCGCGATTTGCGTCACCCGACGCTGCGCACCCTGTTGATCGGTGGCGACCGTCTGCGTCAGTTCCACCGTGATCCGGGCTTTGCCGTGATCAACAACTACGGCCCGACTGAAGCCACCGTTGTTGCCACTTCAGGTCAGCTGTTTCCCGATGGCAGCCTGGATATCGGCAAGCCGATTGCCAACACCCAGGTTTACCTGCTGGACGAGCATCAGCAACTGGTGCCGTTTGGCGTAGCCGGTGAGCTGTATGTGGCGGGCGATGGCGTGGCCCGTGGCTACCTGAACCGTCCGGAAATGACCGCCGAGCGTTTCCTCGACGATCCATTCAGCAAACAGCCGGGGGCGCGGATGTACCGCACCGGCGACCTGGCGCGCTGGAACGCCGATGGCACGCTGGAATACCTGGGTCGTAACGACGATCAGGTGAAGATCCGTGGTGTGCGGATCGAATTGGGCGAGATCGAAAGCCAGTTGGGTCAGTTGCCGGGGATCGAAGAAGCGCTGGTACTGGCGCGTGAAGATGAGCCAGGCCAGCCGAGACTGGTGGCCTATTTCATTCAGCAGGCCAATACAGCGCCGACGTCTGTCACCGAACTGCGTGCCGAGCTGTTGACGGTCTTGCCGGGCTATATGGTGCCCAGCGCCTTTGTGCGTCTGGATGCCTGGCCGCTGACCGCCAATGGCAAGGTCGACCGCCGTGCCTTGCCTGCTCCGGATCGCGATGCATTGCCGGGTCGCGACTACGAGGCGCCGCAAGGTCAACTGGAAACCGATCTGGCCGAAATCTGGAGCGAGCTGCTGCAGGTTGACCGGGTAGGGCGTCACGACAACTTCTTTGAACTGGGCGGGCATTCGTTGCTGGCGGTTACCCTGGTGGCGCGCATTCGTCGTCTCGGCCTGGAAGCCGATATCCGCGTGCTGTTCGCCCAGCCAACCCTGGCCGCCCTGGCCAGCGGCATCGGCAGCAGCCATGGCGTGCAAGTACCGGCCAACCTGATCACGGCGGATTGCTCGCGCATCACGCCGGATCTGTTGCCGCTGGTGACGCTGGATCAGCCTGCCATCGACCGTATCGTCGCCAGCATTCCTGGCGGTGCTGCGAACGTGCAGGACATTTACCCGCTGGGGCCGTTGCAGGCCGGTATTTTCTACCATTACCTGACGTCGGTTGAGGACGATCCTTACCGCTTGCAGGCGCGCTTTGCCTTTGCCAATCGCGAACGTCTGGACGCGTTCTGCTCGGCCTTGCAGCGTGTCATCGCCCGTAACGATGTGTTGCGCACTTCGCTGAGCTGGGAAGGTCTGGAAACGCCGGTGCAGGTGGTCTGGCGCAATGCCGAACTGCCGGTGGTGGAAGTGCCGCTGGCCGCCTTGAGCGACGCCGAGCCGCTGAATCTGGACGCGGCACCGCTGTTGCGTCTGGTGCATGCCGATGATCCGGACAACCAGCGCATCGTCGCCGTGCTGCTGTTCCATCACCTGATCATGGACCACATGGCGCTGGAGCTGCTGAGCCACGAGTTGCAAGCCGTATTGCTGGGCCTTGAGGCGCAATTGCCTGAGCCGGTGCCGTATCGCAACTACATCGCTCAGGCTCTGCTGGGGCCTGGCGATGAAGCCCATGAAGCGTTCTTCCGCGAGCAACTGGGCGACCTGGACGAACCAACCTTGCCTTACGGTCAGGCGACGTTGCCGGGCGCGGATGTGCCAGGCGAAGCCCGTCAGCGTCTGGATGGCGCCTTGTCCCGTCGGGTCCGCGATCAGTCCCGTCAGTTGGGCGTCAGTGCCGCAAGCCTGATGCATCTGGCCTGGGCTCAAGTGCTGGGCCACTTGTCCGGTCGTGAAAAAGTGGTGTTCGGCACCGTGTTGCTCGGACGCTTGCAGGGCGGTGAAGGGGTTGAGCGCACCCTGGGTGTGTTCATCAACACCTTGCCGCTGCGTATCGACCTGGGTAACCAGCCGGTGCGCGACGTGGTTCTGCAAACCCATCGCCGCCTGACCGGGCTGTTTGCCCACGAGCATGCGCCGCTGGCACTGGCCCAGCGTTGCAGCGCCTTGCCAGCGGGTGCGCCTTTGTTCAGCGCGCTGTTCAACTATCGCCATAGCGCGGCACCGCAAGCTGCCGACGAAGCGGCCAGCACGGCCTGGCAGGGGATCGAGTTGTTGCAGGCGCAAGAGCGCAGCAACTATCCGCTGACCTTGAGCGTCGACGATCTTGGCGAGGATTTCGAGCTGAGCGCGCTGACCTCGGCGGGTATCGATGCACGGCGTATCTGCGCGTACCTGATCAACGCCGTGGAAGGTTTGATGGCGGCTCTGGAGCAGGCACCGCAGACACCGGTCGAGGCGCTGGGCATCCTGCCGGTGGCCGAGCGGGTCGAATTGCTGGAAGGCTTCAACGATCACCTGGCCGAGCATGAAACGGCACTGACCGTTCACCAGCGCATCGAGCAGCAGGCGGTTGTGCAGCCTGATGCCATTGCCGCGCAAGTGGGCGGTCATCACTTGAGCTACAGCGAGTTGAATCGCCGTGCCAATGCGCTGGCCCATCACCTGATCGGCCAAGGCGTACGCCCGGATGATCGGGTGGCGGTGGTAGCCCGTCGCGGGCTGGAAACCCTGGTCGGCCTGCTGGCTGTGCTCAAGGCGGGCGCGGGTTATGTGCCGGTCGACCCAGGCCATCCGGACGACCGCATCAGCTACCTGCTGGAAAACAGCGAGCCGGTGGTGGTGCTGACTCAGCTCGACCTGCTGGCGCGTCTGCCTGAACTGCCGGTGCCGGTGATTGCCCTTGATCGTGCGGACTGGGCGGCCAGTCCAGAGAACCCGCTGGTTCCGGGCCTGACCTCGGCCAACCTGGCCTATGTGATCTACACCTCGGGCTCTACCGGCCTGCCCAAGGGCGTGATGGTCGAACACTACACCCTGAACAATCTGGTGGACTGGCATTGCCAGGCCTTCGACTTGAAAGCTGGCAGCCACACCGCCAGCGTGGCCGGTTTTGGCTTCGATGCCACGGCCTGGGAAATCTGGCCAGCCCTGTGCGCGGGTGCCGTGCTGCACATTCCTCCAGCCGAGGTGGAAAACGAACAGCTCGATACGCTGCTGGACTGGTGGCTGGCTCAGCCGCTGCAAGTGTCTTTCCTGCCGACGCCGGTGGCCGAGTACGCTTTCAGCCGCGAGCTGCGTCATCCGACCCTGCGCACCTTGCTGATCGGTGGCGACCGCCTGCGTAACTTCAACCGCGATCCGGGCTTTGCCGTAGTGAACAACTACGGTCCGACCGAAGCCACAGTCGTGGCCAGTTCCGGGACCATGGAAGTGGGCGGCGTGCTGCACATCGGCAAGCCGGTGACCAATGCCCGTCTCTATGTGCTGAACGAGCGTCAGCAGCCGGTGCCGCTGGGCGTGCCGGGCGAGTTGTACATCGGCGGTGCCGGTGTTGCTCGTGGCTACCTGAACCGTCCGGACCTGACCGCCGAGCGCTTCCTCGACGATCCGTTCACTGCGCAGCCACAAGCACGGATGTATCGCACCGGCGACCTGGTGCGCTGGCTGGCCGACGGAACCCTGGAATACCTGGGCCGCAACGACGATCAGGTGAAGATCCGTGGCGTGCGTATCGAACTGGGGGAAATCGAGCAGCAACTGGCTCTGTGCCCAGGCATCGGCGAAGTGGTGGTCACGACTCAGCGTCTGGAGCAGGGTGCGTTGCGTCTGGTGGCGTACTTCACCCGTCTGGAACCTGAACTCGACGGCAGCACCTTGCGCACTCATTTGTTGGGCCGCTTGCCGGAATACATGGTGCCAGCCGCTTATGTCGGCCTCGATGCACTGCCGCTGACCCAGAACGGCAAGGTCGACCGCCGTGCGCTGCCGGTTCCGAGCCTGGATGCCATGGCGACTGCCACCTATCAGGCACCTGAAACGCCGCTGGAAGAGCGTCTGGCCGAGTTGTGGGCCGAGGTGCTGGAAGTCGAGCGAGTAGGGCGCCATGACAGCTTCTTCGAGCTGGGCGGTCATTCCCTGTCGGCGATCCGTCTGGTCAGCCTGATCCAGAAGTCCGGCGTGCCGCTGACCCTGGCCGAGTTGTTCCAGCATTCCAGCATCGCTGCGCTGGCCGGTCTGCTCGATCAGCGTCCGGCCGGGCCGACAGAGGCCGAAGACGTTATTACCGTGCGGGCGGACGGCAAACAGCCGCCGTTGTTCCTGGTTCATGACTTTACCGGCCTGGATGCCTACTTCCCGGTACTGGGCCGTCATCTGCAAGGCGACTTCCCGATCTACGGATTGCCGGGCATTGGCCTGGGTCAACCGCAACTGCGCACCATGGAATGCCTGGCGGCGCGTCTGGTCGGGCTGATTCGCGACGTGCAGCCACAGGGACCGTACCGTCTGGCTGGCTGGTCGTTCGGCGGGGTACTGGCTTATGAAGTTGCCACGCAACTGCTGGGCATGGACGAGAAGGTCGACTTCCTCGGCCTGATCGACACCTACGTGCCGCGTCTGACCGATCAGGGCAAGGCGCGCTGGCAAGGGCCGAACCTGCTGGAGCGGCAACTGCTGTCTCACTGCACCGCGCACTGGAAGGCTCAGGGCGAAGCGGGTGTTGCGCCACTGGCGCGTCTGGCTTCAATCCTGGAGCAGCCGGCCATGCCGGGCTTTGAGGCGCTGCTATTGTTGTGCCGCGATGAACAACTGCTGCATCCGGAACTGGCTCAGGCCAGCGATCAGCAACTGCAGCACTTCCTTGAGCGGGAAGTGGCCCACGGTCACGCTCTGGCCCATTACCGACTGGAGCCCATCAGCCTGGCGGTGCATCAGTTCCGTGCCGAGGAGCGTCCGATGGCGCCGGCCGGAACCAGCGCGACCCTGGGCTGGGCCGAGGCCTTGCAACCCGGTCAACTGCACAGCATCGATGTACCGGGCGATCACCAGACCATGATGCAGGCACCTCATGTGCAGGTACTCGGTCAGGCCATCGCTCAGGTGCTGGCGGCGGAACCGGCCAAGGCTCCGGCAGTGCCGGGCTATCAGGCCTTGCTGGCGATTCAGAGCGGCAAGAACGGCAAGACGCCGCTGTTCTGCGTGCCGGGTGCCGGTGACAGCGTCACCAGCTTTATCGGCCTGGTGGAGGCCTTCGGGCCGGACTGGCCGATTTATGGCCTGCAACCGCGTGGTCTGGACGGACGCAGCGTGCCCCATAGCCAGGTCGAGGCCGCGGCAGACCGTTACGTGCAGGAAATCGAGGATTTCTACCCGCAAGGTCCCCTGCATCTGGTCGGCCATTCCTTTGGCGGCTGGGCGGCTCATGCCATGGCTGTGAAGCTTCAGGCACGTGGCCGGGAAGTGGCTTCCCTGACCCTGATCGACAGCGAAGCGCCCGGCGGCGAAGGCGTGCTCAGCAAGCCTTACACCACCACGGCGGCGCTGAAGGAACTGATCGAGGCGCTGCAGATTTCCAGCGGCAAACGTCTGGACCTTGACCAGCAAGGCTTCGCCGAGAGTGATGACGCCACCCAGTTGCGCCTGCTGCAGGAAGCCATGGTTCGTGTCGGCCTGTTGCCGCCACGCCTGGCGCCACAAGCTCTGCACGGGATCTTCCGCACCTTCGCCACGGCCTTGCGCACCGTTTACCTGCCAGGCCAGGGCTACACAGGGCCGGCCAGTCTGGTGCGGGTGACGGACACGCGCCTGGACGCCGAAGCCAACCTGATCGAGCAGGCCGCCATGGCCGTTGGCTGGCAGCATCTGTTGCCACAACTGGCGGTCTGGGATGGTCCGGGTAACCACTTCAGCATCCTCAAGGCGCCAGACGTCTACAGCCTCGCTGCATGGTGGTACGACAGGCTGACAGTCGGGGTCGAGGAAACGCTGTCATGAGGCCATGAAGAAAGGAGCTTCCCGCCAATGAGCGCGGGAAGCTCTGCTGCACAGAACACCGAAAAGTCAGTTATCGCCCCGTTTGATGGGCGCGATCTTCAAGTATCAGTGGGCATCTATGAACAAGTCGAAATTGCGTAAGGTTGGATTGGGTACTGCCCTGGTATTGGTGGCCGGTGCCGTGTTGTATGCCATCGAAGCCCCGGCCAAGCCGCCGACCTACATCACCGCCAGGGTCGAGCGAAGCGACATCGAGAACGCCGTATTGGCCACGGGCGTGCTGGAAGGCATCAAGCAGGTTGACGTCGGTGCCCAGGTTTCCGGGCAGATGAAGTCGCTCAAGGTCAAGCTGGGAGACAAGGTCAAGAAGGGCCAGTGGCTGGCTGAAATCGACCCCCTGGTACTGCGCAACACCTTGCGTCAGGCCGAAGTGGACGAGGAAAAGCTGCAGGCCGACCGGCTCTCGGCCAGAGCCCAGATGAAACAGGCCAAGCGCCTTTATGATCGCTACAAGGAATTACAGACCGATCAGTCTATTTCCCGTCAGGACTTCGAGAATGCCGAGTCCGACTATGAAGTGCAGCAAGCCAACGTCAGCGCCCTGGATGCTCAGATCAAAAGCGCCCAGGTGCAGATCGACACGGCCAAGGTCAATCTGGGCTACACCCGCATCGTCGCGCCCATCGACGGCGACGTGGTAGGTATCGTGACCCAGGAAGGCCAGACCGTTATCGCCCAGCAACTTGCGCCGGTACTGCTCAAGCTGGCGGACCTGGACACCATGACCATCAAGGCTCAGGTTTCAGAGGCTGACGTGATTCATATCAGCACGGGTCAGGAGGTCTACTTCACGATTCTGGGTGAAGAGAAACGCTACTACGCCACGCTGCGCGGCACCGAGCCAGCGCCACAGGACTACCTGGAAACCGAAGGCAGCGGTTCGTCATCCAAGCAGAACTCGGCAGTGTTCTATAACGCGTTGTTTGAAGTGCCGAACCTCGATCATCGCCTGCGCATCTCCATGACCGCTCAGGTGCGTATCGTTCTCGACACCGCCAAGAATGCCCTGAGCATGCCGGTGGCAGCGCTGGGCAATCGCGATGCAGAAGGTGTCTACACCGTTCGTGTCCTGGACAAGAGCGGTTTCGCCCAGGAGCGCAAGGTTCAGACCGGGATCAACAATAACGTTCAGGTGGAGATCAAGAACGGGCTCGCCGAAGGTGATCAGGTGGTCATCGCCGATCCGTCAGCGACCGTGGCGGGGTCCTGAGCATGAACCAGAAGGTAGAGGTTGCAGCTCTCCACGAGACGACGATCGATACAGGCAGCCCGATCCTGCACCTGCAAGGTGTCAGCCGCAGTTTCATGGCCGGAGACCGCGAGTTTCTGGCACTCAAGCACATCGATCTGGCGATTCATGCAGGCGAGCTGGTGGCGATCATCGGTGCCTCGGGCTCGGGCAAGTCGACGCTGATGAACATCCTCGGGTGTCTGGACCATGCCAGCGGCGGCAGCTACAAGGTCAACGGCCAGGAAACCCGTGACCTCGACGACGAGGAACTGGCGGCGCTGCGTCGTGACCATTTCGGCTTCATTTTCCAGCGCTATCACTTGCTGCCGCACCTGGATGCCGTGCGCAACGTCGAGATCCCGGCTGTGTATGCCGGCAAATCCCAGGCGCAGCGGCATCAGCGTGCGTCAGAGTTGCTGACGCGCCTGGGGCTCAGTGGGCACCTGTCGCACAGGCCGAGCCAGATGTCCGGTGGGCAGCAGCAACGGGTGAGTATTGCCCGTGCCTTGATGAACGGCGGCCAGGTGATTCTGGCCGACGAACCCACCGGTGCCCTGGACACCGCCAGCGGCAAGGAAGTGATGAACATCCTTCTTGAGCTGCATGGCCTCGGCCATACGGTGATTCTGGTCACCCACGACCCCAAGGTCGCGGCCCACGCCGAGCGCATCATCGAAGTCAGTGATGGCGAGATCATCAGTGACCAGCGCACGGTGCAGAAGGCACAGGCTGCGCCCGAACCCGAGCCGCAGTTGCAGCATCAGGGCGCGGCCCGGCGCCTGGGTGTCAGCCTCGGCCTGTTTCGCGAAGCCTTCAACATGGCCTGGATCGCCCTGATTTCGCACCGCATGCGCACCTTGCTGACCATGCTCGGGATCATCATCGGTATCACCTCGGTAGTGTCCATCTCGGCCATTGGCGAAGGGGCCAAGCGCTACGTGCTCAAGGACATCCAGGCCATCGGCAGCAACACCATCGATATCTACGCCGGCAGCAACTTCGGTGACAGCCGGGCCAAGTCCATCGAAACCCTGTTGCCGTCCGACGTCGCGGCGCTCAACCGGATGTATTACATCGACAGCGCTACGCCGGTGGTTGGTCGCAGCATGCTGGTTCGCTATCGCAACATTGACGTCGATGCCCAGCTTAACGGCGTCAGCAACCGGTACTTCCAGGTACGCAACATCCAGCTGGCGGCCGGCATCACCTTCAACGAGCAGGATGCACGGCGTCAGGCCCAGGTGGTGGTGCTCGATCACAATACCGCGCAGCGGCTGTTCGGGCCGGGTGTGAATCCGTTGGGGAAGGTGATCCTGATCGGCAATCTGCCGTGTACGGTGATTGGTGTTACCAGCGATCACAAGAACCTGTTCATCGCTGGCAATACCCTCAATATCTGGATGCCTTACGAGACGGCAGCCGGTCGTGTGCTGGGCCAGCGCCATCTGGACAGCATCAGCGTGCGGGTCAAGGACGGCATGCCGAGCAAGCAGGTGGAGGAAGAGATCAAGGCCCTCATGCTGCAGCGCCACGGCACCAAGGACTTCTTCACCAATAACCTCGACAGCGTCATGCAGACAGTGCAGAAAACCAGTCGCTCGCTGACCTTGCTGCTGTCGCTGATCGCGGTGATTTCCCTGGTGGTCGGTGGTATCGGGGTGATGAACATCATGCTGGTGTCGGTGACCGAGCGCACCCGTGAAATCGGTATCCGCATGGCCGTCGGCGCTCGCCAGTCGGATATCCGCCAGCAGTTTCTGGTGGAGGCTGTGATGGTCTGCCTGATAGGCGGGGTTATCGGTATCGCGTTGTCGTACGGGATCGGCTACCTGTTTACGCTGTTCGTCAAACAGTGGGAGATGGTGTTCTCACCGGCTTCGATCGTCACCGCCTTCGCCTGTTCGACATTGATTGGCGTGCTGTTCGGTTTTGTACCGGCACGCAATGCGGCAAGGCTTGATCCTATCGAGGCGCTGGCGCGGGATTGATACCCGCGCCCCAGGGTGTTTCCAGGGCCTCAGTTGGCCATGGAAACGCCCTCGGCTGACGCATACATCCAGCGCATCAACGAGTTGCGCCCGCTGATCCCCAGCTTGACGGCGGCGCGGCGCTGATAACTGCCCACGGTATTGACCTTCAGCGTCAAACGCTCGGCCTGTTCCAGGGCCGTATGCCCGGCCAGCAGCCCGAGACAGACCTGTGTTTCCCGCTCGGAAAGCGTCAGGCCGGTTTCGCGAAGGCGCTCGTGGAAGCGGTCTTCAAGGCTTTCAGTTTTGTTGGCCTCGGCTCTGGACAAGACAGCCTGTAAGGCTTCCACATGTTTTTCGAGTATCGAAAACAGAAACGGAGAGATGTCTTTCAACCGACGACGCTCGCCAGCGGAGAAACAGAGCGAAGGAGGCGCACGGAAAACCGTGATTCGGCAGCAGTAGCCATCGGACTCCTGCAATGGGTAAAGGTGAACCGAATCCGTGAACATACTGAGGGCGCGTGGTGAGGTGACGGTTTCGTCAAACATCGCCCGAGCGCTGGAGTGCTCGGATTGCAGGGGCTGTGGCAGCGCATGAAGATGTGCGGCATCGATTCCAAGCTGCGTATTGATCAGCTCCTGAAACGCACGTGAGAAATTCCGACTACCAATACTGGCGATGACTGGGCCAATTTGCGGAAACAGATTATGGGGCATTTTTTCATCCATGATGATGTAGCGGGACCCATTTTCGACGTCAATAAAGAGATCTCGGTCACGAATGTGAATGTGCGTGATTGCTTGTATATACATTTTGATGTAGCAAAAAGCCAGGGTTTGAAAGGCTTCAGACGAGCTGAGAGGTGAAGTTTTATGGGGCTATATTGCCTTCAAATCAACATCTTGCCGTTGATATCTAAAGCGATAAGGAGGATAGGACAGCCGAGTTGTGTACTGGATTCTGTACGCATTCTGTTACATGTTTGCGACTTTGGCAGGGTATACATCAGGGTTTTTCGAGGACGATAAAAAACGGCGCACAAGGGGGTTGTGCGCCGGCTGCCAACGGAGTGGCCAGTTTCGGGTCTACAGCTGGGAATCGATCAGCGCACCAGGCAAGGCTGCTTGTTGTTGAACGTCCAGTCCGGAATCAGGTACTGCATGGCGGTGGCGTCGTCACGGGCACCCAGCCCCATGCCCTTGTAGACTTCATGGGCCTTTTGCAGGGCGTCCATATCCAGTTCGATCCCAAGGCCCGGCTTTTTCGGCACGGCCACAAGGCCTCCCTCGATTTTCAGCGGCTCTTTGGTCAGGCGCTGTCCGTCCTGCCAGATCCAGTGGGTGTCGATGGCGGTGATCTGGCCAGGAGCGGCAGCCGCAACCTGGGTGAACATCGCCAGGGAAATATCGAAGTGGTTATTGGAATGTGAACCCCAGGTCAGCCCCCACTCATTACACATCTGCGCGACACGCACCGAACCCTGCATGGTCCAGAAGTGCGGATCGGCCAGCGGAATATCCACCGACTGCAATTGAATGGCGTGGCCCATCTGACGCCAGTCGGTCGCGATCATGTTGGTTGCGGTGCGCAAGCCGGTGGCGCGACGGAACTCGGCCATGACTTCACGCCCGGAGAAACCGTTTTCCGCACCGCACGGGTCTTCGGCATACGCCAGCACATGATGCTGGTCGCGGCACAGGCGGATGGCTTCTTTCAATGACCAGGCGCCGTTCGGGTCCAGTGTGATGCGCGCGTCCGGGAAGCGCTCGGCCAGGGCCGTGACCGCTTCGATCTCTTCATCACCGCGCAACACGCCGCCTTTGAGCTTGAAATCCTTGAAGCCATAACGCTCATAGGCCGCTTCAGCCAGGCTGACGATCTTTTCCGGGGTCAGGGCTTCTTCGTTGCGCAAGCGGAACCAGGCGTTATCGGCATCGGCCTCCGAGCGATAGGCCAGGTCGGTACGGGTGCGATCGCCGACATAGAACAGATAGCCCAGCATTTCCACTGCATCCCGTTGCTGACCTTCACCGAGCAGGGCGCATACCGGCACTTCCAGGTGCTGGCCAAGCAGATCCAGCAGGGCGGATTCCACGGCCGTGACGGCATGGATGGTGATACGCAGATCGAAGGTTTGCAGGCCACGGCCGCCGACGTCGCGATCGGCAAAGGCGGTTCGGACCTGTTTCAGCAGATGCTGGTAATTGCCGATGGACTGGCCGATCAGCAGGTCCCTGGCGTCTTCCAGGGTTTTGCGAATACCTTCGCCGCCCGGGACTTCGCCGACGCCGATATGGCCGGCGTTGTCCTTGAGGATCAGCACGTTTCGAGTGAAGTACGGGCTGTGGGCGCCGCTGAGGTTGAGCAGCATGCTGTCGTGGCCCGCAACGGGAACGACCTGCAGTTCAGTGATGACCGGAGCGCCGCGTGTTACCTGGCTGGAAGTCTGAGCAGTCATGAATCAAAGTCCTTTCTTGTTGTGAGTCAGCGAGGAGTGTGAGGAGCGGCTGGCGAATCAGCCTGTAGCGGCTTGTCTTCCAGCGGATCACTGATCCCCTTGAGGTGAATGCGCTTGATATCGCCCACGATGAACAGGTAGCTGATGGCGGCGATCAAGGCGTTGGCGCCGACAAAGACCAGGGCCATCTTGAACGAGCCGGTGGCGGCGATGATGTAACCGATCACGATAGGTGTGCTGATCGAGGACAGGTTGCCGATGGTGTTGAACAGGCCGCCAGCCAGACCGGCGATCTGTTTCGGGGAGGTATCGGATACCACCGCCCAGCCCAGCGCCCCGACGCCCTTGCCGAAAAAGGCCAGCGCCATGAACGCGACAACCATCCAGTCGGCTTCGACGTAGTTGCAGATGATCATCGACATCGACAGCAGCATGCCGACGACGATAGGCGTTTTACGCGCCACGCTCAGGGAGTTGCCGCGTCGCAGCAGCATGTCCGAGAACACACCGCCCAGCACGCCACCCAGGAAACCGCAGATGGCAGGCAGTGAGGCGATGAGGCCAGCCTTGAGGATGGTCATGCCGCGCTCCTGGACCAGGTACACAGGGAACCAGGTCAGGAAGAAGTACGTCAGCGAGTTGATGCAGAACTGCCCGAGATAGACACCGGCCATCATGCGGTTGGTGAGCAGTTGACGGATGTAATCCCATTTCGGGCCGCCATCGGCTTTCTTTTTCCTGTCATCGAGATCTATCAGGCCGCCGTTTTCGGCGATGTAGCGGACTTCTTCAGCGTTGGCCAGCGGGTGATCCTTCGGGCTGTAGATGACCTTCATCCAGATCATCGAGAACACGATGCCTATGGCGCCCATGAAGATGAATACGTACTGCCAGCCGAAGCGGTAGACGATCCAGCCCATCAGCGGTGCGAACAGGGCTGTGGCGAAGTACTGGGCCGAGTTGAAAATCGCCGAAGCCGTACCGCGTTCCTTGGTCGGGAACCATGAAGCCACGATGCGCGCATTGCCCGGAAAGGAGGGCGCTTCGGCCAGACCGACCATCATGCGCAGCAGGATCAGCACCACCACCGCCGTGCCGACCCCGAACTCACCGATATAGCCTTGCAGCAGGGTGAACAGAGACCAGGTGAAGATGCTTGCCGCGTAGACCTTCTTGGAGCCGAAGCGGTCCAGCAGCCAGCCGCCGGGGATCTGGCCAAGCACATAGGCCCAGCCGAAAGCGGAAAAGATGTAGCCGAGGGTAATGGAGTCGATACCCAGGTCTTTCTGGATGCTGGACCCGGCAATGGAGATGGTTGCGCGGTCGGCAAAGTTGATCGTGGTCACCAGAAACAGCATGAGCAGGATCAGATACCGGGCGCGGGTTTTCTTCGGTTCTTGCATGGATGACGCTCCCACTAGTTGTTTTTATGCGGGTAGATAAGTGTGAGCAGGGCAAGCCGACTCATCCGTTGTCGTACAACGATAACGTTATCATTATTCAGATAACGTTATCATTCAAGCCCAGAACAGCAGATTTTTTGAAAACGAAGGGGGATCAGGTGCTGGCGCGTTCGATCAGCGAGAAGCCACTGTCGAAGTGGGTGACCGAGGTATCACCCTCAAAGCGGCGCAATAGAGCCTGTGCGACTTCATGGCCCATCAGTGTGGAGTTGACGCTGATGGTCGACAGCGCCGGTTGCGCGAACCGACTGTTGGTCGTATCGCCGAAGCCCAGCACGGCAATGTCCTGGGGAACCCGCAAACCCAACTCTGTGGCCTGGGCGAGTACGCCCATGGCGACGGTATCGGAACTGCAGAACACCAGTTGCGGGCGCTCGGGGCGCAGCAGCAGACGCTTGAGTCCTTCGCGGCCCACTTCCCAGGTCGCGGGCAAAGGCAGCACCTCGACTGGCACTTCAGACAGGCCATGTTGTTCCAGGCGTTGAATCAGGCTGTTGCAGCGGCGAATCCCGCGAGGATCGTCGACCGTGATCACCGAAAAGCGCTCATAGCCTTTGGCGACGAAGTGATCGGCCACAAATTCACCCACCTTTTCATGGGAGAAACCGACCTGCATATCCAGCGCCGTGTCGCTCAGGTCCCAGGCCTCGACCACCGGAATACCGGCGCTGGCCAGCCGGGCGCGGCTGCCTTCGGTGTGCAGCGTACCGGTCAGCACGATACCGTCGGGGCGACGACCAAGAATGGCTTCCAGCAGAGACTCTTCCTTTTCCGGGGAGTAGCCGGTGGGGCCAAGCAACGACTGATACCCGGCGTCCGTCAGGCGATCCATGATGGCTTGCACGGCAATGGCAAAAATCGAGTGGGCAATGGTGGGCAGCAGGATAGCTACCAGCTTGCTTTTGCTGCTGGCAAGGCTGCCAGCCAGAAGATTGGGCACATAACCCATGGCCTTGACCACTTCCAGCACCCGCTCACGGGTTGCATCGCTGACCAGCTCGGGACGATTGACCGCGCGAGAAACCGTGATGGGGGAAACCCCGGCTGCACGCGCTACATCGATGACCGTGACCGGTGCATCGCCTGTGCCCGTTGCATTGATGAGATCCCTTCTGGATTTTCTTGCCACGGATGTCCTGACTGCGCTGATCAATGAGTGGGAAGCTCGCTGTATCAAGGCTTTCCCGAGGGTGGCGGGCATTTTACGAAAGGATGCAGGGCAGGGCAAACCATGACGTGTGAAACCACCCGCTAAATAAAGTATCGCTGGTGTGGGCGGATGATTACGATGAACAACATTCAGCAAGGATCGGGGTTGGGAAACGATGCACCAGTCACTCATGGCCAGGGTAGCGGCCAGCATGGCATTCATGATTCTGGCCATGGGATGCACCCGTCAGCCAGAGGCTGAAAAAACCATTACACACCACGCGAGTTTTCAGGCGTATCTGCAGGATACACGGCAGGAAATTCGTGATCGGCGTCTTTTCCAGACTGAAAGCCGTGACAATGAGCTGGTGTGGAACGCCCCTTTCGAGATCCGTCCTGCAGCACCGTCCGGCAAGGCGCTGCTCTTGCTGCATGGGCTGGGAGATTCACCCTGGTCATTCGTTGACGTCGCTCAGGATTTCGCCGATCAGGGCTATGTCGTGCGTGTTGCATTGCTGCCAGGGCATGGCACCCGGCCTGAAGACCTGATCGACATCCACCTGGAAGAATGGCAGCAACTGGTGCAGGAGCAGGTTGCACTGCTACGACAGGAGTTCCCTGAGGTTTACCTGGGCGGGTTTTCGACCGGTGCCAATCTGGCGCTCGCCTATGCCATGAAGGATCCCGCCATCAATGGCCTTGTGCTGTTTTCACCGGCCATCCGCTCCAGTGCCACCTTCGATTGGGTCACGCCATGGCTGGCCCATGTCAGGACCTGGATCGTCCCGCCCAACGAGTCTCGTCCGCAGCAATCGCCCGTACGCTATTACAACGTGCCTACGAACGGTTTCGCCCAGTTCTACCGCAGCAGCGTGGCGGTTCGCAGCTTTATAGAACATGAAAACTTCGACCGGCCCGTGGCCATTGTTCTCAGTGAAAAGGACTCCGTGGTCGACGTGCAGTATGTGCGAGAACTGTTCAGCAGCCGCTTTACAAACCCTGCCAGCCGATTGATCTGGTATGGCCAGGAAAAGGCCGGCGCACCGGATTCATCACGCATCCTGACCCGCACAGATCGCCTGGCGGACGAGCGTATCAGCCAGTTTTCCCATATGGGCATCCTGTTTTCGCCGCAAAACGCTCTGTATGGTCGATCGGGGAAACTGCGTTTCTGCTGGAATGGCCTGAATGCCAAGGATGTTGCGCGTTGTGAGGCAGGGGAAGAGGTATGGTATTCCGAGTGGGGCTATCGTGAATCGGGCAAGGTGCATGCGCGCCTGACTTACAACCCGTACTTTGCGTGGCAATCGCAGGTTATCCGAGGGGTGCTGGAGGCTGCGAAACCGAAGGGGTGAGTCGTGGGAGCGAATTCATTCGCGAAAAGCTTCACGAATGAATTCGTTCCTACAGGGTTTTTACCACCTGAAATTGACGGAAGTCACCAGCTCGCGCTCATCGCCGTAACGGCAAATCGCAAATTCACAGTAGGTGTATTTCTTGTTCGTCACGTTGTTGGCGTTAAGGGCAATGTCCCAGTTCTTGTCGATCTGGTAGCTGGCCATGGCGTCAAACAGGAAGTAAGCCGGCATCTGCGACTCGATACCCGAAGCCTGGGTTGTGCCCTTGTAGCGCGCACCACCACCAATCTTCAGTTGCGGAATGCCGAACAGGGCGAAGTTGTAGTCGGTCCACAATGCGGCCTGATGATAAGGCGTATCTTCGCTGCGTTGGCCCACTTCGGCTTGGATCGCACTTTCGGTAATGCGTGCATCGGTGTAGGCATAGGTGGCAATGACGCTGAGTTGCGGCGTTACATCGGCCTTGGCTTCAAGTTCAAATCCACGGGAGCGCTGTTCGCCCACTTGTGAGACATTCCCGGCAAGGTCAGGCCTCAGAACGTTTTTCTGAGTCAGCTCATAAACAGCTGCACTCAACAGGATATTGCTGCCAGGGGGCTGGTAGCGAATACCCATTTCATACTGCTTGCCTTCGGTCGGTGCGAAGCTCTGGGTAGGCGCATCCGCCACCGATACCGGGAAGAAGGATTCGCTGTAGCTGATGTATGGAGCCAGGCCGTTATCTGCCTGGTACACCAGGCCTGCGCGCCAAGTGGTTGATTCGTCCGACTGGTGCCGTTTCTGGCCGTTGGCAAAAGCTCTCTGATCCTGGTTAGCCCAGTCGTGGCGACCACCGAGTAGCAGCAGCCAGTGATCGTCGAACTTGATCTGGTCTTGCAGATAGACTCCGGTCTGCAGGGTATCGATCTGAGAGCCACGTTCAAGGGCCAGCGCCTTGTTCACTACCACCGGCTGCCCATAGTTGTAGGTGGCGAGATTCAAAGAGGGCGCGTTGCCCCTGAAGTTATGCGAGTCATAGGATGCATCATAGGTGTCGGCACCGATCAGAAAAGTGTTTTCCACACCGCCGATGTTCCAGCGTGCTTCGACGTTTGTATCGCTGGCCAAGGCCCTGGAGCGCTCGTGACGGTCGCTGTACTGGCGAGTCAGCAAGCCATTTCTGGCAGCCGAATTGACAGCCGCTATTGCTGCGGCGTTATTGTTCGGGATCTGCAAGTACTTCCACTTCATCTCCGCTTCGTAATAACGCAGCTTGTTGCTGATGCGGATGTTGTCGTTGAAGTTATGCTCGAACTCATAACCGATGGCGGACATTTCGCCATTCATGTCGTCGTAGCCGGGCTCACCGATGAAGTCGTGACGGCCAATGGTAAAGGGGCCGTTGCCGAGGCCTTTGACGAGCTGATAAGGCAGTGGCGCCGAGAAGCGCGTGTCGCTTTTCTGGTGGAAAGCCAGCAAGGTCAGTGACGTGTCTTCATTGGGACGCCAGGTCAGGGCCGGAGCAATGTAGAGCTTGTCGTCATTGATATGGTCCTGCTGAGTGCCACTGTCGCGTTGCAACAGGGTCAGGCGATAGCTGAGGGTATCGCTGTCGCCCAGCGGGCCGCTGAAGTCGCCCGTCAGTTGCTTGCGATCATTGTTGCCGTATTGCAGACCCAGCTCATGAAGCGGGGTGTCGGTCGGACGCTTGCTGACGCCGTTGACGAATCCGCCAGGCGACAACTGGCCGTACAGGACCGAGGCCGCGCCACGGATCACTTCCACACGCTCAAGGCCGTAGGGTTCCTGAACGCCGTCGTAGGAGTTGTTCTGCAAGCGCAGGCCGTCACGCAGCGAACCACCGGTAGCAGACTCTACGTCGAAACCGCGGATACGGAAGCGGTCGGACGTGCGATTGAAGCTCGATGGCTGGCTGGTGAAGCCCGGCGTATAGCTCAGGGCATCGGCCAGGGTGTCGGACTTGCGGTCGTTGATTTCATCGGCAGTCACCACGGACAGCGACTGCGGTGTTTCGGTGATGGCCGCGTTGGTCTTGGTGGCACTGGTATTGCGCAGGGCAACCTTGCCGGCCAGCGGGGCAGTCGGGTTTTCCGGGGTGTCGGCGTTGATGTTGATATTGGTGAGTTGAACGGCATTCTTGTCGGATGCTTCGTCCGCCGCGATTGCCTGCGCCGAGATGACGCTGCTCAAAGCCAATGCCAGGGTGGTCAGGTGAAACACAGGAGGGCGTCGTGTGTAACGGTTTTCGGTGCTAACTGTTGTTTTTCTTTCAAGCATCGAGGGAGTCCTTGGATTTACATTTTGACTTTAGGAATAGCCATATGCCCTGCATCCTGTGCCATCAGCGGCTCAACCGGGCTGGTATCGACGGGCCGTACTTTATCTGTAAATGATAAGGTTTAGCATTAAGATTGTTGCGTAGGTACAGATTTATTTCATTTTCGATACATTCTGTGGCCCACTGATGCCCCTGATAGCCTGACGGGACGAAAAAACGATGCAGGGCATTGCTCGATGAGTGATTCGATTAGCCCTCTCCCGTGCGGAGGGAAGGCCATGCTGAAAGCCACCGGAGTGCGGTTGAGCTATGGCGAACAGCAGATTCTCAATGGTGTCAGCCTGGACATTCCCGAAGGCCGTTTCACGGCGCTGATCGGTGCCAATGGCTGCGGTAAGACCACCTTGCTCAATGTGCTTGCACATATGCTGCGCCCGAACGCAGGCGAGGTTCAGGTGGCCGGCAAGCCGCTGCGCCAGTATTCACGTCGGGCGCTGGCACAACAGATGGCATTGCTGCCTCAGCGTGCGACATCACCCGCTGGCATGAGCGTGCGTGAACTGGTGATGCAGGGGCGTTTCCCCTGGCAGAGCTGGTGGCGCCAATGGTCCGAGCAGGACCAGCAGGCCATCGACCGTGCCATCGAGCTGACCGGTATCCACTCTCTGCTCGATCGTTCGCTGGCAACCCTGTCGGGCGGGCAGTTGCAGCGCTGCTGGATTGCCATGACCCTCGCTCAGGATACGCCGGTGATTCTGCTGGACGAGCCCACCACCTTTCTTGATATCGCCCATCAAATCACGCTGCTCGAACTGCTGGTGGATCTTCGCGAGCAGGGCAAGACCATCGTGGCAGTCCTGCATGACCTGAACCAGGCCGCACGTTACGCCGATCATCTGGTGATGATGCGCGGCGGTCGTTTGCTGGCCCAGGGCGCGCCTGCCGAGGTGTTCACCCGGGAAAACCTCAAGGCAGTCTTCGATCTGGATGCACACATCATCACCGACCCTTATTCCGGCGACCCGTTATGCGTCCCGCAGTCGAACCGAAGCAAGTCGCTGCCCGTGCAGGAGGCGATGTGAGTCACGGTCTACGGTTGCCGGTCTGGCTGGGTCTGTTGATGGCAATCGCCCTGGCCGCACTGATTCATCTGGCGGTTGGCGCAAAAAGCATTCCCTGGCACGAAACCTGGCAGGCACTGGTTGCCTATGTGCCGGGCAATCCCGATCACAGTGTCATTCGTGGCAGTCGCCTGCCGCGCCTGCTGGTCGCGCTGCTGGTCGGTGCCAGCCTCGGGCTTGCCGGTACCATCATGCAGGCAGTCGGCGATAACCCGCTGGCCGATCCGGGGATTCTCGGTATCAACAGCGGCGCGGCACTGTTCGTGGTGTTCGGGCTGCTGGTGATGCCGGGCAACGATTTGTCGATGATTCCGTTATTTGCCTTTGCCGGTGCGCTGACGGCTGCCATCGGCGTCCTGCTGCTGGCGGGCAGGGGCCATAACCCGATTCGATTGACGCTGTCGGGTGCCATGATTGCGGCGCTGTTCAGTGCAATCACTTCAATTCTGTTGCTGCTCGATCAGCAAGGCCTCGACAGCCTGCGGCGCTGGCTGAGCGGCTCCATCGGCGTGACCGGCGGCACCATGCAGACCTGGGTCTGGCCTTATGTCTTGCTGGGCATGTTTCTGTGTCTGCTCAATGTGCGGGCCTTGAATGCTCACCGGCTGGGGCCGCAAGCGGCTGCCGGCATGGGGGTCAGCTTGTTGCGGATGCGCGTGTTCGGGCTGGCCTCGGTGGTCCTGTTGTCCGGGTGTGCGGTGGCGCTGGCAGGGCCTATCGGTTTTGTCGGGCTGGTGGTACCCCATGCGGCGCGCCTGCTGTTTGGCGATGATTATCGTCGTCTGCTGCTGGCCGCGCCCTTGCTTGGCGCGTTGCTGCTGATTCTGGCGGATATTGCGGCGCGCACCGTGGTCAGTCCGTTCGAGCTCAATACCGGTATCGTGACGGCCCTGATCGGCGGTCCCGTTTTTGTCATCCTGGTACTGAGGAAGGTCAAATGAGGCGCGCCGGACTGACCTTGCCCAGAGCCTTGCCGTTGCTGCCCTGGATTGCCCGGCCCATCGACCTGATTTCAGTGGTGGTGCTGACAGGAGCTGTGATCGGGCTGGCCCTTTATGCGCTGACCGTTGGCAGTTTTTCCCTGAGTGTTGCCCAGGCCTGGCAGGCAGTGCTGGCACCCGAACAAGCCAGCCCGACAGTCCGCAATCTGCTCTGGGAGCTGCGCTTGCCCCGTGTGGTGCTGGCGATCCTGGCGGGGGCGGCCATGTCCCTGGCCGGCCTGCTGATGCAGTCGTTGACCCGCAATCCGCTGGCGGCGCCCGGTCTGGTGGGTGTGGAGTCGGGCGCCAGCGTCACCATGCTGCTGATCATCGTGCTCTGGCCCGGGCTTCTGCCGCTGGAACTGTATCCATTGGCGGCGCTGGCCGGTGGCCTGGCGGTGGCGTTCTTTGTGGCGCTGTTGTCCTGGCGTCAGGGCATCTCGCCGCTGCGCCTGATTCTGGTGGGCGTCGGGCTTACTGCCATGCTGAGCGCGGTCGCCGATCTGTTGATCACTTACGGCAATATCGATCAGGTGGAGTCGGCACTGATGTGGCTGGGTGGCAGCCTGCATCGGGCCGGCTGGGCGCAGGTCCACAGCCTGGGGTTCTGGTTGGTGCTGGCGGGTGTGCCGCTGTTGTTCTGTCATCGGCAGTTGAACCTGCTGCAACTGGGGGAAAAGGTTGCGCTCAGCCGAGGCTTGAATGTCACGGGTGTCATGGTTTCCTTGTTGCTGTGCAGCGTCATGCTGACAGCGGCGGCTGTGGCGAATGTCGGCACCATGACTTTTGTCGGGCTGGTTGCTCCGCATCTGGCGCGGCAACTGGCGGGTGATCGCCATGGCGCCTTGATGCCCTTGTCGGCGCTGTTCGGGGCGCTGCTGGTTCTGGCTGGCGACACACTGGGAAGGGGCATCTTTCCGCCCTTGCAGCTACCGGCCGGGCTGGTGGTCGCCATTATCGGTGCGCCTTATCTGATGGTGTTATTGGCGCGACAGCGCAATCGCTGAAACAAAATTGTCTGGGGGTAAGTGCGGGTGAAAGGATTTTTCCGGGGTGTGGCGTGCATGTTGTGTGTGCCTCTGGCATTGCTGGCCGTAAAGGTGAACGCTGCAGAAACCAGGGTGTTCGAGAACAGCTTTGGCCGGGTCGAAGTGCCTGTGGCACCGCATTGCATCGTGTCGCTGCATGACTTCAGCCTGACCACGCAATTGCTGGAACTGGGCGTCAAGCCGTGCGGCTCCACCGGGCGCAAGAAGCTGTTTTCCGATGTGCTGATTCGCGGTACTCAGGAGCGCTTCGATGTGACGGGCATCCAATACATCGGCTCGCATCAGGCGCCCGATCTGGAAGCGATTGCGGCCTTGAAGCCCGACCTGATCATCGGATTGTCATATCACGCGGATATCAAGGAGAAGCTCAGCAAGATTGCGCCGGTGGTGCTCTTGCCTGCGCGGGAAAGCGATATCAAGACCTACGCCAGGGAACTGGCCGAGCTGGTGGGCAAGCAACAGCGTTACGCGGAAATGCTCGGTGAGTACCAATGGGTCGTCAAGGAGTTCAAGAAACGTGTCAAGGATCCTTCGCGAATCACCGTCACGACGCTTGAGGTCTACACCGATGGTTTCCAGTTGATCGGTCGTGGTGGCATGGATGATGTCATCGCCGATTTTGGCCTGGGACGTGTCCCGGCTTACAGCGCTGCACGGCAGAACGTGCCCTACAGCCTGGAGCGAATTGGCGACTTCAACAGTGATTTCATTATTGATACATATGAAGAGCTGCTAGATTCGGAGACCAGCACGGCGGCCTTCCGGCAGTCGCCGCAATGGCAGAATCTGTTTGCGGTCAAGAATCGTCAGTTCCTTTATCTGAACCGCAGCCGCTATGCCGATACGATGCAAGGCCTGTTAGGTTCAGCCTATTTGCTGATGTCGCATATCGGCGAGCGGGAGAGCGTGCTGCAAGCTCAATAAGTTGTGTCAATTTTGATACAAATGTCATAAATGACAATCATTCTCTATTGATGTTGGTACTCGTTTGTATTAGTTTGTGCTCTCCAAAAAATACGCTTATCGGGATGGCGAGGGGTTCAAATGGAAACGGGTGTGGCGCGTGCACAGGTTCAATCCATGGAGGTTTCTCAAGGGAGCGAACTGACCCTGCCGTTCATCTTTCAGGCGCCGGCTGCCGGCGATACCTGGCAAGCCCATCGCGAGCAGATCCAGCAGGTGGTCGAGGCTGAATTGCCCCGCGCCGGTGGTGTTCTGTTCCGAGGCTTTGCCTTCGAAGGCGAAGCCGACTTTGAAGCGTTTGCCTGTAGCTTCGGCCATGAACTGCTGACCTACGACTACGCTTCCACGCCACGCACCAAACTCAACAACCGCGTCTACACCTCCACCGAATACCCGGCCCATCAGGTCATTCCGCTGCACAATGAACAGTCCTATTCCCTGAACTGGCCGATGAAGATCTGGTTTCATTGCGTGCAGGCGTCCCAGGTCGGCGGAGAAACCCCGATTGCCGACAGTCGTGAGGTCTATCGACAGCTTGATCCGGTCATTCGCCAACGTTTTGCCGACAAGCGCCTGATGTATGTGCGCAATTACGGCAATGGTCTGGATCTGCCATGGCAACAGGCTTTCAACACCGAAGACCGGGCGCAGGTCGAGCAGTTCTGCAAGGCCAGCAATATCGAATTCGAGTGGGATGAAGAGGGCGAGCTTTCAACTCGTCAGGTCTGTCAGGCCGTTGCCCGGCATCCGGTGAGCGGCGAGTGGGTCTGGTTCAATCAGGCGCACCTGTTTCACATATCCAATCTTGCACCGGCGGTACGCGAGACGCTGATTTCCATCGTTGGCGAGGAAGGCGTGCCGCGTAACGTTTTTTACGGCGACGGTTCACCCATCGAGCTGGAAGCTCTTGAGCATGTACGCGCTGTTCTCCAGCGCTGCCAGGTCAGTTTCCCCTGGCAGGCAGGCGACGTACTGATGCTCGACAATATGCTGGTGGCCCACGGCCGCTCGACATTCCAGGGCGCACGCAAGGTCGTGGTCGCCATGGCGGAGCCTGCTTCGGCAAGCTGAGCACTCTCATCTGGAAAGCTGTCGCAATAGACGGCTTACTTCGAACAAGTAGAAAAAGGACAACAAATGGATCGCCTGATGCATCGCTGCTGGCTGCGCGGAATTCGCCTGTCTATAGCCGAAGGCCAGTTAGCCATTGCCCACGGATCACAGGGCGCCTTGAACGATGAGCTGGTAGCCGAACTGCAGGCCAAAAGTCCTGAGGTACTGCGCTGGTTGCAACAGCATCCCGATTATTTCGATGCCCGCCCATTGACGGATAACGAGCAGGCTCTCTGGTTTCTACAGCGTCTGGAGCCTGACAATTGCGCCTATAACATCGCTTATGCCGGGCGCATCAAGGCGCAATTTGTCACCGATGATCTGCCCAAGCGCCTTCAGGATGCCTGGGTCACGGTACAGCAGCGTTACCCGATGTTGTGCACGGCCTATGCAGAGCGTAATGGCGAACTGCTGCAATGGAGTCATCGCGAGCAGATCCAGCCCTTGCAGCGTGTGGCATTGCAGGCCGCAGATGCCGATACCTTGCAGCAACACATTACCGGGCTGGCCGACAAGCCGTTCAATCTGGAAGCCGCCGAGGTCAGCCGTGTTGTCCTGCTGAGCAACTCTCAGGGCGACGTTACCGAATACAGCGTGTTGCTGGTGATTCACCACATCGCTGCGGACCTGGCCACGTTCTACACCGTACTCAATGAGCTGTTCGCGTTGCTCGATGGTCAGTCGCTGGCTCCGGTAAATCCCGACGCGTATCGCGATTATTGCAGTGATCTGCATATTCGCAGCGAAGCGGCCGAACCTGCTGAACTGGCATGGTGGCAGGCGCAACTGGCCGAAGCTCCGCCCCTGGAGTTGCCGACGGATTTCCCTTATGGCAGCAATCAGGCATTCAAGGGCGGCGAGTTGTCGGTTCGTTTCGATCCGGTCGTCACAGCCAGAATCCGCTCAGTCGCCCGAGGCTTGGGTGTAACGCCTTATGTGTTCTGGTTCTCGCTGTTCCAGCAGTTTCTCGGCGTATTGTCCGGGCAGGACGACTTCGTGCTGGGCACTCCCAGTGGCTGGCGTTTGCGCCGTGAGCACCTGAACCTGCCGGGTTATCTGGTCAATCCATTGCCGATCCGCTGTCGTCTGCGCCGCGACGTGTCCAGTGGCGAATGGGCGAAGCAGGTAGACGCTACCGTCAAGCAAGCTCTTCAACACCGCCACTATCCGTTCTCGCGTCTGGTCAAACAGCTCGATTTGCCACGACAGATGGGCAGAGCGCCGCTGTTCCAGCATATGTTCACCCTCAACAAGGAGCGTATTGCGCCTTTCGAGCAGTATGTCGACCGTTTGCTATCGGAGCAGCGTGGCGCAGCCCACGAGCTGAACATGGTGGTCATCGACGAGGAAGAGGGTTTCCTGTGCCGGTGGCGCTACAGCAAGGCGTTGTACCTGCATGAGACTGTCGAGCGTTACCGTGACCAGTTCGTGGCACTGGTCCATGCCGTGCTCGAACAGCCCGAAGTACCCTTTGCCGAACTCGACTGGTTGCCAGCCGAGCAGCAATCGCTGCTCAAGGGTGAAGGCACTCCGCTGGTCCTCAGCAACGCCTGGCAGGCGTTCACTCAACAGTGCGTGCTGAAGCCTGAGTCGATTGCGTTGCAGGATGAAAAGGGCACGCTCAGCTATGCCGAACTGGGTCGTGCCGTGGTTGCCCGTGGCGAGCGCCTGGGTCTGGATCTGGCTGGCGAGCGGATTGCCTTGTGCCTGCCGCGTAGTCGCGAACTGGTAATGCACATGCTCGCCGCCTGGCAGAGTGGCGCGGCTTACCTGGCACTTGACCCGCAATGGCCAGAGTCGCGCCTGCAGGACATCTGCCAGGATGCTGCACCCAAAGTGCTGGTAGGCGAAGGCCCGCGCCCCGAGTGGCTGTCGGAGCAGGTGCGCTGGTTGCCAATCCCGACTGCGCCGTTATTCAGCGACGCGCCGCTACGTGCTGCACTGGCGGCAGATATGACGGCTTACGTGGTGTACACCTCGGGTTCCAGCGGCAAGCCAAAAGGGGTGAAGGTCAGCCATGGCAACCTGATCCATTACGTCACCGGCTGCCTTGAGCGCCTGAACCTCAGTGCCGATGCCAGTCTGGCCAGCCTCGCCAGCTGCGCCACCGACCTTGGGCATACGGCCTTGTTCGGTGCCTTGCTCAGCGGCCGCCGTCTGCGCCTGCTCGCCGAAGAGCTGGCGTTCGACGCGGAAGAACTGGCGGCCGTGCTGGAGCGCGAGCCTGTGGACCTGCTGAAAATCGTGCCGTCACACCTCAATGCCTTGCTGGTCGCCCGAGATTCGCAGCGCTTGCTGCCACGCCGGTGTCTGGTCACGGGCGGCGAAGCGCTGGGCCAGGATCTGGTCAGCCGTTTGCGTAGCCTGAAAACGGACTTGCGCATCGTCAACCACTATGGCCCCAGCGAAACCACGGTCGGTGTCCTGACCCATGAAGTGGATGACAGCGGTGCAGCGCCGCTAGGGCGGCCACTGGCCAATGTTCAGGTCAGCGTCCGTTCACCCGAAGGCGCACTGCTGCCCATTGGTGTCAGCGGCGAGTTGTACATTCAGGGCGCAACCGTCGCGCCGGGTTATCTCAGCGCTCCGCAGGCGGATCACGCCCGTTTTGGTGAGCACGGCTATCGCACCGGCGACCGGGTACGGATCAATCATCAGGGCCAGGTGGAATTTCTTGGCCGGCTCGATGAACAGGTCAAGATCCGCGGCTACAGGGTAGAACCGGCAGAGGTCGCGGCCCAGTTGCGCGCCATGGCGCAGGTCAGCGATGTCCGGGTGCTGAACATCCCGGCGGCCTTGACCGGCAACCGCCTGGTAGCCTTCCTGATTACTCCGCAAGACGCGCTGGCCGAAATCCAGAATGCGCTGCAAACCCAACTGCCGGACTATATGCAACCGGCCCAGTGGCATTGCCTTGAGCGCTTTGCCTTGCTGGCCAACGGCAAGGTCGATCGTCAGGCCTTGATCGCTCTTGCCCAACAGGCGCCGGCTCAGTCGTCGGCGTCAGAGTCGACAGACGATCAGCCCTTGAACGCCGTAGAAAGCACCTTGCTGGATATCTGGCGGACCTTGCTCGGCAAGCCGGAGCTTGGCCCTGACGATAACTTCTTCGCCAATGGCGGCGATTCCATTCTCGGCTTGCAAATCATTGCCCTGGCGCGTCAGCAACAGATTCTGATGACGCCCAAGCAACTGTTTGCCGAGCAAAGCGTGCGGGCCCTGGCGCGAGTGGCGCAGACGCCCCGGAGCAAGCTCGAAAAACGCCTGCTGGACATCGCTCGGGAGATTCTCGACAAGCCGCAACTGAGTGTCGACGATAACTTCTTCACGGCAGGTGGCGACTCGATTCTGAGCTTGCAGATCATCGCCAAGGCCAAGCAACAGCGTCTGCAACTCAAGCCCAAGCAGATCTTCGAATTCCCCACCGTGCGCGGCTGGGCAGAGCAGGTGGTTGATCTTGGCGCGGACAAGGCGGGCGCGGCCTCTGAAGCACTTGAGCCCACCACGGCTTTTGCCCTGACGCCTATTCAGGACTGGTTCTTTGCCCCGCAGCAAAGCCAGCCCGGCTACTGGAACCAGTCGCTCTTGCTGGCGCTGGACGAGCCGCTGGATCAGGCCCGCTTCACCCAGGCAGCGGGCGCGTTGCTCAACCGGCATGCCAGCTTGCGCCTGACTTTCGAGGCCTCGCAAGACGGCTGGCAGCAACGTTATCAGGCCTTTTCCGAGAAACAGGTCGAAGCGCTGCTGCAGGTTGAGGACGAGCCGTTGAGCGAAGCCTTGCTGCAACGCTGGCAGCAGGGTTTCAACCTGGATCAGGCCCCCTTGATCCGCTGGGTGTATTTCTCCCGGAGCCGGGAGTTGCTGTGCACGGCCCATCACCTGCTGGTGGATGCGGTGTCGTGGCAAGTGCTGCTGGAAGAACTGGAAAGCCTGTACCTGCAACCGGATCTGAAGCTGCCGGCCGTTTCGGCGGGTTTTCACGTGTGGAGCGAAGCCTTGCAGCGCCATCGCAACGAGCCAGAGCTCCTGGCTCAGGCGGACTACTGGCGCGAGCAACTGGTTGCTGAAGGCTTGGCCCTTGAGCAGAGCAATAAATACGGCGAGAGCCGCACGCTGGATACACAGCTTTCGGTTGAGCAGACACAACTGTTGCAGGGTGATTGCCACTCAGCCTACGGCACCCAGGTTCAGGACCTGCTGGTGGCCGCACTGGCCGGTGTCATCGGTCAGTGGCAAGGGCGTGACCGGGTCACTCTTGAGCTGGAAAGCCATGGTCGTAGCGGTTGGGAGCAGGCCCCCGATCTGTCCCGTTCCGTGGGCTGGCACACCAGTCGTTATCCATTGGCGGTCAACACGTCCTGGGACCTTGAGTCCTCGATCATCGGCGCCAAGGAAGCCCTGCGCCGTGTGCCCGAGCAAGGCATCGGCTACGGCCTGTTGCGCCAGGATCCGGCTCATGGCCTGGGCGCAGCCTCGCTGCTGACCTTCAACTACCTGGGCCGTGTCGATCAATGGCTGGGGGCGTCCCGTCTCTGGCGTCTATCCCGGCCGATCTGCCCTGGCATGCGCGCCGACGATACCCGCCGCACCCACTGGCTGGATGTGACAGCGCTGGAGAACGAAGGACGGCTGCATATCGAATGGCGCTATGCCCCGCACGTTCACGATCAGGCACTGGTAAACGGATTGGCGCAGCAGTTTGTGCAGCAGATCGGCGCCTTGCTGGAGCACTGCCTGTCTCCAGCGGCTGGCCGCGCCACAGCTTCGGACTTCGCTGACTCAGGCCTGTCCGACGATGAATTCCTGGGACTGCTCGAACAGCTTGAGCAGTGACAACCCTGCGTCCCCTACATTAAAGGTTCGGATACCGTCAGCATGAACGACAAGGTCAAAGCACTTTCGCGCAATATCGAGGCGATTTACCCGTTGGCTCCCATGCAGCAAGGATTGCTGTTCCACAGTCTGCTGCACCCCGGCAAGGGGATGTACCTGCTGCAATATCGTCATGTCATGGTCATGCCCAACCTCGACCTGGAAGCTTTTCGTCAGGCCTGGGCGCAGGTGGTGGAGCGTCACGAGCTGCTGCGCACGTCTTTCGTCTGGAAACAGCAAAAGCGCCCGATGCAGGTGGTGCACAAGCAGGTTGAACTGCCGGTGACCTATGAAGACTGGTCGCACCTGAGCGAAGGCGAGCAACAGGGCCGTCTCGAACAATTGCTGAGCGAAGAGCGTGCCCAGGGCCTGGACTTTACCAAGGCCCCCTTGATGCGGGTCAGGCTGTACAAGATTGCACCCGACACCTACCAGTTCGTGCGCAGCTATCACCACATCCTGATGGATGCCTGGTGTTTCTCGATCATCATGATGGACTTCCTCAACGGCTATCGCGCCGCGCAGGAAGGTCGTCGCCTGAACCTGCCGGCACCGCGCCCATACCGCGACTTCATCCGCTGGCTGGAAGCCCAGAAGCCCGAAGATCATCAAGCGTTCTGGCAGCAGCGTCTGGCCGGTTTCGACACCCCCAACGAGTTCGGTTTTGGCCATGCGGGCCGCATCCAGGATGCCGCCGAGCCGGTCGAAGATTGCGTCGAACACCTGACCCTGGAACAGACCCAGAGCCTGCAACATACCGCAGCTCGTCACGGCATCACCCTCAACACGCTGGTGCAGGGCGCCTGGGCTTTGCTGCTGGCGCGCTACAGCGGTGATCGCGATCTGGTGTTCGGCATCACCGTGGCCGGGCGTCCGGTTCACCTGCAAGGCATGGAAAGCATTGTCGGCCTGTTTATCAATAGCCTGCCGCTGCGCTGGAGCTGGCGTCCGGACGATGCGCTGGGTCCATGGCTCAAAGCCTTGCAGACCGAGAACCTGAGCCTGCGGGAACACGAAAGCGTTTCCCTAGCCGACATCCAGCGCTGGAGCGACGTGCAGCGTCAGGACCTGTTCCAGAGCCTGTTCGTGTTCGAGAACGCGCCGATTACTTCCGACCTGCGTCAGAGCCAGCTGGATTACCTGATCAGCGACATGGCCAACCGCACCCACACGAACTACCCCGTGACGGTGGTCATCGTTCCGGGCGAACGTCTGCATTTGCAACTGACCTACCAGACTGACTGGTTCCTGCGCGAAGAAATCGAGCAGATGCTGCGCCACTTCCGCACCTTGCTGCTGAATATGGGCGAAGCACTGAGCGCGAAGCCCGAAACGCCCCTGCATCATCTGGCCATGCTCGATGAGCGGGAAATCGCCATCCAGCATCAGGACTGGGCCGGTGGCGGTCTGGCCGCCGATGAGCAACTGCTGCAACCCTTGTATATCGAACGCTTACAGCAACAGGTTCGCCAGACGCCCGAGCGCGTGGCCATTGTGCATGGCGAACAGAGCCTGACGTTCGACCAGTTGAACCGTGCCGCCAACCGTCTGGCCCGGCACTTGCGGGCACAGGGCGTCCAGTCGGACGACCTGATCGCGGTGTTCGACGAACGTGGCCTGGACCTGGTGGTGATGATCGTCGCGACCCTCAAGGCCGGCGCAGGCTGGCTGCCGCTTGATCCCCGCAACCCGCCACAACGTCTGGCCCAGGTGCTGCGCCAGAGTCGCACGCCATTGCTGATTCACAGTGCAGGGCAGGGCGAACTGGCGATGGAGGCTGTGGAACTGCTGGAGCAGCCGCTCAAGTCGGTGCTTTACGATTCCTCCGCATTGGGCAGCTACAGCGATGATGACCTGAACATTCCGGTTCACGACAGCTCGCTGGCCTATTGCATCTTCACTTCCGGCTCCACCGGTACGCCTAAGGGCGCGATGGTTGCCCATGCGGGCATGCTCAACAATATTCTCGGCAAACTGCCGGGGCTCGGCCTCGATGCCAGTGACGTGATTGCCCAGACCGCGCCGCAGTGCTTCGACATTTCCGTGTGGCAAACCCTGGCCGGTATGGTGCTGGGGGCGCGCACCGTGATTCTGGGCGATTGCGTGGTGCAGAACCCCGATGATCTGGCAGCCGCCATAGAGCGTCATGGCATCAGCATTCTTGAAGCGGTGCCATCGCTGATGCAAAGCCTGCTGGATGCTGGCCTCGACCGTTCCCGTCTGCGCTGGGTCCTGGCGACCGGCGAAGCACTGCCGCCAGCTCTGGCGCGGCGCTGGTTCGAGCGCTATCCAGCCATTCCGCTGATGAACGCCTATGGTCCGGCGGAATGCTCCGATGACGTGGCGTTCCATCCGTTGCTCGAACGCTTGCCTGAGCAACGCATCAACGTGCCCATTGGCCGCGCGACACTGAATAACCGTCTGTACCTGCTCAATGCCGACCTGCAACCGATACCTGCCGGAGCAGTGGGGGAAATCTTCGTGGCGGGTGTGGGCGTCGGTCGTGGCTATATGGCCGACCCGGCACGTACGGCGGCGGTGTTTCTGCCGGACCCGATTGCCAACGATGGCAGCCGCATCTATCGCACGGGCGACCTGGCGCGTTTCCTGCCCAATGGTGATCTGGAATACGTCGGGCGCACCGACCATCAGGTCAAGATCCGTGGTCACCGTATCGAACTGGACGAAATCGAAGCCTGCCTGACCCGCTATCCGGGTGTCCGGGAAGCCGTGGTGGTGGCCCGTGATGACCAGCAACGCTCCAAGGTGCTGGTGGCGTATGTGGTGTCCGATGACCAGCCAGGCATCGAAGCCCTGCGCGAGCATGTGCTGGGCAACCTGCCGCCCTACATGATTCCGGGCGCGTTCATGTTCCTGGAGCGCTTTCCCCTCAATGGCAACGGCAAGATCGACCGCAAATCCTTGCCCGCGCCGGATTTTGCCGCGCAAAGCCAGGCCCGTTATGTGGCGCCCAGCAGCGAACTGCAAGGCCAGATGGTCGAAGCCTGGCAAAGCGTGCTGGGGCTCGATCAGGTAGGCGTCGAAGACAACTTCTTCGAGCTGGGCGGTCATTCGCTGCTGGCCACGCAACTGATCGGCCTGATCGGCAAGCTCAGCGGTAAAGACCTGCCACTGCGCATCGTGTTCGAGCGCCCGACCATTGCCGCCATGGCGGACTGGCTGGAAAACCGTACCGACACTGCCCAGTCAGCGCCCAAGCTCTTGCCTCGTCCTGAAAAGCTGCCGCTGTCCTTTGCCCAGCAACGACTGTGGTTCCTGCAACAACTTGACCCGCAAAGCCCGGCCTACAACCTGGCCGGTGCGGTACGCCTGACCGGCGCGCTGCATATTGCCGACCTGCACAGGGCCTTGCAGTCCGTGCTCGATCAGCATGAAGTGCTGCGCACCGGTTTTATCAGTGAGCCTGAAGGCCCGAGCCAGGTGATTCTGGCTCGCACCGAGCTTGAGCTGCCACTGATCGACGTGCCAAGCGAAGCAGCACTGCATGACCTGCTGCGCCAGGATGCAATGACGCCGTTCGATCTGCAGGCTGCGCCATTGCTGCGCGCCAGGCTCTATCGCCTGGCACCTGAGGCGTTTGTCCTGTCGCTGAATTGCCATCACATCGTTGCCGATGGCTGGTCCCTGCAACTGATCATCGATGGTTTGTGCAAGCAGTACCGTACTCTGCGCCAAGGTTTGAGCGCCGAGACTCCAGCCATATCGATGCAATATGCCGATTACGCCCTGTGGCAGCGCCAATGGATGAACAGCAAGGCCTGCGAGCAGGAACTGAGCTTCTGGCGCGAGCAACTGGCCGGTGAACTGCCGGTGCTGGAACTGGCTGCCGATTTCCCGCGCCCGGCCCAGGCCAGCCAGAACGGTGGTCGTGTCGAGCAGCGTTTGCCTGAAGCCCTGACTGCACGCTTGCGGGCCTTCAGCGCCCGTCACGGCTGGAGCAATTTCACCCCGATGCTGGCGGCATTCCAGTTGCTGCTGCGCAGCCGCAGCGGTGAAGACGACATCATTGTCGGTGTGCCTGCGGCCAACCGGCATCATGCCGCGTTGCAACCCTTGGTCGGTTGCTTCGTCAATACGCTGGTGTATCGCAAGAAATTGTCCGGCGAGCGCAGCCTGCTGCAATTGATGAGCGAGTTGCAGGCGTTGTCGGTGTCGGTGCAGTCCCATCAGGACTTGCCCTTCGATTACCTGATCGAACAGCTCGGCGTGACCCGGCAAGTCAGTTACAACCCACTGTTCCAGGTGATGTTCAACTACTTCCCCGGCAATGCCCTGGAGCGTTTCGAGCTGACCGACGTCATCGCCGAACCTCTGGATAATCGCCCGGACAGCGCCTTGTGCGACCTGCATCTGGACGTGCGCGACAGCGAACATGGCATCAGCCTGAGCCTGCAATACAGCAGTGATCTGTTCCGTGAGCAGACCGTGCAGACCATGGCCGAGCAGTATCTGGCGCTGCTGGATGCCTTGCTCGATCAACCGGAAAAGGCCCTGGGTGAACTGGTCTGGCAACCTGCCGAACGTGCTCTGGCAAGGCTAGACGGCCCTGAAGTCGATGGTCAGCAGGACATTCTCCAGGCCTTTGAGCTTCAGGTTGCCAGTCAGCCCGACGCCATTGCCGTACTGGCCGGCGATCAACGCCTGACTTACGCCGAACTGAATCAGGCTGCTGAACGACTGGCAGCAGCCTTGCAGGCTCAGGGCATCGGCATCGAAGATCGTGTGGCCTTCAGCTTGCCTCGCGATGCCCGCCTGCTCACGGCCATGCTGGCCATTCTCAAGGCGGGTGCGGCCTATGTGCCGCTGGCCGAAGACACGCCACCGGAACGTGGCCGCTACATTCTTGAAGCTGCGCAACCGCGGGTATGCCTGGGCACTGCCGCGAGCCTGGAAGCGCTGGCCGAGTGGAACAGCGGCGTTCCGTTGCTGGATATCGACGCACTGAACGCTAGCGACACACTGCGCACACCGGCATTGACGGCGAATCAACTCGCCTACGTGCTGTACACCTCCGGCTCCACCGGCAAGCCAAAAGGCGTGGCGATCAGCCGGGGCAATCTGATGAACCTGATGCTGGCGGTCGGGCAAGTCCTGCCGCTGACTGCTCAGGACCGAGTGCTGGCCTTGACCACCGCGACCTTCGACATTGCCATTGTCGAACTGCTGCTGCCTCTGGCCCATGGCGCAAGCATACTGCTGGCTGATCGCGAGCAGGCCCGTGACCCGCAGGCCATTGATCAACTGCTGCTGGCTTCGCAACCGACCGTCATGCAGGCCACACCCGCAACATGGCGGATGCTGGTGGCCCATACCTCACGCAACTGGCAAGGCGTGCGCGCCATTTCCGGTGGCGAGGCCTTGCCCGTTGCGCTGGCAGAAGCCATCGAGGGCAGGGGAGCCAGGGTCATCAACGGCTATGGCCCGACAGAAGCGTCGGTCTACAGCACCTTTGAAGTCCGCAACGGCAACGAAAGCGGCGTGGAAGTGCCCATCGGGCAGCCGGTGGCCAATACCGCGGCTTATATTCTGGATGCCGACCTGCAACCCGTGACTGAAGGGGTTCCCGGTGAGCTGTATCTGGCCGGTGCCAACCTGGGCCGTGGCTACTTCGCTGCACCACGACTGACCGCTGCGGCGTTCCTGCCCGACCCATTCGTGGCCGGTGCCCGCATGTACCGCACCGGTGACCGGGTACGCCGCAACAGCAATGGCAGCCTGGATTACCTGGGCCGTCTGGACTTCCAGGTCAAACTGCGCGGTTTCCGTATCGAACTGGGGGAAATCGAAGCATTACTGGCGCGTATCCCCGGCGTTCGCGAGGCGGCTGTCGTGCTGCTGGGCACCGGCGAAGCGGCGCGGCTGGTGGGCTATTACGCGGGGGATGCGCAGGATGAAACGCTGCTGCGCGACACCCTTGGCGCACAACTGCCGGACTACATGCTGCCAGGCCAGTTTGTGCATCTGGACACCTTGCCACTGAGCCCGAGCGGCAAGGTCGATCGCAAGGCGTTGCCGGAACCTATCCAGCGCGACGGTCAGCGCGGTGCGCTTTCCGGCGAGTGGGAGCAGGCACTGGCCGTGCTCTGGGAAGAACTGCTGGGCAGCAGCGATATCGGGGCCGAAGATAATTTTTTCGCATTGGGTGGCCATTCGTTGCTGGCGGCGCGTCTGGTGGCGCGCATTGCTGAACAACACAACCGACGCCTGCCGTTGCGCACACTGTTCGAGCACCCGGTCCTGCGGGATCTGGCGGCGCAACTGGCTGCAACAAGCGTTGAGTCCGAAGGCATTCTGCGCTCCTTCAAAGAACCTCTGGCACCGCTGCATTTCACTCAGCAACGCTTGTGGTTCCTGGATCGTCTGCAAGGCGATACTCAGGCTTATCACCTGTCCCTGGCCTTGAGTCTGGATGCGGTCCTGCAACCGGCCGTGCTGGAGCAGGCCCTGACTCAACTGATCAGCCGCCAGCACAGCCTGCGCACGGTATTCAGCGACACCGCCGAAGGCGCACGTCAGCGTGTCGAGGATCAGGCAGCGGTGCAGGTGAGCATCGAACCGCTGGAGATCGACGAACATTCCCCGGTTTTCGCACAGAAGCTCAGCCAGGAAGCACAGCGCGCCTTCGATCTCACGGCCTCGCCGCTATTCAGAGTGCGGGTGTATCAAGGGCAGAGCCGCAGCGTGTTGCAGGTCACCTTGCACCACATCATTGCCGACGCCCGTTCCCTGGAGATCTTCTTCAATGAGTTGCAACTGATCTATCAGGCAATTCTGGAAGGTCGCAACGCATCTCTGCCGCCACTGCCGTTGCAGTTCTCCGACATTGCCGCCAGTTGGCAAGGCCCGGCGGGGCAGGCGCTGATCGAGTCGCAGCTTGAATACTGGCGCAAGACCCTGGCCGGCGAGCCGCCGGTGCTGAACCTGCCCACCGACTTGCCTCGTCCTGCTGAGCAAGGCTACAACGGCCAGCGTCTGCGCTTCAGCCTGCCCGCCACCTTGGTCGGGCAATTGCGGGAAACCGCGCAACGTCATGGCCTGACAGCGTTCGCACCCTTGCTGGCGGCCTGGAAAACCTTGCTGGCCAGGCACTCGGGCCAGCGTGAAATCTGGATCGGCCTGCCGGTCGCCCATCGCCATCAGGCCCATACCGACAACCTGATCGGTTACTTCGCCACGACCCAGGTATTGCGCAGCAGCATCGATCCGCTGCAATCGGTCGAGCAGTTCTGGCAGCAACTGCAAGCCACGCATCTGGCCGCGCAGCAGCATGGCGACGTGCCGTTCGAGCGTTTGGTGGAAGCCCTGCAAGTGCGCCGCGACCTGAGCCATACTCCGCTGTTCCAGGCGTTGTTCAACCTGATCCAGCGCGATGTTGCCGCATCGGAGGAACACAGTTTTGCCGGCGTGCCGGTGCAGCGCCTGAATGTCGAAAGCGATAGCGCGCTGGTGGATATCGGCCTGCATATCGAGCAGCACGGTGACGACTGGCAGTGCGTGCTGGAATACAACACCGACCTGTTCCTGCCCCGCACCGCGCAACGTTATGTCGACGAATACCGCTATCTGCTTGAAGGGATGCTGAAACAACCTGAAGCACGCCTGTGGGATATCGATCTGGCCAATGCCGATCACGCGCTGGATGAGCGCCCATGGAACCTGCCAGCACAGGCCTTGCAGCGCGAAGTGGACCTGATTGCCCGTTTCGAGCGGCAAGTGGAACTGACACCCGAGGCCTTGGCCGTGGATTGTCAGGACCAGCAATGGACCTATGGGCAACTCAATGCCCGCAGCAATCGACTGGCCCATTGGTTGCGCGCCCAAGGCGTCGGCACCGATGACCTGATTGCTGTCTGCCTGACACGCGGCCCGTGGCTGTTGCCAACCTTGCTGGCCATTCACAAGGCCGGCGCGGCGTACCTGCCACTGGATCCGCAACATCCGACAGACCGCCTGCGTTTCATCATCGAGCATGCACGTCCGGCGCTGGTGCTTGGTGAGAGCTTGAGCAGCGATGCCTTGAGCGGCGTCGACAAGGTTCTGATCGACCAACTGTCGCTGGATGATTACAGCACCGAGAATCTGGTGTTGCCGGTCAACCCGCAACAACGGGCCTATGTCATCTACACCTCGGGCTCGACCGGCACACCGAAAGGCGTGCAGGTCACCCGCGATAACCTGAGCAACCTGCTGGCAGGGCTTGGCCAACAGTTGCCGCTCGGCTCTGACGATGTCTGGCTGGCCAGTACCACTTACGCCTTCGATATGTGCAAGCCGGAGCTGTTCCTGCCGCTGGTCAATGGTGCGGCCATATTGCTGGCCCGTCGCGAACAGGTGGTGGATGGTCATCAACTGTTCGCCTTGCTGCGCCGCGCCACGGTGTTCCAGGCAACGCCTGCGGGTTGGCAGATCCTGCTGGAAACCGGACATGCCGACTGGCCTGCCGTACGCGGCCTGATCGGTGGTGAAGCGGTGCCGGGTGAACTGGTGACCGAACTGCGCAGCCGTGGCGTGACCCTGATCAACGCCTATGGCCCGACGGAAACCACGGTCTGGTCGACGACTCAGGCGTTGCAGGAAGTGCCGAACGGTGTCGCCGATATCGGCTCGCCGTTGCTCAACACCCGCTGCTACGTGCTCGATGAAATGCTGCGCCCGGTACCGCTGGGCACGACCGGTGAGCTGTATATCGCCGGTTCCGGTGTGACCCGTGGCTATCAGCATGCGCCTGCCATCACGGCGTCAGCCTATTTGCCGGATCCTTATGCCAGCGAATCCGGCAGTCGTATGTATCGCACTGGCGACTTGGTGCGCCGCCGCAATGACGGTCGGCTGGCCTATGTGGGGCGCAGCGACTTCCAGGTCAAGGTACGGGGCTTCCGTATCGAGCCGGGCGAAATCGAGTCGCTGTTGCGCCGTTACCCAGGCGTGGAAGAAGCCGTGGTGATGATCGACGCCCGCAGCCAGAGCCTGTTCGCCTGGCTGCAAACGCCGAACCCGGTGGATCAGGCGGCATTGCGTCGTCATCTGGAAGGCGTCTTGCCGGGCTACATGATTCCTGCCGGTTTCATCGAACAGCCACGTTTTGCCCTGAATGCCAACGGCAAGATCGACCGCAAGAGTCTGCCAGCGCCGCAGCCGGTCGCGACTCAGGGCGTGGCACCGCGCAACGAACTGGAGCAGCAACTGGCCGACATCTGGCAGGAGTTGCTTGAAGTGCCGCAGGTCGGGGTGTTCAACAGCTTCTTCGAGCTGGGCGGCCATTCGTTGCTGGCGATGCGCTTGATGACCCGGGTCGAGAACCGTTTCGGCATCAAGATCGAGCTGCGCAGTCTGTTCCACAACCCGACGATTGCCGCGCTTGCCGAGCAGATCGAAAAACCCCAAGGGCCTTCCACGGATGAAGCCCTGGACGAAATGCAGCGTCTGCTATCAGAGATGGAAGAATAAGAATGAGTGGGATGACGCAACAAGCGTTCCTGGAGATTGCCCAGCGACTGGCTTCCTTGCCAGCGGACAAGAAAAAGCTGTTCCGTCAGCGTCTGGCCGAGAAGGGCATCGACAGCTGGCGGCTGCCGATCGTGCCTGCCGTACCCGGCGAAGGCCAGAGTCTGCCGCTGGCTCAGGCACAACGGCGCTTTCTGTCGGCCGAAGCCCTGAGCAGCCGTGCGCTCTACAACTTGTGCTCGGTGCTGCGTTTCGACCGCGACCTGGATGGCCAGCGTCTGCAACAGGCCATGCAGCAATTGACCGACCGCCACCAGATCCTGCGCACGCGCTACACCAGCGATGCTGAGGGCCAGTTGCAGCCTCATTGCGAGCCTTTACAGGTTTCCCTGCCAAAGGTCGAGCGCTTGAACCTGGCTGCCGGTGAGTACGAGCAATGGTGCGCCGACGAGTATGCCCGTCAGCTTGCCGAACCCTTCGATCTGGCCCAATCGGCACCCTGGCGCTGGCAGGCTTTCAGCGATGCCCAAGGGCAGTCGACCTGGCTGTTTTTCACCATTCATCACGTGGCCTACGACGCCTGGTCGGCTCAGCAGCTCACCCTGGAACTGGCCGAGGCTTATCGGGCGCTTGCCCTGAATGAGCCCGCACGGCAACCTGAGCTGAGCATTCAGTACGCCGATTACGCGGCCTGGGAACAGGAATGGCTGGACAGTGACAGTTGCCAGCAGCACATCGAGTTCTGGCGTGCCCAACTGGCGGATGCGCCAGCACCACTGGCCTTGCCTCTGGACCGAGCACGCCCTGCGGCCAGCCAGCGTCGACATAGCGGCGCGGTGCTTGCCCGTGAGCTTTCGCCTGAACTGACAGCCTCGGTCGAAGCATCCATTCGCAAGCAAGGCGTGACGCTGTATATCTACGGCCTGACGGCTTTCAGTTGCCTGTTGTCCCGCTACAGCGGCGAAACCGATCTCTGCCTCGGTACTTCCGCAGCCCAGCGTGACCGGCCAGAGCTGGTGCCCTTGATCGGCCCGTTGCTCAACACCCTGGTGATCCGTCAGCAGTTGCAGGACAACCCGGATTTCACCAGCGCGTTGCTGCGCACCCGTGACAGCGTGGCAGCCGCCTTCGATCATCAATTGCTGCCGTTCGAGAATGTGCTGGAAAGCCTTGAGCGCCCGCGCTCCAGCCCGCTGTTCCAGGTCATGTTCGTGCAGGTCGACTTGCCCGCCAGCCGTACCCTGGAATTGCCCGGTGTCGCGGTCGAAGTGCTTGACCCGCCACAGCGCCATGCCCGTTTCGACCTCACGCTGCGCATGGTGCGCACCGCCGACTCGCGCCTGCGCTGCGAGCTGGAATACAGCGACGAATTGTTCGAGGCTGCAACAGTCGAGCAGATGCTGGACGATCTGCTGGCGATTCTCGGACAGGCTGCAAGCCATCCCCAGCGTCGCCTGGCCGAACTGCAACTGGTTTCGCCGCCAAGCAAACTGAGTGGCCCGGCACTGGGTTCGACGCCGTTGCCGCTGGACCGGCAAGTCCAGCACTGGGCAACCCAGACGCCGAATGCTCCGGCCTTGTGCAGCCTTGAGCAGAGCATTGATTACGCAACCTTGAGTGCTGCCAGCCGTTCGCTGGCTACAAAACTGGCCGGGCAGGGCGTCGGGCCGGGGAGTGTGGTTGCGCTGTGCATGCCTCGCTGCGCCGAGCAATTGCTGGCGACCCTGGCCTGCTGGCAGCGGGGTGCGGTCTGCCTGTTTCTTGACCCTGCCCAGCCGTCGCAACGACTTGCACAACTGTTGCAGGACAGCGGCGCAAGCCTGTGGCTGACCCTGGCTGATGCGCCTGAAACCGGTGTGGATATTGCGCATCGGGTGCTGACTTCAGCCGACTGGTCTGCTGATGCTGCTCCGGATTTAAGTGAAAGCCTGAGCCAGCCGCAACTGCCTGCCTACCTCATCTACACCTCGGGCTCGACCGGCCAGCCCAAGGGCGTGCTGGTCACTCATGCCAATCTGGCGCACTACGCGACGGCTGTTGGCCAACGCTTGCAGGCCAAATCGGGCAGTCGTTGGGCGACTCTGGCCACCGTGGCTGCGGATCTGGGCCTGACGTGCGTATTCGCGGCCCTGAATGCCGGTGCTCCGCTGGTGCTGCCGCCTGCATCCCTGACCTTCGACCCACCGGGCTGGGCTGATTTCCTCGACGCACAGCCAGTGGACTGCCTGAAAATCGCGCCTTCGCATTTGCGCGGTTTGCTGGCACTGGATGATGCCCGGCGCGTTCTGCCGAGAGATGTGCTGATTCTGGGCGGCGAAGGTTTCGATCAGGCCTTGTTCGCACAGGTGCGCGAGCTGGCACCGCAACTGCGCATCTTCAACCACTACGGGCCTTCGGAAACCACGGTCGGCGTGATCTGTGGCGAAATTCAGTCCATCGACTCACTGGAACCGGGGCAATACCTGCCATTGGGCCAACCGCTGGCGGACTGCGAGTTGCGCATTGTCGATGGCAATGACATTCCGGTGCCTGTTGGCGTCGCCGGTGAGCTGTTGATTGCAGGCCCGCAGGTTGCTCAAGGCTATCTCGGTCAGCCTGAGCTGACTGCGCGGGCCTTCGGTTCTACGGCTCAGGGCCAGCGTTTTTACCGCAGCGGCGACCGGGTTCGTCTGGACCGCAACGGTCGTCTGGTGTTTCTTGGTCGTCAGGACGATCAGGTCAAGATTCGTGGTTTCCGGGTCGAGCCCGGTGAAGTCAGTGCCTGGCTCAATGCCCGGCCACAGGTTCGCGAAGGCGCGGTACTGGCGCTGGACATCAAGGGCCGGACGCAACTGGTGGCTTATATCAGCCCTGCGCTGAGCGCCGAAGAACTGGCTGATGTGCAGACCGAAGCCCGGCGTCAATTGCCGGAGCATATGCTGCCTGCCCATTGGCTGACGCTGGAGACACTGCCGCTGACCGCCAATGGCAAGCTGGATCGTCGCGCCTTGCCTGAGCCGACTGAGGGTGAAGCCGCCAACGCTGCCGTTCAGCCACCGACGGGCGAAACGGAGCAGCAACTGGCGCAGTTGTGGTGTCAGGTGCTGGGTTGTACTCAGGTCGGACGCGAGGACGATTTCTTCGCCCTCGGCGGTGATTCGATTCTCAGTCTGCAACTGATCGGCCTGGCTTCCCGGGCCGGACTCAAGCTCAAGCCACGTGACGTTTTGCAGCATTCCACACTGGCCGACATGGCCCTGTGCATCGATTGCCGCCAGCAGCCTGCCTTGCTTGCAGTGATTGAAGCTTTCCGTGAACTGCTTGAGCAACCGGGGCTTGGACCTGATGCCGATTTCTTTGCCGAAGGTGGCGACTCGATCCTCAGCCTGCAATTGATTGCCCGTTTGCGTAAGGCCGAATTGCGCCTGATGCCTCGGCAACTGCTGGAGAACCCGACGCCTCGGCAACTGGCCGGGGTTTTGAAACCTGTTGCGGCAAAGGTTGTTACGCCGCCAGCAGCCATTCAGGCCGCAGATCAACCGCAACCCTTGTCCCACGCCCAGCAGCGGGTGTGGTTCATGCAGCAGCTGGATCCGGCGCAAACCGCTTATAACGTCACCCAGTTGCTGGCCTTGCGCGGTGATCTGGATATTCAGCGCCTGCAAAGCACCTGCCAGGCCCTGGTCCAGCGCCATGAAGCGTTGCGCTGCCGGTTCTTTGAAGAGCAGGGACAGGTCTGGCAGCGTCTGGACGAGACAGGTTCGTCGATCTTCAATCTGCATGACCTCAGCGGCCTGAGCGAATCGGAGCAGCAGGCAAGCATCGCCCAGGCGGCGCGGCGTGTCTTCGATCTGGTCAGCGGGCCGTTGCTGGCCATCGATGTCTTCAGCATTGCGCCCGGCGATTACCGCCTGCTGTTCAATGTGCATCACATTGCCGTGGACGGCTGGTCCATGGGCTTGCTGGTGCAGGACTTCGCGCTGATCTATCAGGACCAGCCAGCGCCTGCGACAACCGGCCTGCTGCCTTTCATCAAGGATCAACGCGAGCGCCTGGACGGCGAGCAGGGCCAGCAATTGCTGGGTTATTGGCAGCAACGGCTGCAAGGTCTGGGCAATGAACCTCTGGAACTGCCCGATCACTGCCTGCGGCCAGCGGTGCAGGATTATGCCGGTGCCCGTGAAGAATTTGCCTTGCCGGGTACGCTGAGTGCGGCAGTGGATGCTCAGGCCAGAGCGCTGGGTGTCACGCCGTTCGTGCTGTACTTTGCCGCTTACCAGCTCCTGTTGTGGCGGCATGCCGGGCGCACTGATTTCGCCATCGGCTTGCCGGTGGCCGGACGTGCGTCGGCAGCGGGTCAGGCCTTGGTCGGCCTGTTCGTCAACACCCTGGCTCACCGGGTACAGATCGATGCCCGGCAAAGCCTGCAAGCCTTCATCAAGACCCTGAACGGGCAACTGGCCGATGACATGGCTCACCAGGAATTGCCGTTCGAGCAATTGCTGGACAAGCTGGATTTCGAGCGCCACCTGGATCGCACGCCGGTGTTCCAGAACCTGTTCAATTACCAGATCGACCATGGCGACGCCCGCAGCCTCAGCCTGCCAGGTGTCAGCGTGGAGTCGCTGGCGCTGCCGGACGGCGTGGTCAGTGCCAAGTTCGACCTGACGTTCAACCTGTTCACCTATGGACGCGGCGCTGATGCCAGTACTCGCCTGATTGTCGAGTACGCCACCGCAATATTGCGCCCTGAAACCGCGCAACGGCTGGTTGAGGATTACCAAGGCTTGCTGGGCAGCCTGACGAGTCTTGATCTTCAGCAGAACCTGCTGGAAGTGCCGCTGGGTTCGGTTGCAAGGCTGGCCACAGCAGGCGCGTCCATGGACGTGCACTGCGAAGGGGACTTTGTGACACGCTTTGAAGTCCAGGCCGCTCTCTATCCCGAGCGTGTGGCGGTGTACAGCGCAGATCGGCGTTTGAGCTACGCGGCGCTGGATGCCCAGGCCAATCGACTGGCCAACTGGCTGCTGGAGCAGGGCGTCGGGCACGAATCGACCGTTGCCTTCTGTCTGCCGCGAGACGAAAGGCTGCTGGTGTGCATGCTGGGCATCCAGAAGGCCGGTGCTTCCTACCTGCCGCTCGATCCCGGTCATCCGGCAGCCCGTCAGGCGCAGATTCTCAATCGGGCGCAGCCACACTTGCTGCTCTGCGATGCGCGGGCTGCAGATTTGCCCGAGCAACTGCGCAGCCATATCTGGGCGGATCTGGACTTGGCGCAATTCCCGGCACAGGCTCCGGCGATTGACAGAAACCTCCAGCAACTGGCTTACACCCTCTACACCTCGGGTTCCACCGGGCAGCCAAAAGGCGTGCAGATCAGTCGCGGCAACTTTGCCAACTTCCTGCTGGCCATGGAGCAGGCGCTGCCTTTGGAAAACGTGCAGCGTTACCTGGCCCTGACGACCATCACCTTCGATATCTGTGGCCTGGAGCTGTGCCTGCCCCTGGTGCGCGGCGGTTCCGTGGTGCTGGCCGACGATGACGAGCGTCAGGACCCTGTGTTGCTCGCCAGTCTGATCAAGAACCAGTCCGTGGACCTGATTCAGGCCACACCGGCCACCTGGGCCATGCTGTTGCAGGGTGACCGTCAGGTGCTGGCCGGACGTGTGGCGCTGGCAGGCGGTGAAGCCTTGTCGGCAGAGATGGCCACCGAGCTGCGGCAATCGGTGGCTCATCTGGTCAACGTCTATGGCCCGACAGAAACCACGGTCTGGTCGACGCAAACCCCGATCGATGCGTTGCAATTACCGGTCGCGCCTATTGGCCGGCCACTGCTCAACACCCGTTGCCATGTACTCGACGAGCATTTGTGCGAAGTGCCGACTGGTTGCGTGGGTGAGCTGTATATCGCCGGTGAGGGCCTGGCCCGTGGCTATGCAGGCCAGCCTGGCTTGACTGCTGAACGCTTCATTGCCGACCCGTTCAGCACCGATGGCAGCCGCCTGTATCGCACCGGCGATCTGGCGCGCTGGCAGCCCGATGGGCAGTTGTATTACCTGGGGCGCACCGACGATCAGATCAAACTGCGCGGTTTCCGCATCGAACTGGGAGAGATCGAAGCGGTTCTGCTCAGTCACCCGAAACTGGTTCAGGCGGTCGTGGCCGTGCAGGGTGAGCATCTGGCTGCGTTCTGGGTGGCAGAAGCTGGCAGCTCGCCTGACGAAACCAAGATCCGCGATTATTTGCAGGCGCGCTTGCCGGTTTACATGCTGCCGACGCACCTTCAGGCGCTGGAACAGTTACCGCTCAACACCAACGGCAAAGTGGATCGCAAGCAACTGCCGCGCTTGCAACTGGAAGTCGCTGCAACCAGCTCCGTGCAACGACCGCTGTCAGCAAGCGAAACCTTGCTGGCCGACATCTGGGGCGCAGTGCTGAAGCGGCAGCAGATTCCTGCCGACGGTCATTTCTTCCAGTTGGGCGGGCATTCGCTGATGGCGGCCCAGGTGCGTGGGCGCTTGCGCGAGCAGGGCTTTGAAGTGCCGCTGCGCTGGCTGTTTGAAACCCCGGTACTGGCCGAACTGGCTGCACGGATCGAAGCTTTGGCCCGTGATCTGGATATCGGCTCGCTGGCGATTCTTCATGTCGACCGGCAAATCGAACAGCCGCTGTCTTCGGCGCAGCAGCGGGTCTGGCTGATGCAACAACTGGATCTGGCCGACAGCAGTTTCAATATGAGCAGCAATGTACGCTTGCGCGGTGAGCTGGACGGCCAGTCGCTGCAACGCTCATTGCAGCGGCTGGTCAGCCGGCATGCCATCTTGCGCACCACTTATCACCAGCAGGGCGGCGAGTTGCGTCAGAAGGTTCACAAGGATCTGTCGGTAGAACTGCAAGTGACGGCATCCAGCGAAACCCAATGGCCAGCCGAGGCCCGGGAAGTTGCGCTGCGGCCTTTCGACCTGGGCAACGAGGCTCCGTTGCGGGCCGTGTTGTATCGCATTGACCAGCAGGAACATGTGCTGCAACTGGTCATGCACCATATAGCTTCCGATGGCTGGTCCGGCGCGGTGCTGGTGGATGAGCTGATTCAGGGCTACGAAGCCTATAGCGCCGGGCTGCAACCTGCGCAGGAAGAGTTGCCGATCCAGTACGTCGATTATGCGGTGTGGCAGGGCTCGCCTGCGGTTCAGTTGCGTCAGCGTGAAGGCCTGGATTTCTGGCGACGCACCCTGGCCGGGATTCCCGCGCACGTGCCTTTGCCGTTCGACTTCCCGCGCCCCGAGCGTGACAGCGGCATCGGCGCAGCCCTTGACTTTCAGTTGTCAGCCACCACGGTTGAGCGCCTTAAAGCCTTTGCCCAGGACAGCGGTACTTCGCCGTTCATGCTGTTGCTGACCTGCTATGCCGCCGTGTTGCAACGCGAGACGCAAGGCCGCGATCTGGTGATCGGCACCGATGTGGCTAACCGCGACCATCCCGCCACCGAGTCGCTGATCGGCTTCTTCGTCAACCTGCTGGCCTTGCGTATTCGCCTGCAACCGGAGCTGAGTTTCCGTGAGCAGGCGCAGCAGGTCCGGGAGCTTTGCCTGCAAGCATTCGCCTGGCAGGACACGCCGTTCGAGCGCGTCGTCGAGAGTCTGGAACTGCCTCGGGTGGCCAATCTGCATCCGCTGCTGCAAACGCTGTTCGTCCTGGACAACACGCCGCGTCAGCAACGCCAGTTGGGCAATCTGCAGGTCGAGCCACTGACCGGCGAGCAGCATCATTCCAAGTTCGACATGGCGCTGTTTGCCAGTGAAGACGGTGACGCGATCAGCCTGCGCTGGGTATATCGCACCAGCCTGTTCCGCCCGGCGACCATTGAACGCCTGCGCGATGCCTTTTCCTCGCTGCTGGAGATGGCCCTCGTCGCGCCTGAAAACCCTATTGATACCTTGATTCCGACAGTAAAGGGAGCTGCTGCAATGTCCACGGACAACCCGGTGCAACGCAAGATGAGCAAATTGGGCAAGATGCGCCAGAGCGCTTCTCCCGCAGCCCGCGAGCCCATCGAAGCCCGACCGTTGCGCGAAGGCTCGAAATTTCCCTTGCTGGTAACCCTGCGCGACCGCGAACTGGCACCGGCCATCTGGGCCGAGGCCAACCGTGACAAGGTCGAGAACTGGTTGCGCGAGCATGGCGGCATTCTGTTCCGTGGTTTCGACCTGCCGACCCCGGTGGATTTCGAGAGTTTCTGCCAGGCCCTGTGCCCGCAGCTCTACGGCCAGTACGGCGACTTGCCCAAGAAAGAGGGCGGCAAGAACATCTACAAGTCCACGCCATACCCCAAGGACCGGATGATCCTGTTCCACAACGAGAGCGCGCATCAGCATCGCTGGCCGCGTCGTCAGTGGTTCTACTGCGAGATTCCGGCCACTACCGGTGGTGCTACGCCGATTGTCGACAGCCGCGAGGTCTATCGCGAGCTGCCGGCCTGGCTGCAAGCGAAGCTGCGCAGCAAACAATTGATGTACGTGCGCAATTTCAGCACCAGCCTGGACGTCAGTTGGCAGCACTTCTTCCAGACCGAGGAGCGTGCCGACGTCGAGCGGATCTGCCGTGAAAGCAATATCGAGTTCCAGTGGCGCGGTGCCAACGACCTGCACACTCGTCAGGTCTGCCCGGCGGTGATTCTGCATCCGCTGACCGGCGAAGAGAGCTTCTTCAACCAGATCCAGCTCTACCATCCGGCTTTCCTTGATGCCGATATCCGCGAGCAGTTCCTGCGCGATGGCGAAGCGACCATGCCGCGACAGGTGTTCTACGGTGACGGCTCGGAGCTTGAAGACAGCGCCATCGAAGCCATCAATGCCGCTTACGACCGTTGCGCCGTGCGCTTCGACTGGCAGCAGGGCGATGTGGTGATGCTAGATAACATGCTGGCGGCCCATGCCCGGGACCCGTTCGATGGCGAGCGAAAGATTGTGGTGGCCATGGGCGAGATCTATGGCCGTGATCAGGTAATGGCTGCCCCGGCGCAGACCGAAGCGCCCCACGCAGAGTTGAACCCATGATGGATCTTGGACTGACGCTTTCCCCGCAACAGAAACAACTGGCCCAGGCCAATCCTCAGGCCTGGCGCTGGGTTCGGATGCAACTGGCGGGCGTGACCGCAGGCAGCATCGAACAACGTTTGCGTGCCTGCCTGGAGCAACACGAGGCCCTGCGCCTGCGCTATCAGCGCCCGGTCGGTGCCACAGCGCTGCGCCAGCGGGTTGCCGAACACCACGAGCTGCGCCTGGACTGGCGTCAGGCTCGGGCCAGTGATGGCCATGATGCACAAGGCTGGCTGGACGAAGCTCAGCGCCATTGTCAGGCTGAGCAGCCGGATGTGCTGGCCTGGCTGCTGGACGATAGTTTGCTGCTGGCGGTCCCGGTTTACTCGCTGGATCAGCGCAGCCTGCTCCAGTTGCAGGAGCACTTGCTGGGCCGCAGTGCCGCGCTGGAAGCCGAGCCCATGCAGTACGGCGAATATGTCGAGTGGATCAACGGCCTGCAACTGGACGAAGACGCCGAACAGGGCGCGCAGTTCTGGCGCAATCTGGCGTTGCAGGATGTGCCGGGGATGCGCCTGATCGAGCGTTATGGCATTGCCAGTGGCCGCCATGGGCTGGTTCAGTTGGAGCTTGCCCAGGCATTGCCGACAGCGTTGAGTGCGTTGGCCGAACGCGAAGGCGTGGACGTCGAGCAACTCGTGCTGGCGGCCTGGGGTTCGCTGCTGGGCAGGCTCAATGGTCAGCAGCATGGCCAGCTTGGCGTGCAACACGACCCTCGGGATGACTATGAAGAGCTGCAGGGCGCTTATGGTGTTTTCGAGCAGACCTTGCCGATGGTGGTGCAGCTCTCCGAACACAGCACCCTGGTCAATCTGGCCCGGCAACTGAGCCGCCAACTGGAAAACGCTGTCGAGTGGCAGGAATATGTGGGGCAGGCCCAACTGCTGCCGGAGTGGCGTGCCAGTTTCCAGACCGGCCTGCGGGTTCTGCACACGCCGAAGCTGCAAGACCTGCAAGTGCTGTCTTTCGACACACCAGTGGAACTGCACCTGCAATTGACCCTGGATGCACAAGGCGGTGGACAGCTTGCACTGGCCTATGACGATGGCCTGTACCGTGGCGAGCAGGCAAAGGTGTTGCTGCAACGTTTTGTCCATTGGCTGGAACAACTGGTGCAGTCGCCCAACGGCCTGATCAATGGGTTTGACCTTCATCTGCCTGAAGAGCTGCAGGCCGCAGCGACGCGCCCTGAGCTGGAGGCTGATCTCGATATCGTCGCCACCTTGCGCGAGCACGCTCGCACGCAACCGGCTCGCGCTGCGCTGCGCTATGGGGACCAGATATTCACCTACGCCGAACTCGATGCACTGAGCGACCGGGTGGCTGGCAGCCTGCATCAGGCCGGTGTCGGCCGCGAGAAACTGGTCGGTCTTTACTTGCCACGGGGCGCAGAAATGCTGGTGGCGATGCTGGCCTGCTTCAAGGTCGGTGCCGCGTACCTGCCGCTGGACCCGAAGCAGCCACCGTTGCGTCTGGCCGGTATTCTCGACGACGCACGCCCGGCGCTGTTGTTGCACGCAGAAGGTCTGTTGCCCGAAACCTCGCTTGCAACCCTGAACTGGTCAGACGCCAGCAACGGGCCGGTATTCGATACGCCGGTGTCCGCTGCTGCGCAGGATCTGGCTTATGTGCTCTATACCTCGGGCACCAGCGGCAAGCCTAAAGGCGTACAGATCGAACAGGCTCAGTTGCGCCATTACGCCACGCAAGTGACCCGGGCACTGCAATTGCCCGAAGGCGGGCATTATGGACTGGTGTCGTCGCTGCTCGCGGATCTGGGCAATACCGTGCTGTTCCCGGCCTGGCTGCAAGGCGGGTGCGTGCATGTGCTGGAGCAATCCACCGTGACCGATGCCCAGGCTTTTGCCGAAGAACTCAAGCGCCATCCGCTGGATGTTCTCAAGATCGTGCCTTCGCACCTTGAAGCCCTGATGGGTGAGCACGCCACTGACGTGCTTCCGCGTCAGGTGCTGGTGTTGGGCGGGGAACCCATCGGTGAACCGTTGCTGAGCCGTCTGGCCGAGGCGAAACCGGCCTGTCGCCTGTACAACCACTACGGCCCTACCGAAACCACGGTCGGCGTGCTATGGCGGGCGATTGATCTCGATCAGGGCGTGGCAGGCAGTGCGTTGAATCAGGTGCTGGGAGATAACAGCATCCATTTGCTGGACGAGCAGCAGCGTCCGGTGCCACCGGGGCAGGCGGGCGAGTTGTGCATCAGTGGTGCCAGTGTCGGTCGCGGCTATGTGGGCGGCTATGTGGGAAATGCGGGCAGCAATGCCTTTGGTGTCGACCCGCTCAGCAGCAGACGCCTGTATCGCACCGGCGACCTGGCCTTGCGTCAGGCCAATGGCGCACTGCGCATTCTAGGGCGTAACGATCAGCAAGTGAAAATTCGCGGTTTCCGCCTGGAACTGGCGGAAGTCGAGCAGGCACTGCTTGCACAGCCGGGCGTATCGCAGGCTGCGGTGCTGCTGGATGGCGAAGGCGATCATGCGCGTCTGCTGGCTTTTATCGTCAAGGATGAAGCCGGTTTGCAAAGCGCCGAACAACTGCGCGACAGCCTGGCTCGCCAGTTACCGGACTACATGCTGCCCAGCGGCATTCTGGAACTCAAGGCTCTGCCACTGAACAGCAACGGCAAGCTGGACCGCAAGAACCTGTTGGAGCGTGCCCGGCAGCGTTTGCAAAATACTCGCGTGGCACCCGTTGGGGAGCTGGAAACCGCCATTCTGGCCATCTGGTGCGAAGTGCTGGGTGTCGAGGATCTGGGCGTTACCGACAACTTCTTTACCGTCGGCGGGCACTCGCTGGCGGCGATCAAGGTGATCTCTCTGCTGCGTGAACGCTTGGCACTCAATCTGCCGACCAATCTGTTGTTCGAGCGCCATACCGTGCGCGATCTGGTGAGTGGCTTGGGCGACGGCGAGAGTAGCGGCCCCTGGAAGGTCCTCAATGAAGCGCACGAGCAGTCACCGACCGTGTTGCTGGTTCACGGAGCCCAGGGGCATCTGCATGCCTATCAGCCGCTGGTGGACAATCTGGGTGCTCAAGTCTCGGTCTTTGGCCTGGCGGCATTGGAAGAGGGCTGGGATGAAAGCACCATGGATGCGCTATTGCAGCGCTATGTGACGAGCATTCCCGTCGAATTGAAAAAGCGGCCGCTGGTGCTGCTGGGCTGGAGCCTGGCTTCGCGACTGGCCTTGTTGCTGGTGCCGCACTTGCAGGCAAGTGGTTTTAACATCGCCGGGCTTGCAGTGCTCGATCACGATGCCCAGCGCAGTCTGGCGGGCGAGGGCGATGAAGCAGGGCAGTTGATTGCCGACTTTGCCTTTTATTGCCGCAGCCACGCGCAGCCGATTGGCGAATCGCTGCGCGAGCGCTTGACGAGCCTGCTGGCCAGTCATGACTATGCCGAAGGCGTTACCCTGTTGCTCAACGATCCTCAGGTGCGTTCGCATCTGCAATGGGAAGCGGCTGACGCCGAACTGCTTGCACTGTTGAAGCAGTATCGCTCGATCAAGACGCGCCTGTATGAGCAGGCCTTGCCTGTCGTCGATGTGCCGGTCTGGGTGTGGCGTGGCAATGTCCATGCCGATCTGCGTGCCCAATGGCAAGCGCATGCGCAGCAGGCCGTTCGCCAATGGACGCTGGACGTAGGCCATCACGAAATACCTGGCGAACCTCGACTGGCCGAAAGCCTGTTGCCTCTACTGTTGGAAACTTCTGCCAAGGTGGTATCGGCGTCATGATTCTATTGAAAGAACTGCTGCATAACGCTCGGTGGCGCATCTTTCTTGCGGTGCTGAGCAGTGCCTTGAGTGCAGCGGCGAGTATCGGCCTGATCGGCTACATCAACCGCAGTCTGGAACAAGGCCCTGGCGATATCGGCCAGGCCTTGCTGATATTCGGCGGCTTGTTGATCCTGTTGTTTATCAGCGGCATCACTTCGCAATGGTTGTTGGTGCAGATCGGCCATCGTCTGGTTTACCAGTTGCGTCTGCGACTGGTGGGCAAGGTGCTGGGCACTGCGCTGGAGCGCATCGAGCGACTGGGCAGCCCGCGTATCTATAACGCACTGACCAAGGACGTGACCACTGTTGCCACGGCGTTCAAGCAACTGCCGATTTCGTTGTACAACGGCCTGTTGTTGTTGACGGGGCTGGCGTACATGGCCTGGCTGAGCCTGCCGTTCTTCTTCCTGACGCTGGTAGTCATTGCCTTCGGGGTCGGCCTTGATGTGCTGCTCGGGCGCAAGGTCAAGACCCTGATGCAAGCCGTACGACGCCAGGATGACCAGTTGACCGAGCAGTTCGAGGCCGCCATTCATGGCCGTTGCGAACTGGGCCTGAGCCGCCAGCGTCGTCACCAGCTCTATCAGCACAAGCTGGAGCCCATCGCCCGCGCCTCGCTGGATGCCTCGGTGCGCGCCGATACCTTGTGGGCCATCAACCTCAACTGGACGACTCTGCTGGTATTCGTACTGATCGGCACGCTGTTCTTTCTCGGCCAAGGGCTCGGCTGGCTGAATCAGCAGGTGGTGGTGGGTTACGTACTGGCAATCATGTTCTTGCGCACGCCGATCTCGATGATTCTGGATGCCATTCCCGCCGTCATTCGTGGCCATGTAGCCTTGCAGGCCATCGATGCCCTGGCCCTTGGCGAAACGGTGCAGTTCACGACACCGGCACAGGGGTCGCAGCCCTTTGAAGAGCTGCGTCTGTCGAACGTGAGTTATCGCTACCCCGGCCAGAGTGACGAATTTGCCTTTGAGCTGGGGCCGGTGGATCTGTCGATCCGTCGTGGCGAGCTGATTTTCATTGTCGGTGGCAATGGCAGCGGCAAGTCGACCCTGGCCAAGTTGCTGACTGGGCTCTATGTGCCTACTTCAGGGCAGGTTTCGCTCAATGGCGTGGTGCTCGATGCCAGTACCAGCGAGTGGCATCGCGAACATTTCGCCGCCATCTTTGCCGACTTCTATCTGTTCGCCGATGTGCTGGGCGAAGCCGGGAATCATGAAGGGCTGGAGGCGCGGGTGGATCATTATCTGGAGCGTCTGGGGCTGGCCCACAAGGTCGAGTTCGCGGCCGGACGTCTGTCCACCACATCCTTGTCCATGGGCCAGCGCAAGCGTCTGGCGCTGTTGATGCTGATGATGGAAGGCCGGGAAGTCTTCCTGCTGGACGAATGGGCGGCGGATCAGGACCCGGTATTCCGTCATGTGTTCTACAACGATCTGCTGCCCGAGCTGAAAGCCGCTGGCAAGACGGTGATCGCCATCACTCACGACGACCGTTATTTCGATGTGGCCGACCGGGTCTATCGCCTGGATTACGGCCATCTGGTGGATTACGACCGGGAAACCGAAAACCCATTCCAGTTGGTGAAATAGTCAGTCCTGCTGCCTGCATTCATCCAGAGGACAACTGCTGCAATAGCCGACACCGGGAAGCCGGTAGCGGATGCAGCAGATGCGCCTCAGGCGCAGGGGCTCGCTTGCACCAGTGTCGTGATAACGCACGGGGGCGAACAGCGGATTGCGTCGGCCATCAGGACGCAGGCGGGCAGTGAGGATTTCTTTGGCGGGCGCGGTGCTTTGCGGGCTGGCCAGCGGGTGCAGATCGAGACGGCTGGTGACGAACTCGAAGGTATTGCCGGCATTGCTCCAGAACAACCGGGGCGATGCGCGGGTAACTTTGACCAGGGCGTCGATGACAGGTGTCAGGTGATTGTCGATCAGGTCATGAAAGCGCTCGAAGGCCGAGCAGGCTGGCAGAGGTTTGCCGACATGGGCCAGATGCAGTGCCTTGGGTCTGGAATCGGCGCCCAGTTGCAGGCCTGTATCGGCCAGGGCAAGGGGCAGTGCGGATTGTTGCAGCAGGCTGGCGGCCATTACCGGAGCCATGAAAGTGCTGAAGTACCACTTGGACCACAGCGATACCAGGGCCAGACGCTCATCGGTCTTGTAGTGCAGCAACAGGCCATCGATGAATGCACTGAAATGTTCGTGCTCAAAGAACAGGTCGCCCGACACGTCGGCCCGTGGAAGGCTGCGCAGTTGCAGTTTCTCACCGTAGTCGGCGAGAGGACCGGTGAACAGCGGGGCAAGGCTGGGAATCATCGACTCATCCGTGGACCGCTGATTGAGAGCAGTTATCGTTCAGAGGGGCTGGAAGTATAAACAGGGCGCCAGCGTCTTGCGACTGTTCATCTTCGCCATCGGCGGTCGAGAGGGATGTAAAGGTAATAAAATATTAATGAGAATTGCTACCATTCGTAGTAATGTATCGAGAATGTATCAACAACCCATCAAGGAGAATAACAATGAGTCTGGACAGTCCGGATACGCGCTTTCTGGTTGTAGTCAATGCTGAGGAACAGTACTCGATCTGGCCGGACTATCGCAGTGTGCCCGAAGGCTGGCGCACTCTCGATGTTCAGGGCAGCAAGGAAGAATGCCTGAGCTATATCGAGAAAGTCTGGACCGACATGCGCCCGCTGAGCCTGCGTCAGGCCATGCAGGTACAAGGGCAGGGCTGATCGCCTGCGACCGTGTTTTCAATTTCAGGGATTCAATATGGAAAGCGTCCAGGCATCCAGTGCAACCTTCACACTGGAGCAGTTTCGTCAGCAAGCACCCCGTGAACTGAATAGCAACGAGTACCTGCAACGTCAGGCTGCCCGTGAATCGAATGCCCGTTCTTATCCGCGCCGCATTCCACTGGCCCTGCAAGAAGCTCATGGCCTTTATGTACGCGATACTCAAGGCCAGTTGTTCATGGACTGCCTGGCGGGAGCGGGAACCCTGGCCCTTGGGCACAATCACCCGGTCGCCATCGAAGCCATGCGCCAGACGCTGGACTCCGGTTTGCCCCTGCATACCCTGGACCTGACGACGCCGGTCAAGGATCGTTTTGTCGAAGACCTGTTTGCTGCGCTGCCAGAAAATTTTGCCCGTCATGCACGTATCCAGTTCTGTGGTCCTACCGGTGCCGATGGCATTGAGGCGGCATTGAAGCTGGCGCGTATTGCCACCGGACGCAAACCCATCCTGTCGTTCTCCGGCGGTTATCACGGCATGACCCTGGGCACCTTGAGCCTGATGGGCAACCTGGGGCCGAAACAGGCGCTGGGTTCGCTGATGGCCGACGTGCAGTTTCTGCCGTATCCCTACGACTACCGCTGCCCGTTCGGCATCGGCGGTGAAGCGGGTATCGATGCCGGGCTGCATTTCATCGAGCAGTTTCTGGGCGATCCGGAATCAGGCGTGTTGCCTCCGGCAGCCATCGTGGTCGAAGTCGTGCAGGGCGAGGGCGGCGTGATTCCTGCGCCGGTACGCTGGCTTCAGGGCTTGCGCCAGTTGACCCGCAAACATGGCGTTGCACTGATCATCGACGAAGTACAGACCGGCATCGGTCGTACCGGCAAACTCTTCGCTTTCGAGCATGCGGGCATCGAGCCGGACATTCTCGTACTGTCCAAAGCCATTGGCGGCGGCTTGCCGTTGTCCGTGGTGGTTTACCGGGAAGAACTGGACACCTGGAAGCCCGGTTCCCACGCTGGCACATTCCGCGGCAATCAGATGGCCATGGCCGCAGGCGCTGCAACCCTGCGCCATATCATCAGCGAAAACCTGCCGGGACATGCCGACGTCATGGGCCAACGCCTGATGAGTTCGCTGCGCCAGTTGCAGAGTGATTATCCATGCCTGGGTCAGGTTCGCGGTCGCGGCCTGATGGTCGGTGTGGAAATCGTCAGCGATACGCCGGGCGACAGCCGTGTGCCAGCAGCAGATACAGCGCTGGCCCAAGCCATTCAGCGCCAATGCCTGCATCTGGGTGTCATTCTGGAGCTTGGCGGGCGCCACGGAGCGGTCGTGCGTTTCCTGCCGCCGTTGATTATTCAGGCCGAAGAAATCGATGTGCTGGTCGGGGTGTTTCAGGTTGCTCTGGAGAAGGCGATTGCGCAGGTTAAAGGCAAGGCCTTGCACAGCGCGTAAGTCGCAAGTTATTTAGCAAGCCTTTGGGGCTGGCAAGAATATCTCAAACCTTGCGCCTCCCAATGGCGATGAGTCGACGGTTATCCTGCCACCCTGGCATTCAATAGCCTGTCGACTGATCGCCAGCCCCAGGCCGAATCCACCGGTGACCCGGTCGCGACTTCGATCCAGACGATAGAACGGCTCGAAGATGTGCTCCTGCTCGGCAACAGGGATGCCAATCCCGTCATCCTCGACACTGATGACAAGGCCTTGCTCCGTCAGACCGGCACTGACCCGCACCACCTTCTCACAGTATCGAATGGCATTGCCGACCAGATTCTGCAGGGCGCGTGCAGTCAGGCGAGGATCAAGGGCAAAGTATCCTGCGGCATCCTCAAGGCACAGCAGTAACGTGAATCCCTTGTTTTCCTGTTCATCGATGAAGCCACCCAGCACGCTGTCCAGATACGTTTGCAGTGGCATTGCCTCGGGCAATGGACGCTGGTTCGGTGATTTCAGGCGAGTGTAGGAAAGCAGTTCGTCGATCAGGGAATCCAGCTCCCTGATGTGGCCCACCATCTGTTCAAGACGCAGCCTTGTCGGTGCCTCCAGGGGATCGGCCATGACCAGCGCCATGCCGAACTCCAGCCTCGACAAGGGGGTACGCAACTCATGGGATACCGCATTCAAGAGCTCCTGCTGCTGATTGAGCAGGCCTTCGATATCCTGAGCCATCTTGTCGAACACCTGGGCCAGATCACCAATGTTCGAGCGTGGTGAGATTTGCGTTCGCTCGGCCAGATTGCCGCTGCCCAGGGTCATCGCCGTACGCTTGAGCCGTTGCAGATCGCGCCAGTGAGGCCAGATCCATATCAGCAGGCAGGCCAGCAATGCGGCACCGATCAGAATATTGATCAGCCAGTACATGATGTTGATATCGACAGGCGCATCGGGCGCGACCAGTTCGACAACCGTGTCCGGTGCAATAAGCGTGAGCGCGGTGCCCAGTTCACCATAATTGTCCGAACGCACGGCATTCAGGCCTTGCTTGAGTGCCTTGCGTTCAGGCGCTGTCAGGCCGGGATCGTCTATCGAGACAAGCCTCAACCGAGACGGCGCAAAATCTGCCTTGAGTTCGTTTTCAAGGGCTGGCCAGTCTGCTTGTGGTGTCTGATTGAAGCGTTTCCTGATCTGGCTCAGCGTACCCTTGGCCTGATCCTGGTTGTAGGTGATGGTTTGCTGGTTGAACCACTTCAGTACCACTTCAGGAATCGCAAACAGCGCGACGCCATAGGTCACCAGCATGATCAGGTAAAGCCGGGCGAGCATCTTGAACATGGCGATCCATTATTTTTTCAGGGAAGTGACCGGGGCTGCTACTCGTCCCACTCCGAGCGGCTAAGCAGGTAACCCTTGCCCCAGACTGTCTTTATTCTGCGAGGCTCGGCTGGATTGTCTTCAAACTTGCGACGCAACTTGGAAATGGCGACATCGACCGAGCGGTCGATACCGTTGAATTCGATGCCACGCAACTGCTGGATCAACTGATCGCGACTCAATACTTCCCCCGCATGGTTGGCAAGCACCAGCAACAGGTTGTACTCCCCGGAGGAAAGCTCGACATCCTGATCGCGCCATTTCACCTGACGCTCAGCCAGATCGATCAAGAGCCGCCCCAGGACAATCTGCCGGGCATCGTGGCGAGCTTCTGTAGAAAGACTGCGCCGCAACAGTGTGCGTATTCGCGCCAGAAGCACGCGAGGGTCACAGGGTTTTGCGACGTAGTCATCGGCGCCTGTTTCCAGGCCGAGAATCTGATCGTCGTTCTTGTCCCGGGCCGTGAGCATGATGATGGGAAGAACAGGACTTTCGTCACGCAGTTGTCGGCAGACATGCAAACCGTCGAGCCCCGGCAGCATGAGATCGAGGATGACCAGGTCGGGACGCACACGGTGCATGCCTTCAAGCGCACGATCACCCCGGTTGACGACCGTGACGTCGTACTCGAAGCGCTGGAGATAGCTGGCAATCAGCTCCGCCAATGCGCTGTCGTCTTCGACCAGCATAATCCTGGGCATTGTTCAGGCCATTTGTGCAAAGGGGAACAGCATAACCAAGGCCTGCCGGATGCGAGCAAAGCCTTAACACTTATTAACATCTTCCCAACACTTGTTTACATGCGTTCCAGAAGCAGTCTCTAGCATGGCGTGATCTTCAGGGGAACGCCACAATGCCGTCTTTATTCCGTCTCGATCCACGTCGTTTTCTGTTGTGCGCCTGCCTTGCCGCACTGACTGCCTGTGGCAAGCCAACGGCTGAGCCAGACATGCCGGCTCAAGTGAAGGTGGAGACAGTCAAGCCGCATCCCCTGATTATCACCACTGAACTCAATGGCCGCCTGGTTTCGCCACGGGTCGCCGAGGTCCGTGCCCGGGTCGCCGGGATCGTGTTGCAGCGGGTTTACCGTGAAGGCTCCGATGTCAGGCAGGGCGATGTGCTTTTTCGCATTGATCCTGCCCCCTTTCAGGCCGATCTCGAAAGTGCCGAAGCGGCTTTGCGCAAGGCTCAGGCGACGGAGTATCAGACTCGTCTGCAGGCCGAGCGTTATGCCGAGCTGACAAAGATCAGCGCCGTCAGCCGTCAGGACGCCGAAAACGCTCGCGCCAGCTTCCTGCAGGCCCAGGCCGATGTCGCCTCGACCCGTGCTGCGCTCAAGCGCGCCCGGCTCAACCTCGATTATGCAACCGTCACTGCGCCCATCTCGGGGCGAATCGGCAAGGCGCTGGTTACCGAAGGCGCACTGGTCGGGCAGGGCGATGCAACTGCTCTGGCAACCATCCAGCAGTTACAGCCGATCTATGCCGACATCAATCAGTCCACCCGTCAGATAAGCGAACTGCGTCGCTCGTTGCAGCAGGGCGAGTTGCAGCAACTTGAGCCGGGGCAGATCACCGCGACACTCATTCAGGAAGATGGCAGCCCGTATCCGCACAAGGGGACGTTGCTGTTTTCCGACCTGACGGTTGATCAAGGCACCGGTCAGGTCACGCTGCGCAGTGAATTTCCCAACTCCAAAAATGAGCTGCTGCCCGGCAGCTTCATCCGCGTACAGCTTGATCAGGCTCGCACGGCACAAGGCATTACCGTTATCCAGCGCGCCGTACAACGGGATGCGGCAGGCAAGGCTCTGGTTCTTATTGTGGATGAGGGCAAGGTTCTGGAGCGGGGCGTTGAGCTGGGAGGCGTACAAGGCAATCGCTGGATCGTGAGGAAAGGTCTGAACGCCGGTGACCAGGTCATTGTTTCCGGGCTGCAACATGTGCAACCGGGTATTGCCGTGACCGTAGAAGAGGGTACCCAAGCCCTGGCTCAGGAGCAGAAGTAATGGCGCAGTTTTTTATCGACCGGCCGGTGTTTGCCTGGGTCATTGCGTTGTTCATTGTGCTGGCTGGCTTGTTGGCGATACCCAAGTTGCCTGTGGCCCAGTACCCCAGCGTTGCGCCGCCTCAACTCGAATTGACGGCCACTTACCCTGGCGCGTCCGCCAATAGCATCGATGAGAGCGTGGTGAGCCTGATCGAACAGGAACTGAACGGCGTCAACAATTTGCTGTATTTCAGCTCCAGCAGCAGCCAGGGCACGGCGACCATGACCATTACCTTTCAGCCGGGCACCAACCCCGAGTTGGCCAAGGTCGATGTGCAGAACCGTCTGAAAGTCATCGAGCCGCGCTTGCCTCGTGCGGTCAGCCAGCAGGGCCTCCAACTGGAAGAAATCTCCGCGGGGTTCCTGATGATCGCGACGCTGACTTCCACTGACGGTCGTCTGGACGAGATTGCGCTGAGCGACTATTTGACGCGCAACGTGATCAACGAACTCAAGCGCCTGAAAGGCGTGGGCAAGGCCCAGTTATTCGGCTCGGAACGTGCCATGCGCATCTGGATCGATCCGCAGAAACTGGTGGCTTTCAATCTGACTCCGGCTGATGTCAGCCAGGCTATTGCCGAGCAAAACATACAGGTTGCGGCGGGCAGCATTGGTGATTTGCCGTCCTCCACGGATCAGGAGTTGACCGCTACCGTCATGGTCAAGGGGCAGTTGAGCACGCCTCAGGAGTTTGCCGCCATTGTGCTCAAGTCGAACACTAACGGTTCAACCGTCATCATCGGAGATGTGGCCCGGGTTGAAGTCGGCGCCCAGAACTACAATTTCGCCACCCGTCTGGATGGGAAAGCATCGGTGGCCGTCGGTGTACAACTGGCGCCGGCAGCCAACGCAATGAGCACCGCGACCCTGGTGCAGCAAAAGCTCGATGAACTCTCGCGCTACTTTCCTGCGGGTGTGAAATACGACATTCCTTACGATACGTCTCCTTTTGTGAAGGTATCGATCACCAAAGTCATTCACACCCTGATCGAAGCCATGGTGCTGGTGTTCATCGTGATGTTCGTGTTCCTGCAGAATATCCGCTACACCCTGATCCCGGCCCTTGTGGTGCCTGTCGCCCTGATGGGCACCTTTGCCGTGATGTATGTGCTCGGCTTCTCGATCAACGTGCTGACACTGTTCGGCATGGTGCTGGCAATCGGCATCCTGGTAGACGATGCCATTGTGGTGGTGGAAAACGTCGAAAGACTGATGGCCCAGGAAGGGCTTTCACCCAGAGAAGCGACGTGCAAAGCCATGGAGGAAATCAGCAGCGCCATCATCGGTATAACCCTGGTGCTGACAGCGGTCGTCATTCCAATGGCCTTCATGTCGGGCTCGGTGGGGGTGATCTATCAGCAGTTTTCGATTTCCATGGCCGTTGCCATTGTGTTTTCGGCGTTTCTGGCCCTGAGCCTGACACCGGCTCTGTGTGCCACCATGCTCAAGCCGATACCTGCAAACGCGCATCACGAAAAGAAAGGATTTTTCGGCTGGTTCAACCGGCGCTTCGAGCAAGCCAGTCAGGGCTACGAAAATCTGGTGAGCAAGGCAGTAGGGCGCATTGGACTCTACATGGGCATCTTTCTATTGCTGACAGGCATCATGGGGCTGCTGTTTGCCCGTCTGCCGTCATCGTTCCTGCCAATGGAGGATCAGGGTTATACCATCACCGATATTCAATTGCCGCCAGGTGCCAGCCAGCAACGCACCATTGAAGTGGCCAGGCAGATCGAAGCACACAACACCCGGGAGCCCGGTATTACCAATACCGTGATGATTCTCGGCTTCAGCTTTTCCGGTAGCGGGCAGAATGCTGCGCTTGCCTTTACCACGCTGAAAGACTGGTCCGAGCGAACGGCTCAGGAGTCCGCGCAATCCATTGCCGACCGGGCAACCGCCGTGTTTTCAGGTCTCAAGGACGCCATGGTCTTCAGCCTGTTGCCTCCACCCGTTGAAGGTCTTGGAACATCGGGCGGCTTCGAGGTCTGGTTGCAGGATCGCAGTTCACAAGGGTATGACGCGATGCGACAGGCTCGTGACGAGTTGTTGCGTCGAGCAGGCGACAGCCCGATCCTGCAAAACGTACGCGAAGCCTCTCTGGCGCAAACCCCGCAAATCAATATTGACGTGGATCGCTTGCAGGCCCACGCCATGGGTGTTTCGTTCTCGGATATCGCCAGCGTGCTGTCGACCTCACTGGGTTCAGCTTACGTCAATGACTTCCCGAATCTTGGCCGCATGCAGCAGGTGATCGTGCAAAGCGAGGGAGATCGTCGGCAGCAGGTTGAAGACCTGTTGCGCCTGGAAGTCAAAAACCGTCAGGGTCGCATGGTGCCTGTTTCCGCATTCGCCACTATCAAGTGGACGAAAGGGCCAGCACAACTGACGCGTTACAACGGTTACTCGGCGATCAGTCTGTCCGGCGAGCCCGCGCAGGGGCACAGCACCGGTGATGCGATGGAGGAAATGGAGCGTCTGGCTTCGGGGCTGCCATCAGGGTTTGCCCTACAGTGGACGGGGCTTTCCTTGCAGGAACGCATATCCGGCGGCCAGGTGCCGCTGCTGCTAGGGCTGTCGATGCTGGTGGTGTTTCTGTGTCTGGCGGCGCTCTATGAAAGCTGGGCGATTCCTGCGGCAGTCTTGATGGTGGTGCCTCTCGGGATTATCGGCGCGGTGCTGGCTGTTACCTTGCGCGGCATGCCCAATGATGTGTTCTTCAAGGTCGGGCTGATCACCATCATCGGACTCTCGGCAAAGAATGCCATCCTGATCATTGAGTTCGCGACGAGTCTTCATGCTCAAGGTATGGGCAGGGTCGAGGCCAGTATCCAGGCGGCTCGTCTGCGTCTGCGGCCCATCGTGATGACATCACTGGCGTTCATTTTCGGGGTTGTGCCACTGGCGTTTGCCTCGGGGGCCAGCTCGGCCGGCCAGCAGGCCATCGGGACCGGCGTCATGGGCGGCATGTTCACGGCAACGCTGGCCGTGCTTTTCGTGCCGGTGTTTTTCGTCCTGATCATGGGGCTGCGTGAAAGAGCACAGCGTGTCTCGGCTGGTGAAGAATAAAGGGTTGCCCAAGTGCTTTCGTGGTGCTGCATTGAAAAGGATGAGCTGTCTTGTCAGGTAGAACTTTAAACCGCTGGCTGGTATTGCTGGCGGTCATGATGGCTTTTCTGCCGATCGTACTGGATCTGACCATTCTTCACGTGGCGGTCCCCTCGCTTTCCATTGCCTTGCAGGCAACCGGCACCGAGGTCCTGTGGATCATCGATATCTATCCGCTGCTGATGGCCAGCCTGTTGATCCCCATGGGGACACTCGCCGACAGAGTCGGTCATCGGCGCATGTTGCTGCTGGGGCTTGGCATCTTTTGTACGGGGTCGGTTCTTGCGGCATTTGCTCCGAGTGCCGAGGCCCTGATCGGGGCGCGTGCGTTCATGGCTTTTGGTGCTGCCATGGTCATGCCATGCACCCTGGCCATCGTTCGCCAGACGTTCGATGATGAAGGCGAGCGGGCTATGGCGCTGGGCATCTGGGGTGCAGTCGCTTCCGCAGGAGCTGCCCTGGGGCCGCTTGCTGGCGGGGCGCTGCTCGAACATTTCTGGTGGGGCGCGGTATTCCTGATAAACGTGCCGGTGATGCTTGTTGTCATGCCTCTGGTGAGGGCCTATATCCCGATGCGTCTGCTATCGGCAGGCAGTAACGGAAAGTGGCCCATAGGCCAGGCCCTGATTCTTATCCTCGGCATCATGGCAACGGTATATGGCCTGAAATCCGGCTTCAGGACAGGCAGTTCCCTGTTGATGACGATTCTCTTCCTAGCATTCGGCATCCTGATGCTGTGCTGGTTTGCACGCAAGCAACTGCGCTCGCCCGACCCGATGCTCGACTTGAGCCTGTTTTCTGTTCCGGCGATCAGCGCAGGTGTTGTCATGTCGCTGGTGGTCATGGGAGCGCTTGCCGGGGTTGAGTTGATGCTCGCTCAGGAGCTGCAATTCGTGCTCGGGCAAACGCCTCTGGAGGCTGGTATTTTCATGTTGCCTCTGATGATCGGCTCCGCTGTCGGCGGGCCACTGGCAGGCATGATTCTTCAGGTGACCGGGTTGAGACGGGTGGCGAGCTTTTCTCTATTGGTTTCTGCCGCATCGTTGTTGGGGCTGGCGCTTGCAGACCTGGGCAGCAACGGTGTGATGGTCATTTTCATCCTGGCGACACTCGGACTGGCACTCAGCGTTGGTATGACCGCTTCTTCAGTCGCCATCATGAGCAATACGCCAGTCGAGAAAGCCGGCTCGGCCGGGGCTCTGGAGGCGACAAGTTATGATCTTGGCTCAGGGCTGGGTATTACGGTGTTCGGAATCATTCTGACGTCCAGCTATGAAAGATCGATCCGTCTGCCCGGTGACCTGCCCTTGAATATCGCCGAAACAGCAGGGCGCTCGATCGGCGAAACGATGATGGCTGCCAGGGCGCTGGGCGGGCATCAGGCGCAGCAACTCGTTCTGGCCGGTCAGCAGGCTTTCAGCTCATCACACAGCCTGGTTCTGCTCGCGGCTTGCGCCTTGATCGGTCTGGTGAGCATCGCCGTCTGGAAGCTGTTACGAAGCCAATAGACATCGGGAATAAACTTCGGCCGCCGATTACCGTCAAACCAGCTTCGTACGTATCTTCATATAAGGACGGAATATGCGGCAATTACGAAAGAAAGCGTCCCTGTTGCTATTGGGCAGCTCACTCCTGGCAACCAGCCAGATCATGGCCGCGGATGCGGCTTCGCCCATAACGGTGGTTGCTACCAGCCCTTCGTTTTCCACGCTTGTCGAGCCCGATGCGAAGGTGGAACTGCTCACCGACGGAGCCAAGTGGGCAGAAGGTCCGCTGTGCCTGCCAGATGGGCGCCTGCTCTGGAGTGACGTCAAGGCGAACAAGGTCATGAGCTGGGACGAGAAAAGCGGCGTCACGACCTTGCTGGATCCTGCCCACTATCAGAATGGGCGGGCACTGGATGCCGAGGGTCGCGTGGTTGCAGCCTCCCATGGCGAACGGGCAATCGTGCGTCAGGAAAAGGACGGCAAATGGCAAACCCTGGTCGAGAGATACAGGGGTAAGCGCCTGAACAGTCCGAATGATGTCATCGTCGACAAGAGCGGCCATATCTGGTTCAGCGATCCGACCTTTGGCGTTTTGAACAAGGCAGAGAGTTACGGAGGTAAGCCGGAGCAGGGCGGCGAGTACCTGTATCGCTATAACCCGCAGCTCAAGGAGCTGACGCGCCTCAAGACACCAGGCCTTCATTCACCCAATGGCCTGGCCTTTTCGCCTGATCAAAGCCAGCTCTACGTCGCCGACTCCCAATTGGCCCACGACTTCAAGAACCCGAAGCTGGCCCACAAGATCATGGTCTATCAGGTACACAAGGGCGCACTGAGCAATGGCCGGACATTTACCGAAATCACTCCGGGTATCCCCGACGGCCTCAAGGTCGACAGCAAAGGCAATGTCTGGAGCAGCAGCAAAGAAGGTGTCCAGGTGTTCTCGCCAAAAGGCGAACTGCTGGGGAAATTGCAGGTGGCTGCAGAGGATACCGGCAACCTTGCATTCTGCTCTGCGGGCTCACAGCGCTGGGCTTACGTGACGGCAGGTAACAAGGTATTGAGAGTGCAGACGCTGGTTGGAGGGAGTCAGGAGTAACCCGGGTTCGTCATCAAGCCTTTCTTTTCTCCATTGCTGTGTATGTATGCACAGCAATGGGGAAATACCCCTAGACATCTCCGGGTAACCCTGAGGATGGTCTTTTCATTACCTGTCACTTGTATGTATTCATCTGGTCATGACATTCAGTCATAACTACGGCACATGTTTGTTTGCATATTGCCAAGTGCCAGGATGCTTGCGACATCATATTGATATCATTAGTTCCCGTGCATAAAAATAATAATCGCAAGAGTTAGTGGTAGGCGCTGTTGATATATAGATGATTGCTAATTGCCATCATCTTATATGATGGTTCTCATCCTTGCAGAGAGTGGTTCGCCTGGATGGATATGTCGTCCGTTGCGATGTGCCGGATGGGGTTCCATCCCGTGTGGGCCGCACTGAGGCAGAGATGTGTGACATCAGCCTGGTATCATTAGTTCTCGCGATTTAAGAAAATCCCTACAAAAGATAAAGAAGTTTCGTCTTGCTGTTTAAGTACTTGCTAGTGGCCATCACCGTGAGTAAGATCCACGGCCTCAGAAGGTGGGATTCCCAATTAAACCAGGGGTTCGCTACCACTTCGCGCTGTCTTATGCCATTGCACTTGTAATGGCCATATTGGATGTGATCGTAATTGAAGGTCATGGATGTCCTACTCAAGTAAGCTTTCAGCTCATTACCTCGAACTCGCAAAGGCACCGGTTTGCGCCGAAAGCTTTGCGGGAGAGGACGTTCGCTTTTCAAGCGAGTATGAGGCTCTGGAAAGCGAGCTGAATAAAGCCCAATCCATGCACGAAAGCGGTCAGATCGACTGGCTGAAAATTCGCGAAAACAGTGAAGCTCTCCTTCGTACCCAGTCCAAGGATTTGCGCGTAGGCGCCTGGCTGACCTGGTCCCTTTATCAGCGTGAATCCTTCCAGGGGCTGTTGGCAGGTCTCGGGCTTTTACACCATCTTTGCGAGAATCACTGGCCCGAGGTTTTCCCGAGCAAGGCTCGTACTCGTGCCGCTGGCATCAGCTGGCTGGTGTCACGCCTTGAGCAGGTGTTGAACGAAAACGTTGCCATCAAAGAGCAACTGCCTCTGTTCCGCCGTCTGGTCGAGCACCTTGAAGGTCTCGACAATGCGTGCACCAAACATCTGGGCGATGATGCTCCACTGCTGTTGCCACTTTCCCGCCGCCTTAAAAGCATGGTCCAGCGCGCTGCCGACAACCAGCCGGAACCTGGCGTGGTGGGTGCAGCGGTTGCTCAGGTCAAGCAGGCCGCTACCCAGTTATTCACGCCCGGTGCGCCGATCGACAACGAGAAGGAGGCGCACAAGGCCCTGCGTGCCCAACAGGAAAACGCACGTCCGCTGTGCGCCTGGTGGCTCAAGCAGAAAGCCAGTGACCTGCGTGCCTTGCGCCTCAGCCGCACGCTGCTGTGGCTGCCTATCGATGCTGTTCCTGAGCGCAATGCCGAGCAGATCACCGCGCTGCGCGGGCTGCCGGCAGACAAACTCAAGGCTTATCAGGATCGTTACGACCAGGGCAAATATGCCGACCTGCTGGTAGAGCTGGAGGCCAGCCTGACGAAGGCGCCATTCTGGTTCGATGGTCAGCGGATGGTCTGGGAATGTTTGCAAGCCCTGAACGCCGAACTGGCCATGCGCGAAGTGGAAATCCACTTTGCGCTGTTGATCCAGCGCCTGCCCGGCATCATCGAATTGCGTTTCCACGACGGCGCACCGTTTGCCGATCCGAATACCCGCGCCTGGATCAGCGCCCATGTCATGCCGCACCTGCAGACTGCCAGTGCGCCGCGCAAAGTTGAAGTTGCCGACACCCAGCCGGCCTGGGAACAGGCCCTCGAAGAGGTCATGCCGGTTCTACGCAAGGAAGGCCTCAAGGCTGCCGTGCAGATTCTCAAGCAGGGCTTGCAGAGCGCCAACGGCGGACGGGTAAAGTTTTTCTGGCAGTTCGCACTCGCGCGGCTGTGCTTCATGGCCAAGAAATACGAACTGGCCAGGACTCAGCTCGAAACACTCGACCAAACATTACAGGACTCAGGCCTGAACGCCTGGGAGCCCGATCTTGCGCTGGAAGTGCTGCATTTACTGCATAGCTGCTACGAGTTGTTGCCGCAGAACCATGCAGTGCGTGAACGCAAGGAAGAGATTTATCGCAGGCTGTGCCACCTCGACCTCGAAGTGGTACTCGAATAGGCCCCAGGGCCACAACCGCAAGGAGAAAAGCCATGGCCAAAGAAGGCTCGGTAGCCCCCAAGGAACGCATCAACGTCACTTTCAAACCTGCCACCGGTGGTGCACAGGAAGAGATCGAACTGCCGTTGAAGCTACTTGCAATCGGTGATTACACGCACCGCAAGGACGAACGCAAGATCGAAGATCGCAAGCCGATCAGCATCGACAAAATGACGTTTGACGAAGTGCTGGCAAAGCAAGAGCTGAGTCTGACATTGAGCGTGCCGAACCGCCTTCAGGAAGAAAGCGACAATGAAGAGCTGGCCGTGAAGCTGCGCGTCAACTCGATGAAGGACTTCAACCCGGCCAGTCTGGTCGAGCAAGTGCCCGAGTTGAAAAAACTGATGGAACTGCGCGACGCGCTGGTGGCCCTCAAAGGTCCGCTGGGTAACGCGCCTGCGTTCCGCAAAGCCATCGAAGGCGTTCTCGCCGACGACGAATCCCGCGGTCGCGTACTCGGTGAGCTGGGTCTGAACGCCGAAGCCCCGAAAGCCTGAGCCTCTATCAGTCAAGGAAGCCAACACAATGAGCACTAGCGCAGCACAGCAAAAGAGCAACGAGAGCGGCGAATACAGCATTCTCGACAGCATCATTGCCGAAACCCGCCTGACACCGGACGACGAAGCCTACGACATCGCCAAGCGCGGCGTATCCGCCTTCATCGAAGAACTGCTCAAGCCGCAGAACAACGGTGAGCCGGTCAAGAAGGCCATGGTTGACCGCATGATCGCCGAGATCGATGCCAAGCTCAGCCGTCAGATGGACGAAATTCTGCACCACCCTGACTTCCAGTCCCTGGAATCGTCCTGGCGTGGTCTGCAATTGCTGGTCGATCGCACCAATTTCCGTGAAAACATCAAGATCGAAATCCTCAACGTCTCCAAGGACGACCTGCTGGATGACTTCGAAGATTCGCCGGAAGTGATGCAGTCGGGTCTGTACAAGCACATCTACACCGCTGAATACGGTCAGTTCGGTGGACAACCGGTTGGCGCGATCATCGCCAACTACTACATGTCCCCAAGCTCCCCGGACGTGAAACTGATGCAGTACGTGTCCAGCGTAGCCTGCATGTCCCACGCGCCGTTCATTGCCGCTGCCGGCCCGAAATTCTTCGGCCTGGAAAGCTTCACCGGTCTGCCGGACCTCAAGGATCTGAAAGATCACTTCGAAGGCCCGCAATTCGCCAAATGGCAGAGCTTCCGTGAGTCGGAAGACTCCCGTTACGTTGGCCTGACCGTGCCGCGCTTCCTGCTGCGCAACCCGTACGATCCGGAAGAAAACCCGGTCAAATCGTTCGTGTACAAGGAAACCGTCGCCAACAGCCACGAGCACTACCTGTGGGGCAACACGGCCTACGCGTTCGGCACCAAGCTGACCGACAGTTTCGCCAAGTTCCGCTGGTGCCCGAACATCATCGGCCCGCAGAGCGGTGGTGCTGTTGAAGACCTGCCGTTGCACCATTTCGAAAGCATGGGCGAAATCGAAACCAAGATTCCTACCGAGGTACTGGTCAGCGACCGTCGTGAATACGAACTGGCCGAGGAAGGCTTCATCTCCCTGACCATGCGCAAAGGCTCCGACAACGCGGCGTTCTTCTCCGCAAGCTCGGTGCAGAAGCCGAAGTTCTTCGGCATCAGCGCAGAAGGCAAGGCAGCAGAGCTGAACTACAAGCTCGGCACCCAACTGCCGTACATGATGATCGTCAACCGCCTGGCTCACTACCTGAAAGTGCTGCAGCGCGAGCAACTCGGTTCGTGGAAAGAGCGCACCGACCTCGAGCTGGAACTCAACAAGTGGATCCGCCAGTACGTGGCCGACCAGGAAAACCCGAGCGCCGAAGTGCGTGGCCGTCGCCCGCTGCGCGCTGCCCAGATCATCGTCAGCGATGTAGAAGGGGAGCCGGGCTGGTACCGCGTCAGCCTGAACGTGCGTCCGCACTTCAAGTACATGGGGGCCGATTTCACCCTGTCGCTGGTTGGCAAGCTGGACAAAGAGTAAGGAGCAACTCATGACTGGATACGGCAGCCTTTTCGAACGCCTGAATGGCGACGCGGATCAACGCGTCGGATGGAGCCGCGAGGTTTCCGCCATGTCGTCCGTGGCTGCCCATCTGGCCAAGATGCTCAGCACCCGTGCGGGCAGCGTGCAAACGCTGTCCGATTACGGGTTACCCGATCTCAATGACATGCGCCTGAGCCTGCACGATTCCCTGAGTCAGGCACGCCTGGCCATCGAAAGCTTCATCGAAGCCTATGAGCCGCGCCTGAGCAACGTGCGTGTCATTTCCCTGCCGCGTGACAACGATCAGCTTCGCCTGTCCTTCAGTATCGAAGGCCTGCTGGAAGTTGATGGTTTCAAGCGCCAGGTCAGTTTCGCCGCGCGCCTGGATGGTAGCGGTCAAGTGAAGGTCAACTAAGGAGACTCCGATGTCCGGTAAACCCGCAGCACGCGTATCCGACCCGACGGCTTGCCCTGTCTCCGGCCACGGCACCAACCCGATTGCCGCCGGTTCCGGCGACGTCTTCTTCGATGGCCTCCCGGCCGCCCGCCAAGGCGATGCCTCGGCCTGTGGCGGTGCGTTGGTGGGTGATCTTGCAACAACCGTTCTGATCAACGGCAAACCGGCTGCGACCGTGGGTTCGGTGGGTAGTCATGGCAATATTGTGACGGCCGGGTCCGGGACGGTGATTATCGGGAATTCGCATACGCCGGCGCCGTTTGTGCCGCCGTTGCCGGTGGAGATCAAGTGGCCTTTTAACGAGCACTATGTGATCAATTGCCAAGACACCGGTAAGCCTCTTGCAGGGGTTGCATACAGCTTCAAAACAGCTTCTGGAAAAATAATCAATGGGGTTACGGGGGCTGACGGAAAGACCCAAATAGTTTCCTCCTCGGAGGCTGAAGCATACGAATTGATTATTGAACAACAGTCTGAAGTCGTCATTGGTTAATGTTGCTCAGGAATATTGCACGTAAGGAGTTGTGATATGGCGGATACAAAAGTAGCTTCAAATCTGACTCCGGCCAGTAATCAGGTAGGCAAATCTGCTGTTGTTCGTCAATTCAAGATTACCGATATTCCTGCTGCAATGGATAAAATGAAATGGCCTGTGGCTGCAAATCTGATGCGGCACTGGTTCAAGGGTAATCCCTGGCCTACGGCCGATGGCGCAATGAGTCCTGAGGTGAAGGACCATACTGTTCTTGCAAAAGATCCGTATGTAGAAGACTCCATCGTGACAATGAACTGGGTGATGCAGTTTGAACCGGCAAAGGCAGTCGTTCAAGAATTGAAGTCTGCCTGGAATAATCCTGCTGCACAGAAAAACATGCGCAACAAAATGGGGCCTAAACTTCTGAGCAAGGCGCCTGGAACATACCCGGTAAGGTTCGACGGGAAAGCAAGGGATGTTGAGGCGTTCGGGTATAGCAATAGTCGTGCCGTTAAGTTTGGTCTGATTGAAAAGACGGATGAGCTCAGGGCTGCGCTGGCTAATTTTAATATGCGCGTATTTCCGGAAGGTAATGTCGTCATTTCGGATAAGGGTATACAGTTGCTGGTCGATCGTATCGGGTTTTATGTTGAGGATTCCTATGACTTCAATGACTCCCCTGACGACAGCTTCAGCCAGCCGCTTGGGTATTGGAATTTCGACGGAATTGCCAATCCAGCTATTGCAAATGCTGCCAATATCAGCGCCCAACAAGCGAAGGCCAATATAGCGTCGAATCCATTTCTGGATCCACAGGACTCTCAGAAAATGTACAAGGAGTTAGACGAAGCGCGTTATTTTTATATAACAAACTCTCATTTTGTTAAATATCGAACGCAGTTTAAAAAGGGCGGGGATTTTCAGGTTTTTTCTGATGTGCTGTATCAAACCGTACCTTTGGCAGTTATAGATGTCTTGAGTAAGTGATAGGTAGTTTTAGTTCGCTTGGGCGACCGAAATTTCTTGGTGTGGAACAATGATGCGATTAATTAGGGATAAGTGGAAGTGGTTGCTCGGCGCTTTGCTGATGATTACCTGTGCGCTTTTGATTTATTGCGTGAATGCCATGCTTGGATACCCTGCCAGCTCGACTCAGGTCAGTCCCTCGGGTCGTTATGTCATGGAGAATGTGCGTGTTGGGCGGATCTTCATGCTGGGTGGTATGGGGTACTTAAGGGTTATTGATACTCAGGAACCGGGCAAGGTCTATCGAACGCCTTTATATGATACGCAGTCACTGGATATGCGTGCTTTTGAAAATGAAAAAGAAGTGGGTATTTCCTGGATTGATTTTGATCGGCAAGAAAAAACGTTCACTATTTCCATGCCGCAATGGAAAGAAAGTTGGCTGAATGTATTCATCAGCAATACCCATTATATCCATCTAGAAAACTGACCGATATGTCCAGGATAGGGTGCGCTATGAGTGACCTGAGCATTATTGCCAATAGGGATTTGTTCAGCGGTGAGAGTTTGTCTAGCTCGATATTGTCTGTGGCAGTTGAATCTGTTCGCAGGTGTTTTCCAATGATCCAGATAAACGTGGAATGCAATCCACAGGACCGCTCCTTCATAAGCTCTCCTACCAGGCAGGTAACCCGTGTCCTTTAACCACTACTACCAAAGCGAACTCACCGCACTGCGTCAGTTGGGCCGCCGTTTCGCCGAGCGTAGCCCGGCGTTGGCGCCTTTTCTGGGGCAGACCGGGCGTGATCCGGATGTGGAGCGGTTGCTGGAAGGTTTTGCTTTCCTGACCGGGCGTCTGCGCCAGAAGCTCGATGACGAATTGCCGGAGCTCAGCCATTCGCTGATGCAGTTGCTGTGGCCGAACTACATGCGCCCGCTGCCTGCATTCAGCATTTTGCAGTTCGATCCGCTCAAGCGTTCGGGGCCTGCGTTGAATGTCGAGCGTGATACGCCCGTTGAAAGCGTGCCAAAAAATGACGTGCGTTGCCGTTTCCGTACCTGCTACCCGACCGAGGTGCTGGCGCTGGATCTGGCGGCACTGAATTACTCGGTGAAGGGAGATGGTTCGCTGTTGAGCCTGCGCCTGGAGATGAGTGCTGATGGCCATCTGGGCGAACTGGAATTGAGCCGTCTGCGCCTGCACTTCGCCGGTGAGCGCTATATCAGCCAGATGCTTTACCTCAGCCTGTTGCGCAATCTGGAAGGCATTGAGTTGATTCCTCTGGACGGAGCCGGAAAGCCTATCAATGGCGTCAACGACATTCCGATGGCGTTCAAGATACCGGGCGACCGCGTGCAGCCGGTGGGTTTTGCCGAGGAAGAGGCGCTGATCCCGTATCCGCTGAACACCTTCCGCGGCTATCGCTACCTGCAGGAATACTTCGCCTTTCAGGACAAGTTCCTGTTCGTCGACGTCAACGGCCTGGATATTCTCAAAGCGCTGCCGCAAGACACCCTCAAGCAGATGCGTGGCCTGGAGCTGCGCTTCGATATTCGTAAAAGCGGCATCCAGCGCCTGCGCCCGACCCTGGATAACGTGAAGCTGTTCTGCACGCCCATCGTCAACCTGTTCAAGCACGATGCGCTGCCGATCCGTCTCGATGGCAAACAGGACGAGTACCTGTTGCTGCCAGCGGAATACGATCTGGAAAACTGTGGTGTGTTCTCGGTGGAAACCGTGACCGGTTGGAAGCCCGGTGGCCTTGGTTATCAGGAATACGTGCCGTTCGAGTCTTTCGAACATGACCCGAGCTTCGACGTGCCCAACAGCCGTCCGCACTACAGCATCCGCCAGCGTTCATCCTTGCTGCATCATGGCCTGGACACTTACCTGAGCTTCGGTATTCGTCATACCGAGGCTCACGAAACCCTGTCCATCGAGCTGATGTGTACCAACCAGAACCTGCCGCTCAAGCTCAAGCTCGGCGATATCTGCGTGGCCTGTGAAGAGACGCCGGAGTTCCTGAGTTTTCGCAATATCACCCTGGCCACGTCGAGTTTTGCGCCGCCGCTGAACCGAGACTTCCTGTGGAAGCTGATCAGCAACATGTCGCTTAACTATCTGTCCCTTGCCGACGTCAATGCACTGAAGGTGATTCTGGAAACCTACGACCTGCCGCGCTACTACGACCAGCACGCGGAAAAGGTCAGCAAACGCCTGCTGGGCGGGCTCAAGTCGATCAAGCATCAACACGTGGACCGGTTGCACCGTGGTCTGCCGGTACGCGGTCTGCGCACCGAACTGACCATCGACCCGGAAGGGTATATCGGCGAAGGCGACCTGTTCGTGTTCGCTTCGGTTCTCAACGAGTTTTTCGCGCTTTACGCCAGTCTCAATTCGTACCATGAGCTGCGGGTAAAAAGCACACAGGGAGAGGTGTACCAATGGACACCACGTATGGGCCTTCAGCCCCTGCTTTAAGCGGGCTGGCCCGAAGTATACGAGAGTACTCGCTGTTTCAGGCCGTGCTGCTGGTCATCGACCGGCTGCGCGAGGCGCACCCGTACCTGAGCGAGGACGACCTGTACGACCAGCTGGAATTCCAGGCCAACCCGAGCCTGGGTTTCCCTGGCAGTGACGTCGATCGCGTGGAGTTTTTCGAAGAGCACGGGCAGATGCGTGCGCGCATGCGTTTCAACCTGATCGGTCTGGTGGGTTCCGGTTCGCCGCTGCCTGCGTTTTATGGCGAACAGGCGCTGGGCGACAGCGAGGACGGCAACCCGACCCGCAATTTCCTCGATCTGTTTCACCATCGCCTGCAACGGCTGATGCTGCCGATCTGGAAAAAATACCGCTATCGCGCCAGTTTCGAGAGCGGCGCGGTCGATGCGTTTTCTTCGCATCTTTTCGCCCTGATCGGCCTTGGTGGTGAAGAGATCCGGCGCGCCAAGGAACTGAACTGGAAGCGCTTGCTGCCGTATCTGGGCTTGCTCAGCCTGCGTGCACACTCGGCGGCGCTGATCGAAGCGGTGCTGCGTTACTACTTCAAACACGCTGAACTGACCATCGAGCAGTGCATCGAGCGCCGGGTGGAAATTCTCGACGAGCAGCGCAATCGTCTGGGCCGCGCCAACAGCATGCTCGGGGAAGACCTGGTGCTGGGTGAACATGTACGCGACCGCAGCGGCAAGTTCCGCATTCACATTCGCGAGCTCGACTGGCAGCGCTTTCACGAGTTCCTGCCAATCGGTTTCGGCTACCAGCCGCTGTGCGCGCTGGTGCGGTTCACCTTGCGTGACCCGCTTGATTACGACATTCGCCTGGTACTGCGCCAGGAAGAAATACGCGAACTGCGCATCGGTGAACAAAACGCCTGTCGCCTGGGATGGACCAGTTGGCTCGGCCGCGAAAAAGCGGACGGTGTGGTAACCCTGGGCAGCAAAACTCATTAAGGACAGATGACCCATGATCAACGTAGACCTGCAACAACTCATTCAGGCACTGGACGCCGAAACCCGTCGTGATCTGGAACGTTCGGCCGAGCGCTGCGTTGCCCGTGGCGGTAGCAAAATCCTCGTCGAAGACTTGTTGCTGGGCCTGCTGGAACGTCCCCAAGGCTTGCTCGCGCGCGCTTTGCAGGATGCCGAAGTGGATGCCGGTGAACTGAGCGCTGCCTTGCAGTCGCGGGTCGAACACAGTGCTTCGCGCAACCCGGTGTTCGCGCCGGAGCTGGTGCAATGGCTGCAGGATGCGCTGCTGGTTGCGAACCTTGAACTGGGCCAAAGCCAGGTCGAGCAGGCCGCACTGATCCTCGCACTGCTGCGCAACCCGATGCGCTATGCCGGTAGCCGCTACCAACCCTTGCTGGCCAAGTTGAATGTTGAACGTCTGAAAGAGTTCGCGCTGTCCCAGAAAGAACAACCTGCCAGCGGCAAACCCGCCGTGCAGGGCGAGTCGCTGCTGGAGCGCTTCACCCACAACCTGACCCAACAGGCTCGTGACGGCAAACTTGATCCGGTGCTGTGCCGTGACGGCGCTATCCGTCAGATGGTCGATATTCTGGCCCGTCGCCGCAAGAACAACCCGATTGTGGTCGGTGAAGCCGGTGTGGGTAAAACCGCCATTGTCGAAGGTCTGGCTTCGCGCATCGCCGCCGGTGAAGTGCCACAAGTTCTCAAGGGCGTAGAGCTTCTGTCCCTGGACATGGGCCTGTTGCAGGCCGGTGCCAGCGTCAAGGGCGAGTTCGAACGACGCCTCAAAGGTGTGATCGACGAAGTCAAAGCCTCGCCAAAGCCCATCATCCTGTTCATCGACGAAGCCCACACGCTGATTGGCGCAGGCGGCAATGCCGGTGGCTCCGATGCCGCCAACCTGCTCAAGCCGGCACTGGCCCGTGGCGAGTTGCGCACCATCGCCGCCACCACCTGGGCGGAGTACAAGAAGTACTTTGAAAAAGACCCGGCCCTGGCCCGTCGTTTCCAGCCGGTGCAACTGCACGAACCGACTGTCAGCGAAGCCGTGACTATCCTGCGTGGCCTGGCTCAGGTTTACGAGAAGAGCCACGGTATCTACCTGCGCGATGACGCCGTGGTGTGTGCTGCCGAGTTGTCTGCCCGTTATCTGGCAGGCCGCCAGTTGCCGGACAAGGCTGTCGATGTTCTCGATACCGCATGCGCCCGTGTGCGTATCAGCCTGGCCGCGGCTCCTGAGAGCCTTGAGCGCCTGCGTGGCGAGCTGGCCGAAGGAGGCCGCCAGCGTCAGGCGCTGCGCCGTGATGCCGAAGCCGGTCTGCTGATCGACCATGAAGCCCTTGATGCACTGGAGGCCCGACTGGAGGAAGCCCAAAGCGAAATGACCGCTCTGGAAAGCCAGTGGACCGAACAGAAGCAGCTGGCCGAGCGTCTGCTGGAACTGCGTCAGCAACTGGCCAAGGCCCGTGAAGCCGCAGCGGTCGAACCGACCATCAGTGTCGAAGAAGACGCCGAAGGCACGGTCATCGAAACCCTGAGCAATGAAGCCGACGAAGCCCTGAGTGTCGAGACGCTGGAAGCCGAGTTGAACCAGACCCATAGCGCCTTGACCGCCGCCCAGACCAAGGAGCGTCTGGTCAGCTTCGAAGTCTGCCCGCGTCTGGTGGCCGAAGTGATCAGCGCCTGGACCGGCGTGCCGCTGTCGCAACTGGCCCGTGAGCACAATGCCAAGGTCGCGAGTTTCGCTGTCGACCTGCGTACCCGCATTCGTGGTCAGGAACAGGCCGTACATGCGCTTGATCGTTCGATGCGCGCCACGGCTGCGGGCCTGAACAAGCCGGACGCACCGGTGGGCGTGTTCCTGCTGGTCGGTCCGAGCGGTGTCGGCAAGACCGAAACCGCGCTGGCCCTGGCAGATCTGCTGTACGGCGGTGACCGCTTCATCACCACCATCAACATGTCCGAATTCCAGGAGAAACACACTGTTTCTCGCCTGATCGGCGCACCACCGGGCTATGTGGGCTACGGCGAAGGCGGCATGCTCACTGAAGCCGTGCGCCAGAAGCCTTATTCCGTGGTGCTGCTCGATGAAGTCGAGAAGGCTGACCCTGACGTGCTCAACCTGTTTTACCAGATCTTCGACAAGGGCGTGGCCAACGACGGGGAAGGGCGCGAGATCGACTTCCGCAATACCCTGATCCTGATGACCTCGAACCTGGGCAGCGACCGTATCGCCGAACTGTGCGAAAACGGCGAGCGTCCGTCTGCCGAAGTGCTGGAAGAAACCATTCGCCCGGTCCTCAGCAAGCATTTCAAACCGGCGCTGCTGGCCCGTATGCGCGTGGTGCCGTATTACCCGGTCGGCGGTCCGGTGCTGCGCGAGCTGATCGAGATCAAACTCGGCCGCCTGGGCGAGCGCCTGAACCGTCGCCAGCTGGAATTCACCTGGTGCCAGAACCTTGTGGATCACCTGTCCGAGCGTTGCACCCAGAGCGAAAGCGGTGCGCGCCTGATCGATCACTTGCTGGACCAGCACGTTCTGCCGCTGGTGGCCGACCGCCTTTTGGATGCCATGGCCACGGGTGAAAGCCTCAAGCGAGTTCACGCCACGCTTGACGGCAACGCCAGTGTGACGTGCGAGTTCGCCTGAGGTGGGTGTGATGTTCACTCAGGTGCCTCAGCCACTGGCCTATGCCGAAGCGTTGCTTGCGCAGTACGCTGAACTGTCGCGGGCGGCCTGCGGTGCCGATCTGCTGGGTGGCTTTGTGCGCGGGCTGGCCGGACTCAGCGGTTGCGAGCTGACTCAGCTCTACCTGCTGGATGCCACCAACACCTGCCTTGGCATGAATGCCGAGTGCCTTGATGGCATCCTGCAACCCCGGGAAGCGGCGAGCTTGCCGGTGGATTACAGCGACGAACAGTTGCTGCAGTTCGCCCTGAGCCAGAATCGCGTGTTGTTCCTCAGTGAACTGAGCGGCAGCTTGCATGAAACCAGCTTCCTGCCGGCACAGGCCACGCCATGGCAGTCGCTGCTGTGTGTGCCCATGGTCACCCATCAGGGGGCCGTCGAAGGCGTGTTGTTGTGCGCGAGCCGTCGGCATGTCGACCTGCAAGGTTTTGCCGACTCACTCGGGCAGCTTGGCTCGTTTGTACTTGGCCAGTTGCATCTGATGCAGCGCCTGCGCCAGCCCACGGATGAGCTGCCCGTTGCATCGGCCCGCGTGCCCAATGCCAGCGATTACGGCCTGATCGGCAAAAGCGCAAGCATGCGCCGTACCTATTCGATGATCAGCAAAGTCCTGCACAGCCCTTATACCGTGCTGTTGCGCGGCGAGACGGGTACCGGCAAGGAGGTGGTCGCACGGGCGATTCATGACTTCGGACCGCGCCACTCGAAGGCATTCATCGTGCAGAACTGTGCGGCGTTCCCTGAAAACCTGCTCGAAAGCGAGCTGTTCGGCTATCGCAAGGGCGCATTCACCGGTGCTGACTTTGACCGTGAAGGGCTTTTCGACGCAGCCAATGGCGGCACCCTGTTGCTCGACGAAATCGGCGACATGCCATTGGCCCTGCAAGCCAAGCTGCTGCGCGTCCTGCAGGAAGGCGAGATTCGGCCGCTGGGTTCCAACGAGACTCACAAGATCGACGTTCGCATCATTGCCGCCACGCACCGGGACCTGTCGGTGATGGTCAGTGAAGGCACATTCCGCGAGGACTTGTACTACCGCCTTGCGCAGTTTCCTATCGAACTGCCGGCCTTGCGTCAGCGCGAAGGCGACATTGTCGACCTGGCTCGGCACTTTGCCGACAAGACCTGTACGTTCCTGCAGCGTGACCCGTTGCGCTGGTCGGATTCGGCACTGGCTCACCTGTCCAGCTATGCATTCCCCGGCAACGTTCGCGAGCTCAAAGGCCTGGTCGAACGTGCCGTGCTGCTGTGCGAGGGCGGTGAGTTGCTGGCCGAGCACTTTTCCCTGCGCACAGAAGCCATCCCTCTGGACAGCAGCCTCAATCTGCGCGAGCGCCTGGAACAGGTAGAACGCTGCATGCTCCTCGATTGCCTGCGCAAGAACGATGGCAACCAGACTCTTTCCGCGCGTGAACTCGGCTTGCCGAGGCGCACGCTGCTTTACCGCCTTGAGCGCCTGAATATCAATCTGGGTGATTTCAATGGGTAGGCAACAACACTCTTTTTCAATTCATCCGCTTCTAACAGCGCCCTCCGAAAGGTCCGGCGCTTTGTGCTTACTCCTGGAGACCCTCTGATGTCTGTTCGTCACTGGCAAGCCTTCCTGCTGACACTTGTCGTTCTATGCGGCCTTGGCGGTTGCAGCGGCAATTACAAATTCAACGACAACACCTATCGCCCATTGGGTGATCCTCAGGCGGTCAATCGCGGCAAGTGACCGCAAGGAGCATCATCATGGAACTGGTTTTCGAAATGCTTAACACCAAGCAGTTCGTGCCCACGGAGTTGTGCCAGAAGACCTTCAAGCAGGCTGGTGGCGTGATTGGTCGGGGAGAGGACTGCGACTGGATTATCCCGGACCGCAAGCGTCATTTGTCCAACCATCACGCGCTGATCAGCTATCGCGAGGGAACGTTTTTCCTGACCGATACCAGCAGTAACGGTATTCAGGACAGCGCCAACGGCGCGCGTCTGCGCAAGGGTGAAGCCGTACGTATCGAGCACGGCAGTGTGTATGTCCTGGGTGACTTCGAGATTCGTGCGCGGCTGGTTCGTGACCCGGCCACTTTCGACGTGGAAGTCGGTCGCCCACAAGCGGCAGGCAGCATCATCCCTGACGATGCTTTCCTCGACCTGGACCCGCTGAACGCCCTTGACCAGCAGGAGCGTGTCTATTCGGAAATCGAGGAACTGATCTCCCCGAACACTGCTATCGATGATGGACGGCAGCGTGCCGACTATGCCCGCATCGATATGGAAAGCCTGTTGGTGCCGGAACTGGTCGAGGTTGCGAAAAAGCCTGAACCCGCGCCCGCACCGCCACCGGTCGAGCGTCAGTCCGATGCTTTCTGGGACAAGTTTGCTGTGGCTCTGGGGGTTGACCTCAAGGATCTCGATCACGATGCCAAAGAGGCACTGGCGCTCAATGCAGCCCGTTTGCTCAAGCAAAGCATCGGCGGTCTGCAACAGAGCCTGCGTACCCGCAGCGAGCTGAAAAACGAATTGCGCCTGGCGCAGACCACGGTTCAGGGCAGTCAGAAGAACCCGTTGAAGTTTGCCGTCGATACCCGTGAAGCACTGGGCATTCTGTTGCAGCCAGGCAAGCCTGGGCAGTTGCCGGCCGAGCAGGCGATATCCCGCGCATTCCGTGATCTGCAGGCGCATCAGGTGGCTCTGCTGACCGCCAGCCGCGCCGCCGTTCGAGGCACTCTGGAACACTTCTCGCCGCAACAGCTCACCCTGCGTTTCGAACGCGACAACAAACCGCTGATTGCCACGTCCGGCAGTCGCTGGAGAGCTTACGGGCGTTATCACCAGGCGCTGCGTCAGGATGATGACTGGAGCGAGCGTTTGATGGCCCGCGATTTCGCCCAGGCCTATGAAGAGCAGATTCGCCTGATTTCCACCCTCCACACCGATCACCAAGGATGATGCGCATGTCTCGCCGTATGACTGCTTTCTCTAAAACGCTGGCTGCGCTGACCGCCCTGGTGCTGCTGGCCGGCTGCTCAACGCTCTCGCCGTACTCCCATCTCACCAAGCTCAACCTGAAGCTGACGGCCAGTGATCGTTTGAACCCGGACCTCAACGGCCGTCCGTCACCGATCGTGGTACGCCTGTTCGAGCTCAAGCACCCTGTGGCGTTCGAAAATGCTGACTTCTTCAGCCTTTATGAGCGCGCCAAGGAGTCCCTGGCGCCGGACATGGTGACCAGCGAAGAGCTGGAGCTGCGTCCGGGTGAAACCGTCGAACTCAAGCTGACTGTGGGAGAGGGTAGCCGTTACGTCGGTGTCCTTGCGGCCTACCGCGACCTGCCGGAAACCAGATGGCGCTACACGCTGCAAGTTACTCCGCTGGCACTCACCGATGCCGAACTGGTTCTTGATCAGAACGGTATTCGCAACACCAATGAATCCCTCGCCAAGGCAGTCGACTGACCATGAACTCTCATAAAGTCATTTGGCAGGAAGGCATGTTGCTGCGTCCGCAGCACTTCCAGCACAACGATCGCTACTACGATCACCAGATGAAGACCCGCACCAAGCTGCTGGGCAGCTACACCTGGGGCTTCCTCAATCTGGACATCGACCTGCAGTTCCTCAACATGGGCAAACTGGTGGTCAGTCAGGCCTCGGGGATTCTGCCGGACGGCAGCCTGTTCGAGCTGGGTGGCAACACGGAGCCGCTGGCTCTCGACGTGCCGCCCAATACCGGTAATACACCAGTCTATCTGGCACTGCCGCTGGTGACCGGCAATCACATCGAGGCTCGCCGCCCGGAGCAGTCTGACGTGCTGGCACGCTATACCGCGTACGAAGCCGAAGTGGCCGACTCCAATGCAGGCGACGACTCCTCAAGCCAGGTCAGCTGTGGTCGTCCCGACTTCAAGCTGTTGCTCGGCGAACAGCAGAGCGATCAGGCCTACGTGAAGCTGAAGATCTGCGAAGTGCTCGATACGACGCCGGACGGCGTGATCAGCCTCGACCCTGACTTTGTACCGACCTACATTCAGGCACACGCTTCCAGCTACCTACTGTCATGCCTGAAGGAAGTCATCAGCATGCTCAGCCACCGGGGCGACACCATCGCCGACCGGATTCGCTCCAACGGCAAAGTGGGCGGCGCTGAAGTCGGCGACTTCATGATGCTGCAACTGATCAACCGCACCGAACTGTTGCTGCGTCACTATCTGGGCCTGGAGCAGGTTCACCCGGAAGAGCTGTACCGCACGCTGCTGACCATGCTTGGCGATCTGGCGACCTTTTCCAGCGACAGCAAACGCCCACGCCTGGACAGCCGTTATCAGCACAGCGACCAGGGTGCGAGCTTCCGCAAACTGATGGAAGCGATCCGTCAGGTGTTGTCGATGGTGCTGGAGCAGCATGCCATCGAGTTGATTCTGCAGGCACGTCAGTACGGCATCATCGTATCGCCGCTGCACGATCACACTCTGCTGGGCTCAGCCTCGTTCGTGCTGGCGGCCAGTGCCAACTGTGATTCCGAAGAGCTGCGCCATCGCTTGCCAGCGCACCTCAAGGTCGGCCCGGTGGAACGTATCCGCCAACTGGTCAACCTGCACCTGCCAGGCATCAAGGTCAAACCCTTGCCGGTGGCCCCGCGGCAGATCGCGTTCCACTCCAACAAAACCTATTTCATCCTCGAACTCAGTTCCGAAGACCTGGCACAACTCGAGCGCTCCGGCGGCTTCGCGTTCCACGTGTCCGGCGAATTCGCCGAGCTTGAACTGAAATTCTGGGCCATAAGGAACTGATCGACATGATCAAGGACACGGAATACAACCAGGACGACAAGACCGTCCTGCTCGACCGTCAGGGCCATGGGCCGGCATCGAGCCCGCTGACCGACTTCGCAGCGCCGCCACGCTTCGAGCAGCTTGAAGAGCGCATGATCTATGCGGCGCGCCTGCGCCCGGCCGAAGCGTTCAACATCAGCCTCAATTCGCTGGTGGCTGCTGGCTCCGAGCTGCTGTCTGAAGTGGTGCGACTCAAGCACAGTGACTCCCGCGAGGACCTGTACGCACTCAACGATCGACTGACGGCTGGGCTGAAACTGTTTGAAGTGCGCGCCTTGCACAACGGTGCCGAGAGCAGTCAGGTAATGGCTGCCCGTTATGTGCTGTGCACCGTGGTAGATGAAGCGGTTGTGACCACGCCCTGGGGCAACGAAAGCGAGTGGTCGCAGATGAGCCTGCTCAGCAGCTTCCACAATGAAACCTTCGGCGGCGAGAAATTTTTCCAGCTGCTGGATCGCCTGTCGAAAAACCCGGTCAAGCATCTACCCATGCTGGAACTGATGTACCTGTGCCTGTCCCTTGGTTTTGAAGGCAAGTATCGGGTACAGGCGCGGGGCATGCTCGAGCTCGAAGGCATCCGTGACGCCCTGTATCGCCAGATCCGTCAATTGCGCGGTGATGTACCCCGTGAGCTTTCGCCCCATTGGGAAGGCTTGAACGATCAGCGCCGCAGCCTGGTACGCATCGTGCCGGTGTGGATGGTGGTGCTGTTTACCTTCGTCTGCCTGGTGGTGATGTATTCCGGTTTCGCCTGGATGCTGGGCGAGCAGCGCGACACCGTTCTGCAACCTTATCAGCCGTTTGACCAGACCGCGGTTCAGCCGCAGTCGCAGCCGTAATCAGGGACGCGTGATGAAGAATTTTTTCAAGAAAGTCGGCGCATTCCTGCGCAAGACATGGGTCTGGACACTGCTGCTGGTACTATTTGTCGCGTTGCTGGTGTGGTTCGTGGGGCCGCTGCTAGCGGTCAATGACTACAAGTTCTGGGAAGGCTCGACGTCCCGCCTGCTGACCATCAGTGTGCTGTTCCTGATCTGGGGCCTGACCATGGTCTTCGTCAGCTGGCGCGCCGGTGTTCGCAAGAAAGCGATGGAAGAGAGCGAAGACGGCCAGGATCGTCTTCGCCGCGAAGAGCAGATCGACGAAGAACAGAAAGAGTTGAAAGCGCGCTTCAAGGATGCGCTCAAGACCCTGAAAACGTCGAGCCTGTATCGTGGCCGCAGCGAACGCTGGCGCAGCGATTTGCCCTGGTATTTGCTGATCGGCCCGCAAGGCAGTGGCAAAACCAGTCTCCTGGACTTCTCGGGCCTTGAGTTCCCGATCAACAAGATCGAGCGCAAACTGACCCGCGATACCCTGGGCACCCGCCACTGCGACTGGTACTTCGCTGATCATGGCGTGCTGATCGATACCGCTGGCCGCTACCTGACCCAGCCGGATGCCGAGGTGGATGGCAGTGCCTGGAGCACCTTGCTTGACCTGCTGCGCAAGCGTCGTCGCAATCGTCCGTTGAACGGTGTGCTGGTGACCATTCCGGTGGAAACCCTGCTGCAGGGCAGCGAACAGCAACTCGAAACCCTGGCTCGTCAGGTGCGTGGCCGCCTGCAGGACGTGCATCAGAAACTGCACGTGGACGTGCCGGTTTATCTGGTGCTGAGCAAGGCTGACAGCCTGCTGGGCTTCGATGAGTTCTTCGATCAACTGACCCGCGAAGAAAGCGATCAGGTGCTGGGTACCAGCTTCCGCAAAGAGCAGATCGGCACCGATGTGGCTGTGCTGCGCAACGAGTTCGAAGAACTGCTGCGTCGCCTCAACAGCCAGGTGATCATGCGCATGCACCAGGAGCGTGACACCCAGCGTCGTGGCCGCATCCTCGACTTCCCGCATCAACTGGGTCAGATCGGCGAGCGTCTGTGCCTGTTCGTCGACATGGCATTCACCGGCAACCGCTACCAGCGTGCCAGCCAGTTGCGCGGTTTCTACCTGACCAGCGCGCCGCACCTGACTGCGGAAATGGACGCCACCACTGCTGGTATCGGCGCCAATCTGGGCTTGAACGCTGGCATCTTGCCAACCCTGCGCAGCGGCCGCTCGCGCTTCATTCACCACTTGCTCAGCCGGGTGATTTTCCCCGAGGCCGATCTTGCGGGTCTGGACAAACGCGAACGCAGCCGCATCCATTGGGGCCAACGTGCGCTGTACGTGGGCGCACTGGCAGCACTGGGATTGTTCGGCCTGCTTTGGGCCAGCGGTTTCTCTGCCAACTATGAGCGTCTGGAAAACCTGCGCAACCTTGCTCAGACCTGGACCCAGCAGCGTTCGGCTCTGAGCACCCGCGATGACGCCATGGCGGCACTCAAGACTCTGGACACCAGTTACGCCGCTACCCAGGTGTTCCCGGCGAAAGACGATGTGAGCTACCACGAACGCGGTGGTCTGTATCAGGGTGAAGTCGTCAACCCGGTCGTCAAGGACGCTTACGATCGTCAGCTTGAACAACAACTGTTGCCACGGGTCGCAACCCTGCTGGAAGGCCAGGTGCGTGCCAATACCAAGGACCGCGATCGCCTGCTCAACAGCCTGCGTGCGTACCTGATGCTGAACATGAAGGACCGTCGTGACGAGCAATGGCTCAAGGACTGGGTCGCGACAGAATGGTCCCAGCGTTACAGCGGCAACACAGCCGTACAGAACGGCTTGAACAGCCACTTCGAGCGTTTGCTCAAGCAGCCGTTCGTTTATCCGCTGGACGAGCAACTGGTGGCTCAGGCGCGTCAGATTCTGCGCAGCGAGTCTCTGGCCAACGTGGTCTACCGGATGCTGCGCGAGCAGGCTCGCAACTTGCCGGAATACCGTCTGGACCAACACCTGGGCCCACAAGGCTCGCTGTTTGTCGGCACCGACTACGTGATCCCGGGCTTCTACACCCAACAGGGTTACCAGCAGTATTTCTCGGTACAGGGCTCGATGCTGGTCAGCGATATCCTGCGTGACAACTGGGTATTGGGTGAAGGCTCCGGCCTGAGCAGCATGGATTTGCGTCGCCTGATGGTTGAGCTGGAGCAACTGTACTTCCGTGACTACGCCAACTATTGGGGTGAAGCGGTAGGCCAGGTTCAACTGCCGGCCATCAACGACTTTGGCGAGGGTGCCGAGCAACTGGCAGGCTTGACGTCAGCCAACTCACCGGTCATCCAGATGTTGGTGGAAGTGCGTGAAAACACCCGCTTCCCGGTGGTCGCGGAAACGGCAGAAGAAGCCGCTGCAGCTGCCGCGCAACTGGCTGACAAAGGCGGAAAACTCGGCAAGGTAGCCGCCGCTGCAGCAGGCAATGCGTCTGATGCTCTGGCGAAAAAGCTGCCGGATACTGCACGCAAATCCCTGCAGAGCCGCTTCGAACCGCTGCACCGTTTGCTGGATGACAACAACGGCCCGACCGCTGACCTGACGCCAGCCTTGGCAGCCCTTAACGAACTGCAAATGCAGATGGCCAGCCTGGCGCGCTCCAGTTCGCCGGATCAGGCCGCGTTCGAGCTGGCCAAGAACCGCATGGGTGGCCAGCGTGATGCGCTGAGCAACCTGCGCACTGTATCCAGCCGTCTGCCGCGTCCGGTGGGTGTGTGGTTCAACGTCCTGGCTGAAGACACCTGGCGCCTGGTGCTGCGTGATTCCTATCAGTACCTGAACCAGCGTTATCAGAACGAGCTGTACAGCTTTTACGGCAAGGCGATCAATCAGCGTTATCCGTTCAACGCGCACAGCGCCAGCGACGTGGCAATCAGCGACTTCCGTGAGTTCTTCAAGGCTCAGGGTATTGCCGATCGCTTCTTCGACAGCTACATGCGTCCATTCGTCAGTGGCGATCCGGGTAACTACCGCATGCGCACTGTCGACGGTTACAGCCTGCCGGTCTCCAAGGTCTACCTCGACCAGATGGCGTCTGCACTGGTGATCCGCCAGAGCTTCTTCGCGGATAACCCGGCCGAGCCGCAAGTGCAGTTCAAGCTGGAGCCTTACACCCTGGACCCGGCAGTCAGCCGCTCCGAGTTCAAGCTGGGCGACAAGACCATCGAATACCGCCATGGCCCGATCGTGCCGGTGTCGTTCAAATGGCCAACCGATGCCGAAGACGGGCGCACCAGCCTGGTACTCGACAGAATGGTCGGTCGCCCGCTGGGTATCGAGAAGAACACTGGCCCATGGTCACTGTTCCGTCTGTTCGACCTGATGCAGACCGAATACCTGACAGGGCGTGACGTGTTGGTGCTCAAGGCCGACGTGGGTGGCCTGCGCGCCAACTACCTGCTGACCAGCCAGCGCACGCCGAACCCGTTCGACATGGGCGTGTTGCGTACCTTCCGCATGCCGGTGCAACTCTGATGCTGGTAGCCAGCCCATGGCGCAGCGCTGCGCGCACCGATGCCGGCAAGGTTCGGGCGCGCAACGAAGATGCTTTTCTGAACTCCCCACAGCATGGGCTGTGGGTGGTCGCAGACGGGATGGGCGGTCATCAGGGGGGCGATATCGCCAGTCAGTTGATCGTCGCCAGCCTGGCGGAATTGCCGGTGCAGAATGATTTCAACGAACGACTCAAGGACATACGCCAGTGCCTGCACTGGCTCAACCGCCGTTTGGGGCAAGAGTTGACTGTCACCGCCGGACGCCACGACAGCATCATGGGCAGCACCGTTGTGGCGCTGCTGGTGGAGGGCAATCGTGCGGCCTGCATCTGGGCCGGCGATAGCCGCTGTTATCTGTGGCGCGGTCAGCGTCTGTATCAGTTGTCCAGAGACCACTCGCTGCAGCAGCAACTGATCGACGAGCAGAAAATGAGCGTTGAGCAGGCGCGGGCCTATCCTGGCGCCCATGCCCTGACTCGTGCAGTCGGGGCTGCCGAGCAACTGACCCTGGATGTACTGGAGCTGGAAGTGTATCCCGGCGATACCTTTCTGCTTTGCAGCGATGGCTTGTATCAAGGGCTCAGCAGCGATGCACTCGGCAATGCCCTGAGCCTGACTGCGCCGCAGATTGCGCTGGAGCGCCTGTTCGATGGTGCCCTGCGTGGTTCGGCACGGGACAACCTGACGGCCGTGGTAATCCGCCAATGACTGAACTCATGCGACCGATCGACGACTTGCTGGTGAGCGAGGAGCAGGACAGCAATCTGACCTACTTTGCCTTCGCCCAGTCCCACAAGGCAGAAGCTGCGCCGGCGCCGACCCGGGCCAGCATCTCGGAGATGCCCGATCTGCTGGCAGGTCGTTACCGTATAGAGCGTTTGCTCGGTGCCGGTGGCATGGGCCTGGTCTATCGTGCCCGGGACTTGCTGAGCGAGCAGTTCGGCGATCCCGATCCTTACATCGCGCTGAAAGTCCTCAGCGAAGAATTTGCCGAGTCGCCGGATGCCAGCGCCTTGCTCTACAGCGAGTACGCCCTGACCCGACGCCTGCGCCACGACAACGTACTGCGCCTGCATAACTTTGAAGTGGACACTGACTGTCAGCGGGCCTTCATCACCATGGAACTCATGCGTGGGCTGACCCTGGACAAATTGCTCTGCGAGCGGCCTCTGGGGTTGCCGTGGAAAGAGTTGCGTGACATCACACTGCCGTTGCTCGATGCCTTGGCCTATTCCCATGCCCATGGCGTGCTGCATGGTGACATGAAGCCGAGCAACGTCATGGTCACCGAAGATGGCGTACGCCTGTTCGACTTTGGCCTTGGCCAGGCAGAGGAGGGTATCCTGCCCGGTCTGCCACATCTGAGCCGCGAGCGATTCCATGCATGGACACCGGGCTATGCCGCCCCGGAACTGCTCGAAGGCAAGCCACTGTCGGCAGGTGCCGATGTTTTCGGCGTGGCCTGTGTGATCTTCGAGCTGGCGGGAGGCAAACACCCGTTTCGCCGTTTGCCCTCGACCCAGGCCCGTGACGAGCGCCTCGATCGTGAACTGCAAGCGCCGAAGAACTTGCCCAGACACTGCTGGCCAGCCCTGCGCGCAGCACTGGCTTTCGATGCAGGGGATCGCAGGATCACCGCCAAACAATTGCGTGACGCTTTCACCGTCACTTCGTCCTGGCAGCAGCGTCTGATGCCTTGGCGTAACGGATGACTACCGAACAGGGAGCAAACAATGTTCAACCCTTCCAACGAAACGCATTTCAGCCTGACCATCGAAGATTACGAGGGCGATCTGCAGGTGCTGTCGTTTACTGGTACAGAAAGCATCAGCCAGGCCTTTCGTTTCGACGTGGAACTTGTCAGCGAAAACCCTGATCTGGACTTGGAAAAGCTCTTGCACAAGCAGGCGTTTCTGGCGTTCGATCCTCAGGGTAGCGGCATTCATGGCCAGATATACCGTATCGCCCAGGGCGACGCCGGCAAGCGTCTGACCCGTTACACCCTGTCTCTGGTTCCGCAGTTGCAGTACCTGCACCACAGGACCAACCAGCGTATCTACCAGCAACTGTCAGCGCCCGAGATCATTGCGCTGATCCTCGAAGAGCACGGCATCAAGGGTAACGCCTACAGCTTCCAGCTCAGCCAGCAGTGCCCCAAGCGCGAGTATTGCGTGCAGTACGACGAAACCGACCTGCACTTTATCCAGCGTCTGTGTGAAGAGGAGGGGATTCACTATCACTTCCAGCACAGCGAAAAGCTTCATCTGCTGGTATTTGGCGACGACCAGACCGTATTCCCCAAACTCGGGCAGCCCACAGCGTATGTACAAGGCAGTGGCCTGGTTGCCGACGTGCCGGTAATCAAGGGCCTCCAACTGCGTCTGGAAACCCGCACCAGTCGCGTCACCCGTCGTGATTACGATTTCGAAAAGCCCAACATGCAACTCGAAGCGGCCTATAAACCCGCTGGCGAAAGTACTGAACCGGACCTGGAAGACTACGACTATCCCGGCCAATTCCTTGATCGTGCCCGGGGCAAGTTCCTCAGCCAGCGCGCATTGGAGCGTCATCGCGCCGATTACCAGCAAGTCGAAGGCTGGGGCGACCAGACGACCCTCACCAGCGGGCACTTCCTGGAACTCTCCGATCACCCTCGTACCGAGTGGAACGATCTGTGGTTGCTGACCGAAATCTTCCACGAAGGCAAACAGCCGCAAGTGCTGGAAGAGTCGGTCACCAGTGACACCACCGACAACAAGGACGACTTCCACCAAGGCTACCGCAACCGCTTCCTCGCGACCCCGTGGGCCGTGTTCTATCGCCCGGCGCTGGAGCACACCAAACCCCGTGTTCTCGGCACCCAGACCGCCACTGTCACAGGGCCAAAAGGTGAAGAAATCCACTGCGACCAGTACGGCCGGATCAAAGTGCAGTTCCACTGGGACCGGGAAGGCCAGGCCGACGACAAGACCACTTGCTGGTTGCGTGTGTCCAGCGCCTGGGCAGGCGACCGCTATGGCGCTATTTCCATCCCGCGGATCGGCATGGAAGTCCTCGTCACCTTCCTCGAAGGCGACCCCGACCAGCCGCTGGTGAACGGCTGCCTGTACCACAAGGAAAACCAGGTTCCGTACCCATTGCCAGCCAACAAGACCCGCACCGTCTTCAAGACACTCAGTTCTCCAGGCGGTGGCGGGTACAACGAGCTGCGCATCGAAGACAAGAAAGGCGCCGAACAGATTTACATCCACGCCCAGCGCGACTGGGATGAAAATATCGAGCACGACCAGAAAATCCGCGTCGGCAATGAGCGCCATGACACGGTAGAGAAAAACACCTACACCGAACTCAAGGCCGAAGAGCACCGCACCACCCACAGCGACCGCAAGGTCGAGGTCCGTATGGATGACCACCTCACCATCGGACAGAACCAGCATGTGAAGCTCGGTACGGCACAACTGACCAGTGTCGGCAGAGAAATGCACCTCAAGGCTGGCGACAAGATAGTCATCGAAGCCGGCACGGAACTGACCGCGCTGGGAGGCGGGAGCTTCATCAAGCTCGATGGCGGCGGCATCACCATGATCGGCCCGGTAGTGAAGGTCAATGCCGGCGGCTCGGCAGGGTCAGGTACGGGGATCGCGATCAAACCGCCAGTGCTGCCGGGTGCGGCGGATAAAGACAAGGCGGGGAGTCTGATGGATCAGGCATTGGTGAATGCGCCGCCTGAGAAGGTCAAGCCAAAGGCTTTTTTTGTGTTTTCTGAGTAATTGATATGAATCGTTTTTCAAAAAAGAAATGCTCATGGGTTGTAATGTTTTTTGCAACCTCAGGGTTAAACCTGTTTCATGGCATCGCGAGTGCAAATGAATGTCCATCTGATGAGTTCACTGCATTCCTCAATGTGTTTTCCAAAGCCCCTGAAGTGCAGCAGAACCTTACAGCAGGGTCGATAAAGGTTATGACGTTGAAGCCTGCCAAGGAATCAGACTCGTTTGAGCCTCAGACCACTGAGGTTCTGAATTCACGTCTGGCGTTTCCGCTAATGACTCAGATTCCCTTGAGTCAAGTTGACGGTGTGGAGATTGAAAAGATTGACGACCAGCATGTCAATGTGATCGATAAGCGTGCTGGCAACAGCAACATCAAAGTATTCAACTTTACTCACAAGGCATGCTGGGTGCTTGACGGTATGGAAGATTGGTCAATTCGTGAAAAAGATCTTTCTGCATCAGAAAAAGCGGGCATGAACCGTGTCGAGACCCACTGTTATCAGCGTGCCAAATCTTACGCCAACCTCGCTGGGGGTGAGCAATACCGGTTGACTGCAGAGCTCTTTGAAGCCGCATTGGAAAACTATACCTGTGCTGCTGCTTCCGGGGACCCTCAGGCTAGTCTGGAAGCTGCCAGTTTGAGTCTCTCGGGGATGGCGCCCCAGTTGAAAACCACACAAGTTGAAGCACTGTTAAAAGCTGCAGCAACCACTATGGCTGATGGGGCCGCGGCCTTATCGACCTTTTACTGTTACGGTAACAGCACATCTGCTGATGGCCCATGCCAGAACCCACATCTAGCCGAGAAAGAGCTTATACGAGCAGCCTCCATGGGATCTGTAGACGCTATCAATTACTTGGGCTACGCCTTTGAGCAAGGTGAGTTTTCCACCAGGGATGTGTCCAGAGCAATGGCTTGTTATCGCTTGGCCGCCGATAAAGGGAATGAAACTGCTACTGCTAACGTGCAGCGCCTGAAGGCGCAAGTCGCTGACATTCCTATGGGCAGTAGCTGCTATTAATTACAGGGTGTAGAAATGACAGAACCACTTGACTTAAAAAGCAACTACACCGGCGGTGATTATGTTTATAAGATGGGCGGTGATGGCTCCACCGTCGTCAATGGGAAAAAGCAAATTGACTGCTCCCATATGGTCAATCTGTTGCTGAAAGGCGCCGGCTATAACATTCCGTATGAAGATACGCGAGTGATGAATAACTCGTCTTACTATACGACCGTGTTGCCGCAAGATGTAAAGCGTGGTGATATTGTCCTTTGGATCAATGCAACCGCCAATCAGGCCGGTAGTAGCCCGCTCTTTCATACCGGCATTGTTGAAGATTTCAATTCTGCAACTAACGCTGGGAGTTTTTTTGGGGCACAGACGAGTAGCGGGCCTGCTAAAACAGTATTCGGTCCCAAACCTCCCAGTTACTATTGGCCCGTCGCAACGAAATTCCTGAGAGCCAAAGAAGAGTTCAGGACAGGAGCCACTCCTGCACCTGCTGCTGCGCCGCCTCCGACTCCTGCGCCTTCCGGGCCTGCGCCGTTGATGAATTTCCACTACCCCTTCCGTAAAGCAGACGGTAAGCAGTTCACCGATGTGGAAGAAATCTACAAGGCACTGGAAGGCGAAACATCTGGCCATTACCTGCTGGGTAGCAACAGGTTCTGGCATGGTGGAATTCATATCTCAGACAAAAGCGCTCCACAGTGCGTGCTGAATGAACCCGTCCGCTGTATGGCCGATGGTGAGGTTGTCGCCTATCGCCTGAATCAGGATTACCTGGAATCTACATTCGGTGACAATGAAAAGAAGCTGAAGTACTCCAACTCCTTCTGTCTGGTGCGCCACGAATACAAATCAGCGCCAAATCCGGAAGAGGGTCCCAACAAAGGCAAGCAGAACAAACTGACTTTCTACAGCCTGTACATGCATCTGTTGCCTTATGCTCGCTACCCGTTGGCCCCGGAAGAAACACCAAAGCCAGTCGTTACGATGAACGTGGGTGATTACAAGGCCTACGACAAGGCACGTTGGGCAGAGGGTGCCCAGTCTTATGGCTTGATCAAGAAAGGGACAAGGTTGGAGATTATTGATCAGGCCAGCGAAGGCGTGGAGGTCTACGCCAAGGGCAAGATTCTTGTCGGGTCAGTAAAAAGTGGCTCAAGTACGACACGTAACGCAGGCGACGAAATCTGGTTCGCCTACAAGAAAAACGATGCGCCTTACAAAAATTCCGGTGGCGACAAAATCTGGACGGCAGACAAGCTCGTTGAGCGTCTGCGCCCAAACTATTGGCAGGGTAGGGTAAAGGCGACTGCCGCCATCAAGCTCGATCTGTACAAGGATCCGGCGAATCCACAAAACGGCCAGCCAGCGGGAGACAAGTACAGCACCCAACTCAACGCCACCAGTATCGTAGAGTTCGAGAGCAAAGAGGTGCTGACTCTCAACCTGGGGGGCAAACTCCGCAGAATGGCGAAATGTACCTTTGTTAGTGGCGAAGTCGCTGGGGCAGGAACCATACCGCCAAGTTTCTGGATTTGTGTGGAAAACGAGGCTGAATACAAAGTCGTCGAGTGGACATCCTTGACCCCCAGCAGTTTTGACTCGGTTGAGACGGCCAGTACAGGCATCAAGGCAGGCGATCCCATTGGCTACCTGGGGCTGACCGAAAACCTCACAGGTGAAGAGGGCGGAGTCAGCAGCAAGCATCAGGTTCACGTCGAGATTTTCACCGCCGAAGCAGAGGTCAAGGAATTCCTCAAGAACGTCGCGGGCTTGAAAACAGGCAAGCAGTATCTTTACCTGGCAAAAGACACAAAGCTCAAGGTAAAAGCCTCTGCCACCGAAACGGCTCCGCTCAAGAAACAACATGCCATCGATCTGGCCAAGGCCCCCGTCATCAAAGAGAACAACGAAGACTGGTACGAAGTCAGCGTCGTCGATGACAACCAGACCCTGACCGGTCTGGTGAAAAAAACAGGGGCGCAACTCATCACCCAGCATGACTGGGAAAAGCTGGGCTTCCAGATTGTCGAAGAATCCAATGCTACAGCTGACGGGTTCCTCGATCCCGATGATATGCCGCCATTCTTCAAGGACTTGTTCGCCAAGATCAATAAGAACAATGACAAGGAAGTCAGCTCTGACGAACTGTCCGAAGCCTTGAAAAACAAAGAGACGAGAGATCAGTGGTCGAAGCTGATTGCTTATCATCCGACGGAGTGGAAGGACAAGTCCGGTTCAGCGAAGTGGAGCAAGCTTGATACGCTGCTGGAGACATCGCCGAAAACGCTGAAGCATGAGAAAGAGCGTATTGATAAGTATGTGTTTTGGGATGAGTTGTCTGGGAAGGCGGCGATAGGGGCGAGTCTGGTTTGGCATTTTCATCCGGTTGAAATGATAGGTGGCTTTTTAATAAAAAATGCCTCTAAAGCTGGGGGGCAGATTACGTATGATGCAGAAGGTAATGATATTCCGGGATCACCATTTTTCAGTCGATGCATTCATTGGCCTGGAAATGATTTGTCGGGAGTTACGTTGGGGCGCGGTTATGACATGGGTTTTAGATCAGAAACCGAAATCTATAACCACATGATTGCATCCGGCGTTGAGTCTGGCCAAGCAACAAAAATTTCTAAGGCACATGGCAAAAGAGGATCTGCGGCTGATAATTTTGTAACACAAAATCGTGATGACATCGGAAATATAACACTTGAGCAACAAAGAGCCCTTTTTGATCTGATTTATCCAGATTATGTTGCAAAAACCATTACCAACTACAATCACTGGACGTCTTCACTGCCGGACCGATTGGAGTGGGAGGGGTTGAGGCCAATTATTAAAGATGTGTTGGTTGATTTTGTCTACCAAGGTTTTACTAAGGGGCCAAACCCTATGAAGGCAGGAATGAAGGATGATGTTGATCAGTTAATAAATTATATCGAAAGCACACCAACTATCAGTCAGTATGAGCCTGGACGGAAGCGGGCTGCATATCTTAGGAATAATCGTTAGGAGAGGTCATGAAAAAATCCATAATATTTTTTTTAATGCTGAGTTCGGTCTATCTTACATCAGCGAAAGCAGAGTGTCTTGAAGCTTCAAACAGTCAAGAGATTGACGCGTGTGCGAAACTGGCAAAAAACTCTGCAGATGCGAATTTGAATTCTAGTTATAAAAAGCTTATTACTCGAATAAAGAGTCAGTATGCAGTCGATGTAAAAGTCGGGGACGATTTTACTAACAAGCTTAAAGAGTCACAGCGAGCCTGGTTAAAATTGCGCGATACCAATTGTGCGCTTGAAGCATTTGAAATTGAGGTCGGGCAGCCTGCTTATTTAACTACTGTAAATAACTGCGTGGCAAAAATGAGCTTGGAGCGCTCCGGCTATCTAGATAGAATTTTACCGGACATATAATTTCGTGGCCCAATCTTTGATGATGCTGAATGCAATGCTCCAGCATCATCAAGAGCACTGATGGGCAAGTTTTAAGAGGCTGTCCATGCGGGAGAAATAGTTGATGTTACGTTCTTAATTTATGATCTGCTTTATCTGTAATCTTGCGTTTCTGTGAGTTTTCTACGGTATTCACATGGGGCTGTGACAAACTACGTTACTGACATCAAAGGGAGCCATATGAGGCTGCTGAAAAAAATCCTGCTCACTTTCTGTGTCATGTGCTCATTCAACGCATTTTCCTGTGAAGTGCTCGAAGGCAAAGCATTTCGGTCAATATCTGTTGAAAACGGAGTCATTACTTTTGATCTCGTCCCGATTGATGAGGATGCGGGAGATACCAGCGCAGGTGAGCAGTTAGGGATCGATATTAATTTCTTTAACTGCAACACCGGTGAGAGAAGCCTGATTGGGCAGTTGCCTTTTTTAGCTGACACCGGCGAAGTCAAAGCAGCTTTTTTAGCTAACGCAGAGCAAGGACATGAAAAAGAGCTTTTTGTGATACATGGTGTCGAGATCAGGTCCGATACGGGAATCAAATATTCTGGAGATTACTATTCTGTTCATGCTTACAAAAAGAGTCCTAATAGCTACACCAAGGATGATAAGCTTTCCAGGTACTTTGGTGAGGGTGGCGATATTTTAGCAGATGACTATAAAAAAGTTGCATATCTGTTTCCCTACAAGAGTAAAGATGCTGTTACTTCCAGGCTTCAATCAGAAGCTTACAAAAAGTGGAGTTCCGACGCACCTGTGACTTTGGTCGTCAACAAGAAATCTTCTTTACATAATTCACCTGTACTGGATGACATGAGTCGCATGTATCTTGTTGCAGGAGACAAGGTCACACAAGAAGCCGTTGAGGCCGGATGGATTTCGGTTGCATATAGGACTGCCACGGGAAAGTTGATTCGTGGCTGGATTCAGTGCGGTAACGTAGACGGCTGTTAACCAGAAGGGAGGTTATTTGGAAATAACCTCCTGAACACCATTACTGTGTCGAATTAAACCACTTCATCGATCAGCGAGGTTTTCACCGGCGTCACAGTAACCGGAGGGGTGGTCGGATTTTGCAACTGATCCCTGAGTTTTTCCAATGCTGCTTTTTGCTCATCGGTCAAGGGTGGCGGCGGGGTTGGAGAAACGGGCAGGGGAGTCGTCGGGCGAGTACCGCCGGGGGTCAGTATGGGCAGGGGATTGTTGGTTATTTGCATGTCACTACTTCCGTGAGTGAGGGTTGAACCCAGTGTAACGGCCGCTTTTCGATGAGCTTTAGAGCTGATCGACTCCAGTTTGCTCCAGGCGTTGTTAGCAATGGCCTGTGGGCAGTCCTTGTCATCTATCCCCAGTCAGGCTGGCTAAAAGAGAGTCACCGTACCCCCGACAGTCAAATTGGCAGTAGTACATATGTGCTATTGATATGCTTTAAAGGCTTGGCCAATATTCTGCAAAGAGACTGATTTTCGCTCTTGTCATGTGTTTTCCAGAATGACTTTCCTCAAGCCGATTAATTTCTTCGGCTTTGCGATCATTACATGAGCGTAGACGGTTTTATATAAATAGCAGGATCGAAATAATGTTCAAGATGGCAGTGACGCTTTTGTTTTTTGTGTCTCTCTCCGGATGCAGCTCTTTTAATCCTGAGCGTGAAATGATAAACAAACTCGAGGGTAAAGATGTTGCAGAAGCCAAAGGCTTTCTTTATTCAACCATGGGTGATCCTGTCTATGAGCCCACGCCAATCCCCAGCATAATTGCCGACACGATCCCGGTTGATGCAGAGCGTCTACACCAATGGGAGACGCTTGTTTACTACGAAGATGTGCCGGAGCAGACCGGTTCCTACATGGACGTCAGTATGGGACGCCCTGTATTGGTTTCTGCCTACGACTACAAGCGCGTCAATCACTACTGTACCGTCAACCTTAAAACCGATCGACGAGGCATCATTCAAAGTGCGAAAGCGGTGGGTTCAGGATGTACGCGGTTGTCGAAGAGCTGGTCTTTCGGTATCTAAGCGATAGAAAACCTTATCAAAAACTCTCTGTCTGGACTCACAACTTAATGAAAAAACATGCATTGATGGTGATATTTCTGTTCTCATTGGTTGGCTGTGTTTCGATTCCCAGCCAGGAACTGACTAGCGTAAAAGAGTCAATGGGAAAAAATGTCAATGAAGCGATAGCAAAACTCGCTCCACTCATGGGTAAGCCCTCTAGTATAGAGCCCTATAATAAAAATCCGGCAAACACTGTCTACCTGTGGATTCGGTACAAGGGCACGTTCTCTGAGAACAAATACATGGGAAGTAACCACGACAGGAGTGGAGGACATCTCCAAATTACCGACGTCTATCAGCAAAACACGTGGGTAGAGTATTGCTCCGTCAAGGTCATCGTTGATCCTCAAGACATTGTTGTCGATTATCTTGTAAGAAAATGCGGGGCTTTGGACGAGATTTTTGGTAGCGGTGAATATATGGAGAGATTTCGCTAGCTCACATCAAAGCCATCCCAGTATAAAGTAGCGAGAAATTAATTATGTTTGCCTGCCTATCCGCAGTATTTCAGCGCCGCCTGTTGTGCGTGGTAGCACTGTGGTTGAGTAGCGCGCTCACACCCGTCCTGGCTCTCTCGCCTGTAGAGCAACCCATGGATGCCATTGACGCTCTGGCTGAGTTGGGCCCGGAGGATCTGGGATGGGCGTCTCCGAGAATGCGCGACTATATGCGGCAGTGGTTCGATTTGGCTGAACTGGATGAGTCACCGTGCGCACCCGCGGATGTGAAGTTAGCGCCCATCACGAGTGTCTGTGAATTAAAGCCCTCGAATCAGAGCGGCTATACCGGGCCGCCGCAACTGTTGCTCGGTATTGTCGGCCAAGACAAGAACTCTGCCCGAATTGGCAGTGTCGTGAGTCAGCGAGCACTCTCCCATCCCTGGAGTTGCCGTCCTTCGCAACTGGGCACATTTGTGTGCATGCCTGTGGGTGGAAACAGTAGCGAAAATGAGCAAGTGTTTACGCGTTGGGATAAATGGCTTCCCCGGAACGAAACCGAGTTGTTTGCCTGGTACGCAGCAGATCCTGAAATGAGGTACATCCAGAGTGTGCTCGCCTCAGGCAAGCCGATGCCCGCCGATGTTCAGGGCCTGCTTGCCTGGAAGCAGTGGCAGGGTGTGGCAATGACTACGGTCCGGATCGAGCGATTAGTGCTGATCGGTCAGATATGCCGCGTTTTAAACCCGGATGACGCGCAGACCATCATTCGCAATGCCAGTGCCGAACTGGCTCAACACCGGTTCCAGTTGACCGACCAGGACAGGCGCCGTGCCAAAGACTGGCTCAAGGCTCTACGTATCGGTGCAACTCAGTCAGCAAGAGTGTCGGATGTGACCGATGAAGCGTCCTGCCAACGTTTTGCCGAGCCCTATGGAACCTTGTCAAAGCTTTTGACCTGGACAGATAAACCGCAGGAGTCCGCTCCGGGTGTTCGTGCAAGCCCCTGGACTTTGCCCTGAGAATATCCAGCACAGATCTAAAACAGTCCTGCGTTGATTTTTTGTTCAATGATCTGCCCCAACTCGCGACCGGGGGATTGGACTTGCCGCGTGAACTGAGGGCAGCTCTGTGCGTGCCTGAAAGGGCGGTGGTCTGCCAGGTGTTGCGAGCGGCCACAATATTGACAGGACACAGACTCACCGCTCAGCTTCCAGTGCTTGTTCCAGAGCAACAGCGGCAGATAGGGTATGGCCATAAACGTCCTGTCTAACGGGATAAGAGAGCACAGATGATCAACAAGACTCCAGGGTAGTCACGGCCCCCAGCGATCCAGCACAGTGTTTTGTATGGTGGGGTCATAAACCACTGTCACTTTCTCTGATTCATTGAAAGCCTTGAACATGGCCAGGAATATGGAGGTGTACGTGTGTTTACCGACCCGCGTCTCACCGACTTCAGGTCGTGCGCCGAGTGTCCATATATAGCTCGTTACGTCAGTTTCATAATCTCTTTCTGACCAGACGAAAATAGATGCCTCAGGTCTGCCATCCACGTGGAGGTTAATGATATGACCGACACGTCGGCCCTCAAAGCTCACCCGATAGTACCCATCCTGAGCTTCCCACACGCCCGATGGTGTTCGCTTGAAGATCAAAGGCTCCTTGTCGCTGCTGTTTGTTCTAAACGGTGAAGCACACAACTTAGTCACCGCCACGACACCACATCGGACAAGCCGCAACAGTTGCTTGTAATTCAAGAGCAGACTCCTGTCCGGCTTGCCGGCAAATGAATCATCTTTTTACGCCGTCGCTTTTCAGCGAGACCGATTTATAGGGTCGAACTCATTCGCGAATGAGCGGAGCGCCGCCCGACTCGCTCCTCCCCATGGTCACTTGTCAGGCATCGCTTCATAACCTTCAAGCGCATAGCCGCTGATGCTGGTGCCAGTAAGGTGGGCGTCCTCACATCTATAACTGCGGCGTTCGTAGCTGTAGGAAGTCCGTATCTGCTTTATATCTAACAGAGGGCGCCTGAATTGCCAGCCTTCCTCGACTTCGTAAGCCAGGTGTCTGTCATCAATGGCGACCACGCCGTCGGAGTAAATCAACGTCTGACTTGATCCGTCGTTATCGGGTATTGGCTGTGGATCGGCCTTGCTCTGATCTGTCCGCCAGGTTGCCTCAAGAAAGGTGCGGCAAGCGGAGGCGCTGGGCAGAATCCGGTCCTCGATCGTACTTGGCGGTAGTTGCCCGCTCGCATGGACGCAGACGGGCAAGAGCAGAGGTACAAGCCACGCCATGCAGCCTGTTGTTACTTCACGAGGCCTTGTTGTTCTGACGTATGCAGTGTCCATACTCTGTTTTTATCCTGGTTAGCGCTTATTCCTGGAGACTGGCCTGGGCCTGAAGAAAATGACCGCACTGATGCAAAAGCCAGCGTTTTCAGCAGGCGATAGAGCATAGAACACACGCCATATTCGATCATTACTTATAAAGGTTATACCGGGGGCAAGCCCTAAAAAATAGCACATGTGTACTATTTTTTAACGGTCTGGCAACGGGTATCTTCTGGATTTATCGTAATTACGTTTTAGCTTTTTGTAGGCATTTAATAAAACTTCGTTTCTGCGAGCAAAACCAGTCATGAATAAATTAGTTATCCCGGCGATATTGATTATGGGTGTTTCGGGTTGCAGCACGATCAATCCAGAGAGAAGCATAGCCAGTGAGTTGGTGGGCAAGAATGTCAGTGAAGCGGTAGAGCGACTGGCTCCGTCAATGGGGAATCCGAGATATATCACTCGTTCAATCAGCAACCCTGAGTATACCTTTTATGAGTGGGTGAGCAATGAAGGGTACTATGATCATGTGCAGCCTGCCGGCACCTATACCGACACCTCCAGAGGTTACGCGCAACACGTAGAAACTTACACGACGAAGCGTAAATATACCGCCTGTTCAGTCAATATGACCGTTAACTCCAAAGATATCATCGAGTATTACGAAACCAAGGGCTGTGGTTTCATGGGAATGGGCAATACGGGATCGCTGCATAAGTGGGGAATCAACTAGTTTACTGCTCCAGACGTTCAGTGCCACTCACGAGGATAGATTCGCAAGATCACAAGGATTGATGCCTTTTCCAAAAGGTAAAGGCATCGCCCTGTGCTTAATAGGTTCTGAACGCACGCACGACATCACCTCTGAACTCAACATACAGCTTGTTGATTTTCACCTTTTTTCCTGGGGCATTGCTGCCAGAGAGTGTACCGGCATCATTCATGATCTCTTGAGCATCACCCACCTGGTTCTGGCTTGAAATGATGGTGCTGGCAGAGCCTTGAGCCCCATACCGGGTGGTGTACTTGTAGGCCATGTCAGTAAGCTTGCCCAGCTGCGACTCGCTGCGATCGTAAAGCCATTCCGAGGTATCGTTGCCCAGGTTGTCACTCACATCTGAAGGTGAGCCAAACTTTTCGCGAATCTGTTGTTTTGTTGACTTGCCAACTACAATATTGCTTTTGATAAATTCAGGCGCGTACTTTGCCTCGCCGGTTAAAGAGTCCAGTCCGGCGAATGAACTTCCATCGGTTGAGCATGCCGTCAAGGCCATCATTAACATTCCTGCAGCCGCCAAGCCTTTCAGCTTTACAAGTTGGCAATAAGTACCCATGTCCGCTACCTCTGAGAGTAAGAGTCGTGTTGATTTTTTTGCACGAGAGCTTCGGCAGCCTGAAAGCCGACGGTTATCTGAAGATGTGCAATTGCTACTGTACATTCGCTTCTTGAGGTAGCTTAGTGGAGCTGTACAAGAAGCTCCTATAGTACAGATGTGCTATTGATGACTGGGTGAGGCATGAGACTATCGTTCTCAAATCAGGCTTTTTAAATCTTCTTGTCAATAGCAGCAGGAGTAATGACGGGTGTATAAATACGGTTTGGTTCTGGCGGTTTTTTCGCCACTTGTTATCTTTCCAGGACTGGCAGTTGCATCACCATCTGACTGGTGGCTCATCTTCGGAAGCGGGGAACAGCCGAAGCGGCAAGTCATGTATGCAGATGCTATTTCTGTGGCAGATATCAGCTCGAAAACGGCAGAGGAGGCCGCCCGCTCAGTCGACGTTGTTCATGTATATGAAGCAGAGGACAAACCCTCTTACGTCATGCACAGGATTTCCTTTCAGTGCAAGGCCGGTCAGTATCGTGTCGAGGCAGCGAACGCCCAGATGCGCTCGGGAAAGATCACCGCAGAACCTACCAATAGTCATTGGAACCCGGTTGCCCGAAGCTCGATGGAACGGCCTTATGACTTTGTGTGCCAGGCCGGCTCTCGGCGATCTAACAGCATGATCAAGGTCGGGAACATGAGCGTGACTACCTTGGCGGATTTTACAAAAAAGGCGCTGTGGGGGCCGGCAATTAATACGCCACCTAAATAAAGCCTGTTGCGAATAGGCAATCCACGACGATGGTAGGGGAGAGAGTGACACACCTGGAGGTTCTGTAATCGCTGCATGTTGGCTGCGGCTCTATAGGCATCCGGCAACTGAAAAAGCCCACGACGATATCGGAGCTCTGAGAAAGGCCATGTAGGGTAATATCCTCATCCCGAATAAGGCCCTGAACAAGGGATCGCAGCGAGTCAGAGCCATGCTCGAAGCCAATCCGAATTGCCCCATCCGTCGTCGGCTGGCCAACATACCCTGGGTCGGTGATAACCGTGCGGGCTTGCGCCACTGGCTGGAGATCCAGCGCGACCCGCTGGCCTGGCTGCAGAAAATGCACGCTATGCAGCCGGACGTGGCGGTCATGCGCATGGGCCCGCAGCGTGTATGGTGCCTGTTCCATCCGCAAGCCGTGCACGAACTGATGGTCGAGCATCGTGACAATCTACGCCGCTGGACGCCGGCACTGTGCATGCTCAAGCAATGGAATGGACGCAGCTTCATGATGCGTGAAGGCGAGCCGGCACAGGCACAGCGCAAGGCGGTACGCCCACACCTTGTTGCGCCGCAGGCCAGTGATGTACGCCGCCTTGCTGCGCAGTGGGCAGACCGGATCGAGGAGGGGCGCGAGTATGATCTCGACCTGGAAATGGCAGCATTCAGCGTCACCCTCAGCGGTCATGCCCTGTTCGATGTAGACCTGGAGCCGGCGGCCTACCGGATAGCCAAGGCGGTTCGCCTGCTGTCGCGGGTGGCGTTGCTGGAGATGTCCACCGGTCTGCCGCTGGGGCACTGGTTTCCGAGCAAACTCTGCCCGCGAAAACGCTGGGCACTGGGGCAATTGCGAGCAGTGGTCGACGAAGTTGTGGAACATTCGCCTCGGCCCCTCGTCGAGATGCGTGATGAGCTCTGCACACTGCTGATGGCGTCGCACCAGTCCACTGGCGTCACCATGACCTGGTGTCTGCTACTGTTGGCGCAGCGTCCGGAATTATGCAAGCAACTGCGGGCCGAACTGGCACCAATCGACTGGACAGCAATCCGTTCGCTCGGTGACCTGCGCAACTGCCCCTTATTGAGAGCAGTGCTACAGGAATGCCTGCGTCTTTACCCGCCGGCCTACGGCCTTGTTCCGCGACAGGTGAGTGCTGACATCGAAGTATCCGGCCATTCGCTCAAGCGTGGAGACGTCGTTATGATTTCCAGCTGGATCACACACCGGGACCCACGCTGGTTCGATGCGCCTCTGGAGTTCCGCCCAGAGCGCTTTATGGACCCAGCAACGTGGCCGCGCGGCGCCTATTTCCCGTTCGGCCTGGGCGACCGTTCCTGCCCCGGAACAGCGATGGCGATGATCGATCTTGCTGCCGCATTGGCCTACTGGGTGGAACACTGGGACATCGTGCACGACGGGGAACTGACGCCACGTGGGTGGTTTTCTCTGCGCCCGCAGCGGGCCCGGGTCAGGTTTGTTCGAGTTGCATGAGTGTTGACGGGTTTTGGGGGAGAATGATCCCGCTGTGTGATCAGGCCTCACTGGCTTGATATGCTGCACCTCAAGTATTAGCAGATCAGAAGTTTGGAGAGCGGATGCGACTTTGTATTTTCTCAGGCTCAAGCCCTGGGCGATTGCCCTTGTACATGGAGGCTGCTACCCGCTTGGGGCAAACTCTCGCGAAATCCGGTATTGGTTTGGTTTACGGCGGCGCCTCCGTAGGCTTGATGGGAGCAGTCGCTGACGCTTCGCTGGCAAGTGGTGGGGAAGTGATTGGCGTTTTGCCTGGTTTTTTAGCCGAGAAGGAGCTAGCGCACACTGGCTTGAGTGATCTCAGAATTGTCAATTCAATGCATGATCGCAAAGCACTCATGGCTGAGTTGTCTGACGGTTTCATCGCTTTGCCCGGTGGGATAGGCACATTAGAAGAACTGTTCGAAGTATGGACGTGGGCACAGCTAGGCCAGCATGCAAAGCCCTGTGCCTTGCTGAGCATTCATGGTTTCTACGATGGTCTTACCTCGTTCCTCGACCACATTGTGAACGAAGCTTTTCTCAGGCCGGAGCACCGCGAAATGCTCATCGTCGAGCGAGATATAGATAAATTGCTGAACGCAGTGCTCAGCTACCATCCGCCCAAAGTGACTAAATGGATAAAACGGGAGGATAAATAGTGTCTGAACAGCCTCGACTGGGATGCGGCGCAGCAATAGTGCGCGATGGGCGTATTCTGCTGATCCAGCGCAGGAAAGAGCCTGAAGCTGGATATTGGGGCTTGCCTGGCGGGAAAGTGGATTTTCTTGAGCGGGTCGAGCAAGCCGTCATCAGAGAAATCGCTGAAGAACTGGGGATCCAGCTTCACGAACTGACCCTCCTTTGTGTGGTCGATCAAATCGATTCAGATAAAAGAATCCATTGGGTAGCGCCCGTTTACAAGGTGTCGAGCTTTGAAGGAGAACCCAGCCTGGTCGAGCCGGATAAACATTCAGCTATAGGCTGGTTCTCTCTGGAGACATTGCCAACACTCTTGACGGTTGCGACTCAAACAGCATTACCGCTTTTGCGCAACGAAATGGCCTGATTCCGTAAAAGAGGAGGAGGGTGCAGCCTGTTCTTGATCGGCTGATTTGGTCTTATGGCGTGAGGAACAGTGGAAAGGAGCGTTGAAAGTCCATGCATCCGACAACACCGGACGGTCGCTATTTTGTTGTCAAAGGACAGCTTTGGCGGTGCTCTAATCCATCGCTTTCCGAGGATGAGCGGCAGCGTCTGGTGCATGAACTCATGAGCGCACGCAGAGAAGTGAAACAGGCCAAGGCCTCTGGCGATCCTGGTCTTCTCAAAACGGCTCGTTCAAAAGTCAACGCTGCCAAGGTGGCGCTCGGTGAGCGAGGCGCTGTGTGGTGGAACGATGGCAGTCCTGATTACAACCGACGGCGTGTTCTTGATACTCCTTATGCTGACTGGGCCAGAGGAACCCTTCGAAATCTTTAGACGGGCACGCGGCCGCGCTTGTCGCTGTCGATTGAATGGTCGCTACGGGGCGCCCATTGAACAAGCGTATTGATCACAGCGCTTCCGACCATTCTTTGTGAATCGCAGGCCACTGTAAGGCATATAGCGTCTTTACAGGCGTGAGCCAAGGCATAGCGCCATTCTTTCTGTTGTGCGCCCATCGGGTCTATGTTCTTACCGGTTTCACCGTCCACGCCTTTTGTTTCTGACCTCACATCTTCGACCAGTGCCAGCATTTTACTGTCCTGGGCTCGCAGGCTATCGCTTGAACACGCGATGTCCTCAAGCGTGGTCAATTTTGCACTTTCATCGTCGCAGCGCTCGGCAAACCCAAAGTTGGAATAGCCTGCAGGTATATCTTCGTTTCCGGCACTCACGCTCAGCGTGAAGGCAAGCAGCAGGGGGCTTGCGACGCACAGGCCAATTCTCTTTTTCATCTGGCAGTCTCTTTCAATGCTGATCAATACCATGCTAAGCGCACGAACATTACGCTCTGCGTTCAATAACGGGGTGTTCAAGGGATAGGCAACTCAGGACGGAAAGTGAATGGCTCACTTTATTTGACTCAATGTGATTCAACCACCGCTGCCACGCGATCAAAGTTCTGGACCGCCAGGTCTTCTCTGGATATCCAGAAAGTCGCCTGGCCGCAATCCCCAAACCTGAGGTCGATGGCAGGATCCCAGGCGAGCTGCAGCAGGCATAATGGCTCCCCCTCGATATCAGGCATAGTGCCCTGCAACAGTGGAACGTGCCCCAACATCTGGTGGACCCTGGCCTCGGCACAATACTTTCGTCCATCGGCATGCTTGCGATGACTTTCCACATACGGCAAGTGCTCGCCTTCAAGGTCACGATAGAGCTGCAATGGAATCAACCGCGCTGCGTCAGGTGAACCCGAGACATAGGCAACAGAGGCCAGCAGCCCTTTTGTGAATACACGTCCCATCGCTCTGTCGGTGAGCGTGGCGTCTTCATCCCCGATCTGTTCAATGACCCAGTTTCTAAACGCCTCCCTCGAGGCCTCATCAGGAGCGCTCTCCCAGCCGATGCTGCTCGCGCGATCCACCCAGTCCAATACATCCTGATCAGCCACGAAACTGCGTGTTTTCTTGCTTCGGGCATTGCCTACGATACGTGCCAGGCGATCTATCATGATACCCACCTGGGGGAAATCAAGCTGATAGCGCAACCACTGGGCAGGGAACTTCCAGGTTTGGGACAGCGGCTGCTCCCAATGGAAAACTGGGTCGGCGTTGGGCATTAGCCCGGTCGCTGCCACGGCTGCTCCGAGGCTCAGTTCGGACCATCGCCGGTGGTAGGCCGTAATGTCTGGCATTGAGCCGTCTTCTGGCGTCGGCATATCGTATGGCCAGGTTTCCATCCGCCGTGCAACCAATGGCCACTGGACGTGGACCCGCGGGCCACTTTCACCGGGCAGCAACCAGTCTTGTCCCGCATACGAGCTGTCCACTGTCTTCACGTCCTGAATCGGGCGCAGATTTTCCGGCGCTTGGCGCGCGGGCTGGTCCTCGGGCACGTTATGCGCATACAGGACCCGGACACTTTCCTGGGGAGCGTCTGTATTCCAAATCTGTTCTTCGTCGTTTACGGCAAAGAAGAACAACATACCCTGCGTTGGCATCAGCGACTCGACACGTGGCAACTCCGCGCAATCGATCTGGGCAAGGAAATGCATAGGGGTCGACTCACCGTAACTGGCACCTACCGGCCATTCAAAAGTCTGTGGCAATTGCGGTAAACCGCCCAGACGGCTGCGTACTTTGGGGAACGCGGTGGGTGGATAGACCCGTTGCAGCACAATGCCGGTTTTGCGGTGTTTGTGGATGTGCGCCTCAAGCTCGGCTTCCACCTGGTGGTCGCGCAGGCTCGCGTCATAGGGGGACTGTGTTTGAGCTGCCACTTCCTGAACCTCCACGTTGCAAAGCGTTAGGGCTGTGTTGCAGTGCCAGTCGAGTTGCCATTTCAGCATGCGATATGCCAATCGCCCTGGCCGCGACTTTTATAAAAGTTGGGCAGGTGCCGGGCGTGATGCCATGGGCTTAAGGTAAAACAATAATCGAATTGCTGATGCTTGCCGATAGCACAGGTGTACTACTGCGGTGCAGGCTTCTTTCGCGAGTTCACTGTTCGCGCTGACATTGAATTGACCCAGTGGCCGATATCACGCTGCCCCAATATCAATCGGCCTATATATCGAGAGAAGTTTTTACATCAACGCCGATCGCGATGGCCCGTCCCTCGAAACCTGATAGACGCTGATCGGGTTAATTGGCCGGGGACGATGGGCTCATCCGATCAATTGCTTCCGGCGGCAGACCAAGCAACGCAGTGGAAGTGATGGCATTAGGCTATTTTGAGTTGTAAGCTTGCCACGCCAAAAAACGGAATCGGAATCCATCATGTTCGTAATCACTAGGCGCTGAGCAGATTTTATTCGGTACAACCTTCGCAGAGTCGCGCACGAGTGTCGTGCATATCTTCAATTAACGTAGTGCCGTAGAAACTGTGGTTCCTACGGAAGGGACAATCTCATATGGAAATCATTGCCGTAATTGCAGGCATAGCCGCGTTCATACTTTTGATAAAAAACACCAAGGCGAACGGCAAAATTGCTCAACTGAGCCTGCAGCTCAACGCTAGAAAAAACGACCTGGAGAAAACTGAAGCCGAAATCGACGAGCTCCGGAAACAGCTTCAAGCGCGAATCCACGAGCTTGAACGTTTTAAAGGGATCATGGATGTCGAGGCAGAGGCGTCACGTCTTTCCGCTGAAGCCAACGCGGAACGCACCCGCTTGGTTCAACTTGCTCAGTCCCGGGTCGAGCAGGCAGAAAACCGCTTGGCCAAAGCTATCGCCGATGCCGACAAGATTGTAGCGACAGCGAACGAACGCGCTCAAAAAATCGCCGGCGACGCCATGGAAGCTATGGGCAAGGCAAAGCAATATGCCGATGCCGCCAAAGCCATGAAGAACATCATCGAAGGTTACGGCGATGCCTATATCGTCCCGACTTACCATCTCCTGGACGACCTGGCTGAGGAGTTTGGATTCACCGAAGCTGGACAGAAACTCAAAGAGGCACGTGAACACACCAAGGTTCTGGTGAAAACGAGCAGGGCGGCCAGCTGTGATTACGCCGAAGCGAATCGCCGGGAAACCGCTATTCGATTTGTGACCGACGCCTTCAACGGCAAGGTCGACTCGATACTGTCTCGCTCCAAGTCAGATAATCACGGCAAGCTCGAACAGGAAATCTTTGACGCTGCAGCAGTGGTCAACCAACTGGGCGCTCCATTCCGTAATGCTCGGGTGAACGAGGAGTACCTCAAGGCTCGTCTCGAAGAACTGCGCTGGGGTGTCACTGCGAAGCTGCTGAAAGATCAAGAGCGCGAAGAGCAGCGACAACTGCGTGAACAGATGCGTGAGGAAGAAAAGGCTCGCCGTGAATACGAGCGAGCCATTAAAGACGCCGCCAAGGAAGAAACGACGCTGCGCAAAGCTTTGGAGAAAGCTCAGGAGCAGGTTGCCGCAGCTAACGCCGCAGAGCGGGCCGAATTTGAGACTCGCCTGGCATTGCTCCAAGACCAACTGAAAGCTGCTGAAGAGAAAAATCAGCGTGCTCTGTCGATGGCCCAGCAAACACGGGCAGGTCACGTTTACGTGATCTCCAATACTGGATCATTCGGAGAGGAAATCTTCAAGATTGGAATGACTCGCAGGCTTGAGCCACTGGATCGTGTCCGTGAGCTGGGCGACGCAAGCGTCCCGTTTGAGTTTGATGTACACGCTATGATCTTCAGTGACGACGCGCCAGGTCTGGAAAAACAACTGCATCGTCATTTTTTGCGTGAGCAGGTCAATAAAGTGAATCCTCGCAAGGAGTTTTTCCGGATCGATCTGTTGTCCATCCGCAAGGAGCTTGAATCACTCGGCGTCGAAACTCAGTGGACGATGATCTCCCAAGCACTCGAGTATCGTGAAACCCTTCGGATCGAAGAGCAGATTCGTGAAAACCCAGCAGTCGCTGCTGAGTGGACTAAGCACCAGTTGGCAGTCGAAGAAACCATCGCGCAGGAAGAAGAGGCGGTCTTGGAGACTGTTTGAGCATTTGCTCACAAGACTTGCGTCGGCATTTTTGTCAGCAAATGCGTGTGAGGATGAAGGCCGTAGTGCCAAGCCGCGTATCGGCGGCTTGGTTCACGACAGCCGTGCCAACAAAACGCGATTGGCGCGTTTTGAGTTTCCGACTTGTAGGTACCGCCAGCAAGGGAGTCTTTTCTTGTATAGTACATTATTTAACATAATACACATTATGCGAACAATCATATATAAAGCATGGAACACTCTACTGGTGCTTTTCAACGGGTAATCCCACTACCCAAGCCAGATTTTCTCACCTGCGAGAAAAACATCACCACGAACCACCGTACTGATGCTATCTCGCGAAATCCAACCTAGCTCTCACGCAAACAATTCCAGCGCCGCATCATCCCATTCGTGTCCACGCTCTGACCAACCATTGCCAACTGCTGGCGGGAACCCTGTGCGGCAATAGCCTTGTTTCGCCGTGAAATCGAATATGGCGTGCGGGTAATCATTGATCAGCAACACGGCCTTGCTGTGATCCATGGACCAGCCAATCTTCACGCTTGAGGGTTTTTCTTTGTCTGAAACGTCCTCGGCGTTGTAGATATGCAGCGCGTCCTGAATCGGGTTGCCTTCTACTGCTGTGTCCAGGGCGTAGAAATAGCCAGTGCCTTCGTCGTCTTCGAATACAACAACGTAAGTTCCTTCTGCCGCAGGTGCTTCTGTGACTGAGCCTTGGCCTACATGCAGTTCTGATTCGGCCGCCAGATAGATTGGCATCGAGTATTCCTTTACGTGTGGGTTTGATGTTTGAAGCACTGAATCATGCCAAACGCCATAAACCCTCTCAACCTTGAGCACAGGACCTCGTTGCCGAAGAGTCCTGCAGCAATGGCCACACCACACTAATCAACCCTAAAAACGCCAGTCCCGCGCCGACCCATAAAGGTCCACGCAAACCATACCCGGCATTGATCGCCTCTCCGCCCGCCCAGCTACCCAAAGCGAGGCCTGCGGTGATGACTGAGGTGTGAAGTGTATTCACCAGCGCGCCCGGTTCGGCGGCTTTCATCACTCGCGCTGCCATGGCCGGGTTCAGCGCAACACCTGTCAAACCGATGGTGATGAAGCACACCACATTCAACCACTGATGCTCTCCGGCCAGGGCGAAGCCGGTCAGGGCCAGGACCAACAGAGCCAGCCCCCAGCCCAATGCCGGGAATGTATGGCGGTCAGCAATGCGCCCAACGAATATATTGCCCACGAGATTGGCCACGCCATAAAGCGCCAGGAGAGGCGCTATATAGCCGGGAAGTACACCGACTTCCTTGATGAGAATCGGTGTGATGTAGCTGAACGCCGAGAAAGTCGATCCAATGATCAGGCCGCTGGTAAGGTAAGCGCCCCAAAGGCTGAGGTTATTGAGATCACCCAATTGCTGGCGTAGAGCTGGCTGTTTGTCTGCTCCGCCATGAGGCAGCCTGGTTGCGACCAGGAATGTACATACCAACGCTAACGCAACGATCAGCCATGAGCTCGCACGCCATCCATAAGCGTGTTCAATAATGTTGGTCATGGGCACGCCGGCCACAGGTGAAAGCATGAGTCCACCCAGGACAACCGATACCGCCCGCCCCCTTGCCTCAGGCGGTACAAGCCCGGCGCATATCGTCATGCACAATCCGATACAGGCGGCGCTGGCCACGCCCATGATGACTCTGGCCAACAGCAGGATTTCGTAGCTTTGCGCCGCTGATGCCAGTACTCCGGCAGCAACATACACAGCCAATAGCCCGATGAGTGCAGGCTTGTTGCCAATGCTGCGGGAAACCAGAAGCACCATGACAGGCGGCCCGCCCAGTGCCATGCCCAGTGCATAAAAGGCAATGAGGTTACCGACCTGGGCAAGGCTCACCGAGAATGAGTCGGCCAGCGCCGGCATCATCCCGGCCACCATGAACTCTGCGGTGACCAGTGTGAAGATCGTCAAACCCAGCAGGTAGACGGTAGGCGGTAGTTTAGAGCGGTTGGTCATGACAATCTCGAAGCAAAACAAAGCGCGCTACCCTAAGCAGATATGACCGAACGGTCAAATATCTGGGCGGAATAATGTCTGCACGCTTATCAAACAATGGCCGATAACCCTTCCCAGTCCAGCCGTCGCTCAATGCTGCCGCCCTTGATCAGCAAAGCCCTGTCGCACAGATGTGCAACCGTATTCATGTCGTGACTGACGAGAATCATGGTCATCCCGGTATCCCGTCGCAGGCCTTGAAGCAGATTGAGGATTTCCGCCTGGACGGTCATGTCCAGCGCCGAGGTAGGTTCGTCGAGCAGCAGCAACTTTGGTTGCAGTTGCAAGGCACGGACGATGGCGACTCGTTGTCGCTGGCCGCCGGATAGCTGATGCGGATAACGGTCCAGAACCTCGGCTGGCAAACCCACTTGCTCCAGTGACGCCACCAGAGTGGCCTCATCAAAAGGCAATCCGTTGACTTGCCGCGGCTCGCGCAGGCTGCGACGAATGCGGTGCAAGGGATGCAATGAAGCGTATGGGTCCTGAAACACCATCTGGACATCGCGGCGCAGTTTGCCCTTGAAGGCTTGCTGCGCCACAAGAGACTGGCCGAACACTTGAACGCCGCCCTGCCAGTCACGTTGCAGTCCCGCAAGCACCCTCAACAGAGTCGATTTGCCGGAACCGGAGCCGCCAATCAGGCCGTAACACTCACCCTGCCCGATCTGTATCTGCTCGACTTCCAGCGCCTTGAAGTGGCTCAAACCGCGCTTGAAGCTCACTGCCAACGAACTGATCTCCACTGCGTTCATCGATGCTCCTCAAGCAGGCTTCTGTCCAGGACAGGCAATGGTTGCCCATAGCTCAGCGCCGAAGGCTGGCAGTTCCACAAGGTCTTCGTATACGGATGGCTGGCAGTCGCCAACTCGGATGCCCGGCACCGATCCACGATATTGCCTTGGTACATGACCAACACGCGGTCGCAATATCTGGAGACCAGAGGCAGATCGTGGCTGATCAACAGCAGACCCATGCCCCGCTGCTCTACCAGGCCCATGATCAGATCGAGCATCTGGTCGCGCAGGTTGCTGTCCAGGGCTGAAGTCGGTTCGTCGGCGATCAGCACTCGAGGATCATTGATCAGCATCGCCGCCAGCATGACTCGCTGGCCCATGCCACCCGACAGTTCGTGGGGATAGCGATCATAGAGCGTTGCCGGATCCGGCAAGCCCACCGCATCGAGCATTTCCAATACCTTCTCACGACGCTCGCGACGCCCGAGTCGGGTGTGCAATACCAGCACTTCCTCTACCTGAGTGCCGACCTTGAGCACCGGATTTAGGGAATACTTGGGGTCCTGTAGCACCAGTGATAACCGAGTACCGCGCAGGGTTTGCCACTGTTTTTCGTTCAGTCGCAGTAAATCATCGGCCCCCAGGCGCATGTGCTCTGCAGAAACCCGAGCTGGACGAGGCACGAGCCCAAGCAGCGCACGGGCGGTCAGTGACTTGCCCGAACCGGACTCACCCACCAAGGCAACCTTTTCAGTTCCGACGGTGAAATCGATCCCTTTGACGACATCAATTCGCTGGGCATCAGGCCCGGGAAAACCGACACGCAAGCCTCTTACATCCAGGAGTGTTTCATCACGAGCCATGACGGGGATCCAGAACATCGCGCAGGCCATCGCCCAGCAGGTTGAAGGACAAACTCGTCAGCAGAATCGCGATGCCCGGTGCAGCAGCAACCCACCACTGATCGAAGATGACACGGCTACCATCGGCAACCATCGAGCCCCATTCGGCGGTCGGTGGCTCGACACCCAGCCCGAGAAAACCGAGCCCGGCAGCCGCCAGGATGATGCCACCCAGATTCAATGCAACCCGCACAATCACTGATGGCAGGCACAGCGGCAAGACATGCCCGAGCAGCAAGCGCGCGCCCTTGATCCCTTGCAGATGAGCCGCAGCCAGATAGTCACTGTCGCGCAGGACACTGGTTTCGGCCCGTGCCTGACGGGCATAAGCTGGCCATGCCGTGAGCGACAGGGCCAGCGCACCGTTGAGCAACCCCGGCCCGAGAATGGCGACGAATGCCAAGGCCAGAACCAGTTGCGGAAAAGCCATGACTACATCGGTTATGCGCATCAGGATTCGCTCTGGCCAGCCGCCGTAGAACCCGGCCGTGACACCCACCAGCACACCGATCGGCAAGGTCAGCAGCAAGACCAGCGACACCAGCAACAAGGTGGGACGTGTGCCATAAAGCAAACGGGTAAACAGATCACGGCCAAAGCCATCGGTGCCCAGCCAATGACTGGCTGACGGTGGCAACAACCGCTGTTCGATATCTTGATGGTTTGGATCAAAGCCGCTTAACAAGGGTGCGAACAGCGCAATCAACAGCAGCAGGACAATCAACGATCCGCCAAGGGTCAAGGCTGGCGAACGACGCCACCAGCGTTGTCCCGACACGGTATCGAAGGCTACAGAAAGACTCATAGCAACTCCCTCGTCCGTGGGTCGATCATGCCTGCCAGCACATCGGCGATACCGTTGACGATCACGAAACAAAGGCCGATCACCAAGGTGCTACCCAGAATCGCCGACACATCGCCTGCAAACAGTGCTGTCGTCAGATAGCGACCGATACCCGGCCAGGCAAAGACGGTTTCAGTGAGAATGGAGCCTTCGAGCAGACCGGCGTAAGCCAGGGCAACCACAATTACCAACGTGCCTGCGACATTGGGTAGAACGTGACGAAACAACACACGACCACGCCCGGCACCTTTGGCCAGAGCGGTTATCACGTACTCCTTGCCCATTTCACCCAGCAGTGCAGAGCGCGTCAGTCGGCAAATACCCGCCATGGCGTAAAACCCCAACACCAGCACCGGCAGTACCAGGTGTGAGAAGGCGTTGCTCAAGGCCCCCTCTTCTCCCGAACGCCAGGTGTCCCACAGCATCCAGCCGCTGGGCAGTTCGATGGTGTAGATAAACGCATCATCCAGACGGCCTGGCCCTCCCGCCCACTGCAATTTTGCGTAGAACAACAGCAGCATCAGCAGCCCGAGCCAGAACACCGGCACCGAATAACCGATCAGTGAGAACAACCTCACCAGCGTGTCGATCCAGCCACCGGGTCGCCAGGCAGCCAGCAGGCCCAGTGACAAGCCAAGAGACGCACCCAGCACAATCGACAGGGTGGCGAGTTCCAGGGTGGCGGGCAAGGCACGTTTCAAGTCTTCCAGCACCGGCTTGCTGGAGGTATTGGAAACACCCAGATCGCCTTGGGAAAGCTGGTGGAGGTAACTGCCGAACCTGACTGGCCAGGGTTGGTCCAGTCCCAGATCACTGCGGACCTGAGCCAGGGTTGCCTCACTGGCACGATCCCCGGCAATACGTAACGCCGGATCGACCGGCGAAAACGTAGTCAGCAGAAAAGTAAAGAAAAGCAGGCCGAGCAGCGTGACCAACAAGGTTAACAATCCGGTTCCTGCCACTCGAATCCTGCGCGAGGCCCCTACCCTCACTTGGCTTTGCTCACCTGATCGAAGTACGGCAGAGAAACCGTGATGTTCTGCAGAACACCTTCGACGCCCTCATGAACTGCAACCTGATTGCGGCCTTGCAGCGCCACGACATAGGGCGAACTTTCCTGTACGGTTTTTTGCAGATGGGCATACAAGGCAGTGCGTTTCTGTGGATCGCGCTCAGCCGCTGCGGCACGGGTTTCCTGACTTAGCTGGGGAATATTCCACTGGGTACGCCATGCCAGAGTTTTGGGCCCATTCTCTACGTTGTAAGTGAAGGTGCTGGCGTTGGAGTTCGGGTCAAGGTAATCCATGCCCCAATAAGTAAAGATCAGCTGGAAGTCGCGGCTACGCATTTTTGCCCACAATTCACTCTCTACCAGAGGGCGAACGGCAATGTCGATGCCAGCTTTCGCGAAACTGGATTGCAGAGCCTGGGCAATGTCGGTGTAAGGCGGTTGGTTGAAGACATTCAATTCAATCCTGGTGCCTTCAGCGATGCCGGCATTTTTCAGGATGCCTTTGGCTTTTTCCACGTCCAGCTTGAAGGGCTGATCACTCAATGAACCCGCCACACCTGCTGGCAGGAACGACTGGTGCACGCTGTATTGCCCTTTCAGCAGGTTATTGGAAATGCTCTGGTAGTCCACGAGCCAGCGTGCGGCTTCCCAGAAAGCAGGATTCTTCAGGGCGGGAACCTGGGTGTTACCGCTGTTGATGCCCAGGTAGTAGATCATCGATGAAGGAAAACGCTGGACGGTCACTCCCTTTTGCTTTTCCAGAGCGCTGAACTGGTCGGCGCCCAGATCATACGCAAGGTCCGCATCACCCTGGACCACCAACAGGCGGCGGGTGGCAGGGTCAGTGACGTTCTTGATCACGACGGTCTTCAGCTTGGGCGCTACGGCTGCATGGGGGTTGGCCTGTAAAACAACGGCCTCATGAGGTGTATAGGAGCGCAGCGCATAAGCGCCAGTGCCCGCCGAGTGATTTTTCAGCCAGCCATTACCCAGGTCGGCGCCCTTCGCATGCTTCTCGACTTCTGTCGCATCGACAATGAAACCAACGGGAGTCGCAGACAGAATACTCAGGGCAAACGAGCTACCTACACCTGCCGGCCAGGCGACTTTTACATGATTTTCATCAACCTTGGTAAGAAAGCCGTCAATGTTGTCTGCTGTCCAGCCCAGCTCTCCCAGAATGAATGAAGGCGTCTTGTTCAGTTTGACGACGCGCTTGAACGAGTAAATGACGTCCTCCGGGCGTACCGCGTTGCCCGAAGAGAAAGTCGCTCCGGAGCGCAGTTTGAACACCAGACTCTTGTCGTCACTGCCTGCTGTCCAGCTTTGTGCCAACGCAGGGACCAGTACGGACGGATTCTGGCGATCAGGCTCAAGCAGGCGCTGATAAAGGTTGGCCAAGGTGTTTGTAGCGGTAATTTCAAAACTTTCGGCGGGGTCAAGGCTGACGATATCGTCAATTGAACGAGCCACAATCAACGTATCCGCAGGCGTCTTTGCCCACGCAGAACCACTGATTGCAATAGCCATTGCCAAAGCCGTAAGACGCCGCATGCTTGATCCCTCATTCCAGAAAACATCGTGATATGAACCGACGATATATTGCCTTTAGGAATAAGAAAAATAGTTTTTAGTCATTAACTTATGACTTTTTGGCGTTGAAGAACGGCCTGTGTCTGAAGAAAAATCGAACGTATATCAATGCGCTGGGCAACACTGCTCATGTATCACAGTCATTTGCCCAGCGCCTGACACTCAGGGTTTAGCGGTTACGGGTAACCCTCCACACCGTATTCGCAAGGTCATCCGCGATGATCAGTGCGCCACGTGGATCGATAGTCACCCCTACAGGTCGACCGCGGGTTTTCCCGTCGGCATCCCGAAAGCCTGTAGCGAAATCAAGTGGCTCGCCTGCTGGCCGTCCATTGCTGAACGGTACAAAGATCACTTTGTAACCCACCGGATTATCCCGGTTCCAGCTGCCATGCTCGCCAACGAATACGCCGTTTGCGTACTTGTCGCCCAGGGCCGGTATGGAGAAGTCGACGCCCAGTGCTGCGACGTGCGATCCCAGGCTGTAATCCGGCTTGATTGCAGCAGCCACCTTCTCGGGATTCTGCGGCTGTGCGCGAGAGTCGACGTTCTGTCCCCAATAGCTGTAAGGCCAGCCGTAAAATCCGCCTTCGCGTACAGAGGTCAGGTAGTCGGGAACCAGATCGGGCCCAAGCTCATCACGTTCGTTGACCACCGTCCACAACTGCCCCGTCTCAGGCTGAATCGCCAATGCCGTGGGGTTGCGCAGACCGGTTGCATAAGGTTTATGAGCGCCTGTCTGAGCATCGATCTGCCATACCATGGCACGGTCGACTTCTGCCTCCATGCCACGTTCGGTGACGTTGCTGTTTGAGCCGATACCCACATACAGGAAACGGCCGTCAGGGCTGACAGTCAGAGCCTTGGTCCAGTGGTGGTTGATCTCGGAAGGCAGGTCGGTGACCTTGGTGGGTGCGCCGCTGGCCTTGGTCTGGCCTTCTGCATAATCGAAACGCACCAGCGCATCCTGGTTCGCCACGTACAGCTTGCCATCGGCAAAGGCCAGGCCATAAGGCGCGTTGAGGTTTTCGGCAAACACAGTCTTCAGCTCGTAGGTTCCATCACCGTCGGCATCGCGCAGCAATGTCAGACGGTTACCGCCTTTGACCTTGGTATTACCCTCGGCCTTGATGACGCTTGCGATGACATCCTTGGGCTTGAGCTTCGCAGCACCGCCGCCACGACCTTCTGCAACGATGATATCGCCGTTGGGTAGAACAAGAGTCTGACGCGGGATTCTCAGATCGGTAGCGATCGCGGTAACACTGTAGCCCTGAGGCACGGTTGGCTTTTTATCGCCCCACTCAGCCGGCTCGGCAATTTTCATGCTCGGCAGCAGGCCACGTTGCGGCTCAGGCAGTTTGGGATCGGGCCCGAGAGACTGGGTGCTATCCGCTTCGCCGCCACATGCGCTCAGCAACAAGGCAACACTCAAAACAGACAGTGCAGGCAAATGTCTCATTGCGCACCTCCCGACCGCAGGTTGCTCAACCCGATCCATGCGGCCACAACAGACAGCAGGGTCACGATGACAGACAGAACCAGACCCGAGGGCATGACGGCCCATGCGTCTTTCGCATGCTCGAAAGCATTGATCAGGCCCAATACCCAAGTGCCCAGAAGCAGCAGAAAGTACACCACCGGGCGACCAGCCTTGTGCTCTGCCCGGATCAGATTGACCAGCGCGAACAGCAGCGCCAGGCCGCAGAAAACCAGGCCACCGGCAATAAGCCAGGACGCAAAGTTGCTCCACTGGATCTGAAAGGTCTTGAAATAGGCAATGTCACTCAGCAAGGCGCCGAGAAACAGCGGGACGGTTCCGGCAAGCAAGATCGCGTGCAGCGGGCTTGGCGTGCTTCGGTAGACGGGGGTGGCGGTAACGGTCACGGCGGCTCCTTATCGTGTGGCGAACCTGGACTCATGCTCGGTGCAGTGGCACCGGCTCATCAGGGCGCGCGCAGACTGCGCACAGAAAAGGAACGCATGGCCAAGCCATTAGTTCAGCCCGTTTCGTATCTAAATATGTTCAAGGCGCCTCAGGGAAAGACAAGACCTCTATTTCGGTACCTCCCCCCCTATCACGACCTTGTCTCCCGCCTTCAGACCGGACAGCACCTGAACCCTGACCTTGTTATTGATGCCGGTACGTATATTTTCCGTTCTGACCTGGTCCTGCTCTTCAAGGATGCGCACCGGATAAGTGCCGTCAGGGTTCTGTTCGCCCAATGCCGCCAAAGGAATCGTCACGACACCCTCACTCACCTCGATCACGACGCGTACCTGTGCCGTCATATTGATTCTCAAGCGCCCGTCGGGATTGGGAACATCGAAGAAGGCATTGTAGAAAACCGCTGAATCTGACCGCCCTGCTCCGCTGGACTGGCTGGCGAAACTGGTAGAGGCCGGCTCGATGCCTCGCAATGTAGCGCTGTAACGCTTGTCGCGGTCCCCGAGTATCGTGAAGTAGACCGGCATGCCAGCCTTGATCTTCACCACATCGGCCTCAGAAACCCGGGCCTTGATGGTCATCGTATCGAGCCGGGCCATTTTCAGAATCACAGGCGCCAGTTGCTCTGCAATGACTGTCTGGCCTTCCTGAGTAACGATGGCCAGGATCTTGCCATCCATGGGCGCAAGAATCCGGGTGTACCCCAGGTTTATCCGGGCTGTCTCTATGTTGATTCGGGCAGTACGAACCTGGGCCTGAAGCGACGCGAGCGTGGCGCTCTTCTCTTCATGATCAAAGCGCGCCTTGTCGAAATCCTCACCCGATACTGCAGCATCGGCCCCCAGTTCCTCAAAGCGTTGGTAGGTCAAACGTGCGAGGTGTGACTGGTGAGCGGCCGCATCTCTGTCAGCAGTCAGCCTTTCACTGTTGACGATGGCCTGACGCAACGCGTTGCTCGCCGGCAGAGGATCAATCTGGGCCAGTAACTGCCCTTTCTGGACATTGTCGCCGGGAGCGACCTTCAGGCTTTGCAACTGGCCGGAAACCTGGGCCCCCACATCCACTTGCTGCTGGCCCTGAAGCACGCCTTCTGCCTGTACGGCATTTTCGATGTGGGTAATCTCGGCCGAAGCGGTCAGGTAATGAGGAGCCTCGTCTTGAGTGGCACCTTTATAAAGAGCATAACCGGCCAGTGACACCAGCAGGTCGATGAAAATCATCCGCAGAATGATCTTGCGGTAGTTGAGACCACACAGAAAACGCCAGATCCTCCTCACCACCAGGCCCTTTTCGTGATATGCATGCAACCCCCTCATTCTCTGTCAGGGGAATAGAAACATTCGGGCTCGGGGGCGTCTGTCCTTGCATTCGGGGACAAGATTGCTGTGGTATTCATCTACAGGCTCAAGAATCTTACAGTGCAGGCTCTGTAGGGTTTTCAGAGGCATGCATGACAGTTTGTCCCCAGTTTCCCTTACAGACATTGATCAAGGCCCATGTGTACATTCATCCATACATTAGGAGTCTTGTCCTACAAAATGAGCGCACCACAAGGCAAGACATCGATGGACTTCCGTGCCGGGGGATACCTGAAATACCGGCGGAAATTAATGCCATGGGGGCACACGTGTGATGAATGCCAATCTACGAATGACGGGAAAGCAACCGGCTTACTTTCTTGAACTGGGGCGTCTTATCTCGAGCGTCGGTGATGCGCAGTTCGTCTCCAATATGTATCAGCTCATAGCAGCCTCTGTGCCCATCGATTTCCTTGAACTCAGCGAATGGACTATCGATGAAAGCGAGGCAAGCATCATAAGCATCCAGCCTCTTGGGCGCGAAGCTACAGAGCGAAAGCTGGGAACGCCGACAGCATTGCCGGACAACCAGATGCTGCTCACGCGGATGCTCAACCTGGATGATTCACTGCTGATTCACCTCAAATACACAATCAACGATGCACCTGGCAGTAACGCAGGCTCCAGTGTCGCCTACCAGTGCAATCTGGTTTCACGAAAGTCCAATCGCCGCTGTGTGATCTCTCTGCGCCGGGAACCGCCACTGCGTGATTTCTCTCTGCATGAGCTGTCCTTCCTGAAGAATTTTTCCGAAACCCTGTTGCCCTTGCTGGAGCGACACGCTCAGACAACACGCAATCTCTTCAGCACACCGACCGAAGAAGATTCAGCAATGCAGGGTGGACAACAGTTGCAGAAAGACTTCAACGAAAAGCTGACGCTCTCCGAAGTCAGGCTGTCGTTGCGTGAAAAGGAAATCTGTCTTGGCTTGCTCGCCGGTTCAACTGTTCCGGAAATGGCTGAAAAACTCCATGTCAAAAACAGCTCCATAGAAACCTACCTCAAACGTGCAGCAGCCAAGCTTGGCGTGAAAGGACGTCATGGCCTGGTGAAGTGGATGATTGGTGTCTCCCAGAGTGTCTGAGCCACTGAATGCAGAGGGTTGCCGGTACCCACAAAGGCTATTTCAATGAAGTACTTCCTACTCAGCGCCCTGGCGGCTTCAGTACTTGGCGGTTGCTCTCTCATTCCCGACTATCAACGCCCGCCCGCACCTGTAGCTGCAAGCTATCCGACGGGTACAGCCTATGCGACAGGTGTTACTGCGCCTGCAGGTCAGGCAGCGGCGGAACAAGGCTGGCGAAACTTCTTTCGTGACCCGGTGCTTGGCCAACTGATCGAAAGCTCATTGTCCAATAACCGCGACTTGCGCGTAGCCGTACTCAATATCGAGGCCTATCAGGCTCAGTACCGCATACAACGCAGCGACCTGTTTCCTGCTGTTTCGGTGAGCGGGTCAGGCACGCGACAGAGCCTTCCTGCCGATTTGTCAGGGGTTAACAAGCGCGCCATCAGCAGCTCCTACTCCACCACATTGGGTATCAGCGCCTACGAGCTGGACCTGTTCGGCCGCAACCGCAGCCTTTCCCGTGAAGATCTGGAAATCTATCTTTCCAGCGAACAGGCACGGCGCAGTACGCAACTGAGTCTTGTGGCCAACGTGGCAAACGCTTACCTCACCTGGCGTGCAGATCAGGAGCAACTCAGACTCACCAGTGACACTCTGCAAACCTATGAGCAGAGTCTCAATCTGACCCTTCAGCAAGGGTCGGCAGGCACTGCATCGGCCCTGGCAATCAGCCAGGCTCGTACATCCGTGGAAAGTGCGCGGGCACGCCTGGCGCAATACGAAAGACTGGTTGCCCAGGACCTCAATGCCCTGACACTGCTGGTGGGAACCCGTGTTTCGGATACGCTGCCGGCGCAGCCCTTGAGCAGCGAGCTTCTTGGCAGCGTACCCGCGGGCTTGCCTTCGGAACTGTTGCAGCGTCGCCCGGACATTCTCCAGGCCGAATACCTGCTCAAAGCCGCCAATGCCAATATCGGCGCTGCGCGGGCCGCATTCTTTCCCAGTATCAGCCTGACTGCCAATGCAGGCACCTCAAGTACTGAGCTGTCGGGGTTGTTCAAGGCGGGCTCAGGAGGCTGGCTGTTCCAGCCACAGATCAACATTCCGATCTTCAATGCCGGCAACCTGCGCGCCAGCCTGGACTACTCGAAAATCCAGAAGGATATCCGGGTCGCACAGTATGAGAAAAGCATCCAGACCGCATTCCAGGAAGTCGCCGATGGCCTGGCGGCAAGGCAGACCTACACAGAACAACTGATCGCGCAGCGTGACTCACTCAAAGCCAACGAGGACTACTACCGGCTGGCAGAGGCACGTTACAGAAGCGGCCTTGATAGCAGCCTTACCCTGCTGGATGCCCAGCGCTCGCTGTTCACCGCTCAATCGACACTAATCTCGGATCGTCTCGCCCAGCTCACGGCCGAAATCGATCTCTACAAGGCGTTAGGTGGTGGCTGGCATGAGTACACCACACCAGCAAGCCTTGCGCCCATCCCTGCTCAGGCACCGCCCGCGTAAGCGGGCATTCTGAATAATCCATTCAAATGATAATGGTGACCTAGTGCATCTGCGCAGCATGATAGTCGGCGCTTAATATTAAATAGCTAGCACTTAGCGTACCAAGGCAGATTAATATTTTTTTACCTACTCATATGTATGTATATGCACTAAATCATGTAGTGGTGTTACTAATTCACTCAATCAAAGACCCCCAACACAAACTCCAGCCCGCTCATATAGCCAAAAATGATAAAAGCCAACACCTGCAGGTTGCACTAGAGGCTGAAACGATATAGCTTTTTTTCCAATCCCCGTGCATGATTGGATCCGTGCGTGAATCATCGAATCTTAGAGCAGGTAAACAGCGACTTTTGAAATCATGAAATTTTCACATACGGCAGACTTAGGGCGCAGGCCATACACGACAAGCCCCGAACTTGCCATTGAACTTTCCTGATCGTCCGTTGTCATACGACCTCACTTGTTTCCGATGAAAACTCGCACTATTCAGCGTTCTTGACCGGGTGACAGACACGCACAAGCGTGGCCAAGATTGATATTTATCGGACTGACTCTATGCACACAAAACTGCCGGGTTCCCAGGTATTTGATTTGCTCATCGAAGCGGAGCGCAATTTCCCTGCCGCCAGTGAAACTGAATATATCAGTGCGCTCGCCTCCCTGTTTGGCAAGTTAAACGTTGATTATTTTGCCTACCTGCACATGGACCTCACCCCCCTGGGTATTTCTCGAGTCTCCATATTCAGCAATTACCCGACCGAGTGGATCGAGACCTATCGCAAGAAATCACTCTACAAGAAAGACCCCATCATCATTCATTCGGCAAACACCTCGAGCCCGTTCTTCTGGAGCGAGATTCTGCGGCCTAAACACGTCAATCTGGAGGTGGTCGAGCAATCCGCCCACTACGGGATCGAACAGGGTTTCACCGTGCCGATGCATGAGCCAGGCCGCACGTTTGGCTCGATGCACCTGGCCGCTTCCCTGGCTAACAAAGCCTTTGTGCCTAGTATCAAAGCCCATCAACTGGCGATAAAGGCCATAAGCGATCTCGCCCACCACAACCGGCCGCAGCCCTCTTCCTCCTCCGATTCGCTGAGGCTCACCCCTCGTGAAAACGAGTTTCTGCGATGGCTGAGCATGGGCAAGACCTATCGTGAAATCGGCCTGATAATGAACATCAGCGAGCGCACCGTGAAATTCTATGCTCACCAGATGACGGAAAAACTGGAGTGCGTCAACGTGAAGCAGGCCATGATGAAAGCCATGTATCTCAACTTGGTCTAGTCCAGATATCACTTTGGTCTAGTCCAGGAAGATAGAGTAACTCCCTCTTTTTGCCCTGATTGAAAGCACATTCTCGCACTCAATGAGTGCGCAGTTTGCGTGCGCCCACGATATACCTTCACAACTTACCCAACAAACACGCGTTTGAAACATATATATGTTTAAGCGGCGCACGTTACGACGGGAATGTTTAGCAAGGTTTCACCTTAAGGAAAGTTTTCGATAAACATTAACTATCCGAGGCATTGAAAAAAATTATAACAGCGCACACGCCCTCATGATTCATTCCTGTACCTAGGTACAGTAGTAAAAGAGCGGGGTGAAAGTTAAAAATCAATCACTGTTCAATATTCAGACATCGCACAAATAGTTACTCCACTCCGCCACCCGAGCGCCGGATAGATGTTTAACCCGATCGATGTCGTTTTTTGAATAGTCTTACAAGTTCCTGGTATTACTCGCTGCGAGAAAATAGCCCTTGAATCGCCAAGGGGAAGGCTTGGGAAGCGTACAGGAAGATGACGACCCAGACCTTAATCCATAGGCCCGTCGCCGTTTTAGTCGCGATTGGGAAGGTTGAAGAAATTCAACTGAAAAAAATTTCATCTAACACAAAAAGGAAGTCTGATGAACGTTCAACAACTCTTTCCCCATCTGGGTAAAGTCATCACCGGTACTGGAAGCCGTCATTTTGCCCGCCTGCTTCACGATCTGATCAGTGCCTCGCTCCATGTCGACGCCACTCATGTGACCCAGCACCGCACCAGGCTGGTGGAGGTCGCGACAACGGCATCAGTACCCGCTCCCATGACCAGGAGCTCAAGTCAGGATGCCATGCCGCAGACCGGAAAGCCCCGCCTGGAGCCTGTCTTGCTGAGCGCCGACCAGTTTGCCAATGCCCGTATTGATAAAAGCATCAGATTCGACGTACAGGACATCTCGAACCAGTGCGCAGACCAGAGTGAGGTGCCTCAAGTGCACCTGGCATCGCACAGCAATGGCCAACGCTGCGTCATCTCGGTTTATCGCTCGTCCTCGTCCAAACCTTTCACCAGCCAGGAGCGGTCGCAACTCAAGGACATGTCCTGGATGCTGTTGCCCATTGTGGAAGAACACATCGCCACCCTGACGCCCGTACGCACAGCTGTGGCTCCAACACCGATTATCGCCGGTGCTGCTGAAGATGCAGCCATGGAAAGCTTGCGCCAGCGCTTCCTTGATCGCCTGGATGCATGCGAGCTGAGCCTGTCACTGCGCGAAACCGAGGTATGCGTAGGCCTGCTGGCAGGCCTCACTGTGCCTCAACTGGCCGAACGGCTGGAATTGAAGGTCAGCACCGTAGAGAGCTATTTCAAGCGCGCAGCGGTAAAGATGGGGATTGGTGGCCGTAGCCCGCTGCTTCGCTGGCTGCATTCAACCGACACCAAACGCAGTGTCACTGCTGCCGGCGTCTATCAAAAGGCTGTCTGAGACAGCTCTCCACTTCGTTAACGTTCACTGCCTTTCGCAAGGGTATCGGTTCTACATCCCGGGGATGTACTGACCGATACCCTTGCTTCCTTCAGCCGGTTCAGCCCCGGGTAACCGGGGCTGGCTGCAGGGCTCAGTCCCGTGCAAGAGCCTCGATGGGATCAAGACGTGCCGCATTGCGTGCAGGTACAAAGCCGAACACGATGCCGATCAGGGTGGAACAGACGAACGCCGTTATGATCGATCCCAGTGAAAACACCATCTGCCATTCCTTGACCAGCAGGGAAAACACATAACCGATGGCAAAGGACAGACCGATGCCGATCAGGCCGCCCAGCAGGCAAACCATGACCGCCTCAACCAGAAACTGCTGGCGAATGTCAGAAGGCCTTGCGCCCACCGCCATCCTGATGCCGATCTCGCGGGTACGCTCGGTCACCGATACCAGCATGATGTTCATGACGCCTATACCGCCTACCACCAGGGAAATCACTGCGATCAGCGACAACAGCAGCGCCAGGGACTGACTGGTCTTCTGCACGGTCTGCATGATGCTGTCCAGGTTGTAGGTGAAGAAATCCTTGGTGCCATGGCGTTTCTCGATAAGTTTGGTCAGGTTTTCTTCCACCAGCTTGCTCGGCTGACCGTCCTTGACCCGTACCGTGATGCTGTCCAGATAACGCTGACCCAGCAAACGGCCGGACGCCGTTTCGTAAGGCATCCATACATTCAGGTTTTTGCTGGTGTTGAATACGCTCTTCTTGTCTTCGGTCACACCAATGACGATACAAGGCAGGTTATCCACCAGAATCACCTGCCCCAGCGGATCGGTTTTCGGCCCGAACAGGCGTGTACGGGTGTTGTGATCGATCACCACCACCTGGGCCTGGCGAATGCTGTCTTCCTTGCTGAAGCCCACGCCCTCGCCCATCTTGATGCCTCGTACACGGAAGTAGTTGTCGCCTACTCCGTTGACTGTCGCGGTCACATCGAGATTCTGATAGCGCAGCAGCAGGTTGCGGCCGACATTGGGTGTCGCGCTGTCAATGTAATACTGCTCCCCCAGCGCCGCGACGTCACCCAGGGAGAGCGTTTCGATCGCCGCCGAGCGGCTGTCTCCCCAGTCGGTCCCGGGGAATATCTCGATGGTCGTGCTGCCAATGGCAGCGATGTCGTTGAGTACATAGCGTTTGGCGCCCTCGCCGACCGCCACGATCGACACTACGGACGTAATGCCGATGACAATCCCCAGCATGGTCAACAAAGTACGCATGCGGTGCGATATCAGCGCAACCCAGGCCATGGTGAATGCCTCGCGGAACAGCTCGAAGCTGGCCACCAGGCGATTGCCCTTCCGGTTTTTCGTCGGTAACCGGTCCTGCTCCTGGTCTTGCGGGGCCTGACGATCAGGATTGATACGATCACTGACAATCTTGCCGTCTGATATCTCGATGACTCGCTGCGCATGCGCTGCAACCTTCTCATCGTGAGTAACCAGAATGACCGTGCGCCCGGCCGCATTGAGTTCCAGCAGAATCTTCATCACCTCCTTGCCGCTTGCTGTGTCCAGCGCTCCGGTCGGCTCGTCGGCGAGAATGATCTCACCTCCGTTCATCAAGGCACGCGCAATACTGACCCGTTGCTGCTGACCGCCAGAGAGCTGATTGGGCCGATTGCTCAGATGTTCCCCCAACCCCAGGCGTGACAGAAGCTCTTGCGCCCTGTCATTTCGGGCTGACTCGCCGACACCAGCGTAGATCGCAGGCATCTCGACGTTATTGACAGCACTCAAGTGCCCAAGCAGGTGATAACGCTGGAAGATGAAACCGAAATGATCACGCCTGAGGGCTGCCAGTTCGTCATCCGTCAGCGCATGGGTTTCACGTCCGCTGACCTTGTAGCTCCCGGCATCGGCATGATCGAGGCAGCCAAGCACGTTCATCAGCGTCGACTTGCCCGACCCGGATGCGCCGATGATCGCGACCAGCTCCCCTTCGTTGATGGTCAGATTGATGTTATCCAGGGCAATGAAATCCTTGGCACCTGCGCTGAAGCGACGGGTAATGCCCTGCAGTTCCAGTAACGGTTGAGTCGTCATGCGCCAGCCCCCGACGTTGCGGTTGCAGTCGCCGTCGAGGTGGAAGGCTCACCGATGACCACTTGATCACCTTCCTGCAGTCCGTCATCGATCTGCACCCGGACATTGTTATTGATGCCGGTCTTGACCTTGCGAACCTGAGCCAGCCCCTGAGCATCCAGTACGCGAACCGCAAAACGGCCGTCAGCATCTTTGTCGCCCAAGGCTGCAACAGGCACTGTCAGCACACCGGAGGCTTTGGAAAGGACGATACGCACCTGCGCGGTCATCGAAATGCGCAGCTTGTGATCGGGATTGGGCACATCGAACAGCGCGTTATAGAAAACCGCTGTGTTCTGGCGACTGGAGTTGTTGGCCTGGGTTTCCAGGAAGTTCTGCGGCGCAGGCTCGATACCGCGCAATTTGCCGTAGTAGCGCTTGTCTGACTCGCCCAGGATCGTGAAATAGACTTCCTGGCCTTGTTTGATGTGAATCACATCCGCTTCGGAAACCTGAGCCTTGACGGTCATGGTGTCCAGATCGGCCAGTTTGAGCAGCACCGGCGCCAGCTGTTGGGCGATGACGGTCTGGCCTTCCTGGGTCACGATGCCCACTACGGCGCCATCGATAGGCGCGACAATGCGCGTATACCCCAGATTGACCCGGGCGGTTTCCACCTGGATACGTGCATCCTTGAGCTGAGCATTCAAGGAGCGCAGGTTGGCATCCTGAACATGAAAATCCGCCTTGGCCGTCTCGAAATCCTGCTTCGAGATTGCGTTGGCCGGCAGCAGGTTCAGATAACGCTCGTAGGTGGCCTTGGCTTGGCCCAGTTGCGCTGCCGTAGCTTCCTTCTTGGCGATCAGGTCCTCTTCATTGACCTGAGCCTGGCGCAGGGAGTTCTGCAGCACGACAGGGTCGATCTCGGCCAGCCACTGCCCTTTCTTAACCTCATCTCCCAGCTGGACCTTGAGAGACTTCAACTGGCCGGACACCTGGGCACCGACATCGACCTGCCTGACGCCTTGCAGAACGCCGGTAGCCAGCACCGAATTCTCGATGTCGCTGCGCTCGGCCTTGGCTGTCAGGTACTGGGGCGGCGCTTCCTCGGAGCGAGTCGCGGCATACATAACCCCGGCAGCAGCCACCAGACCGAGAATGATAACGGTTTTGCGAAATTTGAACTTTGGCATATAGGACCACGAATACGTTACGGACAGGCCCGGCTGGCTGGCAGCCGGGATGAAGGTTGTCGATGCTTGCCGTCGAGGCCGTTATTTAAGGGTCATTTTCGGGCTGACTTCCTTGCCTGAGGCAGCGAGTCCCTCGCGCCACCATTGCGCGAGGCGTTGCACATGACCGTCCTTGAGAATCGTGAAATGGTTTCCGGGGCCGTACCAGACGCTCAGGTCCGGCACATGGGACTTCCAGCCTTCGAGCATCGATTGCTGCTCACGCTGGTTGTTCGCGGCATCCAGTGTCGGGTCTTCAGCCAGTACCAGCCGGACCGGACCGTCGTAGCGGTGAACCGGCTTGTAGCGCGTACGCAAGGCGGCCCCGAAGGCACGGGCCGGCCCATTCATTGCCGTGACCGGAGAGCGGGCCGGCAGAATGCCTGCGCGCACCATGCCCGCATGCAGCATTCGCATCTGCCCGGCATCGTTCTGGGCAGCAAAGGACGCAGCATCGATGTTCAATGATTTGCCAGACGACAACTGAATCGCCTCGATCAGACGCTTCAGGACGCCGCTGCTCGTATAAGGCTTGCCCACCACACCGTTGCCGCCGGGCGACTCGCTGTCGATCAGGGTCAGAGACGCAACCTCGCGTCCCTGGGCCTGGAGGCGAGCCGCCATTTCATAAACCACCCAGCCACCGAACGAATGCCCCAAAAGATGCACGGGACCGTGGGGATGAACCGAATCGATGGCCTTCAGGTACGCCTCGGCCGCGACTTCCACCAGACCGAAAGGCACTGTCGCGCCATCCAGCCCTCTGGGTTGCAGACCGTGTACCGGCCAATGCGGACCGAAAGCATCGGCCAGGGCGATAAAGCCGGTGACACTGTCGCCGGCCCCCGGCACACAGAACACCGGCACATGGTCGGCACGCCCGGACTGAATCGTCAGCAATGGATGGAATGTACCGCCGTTCGGACCAACGGGCCCGCCATCCTCCAGCGCCGCACTGATGGCCTGACCCAACACCTCGATATGCGGCACCTCCATCATGGACTGGTGGTCACCCGGTACCGAGATGCAACGCAACTGGGCAACAGGCATAACCGCCTCCCAACCCAGGTTCCCGTCATGCAGTGGTGCATCCGTGGCTCGTTCAGCGGCCACGAACAGATGCACCGGTACAGGAATCGGGTACACGCTGTGGTTCGCAAGTGCATGGCCATGAGCGACTTCGCGATCCAGGTAAGACCAGAGCTCGTCACGTCCCAACACTGCAATTTCCGCAGGCAACAGATTCTGTGCGCGGCAGGCGGCCAGCAACGTATCGAAATCTGCCTGGCGGGCCATCGATTGCAGTGCCGCCAGAGCATCAGCGATACGGGCACGCTCTTCATTGCTCAGCCCGGCGGCATTGCTCAGTACCTCGCAACGATCCAGCAAGTGCAAGGCATGCCCGTGTTCGCCGGCCCAGCGTTGCTGCCCCTGATCCACGAGGCGCGGGTAATAGCTGTCGATCAGGCCAAGGAACTCGACCGTTTCTTCGAGTGCAATCAGCTGGTTGGCGATTTCATAGGCCAGAACACCCCCAAACGACCAGCCCGCCAGACGATAAGGACCTTGTGGCTGAACCTCACGCATCAGCCCGACCAGTCGGGTTGCCATGCATTCCAGCGTCTGCAATTGCGGCTCACCCCAGGCCAGAGCGGGCAATCCATAGACTGGCGTATCGAGATCGATGTGTTTACCCAGCGCCGGGAAGTAAAGGTCCAGACCGCTGAACTCATGAACCAGAAACAATGGCGTACGGGTGCCACTACGACGCACGGGAACTGCGCCTCCTTCTCCCGACTGACCAGCCCCGCGCTGCTGGATAAGCCCGGCCATGGCCGCGACACTGTCGTGCTCGAAGACCTCGGACAAAGTGATGCGCGCATCGATCTGAGTCAGAACTCCGACCAGACGCACCGCCAGCAACGAGTGGCCGCCCAGTTCGAAGAACCGCTCATGACGTCCCACCCGCTCCAGTTGCAGCACGTGTGCCCAGGCCTCGGCCAGTGTGCTTTCAAGCCCTTCATGAGGCGCTTCATAACCCCGGCTGACCAGCGCCAGTTCATCAGGATCCGGCAGTGCTTTGACATCCACCTTGCCGTTTGCAGTCAATGGCATTTTTTCCACCCTTACATAAGCTGCCGGCACCATGTAGTCCGGTAGCTGGTTCTGCATGTGCGCTCGCAACGCTTCGAGATCAACGTCGCCATCGGCAGTGAAATAGGCCACCAGGCATTTCCCTCCGGCAGTCGACTCACGCGCCAGTACAACGCCCTCTCTGATCGCAAGATGAATATTCAGCCTGGCTTCGATCTCACCCAGCTCGATCCGGTAGCCACGCAACTTGACCTGATTGTCGGTACGTCCCAGACAATCCAGGGTCCCGTCCGCCTGCCAGCGGCCGGTATCGCCGGTGCGGTACAACAAGGCACCTTCGCCCGGGCTGAACGGATCATCGAGGAACGCTTTTGCGCTGAGTTCCGGGCGGTTCAGGTAACCCAAAGCCACGCCGTCGCCAGCAATACAGATTTCACCCTCGACGCCCACGGGAACAGGCTTTTGTCGCGAATCCAGCACATACACCCGTGTGTTGGACAAGGGTTTGCCAATGGACAGGATGGCTGCATCCGGCGCGACCTCCCTGACCTCATGAGTGGTGGCGAAGGTCGTGCTCTCGGTCGGGCCATAGGCATGAAGCAACTGCAAGGCAGGAGCCTTTTCGCGCATCCGGGCGAACATCTGCGGGTCTGCCCGCTCGCCGCCCGACATCAGGACACGCAACCCGGCAAGGGCATCACCGATCAGGCTCACGTAATGGTTGAAGACAGCCGTGGTCAGGAACAGCACGCTGACCTGAGAGTCTTTCAGAATCTGCGCGAAACGGTTCGGGTCCAGCAGGCTCTCGTGATCGATAATGACGACCCGCCCGCCGTTGAGCAGCGCGCCCCATATCTCAAGGGTGCTGGCATCGAATGCCGGGTTGGATGCAAAAGCCAGACGATCCTGTGCAGTGAACTGCGCGAAGTCGTTGTTCAGGACCAGACGTGCAATGCCACGGTGCGGCACGACCACACCTTTAGGCATCCCCGTGGAGCCTGAGGTGTAGAGAATGTAAGCCGGATCGTTGCCACCGGTTTCAACCGACTCATCAAGGGCTGTACTCGCTGGAGCTGTCACATCCAGCCAGCGAATGCCCTCGGGGACCGACATGTTCCCGGCGCTCAGAGTCAGCACAGCGGCACTGTCATCCAGAACCATGCGCAAGCGCTCTTCGGGAGCCTGGCGGTCCAGCGGGACATAGACCGCACCGCACTTGAGAATCGCCAGCGCGCTGACCAGCCATTCCAGCGAACGGTTCAACAGGATGGCGACAGGATCACCCGGCCTGACACCCTCGTGCCATAGCTGTCCGGCCAGACGCCGGGCCTGTTCGTCGAGGCTGCTGTAGGACGTCTGGACACCGTCATGCTCGACAGCAATGGCCAGCGGGTTCTGTCGTGCCTGCGCCTCGAAAAGACGATGCACTGGCTGGTCCGAAGGGTAATCCATCTGGGTATCGTTGAAGTCCAGCAAGACCTGATGACGCTCAGCCAGCGGCAAGACCTGCAATTCATGAACCGGTTTGTCCGGCGTACGTTCCAGAGCTTCGATCAGGCTGTACAGCGCCCGGTTCATGTAGCCGCAGATGCGTTCAGCTCCGGCCTGAGGTACGGCCTGGGCGGTCAGTACGAACGAGTCGACCATGTCATCCACGTTCAGCGCGACCGGATAATTGCTCCACTCCTCACCGCCCAGCCCTTGAATACCATCCCATGCCGATTGTGCCTGGGCATCGACCTGCACCCCGCTGTGACGGTAGTTGAGCAAGGCACTGAACAACGGCGCCGGTGCCTCGATGCCGCTGCAACGCTGGGCAAGCGCCAGCGAAGCATGCTCGTGAGCCAGCAGAGCAGCCAATGAAGCATGAGTCGAACGTACCGCTTCACGCGCACTCCGGGCAGAGATATCAATGCGGATCGGCAAGGTATTGATGAACATGCCCAAGGCACGATCGGCACCCTCACCGCCCTGCATACGGCCCATCAACAAAGTGCCGAACACTACATCTTCGCGGCCACTGACCAGACTCAGCACCTGTGCCCAGGCCAGGTGATGCAGGCTGGCCGGGCTAACGCCCAGTTGCCGGGCGCAGGCACGCAGCCTTTGCCCAAGCGTCTCGTCCAGCACCAACCGGAACTGCTCGATGCCACTGCCGTCCATCTGCACATCATGCAGGCCGAATGGCAGTGTCGAGGTGCTGACATCGCCGAGCATTTGCGTGAAGAACTCATCGTGTGTCTGCGCTTGTGTAGCCAATCGTGCCTGGGCCACGTAGTTGCGATAAGGCACCGCGGCGTCCAGTTGTGCTTCCTGCCCCGTCAGGAACGCCTGCATTTCAGCCTGCAAGACATCCAGCGCGGTATGGTCCAGAGCAATGTGATGGAACAGCAGGATGCCAACCCAGCGATCCCGCTCATCGTCATAGGCATAGGCCATATGCAGCAGCGGTGCCTGGCGTACATCCATGCGGTAATGACGCGGATCGAAATGCTCGCGCAACTGGTTTTCCAGCGCACCCTGTCGTGGGTCCAGCTTGACCACTTCAATAGGCAGCGGAGCCTGGCGCAAGACCACTTGAACGGGCTCGCTCAAGCCTTCCCAGAAGATAGCCGTACGCAAAATGTCATGGCGCCCGATCACACCGCGCAAGGCGGTGATGAAATCATCCAGACGCTCCTGATTCTCGAAGGTAAACAGCGCCTGCTGCAGGTAAGAGTCACCGACTTCAGAAGCCAGGTGGTGATAGAGAATGCCTTCCTGCAACGGAGCCAGCGGGTAGATATCCTGAATGTTCACCACACCGCCAGGCACCGCAGTAACCAGACGGTCGATCTCGTCCTGAGTCAGATCGATCAACGGCAGCATTTGAGGCGTGATCTGCTCACTGCCCGCCACAATCAGGTTTTCCGGCACCTTCACTTCATGGTCGCTGCCCACGGCCTGTGCCAGTGCAGCCAGGGTCGGCTGGCCGAACAATACCCGCACATCGGCACTCAACCCGGCCTGGCGCATGCGTTCGATCAGCGTGACCGCCAGCAGCGAGTGCCCGCCCAGTTCAAAGAAGTGGTCGAAGCGACCGACTTGATCAACATGCAGCAGTTCAGACCATATCTCGGCCAGCAAGATTTCGGTCGCGCCCTGCGGTGCCTCGTAAGTGCGGCTGGCAATGCTGTCACGGTCCGGCGCAGGCAAGCGCTTGCGATCCAGCTTGCCGTTGGCACTCAGTGGCAGGCTGTCGAGCCTTACATACGCCGCCGGGACCATGTATTCCGGCAACAGGCCCAGCAGATAGCCGCGCAGGCTTTCGACCTCCAGATCATGGCTCGCGGTGTAATAGGCCGCCAGTCGCTTGTCACCCGGTTCGTCTTCACGGGCAATGACCACCGCTTCCAGAATGTCCGGATGAGTGCCCAGACGTGCAGCCACTTCACCCAGTTCGATACGGAAGCCGCGTATCTTCACCTGATCGTCATTGCGGCCCAGATAAATCAGCGTGCCGTCGGCCAGGAATCGGCCCAGGTCACCGGTGCGGTACATCCGCGCTGCCGGGTCACTGCTGAACGGGTCGCGCAGGAAACGCTCGGCGGTCAGATCCGGACGCCCCAGGTAACCGCGGGCAACCTGAACACCGGCAATGTAGATCTCACCCGCACTGCCCAATGGCACCGGTTGGAAGATACTGTCCAGCAGATAAATGCCGGTATTGGCCACCGGTTTGCCAATCGGCGTGTTATCCGGTGTTTCAAGGCCGCTGCAATCCCAGGCAGTAACGTCCACGGCCGCTTCGGTCGGACCGTAGAGGTTGTACAGAACGGCGCCGGTCGGTTGTGCCTTGAAGCGTCTGACCAGATGCCCCGGCAGCGCTTCACCACTGCACATCACACGGGTCAGGCTGTGGCAACGCTCCAGATTGCCGTGAGCCAGGAAGACTTCCAGCATGGAAGGCACGAAATGCAGTGTTGTCACACCCTGAGCCTGAATCGTGTCGCACAGATAAGCCGGCTCACGATGACCGCCCGGACGTGCCATCACCAGACGGGCGCCGTTGAACAGCGGCCAGAAGAACTCCCACACCGACACGTCGAAGCTGAACGGCGTTTTCTGCAACACGACATCGCTCGCATCCAGTCCGTACTCGTCCTGCATCCACAAGAGCCGGTTCACGACACCGATGTGTTCGTTCATAACCCCTTTGGGCTGGCCGGTTGAGCCCGAGGTATAGATCACATACGCCAGGTTCGAGTCTGTCAGGTTGGCAACCGTCGGGTTATCGCCCGGCTGGCCATCCAGATCCTGACCATCGAGCATCAGCATCGGGCATTTGCTGTGTGGCAGGCTGCCACGCAAGGACAACTGGCTGAGTACGACGACCGGCGCGCTGTTCTCCAGCATATAAGCCAGTCGATCCGCAGGGTAATCCGGGTCCAGCGGCACGTAGCCGGCACCCGCCTTGAGAATCCCCAGCAGGCCCGCAACCATATGCAGGCTGCGCTCCACGCAGATGGCGACCCGATCCTCCACACCGACGCCCATGCCGATCAGGCGATGAGCGATGTTGTTGGCCTGGGCGTTGAGCTGCGCATAGCTCCATGACGTGCCCTCGAACGTCAAGGCCGTGACATCCGGCGTTCTCGATACTTGCTCTTCAAACAGGCCATGCAACGTCAGGCCTTGCGGATACTCCACGGCGGTCGCGTTGAAGGTTTCGAGCAACTGCCGACGCTCATCGTCCCGGACCAGCGGAATATGGGTCACGACGGCATGACTGTCAGCGACCATGCCACGCAGCACCGCTTCCAGGTAACCCAGGTGGCGCTCGATGGTGTCCCGGTCAAACAGCGCGGTTGCATATTCCAGCGAGCCATACAGGCGACCGCCGATTTCTGCCATGTCCAGCAGCACATCGAACTTGGCGCTGCGGCTGGTGGAATTCACGCCCTGAAGATTCATGTCACCAAGAGTCAGGTCCTCGCCTGCGCCGTTCTGCCAGGACAACATGGCCTGGAAGATCGGGCTGTGGGAAAGGCTGCGCACCGGATTGACGGCTTCCACCACTTGCTCGAACGGCAAGTCCTGATGAGCCTGCGCCTCAAGGGTGCGAGCCTTGACCTGTTGCAGCAACGCCTCGACCGACGGGTCTGCAGACAAGTCCACCCGCAGTGCCAGGGTGTTGACGAACAGACCGATCAGGCCTTCGACCTCCACCCGGGTACGGTTGGCCACCGGCGTACCGATCACCACATCATCCTGACTGGCCAGACGCCCCAGTACCGTGGCCCAGGCCGCCAATACGGTCATGAACAAAGTGGTGCCCTGACGCTGACTCAGCGCCTTTAGCTCTTCAGTCAGAGCCTGATCCAGCGTCAGGCCGACGGCATTCCCCGAATAGTCCTGGTGCGCAGGACGAGCACGGTCAGTAGGCAGGCTCAGCAGCGCCGGAGCATCAGCCAGTGCCTGTTGCCAATAACCCGTCTGCTGTTGCAACACGTCGGCGGTCAACCAGCAGCGTTGCCACATTGCATAGTCGGCGTATTGCAGTGTCAGAGTCGGCAGCGGACTGGTTTCACCGTTGCGCAGCGCTTCATAAAGAATGCCCAGCTCACGGGTGAAAATATCCGAAGACCAGCCGTCTGCAATGATGTGATGGAAAGTCACCAGCAGGACATGGTCATCGCTGGCCATGCGCACCAGTTGGCCACGCACCAGCGGTCCGTTACTCAGATCGAAGGGTGCTCGGGCCTCTTCGGCCACCAGCAACGCAAGGCTATGCTCGGTAGCAGGTTGTCCCTCCAGTGTCTGCAGTCGCAGCTCGAAACCGATATCGGACGGCGCAATACGCTGTTCGGCATCATGCCCCGGCAACTGGACAAAGGTGGTGCGCAACGACTCGTGACGCGCAACGATCATGTCCAGCGAACTTTGCAGCGCATTGGCATCCAGCTCGCCACGCAGGCGCAGGCCAGCCGGAATGTGATAAGCCGGGTTGTCGCCTTCAAGACGTGCCAGGAACCAGAGGCGCTGCTGAGCAAACGACAGCGGCAAGGCTTGATCACGGGAAACCGCGATCACCGAAGGCTGGGAACTGCGGGCCGCCTGGGCCAGTCCCTTGGCCATGGCCTCCAGCACCGGATGGGCGAAGATATCCATCAGGCGCAGCTCGGCACCCAGTCGTTGCCTGACATGGGCAATCAGACGCATGGCCAGCAGGGAATGCCCACCCAACTCAAAGAAGTGGTCATTGCGCCCTACCCGCTCCACATCGAGCAATTGCTGCCAGACCTGGGCCAGCGCGGCTTCGGTCGCGCCTTGCGGCGGCTCGTGGATCCGGCTGACAAAGGCCTCACCTTCCGGCGCAGGAAGCGCCTTGCGATCCAGCTTGCGGTTCGGTGTCAGGGGCATTGCTTCAAGCATCACGAAAGCGCTTGGCAGCATGTATTCGGCCACTTGTGGCGCGAGCGTTTCACGCAGTACAGCCGCCGTCAGCGTTTGCCCTGCATGAGGCACCACATAGGCGACCAGACGTTTCTCGCCCGGTGCATCCTCGCGGGCGATGACCACGGCTTCCTTGACCCCGAAACAGTCGCCGAGACGGGTTTCGATTTCACCCAGTTCGATACGAAAACCCCGGACCTTGACCTGGAAGTCATTACGGCCCAGGTATTCGAGGCTGCCGTCTGCCAGGTGACGCGCCAGATCGCCCGTCCTGTACATCCGGGCGTCAGGCTCGTCGCTGAAAGGATCGGCCAGGAAGCGCTCGGCGTTCACTCGCTCAAGGTTCAGGTAACCGCGGGCTACACCGTCGCCGCCAATGTACATTTCACCCGCCACCCCCTCTGGAACCGGTTGTTGCCGTGCATCGAGCAGATAAATGCGGGTGTTGGCCATCGGTTTGCCGATGGTGACGTTGTGGCTGACAGCCGTGTTGTCTACATAGGCAGTCGTGCAGGACACGGTCGCCTCGGTCGGACCGTAGGTATTGATCAACTGGGTATGGGCTGGACGCAATGCCTGCCACCATTGCAGTTTCTGTGCTGACAAAGCATCGCCGGTGACGTTGATCAACCGCACGTTCGCCAGCGCCCTGGCTGCAAGGTGCGGCTGGTGGTGCCAGTCACCTACCAGGGTATGCCAGTGCGCGGCCGTCATGTGCAGCATGCTCGGGGCATCATCTTGCAGACCTTCACTGCCAAAGATGTCACGGGTCGGGACCAGGGTCGCGCCAGCCAGCAACGCTGGGAAAACCTCCTCCACCGACAGGTCGAAGTTGAGGGAGTTCTGCTGCAGTACCGAATCTTCAGGCGTCAGCTCGAACAGGCGCGCAGCGTCAAGGCTATAGTTGACCAGCCCGCGATGCTCGATCATTACCCCTTTTGGGTTGCCGGTTGAGCCAGAGGTATAGATCACATAGGCCAGATGTCGGGCGTTCAGGCCTTCGACTTCAGGGTTGTACTCTGCGCCGCTCAGGGGTTTATCCAGAGACACAACCGGGATGCTCAGCTGCGGTAGTGACCGGTCCAGCCCGCGATGGCTCAAGACTGCCTTGGGCTGACTGTCCTGCAACATGAATTGCAGGCGATCCGCCGGATAGGCCGGATCAAGCGGCACATAGGCACCACCGGCCTTGAGTACCCCCAGCAGGCCGACCAGCATATCGATACCGCGTTCCACGCAGATCGCCACCCGATCGTCCGGGCCAATACCTGTTGCGATCAATGTGTGAGCCAGGCGGTTGGCCCGCTGGTTCAATTGCGCATAACTCAGGCGCTCGCCTTCGCATACCACGGCAATGGCATCCGGCTGGGCAGCCGCACGTTCCTCGAACATCCGGTGAGCGGTGCTGGTTTGCGGGTAGGTTGTGCGTGTGCGATTCAAGTCATTCAGCAGGCGCTGACGCTCTTCGGCATCCAGCAGTTCAATGCGGGTGATTGCCGTCTCGTCACCTGCTACCAGACCACGCAGGACATTTTCGAAATAGCGGATATAACGGCGTACGGTGGTTTCGCCAAACAGTGCCGTGGCGTATTCGAGGCTGCCGACCAGTTGGCCCTGCAACTCGCTCAGGTCCAGGGAAAGGTCGAACTTGGACACCGTGTTGGCAATACCAATGCCTTCCAGAGCCAGACCATCCAGTTCCAGCGCTGTCCCACCCGTATCCTGCCAGCTCAACATGGCCTGGAATACCGGGCTGTGCGCCAGACTGCGCACCGGTTTGACAACCTCCACCACTTGCTCGAACGGCAGATCCTGATGGGCCTGAGCACTCAGGACCCGGTCCTTGACCCTCGCCAGCAGCGTGCTGACATCCGGGTCATCCTCGATATCGATACGCACGGCCAGTGTGTTGACGAAGAAGCCGATCAAGGGCTCGACTTCAGCACGCATGCGGTTGGCCATGGGCGAGCCGATCACCACGTCGCCTTGACCGGAAAGCCGGCTCAGCAGCACGGCCCATGCAGCCATTACGGTCATATACAGCGTCGTGCCGTGGCGCTGACTCAAGGCTTTCAGGTCCTGGGTCAAGGCTGCATCAAGCACGATACCCAGGGTCGCACCGGCATAGTCCTGTTGCGCCGGGCGAGGTTTATCGGTGGGCAACGCCAGCAGTGCAGGAGCATCGGCCAGGGTCTGCTGCCAGTAACGGCTTTGTGCTTCCAGCACTTCGCCACTGAGCCAGCGGCGCTGCCACACCGCGTAGTCGGCGTACTGCACGCTCAGCGGTGGCAGCGGATCTTCCATTCCCTGCCTGAAGGCTTCATACAGCTCGGTCAGCTCACGGGTCAGCACGCTCATGGACCAGCCGTCGGAGACGATATGGTGCACCGTCACCAGCAAGGCATGATCTTCGGCACCCAGACGCACCAGTCGTCCACGGATCAAGGGACCGGTGGCAAGATCGAATGGTGCCAGGGCTTCCTCCTGAGCCATGGCGAGCAGTTGTTGCTCACGGTCGTTGCTGGCCTGCAGGTTGACACGGGTAAACGTGAATCCGCTCTCAAGGGATTCAATCAGTTGCACAGGCTCCTGATCTTCACGAACGGCGAAGCGAGTGCGCAAGGCTTCATGGCGGGCAATAATCCGCTCCAGCGCCTGTTGCAGCGCGTTTTCATCGAGAGCACCGCGCAAACGCAGGCCGGCTGGCATGTTGTACGCCGTGCTGCCGCCCTCCATTTGCGCCAGAAACCACAGGCGCTGCTGGGCAAACGACAGAGGAATATCCTCATCACGAGGCACCCTGACAATATCCGGCAGCGCACTGCGACCCGCCTGGGCCAGCAATCCGGCCAGGGCCGACAGTTCTGAGTGAGTAAACAGTTCGGCCAGGCTCAACTCGACGCCCAGCCGCAGTCTCACCTGGGAAATCAGGCGAATGGCGAGCAATGAATGCCCGCCCAGGTCAAAGAACCGGTCGAAGCGTCCAACCTTCTCGACACCCAGCAATTCCTGCCAGAGATGTGCCAGCGCCACTTCGATTTCGCCTTGAGGCGCTTCGTAGCCCTGACTGACCAGTGCCTGCAGATCCGGTGCGGGCAGCGCCTTGCGATCCAGCTTGCCATTGGGCGTCAGTGGCAAGGCGTCCAGCACAACGTAGGCCACCGGCACCATGTATTCAGGCAGCAAGGCTTGCAGGTATTCACGCAACGCCTCGATATCCACACCTTCGACACGGGCCGTGAAGTACGCGACCAGACGTTTGTCGCCCGGCACATCTTCACGCGCCATGACCACGGCTTCCTTCACGCTCTCGTGACGCGCCAGCTTGGCTTCGATTTCGCCCAGCTCGATACGGAAACCACGAATCTTCACCTGATCGTCGTTACGACCCAGGTATTCGATATTGCCGTCTGCCAGCCAGCGACCCAGGTCACCGGTGCGGTACATCCTCGTTCCGACGTTGAATGGGTCGTCCAGGAAGCGCTCGGCGGTCAGGTCATCACGATTCAGGTAGCCGCGAGCCACGCCGGCACCACCGATATAGATCTCGCCCGGAACACCCAGCGGTACGGGCTGGCGGTGTTCGTCCAGCAGGTAGAACCGGGTATTGGCGACCGGTTTACCGATATGCGGCGCAAAACCGTCTTCACGATCCATGGCCACCCAGCTCGAGTAGGTGGTGGTTTCCGATGGGCCATACAAATTGCACAGGCGTTTGACGCCGGTTTCAGCGAACAACCTTTCAACCAGCGCACCCTTGAGCGCTTCACCCGCCACGTTGACGGTATGCACGCCCTGCCCCAGACCGCCCGATTCCAGCAGCGCTTTCAGTGCCGAAGGTACGGTGTTGATCAGGGTCACTTCATGCTCGCCGTCCTGCAAAGCAAGCACGTTCTTGACCACTTCAATGCTGCCGCCCGAGATCAGCGGCGCAAAGCACTCATAGACCGCCAGGTCGAAGTTCAGCGAAGTGGAGAACAGCGTCTTGGCCAGCACAGCAGGCGCAAACGCCTGCTGCGCCCAGGTCAGGAAGTTGACCGTGTTGCGGTGCTCGATCATCACGCCTTTGGGCAAGCCGGTAGAGCCCGAGGTGTAGATCACATAAGCCAGGTGGCTGGAGGTGAGGCCAGGCACCTGCAGATTGGCGGCCGGTTCATTGAGCCAGTTGCCCCGATCCAGATTGATGATCGGTGCCGACGAAGTAGCCAGTAGCTCATGATTGGCGGTATGGGCCAGGATGGCTGCCGGAGCACTGTTCTTCAGCATGTAGGCGATGCGGTCTACCGGATAAGCCGGGTCAAGTGGCACATAGGCGCCACCCGCCTTGAGGATCGCCAGCAGGCCGACCACCATATCGGCGCCGCGTTCGACACAGATACCCACACGAGAATCCGGCTGCACACCCTGATTGCGCAGATGGTGAGCCAGACGGTTGGCGCGTTCGTTGAGCGCACGATAGCTCAAGCGTTCATTGCCATGGACCAATGCCACCGCATCCGGCGTACACTCGACCTGGGCCTCGAACAGACCGTGAATGGTCTGGGTTTGCGGATACGGCGCATGGGTGTCATTGAATGCCACCAGTACCTGGCGGCGCTCGGCCTCGGACAATACCGACAGACGATTGAGATGGGTATTCGGCGCTTCTTCCAGGGCCGTGACCAGGCTCACCAGCGCAGCCTGCATGAGATCACAGGTCCTTTGCGCACCGATCTCGGCAACCGCCTGGGCATTGAGCATGAACCTGTCGCCCAGATCATCCACGTTGAGGGTCAGCGGATAGTTGGTGCGTTCCTCCATGGACAGCGTCTGGATACCGGCCCACGCTGCCACAGCCTCGGATACCGGCGCCTCACCCGCACTGTGGCGGTAGTTGAGCAGCGTGCTGAACAGCGGCAACGCCGAAGGTACACCGCTGCAGCGCTGAGCCAGCGACAAGGAAGCATGCTCATGGCCGAGCAAGGCAGAGAGGCGTTGGTGAGTGGCACGAACCCCTGCCTCGACGCCCTGAGTGCCGACATCGATGCGCAGCGGCAAGGTATTGATGAACATGCCCAACGCCCGGTCCGCACCGGCAGTGCCGCTCATGCGGCCCATCAGCACCGTACCGAACACCACCTCTTCACGCCCGGCAAGCCGTCCTACCACCTGTGCCCAGGCCAGATGCACCAGGCTCGCGGCACTGGCACCCAGGCGGCGTGCCTGAGTGTGCAGACGCTGACTCAAGGCATCATCCAGAACCTGATGCGCTTCTTCGATACCGTGGCCATCACCCTGAATATCCTGCAGACCCAATGGCAATGTCGGCTCATCGATATCGGCCAGCATGTCGCGGAAGAAGGCTTCATGTTCTTCACGGCTGACGCCCAGCCGGGCATTGGCCACATGGTTGCGATACGGCACGGCGGCAGGCAGAAGCTCGGTCTGCCCCGTGAGGCTGGCCTGCATTTCCTGAACCACGACTTCCAGTGCGGTATGGTCGAGGGCCATGTGATGGAACAGCAACATGCCGACCCAGCGCTTATTGGCCGGATCCGCAGCAAAGGCCAGGCGCATCAGCGGTGCGCGTGAAACGTCGAGACGATAGTGGCGTGGATCGAAGCGCTGTTGCAGTTGCTGCAAGACATCCGCTTCGCCCTGCTCCAGCACGACCTCTTCGACGTCCAGGGTTGCCTTGCGCCAGACCACTTGAACCGGCTCGCTCAGGCTTTCCCAGACCACCGCGGTACGCAAGATATCGTTACGATCCACGACGCTCTGCAAGGCATGGGCAAAGATCTCCAGGCGTTGGCGGTCCTCGAAACTGAACTGCACCTGCAGCACATAGGGGTCGCCCTGGCTGGCAGCCAGGTGGTGATACAGAATCCCCTCCTGCAACGGAGCCAGTGCGTAGATATCCTGAATATTGGCAACACCGCCCGGCACACTGGCCACGACGCGGTCGATGGCTTCCTGATCCAGATCCGCCAGCGGCAGCATCTCTGGCGTGATGCGCTCGCAACCTTCGGGAATCAGGTTTTCCGGCACCACGATCTGTGCCTGACCACCCACGGCTGCCGCCAGAGCTGCCAGACTAGGCTGGCCAAACAGCACACGCACATCGGCACTGAGATTCTGCTGGCGCATGCGTTCGATCAGCTTCACGGCCAGCAA
>NZ_JAIGPJ010000060.1:0-16698 GCF_019719005.1 Pseudomonas cichorii
GCAACCGGGTAGCGGTGTTCAAAAGCAAAGCGGGTTGACAGTGGGGGCGAGTCCATACATAGGAGCGAATTTATTCGCGATAAGGTTCCAGGCGGCGAATATTTATGCTCTGTACTGGCCCTTCGCGAATAAATTCGCTTCTACGTATGTACTCGTTTGCAGTCATGCAGTGATGAGGTTCGACCTGTCATCTTTCGCAACGTAGAATGCGCGCCTTTCTTGTGGGCGGTCGGCCGTCCTGTCATCAGTCTTTAGCGGGAGCTTACCCATGAGCGATTATCAGGAAACGTTATACGAAGGCTATGGCCAACGCTTTCGTATGGAAAAAATGCTGCACGAAGTCCGTACCGAGCACCAGCATCTGGTGATTTTCCAGAACCCGCGCATGGGGCGGGTCATGGCGCTGGATGGCGTGATCCAGACCACCGAAGCCGATGAGTTCATCTACCACGAAATGCTGACCCATGTGCCGATCCTGGCGCACGGCGCTGCCAAGCGTGTGTTGATCATCGGTGGCGGTGACGGTGGCATGCTGCGCGAAGTCGCCAAGCACCTGAGCGTCGAGCACATCACCATGGTCGAGATCGACGCCACCGTAGTGGAAATGTGCAAGGAGTTCCTGCCCAACCACTCCAGCGGTGCCTTCGAGGACTCGCGTCTGAATCTGGTGATCGATGACGGCATGCGTTTCGTCGCGACCACCGAAGAGAAGTTCGACGTGATCATTTCCGACTCCACCGACCCGATCGGGCCCGGTGAAGTGCTGTTCTCGGAAAACTTCTATCAGGCCTGCCATCGCTGCCTGAACGAAAACGGCATTCTGGTTACCCAGAACGGCACACCGTTCATGCAATTGAGCGGCGTGCAGACGACTGCTGGCCGTATGAATGGCCTGTTCTCGGACTGGCATTTCTATCAGGCGGCAATCCCCACCTACATCGGTGGCGCGATGACCTTCGCCTGGGGTTCTACCAATACCACCTATCGCAAGCTGCCACTGGAAACCCTGCGCCAGCGCTTTGCCGGCAGCGGTATTGTTACTCGCTATTACAACCCGGAAATCCACATCGGCGCGTTCGCCTTGCCGCAGTACGTGCTGCAGGCAGTGAGCAAACCCAGCAACGACTGAGGTTTTTCTGCCACTGGCATGATCTGAGTCCCTCAAGGTCATGCCAGCAGAGGCAGCTATCACCGTACGGTGTCTGGTGCTGCCAGGTGCCGTACAACAAATTTTTCACACCCGCTTGTCGAAAATGGCGCGCGATTATTCAGGGCCTCGTCCTGACAAGCGCTAAAAACATGGCAATCACGTAATATCTGCCCCCCATGCGCTGCCTCCTTTTTCGGGTCGGCAGGTATCGCATATCCGAACTCAATTCCTGAATCCACCGGATCCTGACAAAAATGGCTAACACGGACGCCCAGATTCATCGGCAAGCTTTGTCCCGTCTGCAACACCCAACCGTCAAATCACACCTGGCCTACATCCTGCTCAGCGGCCTGACCCTGATGGTGATGTACACCCTGCTGCGTATCGGGTTGCTGGTCTACAACCGTGAAATGATTGGCGAGACGCCAGCGTCGACCTTTATCGAAGCGTTGTTCAACGGCATGCGTTTCGACCTGCGTCTGACGATCTATCTGCTCATTCCTCTGATGCTGTCGCTGTTCAGTGTCCGTGCCATGGCTGCACGGGGTTTCTTCCGGTTCTGGCTGACCCTGGTCGGCAGCATCACGCTGTTCCTCGGCCTGATGGAAATGGACTTCTATCGTGAGTTCCACCAGCGCCTGAACGGTCTGGTGTTCCAGTACGTGAAGGAAGATCCGAAGACCGTTCTGAGCATGCTCTGGTACGGCTTCCCGGTGGTTCGTTATCTGCTGGCGTGGGCACTGGTCACCTGGTTGTTGAGCCTGGTGTTCAAGGGCATCGATCGCGTGACCCGTCCACGTCGCGAATTCAGTGTTGGCAGTGGCAGCAATCGCTCGATTGCGCCCTGGTACATGCGCGTCGGTGTGTTCTTCGTCGTGCTGGTCATTGCGGTCATTTCTGCCCGTGGCACCTTGCGTCAAGGCCCGCCACTGCGTTGGGGTGATGCTTACACCACCGAATCGAACTTCGCCAACCAGTTGGGCCTCAACGGCACGCTGACGCTGATCACGGCCGCGAAAAGCCGCATGTCCGAAGACCGCGACAATATCTGGAAAGCCACCTTGCCTCAGCCTGAGGCACAGCAGGTCGTGCGCAACATGCTGCTGACCAGCCATGACCAGTTGATCGATCCGAACATTGCGGCAGTCCGTCGCGATTTCACGCCGCCCGTTGAAAACACGCTGCCAATCCGCAACGTTGTGGTCATCCTGATGGAAAGCTTCGCAGGCCACTCGGTCGGGGCCCTGGGCGATGCAGCCAACATCACGCCTTACTTCGACAAACTGTCCAAGGAAGGTCTGCTGTTCGATCACTTCTTCTCCAACGGCACCCACACCCACCAGGGCATGTTCGCCACCATGGCGTGCTTCCCGAACCTGCCGGGCTTCGAGTACCTGATGCAGACGCCAGAAGGCAGCCACAAGCTGTCGGGCCTGCCACAGTTGCTCAGCACCGGTCGCAACTACGACGATGTCTATGTCTACAACGGCAACTTTGCCTGGGACAACCAGTCGGGTTTCTTCAGCAACCAGGGCATGACCAACTTTGTCGGTCGTGAAGACTTCGTCAACCCGGTGTTCTCCGACCCGACCTGGGGTGTTTCCGACCAGGACATGTTCGACCGTGGCGCCGAGGAGCTCAAAGCCCGCCAGAACGGCAAGCCGTTCTATGCCTTGCTGCAGACCCTGTCCAACCACACGCCTTACGCCTTGCCGGAAAACCTGCCGGTGGAGCGCGTGACAGGCCATGGTTCGCTGGACGAGCATTTGACCGCCATGCGTTATTCCGACTGGGCACTGGGACAATTCTTCGAGAAGGCCAAGAAAGAGCCTTACTTCAAGAACACCCTGTTCGTGGTGCTGGGTGACCATGGTTTTGGCAACAAGATGCAACTGACCGAAATGGACCTGGGCCGCTTCAACGTGCCATTGCTGCTGATCGGGCCGGGCGTGCAGGAGAAATTCGGCCAGCGCAGCAGCATCGTGGGTACCCAGGTCGATGTGGTGCCGACCATCATGGGCCGTCTGGGCGGTCAGACCCGCAACCAGTGCTGGGGACGCGACCTGCTGAACCTGCCTGAAGGCGACAAGGGCTTTGGTGTGATCAAACCGTCGGGCAGCGAGCAGGTGGTCGCCATCATCCATGGCAACCGTATCCTGATCGAACCTACGGAAATGCCTGCCAAGGTCATGACCTACACCCTGGGTGCAAACCCGCATGCCGAAGTGGTGCCCGATGCTCCGGACACGGCCGAGCTCAAGCAGAAGCTGGAAAGCTTCCTGCAGACCGCTACCAAGAGCCTTCTGGATAACACCGCCGGTGTAGAGGCCAGCAAGAACCGCAACTGATACTGCTGGCTACACAAGGAAAGGCCCTCTGCATTCGATGCGAGGGCCTTTCTTTTTACCTGCATTTTTCTGGAACGAATGCCGCGGCAAAAAGGTCAAGATCATGCAAGCCAGCGTTCTGGCTTCGTTCGGGAGGTATTGATGAAACAGTGGGTCATTTCGTATCTCGATAAAGATGGCGTGCAGCAGCGCCATGATATTGATTCACCGGAACGCCCAAGCGAGGAGGTTGCGGCACGTCTTCTGCGTCCGATTCTGTTTCCGGTCACGGATGAGCTGGATCTCAACGATCTTGAGGGACGCACCGAGGAGCCGACAGTCAAAACCCTCAAGGATCACAACAGTGTGCAGATCATTTCCATTACAGAAGTAATCTGACTCATTTGCACCTGCAAAGACTTGTTGTGTCAGGCACTTGGCAGCAGGCCCGAGTTGGGTCTACTCTGCAAACGAGGCTGATCCGTCAGCCTCTCAATGTCGAAACCGGGTTGCTACAGATCCGGTCTGGTCAGCTTCATGCTTGATTCCCCACTGCGGATTAACTGTCGTGTGGCGACCACCAGCCAGGTGGTCGTTCTGGAAGAGTTGAAACTCTATCTATCGTTGCATAGGAGGACGTTTCATGAGCACAGCCTATCAAGAGGACATCAGCAGTCACGTACTGCGCCGCATGAAAGAAGGCGGTTTTGATTTTGCACGTACCTATCCTATCGAGTTCTACGCCGTCTTCCCGGATGAGGAACGGGCGCGGCAGGCTGCAGGACAATTTCGTGGTGAATCCATCAATACCCAGATCAATGTGCGGGACGACGGTGCGTGGCACTTGCAATTGAGCAAGGTGATGTATGCCACCTATGACGGCATCGGCGACTTCGAGCATGACTTCCAGAACGTGATCTCGCCGATGGACGGTGAGGTTGAAGGATGGGGCGTCACAGCGGAGGTCAGAAGACTGCACGCATGAGTCATCTGTCTGTCAGTAACACGACCGGTCAATTGCGGAGTATGCCGCCATTGGCCGGTCGTGCTTTTGGCCGCCGGAAAAGGAACGGATGCAGCCGATGGGCAAAAAAAAGCCACTCGATGGAGTGGCTTGAAGGGAAGTCCGGTTAGAAAAGCGCCAGGGCGCAAATTCCAGAAAAAAAATCGAGACAGGCAATCGGGCCTTTGTTTGCTCGGTTACTGGCGATTATGGCGAACTAATATCCCCCAATGAAATCAACACTGACTATGCTGGTGATAGATTTCGCGATTGCCTGACGCTTCCGAATGAGGCGTAGGAGAAATGGTCAGGGCATTTATTGCACAGGAATGGTGCGTTGAATGTCTTTTGTTTGCGTAAATCATTGATATCAAAGCGTTTATGCCGATGGCACGGGCCTTGCGAAGGCCTGTAGGTCCATGGTGACAAGGAGTACGGCATGATCCGCACCTTTTATGACGAGATGTACGACGCTGGCGGCCAGGTCCGCCCGCATTACCGGGAATTTGCCCGCTGGTTGGGTGACACGCCCCCTGAGCTTCTGGCTCAGCGTCGGCGTGAAGCCGACCTGTTGTTTCATCGCGCCGGGATCACGTTCACGCTCTATGGTGACGAGCAGGGGACCGAAAGGCTGATCCCCTTCGATACGATTCCGCGCAGCATTCCGGCCAGTGAATGGCGGGTTGTGGAGCGCGGCTGCATTCAGCGCGTCAAGGCGCTGAACATGTTTCTTGCGGACCTGTACCACGATCAACGGATCATCAAGGCGGGGATCATTCCCGCCGAGCAGGTCCTGGCCAACGAGCAATATCAGTTGGCAATGCAAGGTCTGAACCTGCATCGCGACCTGTATTCGCACATTTCCGGGGTCGACCTGGTACGCGACGGCGATGGCACGTATTACGTGCTTGAAGACAACCTGCGTACCCCGAGCGGCGTGAGCTACATGCTCGAAGACCGCAAGATGATGATGCGCCTGTTCCCGGAGCTGTTCGCCGCGCAACGCATCGCCCCCATCGATCATTACCCGAACCTGTTGCTCGACACGCTCAAGAGTTCGAGTCATCTGGACAATCCGAGCGTGGTGGTCCTGACGCCGGGTCGTTTCAACAGCGCCTTTTTCGAACACGCCTTTCTGGCGCGTGAGATGGGGGTCGAGCTGGTGGAAGGTGCGGATCTTTTCGTGCGCGATGATCGCGTCTTCATGCGTACCACCGACGGTCCCAAAGCCGTTGATGTGATCTACCGCCGTCTTGACGATGCTTTCCTGGATCCGCTGGCCTTCAACCCGGATTCGATGCTCGGTGTGCCGGGCCTGCTGTCGGCCTACCGTTCCGGCAATGTGGTTCTGGCCAATGCCATCGGGACTGGAGTTGCGGACGACAAGTCGATCTATCCCTATGTGACGGACATGATCCGTTTCTATCTGGATGAAGAACCGATCCTCAAGAACGTGCCGACCTGGCAGTGCCGCAAGCCCGAAGAGCTGTCCCATGTGCTGGCCAATCTGGGTGATCTGGTGGTCAAGGAAACCCAGGGTTCCGGCGGTTACGGGATGCTGGTCGGCCCTGCAGCGACCGCTGCGGAAATCGAAGCCTTCCGTGCCCGTCTCAAAGCCAAGCCACACGCATATATCGCCCAACCGACCTTGTCCCTGTCGACCTGTCCGACCTTCGTCGAGAACGGCATCGCCCCGCGACATATCGACTTGCGCCCATTTGTCCTTTCCGGCCGCGAAACCCGCGTTGTGCCTGGCGGGCTTACCCGAGTAGCGTTGCGTGAAGGCTCGCTGGTGGTGAACTCGTCGCAAGGTGGTGGAACCAAGGACACCTGGGTGGTCGAGGATTAAGGATGCCTGCCAATGCTAAGTAGAACTGCCTCGGATCTTTTCTGGATGTCGCGTTACCTGGAGCGAGCGGAGAACCTCGCCCGAATGATGGACGTGAGTTACTCGCTGTCATTGATGCCCCAGGACGGGCGCGGTGGGCTGGACGAAATTGCCATGCCACTGCTGATTACCGGAACCCTGGATGCTTATGTGGAGCGTCATGGCGCACTGCATGCCGAACGCATGCTGCATTTCTTCGCTCTGGATGCCAGCAACCCGGCGAGCATCTATAGCTGCCTGGGCGCGGCACGGGCCAGTGCCCATGCGGTGCGCGGGCGAATTACCGCGGACATGTGGGAAAACATCAACTCCACCTGGCTGGAGATTCGCGGGATCGCCGAGCAAGGATTGGCGCGCTATGGCATGAGCCATTTCTGCGAATGGGTGAAAGAGCGTTCCCATCTGTTCCGGGGCGCGACCTATGGCACCATCATGCGTAACGATGCGTTCCGTTTCATTCGTCTGGGCACCTTCATCGAGCGTGCCGACAACACCATGCGCATGCTCGACGCCCGTTATGAAATGCTGGAATTACGTGGCCCGCTGGCTAACGCAGCGGCGGACAATTCTGCAGCCGGTTATTACCAGTGGAGCGCCTTGCTGCGAGCCTTGTCGTCTTTCGAGGCTTATACCGAGCTGTACCGTGACGCACCAGGCGCGCGTCACGTTGCCGAGCTATTGCTGTTGCGCGCCGACATTCCGCGCTCCTTGCGGGCCTGTCTGGAGGAACTGGATCTGATCCTCGCCAGCCTGCCGGGCGCCAATGGTCGACCGGCACAACGTCTGGCGGCAGAAATGGACGCACGTCTGCGCTATACCAGCATCGACGAGATACTGGGCGAAGGCCTGCATGAGTGGCTGAACGAATTCATTCCCTTGGTGGCCCAGTTGGGTGATGCCATCCACACTTCATATCTGGAGGCTGCATGAGACTTTCCATTAGCCACGAGACCACCTATCACTACGATGATCAGGTTCGGGCCAGCATCCAGTATCTGCGCCTGACGCCTCATGACAGCGAGCGCCAACAGATCCTGAGCTGGCAATTGAACCTGCCGCGCCCGGTGCGTGCGCAGATCGATCCGTTCGGAAACATCCTCCATGTGCTGACTCTGGACGAGCCCCATGAGTCGATCATCATCGGTGCCCGTGGCCAGGTGGAAATCGACGAAACCCGTGAGGCCGAACATGAAAGCCAGTCGCCGCTGCCTTTCCTGCGCTTTACCCGCCTGACCGAAGCGGACGAAGCCATGCGCTCATTTGCCGCCAAAGAGAGCAGCAAGCGCACTGATCGCACGGGCTTGATCGACTTGATGCAGGCGCTGAATCAACACATCGTCTACACGCCCGGCGCGACTGAGGTCGACACCAGCGCGGCCCAGGCATTTGCCGGTCGTTCAGGTGTCTGCCAGGACCACACCCATGCATTCCTGGCCTGCGCCCGCAGTCTTGGCGTGCCCGCGCGTTATGTCTCCGGTTACCTGTACAGCGAAGACAAGGATCATCTGTCCAGCCATGCCTGGGCCGAAGCCTGGATCGACGATGGCTGGTACAGCTTCGACGTCACCAACACGCTTGCGATTCCTGCTCGTCATCTCAAGCTGGCGGTAGGGCTGGATTATCTGGATGCTTGCCCGGTACGCGGCATGCGCCGTGGCGGTGGTTACGAGCAGATGCACGCCAAGGTCTCAGTCTCGACGCAGGTTCAGGTGCAGCACCAGTAAGCTGACCACTGCTGGAGAGCGAATTCATTGGCGAATGAATTCGCTCCTGCAAGTGGTTTACTCCGCCGGATCATCGGTAATGTCATACAGCGCATTATGCAGCTCTTCATAATTGCCGCCGTTGATGACACTGAAGTAACCGGCTTGTCGCAGTTTGTCCTGAGCCTTGCTGGCTTTTTCGTTCGAGCTGCTGAAGATGACGAAAACAGAGTTGCGGTCGGCGAGCACCTGTTTCAGTTGATTGACCAGGCGAGCATCCTCGACCCGAACCGCATTGAGCACGGTGCCAGCGTCGTACTCGGTCTGGCTGCGCACATCCACTGCCAGTTTCCCTTCCTTCAAGGCCGCCACAGCAACTGCCTGCTCGACCTCACCTGCCTGCGCCACGAAGCTGCAAGCCAGAATACCCAGTGCTATCCATTGACGCATAAACCCATCTCCCATCATTTAACAGGAAGATTGGCACAGATATGAGCGCTTCGGTAGCGCACGCCTGATCAGCCGAACAACCGGTTCAGATTGGGCAGGATCAAGAGAAGAGTGGTTGCAAATACAATAAGCCCCGCCTGACGTATCTTTGAATGCTTGAACATGGCTGACTGCCTTTTGTTGTTATTCCTGAGCGACAAAAGCTCACCGAATTCATCAAGTCCGAAATCGGGCAGCTGGCAAAGGTGGTGCTGATGAACGGGTGGTCTCGGCCATATCGCCGCAGACCTGACGCTGGATGTATTTTTATCGCGCCTTCCTGTTACAGATTTAACCTTAGAGGCCCCATTGTCTGGGGCTTAGAACTATTCGGTATTTATGGTTCTTAATTTCTGATTAAAGGTTATTTAGACGTTGCTGATAACATGGTCAGGCCTTGGCTAGAGGCTTTGAGGGCAGATCATTAGCCTTCTACCGTTCGTCTGGCCGAGGTGTGTCCTGCTAGCTATACCCTGTGGGGGGCCATACCGATACTGGCTTCTTGCTTTGGTCGCGTCATTCAAGGCAGGCTTTGCCCGTGCGCTATTGCCTTTTTACTGTTTCAGGTCCTTTTTTATGTCGTTACGCATCTGCATTCTGGAAACCGACATCCTGCGCCCGGAGTTGGTTGAGCAATATCAGGGGTATGGGCGGATGTTCGAGTTACTGTTTGCGCGCCAGCCATTTGCCGTTCAGCTCAGTGTCTACAACGTGGTGCAAGGCATTTACCCACCCGAAAACGAACGTTTCGATGCCTATCTGGTGACCGGCAGCAAGGCCGACTCGTTTGGCAGCGATCCCTGGATTCAGACGCTCAAGGTCTACCTGCTCAAACTGTACGAGCGGGGCGACAAACTGTTGGGGATCTGCTTCGGGCACCAACTGCTGGCGCTGTTGCTGGGTGGCAAGACCGAGCGCGCCACCCAGGGCTGGGGAGTGGGCATTCATCATTATCAACTGGCTGACCCGCAGCCCTGGATGACACCGGCCATCGACAAGCTGACGCTGTTGATCAGCCACCAGGATCAGGTCACGGCATTGCCGGAAAATGCGACGGTGATCGCTTCCAGCGATTTCTGCCAGTACGCGGCTTATCACATCAATCATCAGGTCCTGTGTTTCCAGGGGCACCCCGAATTCATTCACGAGTTTTCCCGCTCATTGCTGGACCTGCGCCAGCAGACGCTGGGTGAGCAGGTTTATCGCAAGGGGCTGGACAGCCTGGAGCACGAACACCATGGCGCGACCGTTGCCGAGTGGATCACGCGCTTTGTGGCACACAAGCCGGACTCGAATGTGGCTTGACGCCTGAAGGCTCCCGACGTTGCAACTGGCGTCGGGAGCCACTGGCCGTTACAGCCAGCCCGAGCGCTTGAAACTGGTGAACAAGGCTGCGCAGCCTCCAACGATCACCCCCAGCACCGCGAAATAGCCGTAGTGCCAGGTCAGCTCCGGCATGTTCTCGAAGTTCATCCCGTAGATGCCGGCGACAGCAGTCGGAAACGCCAGGATCGCCGCCCAGGCCGCGAACTTGCGCTGCACGATGCTTTGTCGCGATGACTCCAGCAACAGACCGATCTCGATGGTCTGGCTGGCGATGTCCCGCAGATTGCCCAGGTCTTCCATTTGCCGTTTGACGTGAATCTCAACGTCGCGAAAGTACGGACGCATGTTCTTGTCGATGAAGGGAAAACTCAGCTTCTGCAGCTCTTCGCCGACTTCCACCATGGGCGACACATAGCGGCGCAGACGAAGAAGATCCCGGCGCAGGCTGTGAATGCGATGGATGTAGGCTTCATTCAGGATGCCGCCGAGTACGCTTTGCTCCAGCTCTTCCAGCTCGGCATGGATGGCTTCTGTCACCGGCTGATAACTCTCGGTTACGAAGTCCAGCAGGGCGTAGAGCACGAAGTCTTCGCCATGCTCCAGCAGCAGCGGCCTTGCTTCACAGCGCTGGCGCACAATCCCGTAGGATTTCGAGTGGCCGTTGCGCGAGGTGATGATGTAGCCCTTGCCAGCGAAAATATGGGTTTCGATGAACTGCAGCCTGCCGTTTTCCCGCACCGGCGCGTAGGTGACGATAAACAGTGCATCGCCGAAGGTTTCCAGTTTGGGGCGGCTGTGGACTTCCAGCGCATCCTCGATAGCCAGTTCGTGCAGGTTGAATTGCTCTTTGAGGCTTTCCAGTTCCTGCGGGGTTGGCTGCTCCAGCCCGATCCAGACAAAGTGATCCGGCCTGGCTGCCCAGGCTGCGCCTTCTTCAAGGGTGATATTGCTGACTTTCTTGCCTTTGCTGTAAACCGCTGCTGCAACAACTCGGCCCATATCGTTTCGCTTCTTGTTCAAGGAGTGGCTGTGATGCAAAAAGGATTGCGCCATGGCTCAACACGATAAAGCCCGCGTTGGCGGGCTTCATGGCTGTCGAGCGCAAGGCTTAGAGCGAAAGCTGCTTGTCGAGTTCTATGGCGGCATCCAATGTATCGAGCAGCGCTTTTCTGACCTTGAGCTTGGTTTTTCTGTGGGCGTTCATATTGATCTTCTTCAGTTGCAGGGCTGCGGTGCGGGCGGTTTCCTGCAACTCGTCGATGCTGACCACCTTGTCCAGAAAGCCCGCGTTCAGCGCGCCTTTGGGGTCGAACATCTCGGCGTTGATCACCGAACGATGAAACGCGGACTTGCGCAGACGGTCACGTGCCAGTTCGATGCCCACATGGTGCATGGTCATGCCGATCTGTACTTCATTGAGGCCGATATTGAAGGGACCTTCGACCCCGATCCGGTAGTCGGCGGACAGCAACAGGAATGCACCCTTGGCCACGGCATGGCCCGGGCAGGCGACAATGATTGGGAAGGGGTGCGCCAGCATGCGTCGCGCCAGTGTCGAACCACGGGATACCAGGTCGATGGCCGCTTCGGCGCTGGAGGTCATCACCTTGAGGTCATAACCGCCCGAGAGAATGCCCGGTTGCCCTGTGACGATCACCACGGCACGATCTGTCTCGGCCTGATCCAGCGCGGCATTGAATGCGGCGATCACATCCGGCGAGATGGCGTTGACCTTGCCGTTGTTGAGGGTCAGCGTGGCAATACCATCTTCAAGCTGGTACGAGATCAGATCGCTCATGGCGCAATTCCTTCTTGTTGAGATGCGCAGACGTTACCCAGCTCAAACCATCAGGTAAAGCGCTGACTGATCGGTCATGAACGGATTCTTCTCAGCGCGTCATGCAAGAGGCGATCTGGCCGTAAACAGTGCCACTTTTCCTGTGACCTCCACCGTCACGTCCTTGAAATGCAAAGCCAGGGCATTGCGCAGGCTGGCAACGCTGTCACTGCGATTACCAAAGATGCCTTTCTTGTTATAGACATCCATCAACTTGCGACCAAACCCGTTGTGCCCGGCTTCGTCGCCCAGAATGGTTGCGCCGAACAGCACGCCGTCATCCTTCAGGCGGGTCTTGAGGTTGGCGAAAACCTGGGCCTTGTCGCTCATGGTTCCGGGCAGGCAGTGCAGCAGATAGAACAGCGAGATCGAGTCAAACCCTGTCTCATGCCCGGGTTCGAACGGCTTGAACACATCGTGGCGGATTACCCGGATGCCCGGCCGCCCGAAGCGCTGGCGTGCGGCTTCCAGGCTGCTGCTGTTGAGGTCCAGCAAGGTGACTTCGGTACTGATGGGCAGATTGGCATTGGCCAGGTAATAACCGGTGCCGACGCCTACATCCAGATGGCGTGCGCCGACATGGCGATTGAAGAACGGCTGCAATACCTGCGTCGTCGAGCACTGCCAGGCAAAACGATTGGAAACCCCCAGGACCCACCAGTCATAAAGTTTCAGGGTCAGGGGAGAGTAAACGGCTGCACCTGCTTCGGAAGAATGGTTCATGCACTTCTGGTCCTTGTTCAACCCGTGATCACTGTTCGATTTCGTTCAGGTCGCAATACTCGTCCCAGTCCATGCCCAGGGCTTCGGCCACCTGTGCGTGGGCTTCAAGACGCATGCTCTTGAGCTGTTCCGGGGTTTCTGCAATCAATTGCAAAGCCAGTTCCCAGGGTTCGATACCCTGATCCTCGGCTTCATCCTCAAAGGCCCATTGCGCCTGCTGCTTCTGTTCTTCGGGGCTGAGGTTCTTGATTTCATCCTGCAAGGTCGGATGGGTCGAGAGGTATTTCGCCAGGGCGGCTTCGTTCCACTCCAGTGCATTCATGCCGGGTTTCCTCAAACTCATGGGGTAGCCAGGCCTGCCGGGGAGGCAGGTCTGGCGAGACCGCGAGATTGTGAGGGAACATTTCAAACGCTGCCAGTGCTGGCACTGCTGAATACATCGTGCCCCAAGCAGGAAGCCGTCATTTGTCTGACATGAAACCTGATCCCAGCTCCGCTCCTGTAAGTGGATCGGCATCCGGGTCGGACTTGGTGCGCTCCTTCATCATGGTCAGGGTCAGCACATCCTCTTCATCGAGCGCCACTGATGCAGTGCCATCGCCTCCGTCAACGGCAGGTTGAGGGTTTTCTACATACTCGAACTCTTCATCACTGTTCCATGGCCCGCGAAGGTTCGGTTCGCCACTGGACATGCTGAAGTAGGTGCGTGTGAATTCCGGCATGCCGGGCAGCTTGCCCTGCGGGAAGTTTGGCTGGATCGAGTGCAGCGCTTTTTCGAAGGACTTCTGGTGAGCGATCTCGCGGGTCATCAGGAAGCCCAGCGCCTCCTTGATGCCAGGATCGTCGACGACATTCAGCAGCCTTTCGTAAACGATCTTGGCCCGGGCTTCGGCGGCAATGTTGGAGCGGAAGTCGGCGGTGGGTTCGGTGATCGAGTCGACATAGGCGGCCGTCCATGGAACACCTGCCGAGTTCACCAGCGGAGCACCGCCACCATATAGCAGGCTGGTTATGTGCGAATCGTTACCGGCACCATTGATGCTGCGATACAGTTCGCCTTCCTCCTGCACGCCTTCAGCCAATTGGCCTTTTGCGCCTCTGTTAAGCATGACGATAATCGAGCCGACGATTTCAAGGTGGCTCAGCTCTTCCGTGGCAATGTCCATCAGCAGATCCTTGCGACCCGGATCCTCCTCGGCCAGGGCTTGTGTGAAGTAACGGGCTGCTGCCGCCAATTCGCCTTGTGCTCCACCGAACTGCTCCAGCAGCAGATTGGCGAGGCCCGGATTCGGCTCGGCGACACGTACGGTGTACTGAAGTCTTTTGTTATGTAAAAACATCGGGTTTTCCTCAAGCTCAGGTTTGTGCGCGTTTGCCACTGCGGGCAATGGCGCAGACATAGGTTTCGAGGAGGGCTGGAGACTAAAGATTTTTTATTTATTCATTTGCAGCGATGAGCGGAATCTGATGAATAGTTCAAGGCGACTGATGAGCTGCCGTTTCAGGTGAAACGAGAACTGCACAGAGGTACATAGCCGCCTGAGCGGCTACGCCCTTACATTTACTTCTTGGCTTCAAGGTCGGGGTTTCTGGAGCGAGCCAAAAAGGCTGCCGTGATTTCAGGAAGGTGTTCAAGCAGCCATTTCGCCATGGCTTCTTCCTGCTGAAGCGTTTCCTCGCAGGCCCTTTGGGTTTCCGGATCTCCCGCCACCTTCGCAGCTTCGATCAATACCGTGTAAGCCGCGATTTCCACGTTCTCGAACACGTAGCCAGACATCGCACCTTTCACGACCTCATCGCTCATCATCGAGCCACCTACCACCTGACCGAACGCCATGACCTTGCCAGTCAGATCCTTCAGGGTGGAAGGGCTTTCGTCATACCGGGAAAGGCATTCACTGATACGTTGTTGCTGACCGCGTGTCTCTTCGATGTGCTGCTCGATGCGCCTTTTGAGGCTTTGGTAATGCTCCAGACGCTCAGCCTGTGCGGTGAGCATCTTTTCAGCCTGCTGCTCCATCGCATGGGCATCACGCAGCCAATCGATAAGGTTTTCCTGTGGGGTAGCCATGTGTTCGTCCTCGTTGTGACGTTAATGGGGATACGCACGGATGAGCCATTCGACGACTGCGGATTTCCGTCTTTTCCATGCCGGGCAATGCCCGCATTCGGTAGAGCCGGGGAGGGTGACGGGGTTCGCGGTATTTGTTGGCCGTCTGTCATTAATGACGGGGGAAATGGATGCATCGGACAGGGCAAAAAAGGTGTGTAGAAAATCTGATACACGGCAGGTGCAAAAAATTGACGCCATGATAATGGCAACCTACAATCGCGCCGAATTTGATATCAATATGATATTGCAGGGACGCACCGTGTATTCCTACGCCTCCAGGACAGCTCTGCTTGTTCTCTTCGCTGTCACTCCCCTTGTTTCCCTGGCTGCCCCGACCCCCGGTGAGCAGGACCTGATCCGAGACCGTCAGGACCGTCTGCTCGAAGAGCAGCGCCGTCGCCTGGAAGAGCTCAAGGATTTACCCGGCGCCCAGCCAGCTCCCCAAGCCCCCGAGGCTCCGGTCGATACGCGCTGTTTCAGGATTGACGTCATCGAACTCAAGGGCGCCGATTCATTGTCGGGCGGTGAGCGCGAAACCTTGCTCAAGCCCTTTCTGGGTGAGTGCCTGGGTGTTGCCCAGCTCAACGATGTACTCAAGGCCGTCACCGATCACTACATCGACAAGGGATGGGTCACGACCCGTGCCTACCTGCCGCAACAGGATCTGTCCAAGGGCCATCTCGAAGTCCTCGTCGTCGAGGGCAAAATGGAAAAACTGCGCAGCGGTGAGGGCAGTGGCCTGAGTCCGCGCGAGCTGGCCATGTCCTTTCCTGGCAGTGAAGGCAACGTGCTGAACCTGCGCGAGATCGAGCAGATGGTCGATCAGCTCAATCGCTTGCCGTCCAATAAGGCGCAGATGGAGCTGACACCGGGCCAGGCCGTCGGCGGCAGTGATGTATTGGTCAATAACACCCCACAGAAACCCTGGCGAGCGAACCTGTCGCGCAATAACGAAGGCCAGCGCAGCACGGGCAAACAGCAGTGGAACGCCGGTCTGGAGTGGGACAGCCCGCTGGGCCTTGCGGACCAGTTGAGTCTGCGCGGCGGTCACGACGCTATCAGCGATCACCAGAAAACCTCCAGAAACCATATGCTGGCCTACAGCCTGCCGTGGGGTTGGTGGACGTTCAGTTACACCTACAGCGAAAGCGAGTATCGCTCTCTGGCCCAGGCCAACGGCTTCAACTTCAAGCAGACCGGTGACAGCCAGAATCATCAGCTACGCATCGAGCGGGTGATTCATCGCGACTCACTGAGCAAGACTTCGCTCAATGCCGGGCTGGCCTATCTGCGCACCAACAATTACATCGAAGACAGCAAGCTGGCCTTGAGCAGCAATCGCCTGAGCGAAGCCCAGTTCGGTATCAACCATGGGCGGCGGATCGGTTCTGCGTTCGTCAACATCGACCTGGGCATGCAACAAGGCACCGGCGCTTTCGATGCTCAGGACAATGGTCATCCAGGCCCCGGCGAAGCCGATGCCCGCTATCGCAAATACACCGGCACCCTGAGCTACCTGCAACCCTTTCAGCTCTGGGGCGAAAACTTCAGTTTCACCAGCCTGGCCACCGGCCAGCGCAGCGAGGATGTCCTGTTCAGTCCGCAACGGATGAGCCTGGGTGGATCCTCCTCGGTACGTGGTTACAAGGACCAGTTTCTGTCCGGCGACAGTGGCGGTTACTGGCGCAACGAATTGCGTCTGACGCGCCCGGTGACTCTGGACTGGTTGCGGCCGGTGTTCAGCGAGTATGGCGCGGCGGCCGGTTACGACCAGGGCGTTATCCGCAATGACCGCTACAACGGCGAGGCGCACGGTCGCCTGTCCAGCAACTCGTTTGAAGCCTTCACCCGTGGCCAGCACGTGGCGCTCAGCGTGACCTTTGCGCACTCCCTGGAGCGTCCTGCTGACCAGCTCGAACGCGAAGCACCTGTTTACCTGCGCATGGATTTCTTCCTCTAAACCCGTTTTTTCGAGACCGCCCACATGGACGTCCGCCAACTGGCTTTTCTTGCCCGTCAGCCTTCTGCTGCCCTGAAAGAACGTGAACTCTTCTGGGGCCTGCCCAAGCGCGGCATTGCGCTGATCCTGGCCAATGCGATGTTCTGGCAGCCGATGTGGGCGCAGGCTGATGGCGTGGT
>NZ_JAIGPJ010000061.1:0-15995 GCF_019719005.1 Pseudomonas cichorii
CACATCGAATAATCAGCTTGCCATTCACCCCTCTCACCTTTGACTTTATCTCTCGCTGCAGACACAAGCGACTTCAGTCGCGAACATTATTGGCCGTAAGTAATCTCATTGATCCACCACAACACCTCTCCACCCGGTGTCTGCACCACAGCCTCATCACCCACTTCCTTTTTCAGCAGCGCACGAGCCATGGGTGAGTCGATGGAGATGTAGTCATTGCGGCCATAAATCTCGTCATACCCCACGACGCGGAATTTCTTGACCTCACCCGCCTCGTTTTCGATCTCGACCCAGGCGCCGAAAAAGACTTTGCCTTCCTGCTCCGGGGAATAGGCGACAACCCGCACATCCTCAAGCCGCTTGCGAAGGTAGCGAACCCTGCGATCAATCTCGCGCAGCAGCTTCTTGTTGTACTGATAATCGGCATTTTCACTACGATCCCCCAGCGATGCCGCCCAGGTGACCTTGCGGGTGGTATCGGGACGCTTTTCCCGCCACAGGTAATCCAGCTCCTTTTTCAGAGCCTCATGACCTTCCGTTGTAATGATGTTTGTAGGCAAAAGAGGATTCTCACTAGCGAATGTCGGCAGCGGGGTCGAAAAAACAGAGGGGGAGATAGTAGAAGTTGCACGCTGCAAGCTGCAAGCTGCAAGCAAGAAGGAGTAGGCCTTTCAGTATTTGGTTACTGAAAGGCCTGTGGGAGTTATCGGGATAACTGGAAGCGGCTGACCACGGTGCGCAGTTCGCTGGCCAGTGATGACAGTTCGTCTGCGGTTGCAGCATTGTCATTCACGCCATCCATGACCACCAGGCTGCTATTGCGGATGCCCATGACGTTGCGGTTGATGTCTTCAGATACCGAGTGCTGTTGCACGGCTGCGCTGGCGATCTGGGTGTTCATGCCAACGATTCCATCCACGGCCTCGTTGATCTGTTTCAACGTACCCGAAGCCTGTTCAGAGGCATCGAGACAGGCATGGGCGCGGTCCTGACCGGCTTTCATCTGCTGCACGGCTTCGTCGGTAGCACCTTGCAGTTGCTGAATGATGCGGCGAATTTCCTCGGTGGAGTTCTGTGTACGCGAAGCCAGAGTGCGCACCTCGTCTGCCACCACGGCAAAACCCCGGCCCTGCTCGCCTGCTCGCGCGGCTTCAATGGCCGCGTTCAGAGCCAGCAGGTTGGTCTGGTCGGCGATGGTGCGAATCACCTCGATCACACCGCCGATTTCCATGCTGTGGGTGGCCAGAGCTTCGACTTTTTGCCCGCTGATTTGCACTTCATTGACCAAGGCTTCGATGGTTGCACGGGTTTCACCCATGACTTGCAGGCCTTTGGCCGAAGCACTGCTGGCTGCTTCGGCGGCACTGGCAGCACCTTCGGTGTTATGCGCCACGTCGGCCACACTGGTGGTCATTTCGTTGATGGCGGTGGCGACCTGCTCGGTCTCGGCCTGCTGGGCATTCATGGATTGCTTGGCCTGACTGATCGAGCGCTCCAGACGTTGCGCGGACTCGGAGACAGAATGTGAACTGCTCTCGACCTGGCTCAAGGAATGGGAGAACGCTTCGACCATGCTGTTGAGGCCAGTACCGACATCACCAATCTCGTCACGACTGCCTACTTTTACACGGGCAGTGAGGTCGCCCTGAGCGATGCGGGCAGTCACGCTCAGCAGTTCTTCCACTGCGCTTCGCAGAGCACTGTAAATACCGGCAAAGGCGTACAGCAGCAAGACGCCGAGAACGACGAACAGGCCGATAAAGAACATGCGTTCATTGTTACGATCCTGCAGGCGAGTGGCGAGTTGGTTCTGCAGCGAAGCCTGCATCTGCTCCTGCGCCTTGTAGAACTGCGCGACCACGGCATTGCCACGCTCACCCAGGGTATTGGCGTTTACGTTCGAGCGCTTGCCCGGGTCCAGATAGTCCATCAGGTCACGACTCAGGCTTTCCAGGTCGTTGATGGCCAGGGTAACGGGTTGCTCCACCACATCGGTGAGTTCCGGCTCTTCGCGACGCAGCAGCCGCAGGCTCTGCTGCAACTCCTGGCGAATCTGCGCTTCCTGCTTCATCAGGTTCAGGGCAAAGGCGCGGGTAGTCTCGTCAATCTGGCGGTCGGCACTGAAACCGTTGGCCAGGCCGCGAATCTGGCCGACCACGTTGATTTGCCGAGGCAGGCGCAGCGTGCTCAGGTCAATCAGAAACAACGAGCCATAGTCTTCGTCCAGAATCATTCCGGAGGTGGCCGAAATGTAATAGATAAAACCCAGCACCCTGGTCAACTGGTCGTTCCAGGCACTGAAGATCGTCAATGGATCTGCACCGTTCCTGGCTCGTTCGATCAATTCGCGGGTTTCGGCACGCAACTTCTGCACCCGGTCAGCGGTTTCCAGATACTTGCCGAACTTCCCGTCCTGGATCGCCAGCTCGTTGAAAGCCTGCTCAAGTTTCTCGGCATTGCGATCAACATCGGCCTTGGCATTCTCGTTACCGCTGAGCATGCCGTGGGTCAACGCACGTTGCATCATGGACAGACGCAATACGGGGGTCACGTCCAGCAGGTACTTCTGGCCTACCTGTTCATGACTGAGGGTATCGATGCTGGCGTTGAGCGTCTGCATCACCCGGATACCGAGAAAAAGCAGAGGAATGAGGACAATCACGCCAAGAATAAAAAACTTTATGGGGAAGCGGACACGGTTTGTAACGTAAACGGCAGGGCTCAATATGTTCATCAGATTCTCATTCACTAATTTTTAGCGACAGCCGTTCAGGGCCTTTTTTGAGACGATCCCTTTCTCGTTTGTGTTGGTGTATTTATGCGAAAAATCGGTGCGTCAGGCTTTGTACGAAAAGTCGAAGAGATGCGATCAGACATGGCAAGGACAGGCGATGAGTGGCCTGGGTCACGCATTGGTTCCAGCGTTGTAAAACGCTGTCAGGGATTTGCACTACACAACTGGCTATCGACTGAAGCACATAAAGCTTCAGGCCAATCGAGTTTTCAGCGGACGGAAGGTCACGGGTTGCACAATCGCAACCCGTTTCGGGAGGGCTTGAATAGCGAGAGAGAACGGCGAGTTGCAGTGCTTCTCAGCCGAGGGTGATAAGCCCCTGACGGGCAATTCGCGTCAGATCACGGATGACCTGCTCGACGTTGTCGGCATCCGGCGTCTGGATCACGGCCAGGTCGAACTGGTCATTGGCGTAATGAGCCAGCGATTGGGTCGTATCGGCAAATTGAATGAGAAAGGCACAGGAGCCGCCGCGACGCCGAGGCCAGCCATCCAGATAACGCAACAGCGTCGGCTGATGCGAACCGCCCAACAGGATTTTCGGATTCTTGCGCGACAACACAGTGGTAATCGGGGACAGGCGAGCGAGGGGGCGCAGGTTGTTCATGGTGTCTTGTCTCAGCCTCGGGGGTTCCGCTGGGCAGCGGTGGGAGGCAACACCGAACCAACGTTTTAGCGGTATTTCGACAAGGTCAGTGCCTTGCCTGGCGCCCCGCAAGTAGTTGTTAAATCGGCGCCTGGTCAGCATCCTAGAGAAGCCGCTGGTTAATTGTCAAATGCCATCAGCAAGAAAGGCCCGCCTTTCACAGGCGAGCCCTTCTTGATGCGCATGCCGCTCTTCACTTGGCGATGGCGCGATCCACCGACAGTTTGCCCGCGCCTTCGATCAGGATCGCGATGGCACCGCCAAGCAAGGCCAGTGCGAACTCATAGCCATTGTTAGCCATGAACAGGCCATGAGTGATGTGTACCGAGAAAATCGCTACCAGCAACAATACCGCCAGACCCAGTGCCGCCGGGCGAGCCAGCAGGCCGATCAGTACAGCCAGGCCACCAAAGAACTCGACACTGCCCGACAGCAGCGCCATCAGGTAACCCGGATTCAGGCCCTGACTGGCCATGAACTGCGCCGTACCTTCCAGGCCATAACCGCCAAACGCACCGAACAGTTTCTGGCTGCCGTGAGCGATGAAGATGATGCCGACGATGATGCGCAATACAGTCAGGCCGTAACCGGCGCGGGTGGAAAGTACAGATTTGATGGTTGCGTTCATGGTGAGTTGTTCCGTTACTGATTAAGTGGGAGTGGTGCCATCATAATCAAATCAACCAATATGAAAATCGCAAAAATCTCGGCATTACCATCGAATTATTCGATTTGTCTTCTGATGGCAGACTTTTCAGACGTGTCCTTCTCCAGCGCACCACGCTCGCGATCAAACGCCAGGTAGTACTTGTTCACGCTGTTCACGAAGCTGACGACGTTGGCACTGCCCTGCTCCATGGCAATACGCTCGGTCTGGAAGAACCACTGATTGGGGTTGAGGCCGCGACGGCGCGCCTCGTCGCGCATACCTTGTACCCGCTCCGGTCCCAGGTTGTAGGCGGCCAGCACAAACGCCATGCGCTCACGCTCGTTGACCCTGGGGCTGGCAAAGTACTTGCTGCGGATCAGCGCCATGTAACGGGCACCGGCCTGCACATTCTTGTCGGCAGTCTGGATATCGGAAACACCCACCCGCTTTGCCGCCGACGGCGTGATCTGCAGCAAGCCCGTCGCCCCACCACTGCCCTTGGCCGTCGGGTCCAGTTTCGATTCCTTGAACGCCAGCGCTGCCAGATCCAGCCAGTCCATGTCCTGGGCGTCGGCATGGCGTTGCAGCATGGGCCGCAGTTTTTCCAGGCGCTGAAGGTTGGTGCGCACCAGAGGGTTGTTGACCCGATAGGTGTTCTTGTAGGCCTTTTCGAAAGCCAGGTCCTGATTGGCGGGAGGCTTATAGGTCTTGAGGAAGTCATCGATACTGGCGCGCAAGCGGGTGGCGTCCTGGCGCACGAACCAACTGATGTCGTCGTGGGTGCGCAACGTGAGGCTGCGGTCCAGACGCAGCTTGGGCATGACTCTGGCCCAGCGCTCGGCAATGGGTTGCTCCACCAGCGTCAGGGGATAGATGCCCGCCTGAACCATTTCCAGCACGTCTTCCACGGCAAGGCTGGGGTCGACCCACTCGATACGTACCGGTGCCAGTTTGCGCAATGCCAGTTGCTGATTGACCTGATGCAAGGCTTCATCGGCCATGCTGCCAGCAGGCAGGCTCAGGGTACGCCCTGAAAGCTGATCGACATTCTTGAAGCTGCGCCCGCCTCTCACGCCCACCAGAATCAGCGGCACGTCACGGATGATCGGCTCGCCTGCATTGATCCCCTTGGCGTTGGCGGTATCGAGCAACTCACCGGGCGCCACCAGATCACCCTCGCCGCGCTGCAGGGCGGCAAGCAACTGATTCTTGGCTTTGGGGATCATCTTGAAGGTCACTTTCTGGCCGTTGCGGGCATGACCATTGAGGTATTGTTCGAAGGCTTGCAGGCGCTGATATTCGATGCCGATTTCCTGTCCCTTGACGTCACCGGAGCTGTTGCGGCTCTGATTGACCAGCACCCGTAACACCTTACTGCTGCGAATCGCTTCCAGGTCCCGCACCTGAGTCTTGTGCTGCGCAGCCTCCGGCCCCGCCTGACGGGCAGCCGCGGGCAGAGGCGACAGCGCCAGTAGGCAAACGATGGGCAAAAGCAGGGCTCGAACGGTCATTCACGCTCCGGGGATACGCCAGAAAAGACAGAAAAAAGGATTGCTCAGGGACGCGCCACACACAAAACCGTTAAACCTTCAGGTTTAACCTGATGAATACATTGCCTTTTCTTGTTATTACCGAAGCTCTGATATCCTCGGCAGCCTTCGGCTGGAGGTAGCACCATGCAACTCATCGACATCGGCGTCAATCTCACCAACGCAAGCTTCGACTCGCAGCGACAGGCGGTACTCGACCGGGCCTATGCCGCTGGCGTGTCACAACTGGTCGTCACCGGCACCAGTGTCGAGGGCAGCGAACAGGCTCTGGAGCTCTGCCATGAACTGGATGAAAGCGCTCTGCGACTGTTCTCCACGGCAGGTATTCACCCCCATTCAGCGAGCGATTGGACACAGGACACCGAACAAAAGTTGCGGGCACTGCTCAGGGAATCCCGCGTGCGGGCAGTCGGTGAATGCGGGCTGGATTTCAACCGGGATTTCTCGCCCCGCCCCCAGCAGGAAAAGGTGCTTGAAGCCCATCTGGCACTGGCCGTGGAGTTGCAACTGCCGGTATTCCTGCATGAGCGCGATGCCAGCCAGCGCCTGCTGGAAATCCTGCGCGACTACCGCGATCGCCTGCCAGCCGCCGTGGTGCACTGCTTTACCGGGGAGCAGAAGGCGCTGTTCAGTTATCTGGATATGGACCTGCATATCGGCATTACTGGCTGGATCTGCGACGAACGTCGGGGCACCCATTTGCACCCGCTGGTTCACAACATTCCCCGTGGTCGCCTGATGCTGGAAAGCGATGCGCCTTATCTCCTGCCGCGCAGCCTGCGACCCAAGCCGAAAAACGGTCGCAACGAACCGGCGTATCTGCCCGAAGTCCTGCGTGAAGTGGCATTGCATCGCAACGAAAGCCAGGCCGACCTTGCCAGCCATACCACAGCCTGCGCCCGTGATTTCTTTGGTTTGCCGGATTTTGTGGAGCCAGCCGGAGAAATGTGACGTTACCTTGACCCGCATCAACTGTTTGTTTAGTGGCTGAGGCATCGTGATGGCACCTTGCTGCACATCTCTAACGCTCAACCAAAAGAAGACCACTCATGGGCTCATTGCTTAGCAACCTCTCACTGAAGTACAAGTTCTGGGCCGTCAACGCGGTCGCATTCATCACGACCCTGCTGCTGGTGGTTTACGCCGTGGGGCTGGAGCAACAGGCCCGCCAGGAAACCGCCAGAGACGCCGCCCAGGCACAGGCGCGCCTGATCGCCGCATGGCCCGCCACGCAACCCTTGCCCTCCTCGGCCAATATTCTGACCTACGCACAGGGCCAGACGCCGAGCCTGAACAGCCAGCCTTTGCCACAACTGAGCAATGCCACGGACTGGGTTGCCCTGGATAAACAGGCGGGTGATCAGTCTCTGGTCGGCGCGCAGGTCGTCAGCCGCACCGATGGCCAGCGCATTGCCGTACTGGCCCTGGCACCCTCAGCCTTGCAGGTGCTTGAGGATCGCTTCGCCAATTACGCCATAGCAGTATTCGTGCTGATGATCGCGATGCTCTGCGCCTCGCAATTGCTGATCCGCTTCATCCTCACCCAGCTCAACGCCCTCAAGGATGTGATGCTGCATGTCGAGAAAAGCGGCGATCTGTCTGCACGGGTTCCCAACGGCAGCGATGATGAGGTCGGGCAGATGGCCAAGGCCTTCAATGCCATGCAGGCGGGCTACCAGCGGGTGGTCAACACCGTCTCGCAAACCGCTACCCGCCTGGATGAAGGCGCAGCTCACCTGGCTTCCGGCATGAAGGATGTACGCCACGGCATGCTCGGCCAGCAAAGCGAAACCGATCAGGTCGCTACGGCAATCAACGAAATGACAGCCACTGTCCACCATATTGCCCAGCACGCCAGCACCACACGGGATCAGTCCCAGACTGCTGACAATCTTGCAGGCAGCGGCAAGACCGTGGTCGACCGGGTACAGGTTTCGATTGCCGGGCTTTCCAGCGGCGTGCAGCAGACTGCGCAGATGATCCAGCGTCTTGCCGAAGACAGTCAGAAAATCAACGGTGTGGTCAACGTGATCCACAGCATTGCCGAACAGACCAACCTGCTGGCCCTCAACGCGGCCATCGAAGCGGCACGTGCCGGGGAAATGGGTCGTGGCTTCGCCGTGGTTGCCGACGAAGTCCGCAATCTGGCAAAACGGGTGCAGACGTCCACCGATGAAATCACCGGGATGGTGTCAGCACTGCAAGCCGGAACCCGCGATGCCGTGGACTTCATGCAGGACAGCTCCTACAAGGCCGATGAGTGCGTGCAACAGGCCCAGGAAGCCGGTGAAGCGCTGGCGGCCATTGCCGGTGCCGTGGCGCAGATGCGTGAAAGCAATACCCAGATCGCCGTGGCAGCCCAGCAACAAAGTCAGGTGGCCGAAGAAATGAACCGCGCCGTGGTCAGCATTCGCGATGTCACCGAGCGCACCGTAACCCAGACCGTGGACTCGGCTTCCACCAGTGATGATCTGGCCACGCTGGCCGGTGAATTGAGCAAGGCCATCGGCCAACTCAAGCTGTAAAGGCCTATCGCACCGATAGTCAGGCTTGGCTCGCGGACAAACGGAGCCAGGCCTATTCTTCAGGACATTGAAATAGGTTCTGAAGAGGACAGCAGTATGGGCAAGCGACTTCCCAATCTCCCCACCTGGCAATGGCGCGGCTATGCCGACAACCATCAGCATCCGGCCAATCTTGTCCTGCACCTGATTGCCGTGCCGCTGTTTATCCTTGCGGCTCTGCTGTTGCTCGACGGGATCTTCTCCCTGAGCTTTTCCTCGATTGCGATTGGCATCATCGGCCTGATCGCCGCCCTGGGTTTTCAGCGGCACGGCCACTCTCTGGAAGCACAGACACCCGAGCCTTTCAGCGACAGGAGCGATGCGGTAAAACGTCTGCTGACCGAGCAGTTCGTGACCTTTCCACGCTTCCTGCTGAGTGGCGCGTGGTGGCGGGCCTGGAAGAAGAGGCATCACCGGTGATAAAGAGGCATCACCGATGATAAGAAGACATCACCGATAGGATGTTTCAACCAAATACCGTGACCGTTTGCCTACTGATCGCCACCAGTTGACCATCAGGTGCCCACAGCATCGCAGCGGTATGCCCATAACCATCGCGAGCATGTTCGATCACGGCGCGGTAGCTGCACCAGTCAAGCGTATTCAAAGCGGGTTGTGGCTGCACGAACTCGATGGTCCAGGTCAATGAACTGCCGGGAGTGGGCTTGCTCAAGTGTGGCAAAAGTGCAGGCGGCCAAGTGTCGACCATCGCCAGAATATGCGCTTCAGTGAGTGGCTGAGGCTCTACCTCATCGCGAAAACGCACATAACCGCCAATGGCAGGTGACGGGGTATTGCTGAACGGCAGACCACCCAGCGCCCAGCGCATTTCCATGAAACGCATGTATTCGGGCATCACGCCGCTGATAAAAGGCAGTGCCGGGCAATGCTCCAGCGCTTTGAGCTCGGGAGCCGGATCAGCCGCGACCGCAACCACCGACTCACGCGCCGCGCCAAAACTGCCCTGCATCAGGGTCATCACCTGCCCGTTCTGTATTGCTCGCCCCAGCACCTGACTGACCGCCTTGCCCTCGCGCAGGATGTCGACCTCGAAGGAGATCGGCACGCCCGGCTCGGCTGGCCCGACAAAGGTGATCGCCAGAGAACGCACCGGTCTGTCCTGAGGCACACGGCCGCGCATGGCCTCGTATTGCAAGGCTGCCATCAGGCCGCCAAAGCAGGCGCGCCCCTGTGACCACAGGGCCGGGATGGTGACAGACTGGGGGTTGTCGCGCACCGCGTTGAGCAGATCGGAAAAAGTCATGGGAACCTTGGCGTAGGAAAAAGCTGACAGCCGTCATATTAACGACCCCACCACCTACTGACAGGCGCCGTATCGGCCATATTTGCGGCCTGAATGACTTGACCCCCCGTAATCAGAAACAATCCCTGGCCAATCGCTCCAGTGCAATTTCGGCCTTGCGCTCGGCCCGCACGATACCAATCTGCCAGCCCGCAATGCAGGGCGCCAGATCCGCTTCCTTGCCAGCCTGCGCCAACCACTGCAAATGATCGTGCCAGTTGCCCAGTTCGCTCTGAGCGGCCTTGAGCCTGGCCTGAAGCTTTTCAGGCTGATGACTGAGTTGCGGATAAGCCTCGGCGGCATAGCGCACACGCTTGATAAGCAAACGCAGATCGTGTCGATCATGGCCCGGATCAGCCATGGCCACCCGCAGCTTCTGCCATTGCTTGTCCATGCGCTTTTCAATGACCTTGCGCAGATCACCCAACCCGCCCTGGCGTTCCTGCATGCGCAGCATGGCCGGAAACTGATCGAGCAAGGCCAGTAACTTGAGCAACTCAGCAGACCTGGCCACTTTCGGGCAGGCCTTGTCCAGGTACTCGTGACGCTTGTCCGCCGCTTCGTCCAGGCCTTTTTTGGCGAGAAACCCGGCCAGTACCTGCATGTCTCGCAAAGGCGTCGTCAACTGGCCAAGGGCCTTGGCGGCGTCTTCCAGCGGCTCGGCACCCGACAGTTCGCGTAATGGACGCAACACGCTGCGCAGACGACGAACCGTGGTGCGCAAGTCATGCAGCGCTTCACTGTCGGTGGATACCGCCACACGTGCCTGACAGGCAATCAACTTGACGTCCAGCGCAATGATTTCGGCGATCAGATGGTTCACCATCGACGACATGCACACACCCTCTGAAAAAACGGTTTATGAATGACTGCCCTTCAAGGGCGCCAGGCGCCATGGCAAACGACGGCGCAACGCTTTGAGGCAGCGGCGCAACTCGCTCACCGAAGCACCACTTGCGCCATAGCGCTGAGCCTGAAATTCCTGAACAAAGGCTTCGATGACATCGGCATGGCGCGGAAAAAACAGCACGGCGCGACTGCAAAAGGCTTCGGCACCCTCACCCGGCATGCGCCGCAGTCCATGTCGCGCCAGCAGACGCTCGAAGGCCATGAACAGGCGAAGCTGCGAATCACTTTCCCGTTGCCAGGGTTTGAACAGCCACAAGGCTATCAGTGCCAGAACGCTCAGGACACCCCCCACGAAAACCGGCACCTGAAAACCCGAAAACCAGCGGCCCAGCACCTGTAACTGCTGCTGGCCCTGATAGCCCAGCACCCAGCGCTGCCAGCCGTAGTTGAGGCTGTCCCAGCTCAGGCGCAACGAATTGAGCCAGGCAACGTCCCGGTAACGCAACGCCGACATGGGTGAGTCCTGCAGGAATGCCTCATCGGCGGCCAATGCCTGCTCCAGGCCCTGCTCGATACGTTCGGGCGCCACGGCAGCCGTCGGGTCGACACTGCGCCAGCCAACGTCCGGCTGCCAGTATTCGACCCAGGCGTGGGCATCGAACTGGCGCACGGTCAGATATTGCCCGTCCGGGTTCAACTCGCCGCCCTGATAACCCGCCACCACACGCGCCGGAATACCCGCCGCCCGCAACACAAAGGTCATGGCTCCGGCGTAATGGCCACAGAAACCCTGTCTGCTGACAAACAGGAAATCATCGATGCTGTCGATCCCGAGCGGCGTGGGCTTGAGGGTGTAATGAAACGGCTGCTCGCGAAAATACCGCTGCATGGCTTCCACCAGCGCATCGGGTTCTGGATAGCGGCGCAACAAGTCTCTGGCCCATTGCCGGGCTTGTTCATTGCCCTTGGCAGGCAATTGCAGGTCCTGGCGCTGAATGTTTTCGGTCAGTTGCGCATCACGAACCGCCTGTGGCCATGAAGTCACGGCGAACATCATGGACTGATCGACAGGCCGCCTGCGCTGCAAACGGAAATCGCTCATCTGGCGCACCTCGGCCAGGGTCGTTTCGCCGACATCGAGAATCGGCAGCCACGGACGCCCACTGGGCTCCATGACAATGCTGTAGGCGATTGCATTGCCGCGCTTTTGCCACTGCGGCACCTGCACCGTCTGGGCACGCAACGATTGCGACCAGCGACGACCATCGAACTGCTCAAGGGTCAGGCTGCGCCAGTACAACTGATTACGCGCCGGCACAGGCCCATCGAAGCTGGCACGAAACACCAGGGCTGGCGATTTGCTCAATTCCGTCAGGTCACCCGGCGACATGCTGTCGGACAGGCCGGTCACGCCCTTGTTGCTCGGCTGCGGCAGCGCCCATAACGGATCGAGACGCGGAAAGAACAGAAACAGCAGCAACATCAGCGGCACAGCCTGGGCTATGAGTTTGAAACTCAGTTTCAGGCTGTTGACAGGCTTGCTGGCCAGATCCGATTGTTGCAGGCCGATCAGCGACGCAAGCAAGGCGGCAATCGGCAACAGACTCAATAGCGCCCAGAGCAGGTTGTCCTCGAACAGATAACCCACCACCACGCAAAAGAATCCCAAAAAAATCAGCACCAACGCATCGCGCCGGGTCTGCATCTCCAGCATCTTGAGCACAAAGGCGGCAATCAGCAGCGCGGCCCCGGCATCAAGCCCCACCAGACTGCCTCGCGCCAGGTACACACCACCGGCCGTCCCCACCAACAGTCCTGACTTGACCCAGTTGCCCGGCATGCGGGCCCGCATGCGCATGACTTGCACGCGCCAGGTCATGCACCCCAGCCACAGCAGGATGATGGATACCGGCAGATGGGTGATGAACGGCAGGATGACCAGAGCCTGAGCCAGTAACAGCCAGATCAGGCCTGGACGCGGAACGGGTTGTCCGAGGCTGACGTTGTTCATGAGCGATTGCCGAACAGTGCCAGCTGGCGCAGGCAGGCCTCACGATGTGCGTCGCTGCTGTCCACCGCCGACAGGAAACCCGGCAAACGCAAGGCAAAGGGCTGCTGACGCTGCGACAGCTCCAGTACCCAGTAACACAGACGCGACAGACGTTCCTCGATGTCGCCACCCAGCGCCATGAAATCCAGGCACAGCTCATGGCCGCTCAAATCAGTGAAGTCCTTGACCAGCAGGCCCTGGCCCCGGGAATACGCCTTCCAGTGCAGGCGCCGGCGGTTATCGCCGGGCTGATAGCTGCGCAATCCCTGATAGTCATCCACGCCCGCTCCCTGAGTCGCCTGACCATCGTCCTGAGCATGGGGTTGCACGCCCTGAAGTAGCGGCATCGCACCGGGTATCGGGCGGGGATAGATCAAGACGGTCTGCTCCAGATCCAGCCAGCTCCAGGCCCGGAAAATCCCCAGGGGAAACACGCTCTCGACACGCAATCGGGGAGCGCGCAGCCAGCCACGGGTTTCGGCGGGCAGTGTCAGCTCCACCTCCGTCAGGCCTTCGGCAGTCACATCGCCAGGCTGCAGTGTTTGCGCATTCCAGCCAAGCCCGAGGGCCTGATGGGCATGGCCGGCACTTTCCAGTCGCAGGCGCAACTGCACCGGCTCACCGACAAACACCGAACGCGCCAGACCGGCACTGAGCACCAGTCCACCAAGATTGCGGTAGGTATGCAGAATCGCCAGTATCCCCACTGCCAACAGCAAAAAAGTCAGGCCGTACGCCAGACTGTTCTGGTAATTGATGGAAACCAGCAGCATCAGGAACACCACCAGCGCGAACGTCGCGCCGGTGCGGGTCGGCAGGATGAAAATACGCCGATGATCCAGCTTGATTCGCGCCGCCGGGGGAATCCGTCGCCCCAGCCAGCGCTGCCAGAGCGGTTTGAGCTGTTGGATCAAAGCACCGGCACCTCACGCAGCAACCACTGCACCAGCGCCCCGCCACCATGACCGGTCGGGTCGCTGCGCTCGCGCAGACGATGACCCACCACGGACGGCAACACCGCCTGCACATCTTCAGGGATCACATAATCGCGGCCCAGCAACAAGGCCCAGGCCCGCGCCGCCGAAACAATCGCCAGGCTGGCCCGGGGCGAAAGCCCGTAGGCGAACTGCGGCTGGCTCCGAGTCGCGTCCACCAGACGCAAGACATAATCCACCAGCGCATCGCTGACCCGCACCTGCCGCGCCTGGGCCTGCAACAGACCCAGTTCGGCATGGTTGAGTATTGGTTGCAGACGCGGCATCAGTTCGCGTCGGGATTGCCCCAGCAGCAAGGCTTTTTCAGCCGCCTTGGCGGGATACCCCATGGAAATGCGCATCAGGAAACGATCCAGCTGCGACTCGGGCAAGGCAAAAGTGCCACCGGAACTGAACGGGTTCTGGGTCGCGATCACAAAGAACGGATCGGGCAACAACCGCGTTGCGCCTTCGATGGAAACCTGGCCTTCTTCCATCGCTTCCAGCAAGGCACTCTGGCTCTTGGGCGTCGCCCGGTTGATTTCGTCGGCCAGTACCAGTTCAGCGAAGATCGGCCCCGGATGAAAGGTGAACTGCCCGGTATCACGATCGAACACTGATGTGCCCAGAATATCGCCGGGCAACAGGTCCGAGGTGAACTGGATACGCTGATAGCTCAAGCCCAGTATCCGGGCCAGAGCATGGCTGAGGGTGGTCTTGCCCATGCCCGGCAAGTCCTCGATCAACAGATGACCGCCACCCAGCAGGCACGTCATTGCCAGACGCACCTGCCCTTCCTTGCCCAGCACCACTTCGTTTATGGCACTGAGACATGCATCGAGTTTTCTGCCCATCTGAAAGCCTCTCCAGCCGACTGCCTATAAAGCCATTGGGACTGCAAACGATGCCATCACGCACGACCACTGTAAGGTTAGCGTAGGCCTTTTCGCCAGAGGAGAGAGGAGAATTGCTTTTGGAGATGTGGGGGTCGCGAATGAATTCGCTCCTGCCGGGACCCAATTCATTCGCGAAGGCCGGATCAGCGACCGGCGCGGGACTCGCGAATATAAAAGCGTGCTTTCTCGGCCTTTTGCGTACAACCTTCAAACGCCTCGAATTGCTGCTGAGTCTTGGCACCGGTCAAGAGCGACAGGGCCTTGGAGTAACTGACCGTACCGGCAAAACCTTCGGCCTTGGCCAGATCCAGCTCCTGCCAGGCGCTGTCGAGCTGACTGGCGCAGCTGTCCCGATACCCGGTCTTGCCGGCACAACCTGCAAGGACCACGATGAACAATGGCAAACAGATCCAGGCTTTCATGGGGTGTTACCTCAGACGTGAAAAATAGAGTGTGCGGCTTTGACGATGCTGGCCACTAAAAGTGCCGTAAGCAACTGTTTTCATTGCATGGCATTCTGCATTACCCGGTCATGGATCGATACCTGTCAGGAGCATTCTGATGAAAAAACGAATAGCACTGGTGCTGGGCTCCGGCGGCGCTCGTGGTTATGCCCATATCGGCGTGATCGAAGAGCTGGAACGGCGCAATTATGAAATTTCCTGCATTGCAGGCTGCTCGATGGGCGCTGTAGTGGGCGGTATCTATGCTGCTGGCAAGCTGGAGCAGTATCGCAAATGGATCGAAAGCCTCGATTACCTGGATGTATTGAGGCTGGTGGACGTGAGTTTCCGGCTGGGGGCGATTCGGGGCGAGAAGGTTTTCGGACACATTCGCGATATCGTCGGCGAGATCAATATCGAAGACCTGCGCATTCCCTACACGGCCGTGGCGACCGACCTCACCAACCAGCAAGAGATCTGGTTTCAGGAAGGCTGCCTGCATCAGGCCATGCGCGCCTCGGCAGCGATTCCCAGCCTGTTTACCCCGGTGATGCAGGGAGGCCGGATGCTGGTAGATGGCGGATTGCTCAACCCGCTGCCTATCGTGCCGGTGGTTTCCAGCCACTGCGATCTGATCGTGGCGATCAACCTCAACGCCACCAATCAGCAGCAGTATCAGTTACCGACGATTGAGCGCCCGCCGGCCGTGAAAAAACGTGTCGACTCGCTGATCAGCTCACTGGGCTCGCGCCTGCCGTTCCGGCGCAAGCTCGAAGCTGTCGAGGGAGGATCCGGCAGCCTGAAATCTGCAGCAGCGCTTATTGAAAATCCCTGGCTGGGCGAAGAATCCGCCGACCCGCTGGGCCAGCAACCCGCCGCAGCACCTCAGGCCTCCGGCGCCCCGAAATCGGCCAGCGGCTCGGTCATTATCGACAATGTGGGGCCTGCTTCATTGCTGGACCTGATCAACCAGAGTTTCGAGGTGATGCAGACCTCACTGGCGCAGTACAAGATCGCCGGTTATCCGCCGGATATTCTGATCAACGTTCCAAAGCGGGTGTGCCGGTTCTTCGAGTTTTACAAGGCACCGGAGTTGATCGCACTGGGACGCGAGATTGCCAGGGATACGCTGGATCGGTATGAAAACGAGCACGGGTGAAAGATCACCCGCCGCCATGTGTTTGCGGATGATGAACTGCCCCCAAAAAGTTGGACACCCATCCAACCCTTGGGGGACGTTATGAGTAAGTACACAGAATCATTCAAGCTCACCGCCA
>NZ_JAIGPJ010000062.1:0-15195 GCF_019719005.1 Pseudomonas cichorii
GTCGATATGAACGAGCGGGCCTACAAAGAAGGCACTGAAGGCCCCAAACACGACTACCCGACGCCGGGTGCATGGTCGGACTGGAAGCGGGCAGAAATCGGGGTCAATGCCAATACCATTGAGCGCACGCTGCGGCCGGTATTTTTCAATAACCGGCTGTTCGTAACCTGGGTGGATATGATCCCTGTGTCCGAAGAGATTGAAATCACTCTGCCCACAGGCAGCATCAAGCCCAACCCCGATGGCAGCATCCCCATTACTCCGGCCCCGCCACCAACCTCCACTCCCAAGGTGCGGCTGCTCTTCAATGTCTCGTACAAGAAATATGACGATTCCTGGAGCGCGCCACTGATTTACATGGATATCACGTCACTCAAAATTTTTACCCGGGCAGGCAAGACGGTCAACCTTGAAAACGACCTGAACAGCATTGCCGTATTTGATCTTTCGGCTTCACCGGAATCTCTGTTTATCGCCATCTATGCCGGTGAAAATCTGGTCAGTGGCGATACGGACGGGTCTACTTCAGATTATGCACTGCTTGAAACTGCTTTTATTGATAAAAATTTTAATAAGGAAAGATCGTTCCCAAAAGCGGGCTTTGTATGGGACAACTATGACGGAGCAAAAGCCGAACTCCATGAAAGCCGAATTCGTAAAACCTGCTGGGCGCTGGCCTTAAAAAACAAAGAAAATTTTCAGTTTACGTGGAATGTGCACATCGGTTTTAAAACCGTCATAACGCAAGCAGTGAATTCAGACTCTAGCAATTGGAATTACAACAATTGGCAACCCATAATTCGTGCAATTGAAGCTCACGAAATACAACCCACCATTGATTATACAAACTCATCCATACATTTAACCACAGACATAAACGCCAATATAATCCCTAACCGTAACGTGGAGCCAGTTACATTTGACATCCAGTTCTTTTACAAGCAAACCTTATGCTTTAATATGCACCTTATCATAGATGAGAGCGAAGGCCATTATGACAAACTACTGCCAGGATCATTTATAACACTCGAGTTCTTCCGTGGTATAGATCAAGAATTGGCTGTCGAATTTTCCATGTATTTAACCCCTGGAATTCCAATAGAACTGACAGACTTCATAAGAAACCCCAACCACCTTCCGTACTTTTATCACCCCGGAATGGAGAAAATTGATGCGACAGATGGATATGTAAATAATTATTTATTGAAACTAGCCAGAGGTGAAACCCCCTATCCGATTACAGCCATAGCGCTTGGAATCATGAGAGTCAACTTCATTGACCCCTACAGCTTCAACCTGACTATCAAAGCAAATGATCCTGCCCCTAGAGTATCACTACACCAATACATAAATCACCCCTTGAACATGGCAATGCCTTATGAAACCCAGACAAAAATCGCCAAGACTACTGACAAGGAAAACCTATTAACGCCGACCCCATTTTCTATAACAATCCCCTTTAACAAAACAAACCTAATGCCGGCCTTATCTACCATATTTATCGAAGGCTCAAAGAAATTCTATATCACCCACGGTGTTGGTATTATCAGAAAGGCAGATAACCGTTTGATTGGCTCCGCCATCAAATCCACCGAAATAGAGCTCACCTGGGAATCCGAAGGCGGCGTCGACCCCATCGCCCCCAAAATCAACAAACGCACCGACCCATTGCTGGGCATTGCCGAATACATCGACTTCTCCACCTCCAGCATAAAATTCAGCGACGGCTCGACTGACGACAAGCGCGACCCGATCCGCATGAACACCCTGTTCGCCCGTGAACTGATCAACAAGGCCAATATCGCCCTGGAAGCGTTGCTGTCCTGGGGGACACAACAGCTACCGGAACCGCCGATTGGCGAAGAAACCGCGCCGAGCAAGATGGACTTCAAAGGGGCCAACGGCCTGTACTTCTGGGAGCTGTTCCTGCATCTGCCGTTCATGATTTCCTACCGCCTGAATCTGGAGCAGCGTTTCAACGAAGCCGAATTCTGGCTGGGATTCATCTTCGATCCGGGACGCAAGGAAAACGCCAGTACCGGCGCGCCCGATTACTGGAATGTCCGGCCACTGACCGAGTTGCCGGACCCCGACTATTTCATGCGCGCCCCCATCGACCCAGACGGCATCGCCGCCAGCGACCCGGTCCGTTATCAGAAGGCCGTTTACTTCCACTACATCAAGAACCTCATCGACCGTGGCGACATGGCCTATCGGCAAGTGACACCGGACAGCCTCGGCGAAGCCAAGCTCTGGTATGTGCGAATTCTGGACCTGCTCGGGCCACGTCCCGATGCCGTAATCACCAGCCAGTGGACACCGATCAAACTGGGGAGTTTGGCGGCGGCCAGTAACCCCGGCTTGCGCGCGTTCGAGACGCAACTGATCCAACAGGAACAGCAGGTCCGCGACAGCGCGGCGGCCAATGATGGCAAGGCAGTGATCAGTTTCACTCAGCCGTCGCTACGCCTGAGCACTTCCGGGTACGACCCGACGCTGGTCGAGGAAGACAACGGGCACTTTATCGTGCCCATGAATACCGAGCTGACCAAATACTGGGACATGGTCGAATCACGCCTCTATAACCTGCGCCATAACCTGACCCTGGATGGCAAACCCTTGTCGCTGCCGCTGTTTGCTGCGCCGCTGGACCCACGCGCCCTGCTCGCCGCCTACGCCAATGGCGCAACCGAAGGTGGCGCGGGCAGCCTGCTGGCACAGGAAACGCCGCACTACCGCTATGCGGTGATGTTTAACCGGGCGAGTAACGCGGTGGATAACCTGATCCAGTTCGGCAATACCTTGCTGTCGATCATCGAACGCAAGGAACAGGGGCAACTGATGGAGTTGCAACAGCAACTGGCGTGGAAGTTCGCGCAGTACGCCATCGATTTGCAACTGGAGGCTCAAAAAGTCGAAATAGAAATGCGCAAGGCGCTGGAGGCCAACAAAGCTATTGCCGAAGCGCGGGCCAGCTTTTACGGCAAGCTGGCGGACGAAAATGTCACTCGCGTTGAGAGCGATGCGCTCGCCGCTCATATGGTAGCCAGAGTGGCAAGCGGTGGTGCATCGGTCTCGAAGGGTGTTGCCGCAGCACTTAAACCCGTCCCAAACCATTTAGGCGTCCATTCAAGCGCAACCGTAGGATATGCGAGCGGGGCCGCAACGGGTGGCGCAGGGGGAGGATTCCAGCTTGAAGGTATTCCTGAAATGGTCGCCATCGGTGCAGAGGCTATCGCCACACTCGAAGACAGTGTCGGCACCGCTCTGGAACGTACGGAAGTTTTCCGCCGGCGTCTGCAGGAATGGGAAAACGCTCGTGATCAAGCCAAGCTGGAATCTGAGCACATGACCGCGCAACTGGCTGTCCATGATGCGCAGACTCGTGTCACAGCCTTGCAACTTCGCCAGTCTCAGGAAGCGAAGAAGCAGGCCGAAGTTGTGTATGCCTTCCTCAACAAACGCTTCACCAACAGCCAGCTTTACCAGTGGCTCAACGGCCAGTTCTCGACCTTCTACTATCAGGCCTACGACGCCACCTTTTCTCTGTGCCTGGCAGCACAGGCCTGCTGGCAATACGAAATTGCCGACTACGCAACAACCTTCGTAAAGCCCGCCGCGTGGAAAGACGCCTGGCGTGGTCTGACGGCTGGCGAAGCACTCAAGCTGAATCTGTTGCGTATGGATGCAGCCTATCTGGCCCGCAATGACCGTAAGCAGGAAATCGTCAAGACGGTTTCAGTGAAGCAATTACCTGTATCGACCGAAGAAGACCCGAGTATCAATCTGGGCTGGGATGCCGTACTCGCCCGACTGGCCGATGAAAACATCGCCGAATTTGAAATCACCCGGGCGATGCTCGATGCCGACTATCCCGGTCATCACCTGCGCCGCATCAAGCGCGTGAGTGTATCGCTGCCAGTGACACTCGGCCCGTACCAGGACATTCGCGCCACCCTGACGCAAACCTACAACGCGGTGCAGATGAACGGCCCGCAAGGCGCACCGAAAGAAAACATGCGCGCCAGCCAGCAGATCGCCGTTTCAACCGGCGTCGATGACGACGGCCTGTTCGTTTTCAACTTCGATGACGAGCGCTACCTGCCCTTTGAAGGCACCGGAGCGATTTCCCGCTGGGCCTTGAAGTTCAGTGCCCGGCAAGAGGACATGATCGCCTCGATCACCGACATCATCCTTCACCTGCGTTACACCGCGAAAAGCAGCTAACGAGGAAGAGCCAGAACCATGGACGTTCAAGCACAATCGCAACAAGCATCGCAGCCAGCCGTCGCGACGCCCTCACTGCCCAAGGGCGGCGGGGCCATTCAGAGTATCGGCAAAGGCTGGGGTGCCGTTGGCAGCACGGGTGCGGCGTCACTGGTGATCCCTCTGCCCGTCAGCTCCGGTCGGGGTTATGACCCTGCTCTGTCACTCAATTACCAGAGCACCATTGGCAATGGCCTGTTCGGTATTGGCTGGAACCTGAACATCGGCTGCGTGGCCCGACGTGCCAGCAAAGGCGTGCCCTTCTACACCGACGATGATCTGATCCTCGGCCCCAATGGCGAAGCCTGGCTGCCGGAGCGCGACGCCAATGGCACCATTCAGTTCACCAGCGCCAGCAGCTACAACGGCCATGATCTGGGCGCGACTTATCAGGTGGTTCGCTATTTCGCCAGGATCGAAGGCGCGTTCGAGCGAATCGAACACTGGCGTATCGACCCGGTCGATCCGGGTTTCTGGCTGATTCACGGCGCGGACGGCAGCTTGCACTTCTACGGCAAGAAGGCCAGTTCCCGCAGTACCGACCCGGCCGACTCGAACCGGGTCGCCGAGTGGCTGCTGGAAGAAAGCATGAACGCCACTGGCGAACATATCCTCTACGAGTACAAAGCCGAGGACGAAGCCGGGCTGCCTGATGACTACCCTCGGGACTTCATCGCCCAGTGCTATCTGTGGCGAGTGCGTTATGGCAATGCACAGGCGCATCCGGTGTTGTACCTGTGGGACGAAGACTCGCTGGAGAATCTGGAATGGCACTTCGACCTGCTGTTCGACTATGGCGAACGCAGCACTGACCCGAAGGCAAAACCGACTTATGCAGAACAGGCTGAATGGCCAGTGCGCAGCGACCCGCACTCCAGCTTTGCCTATGGTTTCGAGCTGGGCAATCTGCGGCTGTGTCAGCAAGTCCTGATGTTTCATCACTTCCCGAACGAACTCACGGTGTCACCGTTGCTGGTCCAGCGCTTACTGCTGGAGTACAAACAGACCGGGCTCAAATACAACCAGCTCACCGCTGCGCATTCACAAGCCTGGGACGGGACAGCCATAAAGCAGCTGCAACAGCAGCCCGCCCTGCAATTTACCTACAGCGAATTCGATAGCAAAAACGACATTTACAAACCAATGGATTCGATGCCGGGGCTCAATGACGGCCAGCGCTATCAGATGGTCGACTTATACGGCGATGGCTTGCCCGGCGTACTTTATAAAGAGGACAAGAGCTGGCGATATCGGGAACCGGTACGCGCTGATGCAGGCGGTGCTGATGCCGTAGCGTACGGTCCGTGGCAGGAACTACCCACCATTCCGACTGCCGACTCAAACGCAGCAGTGCGTCAGGCGCTCACCGACATGACCGGCGACGGGCGACTGGACTGGATCGTGGCCCAGCCAGGCATGTCAGGTTTTTTCACCCTCAACCCGGATCGTAGCTGGTCGAGCTTTGCCACCTTTGCGGCCTTTCCGCCCGAGTTCTTTCATCCTCAGGGGCAGATGGCCGATCTGGTCGGCAACGGGCTTTCGGACCTGGCCTTGATCGGGCCGCGCAGCGTTCGCCTGTATGCCAATCGCCGGGCCGCGGGCTTCGAGGCACCGACTGAAATCGCCCATGATGATGACCGCTTGCCACTGCTCAGCGACAGCCCCAACGAGCTAGTAGCATTTGCCGATCTGCTGGGCACCGGGCAGCAGCATCTGATCCGCATTCGGCACAACGAAGTCCGCTTCTGGCCAAATCTGGGGCGTGGGCGTTTTGGTAAAGGACAGTTGTTCGCCAGCTTGCCGTTCAGCTATGAGGCGTTCGATTCGAGCCGGGTTCTACTGGCCGATATGGATGGCTCCGGAGCCAGCGACCTGCTGTACCTTGAGTCGGACGGCATCCAGGTGTTCATGAACGAAGGCGGCAATGCGTTCGCCGCGCCTTTCGAGCAAGCCTGGCCCGACGGAATGCGCTATGACCGTTTCTGCCAGGTCAGCGGTGCCGATCTGCAAGGTCTGGGGTTTTCGAGCCTGGTCATCACCGCCCCACACATGCAGCCCCGCCACTGGACGTTGCACTATGCCGCCAACGCATTCGGTTTATTGCACAAACCCTACCTGCTCAAAGCCACGGACAACCATATGGGTACGACAGGCGAAGTGACTTATCGCAGCTCGGCTCAGGAATGGCTGGATGAGAAAAAGGACTTGCTTGCGGCAGGCAAGAGCGCTGTTTCACATCTGCCATTTCCGGTTCATGTGGTGGTCAAGCAAACCCAGAAAGACATCGTGACCGATAATACCCTGAGCCAGCTCTTCCAGTATCGACAAGGCTTTTACGATCCACGCGAACGGGAGTTCCGCGGCTTCGGGCTGGTCTTGCAGACCGATACCGAAATACCGCCTCAGCAACAAGAGGGCTTTACTGCGCCGGTACTGAACAAAACCTGGTTTCATACCGGGCGCGACCCGCAGCAGCCTCACGACGACTACGACGCCAGCGATCCGCAGGCCGTGCCGCTGGGTGAGCATCTGTTGTCCAGCTACGACCCGGCCACCCAGACCGAGCAACTGATCGTTGAGCCTGATGAGGCTACTCGGCGGGAAATGGCCCGCACACTCAGCGGTTCGCCATTGCGTACGGAAGTCTCAAGCACCGACGGCGTGCTGTATTCCGTACAAGCGCAACGCTATCTGGTGCGCCAGCTTCAGCCGCGCTCCCCACATCAGCCTTACGCCTTGATGATGCCGCTGGCGCTGGAGGCCATCACCTACCAATACGAAGCCGAGCAGCGTGATGACCCGATGTGCCAGCATCAGTTGAACCTGGCCTGGGACCATTACGGCACCCAGACCCACGCCGTAACGGTGAGTTATGCACGGCGCAAGAAACCGCAGGATACGCCACCGTTCGAGGATCCCTGGCAGCAACAATGGTGGCAGGCGTCCCATGACGAAGCGCAGCAGAGTTTCTACCTGAACGAAGTACGCAACGAAAGCATTCACCTGGACAGCCCGCAAAGCTGGCGCCTGGGCTTGCCCTATAGAACTCGGGGCAACGCCATGATCGCTCCGGCAAGCGCATTGGCACCGTCGCAGATCAGTTACGAGCACTTCATCGACCCACAAGGATCATTCGCTGCCCTGCCCCGCACCCTTACGGGCCTTTCGGTGCAGCGCTATATCGGGTGCGGCGATGGGGAAGCGACTTTCGAGGCGCTGGCTGACGCTGTCGAAAACGCAGAACTGGACGATCACGCACTCAGCGCCTACGACCGGGTCATGGATGCCGATCAACTGGCGATCCGGCTGGCAGAGGTGGGCTATCAACAAATGCCTTCGTTCCTGCCGGATGACGGCTTGAATCTCTGGTCAGTCAAACAAGGGTTCTTCACCTACGCCGGGCCTGAAGATTTCTACCGCATCACCACTTTCAGGCCGACCCGCAGCCATGGCTGGACCAGCGTCGAATACGACCCCTACGGTTTGTTCGTGACCAAAGTCACCGACCCGGTAGGTTGCGTCACCACCGCGACTTACAACTATCGCGTGCTGCAAGTGTTCCGCATCGTCGACCCCAACCAAAACACTCAGGAGGCGGACTACGATGCATTCGGCCGACTATGGTCGAGCAGTTTCTACGGCACAGAACTGGGCCAGGAAGTCGGCTTTGATCCACTTGATCCCAATGTACGCGTGTGGGGTGGTAGCAATCAGGCAATCCTGACGCCCGCAAACGCGCTGAAAAACTCGGCCACCGTTTATTACTACGACGGCAATGTCGCCTTTGATACGGGCACTGTCCCCTTTACCAGCGCTGCCCTTCAGGCAGACCGCTATCCGGGCGACCCAGACAAGCAGATCCGCATCAGCCTGGTGTCAGTGGACGGCTTCGGGCGCACCTTGCAGACCCGCCAACTGGTCGAGGACGGCGACGCCTATGCAGTCGATGAATACGGCAAGCTGGTTCTGGAAGGCGGCAAGCCGAAAATCGTCCACGCCTCACCTCGCTGGAGAGTCAGCGAGCGGGTGGAATACAACAACAAGGGGCTGGCGGTGCGGGTCTATCGCCCCTATTTCGCCAATAGCCACCTGTATGTGAAGGACGAATCGTTTCGCGAGCACGGTCATTTCGATCGCCAGTTCTACGACCCATTGGGACGCCCGACCATCACCCTCACCGCCAAGGGCTGGATGCGACGTCAGACGTATCGGACCTGGTACAGCATCAGCGAAGACGAGAACGATACGGCTGAAGAAATGCTGGCATTGAAAGCGTCAGGAGAGCGGTAATGAGCAATGCACTGCACGCCCAAACCCCGATTGTCACTGCTATTGACGGGCGGGGCCTGACGGTACGTGCAACCGAGTATCGCAAGCTTCAGGATCAGGACGAACCGCTCGCCCTGACATCGCGCATGGCCTATGACGCTGCCGGCCGCCTCACCGCATTCTGGGACCCACGCCTTTGGGCACTCGCGCAGCAGGATGCGGCATCACCCGCCAATCGTACTTACCGTTACGACCTTGCTGGCGTTCCGCTCCTGAGCGAGAGCGTGGACGCCGGCTGGGAACTGACCTTGTCGGCAGAGGCCAGCAATGTCGTTGAAAGCTGGGATACAAGAGGCAACAAACAGCAGATCAAATACGACCCCTACCTCAGACCCGTGGCGACCGTGGAGATCGACGCACAGCAGAATACCCGCACGATTATCCGCTCGGTGTATGCCGACAACAGCGAAGAGTCGGCCGAACATAACCGGTGCGGTCAACTGGCTCGTCTGGATGACACGGCAGGCTCGCTGCACTTTCCCGATTACGGGGTTCTGGGCCAGCTTATCAGCCAGCCCAGGCAATTCCTGAAAACCCCGGAACTGCCTGACTGGACAGACGCAACGGACTATCTCGACCTGGTGGAAGCCGAAGCATTTACCACGCACTGGCAGTACAACGCTGTCGCAGAGCCGACACTGCAAACCGACGCCAGAGGCAATGCCCAGCGTACGACCTACTCGGTTGCAGGCAACCTGAGCGGCGTCTATCTGCGCCTGAGTTCACAGAACGAAACCACGCTTGTGGACGGCATGATTTACAACGCCATCGGCCAGGTAGAAGAACAGACCGCGGGAAACGGCGTGGTCAGCCAGGCCGTTTATGAGGCATCCACCGGCCTGCTGCAAAGCCTGAGCGCAGGCCGCGCCGGCAATGAAGCCCTGCAATCGCTGCATTACGATTACGACCCGGTCGGCAACATCCTGCAGATCGAAGACAACGCCCAACCGATCCGCTTTTTCGCCAACCAGCGTATCGAACCGATCAACCGCTACCGCTACGACACGCTTTATCAACTGATCGAAGCCACAGGCCGTGAAGTCAAAACCGGTGCCAGCCATGGCCCCGCCTTGCCCGTCCTGCAAAACCTGCCACCCGATCCGAATCAGGTCAGCAACTACACCCAGAGTTACGACTACGACAGCGCCGGTAACCTGTTGCAGATGCGCCATGTCGGCGCACAAACTTTTACCCGCACCATGCGCGTGGCACCGGACAGCAACCGCAGTTTGCCGGAAGGTGAAGTCGAGGTGGATTTGGCCAACGGCTTCGATGCCAATGGCAACTTACTGCAACTGGTACGCGGCCAGACGCTGGAGTGGGACTTACGCAATCAACTCCAACAAATCACCACAGTTACCCGCGCCACCGCTGCAAACGATAACGAACACTACATCTACGAAGGCCAGGGTCAGCGCTGCCGCAAGATCAACAGCACCCAAACCTCCAGCCGCACGCTGAACAGTGAAGTGCGCTACCTGCCAGGACTGGAAATCCGCACCACGGCCGATGGTGAAATCCTGCATGTCATCACTCTCCCGGCAGGTCGCAGTAACGTGCGGGTTTTGCACTGGCAGGCAGGCCAGCCGAGCGGCATTGCCAACGATCAAGTGCGTTACAGCCTGGACGATCATCTGGGGTCGAGCACGCTGGAACTGGACCAGCAAGGCGGCCTGATCAGCCAGGAAGGTTACTACCCGTTTGGCGGCACAGCCTGGTGGGCGGCGCGCAGTGCTGTGGAAGCGAAATACAAGACGGTGCGTTACTCGGGCAAGGAACTCGATGCCAGCGGGCTGTATTACTACGGTTTTCGCTATTACGCGCCGTGGTTGCAGCGCTGGATCAATCCGGACCCGGCAGGTGATATCGACGGTTTGAATTTATATCAAATGCTGGGGAACAACCCCGTCAGCCGATTCGACCTGGATGGAAGAATGGACTCATCCGGGCCACCGGATCGAAAAGAAGCAAAAAGAAAACTTATCCACAATACGGTTGTTCATCTATCAGCACTGAAACTTATCAAAGAGCGAGTCCTGGCAGCCAGGCAGCAGATAGAAAACTATCTGGACCATGACGAGCGTGGTATCTCGGCTGTCAGACGCAGCACATCCCTGATGGGCCAGACCACCGCAAAAATGGCCGGTTCTACAGGCGGTGGCGCTGCAGCGGGAGTCTTGGCCGGGGTAATCGCATGCGGAGCATGCGGCCCCCCCGGGTGGGTGGCGGGCGGAGCTGTACTCGTCGGTGGGTTCGCAGCCGCGAAGGCATCAGGGTACATAACGGAAAAAGCCACTGACAAACTGAGATTGAACACTCCCATCAATTTTAAAAGCAGCGATCTGGAACCTGAGAAGATATTTGAGGAAGCTGAAAAAACAGCCCATTCACTGCTGGGGACGGTGATGCATGCAGTACGTGGATATACCGATATAAGGGATAAAAAAGCACGCCAGAACGTGTTGAGGTTAGTGGCTGGAACAGCATTGGAGCAAACTCCGGTGGTCGGCACTGCCATAAAATACGCTCCGGAATTCGTGGAGCTGACATACGAAATACAGCACAGCGAAAACCAGATAGAACCTGAGAAATGGGAGTTTCTGGACACTCATCTGGATGCACTGGAAACGGCTTTGCTAGAAAGGATGAACGCTCTCAAAGAGGAATTTGAAAGAACCGGCATAGAATCGGTAAAGGTCAGTGTAATACCGTTGAAATCGAGAGCATCGCTTGAATCCTTGAACAAAAAGACGACACAGGTAATCGGCATTATTAAAGAAACCCGAGATTTATCCATTGAAGCCCGGAAACCGAGTCGACAAAACTCACAGTTCAAGATGACTAGATTGTGAAAACGATAAGTGACGCAGACAGGGACGCTTGCGAATGAATATGGCGCTGCATACTCACACGCCTACGCTGATCGTTATTGACCCGCGAGGTTTGGCGATGCGCAGCGTTGCGTTTTGCCGTAGCGAGCAGGATCAACCTGCCGATGAGCGGGTGACCTCTCAGACTTTTGATCTGGCAGGACGGCTGGTCAATCAGCGTGATCCACGCCTTGCACTTCCCAATCTCAACACGACTTACAGCCTCAGCGGTCAGGCGCTGCTGACCGAAAGTGTCGACGCCGGTTGGCGGCTCGGGTTATTGAACGAAGCAGGCTTGCCGGTTGAAGGTTGGGACAGTCGCGATAGCCGACGCCAGGTTGAATACGATTCGATGCTGCGCCCTTTGGCAATCATCGAAGACGGACTGGTAACCGAGCGGCTTGGTTACGGTGGGCCAGATGGTTTTGAGCACAACCAGTGCAACCAGCTCATTCGCCATGACGATACAGCGGGGACTCGCCATCTGCCGGATTACGGTGTGCTCGGGGCTGCACTAATCGAAGCCCGGCATTTTTTACTTGATCCAGGAACACCGGACTGGCCACTGACCGAAGCAGAGCGCGATGCCCTGCTGGAGAGCGACAGCCTGGAAACACAGTGGGCGTTCAATGCTCTGGGCGAACAGATTCGACAGACCGATGCCATGGGTAATGCACAGTCCTTCAAACAGACCGTGGCCGGGCAATTGAAAGCCGTCGATCTGAAGTTATCGAACGCAACACAGACGCTGGTCAGCGATATCCATTACAACGCTTTCAATCAGGTCGATCAGGAAACGGCGGGCAATGGTGTTATCCGCCACTCGATCTACGATCCTCAAGATGGTCGTTTGATGGAAATCAGCGCGGGCAGCCCGGCGTTGCAGCATCTTATCTACGCTTACGATCCGGTCGGCAATATCCTGCAGATCGAAGATGCCGTGCAGCCGATTCGTTTCTTTGCCAACCAGCGGGTCGAACCGATCAGCAATTACCGCTACGACACCCTTTACCAGTTGATCGAAGCCACGGGCCGCGAGGTTAATACCGGTGCCAGCCATGGGCCTGCTTTGCCCGGCTTGCAGCCGCTACCGCCCGACCCGAACCAGATCAGCAATTACACCCAAAATTACGACTACGACGCGGCGGGCAATCTGTTGCAGATGCGCCACGTCGGCGCGCAAAACTTTACCCGCACCACGCGCGTGGCAACGGACAGCAATCGCAGCCTGCCCGAAGGTGAAACCGACGCGGACTTTGATACGGGCTTCGACCCCAACGGCAACCAACTGCAACTGGTCCGTGGCCAGACACTGGACTGGGATGTACGCAACCAACTCCAGCAAATCACCACCGTCACCCGCGCCACCGAAGCCAGCGATAACGAGCGCTATATCTACGACGGCCAAGGGCAAAGATGCCGCAAAATCAATAGCACTCTGACCTCCAGCCGCACGCTGAATAACGAGGTTCGTTACCTGCCGGGACTGGAAATCCACACCACCGCAGATGGTGAAATCCTGCACGTCATCACGGCCCAAAACAGTCGGGTACTGCATTGGCAGGCAGGCCAACCGAGCGGCATCGCCAACGATCAAATCCGCTACAGCCTGAGTGATCACTTGGGCTCAAGCACGCTGGAGCTGGACCATCAAGGCAAACTGATCAGCCAGGAAAGTTATTACCCGTTCGGCGGCACATCGTGGTGGGCCGCGCGCAGTGTTGTCGAGACGAAGTACAAGACAATTAGATATTCAGGTAAGGAGCGCGATGCCAGCGGGCTGTATTACTACGGATTCAGGTATTACGCGCCATGGCTACAACGCTGGATAAACCCGGACCCGGCAGGTGATGTGAACGGACTTAATCTTTTTTGTTTCGTGGGCAATAACCCCGTTCTCATCAATGATCTGGATGGCAGAATCTATATAGGTAAACAAGATGAACATGAAAAAGCCGTTTGGGAAGAATTACACATCATTTATTATCGCGGGCTAGATGAGTTTCCTACTGAGCTGAGAGAAAAATTAAAAAGCGAACTGATCACAGCGCATGCAATTTTTCAAGACGCACTGTACATGATTAAAACTCACCCTGAAGAAAGCCATGAAATCATGAAAGATTTTTTTGGCTTTTTCTATAACGATGCAAAAGACCAGATCATAGAAAATTGGGAGCAGAGTTTCTTACTAGCCGCCATTTATCGGGGCGATCTTGGAAAAGACAAAATTGTGGGCATCAAAAGGCCTCAATACTCAAATATGCAAGGTTTTGTTAGAGGCAAGGATCCTGAAGGTCGAATATGGTTGAATATCGATAATATTAACACCCCTGAGCTCGCCACTCTTCTAGGCCACGAAATCACTCATGTGGGTGAGGTCAGCGGAAGCCCTGTAAAAGGAGCAAAATCACGCGATTACTATTACCTTAATGATATAAATAACGTGTTCTCCGACCTAAGCAAACCCTTGATACGCAAATACACTTCTTCAGTTATTACTGGAGGGAGTATAGTTAAGGAACATATAAAAAACAGCATAGCCTTTATAGAAAAAATCAAGCTTCTTCATCCCTATCCAGACGAGGTGAACACTCTGGACGACGCAGTCAAAGCGTTCAATGATTTTCCCTCCATGCGCCCTCATATTGCTGCTGAGAATGCAGACTCGTTGATCCACGCGGCGTATCACCTGCACACACTTTTCAAGAGAGATATCTTGCCGAACTTACAACGTCAACAAGCGAGGCATTCGCACGCACAAGTACACCAATAGGCAACTTTTTATGCTCCACTCGATGTCAGATGAACCTGCCTGAGTCCCCGAACTCAGCTCAGGTCGCAAGCAGAGAACATTACGATGAATATGGCGCTGCATACTCATACACCTACGCTGATCGTTATCGATCCGCGAGGTTTGGCGATGCGCAGCGTTGCGTTTTGCCGTAGCGAGCAGGATCAACCTGCCGATGAGCGGGTAACCTCTAAAACCTATGATCTGGCAGGACGCATAGTCAGCCAGCGTGATCCACGTCTTACCATTGGAAATCTCCGTACCACCTACAGCCTCAGCAATCAGGCGTTGCTGACCGAAAGCGTCGATGCCGGTTGGCGGCTCGGGTTGTTGAACGAAGCAGGCTTGCCGGTTGAAGGGTGGGACAGTCGCGATAGCCGACGCCAGGTTGAATACGATGCTGTATTGCGCCCTTTGGCAATCACCGAAGACGGGCTGGTAACCGAGCGGCTTGGCTACGGCGAGGCGGATGGTTTTGAGCACAACCAGTGCAACCAGCTCATTCGCCATGACGATACAGCGGGGACTCGCCATCTGCCGGATTACGGTTTGCTCGGAGCTGCACTGATCGAAGCCCGGCATTTTCTGCACGCCTTGGAAACACCGGACTGGCCGCTGGATGAAGCAGAGCGCGATGCACTGCTGGAGAGCGACCGCCTCGAAACGCATTGGGCCTTCAATCCCTTGGGTGAGCCTCTTCTGCAAACCGATGCCATCGGGAATGCGCAATCCTTCAAGCAGACCGTGGCTGGGCAATTGAAAGCCGTCGATCTGAAGTTATCGAACGCAACACAGACGCTGGTCAGTGCTATCCATTACAACGCCTTCAATCAGGTCGAGCAGGAAACAGCAGGCAATGGTGTGATCAGCCGCTCGCTCTACGATCCGCAAGATGGTCGTTTGATGGAAATCAGCGCTGGCAGCCCAGCGTTGCAGCAT
>NZ_JAIGPJ010000063.1:0-14180 GCF_019719005.1 Pseudomonas cichorii
GAACCGGAGCGGATGGTTTTCCCCCCTTTTGCCGAAACAAAAGGGGGCCGCCGTAAAGGCGGAACCAGTAGCACCAGCACATACCCATAATGGATATGTACACCGGGTTACGTTTTTACCCTACGTAAAATACGTTCTAATCATGGTCTTGCGTCTTGTTTGATGAGAGCGAATTAATTCGCGAACAAGTGACTTCGCGGATAAATCCGCTCCTACGCAATGGTTGGGTTCAGGCCCTGGCCTGCATCGGCGACAGGCTGCTGAGGGGGATCACCACTTTCTGCTGGCGTTGCAGCAGGTTGAGCAGGATCACTGCACGCTCGGTTCCGTCGGCGGTCAGGAAAATCGCCTCGACATCGCAGAAACCACCCGCGGTCACCCGTACATGTTCACCTTGGGCATACATCGTTCTGGGCTTGGGCACCAGCAGGCGCTGGCGGATCTGTTCGATCAGATGATCCTGAACCGGCACCGGATGCCCGCCGAACGTCACGATGCGCGCCACACCACGGGTCGAGCGAATCGGGTACCAGTTGTCATGGACCTGATGCATGCGAATGAACAGGTAGCCCGGAAACAATTCTTCTTCGGTCTTGCCGACTCGCTTTCTGTTGTCACTGACGGTCAGTGGCCGGTAGCACTCGAAATGCTGGCGTTGCAAGTGCTCCTGAGCACGGCCTTCCTGTCGGGGTTTGGTCTGGATCAAGTACCAGCGGGCGTTGTCATGGGCGTCTGACATGATTTCACTCCACTGCAAGTTGTGGAGACAGGGTCGATACCGCTTCGGTACCGATCTGGATATAGGCGTCGTTGGCGGCAACACTTTCATTGTCGCTGTAACGGGTCAGCAGCTCCTGAACGCGCTCCAGGCTGTTGAACATCAGCACATCGATGATCGACAGATTGGCCACGAAAGGATGGGCAGACTGCGGATAGACAATCGGGTCCATCTTGAAAAAGCGCAGCAGCAGGCCGTTGTGGGCGAAATGATCGCGGTCGTACAACTCCATACCGCCGATAGGGTTGAGAACGGTGGTCGCCGAGAAGGTGTGCGCAATATTGATGACCCGGTCCTGCTTGTCGGTGCATGACACCAGTTTCAGATCGGAGCCGCGCAGGATAGGCGTGATGATTTGCAGGTATGAGCACAATTCGCGGATGGAGTGTTCGGCGTACAGCGCAAGGTTCTGTTGCGGGAAACGAATCAGGCGCTCGATCAATGGCATCACCTGAGCAAAATAAGGCGCCTTGCGATAGCTCTGGGTGATCAGGTTGATCAGGCGACTGGCTTCCTCGTTGAAGTTGTCCACCAGATGACGCTGCATGATCGGCAGCGCGAAGTGGTCCTTTTTCAACGGGAAGCTGATCAGCCGGGCTTCGCCGTTGCACAGGATCCGGTTGCGGTTGACCCAGCCTGCACGGATATATTGCAGATCGTCACCCAGGACGAAGACATCTGCGGCAGCGATGAGCTGAAAGTAACCCAGATAAGGGAACAGGTAGGGCTGCATCATTGCTATGGTCCTGGCCATGTGTAACTCCTTTAAGTGGATGGCGTGATTGGTGCGTCGGGGCTTGGGTTATTTCATTTGTGAACCGGGTTGTAGCTGTATCCATAGGCAGCACAGTCGTAATCGGAGCTCGATGCCTTGCGCACCACGGCATTGAAAATGGCGCCCTTGATCAGAATTCCGTTCTGCCCGAGCCGGCGTTTGCAGGCTTCGATTTCCTTGATGGTGGTCACGCCGAAACGGGCCACCAGCAGACAGGTGCCCGCCTGACGACCCACCAGGGTCGCATCGGTCACGGCAAGGATGGGCGGGGTGTCGATCAGGATCAGGTCGTAGAGCGGTGAAAGCTCGTTGAGCATTTTGTTGAAGTTGTCATGCATCAAGAGTTCTGAAGGGTTGGGCGCTGCGAAACCGCATGAAATGAAATCCAGATGACGAATCTGCGTGTGGTTGATGACTTCGGTGCAGTGCAGGCGCGCAGCCAGGGTGTCGGACAGCCCGTGCTTGGGTTGCAGCCCCAGTACCCGGTGCAGATAACCCTTGCGCATGTCGGCGTCGATCAACAGCACCCGCTTGCCGGTCTGGGCGATGATGGCCGCCAGGTTGCTGGAGACGAACGACTTGCCGACGCCGGGAGACGGGCTTGAAATCATCAGCACGTTATTTCGGGCTTCGAGCATGGCGAAGTGCAGGCTGGTACGCAGGCTGCGCAGGGACTCGATGGCCAGTTCGGTGGGCGCAGCGATGCTCAGCAGCTTCGAGTCCTTGCTGTTGGCGCGGCTTTGCAGGTTCTTCTCCAGACGTTCCTGCTGGCGGGAGTAGGGGAGCGAGGCGTAGACCGGCATGCCGATGTTTTCGATGAACTCGGCACTTTCCACGCCACGATAGAACGCCTGGCGTACAAAGATGATGGAGACAGCCACCAGCCCGCCGAGCAGGGTGGCGATCAGCACGATCAGGGTTTTCATCGGCTTGACCGGTCTTTCGACGTTGGTATCGGCGTTGTCGATCACCCGCACGTTACCGATGCTGCCGGCCCGCAGAATGTCCTGCTCCTGGCTCTTGTTGAGCATCAGGGTGTAGGTCTGGCTGGTGACCTGCATGTCACGGGTCAGGCGCAGCAATTCCTGCTGGGTGAGTGGCAAGGCTTCGATCTTTTTCAGCAGGCCCTGCTTCTGTTGCTCCAGTTGAGTCATCTGATTCATCAGGCTGCGGTAGGTCGGGTGTTCGCGGGTATAGAGCCGTTCCAGCTCCACACGCTTGAGCTTGAGTTCCGACAGCATGGAGTCGAGCTTGACCACCTGATCGAGCACACCTTTGGTTTCGATGCTCAGGTCCACCGACTTGGCGCTGGTCTGGAAGTTGTTCAGGGCTACTTCCGACTCTTCCAGTTGTTTGCGCACCATCGGCAATTGCGAGCGCAGGAACTCCAGGCGCTGCGCGGCTTCGGCAGAGCTGCGTTCGACGTTCTGGCGGACATACAGACGGCTTATTTCGTTGAGTATCTCGTTGGCCTGTTTCGCGTCCTGATCTTCGATGGACAGGTAGATGATTCCCGAATCCTTGCCGGCTTCGGTGATCTTCAGGCGTTTCTGGTAAATCAGTGCTGCGCTCAGAGTGCGTAGCCGGGAGATTGTGAATTCGGTACCGGGACGGGCCTGCAGATCCGCGACCTGGATCTTCACGCCGCGACCCTCGACGGTCCGGTGGGTGGCGCCGCTGAGCAGCAAGGCATGGTCCTTGTCATAAAGCGCAAAGGTGCCGGGCTTGCCTGCTACTAGTGTCAGGTCCTCCCCCAGAAGGTCTTCTGGGACCTCCAGTTGAAATATATCGATCTTCTCGCCGCCCCAGGCGTATTGCTCCAGCCCGAACATCGGCTCGGCCAGGGCACCTTCGTATTCCGGTTTGAAGGTGCGATACAGGTAAGGACCGACGAACGGCAGAACGTTGGGCTTCTGGATGATATTGAGCTTCAGGTCGTCGACGACCTTGCCCAGCAAGGCCCGTGACTTGATCAGTTCGATCTCGGTCATGGCCTGGGAAACCGACATGGGTTTGTTGCTGACCTCGGGTGTGCCTTCGATCCCGACTTTCTTGGGCTCGATCTGGATCATGGCATTGGCCTGGAAAATCGGTGTGGCAAGAATCGCGTAGGCCAGGCCGACCATGAAGAACAGGCTGACGATCCAGATGATCAGACCCTTGTGGTCGAACAGCATGCGCAAGATAGTTGCCAAATCGATCCGGGTGTCCTGGTAGTAATCCAGAGAGGAACGGTTCATGACGGTCATTTATCTTGTTTCTCCTGACTGAAGATAAGGAAGCCAGTCGTCAACGCATCGCGAAAGATGCTCATAGGTCTTTTCAAAGGCTGACTGGGGCCCCCGGTAGGGGTCGGCTATTTCCTGCTGGTGTTGCCACTTGCCGATCAGAAACGTCTTGCCACGAACTTCCGGCGCCAGTTTCAGAATGTTGAGAATGTGCGGCTGCTCCATCAGCAGGATCAGGTCTGCCTGACGCAGCAGTTGCCGGTTTACCTGACGCGCTTCATGGCGGTATGTCGGGACGCCATGAACCTGCAACACGGTTTTTGCCAGTGGGTCGATGGACGAGCCCGGCATCGTGCCGATCCCTGCCGAATGGATATGCACCGCGGATGACGACAGGCGATGGCGCAGCAGGGCTTCGGCCATGGGGCTGCGGCAGATATTGCCGACGCAGACCACCAGCACATTACTGAACATGGTGCTTGCCGTTTGACGGGATCAGTCTCTTGCTGAGGTTGACGATGACGTTGCGCGCCACCATCAGCAGCGCCTGAAACTTGTTGCGCGGTACCAGCGCCGCCAATGACAGGCTGACCACTTGCATCAGGAAGTGCTCGTACAACTGCTGATTGCCCAGCCGGTTGTAGTAATTGGCCAGGCTTGAAAAGGTCAGCAGGCTCATGTGGATCTTTCGCTTGTTGCTGCGCATGGAGAAGATCCCGCCGGGATGCAGCCGGTAAGCAGCGGGTTTGATCTCGGCGATGAACTTGCCCTTGCCGAAGGCCCCCAGCAATGACCACCAGCACAGGTCGTTGAGAGGGGCGATCAGTGGTTTCAGCTCGGGCGGCATGCTGGAGAACACGTTGCGAAAGCAGACCGTCAGGGTAGAAAGAGGCCGCGCCATCTGCAGTTCGAGGGCCGTGGCGTCGGCGCGTAGCTTGCCCTGCAACTGGACGCCATATTGACCGTGCTCGTCGAAGGCAATGGCATCGTGATAGGTGATGGCGTAATCGGGATGGCTTTCCAGAAAGTCCACCTGAAGTTGCAGCTTGCGTGGGTCGGTCCAGTAGTCGTCGGCTTCGCAATAAGCGATGTAGCGGCCGCGGGCCTTGGCGAACAGTTCCGGGACGCAGGGCTTGCCTTGGCGATACTGATTCTCCTCCTGATAAAAGGGGCGAATGATCGTCGGGTGGCGCTTGGCGTATTGCGCAATGATCTGCGCGGTACTGTCGGTGGAGGCATCGTCATGGATCAGGATTTCGAAGTTGAAGCTGGTCTGCTGGGACAGAAAGCCATCCAGTGTCTGGGTGATGAACGCCTCCTGGTTGTAGGCCGGGCAGACGATGCTCAATAACGGTTCGGCGTTGTCAGGGCGCTTGTTTTTCACGGTGGCATCCATGGCTCATGTACTCGGTTTGCTGAACAAGACGTAGATCTTCATCGCCAGGGGTTTGTAGCTTGCGGCCACCAGCGCCAGGGTGATGAAGCCACTGGCGGCGAGGCCCAGCAGCACGGTCGTGCGGCTCTGTTGTTGCGCGATCATGCGAAACACCGGCTCGCTGCAGATCAGCCCGACGGCGGTCATGGCACTGATGCGCAGGGTGTCGCGCAGCCATTGCCCGTGAATCCCCGGTGCCAGGCGTTGATGCACGATCATCGGCCAGATCGCGAACGACACCGCCCGCAGGGAAAAGAAGGCCAGCGCTGCGCCGTAGGCTCCCTGGTAATGAATCGCGACAAACATGACCGGCACTGTGATCACGGCGGAGATAACGCTGTACCAGATGTGCAATTGCATCCGCCCATAGGCGTATTGCAGGTAGAACTGAAAGGCGCTGGCCGCCATGATTGCGCTGCCCAGGGCATACCAGCACAGGATCGAACGCCCCCACTGGGCCGCGGCCTCATCGCCGGTCCAGGCGTAGAGCAGCGGTTCGGCATGCAGGGCGACAATGGCCGCCAGTGGAAACAGAAAGGTGCAGACAAAACGGTTGGCTGCCAGAAACAAGGCATGCATGTCCTGATGGCGATCTTCGGCGACCAATACCGTCAAGCGTGGCAGAAGGGCCTGCACCAGCGGGTTGGTCAGCATCATGATGCCGGTGGTGATCAGCGCGACCAGGGAGAAATACCCGTACTGATCCAGCGGCAGTATTTTCGAAAGCAGAACCTTGTCGACCTGAGTCAGCAAGATCCATAGCACGCTGCTCAACGAGATGCTGGCGGCGAATGGCAGGATGGGTTTGACCAGTTGCCAGTCGATGCCCGTTAGCCAGTGGGCGACAGGCATCTGCCGCCAGGCCCGGGTGGCGAATATCAGGGTTTCGAGCGCAGCGACAGCCGCCTGGAATTCAAAGAAATCCTGCGGGTCCTGAGAAAAACTGCTCACCAGCCACAGTCCGCCGAAGTAGCGCAGGGTTGCGATGAAGATGTTGACCCCATTGAGCCAGGCATGCTGTTCGAGCCCCTGAATGCCGCTCTTGTACAGCGTCGAATACAGGCGCAGGGCGATGACCACGCCCATCAGGCCGATGCAGTTGACGAGCGTCTGAGGCTGTAACTCTTGAGCGTTGAGCCATTGCACGGCAATCCAGGAGCTGGCTGCATAGACCCCGATGGCACTGAGCAGCGCCATCGGCAGAAACATGATCTCGAACGAGCGCAGGATTCGTCCCTGATGCCTTTCACCGGCTGGCGAGCCCTGATGCCGGGCCACAGCTCGTACCAGGCTGGGGGACATGCCGGCATCGAGCAATTGCAGCCAGGCTTGCATGACAGTGAAGAACCCGATCAGACCGTAAGCCTCGGCACCCAGATGGCCGAGGTAGAACGGCATGATCACAATGCCCACCAGCATCACATAAGCCTGCCCGGCGTAATTCAGCGCGGTATTACCGATCACGGAGCGTTTGCTGAACATGGGCATCAGATGACCTGGGCAATGGCGGGGCTTTGATAGCTGGCACTGCCCAGGCTGCATTCTTCGATCAGGGTATGAATGACCCGGTCCTGATCGTCACGGGACAGGCCAGGGTAGATGGGCAGGCACAGCACACGCTCGCTCAAGGCCCGTGACACGGGTTGCCCCGGTTGCGGCTGGAGGTATTCGAGGGTGTCCAGAGACGGGTAGAAGTAGCGCCGCGGGTTGATACTGCGGGCGTTGAGCGAGGCGCGTACCCTGAGCAGATGCTGCTCGTCCTGCAGGGCCACCGGGAAGTAACTGTTGTTCAGCTCGCTGTCGGGCTCGGGTTGCTGCAGGTCCAGGTAACTTTCCAGACGCGAGCTGTAGCGATGGGCGATTTCGGCACGTTCTTCGAGGATATTCTCGATATTGTCCAGAATGCACAGGCCCATGGCGGCCGAGAACTCATTGAGCTTGGCGTTGATGCCAATGCCGTCGATCTTGTCGACATCGGCAATACCGAAGTTGCACAGCAGATAGACGCGCCTGGCCAGTTCGTCATCGTTGGTGATGATCGCGCCACCTTCGATGGTGTGAAACAGCTTGGTCGCATGGAAACTCAGGGTGCTGATGTCGCCCCGGTTAAGCACTGACTGACCGCCATGGCGCACCGCGAATGCATGTGCACCGTCATAGACCACTTTGAGCCGGTGCTTGCGTGCGATCTGCTCGATGGCGTCGACTGCGCAAGGGTTGCCGAACACATGGGTGCCGACAATCGCGCTGGTGTCTTCAGTCATCACGCTTTCGATGTGCTGTGGCGAGATGTTCCAGGTGTGTGGGTCGATATCCGCGAAGATCGGCCGGATACCTTCCCATTGCAGAGAACTGGTGGTCGCCACAAAGCTGAACGGCGTGGTCACGGCGCTGCCGCTCAGGCCCAGGGCGCGATAAGCGACTTGCAACGCCAGGGTGCCATTATTGGTCAGGATGATGTGCCTGACTCCCAGGTATTCCTTGAGTCGGCTTTCCAGTTCGCCTACCAGTGGCCCGTGGTTGGTCAGCCAGCCTCGTGCGTAGATACCCTCGACATACGTCTTGAACTTGTCGATATCACCAAGGTAAGTCTTGGTTACGTTAATCATCGAAACCTCCATGTCGCTTGTCGGATCGTTCTGTTGCGGTGGGCGCCTGTTCCTTGCCTGAGCTAGGGAGAGGTCGGTTCTGGAGGCGAAGAACTGGTTTGTGCGCTGACACGTGCTGCCCGGCCCTGATTCATGCCCAGAATCAGACGGGTGAGCGTGCTGCCGCTGTGGGGGTCGCCGAAATGCAGGATGGCCGTGGCCCGTTTCAGACCAGGACTGCATGGCTGGTTGGCGTGCAAGGAGCGATAGCCCCAGAACAGATAGATATTGCCGGGCTGCAGTTTCAGGACTGTCGGCCTGAGCCAGCCGCGATTGATGGCGAAACAGGTCAGCCAGCGGCTGAAGCGATTCTGTAACAGTGCCTTCTCGACGACATTGCGCGCCACGTTGCTGCGCAGCTTGCGTGCGTTGGAGAACAGCATCAGGTCGCCGCATTCTTCGCCGTCGACCGGGATGTAGATCGGAATCAATGCGGTGACCAGACTGGCATCGAAGTGAAAGCAGTTGGACTCCCGTACTCCCTGGGAACCCTGTATGCAGCGCAGTACAGGGAATATCTGCTCGCTGGGGCTTTCCTGCAGGGCGGCATGCCGGTAGAGGCTGGCCATGAGCTGTTTGAATGTCGGGTCTGACCACAGGCTGGCCAGCAGGCTTTCGCCCAGGCTTTTTTCGCCATGGTAGGCAAAGTACTCACCCGGATGCTTCGACGCCCGGCTGTCTGTGAAGGCCCGCAACTGCTCCAGGTCGGTGTCGCTCAATATGTTCGTGAGGGTAGTGAATCCCTGTGCATCTATATCGTTGGCCAGGTGTTGAATCTGTTGGGTGTCGAAAGCGGGTATCAGTGGCATTTCAGTTACACCTTTGGGCAGGTGGAGGCGAAAAACCAAAAGCGAAACTGCTGGCCTGGTTATGGATTTACCGGATGTCCGGGCACGCTACCGCCCGAATCATCGGGATCCGGACTTGCATTCATTCAAATGACACCCACGCCAGCCTGATTGAACGAATCCGTTCCAGTCGAGCGATTGCTTCAGACAAAGCTACCGCCACACCGAACGTGTTCAGTAATTTCAAGGGTTTCATGAGTCAACAGACATCCAGCGGGGCGAGGGCAAGGCTCCGTGGAAACAACTAACATCGTGGGCAGAACAAGAAAGCTACGGCGTGACCCGATCCTGCGTTGTGCTCTGTGGCATTTACGTACAGTCCAGGATGGGGCTGACAGTCCTATATATTGGTAGCGTCAGCCAATCTGTCAAATTATTTCGTCAGCTTTCTGTTAAATACTTGATAAACCGTTTCATTTAAAAAATAAGTCATTGATTTAAAAAGGAGTCAAAAAAATAACGTATGCCTCATAAAAGGGCGGTGTCATTTTTTGGGCATATTTACACAACAGCGGGTGTAAAATTTGTACAAGAGGATCCAGAGCGCTGAGCATAGGTGCTGTCGACACGTTTGCAGGGTATCTGTTATTCCTTATTTGAATATATAAATAATAATATATAATTTTTGGTTCTATGTGATTTCATGCAATATTGAAGCTGTGATATGTAACGTAGCGTGCTTTGAGGATGGTCTCAGGGTTTGAACCGGATCGAAGGGATATGTCGATCATGTAAGCAGTTCGGGATGCCGGGCTGGGCAATTCAGAGGGCTGTACATGCAAAATTCTGCGCTGTATTTCGATTACGCTGCCACCACCCCCGTGGACGAGCGCGTGATTCAGGTGATGGTCAAGTGTCTGGGAATAACGGGCAATTTCGGCAATCCCGCTTCCAGTTCTCATACATATGGCCAACAGGCGCGCCTGACAGTCGAATACGCACGCGAGCAGGTGGCCGGTCTGGTCGGTGCCCAGGCAGGGCAGATTATCTGGACGTCCGGCGCGACCGAGTCCAATAACCTGGCGCTCAAGGGCGTGGCACAGGAGCATGCACTGCGCACGTCACAGTCCGGCGGGCACATCATCACCAGCCAGATCGAACACAAAGCCATCCTCGATACAGCCCAGCAACTCGAAGCCGGTGGATACGAGGTGACCTACCTTGCCCCTGATGCCGATGGCCTGATTACCCCCGAGGCTGTAAGTGCAGCCCTGCGTGACGACACTTTTCTGGTGTCGCTGATGCTGGTCAACAACGAACTGGGAACCGTCACCGACATCGCCGAGATCGGCAAACGGGTCCGTGATCACGGCGCGCTGTTTCATGTGGACGCCGCTCAAGGTGCCGGCAAGCTGGCGATCAACCTGGCGGAACTGGCCGTGGACCTGATGTCGTTTTCGGCGCACAAGATCTATGGTCCCAAAGGTATTGGCGCCCTGTATGTCGGTCCGCGAGCCGAGCAGCGGGTGCTGGCCCAGATTCATGGCGGCGGTCATGAATGCGGTCTGCGCTCTGGAACCCTTGCAACTCACCAGATTGCGGGCATGGGTGCAGCCTTCGCCCTGGCTGCCGATTCGCTGGAACAGGAAATCGCCCATATCGAGCGTCTGAATCTTCGTCTACGTGAGCGTCTGGCGGATATTCCTGGTGTAAGAATCAATGGCAGCCCTGACCAGCGCATTGCACATACCCTCAGCCTTACCTTTGGCAAGAGCGACCTCAATATCGCTGCCCTTGGCAACGGCCTGGCTTTCTCATCCACCTCGGCCTGCAACTCCGCGAAGAACACGCCTTCGCACGTGCTGCTGGCGCTGGGACACAGCCCGCAGGCGGCGAGTCAGACCATTCGCCTGAGCCTGGGACGTTTCACCCACGAGCAGGATATCGACCGCGCCGTGGAGTTGATTCGTGCCTCATTGATCCAGCCTGCGTTCTGGGCGGTTGCTCAGTCTTGATTGGTGCTCCATTATCTGACCCGATATAGCGATTAAATCGGGTCAGGAGAGTCAATGAGTACGCAATCCACAGGAGTGGCAGAACGTCTGGCGCAGACGCGCGCCTTGATGAGTCGGGAACAGATCGATGCCTATCTGGTGCCCTCGGCAGATCCCCATCTCTCCGAATATCTGCCTGGCTATTGGCAAGGTCGGCAATGGCTTTCCGGTTTCCATGGCTCCGTGGGAACGCTGGTCATCACTCAGGATTTCGCCGGTGTCTGGGCCGACAGTCGTTACTGGGAGCAGGCGACCAAGGAGCTGGCGGGCAGCGGTATCGAACTGGTCAAGCTGCTTCCCGGCCAGCAAGGTCCTCTGGAGTGGCTTGCCGATCAGGCCGGGGCTGAAACGGTCGTTGCCGTCGACGGTGCCGTGCTGGCTGTCGCTTCCTCCCGCAGTCTTGCCAGCAAGCTGTATGCCCGTGGAGCCAGGTTGCGCACGGACATGGACCTGCTCAATGAGCTATGGAAAGACCGTCCTGCCTTGCCGACCAATCCCGTATTTGAACACCTGCCGCCATACGCCACCCTTGAACGGGGCGAGAAACTGGCCCGAGTGCGCCAGGCCATGCTTGAGCGTGGAGCTGATTGGCATTTCATCGCGACCCTGGATGACATTGCCTGGCTGTTCAATCTGCGTGGCACCGATGTTTCCTACAACCCGGTCTTCATCTCTTTTGCACTGATCGGGCCTCAGAGCGTCACGCTGTTCGTGGCCTCGGACAAGGTGGGCGAGGATGTGCGCCAGAGCCTTGTGCGTGACGGTATCAACCTGCTGGAGTACACGCAGATCGGTGCAGCGTTGCGCGAAGTGCCAAAGGATGCGCGTTTGCTGGTGGACCCGGCACGAGTGACTTGTGGCCTGCTCGATTATCTGGACAGTGAAGTGACGCTGGTCGAAGGGCTGAATCCGAGTACCTTGTTCAAATCCCGCAAGACCGAAGCTGATACACGACACATTCGCCAGGTCATGGAGCAGGACGGTGCAGCGCTGTGCGAGTTCTTTGCCTGGCTTGACGCGGCATTGGGGCGCGAGCCCGTCAGTGAGCTGACCATCGACGAAAAACTCGGCGAAGCTCGTCAGAAACGTCCTGGTTATGTGTCGCCAAGTTTTGCCACCATCGCGGGATTCAATGGTAACGGTGCAATGCCGCATTACCGTGCCAGTGAAGAGGAGCATGCGCAGATCGAGGGTGACGGCCTGTTGCTGATTGACTCCGGTGGACAGTATCTGGGCGGCACTACCGACATTACGCGCATGGTTCCGGTAGGTACGCCTAGTACTGAGCAGAAGCAGGACTGTACTCGAGTGCTCAAGGGCGTGATTGCTCTATCCCGGGCTCGTTTTCCGAAGGGGATCCTGTCTCCGTTGCTGGATGCCATTGCCCGTGCGCCGATATGGGCCGACGAGGTCAATTACGGTCATGGCACCGGGCACGGTGTCGGTTATTTCCTGAATGTGCACGAAGGGCCGCAGGTCATTGCCTATCAGGCGGCGGCCACGCCACAGACAGCAATGTTGCCGGGGATGATCACGTCCATCGAGCCGGGTACTTACCGGCCGGGTCGCTGGGGAGTGCGAATCGAGAATCTGGTCATCAATCAGGAAGCGGGCAATACCGAGTTCGGTGAATTTCTCAGGTTCGAGACGCTTACGCTGTGCCCGATCGATACGCGCTGCCTGGAAATCTCACTGCTGAGCCAGGATGAGCGCAAGTGGCTCAACGACTATCATGCCCATGTCAATGAGCGCCTGAGCCCGCTGCTGCAAGGTGCGGCCCTGAAGTGGCTGCAGGTCCGCACGACAGCGGTCTGATATACCTGTGTTGAAGCGTCGAAGCCTCAGGGGCTCGGCGCGGCCTGGCCTATCGGCGAGCTTTTGGCGCAAACAAAGATCATGCTGCGGCGGGTATAGCCTGCCGGGTTCAGACCGAACGGGTAATCGCCCGGATCTTCCACCACATCGCCGGACTTGGCGATGACCTTGTAGCTCCTGGACTCACAGGCATTCGTAGCCAGTTCGTTGCATTTTTCCCAGGATGAAGACAGGCCCGAGCAATTGATGTGGATACCGCGCTTGCCTTGCTTGACAGGGTTGGACGTTGTCGCACATCCGGCGACGGCGAGTAACGCCAGTACGATAAAGATGTATTTCATGCCCTTCCTTAACTGGTCATTATTCAAAGCCAGCGTCTGGCCTGAGTTCTTGTGATCACATAATGACGTTCGTAAAGTGATAGCTCGATGGCATTATCTGCGAAGCGAGAAATCATAAAGGCTTAAACATGGCTCATGCGCGTGACAAATGCTAGTGCTCTGTCACCCAAAAGCATATCCATTTTCCTGAAGGCTCAATCTGCAGGCACGAGCTGCGGTTTGCCTGACGTCGACGTCAGGGTGGCGCCGATGGATGCCATGATTATGGCTAGAATTGCCAGCCACTGGACCAGTGTCAGGTGTTCGCCAAGGAAAAGAATGCCCGACAAGGCGGCAAATACCGGCTCCAGGCTTGCCAGCATTCCAAAGGTCTGTGCAGGCATGCGGGTCAATGCGACCATTTCCAGGCTATAAGGCAATGCGGTGGACAGAATCGCGACACCCAGAGCGGCAGGGATCAGGGAAATGTCGAGCAGTGCCGAGCCAGCATGTACCGCTCCGATCGGAGCGATGAAGATCGCTGCAATGATGACCCCCAGTGCTGCGGTCTGGACCCCGTTGTCGGCACCGGCTTTCTGGCCGAACAGAATATAAAGAGCCCAGCACACTCCTGCACCCAGCGCGTAGGCCGCGCCGAGCAGATCAATGCTGGCACTCGACTGGCCGATCGGGATGAGCAGTAACAGACCGATAACGGCCAATACCACCCAGAGAAAGTCGATGGCTTTGCGTGAAGAGAGCAGGGCGACAGCCAGTGGCCCGGTAAACTCCAGGGCGACTGCAATGCCCAGCGGAATGGTTTGCAGGGACATATAGAAGAGGAAATTCATCCCGCCCAGTGCGATTCCGTAAATGACCACCGTGCGTAATGAGCTGGCAGTGAGGCGCGCTCGCCAGGGGCGCAAAATCACCAGCAGGATCAGGCTGGCAAAGACCAGTCGCAGCGTGGTGGTCCCTTGTGCGCCTACGGCTGGGAAAAGACTTTTGGCCAGCGAGGCGCCGCTTTGAATGGAGGCCATCGCAATCATCAGCAATCCCAGGGGAAAGATGATGGAGGCGATACGAGGCTTGTTGGTCATTTCGGGTGTGTATCCAGGGTAAACGGGGGTAGTGAGGGCGGTATGATGCTTAATAAAGCAGAATTGCGCAATATATTGCGCAGATGGTGTGGTCTTCTTATATAGAAGGAAGCCTGGTGAGGCTAGTTTTGCTGAAATCGAAATTAACGGTTGACGGGCGATTTAATCTCTCTATAATTCGCCCCACTTCCGGCGCAGACGGAACTGAAAAAGCCTTGTAAATCAATAGTTTGCAAGTT
>NZ_JAIGPJ010000064.1:0-10744 GCF_019719005.1 Pseudomonas cichorii
CTGTCGTTGACATCTATAGGATGCCACCGTGGCGCATAGACGCCTCGGCGGGGGCGAGTCCATCTGATTACGGGGTTACAGAGGACGCAGGCGATATTGCGGTGGCAATTGCTCAGGGCCGCTGATGGTCGTGTCCAGGCTTTTCCAGCGGCCATCCTTGATGCCGTAGATGCAGCCATGCACCGAAAGGCTCTGCCCACGATGCCAGGCGTTCTGCACGATGCTGGTATGACCGACGTTGGCCACCTGCTGAATCACGTTGAGTTCGCACAGGCGATCAACCTGTTCTTCCTCGGTCGGCAGTTTCGCCAACTCTTCACGCTTTTCGTAATACAGGTCGCGAATCGTACGCAGCCAGCCATCGATCAGGCCGAACTGGCGGTCCTGCATGGAGGCGCGAACACCACCGCAACCATAGTGCCCGGTCACGAGGATGTGTTTGACCTTCAGTACATCAACCGCGTACTGAATGACTGACAGGCAGTTCAGGTCAGTGTGCAATACAACATTGGCCACGTTCCGGTGTACGAACAGATCGCCAGGCAACATGCCTACGATCTCGTTGGCGGGAACGCGTGCATCCGAGCAGCCGATCCAAAGATATTCCGGGGTTTGCTGGCGAGCCAGCTTGGCGAAGAACTCAGGGTCTTCCTGTTTGATCGCATCGGCCCAACGCTCGTTGTTATCAATCAGGTCTTGTAGATCGTTCATGCTATGACGCCCTCGATAATGATGCCCAGCTTTGACTGGCGTCCAACACGCCAAGTCACGCCAAGGTGCCACTACTTGCGAGCTATTTTTTGCGCCAGTGGCACGACTACTCCAGCAGCGTACAGGCCATCACGACGGCATCCTCGCGTCCTCCGACAGCCGGATAGTAGTCGCGACGCCGACCGATCTCGTTGAAACCGTAGTTTTCATACAGACGATAGGCCGCTCGATTGCTGTCGCGCAGTTCCAGGAAGCACTCACGCCCGTTGAGTTCGTAAGCACGCTTCATCAGATGATCAAGCAGACGCAAACCCAGGCCGCGGCCCTGGCTCTCGGGCTTGACGGTAATATTGAGCAGATGCGCTTCATCGATGATGACCTGAATGACGCCATGCCCTACTTGTTGTGCGCCCTCGAACATCAGCCAGATGTCATAGGATTTCAGGCCTTCGAGAAAGATGCCTCGCGTCCAGGGATGACTGAAGGCGGCATACTCGATCTTCAATACCGCATCCAGATCTGCTTCGGTCATCGGGCGAAAGGTTATCGCGTCACTCATCTATGGATTTCCAGCGCGCCATCAGCCGACGCATGGCTTGCCAGACGTCCGCCTTGCGATGCGGCTCGTCCATCAGTAATTCCAGCCCTGGCAGCGCCCACGCTGCTCCAAGACCTTCGACTTGCAGTTCACGGTTGAAAGCTTCGGCATCGACCTCACCGGCAAAGCGCACGGCAGGCAGGCCGATCAGCCACAGGCAGGCACAGGGTTCGTCTTCAAGGCGGGCAGCAACAAAGCCCTGCACAAAGTCACGTGCCGCATCAGGCCCTTGATCCATGTTGCCGCGAACCAGCAGAGGCCAGCGCACAGGCTCGCCGATGATCTGCGGGCTATCGGGCAAACCGGCAGCGCGCAGCATGTCCTTGAGCAACAGGTAAGCAGGATCGCGACTCTGGAATGGCTGCCCGGTAGGCAGCTCAACCAGCAGCAGGCAACGCCCGGCACGCAGCAGTTGCAAGGAAAAACGCGGTGGCGGTACGACAACGGCCTTGACCGTCGATGTGGCCTCGGCCTCTTCTGCCGCAGCCACTGGAGCGCTTTTACTGGCGGAGGATGGACGAGGCACTTCGATCTTCGGCCGCTCGGCCTGACGCGCAACCGGCGCGGCGCCTGGGGCCACTGGAGATTGGGCGGCAACCGGCGTTTCAGGCACGACAGGCGCAATGCTTTCGACCTCCACCGGCAACGGCGCAAGCAGCTCCGCACGGGACGGTGCAGCGAAAGGCAGTTCAGTGCGCGGCAGCCAGTTGACCACCTGCATGGCAGTCAAATAGGCGCGGCGACGGGACTCGTTGAGCAAAGGTCGGCCACCTGTGGATAAGTTAAGCGCGCAATTCTAGCGCTCTTCGCCGATTCGCGCCGCAGTTGATCGCCGGGAGGTGAAATCTTCAGTGGCTGATGCAGTACAATCGCTCCTTTTCACTTGCCAACAGTCGGCCTACCAATGATCGAACCCAAGCGCGTCCTGCGCGCCCTTGCCGAGCACTGGGCGCTACTCGAGCCTTTATGCGAACACTTCGACCAGGGCACGCTGAGCCTGAGCGAACTGCGTCTGCAACTGGCCGCTCAGCAGCTGGACAGCACACCGCAAGACATCACCAACCTGCTGGATGTATGGATTCGTCTGGACATTCTGGTGCCTGTCGCCAAAAGCCCGAACCGTTTCGAGCTCAATGCGCAGATCCATGACTTCCTGTCCTATCTGCGCCGCGAGCACCGTCTGGGGTTATGCCTGGAAATCGAAGCCTATCTGCGCCATCTGGAGCGACTGGCCGGTTACATTCAGGATGCCTTCGACATTCGCGACGCCAACGATCTGGCCCGCCAGTTGCGCCTGCTGGACATGCGCGTGCGCGATGTCCTGAAAAAACTCGCCAACGACGAACAGGCACTGGTGGCCGTTGCCGATCGCGCCAAGACCAGCGACCGTCAGATCCCACTGCGCCAGCGCTACGCCGAGGTGCTCGCGACCTGGGACGAATACGTCGAGCCGATGATCCAACTGGTCAACGCCGACGGCGCATTTGAGCAAGGCGTGCGCAAGGTAGAGAACGTGCTGTTGCGCCTGCTGACCGAACAGCAACGTCTTGGCCATCTGGTAGACGACGACATGCTGTTGCGCACCCATGCGCGTATCCTGGAAATGCAGACCAGCGCCCAGCTCACCCTGCGTCATGCGCGTGAACTGCTGCTGCCGCTGCGCGAGGAAGCCCGTCGCCATAACGCCGTAACCCGTGGCGCCGCGCTGGCCTTGTCGGCTATTCGCCGCAAAGGGCTGGATGCCGTGCCGCAGGCGGCGATGCCGATGTTCACCCGTCCGCAGAGTACGTTTCTGGGCAGCGCCAGCCAGGTCGAGGCTTATGTCTACGCACTGGCCCGCTTTGAACCCAAACCCGCAAAATTCCCCAAGGCCAGCGGCACTGCACGCAAGGGCGCACCGCCTCAGGCACCGCGTACCGTCAAGGAAATGCTCGAACGCTGCGAAGACGCTCTGCCGCTGCCGGACCTGATGGTCTGGCTGCTGGAGCAGGAACCCAACGGCGCCACCGACGAGTTGCTGTACTGGTTCTCGCGCCTGTCCCGTGACAAGCGCTTCGCCCGCGAACGCCTGGAGCGTCGCGAGTATTTCACTCAGGAGCACCGCGTCAGCCTGCGCTCCTTCGCCCTGCTCTCGACCCGAGACGAGCAGCCAGAGAATTCCGAGAGCACCCTTCATGCATCTTGATCTTTCCGAAATGTCCCAGCTTGCGCCGATCTTTCGCGAGCTGTTCAAGGGCTATCACATCAGCCGCCGCGACCCGGAGCTGTATGCCCAACTCTCCAATGCCCAGGACCAGTACCGCACGCTGTTCAAGGCGCTGGGTTTCGAGCTGGTCTGCGATACCCGCGGTTTCTACTACTTCGTCCCGGAGCTGGCCGCCGCACAGGTGAACAAGACTGCGCAGCGTCTGGCCCTGTTCACGTTCATCCTGGTCGAGCATCTGGCCGACCAGGGTCGCGACCCGATGGCCGTGCTCGACGGCGGCACCCTGGGCCGCGATGAGCTGCCTTCGATGCTGGATAAATACCGCGACCTGTTCTTGCAGGCTGAAGTCCAGACTCAGGAAGAACTCGAAGAGAAGATCATGCGCCGCATGACTCAACTGGGTTTTGCCAGTGAAGAAGTGGGGATCTATCGCTTCCTGCCGCCGATGCATCGCTTCCTTGATGTGTGCCTGTCGGTGCAGCAGGACCGTGATCTGGCCGCCAGCCTGCACAGCGACCTGCCTCTGCCGACACCGATCCTGATCGATGACGACAGCGACGAGAAACTGCTGCAAACCGACGATCCGCTGGATCTGGCCGAGTTCGCCGAAGAAACCGAAGAGCAGGCCCTGGCACGCGCAATTGCTGAAGAACAACAGGAGATGGACGCATGAGCCAGGAACGTTATGGCATCCGCCGTTTTGCCCTGTTGAACACCGCTGGCTACAGCCTTGGCCTGTTCCCGCTGGAAAACCCGCTGTCGGTCTACGGCGCGAACAACCTGGGCAAGAGTGCTTCGATCAACGCCCTGCAGTTCCCGATTCTGGCGCGCATGTCGGACATGAGCTTCGGCAAGTACAGCCTGGAGCAATCGCGCCGTTTCTACTTCGCCTCGGACACCAGTTACATTCTGGTGGAAGTTTCCCTGCCCCACGGCCCGCACGTGATCGGCGTCGTCGGTCGCGGCCCGGGCGGCGGCTTCGGGCACCAGTTCTTCGCCTATGCCGGTGAGCTGGACCTTAGCCATTACCAGAAGAACGACACCTGCCTGCGGCAGAAAGAGCTGTTCAGCAACCTGGAAAGCAAAGGCCTGAAAGCCTACGAGCTGAAGCCGGACGAACTGCGTCGCCTGCTGGTAGGCGGACACACCTCGATCCCGCTGGACCTGACGCTGATTCCACTGCGTTCCACCAGCGAGCAAAGCCTCAAGACCTTCCGCGCCCTGTTCATCAACCTGCTGCACATGCGCGAAATCACTGCGGCCAAACTCAAACAGTTGTTCCTGGATGCCTTCGAGCACAGCCTGCGTTCCGGCAGCGTCGATTACATTGCGGCCTGCGAAGAAGCATTCCGCGATGTGCGGCGCATGGAGCAGGACTACAACTCGCTGGTGCTCGCCGGCCCGCTAGTGGAAGCACTGGCCGCTGGCGTCAAGCAGCGGGATATCCTGCGCGGCAAGCTGCATCGCCTGTCGCCGCTGCTGGATTCGTTGCTCGGCACCTGGTCGGACTACTCCAGCGCCCGCAAGGAAGAACTGGTCATCCAGGCTGAGCATTACCGTGCCCAGCAGGACGAGATGCAGAATGATCAACGCAACAGCACTCAGGAGCTGATGCGTCTGGAGCGTGAGATCAGCAGCATTCAGCGCTGGATCGGCGAGCTGTCGGTACTCAAGAACCGCTTCGCGCTGGTCGATGACGTCAAGGTGCTGGAGCAGCAACTGCTGGCCGCCAAGGATGCTCACGACGAACTGGCCGGTGCGCTGGCCCAGTCTCGTCAGTTCAGCGCCGAGGACCTGGAAGAGCGTCTGCGGGATCTGGAAAAACGCCTGAAATCGGTCAAGCAGCAACTCGATCACGCCGACAACAACAGCTACGCCCGCCTGCGCGAAGAGTTCTCGCAGCCGGACGTCGAGCGCCTGATGCGCCTGTTCAACAGCGCGCTGTTCAGCCTGCCACTGGGCGAGCAAGGCATTGCGCTGGACGATGGCGATGCGTGGGTCAAATCTCTGGAAACCATCCTCGATGGCTTCAAGGGCGATCAGTTCCAGGTGCCGGGGTTGTCCATCAACCTGTCGCATATCGAACCGCCCGCCTTGCAGGCACTGGCTGACCGTGCGGCATTGCGGGACCAGAAAGAGCGTCTGGAAAAAGAACTCAAGCAACTGAAAACCCAGCAGGCCGTTGCCGCCGACCGCGCTGCCAGCAAGACCCAGACAGAAGCCTTGTATCAGCAGGTTCTGGACGCTCAAAAGGCTCTGGAAGATTTCCGCCGCTGCCAGACCCTGAGCGCAGAAGAAGCCGGCAAGCATGAAGAGCTGGCGCAACTGGAGGCCACGCAGGACGAACTCAAGCGCTCCAGCGATGCCTTCACCGAGCGCGTCCAGCAACTGTCCGCCAAGCTGCAACTGGTCGCTCGCCAGATCGGCGACATGGAAGCCAAGCAGCGCACACTGGATGACGCCCTGCGTCGCCGTCAGTTGCTGCCTGCGGACATGCCATTCGGCACGCCGTTCATGGACCCGGTCGACGACTCCATGGACAACCTGCTGCCATTGCTCAATGACTATCAGGACAGTTGGCAGGGTCTGCTTCGCAGCGATGGCCAGATCGAAGCACTGTATGCGCAGGTGCGCCTGAAGGGCGTTGCCAAGTTCGACAGTGAAGAGGACGTGGAGCGTCGTCTGCAATTGCTGATCAACGCTTACGCGCACCGCACCGACGAAGCCCTGACCCTGGGCAAGGCGCGTCGTGCAGCGGTCACGGATATCGCCCGTACCTTGCGCAATATCCGCAGCGACTACGACAGCCTGGAACACCAGTTGGCGCTGTTCAACCGCGAGATCAACAAGCGTCAGGTTTCCAACCTGGCCAGCTTCCGTATCGTCCTTGCGCCGAACAAGGAAGCCCTCAAGCATATCGACCAGATCATCCACAGCGCCGGTCAGTATGAAGAAGGTGAAACCCTGTCCGTGTTCGACTTGAGCCAAAGCGCCGAGCAGGACAACAAGAACGAGGAAGCCAAGGAATATCTGGCACGACTGGTAGCGGCCAATCACAACCAGTTGGGCTTGAAAGACCTCTTCGAGCTGGCGTTCGAGATCACCAAGGTTCACGGCCAGCCGGTTATCCACACCGACATCGACGGTGCTGCGTCCAACGGTACAACCATGACCATCAAGGCGCTGACCAACATGTACTTGTTGCTGCACTTGATGGACCGTGATCTGGCTGGCCGTGTGCGCTTGCCGTACTACCTGGACGAAGCAGCAGACATCGACGAGAAGAACCAGGCAGCCTTGCTGGAAACCAGCCTGCAACTGGGCTTCGTGCCGATTCTGGCGAGCGTGAAACCTCAAGTCTCGGCCCATGTGGCCATCGACCTTGAAGGTGGTAGCGGCCCTAATGGCATCTACATCGATGAAGCGGACTGGAAGTACATCCGCCGTCGTGAAGAGGTGAAACAGCAAGAAGCTCCGGCGTTGGCTGAATAACAGCGCCGGAGTCTGGGAGGCGCTCCTTTAAACCTGGGGAGCGCCTTTCATTCCCGGCAAGACAACATGGGTCGCGGTCGCAGCAGGCGTCACGATCTCAGGTTTGTTCTCCTGCTGCTCGCCATTGAGCGCCTTGTTCATCTTCTCCGTATCCAGAGCCCCCACCCACTTGGCGATAGCCATGGTGCCGACACCGTTGCCGATGGTGTTGGTGATCGCTCTCGCCTCGGACATGAAGCGGTCCACACCCAACAGCAACACCATGCCTGCCACCGGAATGGTCCCCAGCGATGCCAGTGTCGCGGCCAGAATGATGAACCCGGAACCGGTCACACCCGCCGAGCCTTTGGAGGTGAACATCAGCACCGCGAGCACGATCAACTGATCGGTCAGAGTCAGCGGTGTGTTGGTCGCCTGCGCAATGAAAATCGCCGCAATGGTGTAGTAGATCGCCTGCCCGTCAGGATTGAAGGTCAGGCCCGACGGAATGATCATCCCGGCCACCGGCTTGGAAACCCCGGCCTTTTCCATCTTGGAAATCATCTGTGGCAACACCGACTCCGACGAGCTGGTGCCCAATACCGTGAACAACTCTTCCTTGATGAAGCGAAGGAATTTCCACAGGCTGAAACCGCTGTAACGACAGATCGGCCCCAGAACAAAGATCACGAATACCGCACAGGTGAGGTAGACGCAGGCCATCAGCTTGCCCAGTGAGAACAGCGAGCCGAAACCGTATTTGCCGATGGTAAAGGCAATTGCACCGAACGCCCCAATAGGGGCCAGGCGCATCACCATGCCGACGATCTTGAACATGCCTTGCATCAGGCTATCCAGCGTATCGACGAATGCTTTGCCACGCGGCCCGACATTCGCCAGGGCCACACCGAGCAGCACCGAGAACAGCAGGATTTGCAGCACATTGCCCTTGGCGAAGGCGTCCACGATGGTGTCGGGGATGATGTTCATCACGAAATCCATGAACGTGGCATGTTTGGCTGCGGTGGTGTAAGTGGCGAGGCTGGAGGTGTCCAGCGTGGCCGGATCGATGTTCATGCCTGCACCGGGCTTGAACACATCGACGACGATCAGGCCCAGGACCAGAGCGAGGGTCGATACCACCTCGAAATAGATCAGGGCGCGAAAGCCGACGCGTCCCAACTCTTTCATGTTTTCCATACGGGCAATGCCGGTCACGACGGTCAGGAAGATCACCGGCGCGAGCAGCATCTTGATCAGTTTGATGAAGGCATCGCCAAGAGGCTTGAGCGCTGTACCGGTTTCAGGAACCAGCACACCGACGACGGCGCCGAGGATGACGGCAAGCAGGACTTGTATATAAAGCTTGGAAAGAATTCTTTTCATGACGGGGCCCTGATTTTTTATTGTTGTCAGGAAATGCCAGGGGGCGCATCAATGATCGCCTCCTGGCGTTATGCCGCAGTACTACTTTGAATCAACGATTGATCAGCTCGATCACCGCATCGGTGATTTGTCGGGTGGTGGCGTTGCCGCCGAGATCAGGTGTATGCAGGCCGCTTTCAGTCACGGCTTCGATAGCCGAGATCAACTGCCTGGCCGCAGCCGCTTCGCCCAAGTGCTCCAGCATCATGGCGGCGGTCCAGAAGGTGGCGACCGGATTGGCAACACCTTTGCCGGTGATATCGAAAGCTGAGCCGTGGATCGGCTCGAACATGGAAGGAAACTTGCGCGAGGGATTGAGGTTGGCGGTCGGCGCAATCCCCAGGCTACCGGACAATGCTGCTGCCAAATCGGACAGAATGTCAGCGTGCAGGTTGGTGGCGACAATCACGTCCAGGGTCGAAGGCTTGAGCACCATGCGTGTGGTGACGGCGTCCACCAGTTCCTTGTCGATCTTGACGTCCGGGAAGTCCTTGGCAACCTCATAGAAGATCTCGTCCCACAGCACCATGCCGTGACGCTGGGCGTTGGACTTGGTGACCATGGTCAGGTGTTTGCGTGGGCGACTCTGTGCCAGTTCAAACGCGAAGCGGTGGATACGCTCGACGCCGGCGCGGGTAAATACCGACACCTCTGTGGCGACTTCTTCCGGCAGGCCTCGGTGAACACGGCCGCCATTGCCGGAGTATTCACCTTCGGAGTTCTCGCGCACTACGACCCAATCGATCTGGTCGCCGTTATGCAGCGGGCTTTTGACACCGGGCAGCACACGGGCCGGGCGCACGTTGGCGTATTGGTCGAAACCCTGGCAGATCGGAAGGCGCAGGCCCCACAGGGAAATATGATCAGGCACGTTCAGGGCACCGACGGCGCCGAAGAAAATGGCGTCGAAGGTTTTCAGCTCTTCAAGACCGCCTTCGGGAATGTAGTAACCGTTCTTGAGGTAGTTATCAGAGTTCCAGTCGAAGTGTTTGAAGTCGATTTCAAACCCGGATTTTTTCGACAGGGCTTGCAGCACCTCGACACCTGCGGCGATCACTTCGACACCGATGCCATCGCCTGGAACTGCAGCAATCTTGTATGCGCTCATGTTCAACTCCACTCTTGATTCGTTCTTGTTGTACTGCCGAACAGGCTGTTCAGCAGGGTATGAGCGGAGTATATGTAGTGAGCACAAAGCTGTGAGTTACTCAAAATAACTACATCCATAACCTTGAGTTACGAATGAATCAGACTCTGGACCTGTCTTTTTTCTACCTGCTGGCCAATCAGGGCAGCCTCGCTGCAACGGCACGAGAGCTTGGGATCACACCTCCAGCCGTCAGTAAACGGCTGAGCGCACTGGAAGCCCGGTTTGGCGTGCGCCTGGTGAACCGCACAACCCGCTCGATGAGCCTCACCGCTGAAGGTGAGCTGTACTTCTCCCATGCAGCGCGCATCCTGACCCAGATCGATGAGGTCGAGCAGTTGGTCAGCAGCAGCCGTGCCACGCCCAAGGGGCTGATTCGGGTCAATGCATCCCTGGGCTTTGGTCGCCGTTATATCGGGCCTGCACTGGCGGCATTTTTCTCACGCTACCCGGAAGTGGAAATACAGCTGGAAATCACCGATCACCCGCTGGACCTGGCCACCCATGGCTTTGACCTGGGCATTCGCTTCGGCACGCTGCCGGATGCCGCCTTTCATGCCCGCAAGATCGCATCCAACCGACGCTTGCTGTGCGCCTCTCCTCTGTATCTGGAACGGCATGGCGTGCCGCAGCGCCTGTCGGATCTGCAGCAGCACAACTGCATTTTCCTCAGGCAGAACGAAACGCCCCATGGCGTGTGGAGTTTTACCAACGGCGGGAAGACTCAGAACATCAAGGTACGCGGAGCGTTGGGCTGTAATGACGGCGAGGTGGCGCTGAACTGGGCGCTGGAGGGTTATGGAGTATTGCTCAGAGCCGAATGGGATATCGCCCGGTATGTGCGCAGCGGCCGGTTGCGTCTGGTGCTGGAGGACCAGACTCCGACTCGGGCGGATGTGTATGCGGTTTATCCACAGCAGTTGCATCTGTCGGCGAGGGTTCGCAGCCTGATTGATTTCCTGGTGGAGCGGTTCAGGCATATCGATAATCTGGACGAGGCTGAGTGATTCACTGGCCTCTTCCCGGATAAATCCGGTCCTACAGGGGTGCGATGTTTTAATCGCCCGAAAAGACAAAACCCCCACCTGCGTGTGCAGATGGGGGTTTTGAATTTGAATCTTGACGATGACCTACTCTCACATGGGGAAACCCCACACTACCATCGGCGATGCATCGTTTCACTGCT
>NZ_JAIGPJ010000065.1:0-9904 GCF_019719005.1 Pseudomonas cichorii
ACACATCTTGTTGATATCACCCTCCAAGCCTAGCCTCTCTCGTTGGGTGCAGATCAACATACAAGGAGCGAATTCCTTCGTGAAGGCCTTTCGCGAATGAATTCGCTCCTACTGGCGCACCGGATCAGGTAATCGGAGCCGGGTTGAACAGGGTGATGTCGTTGTGCAGGCGGTAATGCTCGGTCCAGGTCTTTTTCTTGCCGCTGGCCACATCCAGATAGAAGTGGAACAGCTCCCAGCCCAGGTCTTCGATGGTCGCGCGACCGGTTGCAATGCGTCCGGCGTCGATATCAATCAGGTCGGGCCAGCGCTGGGCCAGTTCCGTACGGGTCGAAACCTTGACCACCGGGCTCATGGCCAGGCCATACGGCGTACCACGTCCGGTAGTGAACACATGCAGGTTCATCCCGGCAGCGAGCTGCAAGGTGCCGCACACGAAGTCACTGGCGGGCGTAGCGCAGAAAATCAGCCCTTTGCTCTTGAACCGCTCGCCTGGGCCAAGCACGCCATTGATGGCGCTGTTGCCGGACTTGACGATCGATCCCAAGGACTTCTCGACAATGTTCGACAACCCGCCCTTCTTGTTGCCCGGCGTGGTATTGGCGCTGCGATCCGCTTCGCCCTTGGCCAGGTAACGGTCGTACCAGTCCATCTCGCGTACCAGTTCCTGCGCAACGGTTTCATCCTGTGCGCGGGAAGTCAGCAGGTAGATGGCATCGCGCACTTCGGTCACTTCGGAAAACATCACCGTCGCGCCAGCACGCAGTAGCAGGTCCGAGGCGTAACCCAGTGCCGGGTTGGCGGTGATGCCGGAAAACGCATCGCTGCCGCCGCACTGCATGCCCAGAATCAGTTCAGACGCCGGCACGGTTTCGCGACGACGCTGATCCAGCTTTTTCAGACGCACTTCAGCCAGTTCCATGATCTGTTCGACCATTTCATTGAAGCCATGGCTGGCATCCTGAAGCCGGTACAGCCATGGCTCGCTGAGATCCACGGAGCTGTCGTCTTCATGCATGACCTGCCCGGCCTGCAATTTCTCGCAGCCCAGGCTGATGACCAGCGCTTCGCCGCCCAGGTTCGGGTTGCGAGCCAGGTTGCGAACGGTGCGGATCGGAATGTAGGCGTCAGTTGCCGAAATCGCCACGCCACAGCCATAACTGTGGGTCAGGGCCACCACGTCATCGACGTTGGGATAACGCGGCAGCAGTTCGTCACGGATACGCTTGACCGCAAAATCCAGAACACCGGTCACACACTGAACAGTGGTGGTGATGCCCAGGATATTGCGAGTGCCCACAGTACCGTCGGCGTTGCGGTAGCCCTCGAAGGTGTAACCCTCCAGCGGCTCCCCTTTTTCCGGTACCGCATCGGACATCGGCAGGCTGTCCAGCGCCGGCGCAGAAGGCATGCGCAACAGGTCTTCCCTGACCCAACTGCCACGTGGAATAGGCTGCAATGCATAGCCGATGGTGTGCCCGTAACGAATCACGGCCTCCCCTTCAGCCAGATCCACAGTACTGACCTTGTGGCTCTGCGGTACGTTATCGACAGTCACCAGCCCGTTGTCGAACTCGGTTCCGGCTGGAACGCCCTGGTCATTGACCACTACCACCACGTTATCCAGCGGATGCAGCTGGATGTACCGTGGAGAGTCGGCATGTTGAATCAGGTTCATCACGGTTACCTCAAGATTTGGCTTGGGAAAGGTCGCTGGCTTGATCGTCCAGCAAAGGCCCCTTGGTTGGCGGCTCTTTCAATTCCACACGCTTGATTTCACCCACTATGAAGATGTAGCTGATTACCGCCACCAGCGCGTTCGCGCCGACGAACACCAGTGCCCACTTGAAGGAACCCGTGGAGCTGATGATGTAACCAATCACGATCGGAGTGGTGATCGAGGCAATATTACCGAAGGTGTTGAACAGGCCACCGCTCAGACCGGCGATCTGTTTAGGCGAAACGTCGGACATCACAGCCCAGCCCAGCGCACCGACGCCTTTACCGAAGAACGCCAGGGCCATGAAGCCTACGACGACCCATTCAACATCGACATAGTTACAGGTGACGATGGAAGTCGACAGCAGCAGACCACAGATGATCGGTGCCTTGCGGGCGAAGGTCAGCGAGTGGCCTTTGCGCAGCAGGTAGTCGGAGATGACACCACCGAGCACACCACCGATGAACCCGCAGATAGCCGGCAAGGACGCGATGAAGCCAGCCTTGAGGATCGTCATGCCGCGTTCCTGTACCAGGTACACCGGGAACCAGGTCAGGAAGAAGTAGGTGATGCCGTTGATGCAGTACTGGCTCAGGTAGATACCGAGCATCATGCGGTTGGTCAGTAACTGGCGAATGTAATCCCAGCGCGGGCCACCGCTTTTCTTGTCCTTGCTCTTGTCCTGGGTATCCAGATCGACCATGCCGCCGTTGCTGGCGATGTGCTCGATTTCGGCTTCGTTGATCAGCGGATGGTTGCGCGGGCTATAGATGACTTTCATCCACAGCAGCGAGAACACGATGCCGCCGGCGCCCATGACGATGAAGACATGTTCCCAGCCGAAGGTGTAAACGATCCAGCCCATCAGCGGAGCGAACAGTACCGTAGCGAAGTATTGCGCGGAGTTGAAGATCGCCGAAGCAGTGCCGCGTTCGGCAGTCGGAAACCAGGAAGCCACGATGCGGGCGTTACCCGGGAAGGACGGCGCTTCGGCCAGGCCTACCAGGAAGCGCAGCATGAACAGCGCGACGATTGCAGTGGAGACGCCAAACTCACCCACATAGCCTTGCAGCAGGGTGAACAGGGACCAGGTGAAAATGCTCAGGGCATAGACTTTCTTCGACCCGAAACGGTCGAGCAGCCAGCCACCGGGAATCTGACCGGCCACGTAGGCCCAGCCGAATGCAGAGAAGATGTAGCCAAGGGTTACGGCACTGATGCCGAGGTCTTTCTGAATGCTTGAACCGGCAATTGCGATGGTGGCTCGGTCTGCATAGTTGATCGTGGTGACAAGGAACAGCATCAACAGGATCAAATAGCGGACGTGAGTCGGCTTGGACTTTTGCATGTTTTTGAACTCCCACTCATTATTTTTTTACGCGGGTAATACATTTTTTTTGGGTCCAGCTCTGCAGGCCCCTTAAAAGTGTCAGCGGCGATGACAACTTTTACCTGCATGGTCTTGCGGCCTAACGACAAAACCGCTGATCACTCAGCGGTTTGCCTGTAGCGGGTGTTACTGCTTGCCTTGCTTATCCATCAGCGCAGCCAGCAACTCGACTTCTTCGGAAGTCAGGTCAGTCAGCGGTGCGCGAACCGGACCTGCATCGTAACCAGCGATTTTTGCGCCGGCCTTGACGATGCTCACGGCATAGCCGGCTTTACGGTTGCGAATGTCCAGGTAAGGCAGGAAGAAGTCATCGATGTACTTGCCGACCGCTTCGTGATCGTCACGAGCGATAGCGTGGTAGAAGTCCATCGCCAGCTTCGGAACAAAGTTGAATACAGCCGAGGAATAGACCGGTACGCCCAGTGCCTTGTAAGCGGCGGCATAGACTTCAGCGGTCGGCAGACCACCCAGGTACGAGAAGCGGTCACCGAGACGACGACGGATCGAAACCATCAGTTCGATATCGCCCAGGCCATCCTTGTAGCCGATCAGGTTCGGGTTGCGCTCGGCCAGTTTCTCCAGCAGCGGAGCGGTCAGGCGGCAAACGTTACGGTTGTAGACGACAACGCCGATCTTGACCGACTTGCAGACCGCTTCAACGTGAGCGGCAACGCCGTCCTGGCTGGCTTCAGTCAGGTAGTGCGGCAGCAGCAACAGGCCTTTGGCGCCCAGACGCTCGGCTTCTTGAGCGTATTCGATGGCTTGACGAGTCGGGCCACCGACACCGGCCAGGATTGGCACGCTGGTTTCGCACGTGTCGACGGCAGTCTTGATGATTTCCGAGTATTCGCTGGCAGCCAGGGAGAAAAACTCGCCAGTACCACCGGCGGCGAACAGCGCGCTTGCGCCGTACGGAGCCAGCCACTCAAGGCGTTTGATATAGCCAGCGCGGTTGAAATCGCCCTGGGCATTGAAATCGGTAACCGGGAAAGACAGCAGACCGGAAGAGAGGATGGACTTCAGTTCTTGTGGATTCATTATTCGAACACCCTGTGGGACAGAATTATTAGAGGATCACCGGGGGCAGATCCGATGTCGTAAGTCATCGTACAACCGAAAATAAAATGTCTCAACAGGGATTTGCAGGTTTTTCGGAACTAAAGCGATGAAAGGGCTTAGAAGCCTTTGAAGACGGGGGGTTGGGGGATTTTGGAGGAAGGGGGGTAGTTATAGGATCACTAGGGGATTTTGGGCTACAAGCTACAAGCTACAAGCTACAAGCTTTTGACTTGAAGCTTAAAGCTTGCAGCTTGCAACCGGCCTTTATGCCCTCTGCGACTCTGCCTCTTCATGCGCATGGCGCAGCCGTTCGCGGCTGTTGGTCAGGTGCAGGCGCATGGCGGCGCGGGCGGCCTCGGAGTCCTGGCGGGCGATGGCTTCGTAGATTTCTTCGTGCTCGCGGCTCAGGCGGCTCATATAGTGCTGCTGATCATCATGAGCCAGGCGTGCCGAATTCAGGCGTGTGCGCGGAATGATGCTGGTGCCCAGATGGGTCATGATGTCGGTGAAGTAGCGGTTGCCGGTGGAAAGCGCAATCTGCAGGTGGAACTGGAAGTCCGAAGCCACGGCATCGCTGGCATGGGCTGCACTTTCGTTCAGAGCATCAAGGGCTGCACGCATGGCAGCCAGTTGCTCATCGCTGCGACGCTGCGCTGCAAGGCCCGCAGATTCGACTTCCAGGCTGATACGCAACTCCAGAACCGCCAGCACATCACGCAAGGTGACGATGGTGGCCGGATCGATCCGGAAACCGCTGGGGCTCGGGATATCCAGCACGAAAGTGCCGATACCGTGCCGCGTCTCGACCAGACCGGAGGCCTGCAAGCGGGAAATGGCTTCGCGAACCACTGTGCGACTCACGCCCTGCTCTTCCATGATGGCGGATTCGGTAGGGAGTTTGTCGCCGCGCTTGAGCTGTCCGCTGCTGATACGCTCAGACAGTTCAGTCACCAGCTCTTGCGCAAGGCTGCGGTGCTTTCTGCGTGGGCGAGGCGCAGCGCTTTGCTTTTCCATATCCAACATCGATCTCGGCACTATTAAACAAAGACCAATCATAGCTCAGCGGTTATACGATAACACCCTGAAAACCTGAGGAGGGGGACAGACAGAATTCAGACAAAGTATTGCAGCCTCGTCTGTTCAAGCAGTTTTTCCCCTTCCACACGCAGATACCGATCATGGAAACGCTTGAGACTGCTGCGGTGCCCGATGCTGAGAAGCGTCATGTCGGGCAGCTCATCGATAAGCGCCTGATACAGTGCCGCTTCGTCTTCTTCATCCATGGCAGACGTGGCCTCGTCCAGATACAACCACTTGGGCGCAAACAGCAGGGCGCGGGCGAAAGCGACACGTTGTTGCTCGCCGGGCGATAACAGGCGCTGCCAATGGTTTTCTTCATCCAGTCTCGCGACCAGATGCTCCAGGCGGCAGGTGTGCAAAACCTCGACAAATCGCTCGGACGAATACTGTGACGTGGCCTGTGGATAACTCAAGGCTTCACGCAACGTGCCGATGGGCAGATAAGGCTTTTGCGGCATGAACATGTAACGCTCGTCCGGCAAGCGGATGTGTCCCTGCCCTTCATGCCATAAACCGCCCAGAGCGCGCAGCAAGGTGCTTTTGCCACTTCCAGAGCGGCCACTGAGCATGACCCGCTCGCCCGCCTGGATAGACAGACTCGCATCGCGCAACAGTTCGCGACCACCGGCGAGGCCCAGCCCAAGCGTCTGCAGTTGCAAAGCTTCGCTACCACGACTGAGGGTAATAGCCGGACGATGCGCTTCGTTGTCATCCATGCCTTGGCGGAAGCTGAGCAGCCGATCACAGGTCGCGCGCCACGAAGCCAGCGAGGCATAGGCCTCGATGAACCAGCTGAAGTTTTCCTGCACATTGCCAAAGGCCGAGTTGATCTGCATCAGATCCCCCAGCTCGATCTTTCCAGCGAAATACCGGGGCGCCGCGACGATGAAGGGGAAGATAAGCGCAATCTGCGAATAGCCAGCCGTGAAAAAGGTCAGGCCTTTCTGAACCTTCATGATCGAACGGAAGTTGCTCCAGATCATCCCGAATCGACTGCTCAGCCGCTGCTTCTCGTTGGGCTCGCCATCGCACAGCGCGATACTTTCGGCGTTCTCCCGCACGCGCACCAGAGCAAAACGCAGATCGGCCTCAAAACGCTCCTGCTGGTTGTTCAACACAATCAGGCGCCGCCCGATCAAGTGCGTCAGCCAGCTACCGACCACGGCATACACCAGCGCAGCCCAGAACATGTAGCCAGGAATCGTGACACCCAAGACGTCGATACTGCCCGACACGCCCCACAGGATGACCGAGAACGACACCAGACTGACCACCGTACTCATCAGCCCGATCCCCAGCGACAGGGTTCGACTCGTGAACTGATCGAGGTCTTCGGACAGGCGCTGGTCAGGGTTATCGGTGTAACCGGCCTGCTCCAGCTGGTAGTAATTCTTGTGGCTGAGCCACTTGGCAAAATGCTGCTCGGTCAGCCAGCGGCGCCAGCGAATGGTGAGCATCTGCGTCAGGTAGAGGCGATACACCGCGACCAGAATCGCCAGGGCAGCGATGCCGCAGAAATACAGAATCAGGTGCGTGAAAGACGCCAGGTCTTTCTTTTCCAGAGCGTTGTAGAAATCCCGGTACCAACTGTTGATCTGCACCGAAATTTCCACACTGAACAGCGACAGGGCAATCACCGCCGCCAGCAGCAACCAGGCCATGCGCTTGTCTTCGCTACGCCAGTAAGGCGTGATCAGCTTCCAGACTCTGGGGAGGAACGTACCGCTCGGGGCGTCGTTGACTTCAGGGTTGCGATTCATGATTCAGGCCCGGCTTCTCTATCAGAAAGAAGAACAATGCCCGTTCACAATGAAGCAAAAACGCCCTCTGACCTCATGAATAAAACTTCATCAACGGCGCACAGGGCGCTTCTGCAATTTGCGCTGCAAGGTGCGGCGGTGCATGCCCAGCGCACGGGCCGTGGCCGAGATATTGCCTTCATGCTCGGTCAGTACCCGCTGAATGTGCTCCCATTGCAGGCGATCCACCGACATGGGGTTTTCCGGCACCAGCGTGTCCAGGTTCGCATGCTCGGATAGCAGAGCCGCCAGCACGTCGTCGGCATCCGCCGGTTTGCACAGGTAGTTGCAGGCGCCGCGCTTGATCGCTTCGACCGCTGTCGCAATGCTCGAATAACCGGTGAGGATCACCACGCGCATTTCCGGGTCCAGCTCCAGCAGCTTGGGCAGCAGCACCAGGCCCGAGTCGCCGTCCATCTTCAGGTCGAGCGCGGCATATTCAGGGATATCGTGCTGGGCAATCACCAGCCCTTCTTCGGCCGAACCTGCGGTGCTGACCCGAAAGCCGCGACGGCTCATGGCCCGCGCCATGACCCGGGTAAAGGTTGCGTCGTCGTCGACCAGCAGCAAATGCGGAAGCTCTTCGCCTTCGACCTGGATGTCATCATCACTCATGCTTCATCTCCTTGAGTGTCACGAGGCAAGCGCAGCTCGGTGAGCGTGCCGCCCTCTTCATGACGGTAGAGTTTTACAGAACCCCCGGCGCGGGTAACGCTGGCTTTGCTCAAAAACAGGCCCAGGCCGAAACCTTTGCCCTTGGTGGTAAAGAATGGCTTGCCGATCTGCTCGGCAATGGCCAGCGGCACACCCGGCCCGTGGTCACGAATATTGATACAGATTTCCGCACTGTCCCAATCCAGGTTGACCTCCAGCCCGTCGGGACAGGCATCGGCCGCATTGTTCAAGAGGTTGAGCAGCGACTGGGTCAGGTCAGGCGGCGGCGCCAGCATCGGCACCTTGTCCTTGCCCAGCTGGAAAAAACGATAACTGACTTCAGGACGCATCAGGTGCCAGCGGTTCAGCGACTCGTCCATCCACTGAATCACCGTCTGATATTCCACCGCCATGCGCCGGTTGGCTTCAGCGGCACGCACCAGTTGCTGAAGCGTCTGCTTGCACTGCTTGACCTGTTCCTGCAGGACCGAAAGATCGTCCTGTAACTCGGGATTGCTATGATCCTGGCGCATTTCCTTGAGCAACACGCTCATGGTCGCCAGAGGCGTGCCCAGCTCATGGGCTGCGCCTGCGGCCTGGGTTGCAACGGCCAGCAATTGCTCGTCACGCAGGCCCTCTTCGCGGCGCACCGCTCGCAACTGCTCCTGACGACGCAGTTCTTCGGCCATCTTCGCCGCAAAGAACGTAATGACCGACGCCGCCAGGGCAAAGCTGAGCCACATGCCATAGATCTGCATGTTCTCTCTGGAGATCGGGTAGGTTTCCAGCGGATAGGACCGGTACAGCAACGCGGTATAAAGCGTCAGGGCGATACCGGACAAGATCAGGGAATAGCGCCATGGCAAGGTGACGGCAGCGATGGTCAGCGGCACCAGATAATAAGACACGAACGGGTTGGTCGAACCGCCGGAGAAATACAGCAATGCACTGTGGATGATCAGGTCCAGCGCCAGTTGCAGCGCGTACTCCAGCTCCGTGACAGGCCAGGAAGTGCGCAAACGCACGGCAGTCAGCACACAGAGCGCGACCGAACAGCCCAAGGTAATCGACAGTGGCAACCAGGGCAGCGGCAGCACATTGAACAGCCAGGCAATGCCGACCGAACCGGCCTGTGCAGCCAGCACCAGGGTGCGAATGAACGTCAGGCGCCACAGGTTCTGGCGCGAGGCTGAAAGCATTTGAACGGGGGCGAGCATGAGCTCTCCTGATGAGCGCTCCAGGCGAATCGAAACGAGTATAACCAAGCGAGAGGCAAAACTGGAAAAGTGCGTCAAAGCGCCACATACCGGACTGTCCGGAACCGGAACTGTTGGCTACAGTCATATAGCTTTGCATCAGTCCGACAACCGCCGGATGACGCTTTATAACAAGGAGTTGCTCATGTTCAATCTTCGCCCTGTCGCCCTGGTCATCACGCTGGGAATCACGATCCTGGCCTGTGCCCAGGCCATTGCCGAGGAACCTCGTTACAACCAGATTTCATTGCGCGCCGAGGTCAATCAAGAGGTCCAGCGCGACCTGATGCTGGTCACGCTCTACAGCGAAGCCCAGAACAGCGACCCGGCAAAGCTCGCGGCACAGATCACCGAAACCCTGAACAAGGCCCTGGGCAAGGCGCGTCAGGTCAAGGACGTGACGATCCGCCAGGGCAGCCGCAACAGTTACCCCATCTACGACGAGAAAGGTCAGTCGATCACTGGCTGGCGTGAGCGCGCCGAACTGCGCCTGGAAAGTGCCGACTTCGCCGCGCTGTCCAAGCTGACGGGCGAGTTGCTGACCGACCTGAAAATGGGCGGCATGGACTTCTCCATCTCCACCCCGACCCGCAAGGCCAGCGAAGATGCCCTGCTCAAGGATGCCGTGACCGCGTTCAAGGCCCGCGCCCAACTGGTCACCGAGGCTCTGGGTGGCACGGGCTACAAGCTGGTGAACCTGAACCTCAATACCTCGGGTTATCCACAGCCTTACCTGCGCGCGCCGGTCATGATGATGAAAGCCGAACGCGCCGACGCCGCCCCGACGCCTGATGTCGAAGCCGGCACCAGCCAGGTCAGCGTTGCGGCCGATGGTGTGATCGAGGTGCAGATTCCCTGACGCTTCTTCGCGAATGAATTCGCTCCTATGTATGGACTCGCCCCCACTGTCAACCCGCTTTGCTTTTGAACACCGCTACCCGGTTGC
>NZ_JAIGPJ010000066.1:0-9802 GCF_019719005.1 Pseudomonas cichorii
GTAGCTTGTAGCTTGTAGCTTGTAGCTTGTAGCTTGTAGCTTGTAGCTTGTAGCTTGTAGCTTGTAGCTTGAGGCTTGAGGCTTGAGGCTTGAGGCTTGAACCTGAAGCCTAAAGCTTACAACTTTCCTCCAGCCTCTTCGCAATAGCGACCGAAGCCTCTCTGGGCAATGGAACATTGTTCTTGGCCGCAAGAATTTCGGCCATGACGCTGACCGCGATTTCCGCCGGGGTTTTGCTGCCGATGTAGACACCGATGGGGCCGCGCAGGCGCTGCAATGATGCCTCGGTTTCGCCAAAGTGGGTCATCAGCCGCTCTCTGCGACTCTGGTTGTTACGCCGCGAGCCGATTGCGCCAATGTAGAACGCCTGGCTTTTCAGGGCCTCCAGCAGCGCAAGGTCATCCAGCTTGGGGTCGTGGCTCAGGGCAATAATGCAGGTCCGAAGGTCGGGCCGGAACGCCGCCACCACATCATCGGGCATACCACTGCTTTTCTCCACGCCATCAACGGCCCAAGTGTCCATGTACTCGATTCGCGGATCGCACACGGTTACCTTGAACCCGTTGAACAGCGCCATGATCGAGACATATTCGGCCAGAGCACCGGCACCGATCAGCAGCATGCGATAGCCTGGGCCAAGGGTGTTGACCAGACGCTCACCGTCGAACTTGAGCTCTTCAGGGATCGGCGTCGTTTCCAGACTCACGCTGCCATCGGCCAGGTTCACGTTACGCCGCACCAGATAACCCTGTTCAAGCTGGGCAACCAGTTGCTCCAGGGTTTGCAGCGGGGGGCTGAACTCCAGGACCAGCTCCAGTGTGCCGCCACATGGCAGCCCGAACCGGTGAGCTTCGTCGGCGCTGACGCCATAGCGCACAACTTCAGGGGGCGTCAGGGGAAGACTGCCCGCGCTGTAAGCCGTGGTGTAACGATGAATCAGATCATCCTCGATGCAACCACCGGACACGCTGCCAACCGCTCGACCATCATCGCGAAGCACCATCATCGACCCCACAGGCCTGGGCGACGAGCCCCAGGTCCGCACGACGGTGGCAAGCAGAATCTTGTGGCCGCTGGCCAACCAGTCACAGGCCGTGCGTAGCACCAGAACATCAATACTCGCCATGATCAACGTCCTGTCTATTCAAGGTGCGGCGAAAAGCCTGGTCCATGTGTGTGCTCATAGCGGGAAATACGAAAAGCGGACAGGGCTGCAATCAGCGCCCTGCCCTTTGCGGGTCATTACTCATTAAAAGGCCGTGATGCCGCCGAGAAAAGCCCCTGAAACCGAATAGAGTCATGAACCATATCAATCAATATCTTCCTCATGGATTGAAGCAGAAATACTGCATTCATGAGTGCTGCGACACTGTGTCCGTCTTGATAAAGTGGCTCGCCCCCCCATGCAGAGAATTGATTAATGCCCAAGGAAAACTACAGCGACCTGCTCGCCCTGATTGCAGTTGCGCGCGAACGCAGCTTCACGCGAGCGGCCTCTCAGTTGGGGATTTCTCAATCCATGCTCAGCCATACCATCCAGGGGCTGGAGGCACGGTTGGGCGTGCGCCTTCTGACTCGCACCACGCGCAGTGTTTCGGTAACCGAGGCCGGTGAGCGCCTGCTGCAAACGGTCGAACCGCGCCTCAAGGCCATCGAGTCCGAACTGATCGCCGTGGTCGAATTCGGCAACACACCCGCCGGCAATATCCGTATCACGGCCACCGACCATGCCATCGATACCCTGCTCTGGCCCAGGCTCGCGCAGATTCTGCCCAAGTATCCGCAAATCAGTGTGGAAATGGTCATTGACTATGGCCTGACCGATATCGTGGCGGAAAACTTCGACTTCGGTGTTCGCCTGGGAGACGGGCTGACCAAGGAAACCGAGGCCGTGCGCATCGCACCCGACATGCGCCTGGTGATCGTCGGCGCACCGTCTTACCTTGAGTCGCGCACAATGCCCGCCCGGCCTCAGGACCTGATGGATCATGAATGCATCAACATGCGCCTGCCGACGCGCGGCGGGCTGTATGCCTGGGAGTTGAAGAATGGCGATCACGAGATCAATGTGAGGGTCAAAGGCAAACTGATTTTCAACGGCATCAAGCAGATCCTCAATGCCGCCGTCTCGGGCTTTGGGCTGGCCTTTGTGCCCGAAGACATGGCCAAGCCCCATTTCGATGACGGCACCCTGCTCCCGGTACTGGAAAGCTGGTGGCCGAGCTTTCCGGGCCTGCACCTCTATTATTCCAGCAAGCGGGAAAAATCACGGGCCATGCAGACCCTCATCGATGAACTGCGCTACAAACAGTAGCTGGATGCCGGCTCAAGACTTCTCGCGCATCTCCAGCAGGCTCAGGCGCAACTCCGAAGGTCGAAGCGGCTTGGACAGCACCGAGACTTTACGGCCCTGCAAGGCTGCCTGGACCATTTCCACCTCGCGCCCGGTGACGATCAGGGCCGGAACATCCCAGCCACGATCAGCCCGTATGCTGTCGATGCAGTCCAGACCGTTGGCGATGGTACCCAGATCGTAATCGGCGACGATGATGTCGCAATCGGTGGTCAGGCCTTCGGCCGAATTGGCCATTTGCACCTCGCAGCCCCACTTTTCCAGTAGCGCAGCGGTGGCCATCAAGACGTTGCTGTCATCTTCCACCAGGCAGATTTTCACGCCATTGAGCAGGCTGTCGCCCAGCGTCTTCCTGCGTGCAGGCTGCGCAGGCGCGGCCACCTCTTCAAGCCCGTGAATCGTCACCGTCGTGCCACGATCCACCCGCGAATCGATACTCACCTGCACACCGAGAATCTGACTGAGCCGCTTGACGATGGACAACCCAAGGCCCACGCCCTCGACGTCCTTGTCACGCTCGTGGCGAATCCGGTAGAACTCGTCGCAGACCTTGGGCAGATGCTCGGCGGCCATGCCACGGCCCTGATCATGAATGCTGATCGACAGCCCATCCCTGCGCTTGCGGACACCGATCAGCACTGGCTGCCCGGGAGCATATTTGAGTGCGTTGGAGAGAATATTCTGGACCATCGTGCTGAGTAACGTGCCGTCGGTCCTGACCCAGCGCCGACAGGCCCGAACCCGCAGCTCGACACCCGCCCAACGTGCCGCCGCACTGTTTTGCTGGACGATCTCGGCCAGCATCTCGTCCAGGTTCACCTGATCCGAGCTGGCCGAGACCTTGCCGCTGTCCAGGGTGTAGATATCCAGAATGGAGCGAAACAGTTGCGAAACGTTGTGCAGGGAACGATCGATGCTGTCGACCAGTTTCCGCTCATAGTCGCCCAGCGAACTTGAACGCAGGCACGCGGTAAACATGCCAATGGAGTGAATGGGCTGGCGCAGGTCATGACTGGCCTGAGCCAGAAAGCGCTCTTTCTCCCGGTTGGCCACAGTTGCCTGCTCCGAAGCCTCACGGGCCCTGACCAGCAGGATATGGGCATAGCCCGGCACCAGAATGGTCACCGAAATCAGCATCAGAACCATGAACGGCTGTGACTGCCAATACGGCGTCAATTGGTAAGTGATCAGGATCGAGAGCATTGCCAGGCATGCGGCAATCGCCAGGTAGCGTGAGCCGAAGCGCATGCCGTTACCGAGAGTGACCCAGACCATCACACTGAAAATCGGCAAGGTTGCTTCCCCGCCTACGATCAGCCCGACGGAAATCCCGGTGTAGTCATGCAGCATTCCCAGCACGCGGCGCACTGGATAGACACCGGGATAGCGGACGATGTGATGACGCAGGAGCAAAGAAACCACCAGGAAGCCCGAGTAGTAGGCAAGGATCGGCTCGTACTGAGCGACGTCGAAATTCGGCAGAAAACCGATCGACCCTACATAGACGATGGCAACCGTGGCAACGATCAGTCTCAGCGTCGCCTGATCCAGTTCGGCGTTTTTCCGCTCCTGCATGTTTACTCCTGATTTCAGGCCGGAAAAGTTGAACAACCTTTCCTGAACTTAAAATAAATACTGGCGTCCTAATATCACTTAAAAAGAAACGGTTCGACAATGCCGCCAAACGATAAAGAATCAAGTTAAAGGCGTATCATTTATGATACATATTGTCTCTATCGAGTATGATGAGCGCACTTAAAATTCGGAAGCAGAGGCATGTCGTGCAGAATCATCGTGGCCGACGACCACCCCTTATTTCGTGAAGGCATGCTACGCACCATCGAGCGTTTGCTGCCTGAAGCGATCATCGAGCAAGCCGGTAATCTCAATGAAGTCCTGACCCTTGCACGCTCGGGTGATGAAGTCGATACGCTGATTCTCGACCTGCGCTTTCCCGGCCTGGATTCGATGCAGAATATTGCCGAACTAAGGGACGAATTCCGACGCACGTCGATCATAGTTGTTTCAATGATCGATGATATGGAAACCATTTCCCAAGTCATGGCTCATGGTGCCGATGGTTTTATCGGCAAGAACATCGACCCGCTGGAAATAACCGAGTCCATCATCGCCATTCGTCAGGGCGAAGTTGTGGTCAAGTACAAGTCCGAAGGCTCGATTCTGAGCGATTCGACGATCAGCGCTCTCAGTGCGCTCACTTTCCGTCAGAAACAGGTGCTGGGCCTGGTCGCCGCCGGAAAGACCAACAAGGAAATTGCCAAGGAACTGGGTATCTCGCCTTTCACGGTGCGCATCCATGTGTCCAGCCTGCTCAAGGTGCTTGGCGTATCCACACGCTCTGCCGCAGCGGCGCAGTTCTCCAGCCTCGCCATCAAGTAACTCTTCGCCTCACTGCCAGCCAGGAACCGCGATGTCGATACTCTCCAAATGCAAAGACCTGGAAATGATCCAGGCCCTGCTGCGAATGGCGGTCATCGCCACCTCCGCACTCTACGCGCTGATCATGTTTGCCCTGGATGATATGTCCGAAACCCGGATGTGGGTGATTCTGGCCTATTGCCTGGGCTTCGGTATCGTCGGCACGGGCCTGATCGTGCGCATCGCCCAGCGACCTGGCGTGTCCACAAGACGCCGGGTATTCGCACTGGTTCTCGACAATATGGCCGGGATTGTCACCATTACCGTGGGTGGCGAACCGATGTTGCCGGTGTATTCGGTGATGCTCAGCATGACCGTCGGTTACGGCATGCGTTACGGGCGCAACTACCTGTTGCTGGCCACCGGCTTTGCCCTGGCTTCGCTGGCAATCATCATCCAGCTCACACCCTTCCTGCAGGAACATCCCGCCGTCGCGGTACTGATGATCCTGACCATGCTGGTGCTGCCGCTGTTCGTGTACTTCCTGCTCTCACGCCTGCATATCGCTCTGGAAGAAACCCAGGCGGCCAATGAGGCCAAATCGCGTTTTCTGGCTCAAGCCAGTCATGACCTGCGTCAGCCCATCCACTCCATCAGCCTGTTCACCGCCTGCCTGCGGGACGCGAAACTGGGTACGGACGAGCGCCGTCTGGTGGACAATATCGACCGGGCGCTCAGCGCGGTCGAACAGCTTTTCCGTTCATTGCTGGACAGCCACACACTCAATCAGGGTGAAGTGACGCCACGCCCGGAAACCGTGGATGTCGATGCACTGTTGAACGATCTGGTCAGCCAGAACAGCGAAGCCGCCAACTGGGCCGGCGTGGAAATCCGCATACGCCCCTGCCAGCAGCATGTCCACAGCGACCCGGCGCTGTTGCGCACCCTGTTGCAGAATCTGATCTCCAACGCCTTCAAATATGCTCCCGGCAAACCGATGCTGATCGGCTGCCGACACCACAAGGGCAGACTGAGCATCGGTGTCTATGACCTGGGCCGCGGCATCCCGGCGCAACACCTGCCTCATCTGTGCAACGAATTTTACCGGGTGCGCGAAGAGCGGGATCAGGACATTGAAGGCGTCGGGCTGGGCCTGAGTATCGTCAACCGTATTGCCCGACTGCTGGAACTGAAGGTCAATATCGGATCGCGCCCAGAGCGCGGCACGGCAGTGGTCATCAGCGGCCTGCAAACCGTAGCCGCAAGCCCTGCCGCACCAACCCTTGATATCGACTGGAACAAGCGCCTGCTGAGCGGTTTGCGCGTCTTGCTGATCGAGGACAACATCAACGTGCTGCAAGCGACCGCCATGCTGCTGCGCAAATGGGGATGCGAAGTGCAGACCGCCTCGGCCATCCCCAAGACCCGTGTCGATTGCGACCTTGTGGTCACCGACTTCGACCTTGATCGCAGCGCCACCGGTGCAGACTGCATTGCTTACCTGAGCCAGCTGCACGGTCGACAGATACCCGCCATCGTGATCACTGGCCACGAAATCCAGCACGTTCAACGATCGCTGAACGATCCACAGATCCCGGTCCTCTCCAAACCTCTGCGCCCGGCAGAACTGCGTTCACTGCTGTTGAGTTTCAGGATGAGGCTGTTGCGCGCCTCGGCATGAAGCGCTGCACCAGGATTTTGCAGAACGCTGTCGTTCACAGCTGGATCAGAAGCGGTATGTTGCCCCGACGCCAAACAGACTGGCATCGCTTTGATAAGTGGCACTGTAACTGCCCAGCGCATTGGCACGACTCACATCGACACTTTCTTCCCTGAGGTAAGAGTAAGCCAGATCAATCGTCAGTTGCGGCGTCACGCTGTAGCCGACGCCCAGGCTGACTATGCGCCGATCCCCGGTCGGTGTACGCGGCGAACGATTGGTATTGCTGGTCGGCGACTGATCGAACATCAAACCGGTGCGCAACACCCATTGCGGGTTCAACTGGTAAGCGGTGCCGATGGCATAGGCCCAGGTGTCGTGCCAGTTCAGGCCTTCCTGGATCGAACCAGTCAAGGCCGAGGCCAGCGAGCCACCTTGCGCAGCGGAAATCGGCTGATTACGCAGACTCAGGTCCTGCAGGCGACTCCAGCCTGTCCAGGTCGCGCTGGCATAAAGCGTCCAGGCATCGCTCAGTTCCTGGGTGACCGAAAAATCGTAGGACTCGGGCGTGGTCACTTTCAGGGTACAGTCGTAACGATTGCTGGCCAGTAACAGCGGCGGAGTTCCGGCACCCGTAGCCACCTGGGTGTGGCAATCCAGCTTGTAGTCCACTTTCGAGTGGTAAGTCAGCCCGACCCGAGTGGTATCGGTCGCATTGAACAATACGCCGGCATTGAAGCCCAGGGCCGTATCGTCGCCCTTGACCTTCACATTAGTGTCGGCAATCGTCGGGCTGAGGGTGATGTCAGACTCCAGGGTGCCCGCAATCCGGTTCAAGGTCGGCCCAAAACCAATCGACAACCTGTCATTGAAGGCGTAGCTGATAGTGGGCTGCAAGGTCACGACCTTGATGTCACTCTTGCTGGCAAACATGCGGCCCTGAAAACCGTTTTCATAATCGGTCGACAGGCCAAACGGCGCGTAGACCCCGAAGCCGAACGCCCAGTGCTCATCGAGCTGCCGGGTATAGAAACCGAACGGAACGCTGCTGAACGGCACCATGTCGCCGTCATTGCTGCCACTGGAGCGGCCGCTGACATGGCTGATGTCAGTGGACGCATCGATGAAAGCCACGCCCGCGGTGATTTGTCGGCCTTCAAGACGAGCCATGCCGGCCGGGTTGCCATAGACCGTACTGGCATCTTCAGCCGCCGACGCACGCCCGGCCTGACCGATCCCCATGCCACTGATACTTTGTTCGGTTCGGGCAAAGCCCCCGGCCAGCAGTTGAGTCGATACAAGCGCAGCGGTGAGGCCAAGGGAGGTCTTGAGCATGGTCATTTCAATTCATGGAACTCGTTATTCGTCAGCGGCGAAACATCGTCAGGATGTTCATATTGCCGCCATGGGTCGGCGCCTTGCCGAAAGAGAGTCCATTCATGGCAATCAGAGAAGAGTTCGTGAGGTGATTCAGGAATTCGACGCAAGCTGCCAAGGGTATCAGCAGCACAAAGATCGCTCCATAGTGCACATGTGCTATAGGAAAACCTGAATTTTCATGAAACCGGCCAGCGCCACTCGACCCGTCGAAGCGCTGGTCGGGCACATCACTTACTTTTTCGGCCCAGGTGAGTCTGGTTTGTGAGGCTGTTTAACCGTCGGGTCCTGAATCTGTATCACCCGCCCTTCGCGCCACGCATCGGCGCCCGGCAACACCGCGGGCGCAACGATATCGGCCCTGGCAGCCTTTCGTTCAGCACTGCGGCTGCCAAACCGCTCATCACGCTCTGAAACCCTCCTCTCATCTGCCTGACCATCAGCGGTAAAGCCCATCATCAATTGAGGAACGCCCAGCGGCAGTTGCTTATCCATATCGGTATGCCAGGTATGCCACGTCTTGCCGTAGGTCCCCACAAGCTTTTCCATCAAGGCATGCTCTGCCGGCTGCGGGATACCCGGCGCGAACAGCTGGCCTGATTTGACCTCGTGCGCATGACTATGCCAGAGCGCCTTTTCCTGTTCGGGAAGCGTGGTGAACAGTTGCTCGCTGATGATGTACTCCACGCCCATCAACTTGGCATCTTTCATGTTGCCGTCGAAAATCGCGCACTGAATGACCTCTTCATTGAGGATCGAGCAGTAATGATGGGCTTCCATCTGGTCTTGCATGCGGCCATTGTAAAAATGGAAGCCGTTGAGGTAGGCATTCAGCTCATTGATGGGCAGACGGCTCTGCAACGCATCCGCCCCGACATCAAGAGCCTGGGTCAGCGGCGCCTTCGCTTCCCCCGGCGCCACCACTGCAGATTCTGTATTGCTATCGCCACATGCCAGCAACATCCCCAGGCACAGCGAAACGGTTGAGCACTCCAGCGCTATACGCCAATTGAAACCCTTCATCTTCCCCTCCCTGACCGTTCGAGGTCGTACCGGTGACGGCAACAAGGTTGAGAACCCTCGCACACCGACAGGTTTCGACTTTCTGACAGGCAGAGGACAGCAGACATGAAACCGGGCCGGTCAGGCACATGCACTTCGGGAAAAAGGCTGAACGAATCGGGAAAGCCCTCAGTCCGAACTCATACAAGCCGTAAATACACGCCCCACAAGACTGATAAAAGGAAGGATCAAATGGCTCACTTAATCAAAACATCCGCACTCGCACTGTTGATTTCCCTGGCTGGCCAGACGGCCCTTGCCGCTCAGGATAGCGACGACTTCGTGGAGGATGCTTCTGCCAAAGGTATTGCCGAAGTCGAAGCCGGCAGGCTTGCGCAGGAAAAAGGCAGCTCTGGCGATGTGAAAAGCTTCGCTGACAAGATGGTCAAAGACCACACGGCAGCCAACAACAAGCTCAAGGCACTGGCCGAAAGCAAGAATCTGGAGGTTTCCAGCGACGCGCAAATGATGGACAAAGCGAAGTCGATGATACTGGAGCTACGCAGCGCCAAGTCTTTCGACCAGGCTTACGCCAACAATCAGGTAAAGGCCCATGAGGAAGCCATCGCTCTCTTCGAGGAAGAAGCGGCAAACGGTGAAGACGCCGAACTCAAGGCTTTCGCTGCAGATACGCTGCCCAAGCTGAAAGAACATCTCGTGCATGCGAAGGAACTGGCAAAAGCTCATGGTGGCGATGCCGGTAATTGAAACTAACGCTTCGCCAGGCTTGTGGGTCTGGCGAAGCTGCAAAAAGTATAGGGGTTGGGTATTGCAGGCAAACCTATAGCATCGAAAGCAGAGATTTTGCTTTATTGAAGAATGCTATAAGGATTTTGTTTCGTATCAGATCGAGTGATCTGCATCTTTTTGACAGGCCTTGAGCATGTCGCTCAAGGCCAGAAAAATGGTGGGTCGTGTGGGATTCGAACCTACGACCAATTGGTTAAAAGCCAACTGCTCTACCAACTGAG
>NZ_JAIGPJ010000067.1:0-9243 GCF_019719005.1 Pseudomonas cichorii
GGGCATGGAGATATCTCCAGATAAGCGCCGATAAACGGGATGGTTTATCGACGCTTATAGTGTTTAATGAAGTCAATCAGTTGGTGGCAGTAATTGTCAGAACATTACGGTCGGTAGGTGAATTGAATTGCACGATAATCTTGTGCAGATTCCCGTACTCATCAATAAGTTTTAACTTCATCGGGTTGTCGAAGTCACTGGCGTTGTTGAACGCAAAGTCCGAACGCCGATGCAGGCTGATCAATACAGCGCCCTCAGGCGCTTCCTTGCCTGGAACAACATTAAGGCTTGGGCGCAAATCAGGTTCAATGGTCTGCATCAATAATGGCTCGAACAGCAGTGTTTTACTGCCGGGGAGTGCGTATCCGGTATAGCTGCCCATGAGTTCGGCATATTGGCGGCTTTCCCATTGCACCATACTGGTTGGGCTGTCAAATTCGATGGCGACGAATTTTATATTCTGAACGGATTGTTTGAATCGCAGATAGTAATAGTCGATCGTGTTGAGCTCGTAATCATTATTAGCTCCGCCTGCAACACGTATATGCTCAAACTCATAACTCTCTATGGCATAAGTGGGTACGGTTTTTGGTGTGATTTCTATGATGTTGTTTTTTTCTTCGGAGCCATTCTGTTCAGTCGAATTGAATTCGACCTGATCGGCGCGGGTCAAGGCAACGGCTATTTTTAATGGTGCATCGCCGCGAGTCTGGATATACAGCCATTTGCCACTGCCATCCAGAGCTTCTGGTTCACTGATTTGGGTGGTATCAGCGGGGTAATACTTATAAGCGTTTCTGGATTCGTTGACTCCCCATTGTTTATCTTCAGGTGTATCCTCGGGTACACCCTCTTCGCCGATATAAGGTAGTTCAATTCCTGTGTCGGCCAGGATCAGGCGCATGCTGTTCAGCTCGGACGGGGTGAGAAAAACCTCGTTGTTCTGATCGTCGAAGGTCTTGACGGCTACCCGCAACTTGACCTGCTGCAGTCCATTGGCGAACAGTGTGGCTGACCCGGATTGTTCTTTGATGGTGAACTCTTCAAGGCGCTCCCACTTCGCTCGTGGAGCGATTTCGGATAAGTGAATGACCCCATAGCCGGATTGAGTGCCGACTCCGTCGAAATAGCTGCCCTGAATAACCGTATAGGGCTGGGTGATTTTATCGGGGGCCTTGAAGTTACCCGTTGCATCAATGCTGCCCGTACCCGTGGCAACACTCCATTGCACACTACTGGCGTCATCCTTCTGTCCGGCCATGGACATATGCAAGGACGCGGACGGCCCCATTCCTGGATGAAACGCTGGCTGGACATCCATGGGCAGAACGCCATTGATCAGCAGCACCGTCCCTGGGCACCTTGCCTGATTGCCGGAATCAATGGCTTCAAGGGTGACCGGCAGAAATCTGCCTGATGGCAAGGTGGCCGGGGCTGTATACGTCGCTTCATAGTCCTTTACCGAGAGCGTCCCTTGCTCCGGTAGCAGGGGAGCCCAGGTCACGGCATTGCCGCTGAGGGTCGAAACCTTGAACGTGACAGCGCGAGGGGAGCGCAGGTCTATGGCATGCAGTGCAGGGGTCATCGCCATTGAGCTGGCGACGACAACCACTAGCGCCGAGGCTGTGCGCGTTGCCCCTGTCTCGGGATCTGTGTAGGTGGCGGTCACGACATTGCGGGTGGTCTGGTCTTCAAGTTGCCCCACCGATGGCGCGGTATACAGCCCTTGCGCACTGATGACTCCCTGAGAGCGCGAGCCATCGATGTCGCGGACGCTCCAGGTGATAGTGGCCGCCCGTGCGCGATAGAGCAGTTCGATAATTTCAAACTGCAATGTGTCACCGGTTTTGATCGTGGTGTAAAGCGGGTTGAGGCTGAAGGAAGTCAAGGCCGGGTCGATTTCCCCGAACATGGCCAGATCGCCGGGCAAGTAGGCTTCTTTGAGGATCAAGGCATTGTGTTCCGGGAACAGCAGGTGGTTGATGCCGAAGAAGTTTATTTCAGGGATGTCGATTTTTTTGAATAGATTGAGCATCGTTTGTATGGCTTGTGCTAGTACTTCTTTGGCTTTGTCGATGAGGTTTCTAGGGTCCACGCTGGTCTTCTGGATAGAAATCTCGAAAGAAGAGTTTGATTGATCTGAACGCTCGAACTGGACAGTGTTGGTAACGGGGTCCAGGATCGTGTCAAAGATCAGCTCCAGGTGGTAGGTGAATTCAGCATCAGTATCATATTCACTGTCCCACCATCCCACCTGTTCATTCCAGATACGAAACGTTTCGACCGAACTTCCACTCCACTTGATCGCCAGTCGTAAATCCGGTCTGATGTATATTGTAAAGGTGTTAATAAAAGTGAATGAAAGATCTTCCTTGATGAAATGGTAGGTGTGTGGCCAGCTTTCCGTGGTGACATCGATTTTGCCGATAGAATAACGGCCAGCGACACCCTTCAGTTGATAGCCTGCGCTATCTTCCTGGACATCCAGATTCAGTTCGCGACCTACAAGATTTTTTATATAAGGTGCTATAAACCAATGCATGACTGCCTGGCGGGCAATCAATAGCGAGCCTGAGTAGAGAGAGCGATCTTCGCCCGGCACTTTATCATCGGGTATCAGATAAGGAAATTCACTCTCATTTCCAGGTAACGCGCCATCGTAAAAATTGTTTTTGGTACGAACAAATAGCACCACTGCGCCCTCACCGTAAGTATCTGATTTGATGTTCTTTGCCCCCGGTGCTGCCTGGGTAAGGATATAAAAGTCCTTGGGTGCCAGCAGGTCATCTGCATTGAAGTCCAGTACCCCCAGGGAATAGATCTGCTGTTCTGCCGGTAACTCATCGAATCGGGCCTTGAAAAACTCACCTATCAGCGTCGGGCTGACACCCAGGTCAATCAGGTTAGTCGTGAACTCCGTAGCCTTTGATATATCCAGAATGACTTCTGAGTTCTTGTTGACGCTTCCCACCACTTTTCTCAGTTCAATATCCGCGTTCAAACTATAACCATGCTGTTCGGAAATGTTGAAACTGGAAAGTGCTCGGGCAGGAGAGCCGGGCGCATTGCTGTAATGAGTAACCGTGCCTCCAACGATGTCCATATTCAGGCGTGCCTTGGAGTCTTTCAGCGACGCATTTTCAAAAGAGAGGCGCGGTGAACTCAGAATGATCGCGCTCAGTTCCAGTGTCTCCGGTCCCTCCAGTTGTACCGTGCCCCGGATTGCCGGAAGGAAACTGTCTGTACTGAACCGTGCAATATGTTGCTGCGCCAGTAGGTGATTGACCTTGGCCCGGTTGAAAGACACGATCGCCCCCCAGCCCCAGGTATTGGTTTTGCCTTTAAGTGTCTGTAAAAGTGAGTTCAGTGAATTTGCCATGTCACACCTCGATGACTCCTTGTCTCAGGCCATTGCAACTGCAATGGCCATTCATGTTTCATGATTTACTGATATGCCCTGGCTATATCCGGGTACTGCGACAACGGCAGCGGTATAATGGTGTATCCGTAATCCACGGGTATGGGAGCGCCCTCAAAATCCGGTTTTCGAGGAAATGCGCAAGTAATCACGGCAAATCCCGGCAGCTTTTCCCGTGGCTCGGTGTAGACACCGAGTTCATTTACCGAGCCTGTGCCGCCCAGCAATGTCCAGATCAGGCTCTCATGTGGAACGGGGATGGGACCGGTGTCGTATTGTTTCATGAACCTTAATTGCGCCGTGCCGCTTGCAGCCTCTGCCAGATCAACTTCCACCTGTCCGCCCAGCACTCTGTTGATCAGCAGCACTTCGGCCTGGCCTGTGTTGCCTTGATCGTCAGTTACTTGAATCACGTTCTGGACAAACATGTCTGTCGAGTTACCAGCAGTTGGCGTGTAGGTTGTGCTCTTGCCTGTAACGGGGTTCAGTTGACCTCCTTGGGTCGGGTCTTTCATTGCCCAGTTCAGTGGTCTGTCATCAAGGGCCCCGGCAGTGAAGTGCAGCTCGCCTTTGGGGTTGGTCACTGCAAGGATCGGGTTCAGAGAAATGGTCTGGCTGACAGTCGATACAATGGTCGAAGATGAAGCTGCAATACCCCGTGCTGTTGTGCCTGTCGCGGTAATGATCGCCTGCTGGGAGTCGCGGCCTTGAAGTTCTGCGATACTAGGCGCGGTATAGACACCCTCATTGCTAATTGAGCCGAAGGGTTTGTTGTCCCCTGGTAACCCTTCCACGCTCCAGGTCACAGTAGCTTCCGGTGCAACTCTGAAGGTCATGATGCTGCCCGGATTCAGGATGGCTTGTTCGGGTTCTATCACGAAACTGGTCAGGGAAGGGTCGACATTGCCGAAGATGGCCAGATCTCCTGGAATATGAGCGTCCGTCAGCACCATTGAGTTACTGCCTGGAAACAGCAGGTTCCTTAACAGGAAAGTATCGATATCAGGGATCTTGATATTGGCAATATGATTGAAAAAATGCTCGTTTAACTCCTCGTGCCATGTTGCAAAAAAAGTGTGTTCATTATCGCCGAAAAACTCTAGCCAACCAAAGTCGCCTAGACTGCATCCGCTTGCCGCATTTATGGTCGTTGAAAACTGGATAACGCTTGTGATCGGGTCTACTTCAGGCGTCATGTCTGTCTTGGCATACATTTTGAACTCAAATTGGCCGTTGACATCTGTGTCGTTTCCGTTATTTACGTCAACTTTCTGATTCCAATTGCTTTGGCTTAAAGCATTCCATTCTATGTGAAGAGTGTTATTTGAGGCTTTAAATCTTACGCCAGAATATAGAGCTTCCTCTGTGACTTTGACTACAGCGTCCTCCAATGATCTCAATGTGCTGTGGTGTTCGCCTGCGGTGCTTCTAAATACTGTTCCACTCGGTTTTATATAGTTTTTTGTCAAGGCTTGCGCATACAAATGTAAAGGGGTGCCATTTTCATCTGTGGGTGATTTCAGTTCGTAAGTCATATTCGGATGTTGATTAAGCACTGGCAGGATCAACTTGCTGAACAGGACTCTATTTGAAAGCACTACAGTACTTGAATACTTGGTCCCGTTTTCATCATTGGGAATCAAATACTCGAAGCCGCTGTTTGGGGTTGGGGCTCCACCGTCCTTTCCGTCTTTCAGTGTCACCAGCAATACCACGGCACCGTCGCTATAGTTGGGGGCCGCCCGGTTTTTGGCTCCTGGTGCCGGCTGGGTGCGTATGATGAAATTTTTCGGTACGAGCGGGTTGTCCATGCTTTTGCTAAGGGCACCCAAGGTATAAACCTGCAGTTCCGGTTTTTCCTGAAACCGCTCAAGAAAGAATGTTCGTGCATTGATGATGCTGACCGTGTCTGAAAAGAGGTCGGTATCGAACGCGGTCATTTTATTGAGATCAATCTGTACCACACCGGCATCCGTGACGCTGCCGGGAGCATTGATCAGGTCCACATCCATCCACAGTGTTGGCCCTGCGGCTCCATTGGGCCGCATGATCGAATGGATTCCCTTGTAGCCACCGACCGGTTCGCTTTTCAGAATGGCCAGCCCTGCGGTAATAGGTTGAGTGATCCTGGCTTTGGAGTGCTCGATATCGGCATTTTCAAAAGACAGTCGTGGCAGACCCAGTCGAATGCCGAAGAAGTTCAGTTTTGAGCCTTCTTCCCCCTCGATATTGCCGTCGATGGGCGACAGGTAGTTTTCGGAAGTTAATTTCTTTATATATTGCTGCAATAATAACGCATTGGCCCGGCCGCGGTTATAAACCACGATAGCGTCCCAGTTCAGTGTCTTGGGATTTTGCTGTAGCCACGTCAGCAGGGCATCTCTTGATTTACCGCCTATTGCGGTTGCCTGTGTATCATTTGAAGAGGTCATTATGGTCTTCCGGTAATAAGGTGTATCGCCTTCCGTGGAGGTTCATGCATTTAATGACTAACGACTGTTATAGCCTTGCAGGACGATACCCATGATGTATGTGTGTAACTCGGGTGTGGTGAATAATGTCTACGCTCTTCTGAACGTTGTCTACTGGCAGAAATACCAGTTGCTCTTCATGCTTCCTGATTTATGGAAGTGACATTGACATGCCAGAATATTGCGACAAGGGGAGCGGTATGACGGTGTATCCATAATCGACAGGTATGGGAGCACCTTCAAAGTCGGGTTCGCGAGTAAATGCGCAGGTAATCAAGGCAAATCCCGTTACTTTATACTGCGGCTCGGTATAAAGACCTGATGCATCTATGGAGCCTGTGCCTGCCAGCAATGTCCAGACCAGTTTTTCTGGCGGAACGGGGTCAAGAGCGGCACCGTATTGTTTCAGGAAGCTCAGTTGGAGCTTGCCGCTTGCGGACTGGGCAAAATTCACGTCTACCTGCCCGCCGATCGCTCTGTTGATGACCAGCACTTGGGCCTGTCCCATGTTGTTCTGAGCATCAGTTACCTGAATTGTTTCCAGGGTAAACATGCCTGAAACCTGTAGCGGCGAGGCCGTATAGGTTGTACTCAGGCCTGCTTCAGGCTCCAGCTTTCCGCCTTGGCCTGGGTCTTTCATGGCCCATTGCAATGGTCTGTCATCCGCTATTCCGGCGGTGAACTGGACACTGCCTTCAGGTTTAGCTACTGAAAAGAGCGGGTTCAGGGTAATGGTCTGGGTGACTATCGAGACAAGGGTCGAATAAGAGGCCTCGGTACCTCTTGCTGTCATACCGGTCGCAGTAATGATGACCTGCTGAGTCTCTCGACCTTCAAGCTCTTCTAAGGTGGCAGCGGTATATACACCCTGATCGTTGATTGAGCCGACTGGGTGGTTGTCACCCGGCAAACCTTTTACGCTCCATGTCACCGTTGAAACCGGATCGACGCTGAATGTTTTGCTACTGCCCGGATTCAGGACGACTTGCTCGGGTTCTATGACGAAACTGGACTGGGAAGGACTCACATTGCCGAAGACAGCCAGGTCTCCGGGGACGTGAGCGTCTGTAAGGACCATCAGGTTATTGTCAGGGAATAGCAGATTGCGTAGCAGGAATGTATTGATATCGGGAAGCGCCAGACTTTTGGTGAATTCAAAAAGATTGTCTTTGATGACGTTACGTAAGTCATCCACATAACGATTAAAATTTTGTGCGTAGTGATCCCTTGGCATATCAACTTCGATTTGTTCATCAGTCACGTCTTCCTGCTCAAAATGTATGACGCCGGTGTCAGGGTAGAGGCTGAGCGTTGATGTTACATTCAGGTGTGTCCGAATGGTCACTGCTTCATCAGAGTGCGTATCGCTCAGTTCGCCTCGGGTATTGTGGTAATGCATGTTGATAGAGAATTCTTTATTGATCCAGCTGAAGTTGATAGTGTCATCAACTGCTTTAAAGGTTGCGCCTGCCAATGGGATTGTGATGAGAGGGGTGCTGGCAGTGACGATGTAGTTGCTGTAGTAACCGTTGCAGACGAATTTATAGTCAGCTTTTGTGATCGAACCTTGCGTATATTCCAGATAGATATGCCCGGCTTTTCCCTGCCCGTTGGTGGACGTCTTGGGTGTCAGGGTTTTTCCGGGCAGCACTGCATTCAGGTGTTGGGTGATAAGTTTGATGAACAAAACTTTGTTTGAGATCAGTACAGCGCTCGAATACTGAGTCCCGTTTCCATCATTGGGGATCAAGTATTTGAAGTCACTGTCTTTGGTGGGGCTTTGTCCGTCTGCCCCGCCTTTCAGTGTCACCAGCAATACCACGGCACCGTCACCATAGTTGGGTGCTGCCCGGTTAGTGGCGCCAGGTGCCGCCTGGGTGCGGACGACAAAGTTTTGTGGAGCCAGGGTGGAGTCTGCACTCTTGTCCAGAGCGCCCAGGGTATACACCTGCAGTTCCGGTTTTTCCTTGAAGCGTTCAGTGAAAAACGTTTTTGCATGAATGGCGCTTGTCTTGTCCGAGAAAAGATCGGTTTCGAGGCTGGTCATTTTAGAGAGATCAATCTGTACCACGCCTGCTTTCGTGGCGTCTCCCGATGCGCTCCGCAGGTCCACATCCATCCATAATGTTGGTCCTACAGCCCCGTTGGGGCGCATGACCGAGTGGACCGTCTTGTAGCCGCCGGGCGGTTCGCTTTGCAGAATGGCCAGCCCTGCGGTAATCGCTTGAGTCACACGGGCTGCCGAATGATCGATATCGGCGTTTTCAAATGACAGTCGGGGCAGGCCGAGCTGGATGCCGAAAAACTTCAGTTTTTCGTTTTCCCCTTGTATCTGGCCGTCGATGGGTGTGAAGTAGTTTTCGGCCGTCAGTTTTTTTATATATTGCTGGATCAGTAATGCATTGGCCCGGCCACGGTTATATACCACGACGGCATCCCAATCGAGGGTCTTGGGGTTTTCCTGAAGCCAGTTCAGCAGCGCCTCTCGCGAATCGCCGCCTATGGCGGTTATGTGTGTGTCATTTGAAAGAGCCATGATGTTCTCCCGGTTATGAGGATATCGCCTTGTATTCGGGTTATGTGAGGGCTAACGGATGTTGTTTGTCATGTAATGCGCATGATCGGGAATGTCCACCGTCTTCTACTAGTTGTCTACTGGTAGAAATGCCAGTTGCCAGCTACTTCATGGCTGCTAGCATCAGTCACAGTATCGTTTTGTCTCGCTAATGCCTTCGGGTGTTGCATGGCGCAATTTTCAGACGGTTTTATAAAATACTTATAACAGGAGTCGCTATCATGATGCGGCGTATGTTCAAATTCTTGCCATTGGCTTCGGCCATGGCTGTATGTATCTCTATGGTGGGTTGTGTTTCCTCGGTGCAGGCAGCGGACCCCGATGGGCAGTTGGTGATTTTGAATAAAAAGAATTCGGATGGCACTTATCCGATCAATTGCAGTATTCCTTTTGTCACGTCCACCATCAATTTTCAGGATAACTCACTGAATTGCAAAAATGATGATGCCTATGGGTTCAGGCTGGAAAATGTACCCTCGGCGACCTTCTTTTCATTCCACGATTCACCCAGTTGTATGGATCACGAAAACTTTTCGTTCCGCTTCAAGACCATAAAACAGCCCACCAATATGGAAGAAGGCATCGATATCGAAGAGGCCGGGAAAAAGCCGGTAGGCTCGGTCGTTGTGCCTGGGGTGATGGTGATTTTCAGCAGGGCGAGTGAGCAGGTGGGTGGAAAGCTTTCGTGCGTGAAGATAGAGCGTTCAGCCGTTCCGGCACCGTAATCGTTATTCCAATTCTGGAATTCGCATGTTGGAGACTTCTCCATGCCCACACCT
>NZ_JAIGPJ010000068.1:0-7130 GCF_019719005.1 Pseudomonas cichorii
GGCGTCACGCCGTCTTCTGGAATGACATAAGCCACCAGACGCTTGTCGCCCGGCACGTCTTCGCGAGCGATAACCACCGCTTCGCGTACGCCCTCACAAGCCGCCAGTTGCGCCTCGACTTCTCCCAGTTCGATCCGGAAACCACGGATCTTCACCTGATCGTCGTTACGGCCCAGGTAATCCAGGCTGCCTTCGGCGGTCCAGCGGGCCAGGTCGCCGGTGCGGTACAGACGAGCTCCCGGACGCTGGCTGAACGGATCGGCGATAAACCGCTCTTGATTCAGTTCCGGCCTGTTCAGGTAACCCCGCGCCACGCCGGCACCGCCGACATACAGCTCACCGACCACACCGACCGGCACTGGCTCGCGATTGGCATCCAGCACATAGGTCTGCAAGTCAGGAATCCGCACGCCAATCGGGCTGACACCGGCCTGCAAGGCATCCGCCGCTTCCAGCGCACGATACGTCACGTGCACCGTGGTTTCGGTAATGCCGTACATGTTGACCAGTTGCGTTCCGGCGTTCACCGCACGGGCATACCACGGCTTGAGAATCCCGGTTTCCAGGGCTTCGCCACCAAAGATCACCTGACGCAACGAGTGCGACTGCTGGCTTTCGCCTTGTGCCGCAATCAACTGGCGGAAGGCACTTGGCGTCTGGTTCAACACCGTCACGCCAGCCTCACAAATCAAGGCATAGCATTCTTGAGGTGAACGGCTGACCAGTTGCGGCACGATCAGCAATTCCCCGCCATGCACCAGAGCACCCCAGATTTCCCAGACCGAGAAGTCGAAGGCAAACGAATGGAACAGTGCCCAGGTATCGGTAGGCCCGAACTCGAACCACGGCTGTGTCGCCGAGAACAGCCGCGCCACGTTGCGATGTTCGACCTGTACGCCCTTCGGCAGACCGGTAGAGCCCGAGGTGTAGATCACATAAGCAAGGTTTGAAGAAGCCGAATCGACCTGCGGATTGGAGACGGATTGCTCCTGCAAACGTGGATCATCCAGATTGATGACCGGCACCGACACATCCGACAGCACTTCTGCTGTGGCCTGCTGAACCAGCACCGCCAACGGCGCGCTGTCCTGCAGCAGATAGGCCAGACGCTCGGCAGGATACGCAGGGTCCATCGGCACATAACCCGCACCGGCCTTGAGAATACCCAGCAGGCCGATGATCATTTCCAGACCACGTTCGACGCAAATCGCCACACGATCGTCCGGGCCGATGCCCTGTTCGATCAGGCGATGAGCAACCTGGTTGGCGCGTTTATTGAGCTCGCCATAGGACAGCTTGTTACCTTCAAAGCGAAGCGCCGTGGCCGAAGGTTGTTTTGCAGCCCAGCTTTCAACGGCGCGATGTATCAGTAGATCATCGGCAAAGCTCGCGTCACTGATATTCCACTCGCGGAGCAATTGCCCGCGCTCGCTGTCCGGCAGAATAGACAGACTCCCCAGCGCTGTCTGTGGAGCCTGTTCCAGCGCATCGATCAATTGATGCATCACGCGCTGCATATAGCCACAGACACGTTCTGCACCAATTTGCGCTTCAGCCATCACGGTCAGATTGAAGCCTTCGCCCAGATCGTCCACCGACAGGGTCAGCGGGTAGTTGGTGCGTTCCTCTCCCGAAAGCGCCTCAATACCTTCCCAGGCCGAACCACTGGAAGCACTGGCACGGTTTTCCAGATGGCGGTAATTGAGCAGTGAACTGAACAGCGGTGCAGGTGCTTCAACGCCGCTGCAACGCTGGGCAAGTACCAGCGAGGCATGTTCGTGACCCAGCAAAGCGGTCAGGCTGGCATGGGTTTTCTTCACGCCCATGTCGACAGGCTGATCGCCGAGATCAACGCGCAATGGCAAGGTGTTGATGAACATGCCCAAGGCACGGTCGGCCCCTTCGCCACCCTGCATACGGCCCAGCAACACCGTGCCGAACACCACTTCATCGCGACCTGAAACGGCGCCCAGCACACGCGCCCAGCCCAGATGATAAAGGCTGGCAGCACTCACGCCGAGTTTGCGTGCCTGAGCCCGCAAACGCTGGCCGAGGGAAGCGTCCACCACCTGGCGGACTTCCTGAATCCCCTGCCCGTCACCCTGCACGTCATGCAGCCCGAACGGCAGGGTCGGTTCGTCGATATCACCCAGCATGTCGCGGAAGAACGCTTCATGGTCTTCACGACTGACACCCAGGCGCGCCTGAGCCACGTAGTTGCGGTAAGGCACCGAGGCAGGCAATTGATCACCAAGGCCGGCCATGAACGCTTCGATTTCCGACGTCACGATCCCCAGGGAGGTGGCATCGTCGACCATATGGTGGAACAGCAGCATGCCCAGCCAGCGATTATTGGCCGGATCATGGGCGTAACCGATGCGCATCATCGGGGCCTGGCGAATATCCAGGCGGTAATGACGCGGGTCGAGCACTTCACTCAGTTGTTCAGCGATATCGCCGGCAGCCGGATCGAGAAGAATTTCCTCCGCAATCAGCTCCGCATGACGCCAGACCACTTGCACCGGATCGTCCAGACGCTCCCAAAGCACACCCGTGCGCAGAATGTCATGCCGCGACACAACACCCTGCAAGGCCGCGGCAAATTTATGGACACGCTCCAGGCTGTCAAAAGCGAACAGCGCATATTGCAGATAGGGATCGCCCTCGACCGCCGAAAGGTGGTGATAAAGAATCCCCTCCTGCAACGGAGCCAGTGCGTAGATATCCTGAATATTGGCAACACCGCCCGGCACACAGGCCACGACGCGGTCGATGGCTTCCTGATCCAGATCAGCCAGCGGCAGCATATCTGGCGTGATGCGCTCGCAACCTTCGGGAATCAGGTTTTCCGGCACCAAGATCTGTACCTGACCGCCCACGGCTGCCGCCAGAGCTGCCAGAGTAGGCTGGCCAAACAGCACACGTACATCTGCGCTGAGGTCCTGTTGACGCATGCGTTCGATCAGTTTCACGGCCAGCAGCGAATGGCCGCCCAGTTCGAAGAAGTGGTCATGGCGACCCACTTGCTCAACACCCAGCAATTCCTGCCAGAGCTGGGCAATTGCTGTTTCGACTTTGCCTTGCGGCGCTTCATAGGCACGGCTGGCCAAGGCCGATTGATCCGGCGCAGGCAGCGCCTTGCGGTCCAGCTTGCCGTTGGTGGTCAGCGGCAATTTCTCCAGCATTACAAAGGCGCTGGGCAGCATATGCTCGGCCAGGTTCTGCAAGAGTTGGTCCCGCAGGTCAGCGGCAGATGGCGTCACGCCGTCTTCTGGAATGACATAAGCCACCAGACGCTTGTCGCCCGTAACGTCTTCACGAGCGATCACCACCGCTTCACGTACGCCCTCACAAGCCGCCAGTTGCGCCTCGACTTCTCCCAGTTCGATACGGAAACCGCGGATTTTCACCTGGTCGTCGTTACGGCCCAGGTAATCCAGACTGCCTTCGGCGGTCCAGCGAGCCAGGTCGCCGGTGCGGTACAGACGAGCTCCCGGACGCTGGTTGAACGGATCGGCGATAAACCGCTCTTCATTCAGTTCCGGCCTGTTCAGGTAACCCCGCGCTACGCCGGCACCACCCACATACAGCTCGCCGACTACACCGACCGGCACTGGCTCGCGATTGACATCCAGTACATAAGTCTGCAAATCAGGGATTCGCACACCAATCGGGCTGACACCGGCCTCCAAGGCATCCGCCGCTTCCAGCGCACGATAAGTTACATGCACCGTGGTTTCGGTAATGCCGTACATGTTCACCAGTTGCGTTCCGGCGTTCACCGCACGGGCATACCACGGCTTGAGAATCCCGGTTTCCAGGGCTTCGCCACCAAAGATCACCTGACGCAACGAGTGCGACTGCTGACTTTCGCCTTGGGCCGCAATCAACTGGCGGAAGGCACTTGGCGTCTGGTTGAGAATGGTGACGCCAGCCTCACACAGCAAGGCATAGCATTCCTGAGGTGAACGGCTGACCAGTTGCGGCACGATCAGCAGTTCGCCACCGTGTACCAGCGCACCCCAGATTTCCCAGACCGAGAAGTCGAAGGCAAACGAATGGAACAGTGCCCAGGTATCGGTCGGGCCGAATTCGAACCACGCTTGTGTCGCCGAGAACAGCCGCGCCACGTTGCGATGTTCGACCTGTACGCCCTTCGGCAAGCCGGTGGAGCCTGAGGTATAGATCACATAGGCCAGGTTTGACGAAGCCGAATCCACCTGCGGATTGGAGACGGATTGCTCCTGCAAACGTGGATCATCCAGATTGATGACCGGCACAGACACATCCGACAGCACTTCTGCTGTGGCCTGCTGAACCAGCACCGCCAACGGCGCGCTGTCCTGAAGCAGGTACGCCAGACGCTCGGCCGGGTAAGCCGGGTCCATCGGCACGTAACCTGCGCCCGCCTTGAGGATACCCAGCAAGCCGATGATCATTTCAGGACTACGTTCGACGCAGATCGCCACACGATCGTCGGGACCAATGCCCTGTTCGATCAGGCGATGAGCCACCTGATTGGCACGGGCGTTGAGTTCGCCATAGCTCAACAGGTGGCCTTCAAAGCGAAGCGCCGTCGCTGAAGGCTGTTTTGCAGCCCAGCTTTCAACGGCGCGGTGAATCAACAGGTCATCGGCAAAGCTCGTGTCACTGACATTCCACTCGTGGAGCAATTGCTCACGCTCGCCAACCGGCAGAATCGACAGACTGTGCAGCGGCGTTTGCGGCGCCTGCTCCAGTGCTTCGGTCAACTGCTCCAGAGCAACCTGCATATAGCCACAGACGCGCCGGGCACCCATTGTTTCAAGTGCCAGAACAGTGAAATGGAAGCCTTCACCCAGGTCATCGACGTTCAGGGTCAGCGGATAGTTGGTGCGCTCGTCGCCGCCCAGGCTCTGTATGCCTTCCCATGCACTCAGGCTTTCCTGCGAAGCCTCAGCATTGCTGTGACGATAGTTGAGCAAGGCACTGAACAGCGGAGTGGTCGCGGCCACGCCACTGCAACGCTGGGCCAGTGCCAGAGATGCATGCTCGTGTACCAGCAGACCGGTGAGCCGGTCGTGGGCCTCGCTCACAGCCTGGCTCACCGTATTGCTGTCCAGGCTGACCCGCAATGGCAAGGTGTTGATGAACATGCCCAGGGCACGGTCGGCACCCTCGCCGCCCTGCATACGCCCCAGCAATACGGTGCCGAACACCACATCATCGGTGGCCGAGACCTTGCCCAGTACCAGCGCCCAGGCCAGATGCACCAGACTGGCAGCGCTGACACCCAACTGACGGGCCTGCTGACGCAAACGACTGCTGATATGCATATCAAGAGACGCTCGCGACTCTTCGATCCCGTGCCCGTCGCCTTGCACATCATGAACACCAAACGGCAGGGTCGGCTCGTCGATATCCCCCAGCATGTCGCGGAAGAACGTTTCATGGGCCGCTGGCTCGACACCTAGTCGAGCCTGGGCCACATAGTTGCGATACGGCATCGCCGCACCCAATTGATCGGCCGTGTCCAGCAGGAAGGCCTGCATTTCCAGCTGCATCACTTCCAGCGCAGTATGGTCCAGCGCCAGGTGATGGAACAGCAGCGTGGCAACCCAGCGGTTTTGCTCCTTGTCCTCGGCACAGGCCAGATGCAGCAGCGGCGCACGGGTCAGATCCAGGCGGTAGTGACGGGCATCGAAACGCTCCGACAATTGCTCAGCAACAGGCCCGTCGGCCGGGTCCAGCTCAACCCATTGCGGTTGCAGCGTGACGTTACGGCAGACCACCTGGACCGGCTCATCGAGACCACTCCAGAGCACGACCGTGCGCAGGATATCGTGACGCTCGATGACCGATTGCAGGGCCTGGACAAAGTCTTCCAGACGTTCGCGACTGTCGAAGGCGTACTGCGATTGCAGCACATACGGGTCGCCAGCTTCGGCGGACAGGTGGTGATAGAGAATCCCTTCCTGAAGCGGAGCCAGCGGGTAGATATCCTGCACATTGGCCGCTCCGCCCGGGACGGCTGCCAGAACACGTTCAAGCGAAGCTTCGCTGATTTCCAGCAGCGGCAGCATCTCGGGGGTGATATGCGTGCAACCCGGCTCGATCAGGTTGGCCGGTACACGGATTTCCGTGCTGTTACCCACGGCTGCCGCCAATGCTGCAAGCGTCGGCTGGCTGAACAGCACACGAACATCGGCGCTCAGGCCTTCCTGACGCATCTTCTCGATCAGTTTGACGGCCAACAGCGAGTGGCCACCCAGCTCGAAGAAGTGGTCATGACGACCCACACGCTCGACTTTGAGCACCTCTGCCCAGAGAGTCGCCAGCACCGACTCGATCGGCCCGACGGGCGCTTCGTAATCACGGCTGGCATACGCCTGGGCATCGGGGGCTGGCAGCACACGACGGTCCAGCTTGCCGTTATTGGTCAGCGGCAGGCTGTCCAGTACCACAAAGGCCACTGGCACCATGTAATCGGCCAGTGAAGCGCTCAATTCACGACGCAATGCCTGTACCGACAGGCTCGCACCGGGCAGAGCCGTTACATAACCCACCAGTTGCTTCGGTCCACCGTCCCCATCCTGGCGCGCCAGGACCACCGACTCCTTGACCCCGGCACATTGAGCCAGGCGTGCTTCGATCTCACCGATTTCAATCCGGAAGCCGCGAATCTTGACCTGCTGGTCATTACGGCCACGGTATTCCACCGAGCCATCTGCCAGCCAGCAGGCCAGGTCGCCTGTACGGTACAAACGGGCTGCCGGGTCGGTACTGAATGGATCAGCCACAAATACTTGTTCAGTCAGTTCAGCACGATTGAGATAACCCAATGCAACGCCATCGCCACCGATATACAACTCGCCAGTTACGCCCAGTGGCACTGGCTGCTGACGGGCATCGAGTACGTACAAGCGGGTATTGGCCAACGGCTTGCCGATAGGGATGCTGCCCTCGCCCACAGCCTTGATTTCGTGGGTCGCCGAGAAGGTCGTGGCCTCGGTCGGGCCATAGCCGTTCAACAGATGCTCGGGCGCGCCATGTTTCAGGACCTGAGCGATGACCGAAGGGTCCAGTACATCGCCGCCCACAATCAGGTAACGCAATTGGGCAAAGGCGTCGTACAGGCCCGAAGCGTATTG
>NZ_JAIGPJ010000069.1:0-5206 GCF_019719005.1 Pseudomonas cichorii
TTGCTGGCCGTGAAGCTGATCGAACGCATGCGCCAGCAGAATCTCAGTGCCGATGTGCGTGTGCTGTTTGGTCAGCCAACCCTCGAAGCCCTGGCGGCGGCAGTGGGTGGCGGAACGCGCGGTGTGATTGTTCCCGACAACCTGATTCCTGCTGGCTGTGAGCGTATTACGCCGCAGATGTTGCCCCTGGTTCGTCTGAGTCAGGAGCAGATCGACACGGTCGTGGCCAGTGTGCCGGGCGGTGTTGCCAATGTGCAGGACATCTATGCCCTGGCTCCGCTGCAGGAGGGGATCATGTATCACCACCTGGCGGCCCCCGTTGGTGATCCGTACCTGCAATATGTGATGTTCGGCTTTGACAGTGAAAGCCGGATCGAAGCTTTCGCCCAGGCCTTGCAGGCAGTTATTGCCCGTCACGACATCCTGCGCACCGCTGTGCTGTGGGAAGGTCTGGACGAGCCGCTGCAAGTGGTCTGGCGTGAAGCGGAGCTGGGGGTCGAAGTCGTGAGCCTGGATCCTGCTGACGGCGATATTGAAACCCGTCTGCATGAGCGTTTCGATCCGCGTCATTACCGCCTGGACATTCGCCAGGCTCCGCTGATGCGCATTGCCTATGCACAGGACCCGCTCAACGACCGTTGGGTAGCCATTCTGTTGTTCCATCATCTGATAGACGATGCAACCTCGCTGGCCGTGCTGTCCCATGAGATCGAGGCGTTCATGCAAGGCAGCGAGCATACGCTGGCGGCCTCGGTGCCTTACCGCAACTACGTAGCCCAGGCCCGCCTGGGAGCCAGTCGCGAAGAGCACGAAGCGTTCTTCCAGAATATGCTCGGGGATGTCGACGAACCGACACTGCCATTCGACCTGCAGGATGTGCAGGGCGATGGCAGCGGTATCGAAGAGGTTCGCCAGGCCGTGGATGCCGATCTGACACAGCGACTGCGCCATCAGGCGCGTGGGCTTGGCGTCAGCATGGCCAGTCTCTATCACCTTGCATGGGCGCAGGTCCTGGCCAGGGTCACTGGCAAGGAAGAAGTGGTTTTCGGCACGGTATTGATGGGGCGCATGCAGGGCGGCGAGGGTGCCGATCGGGCGCTGGGGATGTTCATCAACACCTTGCCGTTGCGCGTGAGTGTCGGTGATATCAATGTTCAGGATGCGGTCAGGAGTACTCACCGCCGTCTGAGCGGACTGCTTGTCCACGAATATGCCTCACTGACGCTCGCGCAGCGCTGCAGTGCTGTAAAAGCGCCATTGCCTCTGTTCAGTGCCTTGCTCAATTACCGCCACACGGGAGCATCCCGCTCTCGTGAAGGCATGGATGGCTGGGCGGGCATAGAACTGCTCAAAGGTGAAGAACGCACCAACTATCCATTGACGCTGTCGGTGGATGACGAAGGTCAGGGCTTTGCTTTCTCGATCATGACCTCTGCTAAGGTGGGCGCCAGACGCGTCTGTGACTATGTGCAGCAGGCGCTGGTGGGGCTGGCCGATGCGATGGAGCGGGCAACGGTTTCAAGGATGCGGGACGTCTCCATTCTGCCGGCTCAAGAGCGCGAACGTGTGATCACGGAGTTCAATGCGACCCGCGTGGCCTATCCGCTCGATCAGACCGTTCATGGCCTGTTCGAGGCCCAGGCAGCGCGCACGCCAGAGGCCATAGCACTGGTGCATGAAGATCGGCAACTGAGCTACGCCGAACTGAACGAGTGTACCAACCGCCTGGCTCGGCATTTGCGCGACCAGGGCGTGGTTGCCAATGCCCGAGTGGCGATCTGTGTCGAGCGTGGTATCGAGATGGTGGTCGGCCTGCTGGCGATCATGAAGGCGGGTGGCGCTTATGTGCCGCTTGATCCGGATTATCCGGCCGACCGCTTGAACTACATGCTGGACAGCAGTGCTCCTGCGGCCTTGTTGACCCTGGGGCAGATCCCGGAAGGCCTGTCCTGCGGTCGTGTAGCGACCATCGATCTCGGGCCTGAGGCGTCCTGGCGTTCAGGGCCGGCTGATCCGGTCACTGGCCAGTCCGATTCCCGGCAGTTGGCTTATGTGATCTACACCTCCGGTTCCACCGGCAAGCCCAAGGGGGTGATGGTCGAACAGCGGGGCGTGGTCAACCTGTTGTGCGCCATGCGCGACATGGTTCAGGCGACGCCGCAAGATCGCATGCTGGCGCTGACCACCATCAGCTTCGACATTGCCGGCCTCGAGCTTTACATGCCGCTGATCTGCGGCGCCCGTACCGTGCTGCTGGATCGTCGTCATAGCCATGACCCGCAATTGCTGGCCGAGGCCATCAGCCACAGCGGTGCAACACTGATGCAGGCCACGCCCGCTACCTGGCGGCTGTTGCTGGATTCCGGCTGGTCCGGTGCTTCCGGGCTCAGGGCCTTGTGCGGTGGTGAGGCGCTGCCTCTGGAGCTGGCACAACGTGTGGCCGCAAGAGTTGAAACGCTCTGGAACGTCTACGGCCCGACCGAAACCACCATCTGGTCGTCGTCGCTGCAATTTGACGCCAATGACAAGGTATCGACCAGTGTCGGTATCGGGCGGCCGATTGCCAACAACCGTTTCTACCTGCTGGACGAGCAGGGCGAACCGGTGCCCATGGGCGTGGCTGCCGAGTTGTACATCGGTGGTGATGGCGTGGCACGGGGTTACCTGAACCGGGATGACCTGACTGCCGAACGCTTCATGGACGACCCTTTCAGTACCGACACCGGCGCCCGCATGTACCGCACCGGCGACCTGGGCCGCTGGCTGGCAGACGGCAGTATCGAATACCTGGGCCGTAACGACGATCAGGTGAAGATTCGCGGCTTCCGTATCGAGCTGGGCGAGATCGAGGCCCGGTTGGCGCGTCATGAAACCGTGAAAGAAGCGGTGGTCATTGCCCGCGAGGACGTGCCGGGTGACAAGCGTCTGGTGGCTTATTTCACTTCGACGGTTGCCCAGGTCGATCTGGAAGTCCTCCGCACGCATCTGCAAGACCAGTTGCCGGGCTACATGGTGCCTGCGGCCTATGTCCATCTTGAACATTTGCCGCTGACACCTAACGGCAAGCTGAATCGCAAGGCACTGCCGGCACCTGACCAGCAGGCCGTTATCAGCCGTGGCTACGAAGAACCCCAAGGTGAAACCGAAATCCTTCTGGCACAGATCTGGGCGCAAGTGCTCAAGGTCGAGCGGGTAGGACGCCATGACCACTTCTTCGAGCTGGGCGGCCATTCGCTGCTGGTGGTCAGCCTGATGGAAAAAGTGCGTCAGGCGGGCATGGAAGCCGACGTCAAAACCCTGTTTGAACAACCTACCCTCGCGAAATACGCCGCTGCGACGGAAAAAACGGAGATTTTCCTGTGAATTTGATTGAACTGCTGGCAACACTGGAAGAAAAAGGCGTCGAGCTTTCCGTCTCGGGTGAGCAACTGGCTGTACGCGGTCGTAAACAGTCACTGGCCGAGCCAGCCGTCCTTGCCTTGTTGCGTGAACACAAGGCAATGCTGATCGAGTCGATCAAGGACGGCACGTATGCCACCACCCTGGCGAGCCTGCAGAATGTGCCAGCCAACGGCATTGTTCCGGGTTGCGAGCACATCACTACGGATATGCTGCCGTTGCTGACTCTGGATCAGGCGGCCATCGACAGGATCGTGGCCAGTATTCCGGGCGGCACTGCCAATATTCAGGACATCTACCCGCTGGCACCGTTGCAGGAAGGGGTTCTCTATCATCACCTGACTGCCGAGCGTGGCGATCCTTACGTGTTGCAGGCCGATTTCACCATGGCCAGCCGCGAGCGACTGGATGATTTCGTCGCGGCCTTGCAGAGCGTGATCGATCGGCATGACATCTTGCGCACATCGCTTGTGTGGGAAGGTCTGGATGAGCCGGTACAGGTGGTCTGGCGTGAGGCGAAGCTGGGCGTCAGGGACATCAGCCAGGAACTGGAAGAGGGTGAAGTGTTGCCGCAACTCAAGGCACGCTTCGACCCTCGTCATTACCGCCTGGATATCGGCCAGGCTCCGTTGATGCTGCTGGTGGTCAGCGAAGACAAGGCCAACCAGCGCTGGCTGGGCATGCTGCTGTTCCATCACCTGGCCATCGACCATGCTGCGCTGGAGATCGTGCAGCGTGAAATGCAGGCGTTTTTGACCGGTCAGTCTAAAACCCTCCAAACCCCTGTGCCTTATCGCAACTATGTGGCGCAAACCCGCCAGCCCGGAAAGCGTCAGGGCCACGAAGCGTTTTTCGGCGAGATGCTGGGAGACATGGATGAGCCTACCTTGCCGTTCGGCCTGCAGGATGTGCTGGGCGACGGTAACGGAGTCGAAGAGGCGCACCTGACGTTGTCCCCTGAGCTTGGGCAACGCTTGCGTGCCCAGACCCGACAACTGGGTGTCAGCGCCGCCAGCCTCTGCCATCTGGCCTGGGCCCGGGTGCTGAGCGTGGTATCGGGCCGCGACGATGTGGTATTCGGTACGGTCATGCTGGGTCGCATGCAGAGCGTGCAGGCCAGCGGGCAATCCTTGGGTATGTTTATCAATACCTTGCCGTTGCGTGTGCGTATCGGCGGGCAGAGCGCACGTGAAGGGTTATCGCATACCCACGCCACGCTGACTCAATTGCTGGGCCATGAGCATGCATCACTGGCGCTTGCCCAGCGTTGCAGCGGCGTAATCGCCCCGACACCGCTCTTCAGCGCCTTGCTGAACTACCGGCACAGCGCCGACGCCGGGCAACCGCTGGATGCGCAGACACTGGCCGCCTGGAAAGGTATTGAAACCCTGAGTGCGCAAGAGCGGACCAACTACCCGTTGATTCTGTCGGTTGACGATTTCGGTGAGCATTTTGCACTCAACGTGCAGGCATCGGTGCAAATCGGCGCGCAACGTGTTGCAGGTTATATGGCCTCGGCCATGACTCATCTGGTCAGCGCTCTGGAAGCGGGTGGTCAAACCGAACTGACGGATATTCCGGTTCTGCCCGAAGCCGAATGTGAGCAACTGCTGCATGGCTTCAATCACAGTGCTGCCGACTATCCACGGGACAGCGCCGTTCATGCTCTGTTTGAACAACAAGTGGCCAAGCGACCTGAAGCGCTGGCCGTTGTTCATGGCGAGCAGTCGCTGACCTATGCCGAACTCAACAGCCAGGCCAATCGACTCGCTCATCATCTGATCAGCCAGGGTGTGATTGCTGGCGA
>NZ_JAIGPJ010000007.1:0-116591 GCF_019719005.1 Pseudomonas cichorii
GGCCTCTGTGCCGGTAAAGGCCAGTACCTTGAAGTCGTGTTTGACGTCTTGCAGGTTCAGGCTGAAATGCGCCTGATGGGTGGATGCGGGCATTACCTGCTTCTCCATATCTGAATGAGCGACAACCTGAGCCCTATCGATTCTGCTGAATCGATAGGGCTGTTATTCAGGCTTAGGCTCTTATTGGTAAGCGCAAGTCGTCAGACCCTGAGCTCTTGGCCATCAGATGAGTCCAGGTTATTTTGCTATAGGCGATATGAACGTCTTGCAAGTGGCTGGAATGCGCGTTGGCTGGATCTTGGCTGCTAAGCATGTAGTCTTTGATTTCCACGATGACAGCGTCTTCCAGGGAGGTGGTGTAGTAGTGCTCCAGCACGCCATCCGCAATGCGGTACCAGTGTATTTCGACCAGAGGCAGGTGTTCGTTGGAGGCCAGTGCTGCCTGCAGCATCGGTGAAGCTTTGTCGAATATCTTGGTAATGCACAGGGGTTTGTGAATGCGTGTGGTAGCAGGCTGACTTGACTGTAAATCACAAGGAACAGTGATCACATGGCTGACAGCCTGGATAAGGATCTGATCCTCATGCTCCTTGTTATAGATGTTTCCAGCCGATTCAAAACTTAAGGCTTCTTTAGTGATCAGACCCTGTCTGGAACCTTTTATAGACATGTAAACAGGTGTGGCCATCGATACTCTCCTTGCAAAAAAATAAGCGTCCGGCAGCGTAATTCGCCTGGGGATCGACAGGGGTAATACCAAGAAGTATGCCAGTTCTTGTTTTTTCTTTTAAAACATAAGGTTGGCTTTTTGCTAGTTTTAAAGTGAGGGGTTTTTAATGGTCGAGCTGCGCAAGTTATTGCGCATCTGCGCAATTTTTTGCATGCGGAATCTTACGTGCCTGTTTATGGGCGCTACGGGGCTTTATTCGCACTTATATTCACACTCTGTTGTGCAGGATTTTGCGCATGATGGCCATTTTGCCGCGTTGTCATATGTAGCTGACTCCAGGTTGTTGCTATCTGGATTGGTGATCCTGAAATTTCGAGGTCTGTTGTAAATTTTTTCCGTACTTGACTGTAGGAATATTCCGAAAGTTTATGGTGTATCTCTTTCGTGCTTGTTAAAGGATTTTTTCGAAGCTAGTGTGCGCATCGTGATTTGTGCAAGGCACTTTCGGGTTTTTACGTGTTGTCTATTTGTGATAGACAAACGGTTTCAGGGATGAAGATTGATTAATGACTTACTCGGACAAGCTTTCCAGTCGTTACCTTGAACTTGTCGAACGCCCTGTTTCCGAAGAGTGTCCAGAAGGTGAGGATGTTCGTTTTTCAGCCGAGTTCGAAACCCTTGAGGGTGAACTGAGTAAAGTGTACTCCTTGCATGGGAGTGTTCAGATCGACTGGCTGAGAGTGCGTGAGATCAGTGAACTTATCCTGCGTGAATGCTCGAAAGATCTTCGTGTTGCAGTGTGGTTAACGTGGTCCTTGTATCAATGTGAATCATTTCCCGGCTTGTTGGCGGGAGTGAATCTGCTTCATCATCTATGCAGTCATCGCTGGCAGGTTCTTCATCCTCGTAAACTGCGAACCCGAACGGCTTCACTTAACTGGTTGGTGCCTCGGCTTGAGCTGGTGCTTGTTGATGATGTATCTGTTACTGCACAGTTACCGTTGTTTCAAAAACTGGTTGAGGCACTTGAAGCACTGGACACGTTGCTGTCGAGTTATCTGGGCGATGAAGCTCCACTGCTTTTACCTGTTCGTCGCAGGCTTGCGGCTATGGTCAAGCGTGCTGTCGAAAGCAAAGCCGATACAGAGAAACTGGTTGTTCAGGTAAAGCAGGCTGCCGCCAGGATTTTTAAAAATGATGTCACCATTGAAAATGAAAGGGACGCACAGAAGGCTTTAAAAGGACAGCAGGAAAGTGCGCAGAAATTGTGTGCATGGTGGTTGCGTCAAAAAGCGACTGATGTGCGAGCCCTGTGCCTGAGTCGTACGGTGTCGTGGTTAGGTATCGATAAATTACCTGAGTGCAATGTCAGGCAAATAACAGCATTGCATGCTTTGCCAGCGGATAAGTTGCGCAGTTATGGCGAGCGTTTTCAGCAAGGGCATTACGCGGATCTGGTGGTTGATGTTGAGGCCAGTCTTTCACTGACCCCCTTCTGGTTTGATGGGCAGCGACTGGTATGGGAGTGCTTGCGTGCGTTGAAGGCCGACCTGGCAATGCGGGAGGTGGAAATCCTTTTTGCCCTTTTCCTGCAACGCCTTCCGGGCATCTGTGAGTTGAAGTTTCAGGATGGGTCGCCTTTTGCCGATGATGATACTCACCGTTGGATCAATGAGCAGGTCATGCCTCATGTCCAGATTGACAGTCCTGTTGAAAGCATTGAGGAAACCGTTGCACAGCCTGAATGGGAAGTAGCGTTACAAGAGGCTCTATCTGTTCTGCGCAGTGAGGGGCTCAAAGCGGCTGTTCAGATACTTAAACAAAAGTTACAGATTGCCCAGAGTCAGCGAGCCCGTTTTTATTGGCAGTTTGCCCTGGCCCAGCTTTGTTATACCGCCAAGAAATATGAGCTTGCCAAAAGTCAGCTGGAAATACTGGATCAATATTTACAGGACTCAGGGTTTCACACATGGGAACCAGAGCTATCCCTGAAAGTGCTACACACATTGAATAGCTGTTATGAATGCTTGCCGCAAAGCAATGTGGTAAGGGAGCGCAAGGATGAAATATATCGCAGGCTTTGTCACCTCGATCTTGAGGTGTTACTTGGTTAAGCCTTGAAGGCTGGAACGGTAAGGGAGAAACGTATGGCAAAAAAAGGTTCTGTTGCACCTAAAGAGCGTATCAATGTCACCTTCAGGCCTGCTATTGGAGGGGCAAAGGAAGAGATTGAACTTCCCTTGAAGTTGCTGGTGCTGGGAGATTTCACGCAGCGCGCCGATGAACGCAAGCTTGAAGATCGTAAAGCGATAAGCATCGATAAAAACAATTTTGATGCGGTACTGGAGAAGCAGGAGTTGACGCTGGCGTTGAATGTACCCAACCGTCTTCAAGAGACTGATGGCAATGAAGAGTTGGGCATCAATATTCGTGTCCGTTCACTCAAGGACTTCAATCCGGTCAGTCTGGTAGAACAGGTTCCCGAGCTGAAAAGTCTTATGGAATTGCGCAATGCCCTTATGGCGCTCAAGGGACCTTTGGGGAACGCGCCTGCTTTTCGTAAAGCGATTGAAAGCGTGCTTGCCGATACCGAATCCCGCAACCGTGTACTGGGTGAGTTGGGTCTGGGTATTGCTGCATCGGAAAACGCCTGAGTTATACGCATAAGGAAATCAATCTAATGAGTGCTAAAGCGCTACGGTCAGAAAATGACAACGCTGTAGAGTATGGGGTTCTTGATCAGATCATTGCTGAAACAAAACTGACTCCCGGCGACGAGGCCTATGATATCGCCAGGCGCGGAGTTGCAGCGTTCATCGAGGAACTGCTGAAGCCACACAACAGCAAGGAGCCGGTAAAAAAGGCACTGGTTGATCGCATGATCGCCGAAATCGATACCCGGCTCAGTCAGCAAATGGATGAGATCCTTCATCACAAGGACTTTCAGGCGCTGGAAGCTTCATGGCGTGGCCTTCAATTGCTGGTGGATCGTACTGACTTTCGTGAAAATATAAAGATCGAAGTATTGAACGTCTCCCGGCAAGACTTGCTGGATGATTTTGAAGATTCACCAGAGGTCATGCAGTCAGGCCTTTATAAGCATGTCTATACCGCTGAATATGGTCAGTTCGGTGGCAAGCCGGTTGGCGCGATCATCGCCAACTACTTTTTTTCGCCAAGTTCGCCTGACGTGAAAACCCTGCAGTATGTATCGAGTGTTGCGTGCATGGCTCATTCGCCATTTATCGCTGCTGCCGGTCCCGGTTTTTTTGGTCTTGAGCAGTTCACAGGGTTGCCTGACCTCAAGGACCTGAAGGATCACTTCGATGGTCCGCAATTCGCCAAATGGCAAAGTTTTCGCCAGCAGGAAGACGCGCGTTACTGTGCCTTGACGGTGCCACGTTTTCTGCTGCGTACTCCCTATGATCCGCAAGAGAATCCGGTCAAGACGTTTGTCTACAGGGAAAACGTTTCCGGTAGTCATGAGCACTACTTATGGGGCAATACGGCCTACGCATTTGCTACCCGCCTGACCGACAGTTTTGCCAGGTTCCGCTGGTGTCCGAATATTATCGGCCCTCAGAGTGGTGGTGCTGTCGAGGATCTGCCGCTGCACCATTTCCATAGCATGGGTGAAATAGAGACCAAAATACCTACCGAGGTCCTGGTTTCCGATCGTCGTGAGTACGAGCTTGCCGAAGAGGGCTTCATTGCTCTGACCATGCGCAAGGGCAGTGATAACGCAGCCTTTTTCTCGGCCAGTTCCGTGCAGAAACCCAAGTTCTTCGGTATCAGCGCCGAGGGTAAAGCGGCGGAGTTGAACTACAGGCTGGGCACTCAGCTTCCTTACATGATGATCGTCAACCGCCTGGCGCATTATCTCAAAGTGCTGCAGCGTGAACAGCTTGGTTCCTGGAAGGAGCGTGCCGATCTTGAGCTTGAACTGAACAAGTGGATCGGTCAGTACGTGGCTGATCAGGAAAATCCGAGCGTTGATGTGCGTGGCAGTCGTCCATTACGTGCTGCGCAGATCACCGTCAGTAATGTTGAAGGCGAGCCGGGTTGGTACCGGGTCAACCTGAGCGTGCGGCCTCACTTCAAATACATGGGGGCGGACTTTACGCTTTCCCTGGTCGGCAAACTGGACAAGGAATAAGCGGATGCAGGCTGAAGGCGCTCGGACATGAATCCTTACGGTAGCCTTTTCGAGCGCCTTGGCGGTGAAACCAGGCGCCGTAAAGGTTTGAGTCGCGAAGAGTGTGTCATCGCTTCGGTGGCTGCCCATCTTGCGAAGATGCTCGGTACCCGGGCGGGGAGTGTGCAGACACAACCCGACTACGGGCTGCCTGATCTGAATGATATGCGCATGAGCCTGCATGACACTCTTGCCCGGTCCCGCTCGGCTATCGAGGCTTTCATCAGAACCTGTGAGCCTCGATTGTCCGAAGTGCGTGTGATGCCTCTGTCGCCCGATGAAGACAAATTGAAGTTGCGATTTTCCATTGAGGGTTTTTTAACGGTGGAAGGTGCGAAGCGTGCCGTCAGTTTTACTGCACGTCTGGATGGTTGCGGCAAAGTCGATATAAATTAAGTGTCAGTCAGTTTCAAGTTTGGTGTACGCGTATTTTTACGCAGACTGATGAAACATGTACTGCCGGATTCAAGTATTTCGTTTTTTGTATGTTCTTGCTTTTCAGGCATGACTCAGGTGGATAACGCTTGTCTTTTAATAACTATTATCAAAGTGAATTGACGGCCTTGCGTCAATTGGGAAGTCGCTTTGCCGAGCGTAACCCTGCCTTGGCGCCTTTTTTGGGGCAGGCCGGGCAGGATCCTGATGTCGAGCGACTACTGGAAGGTTTCGCATTTCTGACAGGCCGTCTGCGACAGAAGCTGGATGACGAGTTACCCGAACTTACTCACTCCTTGATGCAGTTGTTGTGGCCGAATTACATGCGTCCGTTTCCCGCGGTCAGCATGTTGCAGTTCGAGCCTCTGGAGCATTCGGGAACGGGAGTTGTAGTTGCCCGAGGAACTCCCGTGGAAAGTATTCCGGTTGAGGACACCGTCTGTCACTTCCGCACCTGCTACGAAACGGCTGTATTGCCGTTGAGGCTGAGTGCAGTGAATTACTCGGCAAATGGCAACGGTGTATTGCTTGGCTTGCGTCTTGATATGAACGGTGACGGGCATATCGGTTCTCTGGAACTGAATTGTTTGCGGCTGCATTTTGCCGGAGAGCCTTATGTCAGCCAGACGTTATACCTGGGGGTGATGCGCAATCTCGAAAAAATCAGTTTGACGCCCCTGGATGCGGAAGGTAATCCTTTTACTGTGGCAGGCGACGAAACAGTATCTTTCAATATACCTGTCGACAGAATAAAAACAGTAGGTTTTGCAGAAGAGGAAGCACTTGTTCCTTATCCATTGAATACTTTTCGAGGGTATCGTTACCTGCAGGAATACTTTGTATTTAAAGAGAAATACCTGTTTGTTGATGTGTCGGGGCTTGAGGTCATCCATTCACTGGCGCCGCAGATTCTGGAAAAAGTAAGGAGTGTAGAGCTGTCGTTTGATATCGCGAAAAATGAAATTCAGCGCCTGCGACCGACACTGCACAATATCAAACTGTATTGCACGCCCATCGTGAACCTGTTCGAACAGGACGCACTGCCTGTTCGTCTTGAGGGTACGCAGGATGAATACCGGTTGCTGCCGGGCGGACATGATTCAAAAAAGTGCGGGATCTTTTCGGTCGACAAGGTGACCGGCTGGCAGCCGGGAGGTCTGGGTTATCAGGAGTTTGTGCTGTTTGAGTCATTCGAGCACGACCCCAGTTTCGACGTGCAGCAGCCAAGGCCTTATTACAGCATTCGTCAGCATCCTTCACCGCTGCACGAGGGGCTGGACACGTATTTGAGTTTCGATGGTCGTCAGACCCGTCAGCATGAAACCCTCTCTGTGGAGTTGACCTGTACCCATCAGGACCTTCCCTTGCAGATAGCGGCAGGCGGCATTTGCAGGCCTTGTGAAGAAACACCTGATTTTCTGAAATTCAGAAACATTACACCGGCTACGCGAAGTTTTGCTCCGCCGCTACACAAGGAGTTTCTGTGGCGGGTGATCAGTAACATGTCCTTGAATTACCTGTCGTTGAATAACGTCTCGGCGTTGAAGTGCATTCTGGAAACGTATGACTTTCCGCGCTATTACGACCAGCAGGCTGAACGGGTCAGCAAGCAGCTTTTGAATGGACTCAAGTCCATTCGCCATGAACCTGTCGATCATTTATATCGAGGCCTCCCTGTTCGAGGGCTGAAAACGGAGTTGCTGATCGATACGCAAGGCTGTGCCGGTGAAGGAGGGTTGTTTGTTTTTGCCTCGGTACTTAACGAGTTTTTCGCTCTTTACGCCAGCCTCAACTCTTTTCATGAATTGCATGTCAGGAGCACCCAGGGAGAAGTATACGAATGGACACCACGCATGGGACTTCAACCTCTGATCTGAAACGATTGAGTCAGGCGATACGTAGATACTCGCTGTTTCAGGCAATTCCCTTGATTGTCGAGCAACTACGGGAAGCCAACCCGGATGTCGATGAAGAGGATGTTCAGGACTTGCTGGAGTTTCAAGCCAATCCTGGCCTGGGATTTCCCGGAAGCGATATTGATGCCCTGGTTTTTTTTGAAGAGTACGGACAGCAGCGGGCCCGACTTACACTCAACCTGCTGGGTTTATGTGGAGGCAACTCGCCGTTACCTGCTTTTTACAGTGAGCAAGTGTCAGGCGATAGCGAATCATCGCAAACGACGCGTTCGTTCCTCGATGTTTTTCATCATCGTTTGCACCGGCTTATTTTTCCGGTCTGGCGTAAATATCGTTATGAAGCCAGCTTTGCAAATGGCGCGAAGGATTCTTTTTCAGGGCAACTCTTTGCCCTGATAGGTCTGGCAGGAGAGGACGTTCGCCGTACTGAAGAACTCAACTGGAAACGTTTGTTTCCCTATCTCGGCTTGCTGAGCTTGCGGGCTCATTCAGCGGCATTGATAGAGTCTGTACTGCGCTATTACTTCAAACATGCCAGCTTGTTCATTGAGCAATGTATGGAGCGTTCTGTTGATGTTGTAGAGCGGCAACGCAACCGTCTGGGGATCGTCAATAGCCGCCTTGGTGAGGATGCAGTGTTGGGCACGCGTGTCTGTGATCGAGGTGGCAAGTTTCGTATTCACATCAAACAACTTGGCTGGGATCGCTTTCACGAATTCCTGCCCATAGGTTCCGGCTTTGGATCTCTTGCAGCATTGGTGCGCTTCACCCTGCGCGACCAACTGGATTACGACATTCGTCTGGAGTTACGCCAGGACGAAATCAGAGAGCTGCGTATTGGCAACTCCAACAGTTGCCATCTGGGTTGGAGCAGTTGGCTCGGATGTGAGCGGGCTAATGGCCTGGTCACTCTGAACAGTCATTAAGGACAGATATCGATGATCAATGTAGACCTGCAACAACTTGTGAATGCACTGGATGCAGTTACTCGCAAAGACCTTGAGGGAACTGCCGAACGATGTGTGGCAAGAGGTGGCAGCAAGATTCTCGTGGAGGATCTGCTGCTGGCCCTGCTCGAACGCCCTGGCGGGATGTTGTCCCGTGCCTTGCAGGACGCGAATGTAGAACCAGGATCTCTGGCAGTGACCTTGCAAATGACCATGGAGCACAGTTCTTCCCGCAACCCGGTATTCGCTCCGGAACTGGTCCAGTGGCTTCAGGATGCGTTGCTTGTCGCCAACCTGGAGCTGGGTCAAAGCCAGATCGGGCAGGCTGCCTTGATCCTGGCCTTGCTGCGCAATCCCATCCGCTACGCCGGTAGCCGTTATCAGCCATTGCTGGCGAAGATAAATACCGACCGCTTGCGTGATTTCGCGCTTGGCGAGCAGGTTGCATCTTCCGATAACCCCTCACCGACAGGCGAGTCCCTGCTGGCCCGTTTCACCCAGAACCTGACCCGCCAAGCCCGGGACGGCAAGCTCGACCCGGTTCTGTGCCGTGATCCCGAGATCCGGCAGATGGTCGACATTCTGGCCCGTCGTCGCAAGAACAACCCGATTGTGATCGGTGAGGCGGGTGTCGGGAAGACCGCGATTGTGGAAGGGCTGGCACTGCAAATTGCCCAGGGCGAAGTTCCGCAGACGTTGCAGGGTGTCGAGCTGCTGTCGCTGGACATGGGCTTGCTGCAGGCTGGAGCAAGCCTGAAGGGAGAGTTTGAACGTCGCCTCAAAGGCATCATCGATGAGGTGAAGTCTTCTCCCGAGCCGATCATTCTTTTTATCGATGAAGCCCATACCCTGATTGGTGCCGGAGCCCAGGCGGGGAGCTCCGATGCTGCGAATCTGCTGAAACCTGCCTTGGCGCGAGGTGAGCTGCGAACCATCGCGGCGACCACATGGGCAGAGTACAAGAAGTATTTCGAGAAAGACCCGGCATTGTCGCGACGCTTTCAACCCGTGCAAGTGCATGAGCCTTCTGTGGACGAGGCCATTACCATCCTGCGTGGTCTGGCCCCGGTCTATGAAAAGAGTCACGGCGTTTATCTGCGTGACGATGCGGTCGTTGCGGCTGCCCGGTTATCGGCACGTTACCTGTCCGGGCGACAGTTGCCGGACAAGGCTGTCGATGTTCTGGACACGGCCTGTGCCCGTGTCCGGATCAGCCTCGCAGCGCCTCCCGAAAGCCTGGAGCTTTTGCGTGCCGGTCTCGCTGAAGGGCAGCGTCAGATCGATGCCTTGAGGCGCGATGCCGATGCGGGATTACCGGTCGATGCGTGCCTGTTGTATACGCTGCAAGCCCGGATGGCGCAGGCGGGCGAGGAAGAGGTCAGGCTTGAGCAGCTTTGGCATGAACAACGAGAGAACGCTGAGCATTTGCTCCGATTGCGACAGCAACTGGCTGATGCGCGCAACCGGCAGGATCGTGAAGGCGTGCCTGAGTCAATCGAGCATGAGCTGCAGATCATCCATCAGCGCCTGGTCCTGAGTCAGGCAAGCCATCGGCTGGTCAGTTTCGAAGTATGTCCTCGGCTGGTCGCCGAGGTGATCAGCGCCTGGACAGGTATTCCGCTTTCCCAACTGGCTGGCGAATACTGCGACAAGGTTGCCGACTTCGCTTCGGGCCTGCGCTTCTGGATCCGCGGACAGGAGCAGGCCATCGGGGCACTGGATCGTTCCATGCGTGCCGTTGCAGCGGGGCTGAACAAGCCCGATGCGCCTGTCGGAGTCTTTCTGCTGACAGGTCCTAGTGGCGTCGGCAAGACCGAAACCGCTCTGGCACTCGCTGACTTGTTGTATGGCGGCGAGCGTTTTCTGATCACGATCAACATGTCGGAATTCCAGGAGAAACATACCGTTTCCCGGTTGATCGGCTCGCCACCCGGTTACGTCGGTTACGGCGAAGGTGGAATGCTGACCGAAGCTGTCCGGCAAAAGCCGTATTCGGTGGTTCTGCTGGATGAAGTGGAAAAAGCCGATCCCGATGTTTTGAATCTTTTCTATCAGATCTTCGACAAGGGGGTGGTCAATGATGGCGAGGGAAGGGAGATCAACTTCCGCAACACCTTGATTCTCATGACCTCCAATCTGGGCAGCGACGCCATTACTGCACTGTGTCAGAACGGTCAGCGGCCCGCAGCGGATGAACTGGACAAGATCGTTCGTCCGCTACTCAGTGCCCACTTCAAGCCGGCGTTGCTGGCACGGATGCAAGTGGTGCCTTATTACCCGATAAGCGAGTCGCTGATGCGCGAGTTGATCGAACTCAAACTTCGTCGCCTGGCTGAGCGTCTGTCATCCCGGCAACTGGTATTCAGTCATTGTCAGGCGCTGGTCACTTACCTGGCCGAGCGTTGCGCGCAAAGTGACAGTGGCGCACGGCTGGTGGACTCCCTGCTGGATCTGCACGTCCTGCCCCTGATCGCAGACCGGGTGCTGGATGCCATGGCCCGGGGCGAAAGGCTGGAAACAGTGCATGCCACGCTCGACGCTGCAGGCACCGTCATTTGCGAGTGCGCATGATGTTCAATTCAATTGAAGAGCCTTTCGGCTATGTCCAGAAACTCTGTGCTCAATACACCCGTCTTTCGCATCTCTGCGACAGCGAGAGTCTGTTGCAGGAGTTTGCGCTTGCTGCCGCAGAGCTGAGTGATTGTGAGCTGGGCCGCTTATATCTGCTCGATGCTACCCACACCCGTCTGCAGTTGTGTGCAGAAGCCCGGGAAGGCGTAATCATTCCGATAAGCCCTGCAAGCCTTGAAGTGGATTGCAAGGGTGAGCAGCTATTGCAGTTCTGCCTCTGCCAGAACCAGGTTGTCAGTGTGAGTGAACTCAGTGTCGGGATCTATGACACCGGCTTCTTGCCGACCCATGAACAAGCCTGGAAATCGTTGTTGTGTGTGCCATTGGTGGATCAGCAGCAGAGAGTTGCCGGGCTGCTATTGTGCGCCGGCCTGAATCGCAGGGTGCTCGATGGCTTTGCCGAGTCTCTGGGCGAACTCGGGGCATTTGTACTTTCGCAATTGCAACTGCTGCAGCGTCTGCGACCTTCCGCCAGTCCTCTTGACGTGAAGCCTTCCCGGAAGCGGTACGGCCTGATCGGCCAGAGCGAGATCATGCACCAGACCTGCCACTTGATCGGCAAGGTGCTGCAAAGCTCATACACGGTCTTGCTGAGCGGTGAGACGGGGACAGGCAAGGAAGTCGTGGCTCGTGCCATTCACGATCACGGGCCTCGCCGCTCCAGGCCTTTTGTCGTGCAGAACTGCACGGCTTTCCCTGAAGGGCTTCTGGAAAGCGAGTTGTTCGGTTATTGCAGAGGTGCATTTACCGGGGCTGATCGTGACCGGGCAGGCCTGTTCGATACAGCCAATGGTGGCACGTTATTGCTGGACGAGATTGGTGATATGCCGCTGTCCTTGCAGGCAAAGCTCTTGCGGGTCTTGCAGGAAGGGGAGATTCGCCCGCTGGGCTCAAGTGAGACCCGCAAGGTCGATGTGCGAATCATCGCTGCAACCCACCGCAATCTCCTGGCACTGGTGGCCGAAGGGTTGTTCAGGGAAGACCTTTACTATCGGCTTGCCCAGTTTCCCATCGAGTTGCCGCCATTGCGTCATCGTGAAGGGGACATTGCGGAGCTGGCACGACATTTTGCCGACAAGGCTTGTAACTTTCTTGGGCGTGCGCCTGTTCGATGGTCTGAAGTGGCGCTTCTGCTGCTGTGCCGACGTAGCTTTCCCGGCAATGTCCGCGAACTGAAAGGGCTTGTGGAGCGCGCTGTTCTGTTATGTGAAGGGGACGAACTGTTGCCTGAACACTTTTCTTTTGATGTAAAACTGTTGGCGCGTGATACAACACTTAATCTTCGAGAGCGCCTTGAACAAGTCGAACGCTGTGTACTGCTTGATTCCTTGAGAAAAAGTGGCGGCAATCGCAGTCTTGCCGCACGTGAGTTGGGATTGGCACGTCGTACTCTGCTTTATCGCATGTCTCATTTGAATATCAAACGTGATGAGCTACATGCCTGATCGATAAATAACTTTTATTGTCCGTATCACCCATTCTCATGGAGGCACTTTATGAGTGTTCGTTATTGGCTGTCTGCTGTTTCTGTTTTTGTCGTTTTAATTTTTCTTGCGGGGTGTGGCGGCCACTTCAGATTTGATGATGACGAATATCGTGCGTTGGGCGACCCCGACTCAATAAATCGTGGCAAGTAGTGGCAAGAGAAACAGTCATGGAAAATTTCTTTGAAGGGATGAATACCTCGTTGGACCCTCTTGCCGCCATGGACATGAAGGCCTTGCCGGGAGCGCCCCTGCAAGCGGGGTGTGGGATGGATCATGCTCCCGTGGACAGTGAAAGCCTGTTGCTGCCTGCTCTGATTGATTGTCCGCCCGCCGAGCCTTGTCAGGGCGAATCACAAACCCTCACTGGCGATTTCTGGAAAGCATTTGGCGAAGCGTTGGGTATCAATATCGATCATCTTGAACCGTCGGCTCGTCAAGTCCTGGCGTTAAATACTGCACGGTTATTCAGGCACTGTATTAGCGGTATAAAAGATAATTTGCGTACCCGCCGTGAGTTGAAAAGCGAGTTGCAGTTGGCGCTGGAGGGCAAGGGGCCAATTGAACGGGCGGCCGATGTCAGTGCAGCTGTTGATGGCGTATTGAATGGCAAGTTTCCAGTGTCTTCGCTTGTTCAGGACTTTCGAGCATTACAGGCTCATCAAGTTGCCATGCTGGATGCCAGTCGCACCATGGCGCGTCTCACCCTGGAGCAGTTTTCACCGCAACAACTGACCTGGAAGTTTGAACAGGATGGCGGTCTCTCGTTATTGCAAACGGCGGGAAAGCGTTGGCGTGCCTATGTGCGTCATTACCACTCTCTTGAGCAGGAGGGTGAATGGGAAAAACGTTTGCTGGTCAGCAACTTTGCCCATGCCTATGAAGAACAGATTCGCCTGATAAACACCCTCTACCGGGACACCCAAGGATGATAACTATGTTTTGCCTCAAGAGTTCGATCATGCTGCCCGTGCTGCTGGCACTGAGCGGTTGTTCGGCATTGTCGCCTTACTCGACCCAGACCCGCTTGAGTCTGCAACTGACAGCCAGTGACGGCCTTAACCCCGATATCAACGGTCGATCCTCTCCTGTCGTGTTGCGCCTGCTTGAGCTGAAGCATCCGGTTGCTTTCGAGAGCATGGATTTTTTCAGTCTGTATGGACGCGCCAAAGAGTCCCTGAGTGCGGACCTCGTCGCAAGCGAGGAGCTGGAATTACTGCCGGGGCAAAGCATCGTTCTCAAATTGAAAACCGGGAAAGACAGCCAGTATGTCGGAGTTCTGGCTGCTTATCGAAACCTGCCTGAAACCCGGTGGCGCTATGTCATTCCGTTGACGGCCGAGGGGCATACCCGTACCGAACTGTCGCTCGATGAGGCCGGTATTCATCGCAGCGATGAACATCAGCCAGGGCGAATGACCAGCCATGAGTGAGCATAAAGTCATCTGGCGTGAAGGCATGTTATTGCGTCCGCAGCACTTTCAGCATAACGACCGTTATTACGATCATCAGATGAAGGTTCGTACCCGGTTGGCCGGTGCCTATGTGTGGGGCTTCACAGAGTTGGTGATAGACCCTCAGTTTCTGGCTTCCGGGCAGATCGTGATCGCTCAGGCGTCGGGGGTTCTTCCCGATGGCAGCATTTTCGACCTTGGGGATCGTGACAAACCTCTGGCCCTGGATATACCGCCCAATACCATGGACACGCCGGTCTATCTGGCATTGCCACTGGTGACCGGAAATTGCATTGAGGCGCGGGGACCGGAACAGCCCGATGTGCTGGCCCGATACACCTCCTATACACGCAAGATATCGGACTCCAATGCCGGGGAAGGAAACTCCACGGAGATCATTTGCGCGCGCCCGGACTTTCACCTGCTGCCGGGTGAGCGGCAGGGCGAGCAGACTTATGTGAGGCTCAAGGTGTGCCATGTCCTGTCGGCCTCACCTGACAAGGCAATCACGCTGGCCCCTGGCTTTACCCCGACATTCATCAATGCCCGTCGCTCGACCTATCTGACTTCATGTCTCAAGGAAGTGGTGGGCTTGCTGGAGTATCGCGGCGATGTCATTGCCAGGCGCGTTCGTGCAAGCGGCAAGGTCGGCGGCGGTCAAGTCGGTGATTTCATGATGCTGCAACTGATCAACCGTACCGAGTTGCTGCTCAGGCATTACCTGAACATCGAAGAGGTTCATCCTGAAGAGTTGTACCGCGTGTTGCTGGTCATGCTGGGTGATCTGGCCACATTCGGCAGTGATACCCGGCGCCCTGTGCTGAGCAGTGGTTATCGGCACAGTGATCAAGAAGCTACGTTCAGCGCCTTGATGGCCGAGATCCGGCAAGTGTTGTCGATGGTGCTCGAACAGCATGCAACCGAACTGGAGCTGCAGCCTCGTCAGTATGGTGTTCTGGTGTCCCCGCGTGTCGATCAGCAATTGCTGGGTTCGGCGTCGTTCGTTCTGGCTGCCAGTGCGCATTGCGATACCGAAGAGTTGCGCCATCGGCTGCCTTCACATCTCAAGGTCGGGTCCGTGGAGAGCATTCGCGAGCTGGTCAACCTGCATCTGCCGGGAATCAGGCTCAGACCGCTGCCGGTTGCACCTCGACAGATTCCATTTCACTCGAACAAGACCTATTTCATTCTCGAACTCAATGCTCAGGAACAGGCCCTGGTAGAAAACTCCGGAGGCTTTGCTTTCCATGTTTCAGGTGAGTTTGACGGGCTTGATTTGCAATTCTGGGCCATCAGGAACTCATGAACATGCACTTTGACAGGGAGAACGACCACGACGCCAACGTGGTTCATCAACAGGATACTGCCCATGCAGGCCTGACCGATTTCACCAGGCCATCAGGTTTCGAGCAGCTCGAAGAGCGCCTGACTTACACCGCACGCCTGGCACCGGCGCAAACGTTCAGTATCCACATCAATCCTCTGGTCGCGGCAGCAAGTGATCTGCTGGCACAAGTCGTCGAGCTGGCAGGCAGTGCAAGTGCAGAAACGGGGGAGCTTCACGCACTGAACCGCAGGCTTGTCCGGTACATCAAGCTCTTCGAGGCTCGAGCCCGGCAGGACGGGATAGAGAACGATCAATTGCTGGCTGCCCGCTATGTGCTGTGTACGGTGCTCGATGAAACCGTCCTGACCACTCCGTGGGGCGGTGAGTGGTCGACGATGAGCCTGTTGAGCCATTTTCATCAGGAAACTTTTGGCGGCGAAAAGTTCTTCCAGTTGCTGGAGCGCTTGTCGAGCAATCCGGCCCGGCATTTACCCATGCTTGAGTTGATGTATCTGTGCCTGTCATTAGGGTTTGAAGGCAAATACCGCGTGATGAAGCGCGGCAATATCGAGCTGGAAGGCATTCGTGACGGCCTTTACCGGCAGATCCGGCAATTGCGCGGGGATGTCTGCGCAGAACTGTCGCCACACTGGCATGGATTACAGACACAGCAGGGCTCGACCGTTCGCACTGCGCCCTGGTGGCTGATCGGCCTGTTCACTTTCGTGAGCCTGGCCGCCATGTATTCGGGGTTCGCCTGGGTGTTGACCGAGCAGCGCGAAACGGTGCTCACACCCTATCGTCAAGTCCATTCCGAAGTACTCAAGTCCCCGGTCGTAAACAGAGACATGCAATGAAAAACCTCTTGAAGAAACTGGCAGCCCTGCTGTGCAAGACTTGGGTCTGGACGCTGCTGTCGGTATTGTTTGTAGCGCTGTGCATCTGGTTCGCGGGACCGTTGCTGGCCGTGGCCGATCACAAGTTCTGGGAAAGTCCGACATCCCGGCTCTTGTCCGTAAGCCTGTTGTTTCTGCTGTGGGGGCTGGGCATGGTTTTCGTCAGTTGGCGCAGCGCAGCAGCCAGGAAGCAGAAGGAAGCCGACACCGCAGGCCAGGAACAGCTTCGTCAGCAGGCCCTGATTGAAAAGGAACACAAGGAATTATCCGGTCGCTTCAAGGACGCCTTGCGCGTCATCAGACTCTCCAGCCTGTATGGCGGTGAGGGTAAGCACTTGCCCTGGTACTTGTTGATCGGGCCGTCCGGGAGTGGCAAGACCAGTCTGCTGGATTTTTCCGGCCTGGATTTTCCGCTCAACAAGGTCGAACGCAAGCTGACCCGCGATACTCGGGGTACTGCCGGCAGCGATTGGTACTTTGCCGATCAGGCGGTGATCATCGATACGCCGGGCCGTTATCTGGAGCAGGGTCAGCCACCGGTCGATGCCAGTGCCTGGCTGATGCTTCTGGGGCTGCTGCGCAATCGTCGGCGCACCTGTCCCGTGAATGGAGTGCTGGTGACATTGCCCGTCGAGATCCTGTCCGGTAACGACGAAGTCCGTCTGGAAATGATGGCGGAAGCGGTGCGCAGCCGTCTGGATGAGTTGCACCGCCAGTTGCGTGTCGACGTGCCGGTGTATCTGGTGCTGACCAAGGCCGACTCGCTGACGGGGTTCGACGAGTTTTTCGACCCTCTGTCCAGGGAAGAGGGCGAGCAGGTGCTTGGCGCGACGTTCGGCCAGGATCAGCGGGGCAGCGATCCGGATGTGCTCAGGCAGGAATTTGAAGCGCTGCTGCGACGTATTGGCAGCCAGGTCATCATGCGCATTCACCAGGAATATGACCCGCAGCGTCGTGGACGAATGCTCGGATTTCCCGATCAGCTTGGTGGGATCGGGTATCGATTGTGTCTGTTTGCCGAGATGGCTTTTGCGGGCAGTCGCTATCAGCGTGCCACTCAGTTACGGGGTTTTTATTTGACCCGTGCGCCTCATTTGCTCCCGAGCGTTCAAGAGATCGGTGCAGAGGAGGGTGAGCATGCCCCGATCTACACCAGAGCATTGCCAGGCATGCACACCGGGCGGCCGCGCTTCATTCGTCAGCTTTTGAGTCGGGTGATCTTTCCCGAAGCGGCCCTGGCCATGATGGACAAGGGCGAGCGTCAGCGGATGAGCTGGATTCGACGCGCAGCGTATTGTGCGGCCCTGATGGTATTGATGTTGTTCGGCGCGCTATGGGCGAACGGTTTCAGCGCCAATCATGATCGTCTGGAGCGTATTCGCCATCTGGCTCAGCAATGGACCCAGCAACGTTCGGGCATGAATGCCCAGACCGATACCCTGGCGATACTCAAGTCCCTGAACCTCAGTCATGAAGCCACCCGGGTCTTTCCCGGCAGGGAAGAGGTCGCGCTGCATGAGCGCAGCGGTCTTTATCAAGGCGTCACAAGCAATCAGGTGCTTTCGAGTGCCTATCAGGCTGAACTGCAAAGCCAGTTGTTACCCCGTGTAGCCCGCACATTGGAGGCACAGATACAGGCCAGCATGAAGGATCGTGAACAACTGCTGAGCAGCTTGCGGGCTTACTTGATGCTCTACTTGCCCGAGCGCCGCGACCAGGCCTGGCTGCAAGACTGGATGGCGGCTGACTGGGCGCTGCGTTATGCAGGTCTACCCAGGGAACAGAGCGAGCTCAATGGCCATCTGGAACGCCTGCTTGGGCAACCGTTCAAGTACCCGATCAACGATGCATTGGTGGCGCAGGCTCGTCAGGCGCTTCGCAGTGAATCCCAGGCCACTATCGTCTATCGGCTTCTGCGCGATCAGGCTCGCAGTCTTGCGGATTATCGCCTGGGGCAGCATATCGGCACCCAGGCCAGTCTGTTGGCCGGTACGCAATACCCGATTCCCGGTTTCTATACACGCCAAGGCTATCAACAGTTCTTTGTGACTCAGGGCGTTAGCGCGGTCAATGACATCCTGCGTGACAACTGGGTGCTGGGCGAGGGTTCAGGCCTGAACGGCATGGAACTGCGCAGCCTGATGGTCGAGCTGGAGCAGCTGTATTTTCGTGATTACGCCAATCACTGGAGCGAAGCTGTCGCTCAGGTTGAATTGCAGCCCTTCGAAGGCCCCTTGCATGGGGCCGCTCAAGCAGCCGGCATGACAGCTGCCAATTCGCCGTTGGTGCAACTGCTGACGCAAGTGCGTGATAACACGCTGTTTGCGACTATTGCCGAAAACCTGGAGCAGGTAGCCGAGGGCGCGTCTTCAGGTGTGCTGAATGCCGTGGCGTCTGCGGCAGCCGATCAGGCAGCGGCTCTGGCTCCCAAACTGCCGGATACGGCGAAGAAGTCATTGCAGCGCCGTTTCGAGCCCTTGCATCGTTTGCTGGATGAACACAACGGCCCGGCTGCAGAACTGCTGGCGGTCATGCAGGCCTTGAACGACGTGCAACAACAACTGGCCAGCCTTGGGCGATCCGGTCAGCCTGAGCTACTGGCTTTCGAGATGGCCAGAGTCCGCATGACGGGGCAGCGGGATGCGCTGAGCAACCTTCGCAATGCATCCGCCCGGTTGCCCCAACCTGTTGGCGGATGGTTCAACGGACTGGCCGAAGACACCTGGTCATGGGTTCTGGGTGAGGCCTATCAACACATCAACCAGCGTTACAGGAATGAGCTGTACAGCTTTTATGAACAGTCTCTCGATAAACGTTATCCGTTTCATGCCCATAGCAGCAGCGATGTGGCCATCAACGATTTTCGGGAGTTCTTCAAGGCTCAGGGACTTGCCGAGCGCTTTTTCGACAGCTACATGAAGCCTTTTGTCAGCGGTGATCCGGGGCATTATCGCCTGCGCACCATTGATGGCTCAGGCTTGCCTGCCAGCCGTGCCTACCTCGACCAGATGGGTCGCGTGCATACCATTCGCAAAAGCTTCTTTGCAGAAAATCCCGAGGAGCCGCTGGTGCAGTTCAAGCTGGAGCCCTACACGCTGGACCCGGCCGTGAGCCGTGCCGAGTTTCGTCTGGGTGATCAGATGATGGAGTATCGCCATGGTCCTGTTGTGCCGGTTTCGTTCAGATGGCCGACCGATGCGGATGACGGTCGCGCCAGCCTGGTGCTGGAGCGAATGGCAGAACGGCCCATCGGTATCGAAAAAACTACCGGGCCATGGTCACTGTTCCGCCTGTTGGACCTGATGCAGACCGAATACCTCCAGGGCCGGGATGTGCTGGTGCTCAAGGCCGATGTAGGAGGGCTGAGGGCCAATTATCTGTTGCTCGCCCAGCGAGCGGCCAACCCCTTCGATGTTGCGGTATTGCGCAGATTCCGGATGCCGGCACAGCTTTGAAGCAGGGTCTTATTCCGGCGCCTGCTTGCCCCAGCGGTCAATGGTGAAATCGACAAAGCTGCGCAACTTGGGCAACTGATAGCGATCCGGGGAGTAGATCAGATGCATGGGCCTGCTGGGCAAGTGATAGTCGGGCAATAGCGCAACCAGCCGACCATCACGCAGGTCCTGTTCCACATAGGCATCGGGCAGCATGACAATGCCCGCTCCAACTCTGGCGGTCCGGTACAGGCCTGATGAACTGTTCATCACCATCGGGCCGCTTATCTCCACCGTGACTTCACCTTCCGGCCCGGTCAGGCGCCAGTGTTTCTCCACGCCGCTCCAGTCATCCCCGGCCGGGTAGGCGAATGCCAGGCAGTCATGCAGTTGCAGATCTTCCGGACGCTGTGGAATGCCGCGACGGGCCAGGTAATCCGGCGCAGCGCAAATGGTCAGGGTGTAGTCCTGCAAGGGGCGTGCAATCAGGCGGGAGTTTTCCGGCACGTTACCCATGCGGATCGCCGCATCGAAGCCGTTATCGAGCAAGTCCAGGCGCTGGTTGGTCAGGACCAGGTCCAGCTTGACCTTGGGGAACTGCAGCGAGAACTCGCACAGGGACGGAGCCAGCACTTCCGAGCCGAACGTCAGGGGCGCTGTGATGCGCAGCGTACCGGTGGGTTCGCCCTGAGCCTGCTCGGCCAGCCGTTCGGACGCGGCCACCAGCCCCAGCACTTCCAGGCAGCGTTCGTAATAGGCAGCACCGAACTCTGTCAGGCGCTGACGCCGGGTGGTGCGCTTTAGCAGGCTCACCCCGAGACGTTGTTCCAGGGCCCGCAGATGATTGCCGACCATGGTCGTGGAGATCGAGCACTGCTGCGCTGCGCCGGTCATGCTGCCGGCTTCCACGACTTTTACGTATACCGACATTGCCTGGAGCAAATCCATTATCAAGCCCAAGTTTAAAATGATTGAAGGGTTGTGCTGTTTATCCATCTCTGGTGGCTAACGATACTGTAAAAACTGTCTGACCACCCTGGAGCTTTACGCCATGACCGCCGATTGCCTGATGACTACTTACAAGCCTCTGGACCTGAATCTTGTCCGTGGCCTTGGCACCCGTCTGTGGGATCAGGCAGGCCGCGAGTACCTGGATGCCGTGGCGGGTGTTGCGGTGACCAATGTCGGGCATTCCCATCCCTTGCTGGTCGCGGCCATCACCGAGCAGGCCGGGTTACTGTTGCATACCTCCAATCTGTACAGCATTGATTGGCAGCAACGATTGGCGCATAAGCTGACCCGGCTATCGGGTCTGGAGCGTGCGTTTTTCAACAACTCCGGTGCGGAGGCTAACGAAACGGCACTCAAGCTCGCCCGGCTGCATGGCTGGCATAAAAGTATTGACCAGCCATTGGTGGTGGTCATGGACAACGCCTTTCACGGACGTACGCTGGGCACCTTGTCTGCCAGCGACGGGCCTGCCGTACGGCTGGGTTTCAGCAACTTGCCGGGCGACTTCATCAAGGTCGCGTTCGGGGATCTGAAGGCCTTCGACCGGGTATGTGAAAGTCATGGCCATCGCATCGCCGCAGTGCTGGTCGAACCTGTGCAGGGCGAGGGTGGCGTGCAGGTCGCCCCTGAGGGCTATCTGAAAGCCTTGCGTGAGCGTTGCACGCGGCGCAACTGGTTGCTGATGCTTGATGAAATCCAGACGGGCATGGGCCGTACCGGACAATGGTTTGCCTTTCAGCACGAAGGTATCGTGCCTGATGTCATGACCCTTGCCAAAGGCCTGGGCAACGGCATCCCCATCGGTGCCTGTCTGGCGAAAGGTGCGGCTGCCCGGCTGTTTACCCCAGGCAGCCATGGCAGTACGTTTGGCGGTAATCCGCTGGCCTGTCGCGCTGCCTGTACCGTCATCGACATCATTGAACAGCAGGATCTTGTGCAAAACGCTCGCCTGCAAGGGCAGCACCTGTTGGAGCGGTTGCGTGAAGAACTGGGCAGTCATCCCGAGGTGGTGGCAATCCGTGGTTCGGGTTTGATGATCGGTATCGAATTGCAACAAGCCATTGCCGATCTGACCTCCGTTGCAGCCAGTCAGCAGGGCTTGCTGATCAATGTGACGAGAAGCAAGACCATTCGTCTCTTGCCGCCGTTGATCCTTGATGGCGCAGAGGTCGAGATGATTGTGCAAGGCATCGTCAGGACACTGGATAGCGTCACTCGCAGAGCTGTTCAGGGCTGTGCCTGAAGCAACGGATCGAGGGAAAGACAAATCCTGGGCTATACCGTGATGATGCAGATGCGGTAGAACAACGCTGGGAATTACGAGTCTCTACGCGTAATGCTTACCCCCATGGATTTGAAAGGAGCCCATCATGCTTATCCGGTCCCTGACCCTCGCCACCTTGCTGATCGCTGCCGGCCCGTCTTTTGCGGCCGACGGCGATGCACCGCTGGCGCAGGAGCGCGGCAAGACACGTCCGTTGATCATCATTGCTCCCAGCACGGTCGACCCCACCCTGGTCAGCCTGAAAAAGGCTCTTGATGAACCCGCCCATCGCGAGGCATTCGCCCAGCGCAACATGGTCTTGTATACCGTGGTCAACACCATCGGTGAGCGTAACGGCAAGACCATGGATGCCCAGTCCACCATGGCCTTGATACGTGAACTCAAGCTGGGTGCCGGGGTGCAGACCAAGGTCATTCTGGTGGGCAAGGACGGAGAGAAGAAAATCGAAAAAGCTGGCGCCATCGATCCCAAGGAGATCTTCGCCACGATCGATCAGATGCCGATGCGCGAGCGTGAAGCCGCAGCACCGCCACCGGAGCCGGAAGCCAAGGCACCTGTCGAAAAGGCTGCGAAGCCTGGCAAGGCTGGTGCCCAGGGCAAGGCACTGGATGACTGAGGTCTCAACAGAGTGGAGCTGCGCTGTCAGCTCCACTCGTTGTTCATGTTGAAACTCAATCCCCGCGAATGTACTGCTCCAGTTGCTGGATGAGGCTAGCCTGTTCCGAGATGGCCTCCTTGACCAGGTCGCCAATGGACAGCAGCCCCAGCAATTGCCCACCTTCCACCACCGGCAGGTGACGCAGGTGATTGTCGGTCATGATGTTCATGCAGGTTTCCACACTCTGCTGTGAATCGACCGTGATCACCTTGTTGCTCATGATGGCACTGACCGGCGTACCGACAGACGAGCGCCCCTTTAGGATCATCTTGCGCGCTGACCACCCCGACAACCACACCGCCCGCTATGACCGGCAATGCCCCGATATTCTTGTCTGCCATCAGCCTGAGTGCATCGAGCACCATCTGATCGGGACCGATGGTATGCACTTGCTGGTGTTGTTCGGATTTTAGCTTCAGCAACTGGGCAACGGTTTTCATGGGGGCTCTCCGTGGATGAGGACCAGAATGATTGTAGCCCTCCGCAGAGGGCACTACAGAATCACGGGAACGGAGAGTTCAGGCAAGTGTTTATGAAAAGGGCACACCTGCTCGTAGGAGCGAATTCATTCGCGAAGAGCCAGTACATCCGACAGAGTCATGTCGTTTGAAATACCGTCTCGCGAATGAATTCGCTCCTACAATTTTGTCTACCAGCGATAGGTCGCGCTGGCCTGTACGGTGCGTTGTGCGCCGTACCAGCACCATGAATAGTAATAGCAGGACGCGACGTATTCCTTGTTGGCCAGGTTGGAGACATTCAACGCCAGGCGCAGGTTGTCCATCGGGTTGTAGAGGTTTGGAATGTCATAGTGCGCCGCGGCGTCGAAGAGGGTGTAGCCCGGTACTTTCAGGCTATTGGCTTCATCACCCCAGGTCGAGCCGATATAGCGCGCACCCGCGCCGACACCAAAGCCGTCCAGCTTGCCTTCGCGAAAGGTGTAATCGACCCAGGCCGAGGCGGTGTGGCGTGGAATGGCTGGCGGGGTTGTGCCTTCAGCCGTCAGGGCCGGGCCATTGGCCTGGCCGACGATACCCGGCTGGACCCGCACGGTGCTGTTGGACTTGCTGACCTGATTGTCCAGATACGCATAAGCAGCCGTGATATCCAGGTTGTCGCTCAGACTTGCCTTGCCTTCAAGCTCGAAACCGCGAGACTGGACTTCGCCGGTCTGGACCTGGCAGCGGGCACCATTGCAGATATTCGTCGCGATCGGGTCCGGGGTCAGCACATTGGTGCGTCGCAAATCGAAGATGGCGGCGCTGATGAAACTGTTGCTGCCCGATGGCTGGTATTTGATGCCCAGTTCGTACTGCTTGCCCTCGGTCGGCTCGAAAGGCTTGTTGCCCAGGCCCGTACCCGATTGCGGCTCGAAGGATTCCGAATAGCTGATGTAAGGTGCCAGTCCGTTATCGAACAGATAGACCAGGCCCAGGCGTCCGGTGAAGGCTTCACTTTCCACCGAGCTTTTGGTTTTTACGCCGGTCGCGATTCGCTTGGAGCTGTTAGTGCTGTCAGCCCAGTCGTAACGGCCCCCCATCAGCAAGACCCATTTGTCCCACTTCAACTGCTCTTGCAGGTACAGGCCTTTCTGCTGACTGCGAGCGGTCGCGTCAGTGGTGTAGGTGATGGGCGCTACCGGGCGGCCATAGACCGGATCGAACAAGTCCAGGGACGGGCCATTGCCATTCCCGGATTTGGTGTCGGTGCTGGTGTTCTGATAATCGGCACCGAACAGCACCGTATGCTGCACAGGGCCGGTATCGAATTTGGCCTGCAGCTGATTATCGACAGTGTAAGAGTCCATGTTCACATCGCTGCCGATGGTATAGCGACCCATGGTGCGGTAATCGGGCTGCAAGGCATCGGTGCCGTTGTAGATGCTCTGATAGATACCTTCACTGCGCAGGTAGCGGGTGTTCTGGCGAAAGGTCCAGACATCGTTCAGGTGATGTTCGAACAGGTAACCGACGGCGTGATATTCACGGTCGCTTTTCTCGAAATCCTTCTCGCCGTCGTAGAAATCCACATCGATAGTGCGACCGGTCGGGCTGTTCAGCAATGAACCGTAAGCCGGGATCGAGCCATAGGACGCGCCTTTGGGGTCGCTTTGATAGTTGGCCAGAAAGGTCAGCGAAGTGTCTTCATCCGGTCGCCAGGTAAAGGCCGTCGCAATGGATTGACGACGGGTTTCGGTGTGTTCGATCTGGCCGTCCGCATCGTCATACAACCCCGATACGCGATAGGAATAGACACCCTGATCGTCAATCGACCCGCCAAAGTCGAAGGTCGTGCGCTTCTTGTTGAAGTTGCCGTACGTGAGCCCGATTTCGCGAAAAGGCGTCTCGGTCGGCAGCTTGCTGACCATGTTCACCACGCCGCTGGGGCTGGCCTGGCCATACAGCACGGAAGAGGGGCCGCGCAGCACTTCGACCCGCTCCAGATCGAAGGCATCCTTCTGCGGTGAAGCATCCCGGTTGCCCGGCATGCGCAGGCCGTCCAGATAGGTCGCTGGCGAGAAACCGCGAATGCTCATCTGATCCAGTCGCGAAGCGGTAGAGCCACGGGTTTCCGGCACTACCGCCGCGCTGTAGCGCAGGATCTGATTGAGGCTCGATGCGCCCTGGGCTTTCATCTGGTCCTTGGTGACCACCGAAATCGACTGCGGTGTTTCGATCAGTGCCGTGTCGGTCTTGGTGCCGGTACGTCCACGGGTTGCGACATAACCCGACACCGGACCGCTGGCGCTTTCGGTCTGTGTAGCACCGATGATGCTGGTGGCCTGCAACTCCATGGTCCCGTCGGCGGTTTCGGGAGCCGCTTCGATGCGATAACGATTGGCCGATACCGCCAGAGCCTGCAAGCCTGTACCGCTGAGCAAGCGGCTGATGGCCTCGTGAGTGCTGAGCTGCCCTTGCAGGCCATTGCTGCGCTTGCCCCGCGTCAGTGCTGCATCGAATGCCAGTACCAGTTGCGCCTGCTCTGCAAGAGTATTGAGCGCCTCACTCAAATCCCCGGCCGGAATCGAGAAGCTTTTCACGACGCTGGCCTGTTGGTCAGGCACGGATGATTCGGCGGCTTGCAGGGGCACCGCAGCGCAGGCCATGAAAATGGCAAGTGCCAAGGGATGCAGCGAACTGGCAGGGCGAGACATGAAAGATCCTTGGTGCAAATGGAGGGTTTCCTTAGCCCTGACGCACACCGGGTAAAAACAGACAGTAGATGGGAAATATTTTTATTCTGTTTTGTGAGCCGTACTGATTCAAAGCCTGAAGGAATGAATTCGCTCATGCACGGGGCTCGAAGGGTAGAATCAGCACCTGAAACACTTTCTTGAGGTCAGCACGTTGGATTTACAGCAGGGCTTTATCCTGAGCCGACACTGGCGTGATACGCCAGCCGGGACTGAAGTCGACTTCTGGCTGGCCACCGATCATGGCCCCAGACATATCCGCCTGCCTTGCCAGCCTTCCGTCGCTTTTGTGCCCGCCGAGCAGGGCGAGCTAGCAAGGGAATTGCTGCGCAGTGAGCGTGGTGTAGAGCTGCGTCCGCTGGCGCTCTGTGATTTTCGTCATCGCCCGGTGCTGGGTGTCTATTGCCAGCAGCATCGGCAGTTGATGAACATCGAGAAACTGTTGCGCAAGGGCAATGTGGATGTCTATGAAGGCGATATCCGCCCCCCTGAACGCTATCTGATGGAGCGTTTCATTACCGCGCCGGTGCTGTTCGGCGGTACGCCCGATGCGCAGGGTGTACTGTGCAATGCCCAGATCAAGCCTGACCCCGATTATCGACCACAGCTGAAACTGGTTTCGCTGGATATTGAAACCACCTCCCGTGGCGAGTTGTATTCGATTGCCCTGGAAGGCTGCGGTCAGCGTCAGGTCTACATGCTGGGACCTGCCAACGGCGGCAATGAAACACTGGATTTCCAGCTCGAATATTGCGACACCCGCGCACAGTTGCTGGAAAGACTGAACCAGTGGCTGGCCCTGCATGACCCGGATGCAATCATCGGCTGGAATGTGGTGCAGTTCGACCTGCGAGTCCTGCATGAGCATGCCAGGCGCTTGCAGGTCCCCTTGATATTGGGGCGCGATAACCAGCCCATGGGCTGGCGCGAGCATGGCAACCGTGACAACCATTACTTTGCCGATATCAGCGGGCGTCTGGTGATCGACGGTATCGAAGCCTTGCGCTCGGCAACGTGGAGTTTCCCTTCGTTCAGCCTTGAAAACGTATCGCAGACCCTGCTGGGCGAAGGCAAGGCCATTGATACGCCGTATCAGCGCATGGACGAAATCAACCGCATGTTCGCCGAGGACAAGCCGGCGCTGGCCCGCTACAACATCAAGGACTGCGAACTGGTCACGCGGATCTTCGCCAAGACCGAATTACTGACTTTCCTGCTGGAGCGTGCAACGGTTACGGGGCTGCCTGCCGATCGCAGCGGAGGTTCGGTTGCCGCTTTCTGTCATCTGTATATTCCGCTGATGCATCGTCAGGGCTTTGTCGCGCCCAATCTCGGCGAGCGCCTGCCGGAAGCCAGCCCCGGCGGCTTTGTCATGGACTCCCAGCCCGGCCTGTATGAGTCCGTGCTGGTGCTGGACTACAAGAGTCTGTACCCCTCGATTATCCGCTCATTCCTGATCGATCCTGTTGGTTTGATCGAAGGCATGCGCCAGCCCGATGACGAGCATTCCGTGCCGGGCTTTCGCGGCGCACGCTTTTCCCGCACCCGGCATAGCCTGCCGTCCATTGTCGAGCGGGTCTGGCAAGGCCGCGAAACCGCCAAGCGCGAACATAATGCGCCGTTGTCCCAGGCGTTGAAGATCATCATGAACGCCTTCTATGGCGTGTTGGGTTCCAGCGGTTGCCGCTTTTTCGACCCCCGTCTGGCGTCGTCGATCACCATGCGTGGCCACGAAATCATGCTCAAGACCCGTGAGCTGATCCAGGCTCAGGGCTACACCGTGATTTACGGCGATACCGATTCAACCTTTGTCTGGCTGGGGCGTGCCCATGAGCAGGAAGAGGCGACGGACATTGGCCGGGCGCTGGTCAAACACGTCAACCAGTGGTGGCGTGAGCATCTGCAAAATGAATACGGCCTGCACAGTGCCCTTGAGCTGCAATATGAAACGCATTTCCGCCGCTTTCTGATGCCGACCATCCGGGGCGCAGAAGAGGGCAGCAAGAAGCGTTATGCCGGGTTGGTAACACGCGCCGACGGCAGCGAGGAAATGGTCTACAAAGGGCTGGAAACCGTACGCACCGACTGGTCGCCACTGGCGCAGCAGTTTCAGCAAGAGCTGTACCTGCGGATCTTCAAGCGCCAGCCTTATCAGGATTATGTGCGCGAGTATGTGCGCCGCACTCTGGCAGGCGAGCTGGATGACTTGCTGATCTATCGCAAGCGGCTGCGGCGCAAGCTTGACGACTACCAGCGTAACGTCCCGCCCCATGTGCGGGCGGCGCGTCTGGCCGATGAGTACAACGACCGCCAGGGCCGACCGCGCCAGTATCAGAACGGTGGCTGGATCAGCTATGTGATAACCATTGCCGGGCCGGAGCCTCTGGAGATTCGCACCGCGCCCATCGACTACGACCACTACATCACCAAACAGCTACAACCCTTGGCTGATGCCATCCTGCCGTTTGTGCTGTCGCGCACTATCGACTTGCAGAGCCTGGATCAGCTCAGCTTTGACTTCTGATCACGGCTGGTTCATTCCGGGATTTCAATGCGGATTGCACGGGTTCCGATTTCTGAACCGTTCACCGTATCAATTGCAACGGGCTCGATATCGATGCCTGTCTCGGCATCCAGAAAGCGCGTCAGATTGCCTTCGCCGCGATGCTTCTTGCCCCAGGCTCCGATCATGAACAGCACCGGCAAGTAATCACGCCCAGCCTCGGTCAAGACATATTCTTCCCGTGGCGGACGCTCCGAATACAGGCGTTTCTCCAGCAGTTTTTCGTCCGTCAGGGTCGCAAGACGTTTGGTGAGCATGGTCGGGGCAATCCCCAGGCTCTTCTTGAACTGCTCGAAGCGCGTCAGGCCAGCATTGGCATCACGCAGGATCAGCATGCTCCAGGCATCGCCTATGCAAGCGAGGCTTCGTGCGATGGGGCAGGTGATATCGGTAGAGTTTTTTGAGTTCATATCATTTCAGTATTGACTCGGTACTGAAACGATACTAGCATTTCTTCCGTACCGAGTCCATCCGCAAAGGGACTGGAGGGGGCGAAGCAATATCGCCCGCGTTGATCGCACCGGTTCCCGGTGCGCGTATTACCCACTGCTGAATCGCAACGTGCTGCGAGCGGCCAAGTCACGCCTTGCCTTTGGAAAATACAAATGAACAAGACAGTTTTGATTACAGGCGCATCATCAGGTTTTGGACTGTTGCTCGCCAGACAGCTTCATCAACAAGGTTTCAATGTAATCGGCACCAGCCGCGAACCGCACAAGCATGCAGGCCAGGTTCCGTTCAAACTCTTGCGGCTCGATATCGATGACGATAACTCGATAAGGTCTTTTGTGGCAGAGTTGTTCCAACATACCCAACAACTGGATGTGCTGGTCAATAACGCCGGTTATATGGTCACAGGCATTGCAGAAGAAACCCCCGTCGAGCTGGGGCGGCGGCAACTGGAAACCAACTTCTGGGGCACTGTAAAAGTGACCAATGCCCTGCTGCCATATTTCAGGGCGCAGAAGCATGGCAAGATCATCACTGTCAGTTCCATTGTCGGTTTGATCGGGCCGCCTAATCTGTCCTATTACACCGCGTCAAAACATGCCGTACAGGGTTACTTCAAATCCCTGCGTTTCGAGCTGGATCAATTCAATATCAAAGTCAGCATGGTTGAGCCTGTCTGGTTCAAGACAAACCTGGGCCGCAATGCCGTCGCCGCTGAAGGCACCTACATCCCGGACTACAACGCATACCGCAAGCAGGTACGGGCTGCGACGCAGAAGGGTATCGACGATGCTGAGGCTCCCGATGCAGTTGTCAAAACCATTACCCGCCTGATTCATGCCAAAGAGCCAAAGTTCAGTAACCCGGTGGGCAAGATGACCCGCATGATTCTTTTCCTGCAAAGCTATTTGCCCAAGATGTTTGAAGGCTCGATCCTGAAAAGTGTGAAAACAGCTTGAACGGCATTGCCAAAGTCTACGAATGAGAGGCAAGGATGCTTCGCCTTTGAGTATTTCAGATTTTTCATCTTTTCAAGAGGGCATCCGAACATGAAGTATTACTTGTGCAAGTTTATTCCTCCGCGTGCAGATTTTCTGGCAACCATGACTGCCGATGAGCAGCAATGGATGAAACAGCATGGTGAGTATCTGAATGCGCTGCTTGAAGATAATGTGATTGTTGCGCACGGACCGGTCATCGATGAAAACGGTGGTTATGGTGTGTCGCTTTATCAGATTGCCGATGATCAGGATATTGCAGCGTTTACTGCCGAAGACCCTATTGTAAAGAACGGGGTCGGCCATTATGAGCATTACACCATGCTGCATTTGAAAGCCCGTTGATCACAAGTGCTCTACCAGCACGGGCAACACCTGCTCACACGGCACCTCGATCTTCATGTCCAGCAAGTCGTCTGCACGGGTCTTGCCCTGATTGATGGCTATGACGGGCTTGCCTTGCTCGACCATCGCCTTGCACAAGCGAAAGGCTGACCAGGCCATCAGTGAAGTGCCGACCACCAGCAGCCCTTGGGCCTGCTCGACACTTGTGGTGGCCTTGGCGGCAGTTTCGGCTGCGACGTTTTCGCCAAAGAACACCACATCCGGTTTCAGTCGCTGGCCGTCGCAATGCGGGCAATGGGGCACTTGAAAGTCTGTCTCGAAAGACGAGTCCAGCAGGGTATCGCCATCAGGTGCCTGTATGGCGTCGACGCCTGAGAGATAGGGGTTCTGCGCGAGCATGATCTCCTGAATCGCAGCCCGGTCACTGCGTTGATGGCAGTCCAGGCAATACACGCGATGCAGGCTGCCATGCAACTCGATCACGCCATGGCTTCCTGCCTGATCGTGAAGAGCATCGACGTTCTGAGTGATAAGCCCGCTGATATGTCCGCTGTCCTGCAAGCTGGCCAATGCCCGGTGCGCGGCATTAGGCTTGGCCTGGCGGATTCGCGGCCAACCCAGCATCGCCCGCGCCCAGTAACGCTGGCGTGCGCTGTGGGCCTTGAGGAATTCCTGATACATCATCGGCTGCTTGCCACGCCGCACGCCGTCCTTGTCGCGATAGTCAGGAATGCCCGACGCGGTGCTGATACCTGCACCTGTCAGGACCAGGAACGGCTTGTCGGTCAGGGCCTGAAGCAGATCGTGGATTTGGTTGTCCAGCATCATCGCACCTCTAACGGAGGATTCAGGTCGAGGTTAACACCAATCGTTTACCGGCCAATCTTTTTACCAGGCCTGGCTCCAATATCGCTGGCCTGACCATCCTTTTGCTTGCCGGTTCTGGCCTGGGTAATGAGCGCCGGGATCAATGGCCCTTCGGGCAGGGTTTTCCAGAAGCGGGAAGGCATATGGCCTTGCATGACCTTTGGGTTCAGGCGTGCGGGGTTGAAGATGTGGCTGTAATAGGTCAGCCACAGATCGCCATGGGGATCGTCTACCTGACGGGCCATTTTTTGCCATACTTCGGGGCAACGCCGTTCGTGGATCAGTTGCGTGCCATCGTAATAAACCCCGTCCTGTGGGGTGGCGATCATCCAGCGATGCTGGCCCATGCGCCCGATGAAGTGCTGGCTGGCGCTTTGCAGAATGTCGTGGGCCGGTTCGTGCCATGCGACGTATTCAGGTTGCAGCAGTTCAGGTGTTTCACTTGAGGCGGGAAGCGCCACAAAACGCAGGAAGGCATGCAGGTGATGGGCTTCGCGGCCGATGGTCTTGAGGCGTCGATGCAGCTCACTGCCCAGTCTGTCGCCTGCCAGCATGGCGGTGCGGTCGCCATGGCTGACCCGCCAGAGCACTTCATACAACAGGCTCCAGCGTTGATCGCCCCGATAGCAGGCGGCGCTTTGCAGCAGTTTCAGCAACTCCAGCGGCACCCGCGCCTGAAAAGGCCCGTGTTCCTGCGGGACGTCTTCGTCGCTGGAGAACAGGTCGGCATCGTCGACTGCCTTCCAGCTCACCCGGCTGGGATCGATTTCATGGCTTAACAGCCAGCGGGCCTGCTGGCGCCAGGTGTCGAACAGGTCATCGCAATCCAGGCAGATCATCCCCAGAGCCCCAGTTGCTGAGGTTGTGGCCTGTCACGCAATTGATAATGCAATTGCTCGCTGCTGCTCTCGGCCTGGGATGGATGATAGTCGCTGGTGATGATGAACGGCTTGGCCTTGGCCAGTACGCAACGCAGACGGGTCAGGTCTTCGTAGCGAATGCGCCGTTGCCTGCGCAGTTCGACCAGCCGCTGGGTGGTACGGATGCCGATGCCGGGAATGCGGGCGATCAAGGCCGGTTCGGCATTGTTCAGGTCCAGCGGGAAAACCGACCGGTTATTCAAGGCCCAGGCCAGCTTGGGGTCGATGTCCAGCGCCAGATCGCCCGGTCCGCTCAGCAGTTCGTTGGCCGTAAAGCCATAGCCGCGCAACAGGAAGTCCGCCTGATACAGGCGATGCTCGCGCAGCAGGGGCGGAGCGGCCAGTGGTACGCTGTTCGGGCTGTTGGGGATCGGGCTGAACGCCGAGTAATAGACCCGGCGCAACTTGAAGTTGCTGTAGAGCGACTGGGCGCTGTGCAAAATGGTGCTGTCATCGGTGGCGTCGGCACCGACGATCATCTGGGTACTTTGCCCGGCGGGCGCAAAACGCGGGGCGCGGGGTTCGTTGAGTACGGTCTGCTCGCCGGTATGGATGGTCTTCATGGCCTGCTTGATGGACGTGACGTCCTTTTCCGGTGCCAGGGTTTGCAGGCTGGCATCGGTGGGTAGCTCGATATTCACGCTCAAGCGGTCGGCATAGCGACCGGCCTGTTCAATCAGCGCCGGGTCGGCATCCGGGATGGTCTTGAGATGGATGTAGCCGCGAAATTCGTGTTTTTCCCGCAGCAGCCGGGCGACCTGTATCAGTTGCTCCATGGTGTAGTCGGCGGAGCGGATGATGCCGGAACTCAGGAACAACCCGCTGACGCAGTTGCGTCGATAGAAATCCAGGGTCAGGGTAACGACTTCTTCCGGGTTGAAGCGGGCGCGAGGCACATCGCTTGAACGACGGTTGACGCAGTACTGGCAGTCATACAGGCAGAAGTTGGTCAGCAGGATTTTCAGCAGCGAGACGCAGCGGCCATCGGGCGTGAAGCTGTGGCAAATGCCCATGCCGGTGGTCGAGCCAAGCCCGGTCTTGCCTTGTGAACTGCGCTTGGGCGCGCCACTGCTGGCGCACGACGCATCGTATTTGGCAGCGTCTGCCAGAATGCTGAGCTTGTCGATGAGCTGCATGAAAAATACCGATACTGTTTTTATATACAGTATCCGGTTAAGTTGCTTACGACAAGCTCCGAATTTACTTACAACCCTTGGCTGGCCCGTATCAATTCATAGGCTTTGCGGGCCAGCGGGTTGACGGTATTGGGCCTGATCCACAGGTGATAGGTCACGTCGGGCAGGCGCGGCAGGCCATCGTTTTCACCCAGTACGCGCATGTCCGGCCCGAGCATTTCCATGCTGCGCGGCGTGACTCCAAGGCCCGCGCGGGTAGCGGCCTTGATGCCGATCAGGTTGGACGCCAGATACGCCTGCCGCCATGGAATATTGGCCGCTTCCAGAGCTTGCAGGGCATAGCGCCGATAGATGCTCGGCTCATCCACCAGAATCAGCGGCAGCGGTTCGTCCGGCACATGGATGTATTGCGCCGAGCAGATCCACCACACCGGCGAAGTACGCAAGGCAAAGCCTTCCAGGGTCGGGTCTTCACGGGTGGAGATCACCATGTCCACCTTGCCGCGATGCAGGTCCTCCATCAGGAACGGGCTGCGGCCTACGTCGATTTCAAGGCGCAGGCGCGGAGCCGAGCGGGCGATATGGCTCAGCAGTGGCGGCAGGATGGTGTCGGCGATGTCATGGGGCGAGCCGATGCGCAGTACGCCGCTCAGGCTGCTTTCACGCAACGAGTTCAAGGCATCGTCATTGAGGGACAGCATCTGCCGGGCATGGCGCAGCAGCTGTCGGCCAGGCTCGGTCAGTTGCTTCTGGCGGCCTTGCTTCTGGAACAGGCTGACACCCACTTGCTGTTCCAGGCGCTGCATGTGCTGAGTGACCGAAGACTGGGTGCGCGACAACTGCACGCCGGCTTCGGCAAAGCTGTGATGGTCGACCACCGCGACAAAGGTGCGCAGCAGTTCCAGGTCGAGGGTCGAGGTCGGGTTGGATGGATCGGGCATGGTGATCTGCGCTGAATTCATATCAGGGGTTCAGGCAAATACATTACGTAATTTTATGTCTGGCGTGGTGGTTTTTCTGATGGTTTTTATTTGGGTCAACAAATAAGGGGTTTCTGTTGGCGGCGGAGCAGGGTGCGCATAGAAAGTTATAACCATATTTGATATTTGAATTTCCGTTAACAGGCAACGATCCGTAATGTCCCGGCATCAGTTCGGGGAACTCCGATCATCTGCCTGGGGAATTTACATGCCGACTCGCTCATCCGTTTCACGTTTCTTCCCGGCCATGCTGGGGCTGTTTGCCGGTCTGGCTGTCAGTGGCGCAGCCATGGCCGATGCAACCCTGGACAAGATCCAGGAGCGTCATCGCCTAGTGGTGGGTGTGTTGTTGTCTGGCGGGCCTTTCGGTTCCATCGACCCGGCGACCCAGAAACCCAAGGGCGCGAACGTGGACCTGGCTGAAGACCTGGGACGTCGCCTGGGCGTCGAGGTTGAGTTGGTGTCGGTACTGACCGCCAACCGCGTGCAATTCCTGCAACAAGGCAAGGTTGATCTGCTGATCGCCAACATGGAGTGGACCCCGGAACGTGGCCAGATCCTCGGTTCGGTACCGACGCCTTTCTATAAGGTCGGCGGCACTGCCGTGGTACTCAAGGACAGCAAGATTACCCGCTGGGAAGACCTAAAGGGCCAGCCGGTCTGCACCTCCCAGGGCAGCAGCTATATCAAGCCGCTGACCGAGTTCGGCGCAGAGCTGAAAGCCTTCAAGAGCTCCGCCGAATCCCTGCTGGCGTTGCGTGGCAATAACTGCGTTGCGGCCGTGCACGACGCCACGCTGATCAATCCTCTGCTGGCCAGCAACGAAGAGTGGAAGGGCTATCGCGCCATTCTCCCGGAACTGAACCCGGCACCTTCGGTGATCTGGACCCGCCTTGGCGAAACCGACACTCAGGCGCGCCTGGACAGCATCGTCAAGGACTGGCATCGCACCGGCTGGCTGATCGAAGTCGAAAAACGCCACAACATCACGCCTGCTTCCCCGGCACTGGTGGAGCTGCATGAGCAGTTCAAGGCCAAGGGTGCCTGATCTTTCTCCTATTTCCCTGCCGACGCTCATAGCGTCGGCCATTCAAGGAAGGCTCCCATGAGCAGATTTTTTACAGCCAAGACGTTGACCGCGCTGGGGCTGGTGCTGTGCGCCGGGCTGGCCAGTGCCGACGCGACCCTGGACAAGATTCAGGAACGCCACAAGATCAGCATCGGTGTGATCCTCAGTGGTCCTCCGTTCGGCACCATCGATCCCAAGACGGGCGAACATCTGGGCTACAACGTCGAGTTGTCCAGGGAAATCGCCAAGCGCCTGAACGTGGAACTGGAAACCGTCTCGGTGCTGGCTCCCAATCGCGTGCAGTTCTTGCAGCAAGGCAAGGTCGATCTGTTGATCGCCAACATGCAACTGACTGAAGAGCGTGCGCAGATTCTCGATTACGTGCCCACGCCTTACGAGGAAGTCGGCGGCGCGGCGCTGATCCGCAAGGGCGCAGGCATCAGCAAATGGGAAGACCTCAAGGACAAGCCGGTGTGCGTGTCTCAAGGCAGCAATTTCATCAAACCGTTGCAGGAAGTCTACGGCGCGCAGATCAAGGCGTTCCGCAGTCAGTCCGAATCGCTGCTGTCGCTACGAGGCAATGGCTGTGTAGCCGCGGTGCATGTGAGCCCGACCATGCACACCCTGCTTGGCGAACCGGAATGGTCCGGTTTCGAGATTCCCCTGGTCACGGATCTGATTCCGTCCAAATCGGTGATCTGGGTGCGCAAGGGCGAGAGGGACATTCAGGCTCGTTTGGACGCCATTGTTCGTGACTGGCATCGCAGCGGCTGGCTGATCGAACTGGGTAACCGCACCGGCATGGCGCCTTCCCAGGCCTTGCATGATCTGCATGAGCAGTATCGCAACGCCGCGCCGCTGGCTGCCACACCATGAGTGAAGGGCTGTTCCAGGCATTGCAGCAACTGCTGGGCGAGCATCATGTGCAGACTGGCGAACAGGCCAGTGAGCGCCTGACCGACAAGCAGGGCCGCTATGTCGGGCAAGTGGCTGCGGTGGTGCGCCCGGCGGATACCGGACAGGTCGCCGCAGTGGTGCGCTTGTGTGCCGCCCATGCTGCACCGGTGGTGGTGCAGGGCGGTAACACCGGCCTGATGGGCGCTGCAACGCCGGATGCCAGCGGCAAGGCGGTTCTGTTGCTGCTGGAACGCATGAATCGCGTGCGTGAGATCGATACCGACAACGACACCCTCACCGTCGAGGCCGGTTGCATCCTGCAAAACCTGCAAGACATCGCGCGCAAGGCCGACCGCCTGTTCCCGCTGAGCCTGGGTGCGCAAGGCAGTTGCACCATCGGTGGCAATCTGGGCACCAATGCCGGTGGCAACGCCGTGCTGCGTTATGGCAATACCCGCGAACTGACGCTGGGGCTGGAAGTGGTCACGGCCCAGGGCGAAATCTGGGAAGGGCTGCGCGGCCTGCGCAAGGACAATACCGGTTATGACTTGCGGGACCTGTTCATCGGCAGCGAAGGTACGTTGGGCATTATCACCGCCGCGACCTTGAAATTGTTCCCGCTGCCCAAGGCGCAACTCACGGCATTTCTGGCGTTTGAGTCGCTGGCTCAGGCTGTGCGTTTCCTGTCCCACGCCCGTGCCGGATTCGGGGCAAGCCTGACGGCTTTCGAGCTGCTTTCGGCCGATTGCCTCACCCTGCTGCACGAGCAGTTTCCCCAGGGGCCACAACCCTTTGGCGGTTCCGCTTACCCCTGGTTCGCCTTGCTGGAACTGTCCGACAACCACAGTGAAAACCATGCGCGGCAGAATTTTGAAGAAGTGCTGAGCGATGCATTTGAAGTCGACCTGCTGGCCGATGCCCTGATTGCCGAAAGTCTGGCCCAGAGTCAGGCGCTGTGGCAGTTGCGCGAAAACATGAGTGATGCCCAGCGGCGTGCCGGACGCAACATGAAGCACGATATCTCGGTGCCGATTTCCCGTGTCGTTGAATTCGTGGCCCACACCGATGCCTTGTTGCAAGAGCACTTTCCCGGTGTACGCAATTTCACCTTTGGCCACCTGGGCGACGGCAACCTGCATTACAACGTCGCACACCCGCTGGACTCCACTGTCGAGGCGCATATGGCCCGTTACGCCGAACTGAGCGAATGGGTTCACGACAGTGCCCACGCCCATGGCGGCTCGATCAGCGCCGAACACGGCATCGGCCAGCGCAAGCTGGACATGCTGTCCCGTTACAAAAGCCCCGTGGAACTGGATTTGATGCGCCGCATCAAGCTGGCACTGGACCCGAACAACCTGCTCAATCCGGGCAAGGTACTGGAGGCCCGAGCATGAGCATCGGCTTGTCAAAGCGCGTACAGCGCGTCTCGCTGTCGGCCAACGCCGCCGCCAAATCCCGGGCTACTGCCTTGCGCGATGCCGGGGTGGATATTCTCGACCTGACCACCGGCGAGCCGGATTTCGACACCCCGGAACACATCAAGCAGGCCGCCTTCAAGGCCATTGCCGCTGGCGCGACCAAATACACGCCGACCCCCGGTGTGCGGGCCTTGCGCGAAGCGGTGCAGGGCAAGTTGCAGCGCGAAAACGCTTTGGACTACCCGCTGGCTTCCATCGTGATCGCCAACGGTGCCAAGCAGATCATTTTCAATGCCTTCGCCGCGACCCTGGATGACGGCGACGAAGTCCTGGTGCCAGTGCCGTACTGGCCGTCATTTCCGGACAGCGTGCGCTTCAATGGCGGCGAGCCGGTGTTCATCGAGTGCGGCCTGGAGCAGGGCTGCAAGCTGACACCCGGGCAACTGGAGCGTCATATCGGCGAGCGCACCCGCTGGCTGATTCTCAATGGGCCGGGCAACCCAAGCGGTGCGGTGTATAGCGAAGCAGAGCTGTTGGCGCTGGCTGAGGTGTTGCGTCGTCATCCGCAGGTGCTGGTGTTGCTGGACGAGTTATACGAACACATTCGTTTCGACGGACAACCGGCCCAGAGCCTGCTCAATGTCGCGCCGGACTTGCAGCCGCGCTGCCTGCTGGTGGGCGGCGTGTCCAAGACTTACGCCATGACCGGCTGGCGCGTCGGTTTCGGTGCCGGGCCGCAAGAACTCACCACGGCCATGACGGTTGTGCAATCGCAATCGACCTCCGGCGCGTCATCGGTAGGGCAGGCCGCAGCGCTGGCTGCGTTCGAGGGCGGGCTGTCGTTTCTGCCGGAGCAGGTTGCGGCGTATCACCAGCGCCGGGACTTGCTGGTTGAAACCCTGAGTGCCGTCGATGGCCTTGAAGTGCTGGTGCCGCAGGGCGGCTTCTTTGTCTTTGTGCGTTGCGCCGGGCTGCTGGGTCGCTATCGACCGGACGGCCTGCAACTGGAAAACGATGCCGATGTGGTCGCCTGGCTGCTGGAGTCCGGTGTGGCGGGTGTCGCGGGCAGTGCTTATGGTTTGTCGCCGTGGTTTCGCCTGTCGATTGCCACGGCCACGGAAACCGTGATCGAAGCCGGGCAGCGGATTGCCCGTGCTTGCCGGCAGTTGAGCGCGGGAGACATTTCATGAATCACTGGCTGGAATCTTTCGTGCAGTGGACGGCCGGGTTTGGCCTGAACTACGCCTTTCTGCTGGATGCCTATCAGCGTGGCACGATGGTGGACGGAGCGCTGACCACCTTGCTGCTGTGCCTGCTGACCATCATTGGCAGTTTGCTGGTGGGTGTCGCGCTGGCCGCCATGCTCACCTCGGGCAAGCCCTGGCTGCGTTCGCCTGCCAGGGTATTTATCGAAGTCACCCGCAACACGCCGACACTGGTGCAGCTGTATTGCGCCTTTCTGGTGTTGAACATGCTGCTGACCCAGGCCATCGGCACGGCCAACCCGCTGACGCCTTTTGCCTGGGTGGTGATTGTGATTTCCCTGCACAAGGGGGCTTTCCATGCCGAAGCCTTGAGGGCCGGTATCGAAGCGGTGCCTTCCGTGACTCTGGAAGCCGCCAGCTCTCTGGCCTTCAACAGCCGCCAGTTGCTGTGGAATGTGCAGTTGCCACTGGCCGTGCGTTTTGCCCTGCCGTCGCTGATCAATAACCTGATCGATCTGGTGAAGATGACTGCTGTCGCTTCGGCCATCGCGGTGGGGGATATCACTTATGCGGCGATCATGATCTGGACCCAGAGCGATAACGTGCTGGAACTGATGATCCTGATTCTGAGCTTCTTCGGCTTGCTCAGTTTTATCGTCAATTGTGCAGGGCGTGCCCTGGAATCACGCCTGAGGATGCCTGGCTATGGCCATTGATTCATCGGTTGTCACGCCTGTCGCGTGGCCGCGTCGCCATTTTCTGGCACTGACACTGGTTGCTCTGGCGGTCGCCTGGCTGATTTTCGGTGCGCCGAACAGCCCGGTGTTCCTGGCATTGATGCAGTGGTCGCCAGCGCTGGCGGTGGGGTTTGGTCAGAACATCCTGATCAGTCTGGTCGCCATTGGTCTGGGCACAGTGTTCGGATTACTGGTCGGGGCGCTGGGCATGTCGCCTTTCTGGCTGCTGCGCCTGCCTGCGCGGATCTGGATACAGATCTTTCGCAATGCGCCCTGGCTGGTGCTGATCTATTTCACCACTTATGTGTTCCCGTTCGAGATCAAGATCGGCAGCACTTATATCTCGTTTCCCGACTGGGTGAAGGTCACCATCGGCCTGGCATTGCCAGCCAGCGCCAATGTCGCGGAAATCTTCCGTGGCGCCGTGGCGTCGATCCCCAGCACCCAATGGGAAGCTGCACGTTCGCTGGCGTTCACCCGCGGGCAGATTTTCACCTCGATCATCCTGCCGCAGTGCTTCAAACGCATGCTGCCGCCGTGGATGAATCTGTATGCGGTCATCACCATGGGCACGGCACTGGCTTCGCTGGTGGGTGTGCATGACGTGATCGACACCGCGCAGATTGCCAGCAACACCGTCAACCAGACCGGTTTCACCGTGATCATCTATTGCAGCCTGCTGGTGCTGTTCTTTGCCTATTGCTACCCGATTTCCCGTCTGACCCAACGCCTGGAGCGACGTTATGCCTTCTATTGATTCTGGCGCCGAGCCTCTGGTCAGCCTGCGCGACCTGCACCTGTCATTTGGCAGCAACCTGGTGCTCAAGGGCATTGATCTGGATGTGCAGCGCGGCCAGGCGGTATCGATCATCGGCCCGTCCGGTTCGGGCAAGTCGACCATTCTGCGCTGCATCACCGGGTTGTTGCAGACCCAGCGCGGCACCATTCGTGTGGGTAATACCGAGGTTCATGGCCTGACCCGCGAAGCCGAACGAATCGAACTGCGCAAGCGCGTGGGTTTTGTGTTCCAGCAGTACAACCTGTTCCCGCATCTGTCGGTGCTGGAAAACCTGGTGATCGCCCCGCGCAAGGTGCTGGGGATCGAGCGCGCCGAAGCCGAGAAGCAGGCGCGGGCCTTGTTGGCCAAGGTGCGTATGGAGCACAAGGCCGATGCTTATCCTGGGCAATTGTCCGGTGGCCAGCAACAGCGGGTGGCGATTGCCCGCGCCCTGACCATGCGCCCGGAACTGATCCTGTTCGACGAAGTGACCTCGGCCCTGGACCCGGAAACCGTCGGTGAAGTGCTGACCGTGATCCGCGAACTGACCGAAGAGGGCATGACCTGTGTGCTGGTGACCCATGAAATGCGCTTCGCCGAAGAAATCAGCGACGTAGTGTATTTCACCGAGAACGGCCTGATCGTCGAGCACGGCAGCGCCGAGCAGATATTCCAGCGCCCGAACAGCGAGCGAACCCGTGAGTTCCTGCGCCACGCCCTGGGTGATTCCGGACGTCGTCCGCCGGTGTCCGCCGACCCATTTGCCCTGAGCAATATCAGCCGTTACAGCCTGTCCGTATAACTAAAATTGAACACCACCGGGAGCTACCTGATGAGCAACGCAAACCGAACCCAAGTGATTGAAAGCTTTCTGCAGCAGATCCGCGAGATCAACCAGCGCGGCGTAGATCGCGAGGCATTGAAGGAAATCATCGCGCTGCTGGAAGACTTGGCCAAGCGCCATGACCTGTTCAACTTTGCCGCGTTTCCTTCACCGGTGCCGGGGCAGGGCGAGACTGCTTTCCGCTATCGCCTGAACGACGATGGCGAGACCCCGACCCTGTACATGAACTCGCTGCTGCCGGGCAAAAGCACCTTGCCTCACAACCATGAAACCTGGGCGGTGATCGTTGCCGTGCAAGGCCAGGAGATCAACTACGTCTGGGCGCGTACCGACGATGGCAGCGACCCGGCGTTCGCTCGTCTGGAGCTGGAAAAGGAAGTCATCGTCCAGCCAGGCACACCCATCGGTTTCCTGGGCGAAGACCTGCATGGCATCAAGGTCACGGGCGAAGAGCCGACCTTGCACTTCCACCTGTATGGCCGCCCGCTGGAATCGCTCAATGGGCGTTTCGGTGTCAACGAAGAAGGCCGCGTCCTGAACTACAACGCCTCGCAGATGGCACCGTCGATTCAGGCCTATTGATTGCCGGCACAGGTTTCCCCTTTCACTTTTATGAGCCACCCCATGAGCCAGACCACCACCGCGGCCCAACTACAACAATGGCTGTTCGACGGGCAGGAAATTGCCTTGTTCGACCTGCGCGAACATGGCCAGTACGGCGAAGCCCATCTGTTCCATGGCGTCACGCTGCCCTATAGCCGACTGGAGCTGGATATTCGCCGTCTGGCTCCCAACCCCGGCGTGCGGCTGGTGATCTACGACCAGAATGGCGGCGATATCGCTTCGCGGGCTGCTTTGCGGCTGGAAGCGCTGGGCTATCGCAATGTGCATGTTCTTGAAGGGGGCGCCGATGGCTGGCAGGCCGCAGGTCTGCAACTGTTCGCAGGCGTGCATGTGCCGTCCAAGGCGTTTGGGGAACTGGTGGAAGAGGCGCGCCATACGCCGCATATCAGCGCCACCGAACTGGCCCGGCGTCAGGCGCAGGGCGAGTCGCTGGTGGTGCTGGACGGCAGGCCGTTCGACGAATACCGCAAGATGACCATTCCCGGCTCCGTGTGCTGCCCTAATGGCGAATTGGGTTATCGGCTGCCGGAACTGGTCAGCCACGACCACACGCCGATCATCGTCAACTGCGCCGGACGTACACGCAGCATTATCGGCGCGCAGACGCTGATCGACCTGGGAGTCAAGAACCCGGTCTATGCCCTGGAAAACGGAACACAGGGCTGGTATCTGGCCGATCTGCAACTGGAACACGGCAGCACCCGACGCTACCCGGATGCTGTATCGCCCGAGTCGCTGGCCCGGCAACGCGATGCTGCCCAAGCGCTAGCCGAGCGGGCAGGGGTAAAGACGGTCAGCGCCGAGCAGGTTAAAGGCTGGGCCGCTGATAGCAAACGCAGCCTGTTCCTGTGCGATGTACGAACCGCCGAGGAATTTGCGGCAGGCACATTGGCTGGCGCGCAACATACACCGGGCGGTCAGTTGATTCAGGCGACGGATTTATATGTCGGCGTGCGTCAGGCGCGGCTGGTGCTGGTGGACGACGAAGGCATTCGCGCCCCGATTGTCGCCAGCTGGCTCAGGCAACTGGGGCACGATGCCTATGTACTGGCTGATGGTGTGAACAGTGGTTTGTCGCTGCCTGTCGCGGGCGAGGATGTTCAGCCGAACCTGCCGGGTATCAGCGTGCAACTGCTCGCCGACGCCTTGAAAGACAATGCCGTAGCGCTTATCGATCTGCGTCCGAGCACAAGCTTTCGCAAAGGCCATATTGAAGGTTCGCGCTGGTCGATTCGTCCGCTGCTGGCGGCTGCCGTCGCTGATGAGTCTCGGCCTCTGGTGCTGATTGCCGATGATCCTGCCCTGGCGCAACTGGCGGTAGAAGAACTGCCACAGGCGCAGCGTCAGCAGGTGCGTGTGCTGGACGGCGGGATCAAGGCCTGGCAAACCGCCGGGCTGCCGTTGCGCGAAGACAGCGCCAGCCTGGCGGACGAGCAGTGCATCGACTTTCTGTTCTTCACCCATGACCGTCATTCCGGCAACAAGGACGCTGCCCGCCAGTATCTGGCTTGGGAAATCGGTCTGTTGGGCCAGATGACCGAGCAGGAAATCGCCAGCCTCAAGCCTTTATCCGCAAAAAAGCCTGAGCGCCCGTCACAGAACACCTTGGTCAAGACCCGGCTGATCCATGCCGCGCGTACGGCCAAGGGCAGTGGCGTGCGCGGGGTGAATGTACCGGTTTCGCGCATGAGTACGGTGCTGTTCGACAGCCTCGGGCAGATGCGCGATATCCGCAAGCGTCGCGATACCGAGCGCCTGTTGAGCTATGGTGCGCGGGGTAATCCGACGGGTTTTGCGCTGGAAGACCTGGTGACAGAACTGGAGGGCGGCTATCGCACTCGCTTGTTCAGCACCGGCCTTGCGGCAGTGGCTCAGACGTTCCTGGCCTATCTGCGCCCCGGCGATCATGTGCTGATAACCGATGCCGTGTATTCGCCGGTAAGGCGTGTGGCGCGGGATTTTCTTGAGCCATTCGGCATTCAGGTCAGCTATTTCAGGGCTGACGGGCAAGGGCTGGAAGCGCAGTTGCAGGCCAATACCCGCATGGTCTACACCGAAGTGCCGGGCTCGTTGCTCTACGAACTCTGTGACTTGCCGGCCATTGCCGCGCTGTGCAAACCACGGAATATTCTGCTGGCGGTGGACAACACCTGGGGCTCGGCCTACCTCTATCGGCCACTGGAGCTGGGTGCGGACATTTCCATCATGGCCCTGACCAAGTACCTGTGCGGTCATAGCGATGTGGTGATGGGCAGCGTCTGCACCCGTGAAGAAGTCTGGCAGCCGCTGGGAAGAATGAGCGACACCTTCGGCAATGCGGTCAGCCCCGATGACGCCTATCTGGTCCTGCGCGGTGCCCGCACCCTGGCCTCACGCATGGAAACCCACGAACGCCAGGCCCTTGAAGTCGCCCACTGGCTGAACGAACAACCGCAAGTCCGTCGGGTTTTCCATCCAGCCTTGCCGGACCACCCCGGCCACGCCCTGTGGAAGCGCGACTTCACCGGCAGCAACGGCTTGCTGTCCTTCGAGTTCGAGTCTTCGGACCCCGGCCAGCTGGAGCGTTTTATCGGTGCCTTGCAACTGTTCGGGCTCGGCGCTTCATGGGGCGGTTACGAAAGCCTGATCACCGTGGCCACTGTCAGCGATCGCGACAATGAGGCCGACAAGTTGCTCAACCCGGTGCTGCGCCTGCATATCGGGCTGGAGGATGTGGGGGAGTTGATAGAAGATTTGCAAAAGGGGTTTGAGGGGGGATGAGAGCTGCAAGTTTCAAGCTGTAAGCCTCAAGTTAAAAGCCGCAAGTCAAAAGCTTGCAGCTTGCAGCTTGCAGCTTGCAGCTTGCAGCCCACCTAAACGTTATTTCATAACAAAATCACGAATGGCCGTGTAATACTGTAACAAACCGTTGCAGGCTACCCCACTCGTGAAAGCTCCCCGCGTTCCCTCTGTTGCAGGTTCCGTTCTGGCTCAATCGGCCTTGAAGCGGATCCTGCTGGCTCTCGGCATTTTGTTGCTGTTATGGCTGGCCATCGCCTGGTCGGTGGCCATTCCATGAGTGCGGCCATTGCTCTGGACAATCTGACCGTCGCCTACGAACGTCGTCCGGCGGTGCATCACATCAGTGGTCGTTTCGAGGCGGGCAGCCTGACTGCCATCGTCGGTCCCAATGGCGCGGGCAAGTCCACGCTGATCAAGACCATTGCCGGGACCATGAAACCAGCGGCGGGACGTGTGGATCGTGGCCGGTTGGCGACCCGCACCTTGGGTTATCTGCCACAGGCGGCGGAGATCGATCGCAGTTTTCCCTTGAGCGTGGCCGATACCGTGGCCATGGGCGCGTGGCACAGCATCGGCCCGTTTCGCGGCCTGACTCGCAATCACGCCCGACTCACTCAGGATGCGCTGAAAACCGTGGGGCTTGAGGGCTTTGAGGCGCGCAGCATCGGCTCTCTGTCATCCGGGCAGTTTCAGCGAGTACTGTTCGCACGGCTGTTATTGCAGGACGCCTCGGTGATTTTGCTGGATGAACCCTTCACGGCCATCGATGCTCGCACCACCCGCGATCTGCTGGAGCTGGTTCGGGTCTGGCATGGTCAGGGGCGTACGGTCATCGCGGTGCTGCATGACATCGATCAGGTCCGTCAGCACTTTCCGCAAACCCTGTTGATGGCCCGGGAAACCATTGCCTGGGGAGCGACAGCCGACGTATTGAGCGATGCCAATCTGCGCCGTGCCCGCAATATGGCCGAGTTCTGGAGTGCCGATGCCCAGGTCTGCGACAGCGAGGGTGAGCGCTCATGATGCTCTATGCCACGCTGGTCGAGCCTTTTGTGGAATTCGGTTTCATGCGCCGGGCCTTGGTGGCCTGTCTCGCGTTGGGCGTCGGCTCGGGACCTGTAGGCGTATTGCTGATGCTGCGGCGCATGAGTCTGGTGGGCGATGCCATGAGCCATGCGGTGCTGCCAGGCGCAGCCCTTGGCTTTATGGTGGCAGGCCTGTCGCTGCCGGCCATGGGCATTGGCGGCTTGATCGCCGGGCTGGCGGTGGCCTTGCTGTCGGGGCTGGTCAGCCGCCTGACTGCCTTGCGCGAAGACGCCAGCTTCGCCAGTTTCTACCTGACGTCACTGGCCGCCGGGGTATTGATCGTCTCCATGCACGGCTCCAGTGTCGATCTGCTGCATGTGCTGTTCGGCACCATCCTGGCCATCGATAACAGCGCCATCTATATGGTCGGCGGCATTGCGTCATTCACCCTTATCCTGCTGGCCGTGATCTATCGCCCGCTGGTGCTTGAATGTTTCGATCCGGGATTCCTGCGCGCCGTTGGCGGCATGGGCTCGCTGTACCACGTGCTGTTTCTGCTGCTGGTCGTGCTGAACCTGGTGGCGGGCTTTCAGGCCCTCGGGACCCTGATGGCGGTGGGCATGATGATGCTGCCGGCCACGGCGGCGCGGTTCTGGGCAACGTCATTGAGTGCCCTGATGCTGATCTCGACGGTATTGGCCACCGTTTCGGGGCTGATCGGCCTGATCGTGTCCTATCACCTGGGTGTGGCGTCCGGGCCGGCCATCGTCCTGACCGCCAGTGTCTTTTATGGTTTTTCCCTGCTGTTCGGTCGCACGGGCATCTTGCGTCGGCTGTTTCCCAAACCTCACCTGGCCAACTGAAAAGGGCATGTCATGAAACGATTGATGATGTTGAGCACGATGGCGGCGCTTGCGCTGTCGGCGTTTGCAAGTCTTGCCCAGGCCAAGCCTCTTGAGGCGGTGGCTTCGTTCACGGTGATTGCCGATATGGTCAGCAACGTCGGCGGCGAGCGGGTTCATGTGACGTCGCTGATCGGACCCAATGGTGACCCCCATGTCTACGAACCGACCCCGAGTGATGCCCAGGCCCTGAAAGGCGCTGACCTGACGTTCGTCAGCGGTCTGCATCTGGAAGGCTGGATGGACCGCCTGATCAAGGCGTCTGGCTATAAAGGCCAGCCGGTCGTAGTGTCCGATGGCATCAAGACCCGCTACATGCAGGAAGACGGCAAACTCATCACCGATCCCCATGCCTGGAACAGCGCCGCCAACGGGGTGATCTATGTGCGCAATATCATCGCCGCGCTCAAGAAAGCCGACCCTGAAGGGGCCAGCGTCTACGAGGCCAATGGTCAACGCTACATCGTGCAATTGCAGGAGCTGGACATCTATGCCCGGGATCAGGTCCAGTCGGTGCCCGAGTCGAAACGCAAGATCCTCACGTCCCACGATGCGTTCGGTTATTTCGGTGACGCCTATGGCGTGACCTTCCTGTCGCCCTTGGGGTTCTCTACCGAATCGGAAGCGTCGGCGGCAGATGTCGCAAAACTGATCCGCCAGATCAAGAGCGAGCACGTGACGGCCTACTTCTTCGAAAACTCCGGTGATCCGCGGCTGGTCAAGCAGATCGCCGATGCCAGCGGAGCACAACCGGGTGGTGAGCTGTACGTCGAAGCCCTGTCACCAGCGGATGGCCCTGCGGCCAGCTATGTGCAGATGTTCCGCTACAACGTCGACAAGCTGACGGCGGCGATGAAGGGCAAGTGAGCGTAGGAGCGAATTCATTCGCGAATAAATTCGCTCCTACACAGATGATTTCAATGATTCAGAAACTTGAAGATGGTGGTCTGGGTATAAGCCTTGCCTGGGTCCAGTCGGGTGCTGGGGAAGGCGGGCTGGTTGGGGGCGTCGGGGTAGTGCTGGGTTTCCAGGGTGAAGGCACCCCAATGCGGATAGACCTTGCCTGCCTTGCCATGAATGCTGCCATCCAGGAAATTGCCGGTATACAACTGTACGCCGGGTTCGGTGGTGAACAGTTGCAGGTGACGGCCTGACTGCGGGTCGCTGACTTCTGCCGCAAGCTTGCTGACATCGCCCTTGGTGTCCAGCACCCAGTTGAAATCAAAGCCGCCTTGTTTGGGCTCAGCGTACTTGAGCTGTTGATGGTCGGCCTTGATGTTCTTGCCGATGGCCGTTGGCTTGAGGAAGTCCATGGGCGTACCCGCCACCGGGGCCAGTTCGCCGGTAGGGATCAGCTTGTCGTTGACCGGCGTGTAACGGGAGGCGTGGAGGGTCGCCACCTGCTGGAGAATATCGCCGTTGCCAGCGCCCGCCAGATTGAAATAGCTGTGGTTGGTCAGGTTCAGCACCGTGGGTTTGTCGGTGGTGGCGCGGTAGTCGATCTTCAGCTCGTTCTGGTCGTTGAGGCTATAGGTGACTTCTGTCAGCAACGCGCCGGGAAAACCCATCTCGCCATCGGGCGACAGGTAGCTAAGCTTCACCCCGACCGAGCCATTGGCCTTGATGCTTTCGGCTTTCCAGATACGCTTGTCGAAACCCTGATTGCCGCCATGCAGCGCATTGGTCTTGTCGTTGAGCGGGACGCGGTAGGTCTTGTCGTCCAGCTTGAAGGTGCCGCCCGCCAGTCGGTTGCCGAAACGACCGATGGTTGCGCCGAAATACACGGTGCCGTTGGCCTGATAGCCCTGCACGTCATCGAAGCCCAGAACGACGTCTTCGACCTTGCCGTTCCTGTCCGGAACCTTGAGCGATTGCAGGGTTGCACCGTAGGTAATGATGCTGGCCTGCAGGCCGTGACTGTTTTGCAGGGTGTACTTCTCGATGGGCGTGCCATCGGGCAGTTTGCCAAAGGTGCCATGTTCGCTGGACAGTGCGGCGGCTTGTGCGGTCAGGGTGGCGATCATCAGTGACAGTCCAAGGCTGCTGAGAAGAGCGTGATTTTTCATCTGTTCTACTCACTTTTATTGTTGTTGTGAAAGGAGAAGGTGACGCAACGCATCTCTGGGTTTTGCTGTCAGACAGCAAATTGGTAAGACTATTTGATCGGTTTTAATCCGATGCAAGGATTTATAGACGATAAAAAGCCGCTTGAAAAATAAATCGTAATACTATTTAGTAGAGGCAGTTCCTAAGAAAAATAAAAAAGGACACCGTCCATGCACTGGCAGCCGCTATCCGAGCACCGTTTCAAACTGGCTGAAGGCCCTTTCTGGGACCTTGAGCAGCAAGCCTTGTACTGGGTCGACATCGCAGGGCATCTGGCCTGCAGGCTGGTCCAGGGTCAATACAGCCAATGGCGTCTGCCCGAAGCAGTTTCCGCATTCATTCCCACCGACAAGGGCGATGCCCTGGTGACTCTGGCCAGCGGCGTATACCGCCTGAGCCTCGAGTCGCCCAAAACCTCCATTGAATGGCTGTGCGTGGCCGATCCTGTCGCGGGCAACCGCGCCAATGAATCCCGCTGCGATGCACAGGGCCGTTTGTGGCTGGGCAGCATGCAGAACAATCTGGATGACGAAGGCGGCGACTTGCCGTTGGTACGCCGCTCCGGTGGCCTGTTTCGCGTAGACCCGGATGCAAGGGTCACGCACCTGCTGGACAGGCAGGGCATCGTCAACACCCTTTTGTGGAATGCCCAGGGCACGGTGCTCTACAGCGCCGATACCCTGGATGGCGTTATCTACCAATACCCGATTCTGGCCGACGACAGCCTGGGCGAGCGCCAGGTCTGGGCGCATGAACATCCTCGTGGCGTTCCGGACGGCTCGGCCATGGATGCCGAAGGCTATGTCTGGAATGCCCGCTGGGGTGGAAGCTGCCTGATCCGCTTTACCCCCGATGGTTGTGTCGACCGCATCGTCGAGCTGCCTGTCAGCCACCCCACCAGTTGCGTATTTGGCGGCCCCGACCTGTCTACGCTCTACGTCACCAGCGCTGCCCCGGCCGATGCCCATGGCCAGTTCGATGGCGCGGTGCTCAAGGCTGATGTGGGCGTCGCCGGGCAGGTTTGCCGGCGCTTCGCAGGCTGAATTTTCATTGCATCCAAGGAGAGTTGAACATGGCGATACCTTTGTCGTTACCCCCGGTTCCCGAGCCGGTTCGCGGTGAACGCCTCAAAGGCAAAGTGGTGCTGGTAACCGGCGCTGCTCAGGGGATTGGCGAAGCCATTGTGGCGTGCTTTCAGGCGCAGCAGGCCAGGCTGATCATCAGCGATGTGCAGGGCGAAAAGGTCGAGCAGGTGGCGGCGAAGTGGCGCGGGCAAGGGGCTGAGGTGCATGCGCTCAAGGTCGATGTCACTCAGCAGGATCAATGGCGCAGCATGGTGGATCTTGCCATCGAGCACTTTGGCCGGGTCGATGTGCTGATCAACTGCGCCGGGGTCAATGTGTTCCGCGACCCGCTGGAAATGAGCGACGAAGACTGGAAGCGCTGCTTCGCCATCGACCTGGACGGTGCCTGGTATGGCTGCCGCAGTGTCTTGCCGAAAATGCTGGAGCAGGGTGCGGGCAACATCATCAATATCGCCTCGACCCATTCGAGCAACATCATTCCCGGTTGTTTTCCCTATCCGGTCGCCAAGCATGGCCTGCTGGGCCTGACCCGCGCGCTGGGTATCGAATACGCGCCCAAGGGTATCAGGGTCAACGCAATCGCGCCGGGCTACATCGAAACCCAGCTCAACGTCGATTACTGGAACGGCTTCGATGACCCACAGGCCGAGCGGCAACGCGCCTTCGACCTGCATCCGCCCAAACGTATCGGCCAGCCCATCGAAGTGGCCATGACCGCGCTGTTTCTGGCCACCGATGAGGCTCCGTTCATCAACGCCAGTTGCATCATGATCGATGGCGGGCGCTCGGTGCTTTATCACGAGTGACACTCGGTTACATTGTCGCTTTTGGCAATATGGTATGACTATTTGGCCGGTTGAGGTTTGCAGAACCTGAAACTGCCCTATTGCTGGACGCTGTAGCTATTCAATAACAATAAGGAGTTAGCTATGTTGAGTCGCCACGGGATTCGCTCCCTATGCTGCGCCGCCGTCACCACTGCCATTCTCGGCATGAGTGGCATCCTCCATGCTGCCGAAGAAGTGAAAATCGGCTTTCTGGTCAAACAACCCGAAGAACCCTGGTTCCAGACCGAATGGGCCTTTGCCGACAAGGCGGGCAAGGAGCACGGTTTCACTGTGCTCAAGATTGCCGTGCCCGACGGCGAGAAAACCCTCGCAGCCATCGACAGCCTGGCGGCCAACGGTGCCAAGGGCTTTGTCATCTGCCCGCCGGATGTTTCCCTCGGCCCGGCCATTGTCGCCAAAGCCAAGGCGTTGGGGCTGAAGGTCATGGCAGTGGATGATCGCTTCGTCGATGCCAAGGGCAACTTCATGGAAGACGTGCCGTACCTGGGCATGGCCGCTTTCGAGGTGGGCCAGAAACAGGGCGAGGCCATGGCGGCCGAAGCGAAAAACCGCAATTGGGACTGGAAAGAAACCTACGCCATCATCAACACCTACAACGAACTGGATACCGGCAAGAAACGCACTGACGGTTCGGTGGATGCGCTGAAAAAGGCCGGCCTGCCGGAAAGCCATATCCTCTTCACTGCCCAGAAAACCCTCGATGTGCCGGGCAGTATGGATGCCACCAATTCGGCGCTGCCGAAACTGCCGGGCAATGCCAAGAACCTGATCATTGGCGGTATGAACGACAACACCGTGCTCGGCGGCGTGCGTGCCACGGCCACTAATGGCTTCAAGCCGGCCAACGTGATCGGTATCGGCATCAATGGCACTGACGCCATCGATGAACTGAAGAAGAAGGAAAGCGGCTTCTTCGGCTCGATGCTGCCCAGCCCGGACAAGGAAGGCTATGACACCGCCTACCAGATGTTTAAATGGGTCACCACCGGTGAAGAACCTCCCAAGTACACCGCCATGGACGATGTGACACTCATTACGCGGGCCAACTTCCAGGAAGTACTGACCAAGATCGGTCTGTGGAAGTGAGTTCAAGGGGGCCTGATTTCAGGCCCCTTCGCGAGTGAAGAGGACAGGTTCATGCAGCAGGTAATCGAGCAACAGCAATCGGCCGGTGGCGCCTTGCGCTTCAATGGCATCGGCAAGGTCTTTCCCGGCGTCAAGGCGCTTTCGGACATCAGCTTTGAGGCGCATCCGGGCAGCGTCCATGCCCTGATGGGCGAGAACGGTGCCGGCAAGTCCACTTTGCTGAAAATATTGGGCGGCTCCTATCAGCCCAACAGTGGCACCTTGCAGATCGGTGAGCAGACTCATCAGTTCAGATCCACCGCAGACAGCATCGCGGCCGGCGTTGCGGTGATTCACCAGGAACTGCATCTGGTGCCGGAAATGACCGTGGCAGAAAACCTGCTGCTGGGGCATATGCCCAATCGCTTCGGGATGATCAACCGCCGGCTCATGCTGCGTCAGGCCACTGAACTGCTCAAGGGGCTTGCCGACGAAATCGATCCGGGCATGCGCCTGGGAGACTTGTCCCTCGGGCTGCGGCAACTGGTGGAAATCGCCAAGGCCATGTCGCGCAATGCCCATGTGATTGCCTTCGATGAGCCCACCAGCAGCCTGTCGGCCCGGGAGATCGACCGCTTGATGGCGATCATCGCCAAATTGCGCGATGAGGGCAGGGTGATTCTTTACGTCTCCCATCGCATGGAAGAGATCTTCCGTATCTGCGATGCGGTCACCGTATTCAAGGACGGGCGCTTCGTGCGTACCTTCGACAATATGGCGGACCTGGACCACGACCGGCTGGTGACCTGTATGGTCGGGCGCGATATCCAGGACATCTACAACTATCGGCCCCGTGAACATCAAGGTGCCGGTTTGCGTGTCACCGGGCTTCTTGGGCCAGGGTTGCAGGAGCCGGTGAGCTTCGCAGTCGAGAAGGGCGAAGTGCTGGGCTTTTTCGGGCTGGTGGGCGCGGGGCGTACCGAGCTGTTTCGACTGTTGTCCGGCATGACCCGCAGCAAGGCGGGCACGCTGCAACTGGACGGCAAGCCGCTGACCCTGAAATCCCCGCGAGATGCCATTGCCGCCGGAATCCTGCTGTGTCCGGAAGACCGCAAGAAAGAAGGCATCGTGCCGCTTTCCAGTGTCGCCGAGAACATCAACATCGGTGCCCGGCCACGGCATGTGAGCCTGGGGTGTCTGCTGCAGGGGCGCTGGGAGCGGGAGAACGCCGAAACCCAGATCCGGGCGATGAACGTCAAGACGCCTTCGCCGGATCAGCAGATTGTCTTTCTTTCCGGTGGCAACCAGCAGAAGGCGATTCTCGGCCGCTGGCTGTCGATGCCCATGAAAGTCCTGCTGCTGGATGAGCCCACTCGAGGCATCGATATCGGTGCCAAATCCGAGATTTACCAGATCATCCATAACCTGGCGGCGCAAGGCATCGCAGTGATTGTGGTGTCCAGTGACCTGATGGAAGTCATGGGGATCTCCGACCGCATTCTGGTCATGAGCGAAGGTGCGATCACCGGCGAACTCAACCGCGACGAGGCCGATGAGTCGCGACTTCTACAACTGGCGTTACCCCGCTCACGGGGCTGAACCTTTGGTCTGCGACCATGAACAATAAAAAAGAGGTGCGTATGTCTACCGAAACCAGCCTGCGGGCTCCCCGTCAGGGCGTGAATATGCGCCGCTTTCTCGATGAATGGGTCATGTTGCTGGCCGCCCTGGGCATCTTCATGCTGTGTGCGATGTTCATCGATAACTTCCTGTCGCCCCTGAACATGCGCGGGCTGGGGCTGGCGATTTCCACCGTGGGCATTGCCGCCTGCACCATGCTCTATTGTCTGGCGTCCGGGCACTTCGACCTGTCGGTGGGTTCGGTACTGGCCTGTGCCGGGGTGATCGCCGGGATCGTGATTCGCGATACCGACAGTGTATTCCTCGGCGTAAGCGCCGCCTTGGCCATGGGCCTGCTGGTGGGGCTGATCAACGGGATCGTCATCGCCAAGCTGCGCATCAATGCCCTGATCACGACACTGGCGACCATGCAGATCGTTCGCGGTCTGGCGTATATCTTCTCCAACGGCAAGGCGGTGGGGGTTTCCAACGAGGACTTCTTCGTGTTCGGCAATGGCCAGTTCTATGGCGTGCCGGTGCCGATCCTGATCACCATTGCCTGCTTTATCTTCTTTGGCTGGCTGCTCAACTACACCACCTATGGCCGCAACACCATGGCCATCGGCGGCAATCAGGAAGCCGCACTGCTGGCGGGCGTGCATGTTGATCGCACCAAGATCATCATCTTTGCCGTACATGGCCTGATCGGTGCGCTGGCCGGTGTGGTGCTGGCGTCACGCATGACTTCCGGGCAGCCCATGATCGGCCAGGGCTTCGAACTGACGGTCATCTCGGCTTGTGTGTTGGGTGGCGTTTCATTGAGCGGCGGGATCGGCATGATTCGTCATGTGATCGCCGGGGTGCTGATTCTGGCGATCATCGAGAATGCCATGAACCTCAAGAACATCGACACCTTCTACCAGTACGTCATTCGCGGCACCATTCTGTTGCTGGCGGTGATTATCGACAGGTTGAAGCGTCGCTAAGGCACACCTCCGCAGGAGATCACCCGCCGCCTTGGCACCGCGCTGTCCGCAGCAAACAGAGGTCGGTGTAGGAGCGCGCTTGCCCGCGACCGGCTGCGTAGCAGTCGTAGATTTTGCGAGCGCTTCGCACTCGATCGCGGGCAAGCGCGCTCCTACAGAAAAACGTTTTAATTCATGACGTTGCGTTTATGTTTGATAGGAGCGAATTCATTCGCGAATCCACCGTTTTCGCGAATGAATTTCTGGCGGGTTAGAAACAGGTTGGCTCGCTGATATGAATTAAATAGAATGATTCTCATTTTAAGTCGCTGTCGTGGATGGCCTTTGAATGAGTGATGCAGCAGGGTCATCGGGTGTGCAGCCTGGCCTGGACAACTTTTATCGTGATCACCGTAGCTGGCTGGAAAACTGGCTGCGGTCCCGCCTGGGCAATGCGTGGGATGCGGCTGATCTGAGTCAGGATACGTTTTTGCGGGTCATGGCCACCTGGCAGAGTGAATCCCTAGGCAGTCTGCGTGAGCCGCGCGCCTATCTGGTGACCGTTGGCAAGCGGCTGCTGATCAATCACTACAAGCGCCGAAGCCTGGAGCAGGCTTATCTGCAAGCCCTGGCGAGACTGCCCGAAGCGTGCGTCCCATCTCCCGAACAGCGCTGGATTCTGCTGCAGACCCTGCAAGCTCTGGATGAGTTGCTCGACGATTTGCCGGTGGTAGTGCGTCGCGCGTTTCTCTGGTCGCAGCTTGAAGGCCTGGGCTATGCACAGATCGCCCTGCGGCTGGAAGTGTCCGAGCGCACCGTGAAACGCTATATGGCACAGGCCTATGCACATTGCCTGATGGCCGAGCTATGAGTGACAGGGTGCATGACGAGCAGGCCCGGCAGGTGGCGCATGCCGCTGCCTACTGGCTGGCGTTGCTGGAATCCGGGACGGCCAGTGTCCAGGAACACGAACAACTGCAACGCTGGCGCGAGCAGTGCCCAAGCCACGAACAGGTCTGGCAACGGGCACAAGGCTTGCGCCAGCGCTTTGCCGAACTGCCGCCCGAACTGGCCATGGCCAGCCTCGACCGGGCAGACCTCAAGCGAAGCGAGTCGTCGCGCCGGGCGATTCTCAAGCGTGCGCTGGTCATTGCGGCACTGATTCCCGGCGGCTGGATCATCAGCAGCCAGTTACCTGTCAGGGCCTGGCGCGCCGATTTGCACACCGCCACCGGCGAGCGCAAGACCTTGCGCCTGCCCGATGGCAGCCAGTTGCAACTCAATACCGCCAGTGTCGTGAATCTGGATTTCCGTGACGGACGACGCCAGTTGCTGCTGATCGACGGTGAAGTCGCCTTGAGCATGGAGGGCAATGCTCCGGCCGTGACAGTCAAGACGCGACTGGGCCAGATCATCGCCAACGGTGCTGAACTCTGCATTCGCCAGGACGAGCATCGGTGCCGGGTTTCCGTGATAAGTGGCAGTGTCGATCTGTTATCGGCACAGGGCGCGACCTTGCGCCTCAAGGGCGGCGAGCGGGCGGCCCTGAATGCTCAAGGCATTACGCCGCTTGAGCATTTTGACGCCCGACAACCGGACTGGCGTCAGGGCGTGTTGACGGTAGAAAACCGGCCACTAGGGAGTTTCCTGGCCGAGCTGAGTCGCTATCGACCCGGCATTCTGCGCTGGGAACCCGAGCTGGAAGCCTTGAGCGTCACTGGTTCGTTCCGGCTGGACGATACCGATCGCATCCTGGATCTGCTGGCGGCAAGCCTGCCGGTACAGGTGCATTCCCGTACCCGTTACTGGGTCACGCTTGCTCCTCGAAAAATTTCCGCCTGATGGTGTCCCTTTTTTTGCCGTCGCTTGTCATCCCTCTCAAGTGAACACAAAAAGAGAGTGCTCCAATGCCCGTAGTTTTCTTGCGTCGCCTGCGTCTTGCCCGTTTCGCGTTGCTGCATATGAGTTGTCAGGCTGGCGTGGTGCTCGGCCTGAGCGCCGCGCCGCTGTTCGTGGCGTCGGTCCAGGCTGAAGAATCGGCGCGGCGCAGTTATCAGATTCCGGCCGGTAGCCTGAGCGCAGCCTTGACCCGCTTTGCTGCGCTGTCCGGCGTCAGCCTGTCGGTTGACCCGGCGCTGGTGGCAGGTCGCAACAGCAAAGGCCTCAATGGCGAATACCCCGTCGACGAAGGCTTCGGGCTTCTGTTGCAAGGCTCCGGGCTGCAACTGCAACCGCTGGGCAATCAGTCTTATACGCTGGTGCCTGCACCCGTAGCAGAGAACGGCTCGATGCTATTGCCCAATACGTCCATCGACGGCAGCCGGCTGGACGGGCAGGGCGACATTTATGCCGGTGGCCAGGTCGCACGCAGCGGTTCCCAGGGCATGCTGGGCGATCGTGATTTCATGGAGACGCCATTCAACCAGACGTCCTATACCAGCACCACGATCAAGAACCAGCAGGCGCGTACTCTTGGCGACATGGTCGCCAGCGACCCGTCGGTGCGTATCACCAACCCGGCAGGCGGGCGTTTCGAGCAATTCTCGATTCGCGGTTTCAGTCTGTTCAACAGTGATGTGTCGTTTGGCGGGCTGTATGGCGTGCTGCCGACGTACTCCATCGACATGGAAATGGTCGAGCGGGTCGATATTCTCAAAGGGCCGGGTGCGTTGTTGGGCGGCATCGTGCCGCGTGGCAGCGTGGGCGGCAATATCAATATCGAGCCCAAGCGTGCCGGTAGTGAACCGCTGACCGAGTTCACCGGCAGCTTTGCATCGGCCGGGCAGTTTGGCGGGCATGTGGATATCGGTCGCCGCTTTGGCGAAAACCAGCGCTTCGGCATTCGTTACAACGGCGTGCGCCAGTCCGGCGATACCGAGTGGGATCACCAGAAAGTCGAGCGTGAGGCCTCGGTCATCGGCCTGGACTGGCGTGAAGACCGGATGCGCATGTCGCTGGATCTCGGGGAGCAGGAGCGCTACGCCGATGCGCCCATCGAGCGGGTCGAAGTTGCCGCCGGTATTGCCATGCCCAAGGCCAAGGACATTCGTCGCAATATCGCCCAGCCCTGGACGTATTCTCACTCCAAGGATTCCTTCGGTGCGCTGCGTGGGGAGTTCGATCTTAGTGATTCGGTGATGGTCTATGCCGCAGCCGGTGCCCGCAAAGGCAACTATGACTTCCTGCGTCATACCGTTCCGGTCACCACCAGCAGTGGCAACTTTACCGTGACGCCGCGTACCTTTCGCCGTGACGAGGAGGTCAAGACGTTCACCGTCGGTGCTCGTAGCTGGTTCAATACCGGGCCGGTGGGGCATACGCTGAATATCAGCCTCAACCGTTTCGACTTCGAGTTCGACAACGCCGGCGAACGTTATCAGCCTCGTACCAGCAACCTCTATAACCCGGTGGTGCTGCCGTATCCGGGCGCACCGACGCGCTTCGATACGTCGACTCATACCGAGAACCTGTTCACCAGCATTGCGCTGGCCGATACCCTGAGCTTTCTCGATGACCGGGTGCTGTTGACGCTGGGCGCGCGCCTGCAACGAGTCGAGGTGGACAGCTATTCAAATGGCGCTCTTGGGCAGCGTTATGACGAGCGCGCCACTTCTCCGGCCATGGGGCTGGTGATCAAGGCCACTGATTCGATCTCGCTGTATGCCAACTATATGGAAGGCCTGAGCCAGGGCGAGACTGCGCCCACCACGGCCACCAATAGCGATGAAGTATTCGCACCTTACAAGTCCAGACAGACCGAGGTCGGCGTGAAATATGACCATGGCACTTTTGGCACCAGCCTGAGCGTATTTCGCATAGAGCAGCCGGCCTACATCACTGATGCTCAGGGCAACTTCAAGCCCGATGGCGAACTGCGCAATCAGGGTGTCGAGCTGAACATGTTCGGTGAGCCTTTGTCGGGTGTGCGGCTGCTGGGTGGCGTCATGTTGCTCGACAGTGAACAGACCAAAACCGCGCTGGGTACGTTTGATGGTAATCGCGGCACCGGCTCGCCGGAGGTCAACGCCAATCTGGGAGTGGAATGGGATATCAATCGCCTGCCAGGTCTGACCCTGACCGCTCGCGCCATTCATACGGGTTCACAATATCTGGATGCCGCCAATAACCAGAAAATCGATTCATGGGAGCGTTATGACGTCGGGGGCCGTTATGCCTTCAAGCTGGGCGATAATCCGGTCACGTTACGTGCTTCTGTAGAGAACGTTCTGGATAAGACTTATTGGGCGTCGGCGGCAACTTCATCAGACAGTGCCGCGGGCCTGACGCTATCGACACCGAGGACTTATCTGGTGTCGGCGACGGTCGGGTTTTAAACCTGTTACGACGGCATTCTGTTCTAACCGAATGCCGTTTTGCTTTTCAGGGAAAAGGCGAGGGGATCAATTCAACTTCGAACTGACGTAGATCAAGCGCACAGCGGCAACGGTAATAGCTTCTGCTTCTTCCTTGATGTTATCCAGTTGCGACCGGATCGCAGCATTTTCATGAGACTCAAGCAATCGGGCCATGTGGTAGATGTTCTGCGTGACCTCGTGCAGATTCTTGTGCAACCGCGAGATGACACGGCTCAGCCGCTCGGAAGTGTCATGGATCTCCATGGCTGGAAGAGGGCGCTCAAGGCTGAAGCCCGTAACCACGTAGGTTACATCGATGCCAGCGTCTGAAATGCGTGCCAGATAATCGGCTCGCGGGGAGCGTATACCGTTCTCGTAATTACTCTGGGCATTGGTTTCAACGCCTCCAATGGCGCCGAGAGCGCTTTGTGAAAGTTTGAGTCTTATTCGTTCTCGTTTGAGTCGGGGGCCAATTCCGGGCATGTCGGTGGTCCTCTGGAAAGCGCCTGCCCAAAACCCAGGCAGAACTGAAAGGGATCTGTCAAAAATCAAAGAGCTGTACAGATATATTCGACACAGCTAATAAAGTATCGAAGCCAGCCAGGTAGCAAAAATGCACACATGCAGGAGACTACTAAATATCACTCGCATGAAGTCTCGGAGTGTAATGGCGTTATGGGGGCTTTGGTACTTATTTGTACTTATGTATATGAATTTTTGTGAGGTAATTCTCCCGAATTACGGCTGTTACAAAAGCGATGCAATTGAAAAGGCCCCAGTTACGGGGCCTTGGATTTGGTTTCAGAGGCAGCGTGAAGTGGGATGTTGTGCCCAGTTCTGTGCGGTGCTGGCAATTTCCTGCGATAGCTTCTCGACGGCCTTCTGATGAGCAAGGATCAGGTTTTCCATGCCAATCCCTGCCTGCTCGCGAATCACGCTGCTGCAGGTCAGGTTGAGACGCTTGCTACCCGAGCTGGCACCTGCATTGCGCAGGCTCAAGCTCCAGACCACATCGATCAGTGCGTAATTTCCGGGTGCCGACTCGAAGCGCCTGACATCGGTACGCAGTGAAAGCACTGGCAGACCACTGTCCTTCGGCAGTCCGGCCATGTCGCGGCTACCGAAGCGACGCTCCAGTTGGGCTGTCAGGGCATCGTGAAACTCGTCGCCCAGTGGCGATCCCCAGCGTTCGGTATCCAGGATTTCCAGGCTGCCATCGCCCTGGCGCACGACCAGAGGAGGTTGATCCACCTGGACAGGCATCAGCACCGGCAGCATCTCGAACTGGAACGGTGCGGGCTGTGCGCTTGGCACGCTGGCGGAGTCCATGGGGGCGATCAGCGTGTAGTAACGGGTCGGTGTCGAGGAGCAGGCACCCAGGCCCAGTGCCGCAGCCAATACCAACAGTTTAAGGCGAAAGGTCATTGTTTTGGCTCCAGATCGATTGCACGGGACGAAGACGGCGCTTTATATGAGGCGGGTGCCGCATCGCCGCTGCGACCGCGAATCAGCGCTTCAGGATGACGGCTCAGGAAGTCGGTCAATACCCGTACCGAGCGGGCAGTGCGCTGTACTTCTTCCATGGCCTGAGTCAGTTGCTGGCGGCCTGGAGAGTCTTCACCCAGCGTTTCGTTGGCGCTGCTCAGGGTTTTTTCTGCCTGCTGCAAGGTGCCGCGCATTTGCGGCAAGACGCTGCCATTGACCTGCTTGAGGGTTTTCTGCAGTTCGGTCAGGTTGCCATTGAGGTTCTTGGCCAGTTCATCGATAGGCACTTTGCTGAGCTTGTCGACGAATGCCTGCAACTGCTCCTGCAACTTGTCGAAGTTACCCGGTACGGTAGGAATCTCAAGAGGCCTGGACTTGGGGTTGAAAGTCACCTTTGGCGCCTTTGGGTCGAACTCCATCGCAATGTACAACTGGCCGGTCAACAGGTTGCCGGTGCGAGCCTGTGCCCGTAGCCCGTTATTGACGAAGGCGTTGAGAATTCTGGCCGACTGTTCTTCTTCGTCGCCGCTACCGCCCAGCTGGCGCAGTTTGGATTCGGCAGCGCCCAGGCGGTTGGGGTAGATCACGGCGCCGACAATGCTCGGGAAGGTCCCGGTTTTCGGGTCGTAATCCAGATCCACCGACACCACTTTGCCGATGTTCACACCCAGGAAGTCCACCGGGGAATTGACTGCCAGGCCGCGCAGTGACTGGTTGAAGCGCATGCGGATGTAGCGTGGCTCACCGTCAGGCGGCGCCAGGGCCGTGGCCTGGTCATCGAAGATCTTGAACTCGGCGTTTTCGTCGGCGGGCTTCGATTCCGGGCTCCAGTTCGGCTCGCGGAATGCGATGCCGCCGGACAGGATCGAGGTCAGCGACTGGGTATTGATCTTCAGGCCAGCGGTACCGACGGTCACGTCCACGCCGCTGGCATTCCAGAAGCGTGTGTCGGTGGTGATGTACTGATCGTTCGGGGAGTTGATGAAAATCTGCACGTCGACACCCTTGCCATCCGGGGACAGCTCATAGGCCACCACCTGACCTACCTGAATGCGGCGGTAATAGATCGGCGAGCCGATATCCAGCGACCCCAGATCGTCGGTGTGCAGGGTGAAACGCTTGCCTTTCTCGCCGAATGTCACCGGGGGAGGTGTTTCAAGGCCGGTGAAGTTGTTTTTGGTTTCCTCGGAGTTGCCTGCATCGGCACCAATGAATGCGCCCGACAGCAAGGTGTCGACACCCGAAACGCCATGGGCTCCGATACGTGGCCGCACGACCCAGAACTGGCTGTCGACCCGGGTGAAAGGTGTGGCCGTGTTATTGAGATCGACCGCTGCCAGCACATGCGTGCGGTCTTCGCTCAGGGTGATGTCCGTCACCATGCCGATCACCACGTTCTTGTACTTGACCTGCGTCTTGTTGGCTTCCAGGCCTTCGGCAGTCTGGAAACTGATGGTGACGCGCGGACCTATGTTCATCCAGTCATGAAAGGCCATGGACAGGCCGATCAGGCCGGCAACGATCGGCACCAGCCAGATCAGTGAAACGCGCATGCGCCGCTGCTTGACCTCTGGACGAAGTGGCGACGAAGGGGGGGCGGTATTCTCAGACATCTTCAACCTCTGCGTCCCAGATAAGCCGGGGATCGAAACTCATGGCGGCGAACATCGTCATCACCACTACCAGACCAAAAAACAGGATGCCGATCATCGGCTCGATGGTGCTCAGTTCACGGAACTGGACAAGGGAGGCCACCAGCGCAACCACCAGCACATCGAGCATCGACCAATAGCCGATCAGCTCGATAAAACGATAAAGCCGCGCACGCTCCAGCATGGCCCAGCGACTGCGCCGCTGACAGGTGACCAGAAGCATGCCCAGTACCAGGAACTTGATGCAGGGCACCACGACGCTGGCAATGAAAATCAGCAGGGCAATATCCCATGACCCGCTTTTGAAGAACTCGATCACGCCGCTCATGATGGTGTTCTGGCTGCTGTTGCCCAGCAGGGTGGTGTACATCACGGGCAGCACATTGGCCGGTACGTAGAAAATCAGTCCGGCAATCAGGAACGCCCAGGTCCGGGCAATGCTGTTGGGCTTGCGCCGATGCACGGGCGAGTCGCAACGCGGGCAGTGATGGACATCTTCCGGGCAGGCGTAGCCGCAGGTGTGGCACAGGCACAAATGCTGTTCATGGGCGAAAGGAATGCCGTTCATCCTGGCTGGACTCCCAGTTCATCCCACAGGCGGCGGATATCCTTGTTGGCGATCAGCAGGATCAGCACCATCAGCATCGCCATGGCCCACAAGCCAAGACCGGGATGCACATCGAGCATCCCCGAGAGCTTGATGATGGCGACCAGGATCCCGAGCATGCACACCTCCAGCATGCTCCAGGGACGCAAATGCTCCAGGGCTCGCATGCAAGCCTTGAAGCCAGGCGCAATGACCCCGTTGTGTGCATGCAGCAGCAGCCAGAACAGCAGGGCGATCTGCAACAGAGGTGCAAGGATGATCGACAGTCCGGCCACCAGCGCAATGATCGTGATACGCCCCTGGGCCAGAGCTTCCACCGATTCCCAGAGGGTCACTTCATTGGTCAGGCCCTTCATGCTGATGCTGATCACCGGAAAGAAGTTGGCGAATATGAACAGCAGGGCTGCAGCGATGGTCAGGGCCAGCAACTGCTCGATGGTCAGGCGATGGCCTCGGCCCAGCAGCGCCTTGCAGCGCAGGCAATGCGCCGATTCGCCTGCCTTCAGGGGCGTGGCTTCATACAGCGAGTCGCAGTGCTCGCAGATGATCAGATCCGAGAGAGGTTTCATGGAATGCACAGTGGTCATCGACGCCGTTGATGCAGGATTTGCCGGGTTGAAAAAAACGAGGACGGGAAGATACCTCGTTAATGGCATTACGGCATATTTTTCTGTGTAAACAACTGTTCTGTGTAAGCAGCAAGGTTGAAGCATTGACCACAGCCATGGGTTGTCGTTCCCATATCATTGCGCCATTAGTTTGTAATTGTTCTGTTACTTGCGGGCTGACTGAAGAAACATTTCATTACACGATGGCAAGTTGCGCCCCGCCTCATGCCCCGTCTGCCCTGTAGCGCTCAAGAGGGCGTTCATACCCGCCAAAGTGCCCTGCGTCACCTCGACACAGCGGCTCATGGTCCGATGCAGTAGTGCTAGACTCGCGCCACTTCAGACAAGGAGCAGACTTACGTGCGCAAGACGGTAATGATAATGGCAGCGCTGACGCTGGTGCTGGCCGGATGCGATGCAGGAAACTCTCGGCCATCGGCCCGCGACAAGGCCGAGCCAGTGACTCAGGCTCCGCAAGCAGCCACGCCACAGTGGTTCATCCAGATGAACTCCAGAGAGGCGGTCAGCGATATCAGTGCCTGGTTGCTCGAGCGTAGTTATGCGCCGGTCGTGGTCACGATCGACGGCAAGCAGCAATTGTTGATTGGTCCGTTCCAGAGCGCGGAACAGGCAGAAGAGCAGCGCGTCGGCCTGCTGGCCAAGGTTGCCAAGTCCCATCGCCTGGCTGCGCCTGTAGTCATTCAGCGTAATCAGTAATGCGTAGGCCTGTGCTGCCAGTGTTGACTGGCAGCACAGGCATGCATCAACGACGTCCCAGCAGCAAGCCCACCACCAGACCGAATCCGGCAGAAATGGCCACGGTCTGCCATGGGTGCCCGCCGATGTAGGTTTCAGTGGCCTCGACCACAGGCTTGGTGCGCTCACGTACGCTGGATACCGAATCCAGTGCCTGCCTGAGCTTCAGGCTCAATTGCGCGCGCAGGGTTTCCGCTTCTTCGCCAACCAGTGCGGCGCTGTCTTTGAGCAGTTTGTCTGATTCTTCGATCAGAGCCTGCAATTCGCTGAATGCCTGGTCTTTGATCTGATCGGCAGTATTTTGCGCAGCGGTTTTACGAGCCATGATGTTTTCCTTTCAGTTGATGGCAGTGTTCCTCAATGGAGTCCTCAGTGTTGCGGAAAGTTGCAATTGCACAAGTCATCTCTCGCAAGCACTGAAAAAACTGTAGGAGATCACCCGCCGCCTTGGCGCCGCGCTGTCGCGAAGCAAACATGGGCCATGTGTTTGCGGATTAAGGGTTCGGCTGTGTTCTCACAATTGTGTGTAGGAGCGAATTTATTCGCGAATGAATTCGCTCCTACCGGGATGAACAGAGATATTCCAGACACCGCCGATTGCGACGTTGGTGACGGCCGAGTGGAGGTATTGCGTAGTGGGTTGCGAGGCAGGACGCCGAGCAAGCGCCGCAGGGCCATGGAAGGCCCGTCGGCGCGTACCCACGGAGCAATGCCGGAGCGAGGGAACCCCGCCACAAGGCGGGGCCGAACCGGAGCGGATGGTTTTCCCCCCTTTTGCCGAAACAAAAGGGGGCCGCCGTAAAGGCGGAACCAGTAGGACCAGCACATACCGATAATGGATATGTACGCCGGATAATGTTTTTATCCTACATAAAAAACGTTCTAATTCATGGTCTTGCGTCTTGTTTGATGAGAGCGAATTCATTCGCGAAGGACCAGGGTGTAAGATGCAGCCGTTTTTAGTCGTAGGTAGTAGGTGAACGCTATGAGTTTCAATCTGGCCAACCGGTCTCTTCCCGAACGCGCTGCCATTGAGGATGAAAAGTCCCGCCTGTTTGAACTCTGGCAGAGCAATCTGGGCAAGGCCAAGGGGGAGGCGGCTCGTCTGATGGGTGAAAAAGCCAAGCGCAAGGGCAAGTGGTCGGAGTGGGTTCGCTCCGAACTGGACGCCATGAGCCCGCCGGAGTACGCCAACATGGTTCGCAGCGAAGTGAATCGCCTCATGGCTGCTGCCAGGTAAATTCAGAACAGCCCGATAATGGCTTCACGAACGGCATCCACTGCCGGATCGGGCTGTGAGCCGGTGCGCCAGCCCAGTTCTATCGGATAACGCGGCATGGCCAGCGGGCAGGGCAACAAGGCAAGATCGGTGAGTTGCGCAATCGCCTGCGCCGCGTGAGTGGGGATCGTGGCCAGCGCCTGTGTGCCCTTGAGCAGATAGGGCAATGCCGCAAAATGGGTGGTCGATGCACATACACGGCGGCTCAGGCCCAGGCTGGCCAGCCCTTCATCAACCATACCGATCAGCCCTCCCGATGAAATCAGGATATGTTCACGCTCAATGAACGCCTGAATGCTCAGTTGCGTCTGGCCGGGCTCAAGGCTGGCCGGGTCCACCAGGCATGAATAGTCGCCTTCTCCCAATACCCTGCGGGTCAGCAAACGATTGGCGAAGCCTCCCGAGGCAATCGCCAGATCGATGGTGCGGTCCAGCAAGGCTGTCGCAACGATCTGGCTGTGGGTCTGGCGGAACATCAACCGCAACCTGGGTGCTGTCACGCTGACCGCGCTCATCAGGCGTTTGCCCAGTGCCATTTCAAAGTCATCCGACAGGCCGATGACCACCGACCGTCCTTCGTAATTTTCCGATGCCGTTGCAACCATCGCCAGGCTCTGTCGGCATTTGTTGAGCGCTTCGGTGACCACAGGCTTTAGCTGGTCGGCCCTCAAGGTCGGTGCCAGACCTCGTCCTGTACGTACGAACAACTGATCACCATACAGCGCTCGCAGACGCCGCAATGCCGCACTGATGGCCGACTGAGTCACGCCCAGGCGCAACGCTGCCCGGCTGGCGCTGCACTCATCGTGTAACGCTTCAAAGACTTTGAGCAGATTGAGATCGATGGTGCTGATATTCATAGTGTTCATATCATTAAGCATTGAGATGGGCTTTATCAATGTTGGGCGGCCAGTCGAGAATTGGCAACACTCATCGCCAACGGAGCCCCGTCATGTCCAGATCCATCGTCGCAGCACTGCAAATCGGCGCCTTGCCGGGCGGCAAGGCAGACACCCTTGAGCTGATCCTCTCCTACGAACAGGCCATCATCGAGTCCGGCGCCCGTGTGGTGGTCATGCCCGAGGCGCTGTTGGGGGGATATCCCAAGGGTGAAACCTTTGGTACCCAACTGGGTTACCGCCTGCCTCAGGGGCGTGAGGCCTTTGCCCGTTATTTCGAGAACGCCATCGATGTGCCGGGCGATGAAACCCGGACACTGGAGCAACTGTCGGCCCGCACGGGTGCGAGTCTGGTGCTGGGCGTGATCGAGCGCTCCGGCAGCAGCCTGTATTGCACGGTGCTGCTGTTCGAGCCTGAAGGCGGACTGGTCGCGACGCATCGCAAATTGATGCCGACCGGTACTGAACGTTTGATCTGGGGCAAGGGCGATGGCTCGACCCTGTCAGTGGTCCCGAGCCGCGCCGGGCGCCTGGGGACGGCAGTCTGCTGGGAAAATCATATGCCGCTGCTGCGCACCGCGATGTATGCCAAGGGCGTGGAAATCTGGTGTGCGCCAACAGTGGACGAGCGCGAAATATGGCAATGTTCGATGCGCCATATTGCCCATGAGGGCCGTATGTTCGTGATCAGCGCCTGTCAGGTACAGCCATCGCCGCAAGCGCTGGGCATCGATGTCGCCAACTGGCCTGCCGAGCGCCCGCTGATTAATGGTGGCAGCGTGATTGTCGGACCGATGGGCGATGTGCTGGCCGGTCCGTTGATTGGTGAAACCGGGCTGCTGGTGGCTGAAATCGATGTCGATGAACTGGTCAAGGCGCGTTATGACTTCGATGTAGTGGGGCATTACTCACGGCCAGATATCTTCGAACTGGTGGTGGATGAGCGTTCAAAGCCCGGCGTGCGCTTCATCACGGACTGAGTGCTACCAGTCGCCAGTGACGGGTTGCGGCAGGCTCAGCGTGCCACTGTCCCTGAAGCGCACGGTGCCGAATACGCCACCTGCCAGTTTGCCGCGCAGGGTGTAGGGCAGGTTGTCCAGGCGTTGAGTCTGGGTCAGGCCCACGGCCTGGCGCAGCGCCGAGAAGGCAGAAATGCTCACTGGCACCACCAGCACGGTTTCGGAGAAACGCCCGATGGTGCCCCGTTGGTCACTGACGCCTGAGGCCAGCAGCTTGCCATTGACCTCCAGGTCCAGCGCCACGCCGTTGTAGTCGATGGCCGTTTCATTAGGGTTCTGTAGGCGCAGCTTGACCGCCATGCGCATTTCCAGCCCCTGGCCGGGCAAGGGCTCGATCCCCACCACATTGATATTGACCGGATCGCGACTGGCAAACAGGGCGCAACCGCTCAAGGTCAGAATCAACAGGCTGACAAGCAGACTGCGCAGCGTACGTGATGGCATCCGTGGGTCTCCCCAAAAAAGGCAGTGCTGGCGATATTGGCTCAGACCACAAGCTCTGTCAGAGATTCGTCTGTTGCGACCTTTGCCTCGTACTCTACAAAAGTCGATGATTTCTGCTATTCCAATAACAACAGCATTCTGGAAATCTGCCATGTCCATCGATAACAAGACACCGCCTCACGACCCTGTCGTCATTGTCAGTGCCGCCCGAACGCCCATGGGCGGTTTTCAAGGGGATTTGAAAAGCCTCACCGCGCCGCAACTGGGTTCGGCAGCCATTCGTGCTGCTGTCGAGCGTGCGGGAATCGATCCGCAGGACGTCGAAGAAGTCCTGTTCGGTTGCGTGTTGCCAGCCGGACTCGGCCAGGCGCCAGCGCGTCAGGCGGCGTTGGGGGCGGGGTTGAGTGCTTCGGCCCTGTGCACCACGGTCAACAAGATGTGCGGCTCCGGCATGCAGACCGCCATTCTGGCCCATGACCTGCTGCTCGCCGGGAGTGTGAGCGTGGTTGTCGCGGGCGGTATGGAAAGCATGTCCAATGCGCCTTACTTGCTGGATCGCGCCCGCAGTGGCTACCGGATGGGCCATGGGCGGGTACTGGACCACATGTTTTTCGACGGCCTTGAAGACGCCTACGAGCCAGGCCGGTTGATGGGTACTTATGCCGAGGACTGTGCCCAGATGAACGGCTTCAGCCGCGAGGCGCAGGATGCCTTTGCCATGGCTTCCCTGACGCGCGCCCAGGAAGCCATCGCCGAAGGCCATTTCGATGCCGAGATCGTTCCTTTGCAGGTCATGGTGGGCAAAGAACAGCGATTGATCCGTCACGACGAACAGCCGCCCAAGGCGCGACTGGAAAAGATTCCGCTTCTGAAACCTGCCTTTCGTGAGGATGGCACCGTGACTGCTGCCAACTCCAGCTCCATCTCCGACGGGGCTGCGGCCCTGTTGCTGATGCGTCACTCCGAAGCGCAACGCCGCGGTCTGACTCCGCTGGCAAGGATTCATGCCCATGCCGCTTTTGCCGACGTTCCCGGCCTTTTTCCTACGGCGCCGATAGGGGCGATTACCCGCTTGCTGGGCAAGACCGGGTGGTCGGTGGATGATGTGGACCTGTTTGAAATCAATGAAGCCTTTGCCGTGGTGCCACTGGCGGCCATGAGTCATCTCGAACTGCATCACGAGAAGGTCAATATCAGCGGCGGCGCCTGCGCGCTGGGGCATCCGGTGGGAGCGTCGGGTGCGCGGATCATCGTTACCTTGCTGGCGGCATTACGCCGCAAGCAGCTCAAACGTGGTGTCGCTGCAATCTGCATCGGCGGTGGCGAGGCGACTGCTGTGGCGGTTGAATTGATGTAAGACGAGGTAGGAACGAATTCATTCGTGAAGGTATTTCAAACGACCAATTTCTGTCGGGCCTTTCGCGAATGAATTCGCTCCTACGGAGGCTTTTATTTATTTAAGGTTTTATATCAATGAGTTACGAGACAATCATAAGAGAGATCAAAGGCCGGGTGGGGTTGATTACCTTGAACCGCCCTCAGGCGCTCAACGCGCTGAATGCTCAACTGATCGATGAGCTGAATCATGCTCTGGACGAGTTTGAACGCAGCCCGGACATCGGTTGCATTGTGCTCACCGGTTCCAGCAAGGCATTTGCTGCCGGGGCCGATATCAAGGAAATGGCCGAACTGACCTACCCGCAGATCTACCTTGATGATCTTTTCGCTCAAAGCGACCGGATTGCGGCGCGGCGCAAGCCCATCATTGCCGCAGTGGCGGGTTTTGCCCTGGGGGGCGGTTGCGAGCTGGCGCTGATGTGCGATTTCATTCTGGCAGCAGAAAACGCCCGATTCGGTCAGCCCGAGATCAATCTGGGCGTGTTGCCCGGTATGGGCGGCACCCAGCGTCTGACGCGAGCAGTAGGCAAGGCCAAGGCCATGGAAATGTGCCTGACCGGCCGTTTGATGGATGCCCGCGAGGCCGAGAGTGCCGGCCTTGTCGCACGTATTCTGCCTACCGAGCAATTGCTCGACGAGGCATTGGCGGTGGCCGCCGTGATTGCCGACAAATCCCTGCCGGTCGCGATGATGGTCAAGGAAAGCGTCAACCGGGCGTTTGAAGTCAACCTTGCTGAAGGCGTGCGCTTCGAGCGACGGGTGTTCCATGCCGTCTTTGCCAGCGAGGACCAGAAAGAAGGCATGCAGGCTTTCATCGAGAAGCGGGCGGCCAGTTTCAAAGGCCGCTGAGCATGAATGCCTGTCGCTGCTGCTCGTTCCAGTTCTGCTGGATGTAGTCCTGCAGCCTGACGCACTGGCCGGGGTGGACCAGACACAGGCTGCCGGGCGACGTGTTGTAGTGCGCCGCCAGTTGCTGCAATTGCGCCTGGCTCAGGCCCAGATAGCCCGATTCATCGGTTTTGCCCTCGAACAGAAAGTCTGCCGGCTCGATATGCGCCAGATGCTCCAGCCCCGGCTTGGCCATACGCACGATGTACCAGGTGCGCCGGGCCAGTGGCTCGCCTTGCAGCCCCGGCTTTTGCGTCAGGCGCAGATCGGTGAGGGGCACTGCGGTGTCGTCCTGTTGCTCGGGGGGCGAAGCTTTCATGGTGCGCGGCCCGATGATGGAAATACCTTGGGCCGCGATCTGCAAGGCACCCTGTGCACCATGCAGGATCAGGTCTTCGCGGGTATCAATGTGCAAGCGTTGTCCGCTGCCCAGACGAATGCTCTCGGCCTCCGGGTCCAGTGGCGTGCCGTCGAGCTGGATGCGTGGCTGAGGGTTGACCTCGTTGCCCGGTAGCAGGCCACAGATCACCGGTCGGTCCGGATCGTTGTTCAGATGACGGATCAATACCCTGGCCCCGACCTGCACCTCATCAAGGCCCGATTCGCCAGTCCGGGCAATCCGCGCCAGGGGCCAGCGGCGGATATCGGACGCGGGCTGTGCCAGGGTCTGCCAGTCAAAGCGGACGGGCAGGCGACCTTGCTCATCGATTTTGCCATCATCCATCAAGGTTGCCGTCTGATAACCGCTGACCAGAGGCCTGTGGCGCTTCAATGACGGGCGAAAGGGCATGGCCCAGGGAATGACGCGAAAAGTATTGCGATAGCCGTCATCCAGCGTGTCTGTGCCTGACGACGCCGAGAGATTGACGATGGCGGTAATGTCATGAGGGTCGAAGCCTTCCATGGGATGGCGCTGCATGCCTGTGTGCTGCACCTGGGTCAGCAGCCAGTGATCATTGAGCGTCGGTTCGGGATGATCGAGCACCTGCATGACCTGTCCGCTGTGCAGGGCCGGTTGATGACTGCCGCCACTGATGTGTCGTCGCTCGCAACGCAGGCGCTCCAGCCTTCGGGCACTGCGCTGTCGCTGAAAGGCTTCGTCCTGGTTCCTGGGGCGTGAGGCGATGGACTCTTCGAAAGGCTGGTTGATTCCGGGATTGCCTCCCGTGTCGATGGGAGACAGCGCAACCAGCGGCGCAGCGCCGTGCCGGTGGACGGTGTGGCTGCTATAGCCGGGGGATATCGACAGGCATTCGACCAGATGGGTAATGGCGGGTTGTTCGGGGGCTTTGTCGTCATCGACCCTGAAGCGCATGGGCTGCGGCAGTTCCGGGAAACGGGCCGGGTCATCGGAAAATACCAACTGGTGGCCGGTACTGCTGTGCTCGAAGCGAAAATGAATGCCTTCTTCTTCGCACAGGCGTTGCAGCAGGTGCAGGTCGCTTTCATCGTATTGCACACACAACGTGCGGGCTGGATACAGGCCTATGGTTTCGAAACGGTAGGCATTTTCTTCGATGCCATGCTCTTCAAGCAGCCGGGCAATCAACTGGAGAGCGCTGAGGTCATGATAGGCTCGTCGCTGCTGGCGTTGAGCAAGTGCTTGCAGGCGTGGCATCAGGCTGACCCGGTAATGGCTCAGGCAAGTGCCAGCATATTGCTGGCTGGCGTGAAGGATCTGACCATGCACGCCGACATCTTCCGGCCCGAAACTCAGAAAGGCGTCACGCTTCAGGAGGCTGGCGAAATCCAGGTGGGGGTCGCTGCAGATCAGGTCAATGTCGAAACGATACACTTCGTTCAAGGCGTCCAGGCCGGTAAAGCTGATGACATGCAGATCCATCTGGCAGTCGGCAATCGCCAGAAATATTGGCATTTGCGGGTCTTCGCACATTCGCGGGCTCTCTCACCATGAAGTTCAGGCTGCGAAGGGTACGAAATGCAAAGCCTCAAGGGCATCGTTGCAGGTTTTTTCAGAAATGGACTACAAGGCAAGGCGTGATCCTGGTAATTGCGAGCAAGCAATTCAGGGTCAGGCAGAGCGGATGTTCGATCTCAGGGGTTTCATCTGGCGCCATCGCGTATAAAATGCGCCCGGCGTCTCAGGCGCGTCATTATCGGTAACCATTTTTTCAGCGCTTTGCCATTCCTGCGGCCTGCTTGCCTGGCAAGCCAGGCGGCAAGGCGCAATCGGATCAAGAGAGCACACATGGGCGCACAGTGGAAGGTCAAGCATAAAGAAGCGGCAGCCAACGCCAAGGGGCGTGTTTTTGGCAAGCTGTCCAAGGAAATCATGATCGCTGCCCGTGCAGGTGCCGATCCGGATATGAACTCGCGTTTGCGACTGGTGGTCGAGCAGGCGAAAAAAGCCTCCATGCCTCGTGAAACCCTGGAGCGTGCCATCAAGAAGGGGGCGGGTCTGCTGGGCGAAAGCGTGACCTTCGAGCGCCTGACTTACGAAGGCTTTGCTCCACATCGGGTGCCGGTCATCGTCGAGTGCCTGACCGACAACATCAACCGTACCGTTTCGGAAATCCGCGTGCTGTTCCGCAAGGGACAACTGGGTGCCGCCGGTTCGGTTTCCTGGGATTTCCTCTATCAGGGCATGATCGAAGCCGTTCCGACTTCACCGGATGCCGATCCTGATGAGGCGGCCATCGAAGCGGGCGCCCAGGATTGCGAAGCGGGTGAAGAGGGCGCGACCCTGTTCCTGACCGAGCCCACCGACATGGACGCCGTGTGCAAGAAATTGCCCGAGTTCGGTTTTACCGTACAGTCGGCACAACTGGGCTACCGCCCGAAAAACACAGTCGACGGCCTGAGCGATGAGCAGATGGCTGAAGTCGAAGCCTTCCTGGAAGCCATCGACAGCCACGACGACGTGCAGAACGTTTATGTAGGTCTGGCAGGCTGATCCGTATGCGTGGGCTGTTTCAGACAGCCCACGCTTGCAACACCTGAAACACCTCTTGCAGCGCCGGTCGTTTCCCGGCTTCGGGCTGTATGCATCGCGCTTGCAGCATCTGTAACCGCTTCATGAGTGGCCCGTCTTGCGACCTTGGCTCGCAGTGCTCCAGCAATTCCCCCAGCAAAATCCCGAAAGCCCGTGCTTCGATACGCTCCAGCGCTACACCCTGGCTCGCTGAAGGGTGGAATGAAGCCGCGCCGAAATCCCCCAGCAAACTGTCGCCATTGCTGCGCAGCAGAATGTTATGGCCGTAAAGATCACCATGGGTAATCCCGCACGTATGCAGATGCGCCGTGACCGAGGCGATTGAGCGAGCCAGATGCAGCAGCGTCTCTGGCGAGAAGCGGGTCTGGGGCGGGTAGATATCCCGGGTGCAGGAATCCAGGCTTGGCGGGCCGGCGAGATTCACGAAGTCCGGTGAAATCAGTTCCATCACCAGCCCAAGCTGCCCTTGGGGATGCCCGGTAATCTGCCCTGATACCTTGATCAGGTTCGGATGATTGCCCGCCGCGATGCAGGCTGCCATTTCATTGAGCGGCGACCCATCGCTGGTGACATCGCCCTTGTAGAGCTTGATGGCAGCCGTCTCGTTGTGATCCCCGTTCTGCCATGTGCCTTGCTGGATAATCCCGGAAGCCCCTTCACCCAGGCGCTGCTGAATGCTCAGTTGTTCCCAGGGAATCTGCCGGACGGATTGCTCTTCACGTGCCGGGCACAGTGGATTGCCTGCATAAGCCAGCCAGGCCAGGGCCGGCAGGCGCAACAGCCAGTCAGGCAGCTCGTTCAACTGGTTGGCGGAAATGCGGATCAGTTCCAGCTTGTGGCAATTGGCAAGGCTGGCTGGCAGGCTGCGCAGTCGATTGCCTGCCAGCATCAGCTTTTGCAGCTCGGGACGCTGCCCCAGCTCTTCGGGAAGCGACTCTATCTGGTTGTCCGTAAGGATCAGCCAGCGCAGGCGAGGCGGCAGAGCCTTGGCCGAGACATGACTGATCCGGTTGGCCTTGAAACCGACGATGCGCAATTGTTCGCACTGGCCAATACACTCAGGCAGCTCAGTGAACGGGTTGTCGGATACAAACAGCGTTTGCAGGTGCTTGAGCCGGTTCAAGTCATCGGGCAGGCGATCAAGGGCATTGCCACTGAGGTTGAGCACTTGCAACGAGTCGGCCAGCTCGAAGATTTCCTGCGGAAACTCCGTAAGGCCACAGGACAGGTCCAGCCGCGTGATGCCGGCCAGTTTGCCGGAGCGTAGGTCTTCAAGGGTATGCATGGGTAGTTGTCAGTCACATGCGTAGGAGCGAATTCATTCGCGAAAGCGGCATGAAGTGCACATTTTCGCGAATGAATTCGCTCCTACAGGGTTGTGTGGTCAGCGCAAGGTCGGCGCAATTTCTGCGGTCACGGTCAGCACATCCCTGGCCAACTGGCTGGAACGCTTGCCTGACCAGCCGGTGGTTGCATCCGGGGCGTTGTCGTTATCCTTGAAGGGCATTTCCAGCGTCAGTGACAGGCACTTGAAGCGCTCGCCAACGCTGTTGCAGGCCAGCTTCATGTTGGCCTGACCGGGAGCGCTGCGGGGGTAGCCATATCGGGTCTGAAAGTCGACGGTGATTTCACTCAGGCGGCGACGGAAATGCTCTTCCAGTTGCTGTTGCTCGCGGGTGTAGCCCGGGTTGCCTTCGCAGGCGGCAGTGAACACGTAAGGTATCTCTTCATCGCCATGGACATCGATGAACATGTCCACGCCATGTTTTTCCATCTGCTGGAGGACAAAAAACACTTCCGGGCTTTGCTCTGCCGTGCTGTCCTGCCAGGCGCGGTTCAGGTCGTTGCCCTGGGCATTGGTGCGCAAATGGCCATGAAACGCGCCGTCCGGATTCACGTTGGGCACCAGGTACAGATCCGCCGTCTCCAGCAGTTGCCTGATGACAGGGTCGTCCTGTTCCTGCAAGCGTTCGATCAGGCCTTCCATGAACCACTCGGCCATATGCTCGCCGGGATGTTGCTGGGCGATCATCCAGATCTTGCGCTTGCCTTCGGCACCATCGCCCTTGCGCAGGAGTTGAATATCCCGGCCCTCGACGCTCTTGCCGGTTGCCAGCAGCTCGGCGCCAGTCTTTTCCAGAGCCTGCCTGATCAGCCAGTCATGGCGCTCACGGCTGTAGGGCTCGAAATAGGCGAACCAGGTATGCGGCTCGCTGGGCGAAATACTGAAGTTCAAGGCTTTGCCATCGAAGCTCGAAGGCACACGAAACCAGGTCTGGTGATCGTAGGAGGCCACGGCGTTATAGCCGCTCCAGGCACGATTGAAGGTGGACTCGCTGGCATTGGTCAGGCTGAAAGCATGTGGCTGGCCGACGTTCAGGCCCTCGACCTTGAAGTGGAACCACTGGAAATGAGCGCTTTGGGTATCGGGCGCGATTGCCAGTTCGATGCGCGCCGGATTGCTGGCATCTATAACTTGGATATTGCCGCTGTCGAAGTCGGCACGAATGGTGAGGGCCACGGTGTATTCCTGTGTGCGTAAGGCCCGTACTTTACACCGATCAACAGTCTTTATGACGGCTTGAATGCCATGGACTGTTCAGGAGAATGTTTCAGCCGTCATCACCAGGCCGCAGACGAATGCGGTGAACAGGCACCAGGCCATGTAAGTGCGGCGTTTGCGGCGATGCCAGCCTGAGCTGCCGAGGAGGGCGGCAGGCGCTTGCAGACGACGCCACAGGCGTTCGCTGGTCTGGAAGGCCGCAAGGTGGGCTGGGTCGGCATCCAGCCAGTGACGAAACTCGATGCGCTGGCTGGCAGTGGTGGCCGGGCTTTGCAGGTGAACATACCAGCGGTTGGCCTGTTCCTGAGCCTGATCACCAGGGAAGTCGGTTGGTTTTTCGTCATGCCTGTAAGCCTGTTGCAGCACCCGGAACATGGCGCGTTCGACCTTTTCCAGATCGACTTCCAGAAAGGCGGCGATCTCGGCGTAGGCGACACCATCGAGGCGGCTGAGCAGGAATATCTGCTGACGACGGCGCGAAAGTTTGCCCAGGCTGCGGCTCAACTCGGCGGCATGCCGGGATAGGGGGGCATCTGGCTGCCGGGTTGGCAGATGCAACAGAGGAGAGAGCTGGCTACTCATGATCTATCGCTCGCTGATCTTCCATGGAATCTTCCTTGCAAAGTGTGTGCTGCCATCCGTGACCAGGTTCAGGCTAGTGAATTCGAGAATCATTCTCAAGTGAAAAGTGACAACAATTACTATTTTTAATGAAAGGTGGAGCTAAAATTTATGACCTTGGTCGATATTGTTTTGCTATGATCCGCGCCATTGAGACATACAAAGACTTCATTAGCCTGAAGCAGCGAAAAAAACCAAAAAAAAGACCCGGCAAAAAGCCGGGTCAAAAACCGTGATTAGCCTGATGAGGAGATAATCCGGGAGTCGACCTAAGACTCCTGGGTTATCCGCCAGTCTCGCGACCAGCTGATGCAATAATAATCATTATCATTTGCAAGTCAAATGTTTTTCCTGCATCCATTGAAATAAATAATCCTCCCTGCACTGTTATGCCGTCCTGAGCTAACCCGAGAGGGCGCTACATGTCCTGCATTTCTACCAGTAACATTCCTTCGCTGACCATTTCTCCTTCCTGACAATGTAATGCCGCAATCACGCCCGCCTGTGCGGCACGAATGCTGTGTTCCATTTTCATGGCCTCAAGCACCACCAGTTGTGTGCCGGCCTCAACCTGCTGACCCGCTTGCACCAGCACGCGCACGATGCTGCCATTCATGGGGGCAGTAAAGCCGCCTTGCCGGGTTTCACAGGTGCTGGTTGCCGCGATGGGGTCCATGCGTCTGATCGCATGCACTTCACCTTGCCACTTGAGGTACAGCGTTTCGCTCTGGCGGATGGCCAGATGTTGATGACGGACGCCGTTGCTCTCCACGACCAGTCGCTCGCCGCTCCACTGCAACAGGGTGTTGCTGCTACGACGCAGGCGGACGACTTTTGTCTGGTCCTTGCACTGCAAGTGAAGGTCGATCTGATCGGGTAGCCCGAAGCGCAGGCCTGTGTTCGAACGCCATGGCGAGTGTTGGTCCTCCGTGCAGATACGTGAAGGCTCGCTCTGGATAAAGGCTTCGGCGGCGGCCTGCCAGAACTCGTCGGTCAGCTCACCTGTGGCAGGCAGCAATTGCTCCTGATAGCGCGGGATAAAACCGGTATCCAGCTCGGCGGCAGCAAAGGCCGGATGGGCAATGATGCGCTGCAAAAAAGGCAGATTGGTTTTCACGCCGCCCACTGCGAACTCATTCAGCATGGCCAGCAGTCGCAGGCGTGCTTCTTCACGGTTTTCGCCCCAGGCAATCAGCTTGCCCAGCATGGGGTCGTAAAACGGCGAGATGCTGTCGCCCTGGCTGACGCCGCTGTCGATCCGCCAGCCGTGGTGGGGAAGGGGCTCGCGATAAAGGTCGAGGGTGCCGGTGGCGGGCAGAAAGTCGTTTTCCGGGTCCTCGGCATACAGGCGCACTTCGATGGCGTGCCCGTTCAGGGGCACTTGCTCTTGAGTGATCGGCAGTGCCTCGCCAAGGGCGACGCTGATCTGCCACTGCACCAGATCAAGCCCGGTGATGTATTCGGTCACCGGGTGCTCGACCTGCAGGCGGGTGTTCATTTCCATGAAGAAGAACTCGCCCCGCGAATCCAGTAAAAACTCCACGGTGCCTGCGCCCACATAACCGATGGCCTGGGCTGCCCGGACGGCGGCTTCGCCCATGGTCTGGCGCAATTGCGGGCTCAGGCCCGGAGCAGGCGCTTCTTCGACGACTTTCTGGTGGCGGCGCTGTATCGAGCAGTCCCGCTCATTGAGGTAGAGGCAATGGCCGTGCTGGTCGGCAAACACCTGAATCTCGATATGGCGGGGTCTGAGCAGGTACTTTTCCACCAGCATTCGCGAGTCGCCAAACGAAGACTTGGCCTCGCGCTGCCCTGAAGCCAGTGCCTCGGCCAGTTCGCTGGGGTTTTCTGCGACCTTCATGCCCTTGCCGCCTCCCCCAGCGGTGGCCTTGAGCAGCACGGGATAGCCGATACGTTCGGCAGCGGCCCTAAAGGTGTCCAGATCCTGGGCGGCACCATGATAGCCAGGCACCAGCGGGACTCCGGCAGCTTCCATCAAGGATTTGGCAGCGGACTTGCTGCCCATGGCTTCTATGGCCGAAGCGGGCGGGCCGATAAAGATCAGTCCGGCATTTTCAACGGCCTTGGCAAATTCGGCACTTTCGGACAGAAAACCGTAACCGGGGTGTATCGCCTGAGCGCCGCTGGAGCGGGCGGCCGCTATCAGCTTGTCGATTTGCAGGTAGCTGTCGGCTGCCTTGCTGCCTCCAAGGTCCACCCGAATGTCGGCTTCTCGGCTATGACGTGCTTCCCGGTCGATGGCGCTGTGGACGGCAACCGTGGTCAGTCCCAACTGTTTGGCGGTACGCATGATGCGGCAGGTGATTTCGCCCCGGTTGGCAACCAGCAGCGTGGTCAGTTCAGGCTTGGTCGGGGCGCTCATGATTGCGAGTCCTTCTGTTTGTCCGCAGGTACCTGCCAATAGGGCTGGCGCTTTTCCAGAAAGGCCCGCAAACCTTCCTGGCCTTCGGCGCTGGTGCGAATCCGGGCGATGGCGCTTTCGCAGTAGCGGCGCAGGGAAGGAGTCAGCTCCCCACTGCCGACTTCGCGCAGCAGGTCTTTGCTGGTGCGCATGGCGTGGGGGCTGTTGAGCAGCAGAGTGTCGATCCAGCGCTGGGTTTCGCTTTCCAGTTCCGCGTGGGGGTAGCACTCGGCAAGCAGGCCGATCTCTCGGGCGCGCACGCCGTCGAATCGCTCTGCGGTCAGGGTGTAGCGCCGCGCTGCACGTTCACCGATGGCCTGAACCACAAACGGGCTGATCACCGCAGGTGCCAGGCCAATCCGTACTTCCGACAGGCAGAACTGCGCCTCTCGGGCGCCGATGGCTATGTCACAGCAACTGATCAGGCCCAATGCACCGCCAAATGCCGCGCCCTGAACCACGGCCAGGGTCGGGATTTTCAGTTTGGCCAGGTTGTACATCAGTTCGGCCAGTTCCCTGGCGTCGTCCAGGTTGGTGTTGTAGTCCAGGTCCGCTGCCTGCTGCATCCAGCTCAGGTCGGCACCCGCACTGAAATGCTTGCCATGCCCGCGAATCAGCAGGAAGCGCAGGCTGGCATTGGCGTGTACGGCGTCCAGGGCCAGGATCAGCTCGCGAATCATCTGCGCATTGAAGGCATTGTGCTTTTCCGGGCGATTGAGCCACAGGGTGGCGAAGCCGCGTGGGTCGTCGATCAGGGTGATGGTTGCGAAGGGCGTCATGGTCTATCCCCGGGTTACATGCGAAACAGGCCGAACGTGGTGGGTTCGATGGGAGCGTTGAGCGAGGCTGAAAGTGCCAGGGCCAGGATGTCGCGGGTCTGGGCCGGGTCGATGACGCCGTCGTCCCACAGGCGCGCGCTGGAATAGTAGGGGTGGCCCTGATGTTCGTACTGGTCGAGGATCGGCTGTTTCAGTTCGGCCTGCTGCTCTTCGCTGAAGGTCTGGCCACTGCGCTCGGCCTGTTCGCGCTTGACCTGCACCAGCACGCCCGCCGCCTGTTCGCCGCCCATCACGCCGATCCGCGCATTGGGCCACATCCAGAGGAATCGCGGGTCATAGGCTCGGCCACACATCCCATAGTTCCCGGCCCCGAAGCTGCCGCCGATGATCACTGTGAACTTGGGCACTCTGGCGCAGGCTACGGCGGTCACCAGTTTGGCGCCGTGCTTGGCGATACCGCCGCTTTCGTACTTCTGGCCGACCATGAAGCCGGTGATGTTCTGCAGGAACAGCAGCGGAATGCCGCGCTGGCAGGCCAGTTCGATGAAGTGCGCGCCTTTCTGCGCGGCTTCGGCGAACAGAATGCCGTTATTGGCGAGGATCGCGACAGGGTAGCCATGCAGCCGGGCAAAGCCGCAGACCAGCGTGGTGCCGAACAGCGCCTTGAATTCATCCAGCACCGAGCCGTCCACCAGTCGCGCAATCACCTCGCGCACATCGAAAGGCTGCTTGGCTTCGGCAGGAATAACGCCATATAACTCGTCGCTGGCATACAAGGGCGCAACAGGTGCGCTGGCGTTCAGTCGACCCTGCTTGTGCCAGTTGAGGTTGGCGACACTGCGGCGGGCCAGTTCCAGGGCGTGTTCGTCATTTTCGGCGTAGTGATCGGCCACCCCGGAAGTCCGGCAATGCACATCGGCGCCGCCCAGTTCTTCGGCGCTCACCACTTCGCCGGTGGCGGCCTTCACCAGTGGCGGCCCGGCCAGGAAAATCGTGGCCTGCTGGCGCACCATGATCGCTTCGTCGGCCATGGCGGGCACATAGGCACCGCCCGCCGTGCAGGAGCCCATGACTACGGCAATCTGCGGGATCCCCATGGCGCTCATGTTGGCCTGATTGAAGAAGATCCGCCCGAAGTGTTCGCGATCCGGAAATACTTCATCCTGACGCGGCAGGTTGGCACCGCCCGAATCCACCAGATAGATACAAGGCAGGCGATTCTGCTGGGCGATGGCCTGGGCGCGCAGGTGTTTCTTGACGGTGAGCGGGTAGTACGAGCCGCCTTTGACTGTGGCATCGTTGGCGACAATCATGCATTCCACGCCCTCGACCCGGCCAATCCCGGCAATCACGCCCGCAGCCGGCACTTCTTCGTCATAGACGGCATGGGCCGCGAGCTGGCCGATTTCCAGAAACGGTGAGCCGGGGTCCAGCAAGCGATTGATGCGCTCGCGGGGCAACAGCTTTCCTCGGGACGTGTGGCGCTCCTGGGCCTTGCTGCCGCCACCTTCATGAACCCTGGCCAGCAGGCGGCGCAGGTCATTGACCTGTTCCAGCAAGGCAGCGTGGTTGCTGGCGAATTCGGGGGAGCGCGTGTTGATTCGGCTGTGCAGAATGATCATGAAGCACTCCCGGGCTCAGCGTGTCTCGTTGAACAGTTCGCGGCCGATCAGCATGCGCCGGATTTCACTGGTGCCTGCGCCGATCTCATAGAGCTTGGCATCGCGCAGCAAACGACCGGCCGGAAACTCGTTGATGTAACCGTTGCCGCCCAGAATCTGGATGGTATCCAGCGCCATTTGCGTGGCCAGTTCGGCGCTGTAGAGGATTATCCCGGCAGCATCCTTGCGGGTGGTTTCGCCACGGTCGCAGGCCTGGGCGACGGCATACAGATACGCGCGGCTGGCATTCATCTGGGTGTACATGTCCGCGACCTTGCCCTGAATGAGTTGGAACTCGCCAATGCTCTGGCCGAACTGTTTGCGGTCGTGGATATAAGGCAACACCACATCCATGCAGGCCTGCATGATCCCGGTCGGGCCGCCGGAGAGCACGACGCGCTCGTAATCCAGGCCGCTCATCAACACCTTCACGCCGCCATTGAGCGGCCCCAACAGGTTTTCTTCCGGGACTTCCACGTCATCGAAAAACAGCTCGCAGGTGTTGGAGCCACGCATGCCGAGCTTGTCGAACTTGTTACCGCGGGTGAAACCTTTCCAGTCGCGCTCGACGATAAAGGCGCTGATGCCATGGGCGGCCTTGTCCAGATCGGTCTTGGCATAGATCACGTAGGTATTGGCGTCCGGGCCGTTGGTGATCCAGGTCTTGCTGCCATTGAGCACGAAGTGGTCGCCGCGGCGCTCGGCCCGCAGCTTCATGGACACCACGTCCGATCCGGCATTGGGTTCGCTCATGGCCAGGGCGCCGACATGTTCGCCGCTGATCAGTTTGGGCAGGTAGCGGGCTTTCTGCGCCGGGTTGCCATTGCGGTTGATCTGGTTGACGCACAGATTCGAGTGGGCGCCGTAGGAGAGGGCGACCGAGGCCGATCCGCGGCTGATTTCTTCCATGGCGACCACGTGGGCAAGATAGCCAAGGCCTGCACCGCCATATTCTTCGCTGACGGTAATGCCCAGAAGGCCCATTTCTCCGAACTTGCGCCACATGTCGGCCGGGAACAGGTTGTCCTTGTCGATCTGTGCGGCGCGTGGGGAGAGTTCGGACGCGACAAAAGACCGGGTCTGGTCACGCAGTATGTCGATGGTTTCGCCCAGGGCGAAGTTCAGGCTGGGGTAGATCATGAATAGCGCTCCAGTTTTATTATTGGCGGATTGGCTATGACCTTTACGTTAACGTAAGCCTGTAATTGCCAAGGTGTCAATGTCGGAGGGCTGCGAGGGGAATAGAGAAGGGTGGCGATGCTGAATGCCGGAAAGCACGAAGGGGAGCCTGGGCTCCCCTTCAAGGTTTCTTTGCATGCTCTTTTTTGTTTTTCGGGAGGTCTTTTATTGTTTTTGGCGACCTGGCCCTTCACATCTTTTTTGAGCGACCCCCATTCGGGATCAAGAGCAAACGTATTTTTTTGAGCGCTGATATCGCTTTTATCGTGTCGATCCAACCCGTTCTGGCGCTACCTGAAGGTAGTTTTATTGTTCTCTGCCCGGTTGCGAGTACCCTCATTAGCAAGGGTCTCTGAAAAGCTATCCACTCCAAAAAAATCTGTTAGCTGCGCCTCTGTCCGTGTTGTTCTTGTTATGTCAGAGCCGATACGTATTGTTTTTATTGGATTGCTGCGTTTTCTTGTTCTTGTTGTACAAGAGATATAGCAGAACCCGTGCCAGTTTTTGCGAAACCCTTTAAATACAGGGTTTTGGCGGGATTCTGGAGGCTGAGGCGCTTGTCCGTCAGCCGCTGAATGTTTCCGTGTTACCCGTTTTCACTCAACTGATCCCGGCGAGGGTAACACTCTGTGACAAGTTGCCGCACCGACTCGCCGACCAGTGACCTTTCTCAAGCGGGCAGACGAGCTATAGCCACCCTGGACCCGTTGCGGCGTTCCAGCACGGTACAGATTCGCTGGCCAGCCGCGATAAGCAGATCCAGGTCGATGCCAGTGTCGATACCCAGGCCGCCGAGCATATACAGCACGTCCTCTGTCGCCACATTGCCGCTGGCACCCTGGGCGTAAGGACAGCCGCCAAGTCCGGCAACCGAGCTGTCGAAGACCGCAATGCCTTCCAGCAGGCTGGCGTAGATATTGGCCAGCGCCTGGCCGTAGGTGTCGTGAAAATGCCCGGCGAGTTTGCCCCGGGGAATCTGCCCGGCGACCACGTTGAACAGCTCCCGTGTGTCGGCGGGTGTGCCAATGCCGATGGTGTCGCCCAGAGACACTTCGTAGCAGCCCATGGCTATCAACTCGTTAGCCACGGACGACACCTGTTGGGGGAGAACCTTGCCTTCATACGGGCAGCCCAGTACGCACGACACATAACCTCGCACGCGAATGCCATGCAGATGCGCCGCCGCCATTACCGGCAGAAAACGCTCCAGGCTTTCGCTGATGGAGCAGTTGATATTGCGCCGGGAAAAGGCTTCGGAGGCTGAGGCAAATACCGCTACTTCACGAACTCCGGCCGACAGCGCATCTTCGAAACCTTTCAGGTTGGGGGTCAATGCTGAATAGATGACTCCGGTTTGAGGTTGAAGGCTGGCAAAGACTTCTGCAGAGCCGGCCATCTGCGGCACCCATTTGGGGGATACGAAACTGCCGGCCTCGATGTGCTTCAGTCCTGCGGCTGTCAGGTCCTCGATCAGTTGCACCTTGTCCGAAATGCTCACCGGACGCGCTTCATTTTGCAGGCCGTCTCTGGGGCCGACTTCCACCAGGCGAACGCGTTGAGGTAAATGCATGGCGGTTGTACCTCATATCTTGTTGAGGTTTGTTATTCAGGTATTTGATCTAAAAGGGTTTTGTTCAGGGCTGCACGACAGCGTTCCTCTGCGGTATCCAGCTCAAGCTGCATCTGCTGGATGTCCAGAAGCTGCTGCTCCAATTGTCCGCGACGCTCTTCGATCTTGCCCAGCATGCTGTGTAACTGCTTCTGATTGTCGCCGTGAGGGTCGTACAGCTCGATCAGCTCCCGGCATTCAGCCAGGGAGAAGCCGATGCGTTTGCCGCGCAGGATCAGCTTGAGGGTGACTTTGTCGCGTGGGGAGTAGATACGCTCCAGGCCCCGTCTTTCGGGGCTGAGCATGCCTTGTTCCTCGTAAAAGCGAATGGCGCGGGTGGTGATGTCCAGTTCGCGGGCGAGGTCGGAGATGCTGTAGGTCGGGCTGGTCATGGTTCTGCTCGGCGGGGAAACCTTTGGGTTAACCTAAGGCTGGCTTGACGTATACGTCAAGCCGATGCCGTCGCGAGCAAGGGAAGTTAAAGTTAGAACTAGCTTTAACTATTTTAAAAATATCTATATTTATCAGTTAATTAAGATTTTAAGTTAATTCTGTTTCAAGGCGATTTTCCTGCGCTGTCACCCGCTGGCACAACTCGATCAACTGCTCGCGCATCCAGCGATTGGCCGGGTCCTGATCGGTGCTTTCGTGCCAGTACAGATGAGTTTCCACCGCCGGCACATCGCTGACCGGCAATTGCGCATAGTGCAGGTCATGACGCCGGGAAAAGCGCTCGGGGACGGTCATGACCATGTCGGTCTGTTGCAGCACCTGGGTCGCCATCAGGTAGTGCTGGGAGCGCAAGGCGATCTTGCGCTGGATTCCCATCTTGCCCAGTGCCAGGTCAACATGCCCAAGGCCGCTGCGACGGCTGGAAATATGAATGTGCGCCTGCGCCAGATAGTCATCCAGATTGAAGGCTGCCTTGCCTGCCAGAGGATGGCCTTTGCGCATGGCGCAGACGTATTTGTCTTCCATCAACTTGACGTGCCGCACCTGCGGATCGGTATTGAGAGGCGCATCGACGGCGAAGTCCAGGCGCCCCGCGGCCAGCTCCTTGGTGGTTTCGCGACGTTTGGACAGGAAGCTTTCGATGGTCACTGCCGGGGCCTGACGCCGCAGGCGCTGGAACAGCAAGGGCAGGATCACCGCTTCGGTGAGGTCGGTCATGCTGATGCGGTAATTCTTGATGGCCTGCAACGGGTTGAAGATGCGGCTTTCCTGCACCGACACTCGCAGCAGTGACAAGGCATTGCGCACCGGGCCGATGATGTTCTGGGCCATGGGCGTGGGCACCATGCCCTGAGCCGTGCGCACGAACAGCGGATCGTTGAAGGTTTCCCGCAGTCGCGCCAGGGCGTTGGATACCGCAGGCTGGGTAATGCCCACGATCTGGCCGGCTCGTGTCAGATTGGCTTCGGTGTAAATGGCGTCGAAGACAATGAAAAGATTGAGATCAACCTTGCTCAGGTTCATTGGAGGCGCCTCTCGTTGTTCTTGTAGGGTCACTGCTTATGCCGCAGCGTAGCTCGATCATATATTGGTTATGAATGTTTATATACGCCGAGAATAGATTAGATAAATGCCGGTGGGTTCTTTAGCATCCCTTTCATGACCTCCATTCCCTTGAGAAGGTAGCTGCCCATGGATTTTGCCTATTCCCCGAAAGTGCAGGAGCTGCGCGAGCGCGTCACTGCCTTCATGGACGCTTACGTTTATCCCGCCGAGCCGGTGTTCGAGCGCCAGGTGGCGGAAGGCGACCGCTGGCAGCCCACGGAAATCATGGAAGAGCTCAAAGTCAGGGCCAGGGAGCAAGGCCTGTGGAACCTGTTCCTGCCCGAGTCGAAACTGGGCGCAGGCCTGACCAATCTTGAATACGCGCCCCTGGCTGAAATCATGGGTCGCTCGCTGCTGGGGCCTGAGCCTTTCAACTGTTCTGCTCCGGACACCGGCAATATGGAAGTGCTGGTGCGTTACGCAACCCCGGAGCAGAAGCAGCAATGGCTGGAGCCGCTGCTGCGGGGCGAGATTCGTTCGGCCTTTGCCATGACCGAGCCTGACGTGGCGTCCTCGGATGCAACCAATATGGCGGCCCGCGCCGAGCGGGATGGCGATGAGTGGGTTATCAATGGCCGCAAGTGGTGGACCTCCGGCGCCTGTGACCCGCGCTGCAAAATCCTGATTTTCATGGGCCTGACCAACCCCGATGGGCCTCGTCATCAGCAGCACTCCATGATTCTTGTGCCTGCTGATACGCCCGGCGTGAAAATCGTGCGGCCGCTGCCGGTCTTTGGCTATGACGATGCGCCTCACGGGCACGCCGAGGTGCTGTTCGAGAATGTCCGGGTGCCTTATGGCAATGTGCTGTTGGGGGAAGGGCGCGGCTTTGAAATTGCCCAGGGACGTCTGGGGCCTGGGCGTATCCATCACTGCATGCGTTCGATCGGCATGGCGGAGCGTGCGTTGGAATTGATGTGTCAGCGTGCCGCCAGTCGTGTGGCATTCGGCAAGCCGTTGGGGTTGCTGGGCGGCAATATCGACAAGATTGCGGATTCGCGCATGGAAATCGACATGGCGCGGCTGCTGACCCTCAAGGCCGCTTACATGATGGATACCGTGGGTAACAAGGTAGCCAGGAGCGAGATTGCCCAGATCAAGGTGGTGGCGCCCAACGTGGCTTTGAAAGTCATTGACCGGGCCATCCAGATCCATGGCGGCGCAGGGGTTTCCAATGATTTCCCGCTGGCCTATATGTATGCCATGCAGCGCACCTTGCGTCTGGCCGACGGCCCGGATGAGGTGCATCGTGCGGCCATTGGCAAGTTCGAACTGGGCAAGTACCTGCCGCAAAAGTGAGCGTAGGCGGGGTGCAGTGGGTCAGTTCACCCAGACTTCAACCCGCCGGTTCTTGATCCGGCCATCGTCGGCATCGTTGCCAGCGACCGGCATTTCGTCGCCGAAGCCCAGTATTTCGTGGAAAGTCACGCCACTTTTCTGCAGTTCCCGGCGAACCGCCATGGCGCGCAGCCGGGAAAGCAGGGTGGCCCGTGCCGAATCGCTCTTGGCATCGCCAAAACCCACCAGTGTGACCTGCTGATCGAGCTTCTGATGGGTTTTGAGGTAATCCGCCACACGCCTGAGATCCAGTTGTGCCTTGTTATCCAGTCGGGCGCTGCCCTGGGCAAAGCGGAAGTTGACCGACAGGCGCTCGGCCTTGCGAGTCAATGCCTGATAGTCCTCGGGCATCTGCGCCGTTGCCTGCACCTTCATGGCCTGAACGGTCTGGGCCACAAAACCGTTGCGGGCCACGATGGCCTGGCCTTCGGCGCTTTGCGCAAAGTGAACCAGTGCCTGGGCCCAGTCATGGTTTGCCTTGGGCGGAACATACAGATACAGGCGCCTCGAAAGCGGGTAATCCTCAGTCGCAATCAGGCTGACAGTCGGCAGCATCGCTTTTGATTCGCCGTCGGCAACCGCTACGGCTTTGGCGTGGCGAACATAAGGCAGTCCGATGAAGCCAATGCCGTTGCGATCATTGCTGACCGCATCGGAAAGCTGCTCGCTGGACTCGAAGCGCCTCGCCTGACGCGACAGGTTCTTGCTGTTGCGGGTCAGCACCAGTTCCTTGAAGGTTTCATAGGTGCCGGAATTTTCGTCGCGGGCGTACAGATGAATCTCGCCGGCATTGCCGCCGATTTCTTGCCAGTCCCGGACTTCTCCCGAAAAGATGCGAGCCAGTTCCAGAGTGCTGAGCTGCCGAAGCGGGTTGCCCGGATGCAGAATGACCGCCACGCCGTCGATGGCGATCACTTGTTCGCTCTCGGGGCTTTTCAGGTCGCCAAGGGCTTTGAGTTCCTGGACTTCCTGATCCTTGATCGGTCGTGAAGAGGCCGCAATATCGGCGCTGCCTGCCTTGAGCGCAGTGAAGCCGGTGCCCGAACCGTGGGCGGCAATGTCCGCGACCACCGCCTGTCCGGTTGCCGTGGAGCCCGTCACGCGGGTTTCGTTGGGTTGGGTGCCGGGAAGGCTTTGCAGGGCTTGCAACCCTTGCTGGCGCATCAGGCCTTCGACCAGTGCCGGGCCCAGTTGCGCATTGATGGTGTTGGAACCCTGGATGCGCAAGGCAGGGGTGCCATCTGCCGGAACCGGCAGCGCAGCCTGGGTCATGCAGGGCAGGATGGCGCAGGAAAGCGCCAGCGCGGAAAGCAGAGCGCGCAGCATCTGCGTCACCTTGTATAGCTGAAAGTCTCGGCAGAATAAGACAGAAAGATTGCTGAAATATGACGCTTGATGAGGTGCCTGACGTTTATCTGAGCGACGTGCCTGCGGGTTCACAGGCACGTCGGCATCGCAGCATTTATCAGCTCAATTCAAGCCAGATCGGCGCATGGTCCGAAGGTTTTTCCATGCCGCGCAATTCATAGTCCACGCCAGCCGCCTTGATACGCGGTTGCAGGCCTGTGGAGGTCATGATCAGGTCAATACGCAGCCCGCGCTTGGGGTTGTCTTCAAAACCACGGCTGCGGTAGTCGAACCAGCTGAACTGATCGACCACTTCCGGGTGCAGGTAGCGGAAGCTGTCCACCAGACCCCAGTTCTTCAGGCGCTCCATCCATTCGCGCTCTTCAGGCAAGAAGCTGCACTTGCCGGTTTTCAGCCAGCGCCTGGCGTTATCCGCGCCGATGCCGATGTCGCAGTCCTGGGGGGAAATATTCACATCGCCCATAACGATCAGCGGCTGGTCATTGCTGAAACGGCTTTCCAGCAGCGCTTGCAGGTCGTTATAGAAGCGTTGCTTGGCGGGGAACTTGGTGGGGTGGTCGCGGCTTTCGCCCTGAGGGAAGTAACCATTCATGATGGTGACCGGCTGGCCATTGCTGTCAGCGTAGGTGCCCCAGATGAAACGCTTCTGTGCCTCTTCGTCGTCCCCCTCGAAACCCTTGTGCAGGGCCAGTGGCATATTGCGTGAAAGCAGGGCAACGCCGTAATGGCCTTTCTGACCGTGGAAGTGAACGTGGTAGCCCAGCGCTTCGATCTCGGCCTGGGGAAACTGCTCGTCGCTGACCTTGGTTTCCTGCAGGCCAATCACGTCAGGCTGGTGTTTTTCGATCAGCGCCGCCAGCTGATGCGGTCGGGCACGCAGACCGTTGATATTGAAAGATACAATTTTCATGAAGCGGCAATCCTGAATTCATACAAAGAAGCGATGCTAGCCGACCGGCCGATTTACGGCCAGCGTGCCGTCGGCTGCTACGCTGGGTTGAGGGCTGGAACTGTTCCGGCTGTGCTTGCTCTCACCCTTGCGCAGCCATGGATGAAAATGGCTGCAAGGCCAGTCCGCAGAAGGCTTTTTTCTGACCGGACCTTCAGGTTTTCCTGCAGGTTGTGGCGTAAGGGATTGAAAGTTCGACCTATTGACAGGTTCCAGCAGAATCTGTCGATCGTGTTAGCATGCGTGACCATATGAAGTTTTTAACCCTGCTCAGCAGCGCGCTGCTGATGTCCATGAGTGCAACGGCCCTTGCCCAAGCCCGTCTGGATGTCAGGATCAAGCCCGCGAATCCGGAACTCAAAGCCAACGTCGAAGGATATGTAGGCAGCCTTGGCGAGCGTGATGCCGAGGCCCTGAAACATTTCAGCCTGGGCGCCGAAGAACAGGCGCAGAAGGCAGCTCAGGCGCTGGGCTACTATCAGGCCCGCATCGACAGCCAGGTGACAGATGACCAGGACCCGAAGCTGGTCATCACCATCGAGCCCGGCGAGCCGATCCGCCTGCGCAATGTGACGGTGCGTATCGACGGGCCGGCGGCTTCTCTCAAGGCTTTTCAGGTTCCCAAAAGCCAGGCGTTGGCACCCGGCGCGGTGCTGAATCATGGGCATTATGAAGACGCCAAGCGCCTGATCCAGAATCAGGCGTCTCGCTACGGCTTTTTCAGTGGGCGCTTCACCAGCCAGCGTCTGGCAGTTGACCCGCGTGCCGGAGTGGCGGACATCGAGCTGGTGTATGACAGCGGTCCGCGCTACTCCCTGGGCAAAGTGGTGTTCAGTGGTGATACACCGCTCGATGACGACCTTCTCAAGCGCATGGTGCCGTTCAAGGAAAACACGCCTTACGACTCGCAACTGATCGCCGAACTCAATCAGGCCATGCAGTCCAGTGGCTATTTCGAGGGCGTACGGGTGGATGCAGCTCCCGCCGCTGCCGTCGGGCAGGTCATTCCGATGACTGTGCAACTGGAAACCCGCAAGCCGCGCACCATGGGCCTGGGGCTTGGTTTCTCCACTGACGTCGGGCCGCGTGGCAAGGCCAACTGGACGCGCCACTGGGCCAATCCCCAAGGACACAGTTATGGGTTTGAAACCGAGCTGTCGGCACCTCGGCAGAACGTGGGGCTTTGGTACGACGTACCACTTGATCCGCCGCTCACCGACAAGCTGCGTTTTGCCGGCGGCTATCAATATGAAGAAATCGCGGGCACCGACAGCCTCAGCAAACTGCTCACCGTCGGCCCTGAATGGCACAGCAAGTTGCCCAGCGGCTGGGAGCGGGTGGTTTCTCTCAAGTGGCAGCGCGAAGAGTATCGCCTGGGCGATGACAGCGGCCTGAGCACCTTGCTGATGCCCGGTATCAGCTATTCGTTCCTGCGCAGCGACAACCGCATCGATCCGAGCCAGGGCTACCGGTTGCAGTTCGATGCGCAGGTTGCCAAGGAGGGCGTGATGTCCGATGCCAACCTGTTTCATGGCAATGTGCTGCTCAAGGGCCTGACCACCGTTGCGCAGAATCACCGTTTTCTCGGGCGCGTGCAGTTCGGTGGGAACCTGACCAATGGCTACAAGTCCATCCCGCCGTCTCTGCGCTTTTTTGCCGGTGGCGATCAGAGCGTTCGCGGTTATGACTATCAGACCCTGTCGCCGACCAACTCCGATGGCGACCGTATCGGCGGTCGCTACATGGTGGCGGGCAGTGTCGAGTATCAATACTCCATCGCGGAAAAATGGCGTCTGGCGACTTTTGTCGATCAGGGCAACTCCTTCAATAACCTTGAGCTGCCGAGCCTGAAGACCGGCGTAGGCTTCGGGGTGCGCTGGGTTTCACCGGTCGGGCCGTTGCGCCTGGATCTGGCCCGTGCGCTGGACGATGACGGCGGGATTCGTTTGCACTTCTCCATGGGACCGGAACTGTGAAGCGTCTGAACATCAAGCGTGGGGCGAAGATCGCGGGTCTGGGGCTGGTCACGATCCTGCTGCTGTTGCTGGTGGGCACCTGGATGGCAGTGGGCACGCAGAGCGGCAGCCAGTGGGCACTGGCGCGAGTGCCGGGTTTGCAGGTAGAGAATTTCAGCGGCCGGCTGGGCGGACAATGGCGTGCTGACTCGGTGCTCTGGCAGCAGGGCGAGGACCGCGTCGAGGTCGCTGCCGTCCAGTTCGACTGGTCGCCTGCCTGCCTCTTGAAGATGACGCTGTGCATCGAGCAACTGCATGCCGGTCAGGTACGTATGCATTTCCCGGCCAGCGAAGAGACTGTCAGCGAAGGCCCGCTGTCCTTGCCGCAACTGAAACTGCCGGTGGCGATTCGCTTGAATGACGTGCAACTGGGCAGCCTGCAACTGGACGGCGTCGAGCAACTGAGTGATCTGAAACTGGCGGCGCACTGGACGGCTGATGGTCTGCAGATCGATTCGGCCCATTTGCAGCGCGACAGTCTGGTTCTCGACCTTGTCGGCCTGCTGAAGCCAGAGGGCGAGTGGCCGCTGACTGCCAAGGGCACTTTGCAGCTGCCACCTCAGGACGGACAACCCTGGGCGCTGGCGCTGGATATCACCGGCGAACTGCTCAAGACCCTGCACCTCAAGGCCGACAGCAGCGGCTACCTGCAAGGGCAATTGAGCGGCGAGTTGCAAGCGCTGGCCGAGCATCTGCCGGCCAAAGTGAACATCACCTCCGAGCGCTTCAAGCCCAGTGCCGGATTGCCGGATACCTTGCAGCTTGAGCAGGTGTTGCTCAATGCCGAAGGCAACCTCGACAGCGGCTACCAGATTACCGGCAGCGCCAGCCTGCCCGCCGAACAAGGCCCGGTCGCTCTGGCGCTGCAAGGCCGTGTGGATGCCAAAGGCGCTGATATCGAGACGCTGCAACTGACCGCCAGTGAACAGCAGCATCTCACCCTCAACGGCCAGTTGAACTGGGAAAAAGCGCTCAAGGCCGATGCGAAAATCGACTGGCTGGACTTCCCGTGGCAGCGGCTTTATCCGCTGGCGAGTGAGCCTCAGGTCAGTCTGCGCACATTCAAGGGCGAGATTTCCTACACCGACGGTCAGTATCTGGGCAATTTCAGTTCCGACCTGGATGGCCCGGCAGGTGCTTTCAGCCTGGGCAGCCCGTTCAGTGGCAATTTGCAGCAGGTGTACCTGCCGCAACTGGAAATGGTCGCAGGGCAGGGTAAGGCCAGCGGTCATCTGAATTTGCAGTTCGCCGATGGCATCGGCTGGGACACGGCGCTGGATCTGGGCTCGCTCGATCCGTCCTATTGGGTCGCGGAACTGCCGGGCACTCTGGCAGGTGCGCTGCGCAGCAAGGGGCAATTGAAAGATGAAAAGCTCGCACTAAATGCCGACCTGGACCTCAAGGGGCGTTTGCGTGGTCAGCCAGCGGTGTTGCTGGTCAAGGCCGATGGTGCGGGTGAGCGATGGAACCTCGGTGCGCTGGATATACGCCTGGGTGACAACCGGATTCAGGGCAGCGGCAGTTTGCAGCAGCGCCTCGCAGGCCAACTGGATCTCAATCTGCCACGCCTGGGGCAGCTATGGCCGAGGTTGCAAGGGCGGCTCAACGGAAAACTGAATCTGGCCGGAACGCTTCAGTCTCCTCAAGGCCAGCTTGACCTGCAAGGCGCGCAACTGGCCCTGCAGGACAATCGCCTGCAAAACCTGACACTGGCCGCGAAGCTCGATCAGGCCCAGCGGGCAACGGTCGACCTCAAGGGCAGTGGTATTCACGCCGGCGACACGGCATTGGGAACCTTGACCGTCAATGGGCAGGGCACGCTCAAGAACCAGCAGATGAAGCTCGACCTGCAAGGCCCGTTGCTGAAACTGGCTCTGGCACTCGACGGTGCTCTGGATCAGGGCAACTGGCGCGGACGACTGGTCAGCGGCGCCATTCAGAGCGGCGGGCAGGACTGGAAACTGCAACAGCCTGCAAAGCTTGAGCGTCTGACCGACGGCAAGATCAACTTCGGTGCCCATTGCTGGGCTTCCGGGCAGGCAAGCCTGTGCGGTGAAGATCAGCGTCTGATGCCTGAGCCCCGATTACGTTATCACCTGAAGAACTTCCCCCTCGAAAGCCTGGCTCAGTGGCTGCCCAAGGACTTCGCCTGGAAAGGCGCGCTCAATGCCGATATCCGACTCGATCTACCAGCCGCCGGGCCTGACGGGCAAATCACGGTCGATGCCAGCAACGGCACGCTGCGGGTAAAGGAAAAGGATCAGTGGCTGGACTTTCCTTATCGCAGCCTGAAACTCAGCAGCACCCTGAAACCACGCAGTATCGATTCGCGGCTGGATTTCGAGGGCGAGAAACTGGGCAGGCTGTTGCTCACGGCGCGAATCGACCCGTTGTCGCGTGAAAAGAGCCTGAGTGGCGACTTCAGCCTGTCCGGCCTGGACGTTTCCGTGGCGCGGCCCTTCGTGCCTCTGGTGCAGAAACTCAATGGCCGCCTGAGTGGCAATGGTCGACTGTCCGGTGGTCTGCTGGCACCTCAGGTCAATGGCAGTCTCAGCCTGGAGGGTGGTGAGGTTTCGGGGCCTGAGCTCCCCATGGAGTTGCAGGACCTGAAAGTCCAGGCCCTGATTGCCGGGGAAAGCGTACAGCTCAATGGCGGCTGGAAGAGCGGCGCGACCGGGCAGGGCACAGTGAGCGGGCAGGTGGCCTGGGGGCAGGCTCTGATGGTGGATATCAACCTCAAGGGCTCGCGCCTGCCGATTACCGTCGAACCTTATGTCGCCGTGGAAGCGGCGCCCGACCTGAAAGTCTCCATGCACAACGACCGGCTGGGAATTTCCGGCAAGGTGCTGGTGCCCAAGGGCACGATCACGGTGCGCGAGTTGCCGCCTTCTACGGTGAAGCTGTCGGGGGATACCGTCATCGTCGGGCAACAGACTGAAGAGGGTGCGCCGCCCATAGCCATGGCGATGGATATCGATGTCGAAGTCGGACAGGAAAAACTGGCGTTCAGCGGCTTCGGGCTGACGGCCAACCTTGTCGGGCATGTGCACATTGGCGACAACCTCGATACCCGCGGCGAACTGAACCTCAATGACGGACGTTACCGCGCCTATGGCCAGCGCCTGACCATTCGCAAGGCCCGCCTGTTGTTTGCAGGCCCCATCGATCAGCCTTATCTGGATATCGAAGCGATTCGTCAGACCGACGAGATCATCGCCGGTATCCGCCTGACTGGCAGTGCCGATCAGCCCACTACCGAAGTGTTTTCCGAACCTGCCATGAGTCAGGAGCAGGCGCTGTCCTATCTGGTGATGGGCAGGCCGCTGGGCAATACCGGGGAAGACAGCAATATGGTTGCCCAGGCCGCCCTGGCGCTGGGCGTGGCGGGAAGTGCGTCGACTACCGGCAAACTTGCCGACAACCTCGGGATCAAGGACTTTGAGCTCGATACCACCGGCACGGGCAACAAGACCAATGTCGTGGCCAGCGGCAAGATCACCGAAAAACTCAGTCTGCGCTATGGCGTGGGCGTGTTCGAGCCCGCCAATACCATCGCTCTGCGCTACATGTTGAGCAAAAGGGTGTATCTGGAAGCGGCCAGCGGCCTTGCCAGTTCGCTGGATATTTTCTATAAGCGGGATTTTTAGCGCGAGGGCTCTATTCTGTTACCGTTTCGGAAATATCCGATATAGGTACTTGGTCACTTTCGTGGTTAACTTCCGGCTCTTCAAAAACTCTGTAAAAGGACTTGGTTTCATGGCTCAAGTAACGCTCAAAGGCAACCCTGTACAAATCGCTGGCGACCTGCCGAAAACCGGCAGCGCTGCTCCCGCTTTCACTCTGGTAGGTGCCGGCCTTGCCGATGTGACCCTGGCTGACTTTGCGGGCAAGCGTAAAGTCCTGAACATCTTCCCAAGTGTCGATACTCCGACCTGCGCCACTTCCGTGCGCAAGTTCAACGCCCAGGCCAATGACGTCGCAAACGCCGTCGTGCTGTGCATTTCCGCTGACCTGCCATTCGCCCAGGCTCGCTTCTGTGGCTCGGAAGGTCTGGAGAACGTCCAGAACCTGTCTTCTTTCCGCAGTGCCGATTTCGGCAAGAACTACGGCGTTGAAATCGCCGATGGTGCTCTGGCTCACCTGACTGCCCGTGCTGTTGTCGTCCTGGACGAAAACAACACTGTATTGCACAGCGAGCTGGTTTCGGAAATCGCCGAAGAGCCGAACTATGAAGCGGCTCTGGCTGTATTGAAGTAATACCCTGCAACACTTCGACGGCCTGAATCCGTTCAGGCCGTTTTTTTATTTGCGCTTCAACCGTTTAACAAAAGTAAGCGCTTGGTAAAGGCGCTTTGCTTGCAGCTCATCTGTGCTTATTGTTCAGCCTCCTGAAGAACCCCACCTGTAATGGTTGATTTATTCATGCAATCGTCTGGCCCCCGTAATTCCCGTCGCTGGTTGATCAGTCTGCTGGTCCTGTTGGTTATCGTCGGTTTGTGCTGGTGGTTCTGGCCTGCGTCCTCTTCGTCCCACAAGGGCGCCGAGTCGGGCAAGGCACCGGCAGCGGCAAGTGCAGGCAAAGGGGCGCGGCCAGGTTTCGGTGGTTCGGCGGCAGCGGTTCCGGTACGGGTTGCCCCGGTGACCCAGGGCGACTTCCCGATCTATTACAAGGCGCTGGGCACGGTGACTGCGACCAACACCATCAATGTGCGCAGCCGTGTGGCGGGCGAGCTGGTCCGTATCCACTTCCAGGAAGGGCAGATGGTCAAGGCGGGCGATCTGCTGGCCGAAATCGACCCGCGCACCTATCAGGTTGCGCTGCAACAGGCTGAAGGCACCCTGGCGACCAATCAGGCGCTGTTGAAGAACGCCCAGCTCGATGTGCAGCGTTACCGCGGGCTGTTCGCCGAGGACAGCATCGCCAAGCAGACCCTGGACACTGCCGAATCCCTGGTGAACCAGTATCAGGGGACCATCAAGTCCAATCAGGCGGCGGTGGCGGAGGCGAAGCTCAATCTGGACTTCACCCGCATCAAGGCCCCGATTGCCGGACGTGTCGGCCTCAAGCAACTGGATATCGGCAATCTGGTCGCTGCCAACGACACCACGGCGCTGGTGGTGATTACCCAGACCCAACCGATTTCGGTCAACTTCACCTTGCCGGAGAAAGACCTTTCAGCCGTCATCGCCCGTTACCGCAGCAGCGACAAATTGCCTGTCGAGGCCTGGGACCGGGGCGACCTCAAGTTGCAGGCCACCGGTGTGCTCGCGAGCCTGGACAACCAGATCGATGTCACCACCGGCACCCTGAAGTTCAAGGCCCGTTTTGAAAACCGCGATGAAGTGCTGTTCCCCAATCAGTTCGTGAATGTGCGCCTGCGTGCCGACACCCTCAAGCAAGCGGTGCTGGTACCTACAGCGGCCGTGCAGTTCGGCACCAATGGCACCTTTGTCTATGCGCTGGACGGCGACAAGAAGGTCAAGGTCAACCTGCTCAAGACCGGCCCGAGCGATGAAAACTCGACCGTCGTGCTCGAAGGCCTGGCTGCCGGTGCGCAGGTCGTGCTCGAAGGCACCGACCGTCTGCGCGACGGAGCCGCAGTGGAGGTGGTCACTGAAAGCAAGGACGTGCCGTCCACTCCAGGCCAGCAGTTGCAGGGCAAGCCTGACAAGGCCACCGATAAATCGGCCTCGGCCGACAAGGTGGAAAAAAACCAAGCATGAACATGTCGCGCCTGTTCATCCTGCGTCCGGTCGCCACCACGCTGAGCATGCTGGCGATTGTGCTGGCCGGTTTGATCGCCTACACCCTGTTGCCGGTTTCGGCCCTGCCACAGGTGGATTACCCGACCATCCGGGTCATGACCCTGTATCCGGGCGCGAGCCCGCAGGTCATGACCAGTGCCGTAACGGCGCCGCTGGAGCGACAGTTCGGGCAGATGCCGGGGCTGGACCAGATGGCGTCCACCAGTTCGGGCGGCGCGTCGGTCATCACCTTGCGTTTCAATCTTGAAATCAACATGGACGTGGCCGAGCAGGAAGTGCAGGCGGCCATCAATGGCGCGACCAACCTGTTGCCCAATGATCTGCCTGCGCCACCGGTCTACAACAAGGTCAACCCGGCGGATACACCGGTCCTGACCCTGGCGATCACCTCCAAAACCATGCTGCTGCCCAAGCTCAACGATCTGGTGGATACGCGCATGGCGCAGAAAATCTCCCAGATCAGCGGCGTCGGCATGGTCAGCATCGCGGGCGGGCAGCGTCAGGCGGTGCGGATCAAGGTCAACCCCGAAGCTCTGGCTGCCAACGGCCTGAATCTGGCAGACGTGCGCACGCTGATCAGTGCCTCCAACGTCAACCAGCCAAAGGGTAACTTCGACGGTCCGACCCGGGTGTCGATGCTCGATGCCAACGATCAGCTCAAGTCCCCCGAGGAATACGCCAACCTGATCCTGGCCTACAGCAACGGTGCGCCGCTGCGCCTCAAGGATGTGGCGCAGATTGTCGATGGTGCGGAAAACGAGCGACTGGCCGCCTGGGCCAATCGCAATCAGGCGGTGCTGCTCAATATCCAGCGCCAGCCCGGTGCCAACGTCATCGAGGTGGTGGACCGGATCAAGGCCTTGCTGCCCAGCATCACGGACAACCTTCCGGCTGGACTGGATGTGGTTGTACTGACCGACCGCACCCAGACCATTCGTGCCTCCGTCACCGATGTTCAGCATGAGTTGCTGATCGCCATCGTGCTTGTGGTACTGGTGACTTTCCTGTTTCTGCGCCGGGTCAGCGCGACCATCATTCCGTCGATTGCCGTGCCTCTGTCGCTGATCGGCACGTTTGGCGTGATGTATCTGGCCGGCTTCTCCATCAACAACCTGACACTGATGGCCCTGACCATCGCCACCGGTTTTGTGGTGGACGATGCAATCGTGATGCTGGAGAACATTTCCCGGCATATCGAAGAGGGTGAAACACCTTTTCAGGCAGCCTTGAAGGGCGCGAAGCAGATCGGCTTCACGCTGATTTCCCTGACCCTGTCGCTGATTGCCGTATTGATCCCGCTGCTGTTCATGGCCGATGTGGTCGGGCGTCTGTTCCGGGAGTTCGCTATTACCCTGGCGGTGGCGATCCTGATTTCCCTTGTTGTTTCCCTGACCCTGACCCCGATGATGTGCGCCCGCTTGCTTAAGCGTGAGCCAAAGGAAGAAGAGCAGGGGCGTTTCTACCGCGCCAGCGGTGCCTGGATCGACTGGCTGATCCGCATCTATTCCGACAAGCTGCGCTGGGTGCTCAAGCACCAGCCTCTGACCCTGCTGGTTGCCATCGGTACGATGGGTTTGACCGTCGTGCTGTACATGGCCGTTCCCAAAGGGTTCTTTCCGGTGCAGGACACCGGCGTGATCCAGGGTATTTCCGAAGCGCCGCAGTCGGTGTCGTTCAAATCCATGAGCGAGCGTCAGCAATCGCTGGCGGACGTCATTCTCAAGGATCCTGCCGTTGCCAGCCTGTCTTCCTATATAGGTGTCGATGGTGACAACGCGACGCTCAACAGCGGCCGCCTGCTGATCAACCTCAAGCCCCACGGCGAGCGCGACCTGACTGCCATGCAGGTCATCCAGCGTCTGCAACCTCAACTGGACGGCTTGTCGGGCATTCGCCTGTTCATGCAGCCGGTGCAGGACCTGACCATCGAAGACCGGGTCAGCCGGACCCAGTACCAGTTCAGCATGTCGTCACCTGATGCCGAACTGCTCAGTCTGTGGAGCGGCAAGCTGGTGGACGCCCTGAGCAAGCGCCCGGAACTGACCGATGTCGCCAGTGACCTGCAGGACAAGGGCTTGCAGGTTTACCTGATGATCGACCGCGATGCTGCAAGCCGCGTGGGCGTTACCGTGGCCAATATCACCGATGCGCTGTACGACGCTTTCGGTCAGCGGCAGATTTCCACCATCTACACCCAGGCCAGCCAGTATCGAGTGGTGCTGCAGGCAGCTTCCGGCAACGAGCTGGGCCCCAAGGCGCTGGAGCAGATTCACGTCAAGACCACCGATGGCGGTCAGGTCAAGCTGTCGAGTCTGGCCAGGGTCGAGCAGCGTCAGGCACAACTGGCGATTGCCCATATGGGGCAGTTCCCGGCAGTCATGATGTCGTTCAACCTTGCGCCTGATGTGGCGCTGGGCCAGGCGGTGCAGGTGATCGAGCAAGTACAGAAAGACATTGGCATGCCGATTGGCGTGCAGACCCAGTTCCAGGGCGCTGCCGCAGCGTTCCAGGCCTCGTTGTCCAGCACGCTGCTGCTGATCCTGGCAGCGGTGGTGACCATGTACATCGTGCTGGGTGTGCTCTACGAGAGTTATATCCACCCGATCACCATTCTTTCGACCCTGCCATCGGCAGCGGTGGGCGCCTTGCTGGCCTTGATGATCAGTGGCAACGATCTGGGGATGATCGCCATCATCGGCATCATTCTGCTGATCGGTATCGTCAAGAAGAACGCCATCATGATGATTGACTTCGCCCTGGACGCCGAGCGTAATCGCGGCATCGACCCCGAGACGGCCATCTATGAAGCGGCGTTGCTGCGTTTCCGGCCGATCCTGATGACGACCCTGGCGGCGCTGTTCGGCGCGATACCGCTGATGCTGGCCACCGGCTCCGGCGCAGAGCTGCGTCAGCCGCTGGGGCTTGTCATGGTCGGGGGCCTGTTGCTCAGCCAGATCCTCACGCTGTTCACGACCCCGGTGATCTATCTGTACTTCGATCGCCTTGGCCGTCGCTGGGCGCGCAAGCCTGACTCAAGACAGGTCGAAGCATGAACCTGTCCGCACCCTTTATCAGCAGGCCGGTCGCCACTGTCCTGCTGAGTCTGGCAATCATGCTGCTGGGCGCGGTCAGTTTCAGGCTGTTGCCCGTGGCGCCGTTGCCGAACATGGATTTCCCGGTGATTGTGGTGTCGGCCAGCCTGCCGGGCGCCAGTCCCGAGATCATGGCCTCCAGTGTGGCCACCCCACTGGAGCGCTCGCTGGGGTCCATCGCCGGCATCAATACCATGAGCAGCAGCTCGAGCCAGGGGACGACCCGGGTGATTCTGCAGTTCGATCTGGACCGGGATATCAACGGCGCGGCGCGGGAAGTGCAGGCGGCAATCAACGCCTCGCGCAATCTTTTGCCCAGCGGCATGCGCAGCATGCCGACCTACAAGAAGGTCAACCCTTCCCAGGCACCGATCATGGTGCTGACCCTGACGTCCGATGTGCTGGAAAAAGGACAGCTCTACGATCTGGCCTCGACCATCCTTTCCCAGAGTCTGTCGCAGGTGACCGGTGTCGGCGAGGTGCAGATTGGTGGCAGTTCGCTGCCGGCCGTGCGTATCGAGCTGGAACCGAACATGCTGGACCAGTACGGTGTTTCCCTCGACGAAGTGCGCACAACCATCACCGGTTCCAACGTGCGTCGTCCCAAGGGTTTTGTGGAGGACAGCCAGCATAACTGGCAGGTCCAGGCCAACGACCAGCTGGAAAAGGCCAAGGATTACGCGCCACTGATCATTCGCTATCAGGATGGCGCGGCCCTGCGTCTCAAGGATGTGGCCAAGGTCAGCGACGCGGTGGAAAACCGCTACAACAGTGGTTTCTTCAATGACCAGTCGGCGGTGCTGCTGGTCATCAACCGTCAGGCCGGTGCCAACATCATCGAGACGGTGGCGCAGATCAAGGAGCAGTTGCCTGCCTTGCAGGCGGTCTTGCCTGCCAGCGTGAAGCTGAATATCGCCATGGACCGTTCGCCGGTCATCAAGGCCACGCTGCATGAAGCCGAGATGACCCTGCTGATTGCCGTGGTTCTGGTGATTCTGGTGGTGTTCCTGTTTCTGGGCAGCCTGCGGGCTTCGCTGATCCCGACACTGGCGGTGCCGGTTTCCCTGGTGGGTACTTTCGCCATCATGTATCTGTGCGGTTTTTCCCTGAACAACCTGTCGCTGATGGCCCTGATTCTGGCCACCGGGCTGGTGGTGGACGACGCAATCGTGGTGCTGGAGAACATTTCCCGGCATATCGATGAAGGTGTCCCGCCAATGAAGGCGGCTTATCTGGGGTCCAGGGAAGTCGGTTTCACGCTGTTGTCCATGAACGTTTCGCTGGTGGCCGTGTTCATCTCGATCCTGTTCATGGGCGGTCTGGTGGAAAGCCTGTTCCGGGAGTTTTCCATCACGCTGTCGGTGGCGATCATCGTTTCACTGCTGGTTTCCCTGACGTTGACACCGATGCTCTGCGCACGCTGGCTCAAGCCTCAGGAGCAGGAAAAGAGTGCTTTCCAGCGCTGGAGCCAGCGCGTCAACGATCGCATGGTGGTCGGCTATGACCGTTCCCTTGGCTGGGTGCTGCGCCATCCTCGCCTGACGCTGCTCAGCCTGCTGATTACCATCGTGGTGAACGTCGCGCTGTATGTGGTGGTGCCCAAGACCTTCCTGCCGCAGCAGGATACGGGGCAACTGATGGGGTTCATTCGTGGCGATGACGGTCTTTCGTTCACCGTGATGCAGCCCAAGATGGAAATCTTCCGCCGCGCTGTGCTGGCCGACCCTGCTGTGCAGAGTGTCGCGGGCTTTATCGGCGGCAGTGGCGGCACCAACAATGCCTTCATGATAGTCCGCCTCAAGCCGGTTTCCGAGCGCAAGATGTCTGCTACTCAGGTGGTCGAGCGTCTGCGCAAGAACCTGCCCCATGTGCCGGGCGGGCGATTGTTCCTGGCACCGGATCAGGATCTGCAACTGGGCGGCGGTCGTGAACAGGCCAGTTCCCAGTATCAGTACATCCTGCAAAGCGGTGACCTGCCCAGCCTGCGCGAGTGGTATCCGAAAGTCGTGGCAGCCCTCAAGGCGTTGCCTGAGCTGACCGCCATCGACGCCCGTGAAGGGCGCGGCGCCCAGCAGGTCACTCTGGTGGTCAATCGGGATGCGGCCAAGCGCCTGGGTATCGACATGAACATGGTGACCACCGTGCTCAACAACGCCTATAGCCAGCGCCAGGTTTCCACCATCTATGACACCCTGAACCAGTATCAGGTGGTGATGGAGGTCAACCCCCGATACGCGCAGGACCCGGTCACGCTACAGCAGGTGCAGGTGATTACCGCAGACGGGCAGCGCGTGCCATTGTCGAGCATTGCCCATTACGAGCGCAGTCTTGCCAATGACCGGGTGTCCCATGAAGGCCAGTTTGCATCGGAGAGTATTTCCTTTGACTTGGCCGAAGGTGTCAGCCTCGATACGGCGACGGTCGCCATAGAGCGTGCGATTGCCAGGGTAGGGCTGCCTTCTGAGGTGATTTCCAAGATGGCCGGTGCCGCCGATGCCTTTGCCGCCACCCAGAAAGGCCAGCCATTGATGATTCTCGGTGCCTTGCTGGCGGTTTATCTGGTGCTGGGGATTCTTTACGAAAGCTACATCCATCCATTGACGATCCTCTCGACCCTGCCGTCGGCCGGTGTCGGAGCCTTGCTGAGCATCTATGTGCTGGGCGGCGAATTCAGTCTGATTTCCCTGTTGGGGCTGTTTCTGCTCATCGGGGTCGTGAAGAAAAACGCCATCATGATGATCGACCTGGCCCTGCATCTGGAGCGTGAGTCGGGAATGACGCCACAGGAATCGATCCGCAGTGCCTGCCTGCAACGTCTGAGGCCGATCCTCATGACCACGATTGCTGCCATTCTGGGGGCCTTGCCGCTCCTGCTGAGTAACGCCGAAGGTGCGGAAATGCGCCGTCCGCTGGGCCTGACCATTATTGGCGGGCTGGTCTTCAGCCAGATTCTGACCCTTTACACCACCCCGGTGGTTTACCTCTATCTCGACCGGCTGCGCCACCGATTCAATCGCTGGCGTGGCGTGCGCACCGATGCTGCTCTGGAAACCCCGCTATGACTGACCATCCGGCAATCAAATCCAACCCGCAGTGGCTTGTCCGGCCTCTGGCAACGGGGCTTTGCGTCCTGCTGCTGAGCGCCTGTGCCGTAGGGCCCGACTACCACAAGCCGTCAGTGACCACGCCTGTGCAGTTCAAGGCGGCCGAAGGCTGGCGTCAGGCGACACCGAGCGATGCCATGGCCCGTGGCGCATGGTGGGAGGTATATGGCGACAGCGAGCTCAATGCGCTGGTGGCGCGGCTCAACAGCTCCAACCAGACGGTGGCGCAATATGAAGCCCAGTACCGGCAGGCCAGGGCATTGGTGCGCAGTTCCCGTGGCGCACTGTTTCCCACGCTGGACCTGACGGCCGGCAAGACCCGCTCGAGCCAGGGTTCTTCCAGCACCAGTACGTCGGGTTCCAGCGGTATCAACGACTCCTACAATGCTCAGCTGGGCGTGAGCTGGGAAGCCGATATCTGGGGCAAGTTGCGCCGTGGGCTGGAAGCCGACACCGCCAGCGCCCAGGCCAGCCTTGCAGATCTGGCTGCCATGCAGTTGAGCCTGCAATCGGAGCTGGTGCAGAACTACCTGCAATTGCGGGTGCTGGACGAGCAGAAGCGTTTGCTGGAGTCCACTGTCCAGGCTTACGAACGCTCCCTGACCATGACCCGCAATCAGTATCAGGCCGGTATTTCCGGTCGTGAAGCCGTGGCCCAGGCCCAGACCCAGCTCAAGACCACCCAGGCCGATCTGATCGACCTGACATGGCAGCGTGCTCAATTCGAGAATGCCATTGCAGTGCTGATGGGGATGGCGCCGGCCGAGTTCAATCTGCCTGCCACGACCACAATCCCCGAGTTACCGCAGATTCCTGTGGGTATTCCTTCGCAACTGCTGGAGCGCCGCCCTGATATCGCGGCTGCCGAACGCTCGATCATGGCCGCCAACGCCAATATCGGTGTCGCCAAGGCGGCTTACTACCCGGATTTCACCCTGAGCCTGAGTGGCGGCTATAACAGCAATTCGTTTTCCAACTGGATCAGCCTGCCGAACCGCTTCTGGTCGGTCGGGCCGCAAATGGCCCTGACGCTGTTCGATGCCGGCAGACGCTCTGCGGAAGTCGATCGCATTGAAGCCGTCTATGATCAGACCGTTGCGCAATACCGGCAAACGGTCCTCAACGGCTTCCAGGAGGTGGAAAACTACATGGTTCAGCTCAAGGTTTACGAGGAGGAAGCGACCGTTCGGCAGGAAGCGCTGGATGCTGCCCGTGAATCCCTGCGCCTGACCAGCAACCAGTACAAGGCCGGAGTCATCGGCTATCTGGATGTCGTCAATGTGCAGACCACCGCGCTGAGCAATGAGCGCAGCGTCTTGAATGTGCTGCAAAGCCGCCTGATTGCCAGTGTGCAGTTGATCGCTGCAATGGGGGGTGGCTGGGATGCCCGGAGCGGTCTGCAGATCAAGGAGTGATCAGCGCATAGATGAGGGCGGATGGCGTCAATGTACTATCCGTCAGAAATAGTTATTTTGTATGTGGCCAATAGCCATATTTGTGAGCGCCTGACGCGACATTTTTCTGCTTTTGCGTAGAATTGCCAGCACTGTCTGGCATGGATGCGTTAACCGGATCCATGTCACAGGAGCGCTCATGTTGACTGGTCACTACACGCCCTCACTGGTCTTCATCTCCATATTCGTTGCGATCCTTGCTTCGTATACCGCTCTCGATCTGGCTGGCCGCATTGCTTCGGCCAAAGGCCGTGCCGTTTACATATGGATGGGCGGCGGAGCTTTTGCCATGGGCATCGGCATCTGCTCCATGCACTTTATCGGGATGCTGGCTTTCCAGTTGCCCATCGAGGTGGGTTTCGACATCTCTCTGACCCTGTGGTCACTGCTGATTGCAATGGTGTCTTCGGGGATTGCCTTGTGGCTGGTCAATCAGCCGCAATTACCCTTGTCGCACCTTGCGCTTGGTGCCTTGTTCATGGGTGGCGGCATCAGTGCCATGCATTACACCGGCATGGCTGCGATGAGTATGCAGCCCGGCATCGAATACGACCCCTTTCTGTTCATGTTGTCCTTGTTGATTGCCGTGCTGGCTTCGGCGGCTGCCATCTGGATTGCTTTCCGTTTGCGCAACCGGACTTCCAATGTGTTTCTGGTCCGTGCCGGGGCTGCGGTGGTCATGGGCATGGCCATCGTGGGCATGCACTACACCGGCATGGCGGCGGCCAGTTTTCCCGAAGGCAGCTTCTGCGGGGCCCTGGGCAACGGGCTCAAAACCGACGGCCTGGACAAGCTGGTGCTGGTTACCAGCCTGGCGGTACTGACCATTGTGCTCCTGACCTCGATCCTCGATGCCCGTCTGGAAGCCCGCACCGCTGTGCTGGCCAATTCGCTGCTGGAAGCCAACCGTGAACTGACTCACCTGGCCCTGCATGACAGCCTGACCAGCCTGCCGAACCGTGTATTGCTGGCGGATCGTATCGAGCAGGCCATGAAGAAGGCGAACGACAGTGGCGGCTGTTTTGCGCTGATGTTCATGGATCTGGATGGCTTCAAACCGGTAAACGATGCGTTTGGTCATCATGTCGGCGATCAGCTATTGCGTCAGGTCGCGTTGCGCTTGCGTGAAAACCTGCACCGCCATGACACCCTGGCGCGTATCGGTGGCGATGAGTTCGTGCTGCTGATGGAGTTGCAGGATGCCGAAGATGCATTGGCCGTGGCTTCCCGCCAGGTGAATGTGATTGCCCAACCGTTCGATATTGCCGGACACACTCTGCAGATTTCGGTCAGCATCGGGATCTGCATGTACCCGGGCAATGGCCAGACCCTGCATGAACTGCTGATGAACGCCGACGCAGCGATGTATCACGCCAAGGCGGCCGGCAAGAACGGTTACAGCTTCTTCGAGTCGTCGATGAACGCCAATGCCCGCAACCAGATGCAAGTCCTGCAAGACTTGCGCACAGCCATCCGGCACAAGCATTTCTGCCTGCACTACCAGCCCAAGTTCGATGCGGTCACCAACACGCCTGTCGGGGCTGAAGCCTTGCTGCGCTGGAATCACCCGGAGCAGGGCATGCTCGGGCCGGACACGTTCATCGAGCTGGCGGAAAAGACCGGCCTGATTATCCCGATTGGCGAATGGGTGCTGGATGAAGCCTGTCGCCAGATGAGCGAGTGGTATGCCCAGGGCTACACCCATTGGCGCATTGCGGTGAACCTGTCGGCCTTGCAGTTCTGTCATGCCGGGCTGGTGACGACGGTCGCCAATACCTTGTCCAGACACCGGCTCGCGCCCAACTGCCTGACCCTGGAAATTACCGAAACCACGGCCATGAGCAATGCCGAGGTCACCATGCAGGTCTTGCAGAAGCTCTCGGCCATGGGCGTCGATATTTCCATTGACGATTTCGGCACCGGTTATTCCAGCCTGATGTACCTCAAGCATCTGCCAGCCAATGAAATCAAGATTGACCGTGGTTTCGTCCGTGACCTGGACCATGACCTCGATGATGCCGCCATCGTTTCGGCCATTGTTGCCGAAGGCGTTGAAAACAGTGTCCAGCAGAGCTTTCTTACCAACCTGGGTTGCAATGCCTTGCAGGGCTATCTGCTGGGGATTCCATTACCTGCGCAACAATTCATGAGCCATATCCAGTCGATCGAGGAGGACTCATCGCCGAGGCTGAATGGAGCGATGGCTGAAATACAGGATGGCGTTCATGTCAAAACGCTGGCAGGATCGATTCTGCATGCGAGCGCCGTGGGTCCGCTAGGCTCTGTGTGAGCAACGGATCCCTGGCGATCCCTGGCCCCTGAAAAACCCACGAGAGACATTCATGGATAAAGTCCTCCTCATTACCGGCGGCTCCCGCGGGATCGGTGCTGCCACTGCGCTTCTGGCTGCTTCACACGGTTATCGCATCTGTATCAATTACCTGTCCGACCATGCTTCTGCCGAAAAAATATGCACCCGAGTCCGGGAATTGGGCGCGCAGGCCATCACGGTACAGGCCGATGTCAGTAACGAAGACGAAATCATTCGTCTCTATGCGCGTATCGATTCAGAGTTGGGGCCTGTTACTCATCTGGTCAACAACGCGGGGACCATCGCCCATACCTCGCGGCTGGACGACATGTCCGAGTTCCGTATGCTCAAGATCATGATGACCAATGTGGTCGGCCCGATGCTGTGCAGCAAACACGCCTTGTTGCGCATGTCGCCGCGCCATGGCGGCAACGGTGGCAGCATCGTAAACGTGACCTCGGCTGCCGCCCGACTGGGAGCGCCGGGGGAATATATCGATTACGCCGCCTCCAAGGGCGCGCTGGATACGTTCACCATCGGTTTATCCAAGGAGGTCGCAGGCGAGGGGATTCGGGTCAATGCGGTAAGACCGGGCTTTATCTTCACCGACTTTCATGCCCTGAGTGGCGATCCGTTTCGGGTCAGCAAGCTCGAAGGCGACATCCCCATGTGTCGGGGCGGAAAAGCCGAAGAGGTGGCCGAAACCATCGTCTGGCTGCTGTCGGACCATGCTTCATACGTGACCGGCACTTTTATTGACGCAGCGGGCGGGCGCTGAGGCTCAATTGTCCAGCAACGAACGAATGATCCGCCCCAGGGTTTCCATGGCCTTTTCGCAGGCCGTGGTCCAGGGGCTGCCGTAGTTCAGGCGAATGCAGTTGCCAAAGCGTCGGGTTGGCGAAAAGATCGGCCCCGGCGCAATACTGATCCCCTGTGCCAACGCCACCTGGAAGACTTTCAGCGAGTCGAGCGGCTCCGGCAGTTCAACCCACAGAAAATAACCGCCCACCGGCTGACTGACCCTGGTCTGTGCCGGGAAGTATCGACCGATGGCTCCCAGCATTGCTCGCTGTTGATCTTCCAGTGCATAGCGCAATTTGCGCAGATGCCGGTCGTAACCACCGTGTTGCAGATAGTCCGCAATGGCGGCCTGAGCGGGCATCGAAGCACACAGGGAGGTCATCAGTTTCAGGCGTTCGATTTTCTTCGCGTAGCGGCCAGCCGCCACCCAGCCGATCCGATAGCCTGGCGCCAGGCTTTTGGAAAACGAACCGCAATGCATGACCAGCCCATCGGTATCGAAGGCTTTGGCCGGTTTCGGGGCCTGAGGACCATAGTACAGCTCGGCGTAGGCATCATCCTCGATCAACGGCACCTGATGCTCGCGCAGCAATTCCACCAATTCACGTTTGCGCGCTTCAGGGACCAGAGCGCCGGTCGGGTTCTGGAAAGTGGTCATGCACCAGCAGACTTTGATGGGATGGCGTTCCAGAGCCTGTTTCAAAACGCCCAGATCGATACCTTCACGGGGATGTGTCGGAATCTCCACCGCTTTGAGTTTCAGGCGCTCCAGCACTTGCAGGCAGGCGTAAAACGCCGGTGCTTCGATGGCCACCAGATCACCCGGCTCGGTGACGGCTTGCAGGCACAAATTCAGGGCTTCCAGTGCGCCGTTGGTAATCAGCAATTCCTCCATGGGCAACACCAGGCCGTTGACCATGTAGCGCAAGGCGATCTGGCGACGCAGTTGCGGATTGCCCGGCGACATGTCGGTGACCACCATGCGCGGGTCCATGTCACGGCTGGCGCTGGCCAGCGAACGGGAAAGGCGCGGCAGCGGAAACAGCATCGGACTGGGGAAGGCCGAGCCAAAGGGCACGGTATTGGGGTCCTTGATGGAGTCCAGCACTGAAAACACCAGCTCACTGACATCCACCTCGGTGGATTCATTGACCTGCGTGCTGACCTGGGGCTCGCTGAACGGCTTGGGAGCATTGCCGACAATGCTGTTGACGAAATACCCGGAGCGAGCGCGCGCCCGAATCAACCCGCGACGCTCCAGCAGGTAATAGGCCTGGAACACGGTGGAAGGGCTGATGCCATGAGTCTGGCTCGCATAACGCACCGAAGGCACCCGCTGGTCCGGCCCCAGCACACCACTGCGAATCAACTCGGCTACATCGTCGGCATACTTCTCGTAACGCTTCATGGCATCACCATTGATCAAGTGGCCTGACTATAGAGGCGAGACTGTTTGCAGAACAGATGCAGGTTCAGGATGAAAAAGCAGATCAGTCAAGGCATGCATGTCACCTTTGGGAGGGGCCTTGGCCGCGACAGTTGATGCGCGTCAAAACTCTCAGACATTCATGCCCTGCACATTGATTCGGGTCAGGGTTCTACGGTCATTGCGGCAAGTCATCTATCAGGATAACGGGCGGCTCCTGAGGTGGCGGATCACCTGCCGGCGGCTGGATTACAGGCGGCAGGGTCGGTGGCGGCTCCTCGGCGGGCGGCGGCACGGGCAGGGTAGGGTTATCGATATTCGGGTCCGGTGTTTCGGCGGGGATTGGGATATTCATGGGTTTCACCTTGATACCAGATAAGTGGCGTTCGTGATGTTGGACCGCCGAGTCCGCTGTGGAATTCAGACTGTTTTGGTTTGGGATGACTACGCACATCTATCTCCATGTCGTCTCTCAACCGTAATCCTGCACGCTTGACATACCTCCCCAAAAAAGCCGACAAACGGTCGTCCAGGTTTTGCTTCCCATGGTCAGTCAGGCGTCATGCGCTGTGGCATGGCCCAGCCCTGAGCTAACAGATTCGTCTACGCTGAGGCTCGTTCTCAAACTTTTTGAACTTTGCCTGTACCAGCGGCTCGGAAAACCATGCGACAGATTCAGGCGAATCAGGACCGTCTTTTCCTGTGCGCACCGCATCGATACAAAACCTTTTTCTGCATGGATTGCACAGGAGCGTCCCAGGGGCGTGAGGAGTGATGCTCGATGAATGTGACTGCTGATCAGCCATACGGCCCGGATTCCCTGGCCTCTGATGTTCCACACCCAACCCGTCCCTTGACCCTGACCCACGCCCTGCAATTGCCGCGTATCGTGATCGAAGACACCATGCCGGTGATCGATGGCGGTTTGTTTGCCGTGAAAGGCATCGTGGGGCAGAAGGTCACGGTGACCAGCAAGGTGTTTGCTGACGGGCACGACAAGCTGGCGGTACGTGTCTGTTGGCGGGCCGATGGTGAAGAGAACTGGCAGGACGCTTTGCTGCGTGACCTGGGCAATGACAGCTGGATTGGTGAGTTCACCCCGACATCTGTCGACCGTTACGTGTTTCGCCTGGAAGCCTGGATCGATCAGTACGCCAGCTATCGCTACGAACTGGAGAAAAAGTTCGCAGCCGGTGTGCCTATCGAGCTGGAGCTTGAGGAAGGGCGCCTGCATCTGCTGCATGCGGCCGAACGCACTCAAGGAGCCTTGCGCCAGCAGATCGAAAGTGTTCTCGAACGTCTCGGCCAGATAGACGCCGATGGCCGTGTCGCATTGCTCTTGCACAGTGAAACCTCGGCCTTGATGGTCCAGGCGGACAACCGTGCGTTTCTGAGCCGCAGTATCGAGTTCCCGCTGGATGTGGAGCGCCAGCTGGCACAGTTCGCCAGTTGGTATGAGTTGTTTCCCCGCTCGATCACCGATGACCCGGCGCGGCATGGCACCTTCAATGATGTGCACTCGCGCTTGCCGATGATTCGGGACATGGGCTTCGATGTGCTGTACTTCCCGCCGATTCATCCCATCGGCCGCGCGCACCGCAAAGGCCCCAACAACTCGCTGACCGCTGGCCCGAACGATCCCGGCAGCCCCTATGCCATTGGCAGTGAAGACGGCGGTCATGAGGCAATTCATCCGCAATTGGGTACCCTTGAGGATTTTCGCAATCTGGTTGCGGCGGCTGCAGAACATGGCCTGGAAATCGCTCTGGATTTCGCCATTCAGTGTTCTCAGGATCATCCTTGGCTCAAGCAGCATCCGGGCTGGTTCTCCTGGCGGCCGGACGGCACCATCCGTTATGCGGAAAACCCGCCGAAGAAATATCAGGACATCGTCAACGTCGATTTCTATGCCGCCGATGCGATTCCCAGCCTGTGGCTGGAGTTGCGGGATATCGTGCTGGGCTGGGTCGAGGAGGGCGTGAAGATCTTTCGGGTCGACAACCCGCACACCAAGCCGCTGCCGTTCTGGCAGTGGATGATCGGCGACATTCGCAGCCAGCATCCCGATGTGATGTTTCTGGCCGAGGCTTTTACCAAGCCTGCGATGATGGCGCGGCTGGGCAAGGTCGGTTACTCCCAGAGCTACACCTATTTCACCTGGCGCAACACCAAGGCCGAGCTGTCCGAGTACCTGACCCAGCTCAACCAGCCGCCTTTGCGCAATTGCTATCGTCCCAACTTCTTCGTCAATACGCCGGACATCAACCCGTACTTCCTCCATGAGTCGGGGCGTGCAGGTTTTCTGATCCGTGCTGCGCTGGCAACCATGGGCTCGGGCCTTTGGGGTATGTATTCGGGCTTCGAGCTGTGCGAGTCGGCCCCGATTCCCGGCAAGGAGGAATACCTGGATTCCGAGAAGTATGAGATCCGGGTCCGGGACTTCACGGCACCGGGCAATATCATTGCCGAGATCGCCCAGCTCAACCGCATTCGCAGGCAGAACCCGGCGTTGCATACCCATCTGGGCCTGAAGCTTTATGCGGCCTGGAACGACAATATTCTGTATTTCGGCAAGCGCTCGGATGATGGCAGCAACTTCATTCTGGTCGCGGTCAGCCTCGATCCGTTCAATGCCCAGGAGGCGCACTTCGAGTTACCTCTATGGGACATGGGCCTGCCCGATGATGCTGCAACTTCGGGCGAGGACCTGATGACCGGGCATCGCTGGACCTGGTACGGCAAGATTCAGTGGATGCGGATCGACCCTTCGTATCAGCCCTTTGGCATCTGGCGCATACAGGCCGCGAATTGAAGAGGCAGCAGTCCGTCATGGCGAAGAAGAAAGCTACTAACGCCACATTCATCAACGACCCGCTCTGGTACAAGGACGCGGTGATCTATCAGGTTCACGTCAAGTCGTTCTTCGATTCCAACAATGATGGTATCGGTGACTTTGCCGGCCTGATCGACAAGCTCGATTACATCGCCGAGCTGGGCGTCAACACCATCTGGGTGCTGCCGTTCTATCCCTCGCCACGACGTGACGATGGCTACGACATTTCCGAATACCGTGATGTACACAGTGACTACGGCACCATGGCCGATGCCAAAAGGTTCATTGCCCAGGCCCACAAGCGCGGTTTGCGGGTCATCAGCGAACTGGTCATCAACCACACCTCGGACCAGCATCCGTGGTTCCAGAAGGCGCGGCACTCCAAGCCCGGCTCCAAGGCCCGCGATTTTTATGTGTGGTCCGATACCGACCAGAAGTACGAAGGCACGCGGATCATCTTTCTGGACACGGAAAAGTCCAACTGGACCTGGGACCCGGTGGCCGGCCAGTACTTCTGGCACCGTTTCTACTCCCACCAGCCGGACCTGAACTTCGACAACCCCCAGGTCATGGATGCCGTGCTGGACGTCATGCGCTTCTGGCTGGACCTGGGAGTCGATGGCCTGCGTCTGGATGCCATTCCTTATCTGATCGAACGGGATGGCACCAACAACGAGAACCTGCCCGAGACTCATCAGGTCCTCAAGCGTATCCGCGCCGAGATCGATGCCCATTATCCGGATCGCATGTTGCTGGCCGAAGCCAATCAATGGCCGGAAGACACGCAACTGTATTTCGGTGACACCCATGGCCCCGATGGCGATGAATGCCACATGGCGTTTCACTTCCCGCTGATGCCGCGCATGTACATGGCACTGGCTCAGGAGGATCGTTTCCCGATCACGGACATCCTGCGCCAGACACCGGAAATTCCGGCCAACTGCCAGTGGGCGATCTTTCTGCGCAACCACGATGAGCTGACCCTGGAAATGGTCACCGATCGTGAGCGGGACTATCTGTGGAATTACTACGCCGCTGACAAGCGCGCCCGCATCAACCTGGGCATTCGTCGACGTCTGGCTCCGCTGGTGGAGCGTGACCGTCGCCGGGTCGAGCTGCTCAACAGCATGCTGTTGTCCATGCCGGGTACGCCGACGCTGTATTACGGCGATGAAATCGGCATGGGTGACAACATCTACCTGGGCGATCGCGACGGGGTTCGCACGCCGATGCAGTGGTCCATCGACCGCAATGGCGGTTTCTCCCGGGCCGATCCAGCCAGTCTGGTATTGCCGCCGCTGATGGACCCGCTGTACGGTTATCAGTCGGTCAACGTCGAAAGCCAGGAGAAAGACCCGCACTCCTTGCTGAACTGGAATCGCCGCATGCTGGCCGTACGCAAACAGCAGAAGGCCTTCGGGCGCGGCACCCTGAAAATGCTGTCGCCGTCCAATCGTCGCATCCTGGCCTACATTCGCGAATACACGGGGTCGGATGGACATAACGAGATCATTTTGTGCGTAGCCAACGTGTCCAGTGCCGCCCAGGCCGCCGAGCTTGAGCTGTCGGCCCATGCGGGCACTGTTCCGGTGGAAATGCTCGGCGGCAGTGCATTCCCGCCGATCGGGCAACTGAGTTATCTGCTGACGCTGCCACCTTATGGTTTTTACTGGTTTCTTCTCGCCCCGGAGAATCAAATGCCCAGTTGGCACGTGGAACCTGCGCAAAGCATGCCGGACTTCCCTACGCTGGTACTCAAGAAGCGTCTTGAGGAACTGCTCGACGAGCCGTTGCGCAGCACGATGGAAAACACCTCACTGGCGGTCTACCTGCCCAAGCGCCGCTGGTTTGCGGGCAAGGACAAGGCCATCGACGATGTCCATATCGCTTATGCCGTGCGCTTTGGCGACCCGGCGCATCCGGTCCTGCTCAGTGAAATCGAGGTCACGGCCGGTGGCCAGCCTGAGCGCTATCAACTGCCTTTCGGGCTGCTGGCCGAAGACGACATCAGCAGTGCCTTGCCTCAGCAACTGGCGCTGGCCCGTGTACGACGTGGTCGGCAAGTAGGTCTGATTACCGATGCCTTCACCCTGGAAACCTTTATCCGCGCAGTGATTCAGGGCATGCAGGATCAGACCGTACTGACCAGCAGCGAAGGTGAGTTACGCTTCGAGAACACCTCGGAGCTGGCTCCGCTGGGCCTGAGCGATGAGTCGGAGGTGCGTTACCTGTCCGCCGAGCAGTCCAACAGCTCGGTGGTGGTGGGCAGCAGTCTGGTGCTCAAGCTGATCCGCAAGGTCAGTGCCGGTACTCACCCGGAGCTGGAAATGGGCGCTTACCTGACCAATGCCGGTTACCGGAACATTTCGCCTTTGCTGGGTGCCGTGACCCGAGTCGGCAATGACGGACAACCGCACCTGTTGATGATTGCCCAAGGCTACCTGAGCAATCAGGGCGATGCCTGGGAGTGGACCCAGAACAACCTGGAGCGGGCGGTGCGCGATGCACTGGCGCATGGCGTGTCCGGGCAGGAGCAGCATTACAACGCATTGCTGGAACTGGCGGATTTCTCCCGCTATCTGGGGCAACGGCTGGGAGAAATGCACCAGGTTCTGGCAGCACCCACCGACAACCCGGACTTTGCGGTGCAAGTTACCAGCGTCAAGGACAGCCAGGCGTCGGCGAAAAGCGTCGGCGAACAGCTTGATCGTGCCCTGCAGTTGCTCGATCAACGCAAGGATTCACTGGGTGCCGATGATCAGCAACTGGTCAGCGACCTTATTGCACGGCGCAAGTCCATCCAGAATCATGTGCAGGATCTGGCCAGACGTTCGGTGGGCGGTTTGCGCATGCGTGTCCACGGCGACCTGCACCTGGGCCAGGTATTGGTGGTCAAGGGCGATGCCTACCTGATCGACTTCGAGGGCGAGCCTGCCCGCAGCCTGCCCGAGCGGCGCGCCAAACACAGCCCGTTCAAGGATGTCAGCGGCGTTTTGCGCTCTTTCGACTACGCTGCCGCCATGGCCGTGCGCAGCGCACAGAGCGTGGATACTTCCCAAGAGGCTGGCGTGGCCCGACAGTCTGTGGCAGATACCTATCTGTCTCAGGCCCGCGAGTCTTTTCTGGGCGGTTATCGCAAGGCAACCGCCGGTCTGGCCCATGAATGGAAAGACAAGACAGGGGAGAGCGCAGCGCTGGAATTGTTCACCCTGGAAAAAGCTGCTTATGAAGTGATCTACGAAGCCGAGAATCGTCCGAGTTGGTTGGCCGTGCCTTTGCAAGGCTTGCGTGGGTTGCTGGAATTATCCGATGGAGAAACCAAATGAATTTGCCTGACAAAATCGGCACGGGCCGCCAACCAATGCCCGCAGCCGTCGATATGGATGCGTTGATCCGTGCGGAGCACAGAGATCCCTTTTCCATTCTCGGGCCACATGACGATGGCGCTCACGGGCAGTTCATCCGCGCGTATCTGCCGGGTGCCTTGAGTGTGCGGGTGCTTGCCCAGAATGACGGGCGTGATCTTGGCGAACTGCAGATGAGCGAAGTGCCGGGTTTTTTCGTCGGGCATTTCGAGCAGGCACAGCCATACCTGTTGAAGATCAACTGGGCAGGCGGTGAGCAGGTCACTGAAGATCCCTACAGCTTTGGTCCGTTGTTGGGTGAAATGGACCTCTACCTGTTTGCCGAAGGCAATCATCGCGACCTGAGCAGTTGCCTGGGCGCGCAGATTACCAACGTTGCGGGCATCGATGGCGTGCGCTTTGCGGTCTGGGCACCCAATGCCCGCCGGGTTTCGGTGGTAGGCAACTTCAATAACTGGGACGGACGCCGCCATCCGATGCGCCTGCGTCATCCCTCCGGTGTCTGGGAAGTGTTCGTGCCTCGCTTGCAGGCAGGCGAGGTCTACAAATACGAGATTCTGGGCAGCCAGGGCATTCTGCCTTTGAAGTGCGACCCGGTGGCTCTGGCAACCACCTTGCCGCCCGATACCGCATCAAAGGTCGCCAACCCCCTGCAATTCGACTGGCAGGATCACGACTGGCTGCATTCTCGTGGCGACCGCCACACCCAGGCGGCGCCATTGTCGATCTACGAGCTGCATGCCGGGTCCTGGCAGATGGAGCAGAACGAAGATGGCACCCAATGGCGGCAATACAACTGGCGTGAACTGGCCGACAGGCTGATCCCTTACGTCAAGGAGCTGGGCTTCACCCATATCGAGCTGATGCCGATCATGGAGCATCCATTTGGCGGCTCCTGGGGTTATCAATTGCTGGCGCAATTCGCTCCTACGGCGCGTTATGGCTCGCCCGAGGACTTCGCGTTTTTCGTCAACGCCTGCCATCAGGCCGAGATCGGCGTGATTCTGGACTGGGTACCGGCGCATTTTCCAACCGATACCCATGGCCTGGCCCAGTTCGACGGCACGGCGCTGTATGAATACGGCAACCCGCAGGAAGGCTTCCATCAGGATTGGGACACCCTGATCTACAACCTGGGCCGCACCGAAGTGCATGGCTTCATGCTTGCCTCGGCGCTGCACTGGCTCAAGCACTTCCATATCGATGGTTTGCGGGTGGATGCCGTGGCGTCGATGCTGTATCGCGATTACTCACGCAAGGCTGGCGAGTGGGTGCCGAACCGTTTTGGCGGTCGTGAGAACCTCGAGGCCATCGATTTCCTGCGTCATCTCAACGATGTGGTCGCCATCGAAGCGCCGGGCACCATGGTGATTGCCGAGGAGTCCACGGCCTGGCCGGGCGTGACCCAGAACACCCAGCAGGGCGGTTTGGGGTTCTCCTACAAGTGGAATATGGGCTGGATGCATGACTCGCTGCATTACATGCAGCAAGACCCGATTCATCGCGCCCATCACCATAACGAGCTAAGTTTCGGTCTGGTGTACGCCTGGTCTGAGCGCTTCATCCTGCCCATTTCCCATGATGAAGTGGTTCACGGCAAGCATTCGCTGATCGACAAGATGCCGGGTGATCGCTGGCAGAAATTCGCCAACCTGCGCGCTTACCTGACTTTTATGTGGACGCACCCCGGCAAGAAACTGCTGTTCATGGGCTGCGAATTCGGCCAGTGGCGCGAGTGGAATCACGACGAGCAACTGGACTGGTACCTGCTGCAATACGCCGAGCATATCGGCGTGAAAAAACTGGTATCGGACCTCAATCGCCTTTATCGCCAGGAAAAGGCTCTGCACGAGCGTGATGCCGAGCCGATGGGCTTTCAGTGGCTGATCGGTGACGACGCGGCCAACAGCGTGTTTGCGTGGCTGCGCTGGAGCAAGGAGGGCGAGCCGCTGCTGGTGATCGCCAACATGACCCCGGTGCCTCGTGAGAGTTACCGCGTGGGCGTGCCTTTTGCCGGAACCTGGGTCGAGTTGCTCAACAGTGATGCTGAAACCTATGCCGGGTCGAATCTGGGCAATGGCGGCGGTGTACATACCGAAGACAGCCCGAGCCACGGTATGCCGGCATCGGTTTCATTGAGCCTGCCGCCGCTGGCGGTGTTGGTGCTCAAGCCTAAGGCTGAGGAACAGTGAGCCGTCGCGGCCAAGGCCCCTCCCATGGGGCCTTGGCCGTGACAATCTGGCTGTCAGACCCACTCCCATATCCGCC
>NZ_JAIGPJ010000007.1:116601-191094 GCF_019719005.1 Pseudomonas cichorii
CGCGGCGGGCGGTTGTGGTCCCCAAGCCAAGGGCGGGGGAGCGGTGACGCGCGGGGCCCAAGCCCCCCCCCAGGGGCCCTTCCCCGCGACAGCAACCTACCAGCTCACTCTGAGCCCCAGATTTCCCCGCAGACCATCCAGGTCATTGTCATCCAGATTGCTGCTGTAATCGGCGCTCAGGTAAAGACTGATCTCACGTGACAATCTGGCTGTCAGACCCACTCCCATATCCGCCGTGGTGGCTTTGTGCTCAGTCTTGATCCGGTCGCTGTGATCGAAGGTCAGCGTGTCCGAGCCGTCGAAGTTGTGCCACAGGTTGCCCTGCACAAACGGTTCGACCGGGATACCCCGCACTTGATAGCGACCTTCAAGTCGCCCGCCGAGACGTGCGGTGGTGTAGGGCTGTGAGTCGAACGCGACGTGTGAAATTCCATCGTTCTGGCTATCAAGATCGATACGCTGGTGGATCACTTGTGCCTGAGGCTCGATGACCCAGTCCGGGTTCAGCTCAATCGGATAACCTGCCTCGATGGAAAAACTCAGGGCATCGCCTTCAATGTCCATGGGAATTCCACGTTGCGAGCGGGTAGAGCCATCCACTCGCGTACCCATTGCCACGGCATCCACATACCAGCCTTGCGGGTCTATCAAGGTCCAGTAAAGGCTCAGGCTATCGCCCTGGACTTTCAGTTTGCCGGTACGGCGATCCTTGAAGCCTTCGGCAAAGCCTTTGACGTGGCCGTCCAGTCGAGTGTGGGCCACGAACAGACCCGCCCGCTGGGTGCGCCCGCTGCCGGTTTGCAGGGCAAGCAGGTCATGGCCGATCTGATAGCCCTTGAGCGACGCATCCAGGTTCGGAGCTACCGTGCCCGACCAGTCCTGCCTGAAGTCGTTGCCGAATATACGCGCCCAGCCGGCAGGAAAGGCACCGGTTTCGGTCAACAGGTTCTGGTCGCCTTGACGCTCATGGAAGGTGCCCAGGGATGACAGCGCCAGCTTTGCCACGGCTGGCGGTACAACGGCGTAATTCGGCACTTCCAGGCGATACAAGGGAATGGGCGCAGCGCCACGTACCGGCTCGGGAAGCGGCGGGGTGCCCGGAGCCGGGACGGGTTGGGTCATTGCCGGTTGCACGGTGGGCGTTGGAGATGTTGGTGGTGTCGGAGTGGGGGACGGAGCTACAGGAGGTGTGGGCGGTATCTGAGTAGGTGGTTGAGGTGGCACTGGTATCGGAGGCGGTTCAGCGACAGGCTCTTCTGGCACGGATATGGCCGACAGAGGTACGGAAATCACTGATGAGCGCAGAAACCAGCTGTTCTCTGAACCGGCAGTAGCACCGCCCTTGAACAGGTAGTACTGATAGGCACCGACAGACAATGAGTTTTGCAGTGAAAAGGCCGAGTTATCGCTGGTCGCGCCATTGGCGGCCTCTACTACCTCGATCCCGTTCTGAAGCGTCAGCGCACCAGTGCCACCCAGATTATTGACTGCGATCCGGGTTGTGCCGCTGATCGAACCTCGGGAAACCACCAGCTTGTCGCTGGGTGAACTGTCGTCGCCCAGCACCGATTGCAGCAGCAGTTGCCCGTTGCTGCCAACGTAATTGCCATTGACCGTCAGGGTGTCAGTGGCGCTGCTGCTACCGTTGCTCATGTCCAGAGTGCCAGCATTATTGAGTGTGGTCAGACCGCTGCTGGTAAAGGGCGAAATGCTGCCCGATGCCGACGTCAGGGTGCTGCTGGCGTCGACATTCATGACTCCGGTTTCGCTGACGCTGTCTCCTAGTGTGAAAATGCCCGCCAGATCCAGCCGTGAACCATTGCTCACATTGACCGTTTCCCAATTGGTATAGCGTGCGGGATTTGCTGAGGTTGTTGCATCGAAAGTCAGCAGGTCCGTACCCGCGCCGCCATTGAGCAGAGGGTTGGGGCCCAGGAAGCTCTCATTCAGATTGCGCAGTGTCGCGGTGTCATTATCGCCTTCCATCAATACACTGCCGCGTATGTAGCCGCCATTGAGCCAAGTGAAGGTGTCATTGCCAAAGCTGGCGCGAACCCCGCCGCGAATCTCGCCGCCACTGACGGTCACCCGGTCGTTGCCACCGCTGACGCTGACGACCCCGCCAATACTGCCGCCCGACAGAATGATGGTGTCGCGACCAAAGCCTGTGACCAGATTATTGACGATGGTCCCGCCCGACATATCAAAGGTATTGTCATCCAGCTTCATGTCCACGCGGCCTATGGTCCCACCCGTCATTCGGGCCTGATCGCCATCCTCGAAGGCGTTGCTGATGGTGCCTTCGGTCATCAGAAAAGTGTCGAGGCCATCGCCTTGAGTCAGCGAGCGCAGGGTGCCGCCGCTCATGAAAAAATTATCGCGATCAGTCCCCTGATTGACATCGCCCGTGATGTTTCCAGCGGTGATGCGAAATTGATCCGCTCCAGCGCCCTGATTGAAACTGCCGGTGATGTTGCCGGAATTCATCTCAATACTGTCGCTTCCTGATCCATAGGTGACGCTGCCGATAATCGATCCCGTACCTCCGGCCGGAAAGATCAGCGTGTTGTTACCGACGGGTTTGTTCAAAGGGCCGCTGCTGCCGCTGTCACAGACCTGTATAGCGTTGCCGATGGTTGTGGCCAGATCGCAGGCACCATGAGCGTGGGGTGAGATGAAGCTCAGTACAGCCAGGGGAAGGATTCGTGCGGTGTAGCGCAGAAGTAACCGGTGGTCGATTCTCATGACAGCTCTCTCTGAACGCGTGGTCAGGGAGGCTGTTCATGGTTCCGTTACTGGCCTGTCCACCACGCAAGGGACGTCCATGAAGGGTTTTATCAGCCCGATCAATGGCTAACAGAGTCAAGTCAAGATCCGATTGAGTGGGTCGTCAATTAGTTGACCGACAGGCGGTGTCGGGCTTTGTCTGCCAGCAGGCTCAGAGGCCTTTTTGAGGGCGGCGTGATAACCAGAACGTCAGCGCCAGGGCGATGATCGACAGCAAAGAGGCATAAAAGAAAATCCAGCCATAGCCCTGACCCAGAGCAATGAAGCCCATCACCGGACCGGCAATCGCCAGTGCCAGGTCGAAGAACACCGCATAGGCGCTCAAGCCTGCGCCACGACTCGTGGTGGGGACTTGCTTGATGGCCTCCACACCCAATGCCGGATACACCAGCGACAGTCCCAGGCCGGTCAGGCCCGCGCCCGCCAGAGCAAAACCGGTATTGGGCGAAAGCCACAGCATGACCAGCCCGACGGTTTCCACAGCCATGCACAGCATCGCCGCAGTGAAGCCACCCAGGCGATTGATGGCACCGATAAAGAGCAGCCGCGCAAGGATGAAGCACACCCCGAACATGCTCAGGCACCAGGCAGCACCTTCCCAGCCACGACTGATATAGAACAGGGTGATAAATGTCGTCAGGGTGCCGTAGCCGATGGAAGAGAGTGTCAGCCCAAGGCCATAGGGCGCGATACGCCCGAACACCGACCAGTAGGGCAGGCGCTCGCCGGCAATCACTGGCACCGATGGCTTCTTGCGGATCATCACCAATGCCAGGGCAGCCATGGTGATCAAGGCAATGCCCAGGCTGTTGAATCCTGTGTGATCGATCACTACGACACCGACTGGCGCGCCGATGGCAATGGCGCCATAGGACGCGATGCCATTCCAGGAGATCGAACGTGCCGTATGTTCCGCGCCGACCTTGCCAATGCACCAACTGATGGTGCCAACCCCGATCATGCCCTGAGAAACGCCGAGAAACAGACGCGCCACGATCAGAATCCACAGGCTGGCCAGCGGGATGCTTTCCAGCAGCGTGGCGACCAGCGTCAGGACACCACTGATGGCTATCCCGCAAAGGCCAAGGACGATGGCGCGCTTGCTGCCCATATTGTCTGTAATCCGCCCGGCAAAAGGGCGGCTGAGCAGGGTGGCCAGGTATTGCGAACCAATGGTCAGGCCAGCGACAACAGCGCTGAAGCCGAGCTGGTCATGCACATAACCGGGCAGCACGGCAATCGGCAGGCCGATGCACAGGAACGCGATGAAGGTATAGGAGACGATGGAGACAATTTGCAGCGTGATCGTCATGGAACTGGGCTGCGCTGAAGGTTTTTGGCTTGTGGCGGCAGGCATCGGACTCGTTCGCTGGCAGGCGGTTGGAATGCATTCATCATGGCTCGGTAACGGCATAAATGAAAGCTTGCTAACAATCACGTGGGGCGTATTGCTGTTATTCGTGACTAGTCATAGGATGACTGACCACAAACACAATAACAAAAGGTGCGGCATGAAAAGAAATCTCCTGTTGGCGGCTGCGGTTTCCTGCTCGTTCGGTCTGTCTGCTCACGCAGCGACTTTCGCCTACATCTCCAGTCCTGCGGACGGGCTCATTTCCCAGTACCGGCTTGACGCGAAAAGCGGAGCGCTGAGCCTGATCGAGCAGACCAAGGCGGGCGATCAGGTCAATCCCATGGCACTCTCTCCTGATGGCAAGACGCTGTTTGCTGCCTTGCGGGCCAAGCCTTATCAGGTAGTCGGTTTCGGCATCGAGCCCGGAACGGGGCATCTGAAACAAATCTCCCAAGGGCCGCTGGCCGAAAGCCTGGCCTATCTGTCCACTGATCGCAGCGGCCGATTCCTGCTTGGCGCGTCCTATGGCGGCGACCTGCTGAGCGTTCAGCCCATCGATGAGCAGCAGCGCCCGAGCGACAAGATTCAGACCTACAAGACCGGCCTGCATGCGCATTCGGTTCGCACAGACCCGAGCAACCGATTTGTATATGCCGGTAACCTGGGTGTCGATCATGTCCTGCAATACCGCCTGGAAAAGGACGGCACACTTGCGCCGATAGGGACGGGCTACGTCACCGTCGCAGACAAGACCGGTCCACGCCATCTGGCTTTCTCGCCGGACGGCAAGTTCCTGTATGTAGTGGGAGAAATGAGCGGCACCGTGACCGGCTTTGCGATCAATGACAAAACCGGTGCGCTGACCCAGGTGACTCAGGCTGCCGGTATACCGGAGCGCCTGAAACTTGCCCATGGCGAGGTACGCGACGCCCGCAACAACGACCTCAAGGACGACCCGACTCCGCGCATCTGGGCGGCCGATATCCGCATGGCGCCGGATGGCAAGCTGCTGTTTATCAGCGAGCGTACGTCCAGCAGCGTATCGGCTTTCAAGGTCGAGCCTTCCAGCGGCAAGCTGACCTATCTTGAGAACTACGCGGTTCAGGAGAAGCAGCCACGCAATATCGCAGTATCCCCTGATGGGCACTGGTTGCTGGTGACGGGAGAGAAGAGCGAGGTAGTGGGCAGTTATTCGATTGGCGCAGAGGGCGTATTGAAGCGTGTGGGCGAAGCGCCGTCGGGTAAAGGTGCGCTTTGGATCGAGGTGTTGGAACAGCCGGGGGCTTGATTGACGCTTTCGCGAATAAGCGGAGCGCCGCCCGATTCGCTCCTACGGGAAATACACCGTAGGAGCGAATTCATTCGCGACAGGCGAGCTTAGATCACCACACCCTGACTACGCAGGTAGTCATCGTAGGTGCCGCTGAAGTCGATCACGCCGCTCGGGCTGAGTTCGATGATGCGGGTGGCCAGCGAGGATACGAACTCCCGGTCATGGCTGACGAAAATCAGCGTGCCCGGATAGTTTTCCAGCGCCAGGTTCAGGGCCTCGATGGACTCCATGTCCAGGTGGTTGGTCGGTTCGTCCATCACCAGCACGTTCGGCTTCTGAAGGATCAGCTTGCCGAACAGCATGCGGCCTTGCTCACCACCGGAAATGACCTTGACCGACTTGAGGATCTCGTCGTTGGAGAACAGCATGCGGCCCAGCGTGCCGCGTACCAGTTGCTCGCCGCCCTGGGTCCACTGACCCATCCAGTCGAACAGTGAGCAGTCGTCTTCGAAGTCGTGGGCATGGTCCTGGGCGTAATAGCCGATTTCCGCGGATTCGGTCCACTTGATCGAACCGGCATCCGGCGTCAGGTCGTTGACCAGAGTACGCAGCAAGGTGGTCTTGCCGATACCGTTCGGGCCGATGATCGCTACGCGCTCGCCGGCTTCAACCGTGAAGCTGAAATCCTTGAACAGCGTGTTGCCATCGAACCCTTTGGCCATGTGCTCCACGACCACTGCTTGACGGTGCAGCTTCTTGGTCTGTTCAAAACGAATGAACGGGCTGACACGGCTGGAGGGCTTGACCTCGGCCAGCTGGATCTTGTCGATCTGCTTGGCACGGGAGGTTGCCTGCTTGGCTTTCGAGGCGTTGGCCGAGAAGCGGCTGACGAAGGATTGCAGCTCGGAAATCTGTGCTTTTTTCTTGGCATTGTCGGCCAGCAACTGCTCGCGGGACTGGGTCGCCACGGTCATGTACTCGTCGTAGTTGCCCGGGAACAGACGAAGCTCGCCGTAATCCAGGTCAGCCATGTGGGTGCACACGCTGTTCAGGAAGTGACGGTCGTGAGAGATGATGATCATCAGGCTGTTACGCTGGGTCAGAACGTTTTCCAGCCAGCGAATGGTGTTGATGTCCAGGTGGTTGGTCGGTTCGTCGAGCAACAGCACTTCAGGATCGGAAAACAACGCCTGAGCCAGCAGGACGCGCAGTTTCCAGCCCGGCGAAACTTCGCTCATCGGGCCATTGTGCTGCTCGATGCCGATACCCAGGCCCAGCAGCAGCTCGCCAGCGCGGGACTCGGCGGTGTAGCCATCCATTTCCGCGAACTCGGTTTCCAGCTCGGCAACGGCCATGCCGTCGTCTTCGGTCATTTCCGGCAGCGAGTAGATACGGTCGCGCTCAGCCTTGACCTTCCACAGCTCTTCGTGACCCATGATCACGGTGTCCAGAACGGTGAATTCTTCGTAGGCGAACTGATCCTGGCGCAATTTACCCAGGCGCACGTTCGGTTCCAGCATGACCTGGCCACCCGAAGGCTCCAGGTCACCGCCCAGAATCTTCATGAACGTGGATTTGCCGCAGCCGTTGGCGCCGATCAGGCCGTAACGGTTACCGGCACCAAACTTGACCGAGACATTCTCGAACAAGGGTTTGGGACCGAACTGCATGGTTATATTCGCGGTGGAGATCAATTGCCTTACCTATCAATAACTTGGGAAATGCCGATGTGAGCCGTACCCGAAGGGCGGCTCGCTCCAGTCGGAGCTTGAGTGGTTCCAGCGAGGCATACGTCGATAGCAACCAGCCTCTCAGAGACGGGTTGCCGGAATATGAATGCGGGGTTCATGCCAGACTTTGGCGCGCATTGTCGCATAGGTGGGGCGGTAGTTGTACGGTGACGGGTCATGAATGCGTGGCTTTCTCTTGCTAACCGGCTTCCCGGTCGCTGTCAGTCACAGTAAGCTGTCGTGCGCAATCACCAGAATCTGAACAAACGGAATTCCAGTTCGACGGGAAATCGCTATGCCTAGACGTTTCAGAGGAGTACGCATGCAATTGGGTGTGCCCAATATTGGTGGGCATCTAAATACATTGATTCTAAACAACTCTCAGTATCGCGATATTGTGTGTTTTGTATTGAACAACAACCCTGGCTATAGCGAAATTCATGTGCATAGAAATGGTCTGAGGCAGGCTGTGATGATCTCACGTGTGGTGAGCGGGTATGGTGGAGGGCGAAACCATCTCTTGCATACGGATCCGCTTTTCACTGAAGCAGCGCAAGCCGCATCGGCCCATTGAGGTTGTACCTTTAAAGAGCGCGTACCGATTATCGGGAGCTGAAGCCGCCCTGATCTCTGTCAATGGCGAATTCCGTCTTGGTGCCTACGCTTTTGCCACAAGGGCCGGATACCCTGTCCAGACCCTTGCATTCAGGAGTAGTCCAATGTCGAGCAAGCCACCGCTCTTTAACGATGACATCCAGGCATGGGATCTGTACGCCTCTGCCGCGCTCAGTGCATTCATTGCCAGGGGAGAGTCCGCTGAACCTGCGGTTGAGGCCGCGGCCGATCTGGCGGATAACCTTCTCAAGGAGCGAGCAAAGCGTATCAAGGCTGCCAAGGAGCATCTTTTTCAGCACTGATTCGCCCGGGGCTCCAGGCGCGGGTGTCGTGACGAAGCGTCAGCTGATATGTTCGCAGCCTTCGGTTATGAATCAAGAGCTCGAAATGCTGCGAATACTCGGCAAGGCATCGTCAATCAACGTAAGAAAAGTACTCTGGGCATGCGCCGAAACAGACCGGCCTTTTGAGCGGGAAGACTGGGGAAGCGGTTTTCGGGCAACGGATACGCCCGAGTTCATGGCCTTGAATCCCAATGCCATGGTGCCCGTGATTCTGGAAGACGACTTTGTCTTGTGGGAATCCAATACCATCATTCGCTATCTGGCAGCCGCTCACCCGGATGAGGGGTTCTACCCGTCACAGCCCAGAGCCAGAGCCCGCATAGATCAGTGGATAGACTGGCAGGCAACGGACCTCAACAAGTCCTGGACCTATGCGTTTATGTCGCTGGTCAGGCGTTCGGCCGAATTTCAGGATCGAGATGCGTTGAAGGCATCCTGCAACAGTTGGTCCAGGCATATGCAGATACTGGATCGACAGCTTGAGCTGACTGGCGCTTATGTGGCCGGCGAGTCGTTTACCCTTGCCGATATACCGATTGGCCTCTCGGTCAATCGATGGTTTGAAACGCCGCTGGAGCATCCCGATTTTCCCGCAGTCGCTGCTTACTATGAGCGTCTGAGCGAGCGTCCCGGTTATTTGTTGTATGGCAGAAACGGAACTCCTTGACCGGATATTCACCGAATCCCTTCGTAAACAGGAGTCGCAGTCATGACCACCCTAAAAATAACCGCTGGCGGATATGAGTTCCTGGCCGAGGCCAATCCCGATGCGCCGCACACCGTTGCGGCCTTTTTGAAGTTGTTGCCTTATCGGCAGAAGTTCATTCATGTGCGCTGGAGCGGAGAGGGGTGCTGGGTGCCGCTGGACGATTACCAGCTCATGCTTGACGACAAACCCATCGGCTTCGAGAACGCGACCAGTCATCCTTCGGTGGGTGACATCCTGTTTTATCCGGGTGGTTACAGTGAAACCGAGATCATCCTGGCTTACGGCTCCTGCTGTTTTGCCAGCAAGATGGGGCAACTGGCGGGTAATCACTTCCTGACCATCGTTGAAGGCAAGGAAAACCTGCGCAAACTGGGCGTCAAGACCTTGTGGGAAGGGGCTCAGGATGTGGTTTTCGAGTTGGCCGAAGGTTGACTGGCAGCATGCGGTGCTAGAATCGGCTTTTTTCGACGAAGGCATGTCATGAAATTTCCGGTTTCTATCATCGCGGCAGCCCTGTTGCTGGCCGGGTGCGCGGCTCCCTCTGACTCGGCCCGTTCGGCCGGGCCGACCAAGGTCCTGTCCAGCAACAAGCAGGATGCTGCTGTCGCTCAATGCATTCAGGTGTCCTGGCAGAACGAAGCCATGTTCGGCACCACTTCGGATGTGTTCCTTCACAAGCTATCCGGTGGCGGCTTTACAGTCTTCACCACTGAAGCCAGATACTTCGCCGACGTGCGCAGTACAGGCCCAGCCACCGAAATCGAGTTCTATGCGCCGCAAGGCGATAGCCACTCCGCGTTGAGGGCAGCGGCGATCGCGACCTGTTTGTAAGAGGGAAGCAGGCTGAAAGCTACAAGCTACAAGCTACAAGCTACAAGCTTGAGGCTTACGGCTTACGGCTTGAAGCTTTCAGTTGTGAGCGGCTTGAAACTTGCTTGAAGCTTGAAACTTGCAGCTTGTAACTTTCAGCCCCCGGAGCCCCCATGCCTATCCCTGTCCCCGATAAAGGAACTGCCGAGCCAGGCCATAGCTTGTTGTGCGATGTAAGCCTGCCGGCTCTGGTGATCCACAATCAGGCGCTGGAGCACAATATTCGCTGGATGCAGGCCTTTGTCACTCAGAGCGGTGCGCAGTTGGCACCCCATGGCAAGACCAGCATGGTGCCTGCCTTGTTTCGTCGTCAGTTGGAAGAGGGTGCATGGGGCATTACCCTGGCCACTGCGGTGCAAACCCGCACTGCTTTTGCCCATGGCGTGCGTCGGGTGCTGATGGCCAATCAGTTGGTCGGCACTCCCAACATGGCAATCATTGCCGAGATGCTTGCTGATCCGCTGTTCGAGTTTCATTGCATGGTCGATCACCCGGATAACGTGGCGGCCTTGGGCGAGTTCTTTTCAGCACGCGGGCTGCGGCTGAATGTCATGATCGAATATGGCGTGCCCGGTGGCCGTTGCGGCTGTCGTACCGAACTGGAGGTGCTGGCGCTGGCAGAGGCGATCAATGCTCAACCCGCCCTGGCCCTCACCGGTATCGAAGGCTACGAAGGCGTGATCCATGGCGATCAGGCGATTGAAAGCATCAAGGCCTTTGCCGCGTCACTGGTGCGGCTGGCTGTCGAGTTGCAGGACAAGCAGGCCTTTGCCCTGGATCGTCCCATCGTGACCGCTTCGGGCTCAGCCTGGTATGACCTGATCGCCGAAGCTTTTGATGCCCAGGCTGTGCGTCAGCGTTTCCTCAGTGTGCTGCGCCCTGGCAGTTATGTGGTTCATGACCATGGCATCTATAAAGCTGCGCAATGCTGCGTGCTTGATCGTCGCGCCGATCTGGGCGAAGGACTGCGTCCGGCCATGGAGGTCTGGGCGCATGTGCAGTCCTTGCCTGAACCGGGTTTTGCCGTGGTCGCTCTGGGCAAGCGCGATATTGCCTACGACGCTGGTCTGCCCAATCCGTTGCGGCTTTACAAGGCCGGTTCGCTGTCATCCAGAGGCGATGACGTCAGTGCTTGCAAGGTCACGGCCTTGATGGATCAGCATGTCTTCATGACGATTGCGCCCGGTTGCGAATTGAAGGTCGGCGATATCATCTCCTTTGGTTCCTCCCATCCATGCCTGACCTTCGACAAGTGGCGCTCCGGGTGTCTGGTCGATGAGGAACTGAAGGTGATCGAAAGCTTCAATACATACTTTTAAGGTAATGGCACATTTACCATCAAACATGCAGTTGATCGCCTAAGGTTATGAAAGGAAAGCATTTCGCTGGAGCTTGCAGGCGAATCCGGCGACCATAGGCGTCCGACGATTCTCTATCCGGAGCCTGCGTGCCTGACGATCTGCCTTCCGCTCTTCCTCCCGACCTGGATGTCGAACTCAATCCGCCCGAGCGCCTGCCGCTGTTCAAACGCCTGCTGTCACGCTTGATCGGTCGTGGTTTGACGGGGCTTGGCGCTCAGCACAGGCCTTCGTGGTTTCAGGGGCATGCCGACGGGTATCTGAGCGGGCACATCGAGGGCGTGAACGAGGGTTACGCCGAAGGCCGTCTGGATGGGCTGGAGCAAGGCCGTAATGTCTTGCTGATTCGCGATACCCGTCCAGTCGAGCATCGTGGGCCGAAAGTCGATGATCATCTGTTCGATGACTGGCGTCTGGCGCTGACGCCCGAGCTGAAAAAGCGCATCAAGGCCGATGTCGCGCAAAAGCTGCCGCCCCATGCCCAGCCCAGCCCCGCGCAATGGAAAATGATTTTCAGCGATACGCCATCCACTTACGTAATTGCCGGCGCAGGAGCCGGCAAGTCCACATCGCTGGTGCTGCGGGTGTTGTTGCTTCACCACTACCTGGGGTTCGAGCTGGAAGCCATGACCGTGGTGACGTTCACCCGCGAGTCGCGCAAGGATTTCATCGGCAAGCTGATCGAGATAATGGCCTTGTGGGGTCATACCCTGAGCCACAAGCAGGCCCGGGATCTGGTTCGCACCTTCCACTCGCGAATCCTGCCTCTGGTTCGCAGCCTGCCGGGCTTCGAGCAACTGCGCGCTTTCGAGAATCTGGGCAATACGTCGGCCGCTGGGGACGAGGCCGACAGTAACCCGTTTGATCTGCGCATCAACGACGCCCAGCGTCAGCAATTGAACCTGTGCTATCGCGACCTGTATGCCAGCAGCGAACGCTTTCGCGAGGTGATTGCGCCGCTGTACCGCCATGCGCTGCAACTCAAGGAACTGGATCGCGATCACCCGGATGTGCAAAAGCGCATCACCGTGACTGAGCTATCGTCCAAGCGCGATGAAGAGCTGTGCGACATCATCGAGGACCTGTGGATTCGGGCAAAGGCCTGGCCCATAAAAGGCATTGAGCCCATGCGCCAGACCCTTGAAATCAATGGTTTTGCCTTTCACGTTCATGGCTACATCGCCGAGCTGGATGCCTGGGTCGTGCTGGGGCTTGATTCCAGCGAAGACCAACAGATGAAACGCCCCGGCGCCAAGCTTCCGGTCTGGGCCGAATGGGTCATCAAGCGCACACTGTTTCAAGCTTTCTGCCGCAAGCCGTTGATCTGGTTCGAGAACTACGAAGCGGCTGGCAAGGTGCTGCAATCCCTGGCCGGATCGGCCGTAGCGGGGCCGGGGTTCGATTACCGGGTCAAGGGTGAGCTGGGCGCTGCACCGCTGCTGGATTGCTTTGTCATGGCCGCCAGCTTTATCGAGAACCTTGGCCTCGATGTGCCCTCTGCCGTGGCTGAAATGAGTTTTGCCAGCAATGACCCTGACCGGTTTTTCTTCGAGGGTTTGAGCCTGTTCTGGAAGGCCCTTGAGAACCATCTGCTGGATCAGAAGCCGCCGATCATGACCTACAACCGGATGTTCGCCCTGTTTGGCGAAACATCACCGGAAAACCTGCGTCAGGTCAGCAATGAAGTGCTCAGGCCTCTGGCGCACCTGATGATCGATGAGTTCCAGGATGTCTCACCGCAGATCGTGCCCTGGATAAGGGCCAGCCTGCAGGAAATCCGACGTCGTGGCCCGGCCATGCACACCGGTCGCGTGGCCAGGCATTCATCGTTGCTGTGTGTGGGTGATGACTGGCAGTCCATCTATGGCTGGCGAGGCAGCTCGCCACACTACTTCATGGAGTTTCCCAAGGAGTTCTCATCGCCCGCGACCACCAAGGTCATGCTCAGCGATAACTTTCGCAGCCATCAGCACATTATCGATGCCGCCGAGCATATCGTGCGGGCTGCGCCTGCCATTGCGGGCAAGAAGGCCAAGGCCAGCGGCGCTGTCCAGGAACGGGTGCCGGTAACGGTGCTGAACCGCGATGACAATGAACTGGCCGAGCGTGTGGCCGAGCACTACAACGCCGGTGACTCGATCCTGCTGCTGTATCGAAAGAACAGTGAAAAGGCCATGATTTCCGAGCAACTGAAATCCCTGATCCAGGCTGATGCGGCCATGGGGCAGCAGGCGCGGCGAATCAGGATGCTGACCTATCACAGCTCAAAGGGATTGCAGGCCGATGCAGTATTCCTGCTAGGGGATTGTCAGCACTCGACGCTGTCGCCTTACAAGAATCAGGTGTATCGCCTGGCCGGTCTTGGTGATGCCGCAGATTCGCAGTCGTTCGACAATGCCCAGCAGGACGAAGTCCTGCGCCTGGCCTATGTGGCCATCACTCGTGCGGTACGCCATTGCTACTGGTACATCGATGAAAGCTCTGCGGGGAACGACCATATCAAGGTGCCCAAGGCATCGGACAGGGTTGCCCGGGACAAGCCTTTTTTCGATGACCTGCGCAAGAATCGATGAATGAGTGGGTGGGAGCTTAAGGCTCCCGTCTGTTTTACAGGAAGCCAGCCAGTTGATTGCTGCCGAACAGTTCCATCTCGGCTTCGATAGCCTCGATGATCCGCTCTACGTCGCTGGCGTTCATGACGGTTGCGCAGGGCAGGCCGGCAATCGCCACTACCGTTTCACCGCTGGCCCGATCGAACAGGCGGGCAATCATGCTGCTGGGGGCATCCATGGTGGCTTCAAAGCCAACCGGATGAAAGTGCCAGCGCATCAGTTGGCATGCATTGGGGAACGTGACTTTGGTCATGGAAGCGGCCCACCTGATTCAATCGAGCAATTCCTTCGGCCCCAATGGGTAGGGAGACCAGTCGAGATGCGACCGATAAAAGCCGAAGTGACCAAACAGTGAACAATCCTGAATGATCGTACTGCTTTCCAGCGGGATGATCTGAACGGTCTGACGAGACCTAAAAATAGCACCTGCCTGCACACAGCTGGAAAATATTTTCAGGCGCCAGTCGAATTTTTCAAATAATTTGATGTACGTCAAAAACGTTTGATCCTGCGAGCTGTTTGCTTCAAGTATTGAGGTGTGCCCGATGGATAGGGCAAGCTGGTTTCATTGACCCATGGAGTTGAAGAATGCTGAGTAAATCCGTTGCTGCTCTGATGTTGCTGGTTTCCACCAGTCATGCAGCAGACAGGGTCAATATCTACAACTGGACCGACTACATCGCGTCCGACACCCTGAAGAATTTTCAGGCGGCAACCGGTATCAAGCCCGATTACCAGACCTACGAAACCAATGAAGCCCTCAATGCCAGGCTCATGGCCCGTCACTCGGGTTATGACATCGTGGTCCCGTCGGTGCATTTCATGGCGCGGCAGATCGACAAGGGCGCCTTGAAGGTGCTCGACAAGCATCAGCTACCCAACTGGAAGAATCTGAACCCGGTCCTGCTCAAGGCGCTGGAGGTCAACGACCCTGGTAATCGGCATGGGTTTCCCTATCTGTGGGGCAGCACCGGCATCGGTTACAACGTGGACAAGGTCAAGGCCGTACTGGGTGACGACACGCCGCTGGACTCCTGGGACCTCATCCTGAAGCCGGAGAATATGCAAAAGCTTGCCCAGTGTGGTGTTGCCATCCTGGATAACGCTGCGCAACTGTTTCCGATCGTCTTGAATTATCTGGAACTGCCTCCCCACAGCGAGCAACCTGAAGACTATGCAAAGGCCGGGGCTGCACTGGCTGCCATTCGTCCCTATGTTCTGTACTTCGACTCGGTCAAGTACATCGAGGATCTGGGCAGCGGCAAGATCTGCATGGCATTGGGTTTTTCCGGTGATATGGCTCAGGCCCAGGACCGCGCAGATAAAGCCGATAACGGCATAAAAATCGGTTACACCGTCCCCAGAGAGGGCGCGCCGATGTGGTTCGACATGGTTGCCATGCCCATCGATGCTCCCAATGAAAAGGCTGGCTATGCCTTCATGAATTACCTGTTGCGTCCGGAAGTGATGGCCCACATCACCAACGAGGTCAAATATGCCAATGGCAATGAAAAAGCCGATGCATTGATCGACCCGGCTCTTTGGGCTGACACCAGCGTTTATCCCAATGCCGAGATGCTCAGCAGGATGTTCGTGCTTGAGCCGGTCGAGATGAAAACCGAAGCGTTGCGCACACGTATCTGGGCCAGTACCAAATCAGGAAATTGAATAGGATGGGGCAACTTTCCAGTCTGGAAATATCAGTGAAGTGCAACAAAAAGTCGTCACTTTGACGTCAGAAAAGATTTCCTGTTTTTGACTCCATTTATTCTCAAGTGCGACCGATAACCGGTTTATGGGGGATGGCTTTTATGCTGTCGCCCCTCTAATTGGCGAGGGTTCTGACTCTCTCGTTTCGTTATGCACGGATCGCATCGGGTTGTATCTCCCAAGAGAATGATTCCATGTCACTACGAAGCATCAATATTGCGCCTCGTGCTTTTCTGGGCTTTGCCTTTATTGCCGTTCTGGTAATAGGGCTGGGCATTTTCGCACTCAACCGCATGTCGATCATTCGCCAGGCAACCACGGACCTGGAAACCAACATGCTGCCCAGCATCGGCTATCTGGGCGAAGTAGACGAGAACCTGCTGCTGTTACGCATCATGTCGTTCAGGTACCTGATCAACCGGGAGCCCGAGCAGATACAGGAAACCGAAAGCCGTGCCCAGCTGTTGACTCAAAAACTCAAGAAAGCCGAATCCAGTTATGCAGCCTTGCCAGCGGACGGTGAGGAAAAAGACATCTACAGAAAGTTTCAAGTGTCGTTGGCCGAATACCTGGATATACAACAAACGGCGATAACGCTGTCGCGCAGTAATGATCTTGAAGCGTTGAAGACACTGGTCAACACGAAGATGAAAACCAGTACGGATTCGATCGCTTCGCAACTTGATCAATTGATCACAATCAATAAAAAATCGGCTCTGGATGCTTCCGAACTTTCAAGCATACACTTTGATAATGCCAATACCGCAGTCATTCTTGTTTCGGTGCTGGCGGCGGTCTTGACGGTTCTTCTGGCCTGGTTGTTGACGCGCAGTATTGTCATGCCATTGTCCAGAGCAGTACGTGCTGCACAGGAAATCTCCGACGGTAACCTGACCCGGCATATCGAAGTAGACGGCAATGACGAACCTGCACGTCTGCTGGAAGCTCTGGTAGTGATGCAGCAGAACCTGCGCAAGACCATCGAACAGATTTCAGGTTCTGCAACTCAGCTGGCTTCGGCGGCTGAAGAGCTGAGCGCGGTGACTGAAGAGTCCTCCCGCGGGCTGCAACAGCAGAATGATGAGCTTGAACAGGCGGCCACCGCCGTCAACCAGATGACCGCTGCCGTGGAAGAAGTAGCACGCAACGCGGTATCCACTTCTCAAGCCTCGCAGCAATCCAACGAAACAGCGCGTCAGGGGCGGGACAAGGTGGTGGAAACGGTGAAGGCGATCCAGGTCATGACCCAGGACGTACAGAGCGCTTCCAGTCTGGTCGAAGGGCTGGCCACTCAGGGACGCGAGATCGGCAAAGTACTGGATGTGATTCGTGGCATCGCCGAGCAGACCAACCTGCTGGCACTCAACGCTGCCATCGAAGCCGCACGTGCAGGCGAGGCGGGCAGAGGGTTTGCGGTCGTGGCAGACGAAGTGCGGGCGCTGGCGCATCGTACCGCCCAGTCGACCCGGGAAATCGAGCAGATGGTTGCAGGCATCCAGAGCGGCACTGGGCAGGCGGTGGAGTCCATGACCCTCAATACCGGCCGTACCCGAGTCACGCTGGACCTGGCTCAGGCCGCAGGCGATGCTCTGGAGCGGATCACCGATGCCATCTCGCAGATCAACGAGCGCAATCTGGTGATTGCCAGTGCTTCGGAGGAACAGGCTCAGGTTTCCCGGGAAGTTGACCGCAATCTGGTGAATATCCGTGACCTGGCCAACCAGTCCGCCGCTGGTGCCAATCAGACCAGCGCTGCCAGCCACGAGCTTTCACGACTGGCGGTGGGTCTCAATACGATGGTGGGTCGATTCGTGATCTGAAACTGGAGTGGGAGGCGGCAAGCCGCTTCCCACTAACGCCAACTCTTGAAACAAAATCTCATTCGCAATTTTTTTGCCAATACTTGCTTGTTTCTCGCAAAAAATCCTTGTGGTACTCCCCTTAATGAGCTTTTAAAGCTCATCAGAGAGCCTTTTTTTGGCGATCTTTTCTCTCGCGTTTTGTCTGTTTTTGCCTGCCGAATGCAACAAGAAGGCTTTTTTGGACTCCTACCATCCGAATTCTTCATATCGAAACATAACGGTATTAGTCTTTAAGCGTGATCAAGGGTACGTATTCGACTGATCCACAAAGGATTTCCCGGGGGCTGCGAACCCGCTCATGGCTGGCATATTCGCATCAGCTACACGCTGAATTTACATAAACACGTGCCGGACTCCATACCATGAATATGTCAAAACTCTCCTCCATAAGCCGCGTCTATCGCCGTTACGCCTGGTTTCTTTTTCCTGCCTTGTTGGTTTTCTGCGCGGCCTTCTGGCTTTCTATCGGCCGCGGGGTGCATGCCGAACCGAAAAACGGCACGCAAACCCTCGTATTCCTGCGCCATGCAGAGAAACCTTCCATGGGTCTTGGGCAGTTGAATTGCCAGGGCTTGAACCGCGCCATCGATTTGTCCGAGCTGTTGCCAAGGACCTATGGCAAGGCCGACTTCATCTTTGCCGCCAACCCGAGTCGTCATGTGGAAGAGGGTGAGGGTGATCTGTCCTACAGCTACCTGCGACCCTTGATGACAGTCGGACCCAGCGCAATCAAGCTGGGCCTGCCGGTCAATATCGACTTTGGTGCCAATGACACCGGCGCCCTGGCCGATGAACTGATGCATGACAAGTATCACAACGCAACTATCTACACGGCCTGGTCCCACGGTTATCTGCCGGAGTTGATCAACAAGGTCGCCCAGGAAGCTTCGGGCCAGAAAATGAAGCTGCTGGACGACTGGACGGGTGACGACTTCGATTCGGTGCTGGTGATTACCCTGAAATGGGTCAATGGCAAGGCCACGCTGGATTACGAGAACCATAGGCAAGGCCTCGATAATGGCATCGTCTCCTGTCCGACCTGATCGAAACCGCCCGTTCATGTCTGTGCGCGTCATGCTGGCTTGACGATATAGCCGGGAAGTCTGTTATCTGTGGCCATTGCCCATGGCCGAGGAACAGCGCATGTACAAGGATTACCCAGCCGCTTATCAGGTCAGCAAAGGTGCTGCGCTACAAGTGGACAAGCCGTTTTACGAGCGTATACGCGCCAGCGTCGATCAACGCACGCTGATCGAGAAATTCGAGGTGCCGATTCGCACCGGTCGGGCCTGGAAGGTCAAGGCGGGGCAGGTGTTTCGGGTCACCACGCCGGTGGGGCCGCAGGTTGGTGACTTCAATGTCTGGAGTGCCGATGATCCTCGGGAGCGCATGTGGGCTTCCCGTACTCGCCAGTTGCAGGGCGCTCATGTGACGACTCACGACAGGCTCTGGTCGAACCTGCCATTCCTGCGGCCCATGGTGACCATCACTGACGACAGCCTGGCCAGCTACGGCATCGACGAGCATGGCGGACGTCTGCATGATCTGCTTGGCACTCGCTGCGATCCTTACGTCAACAAGATGCTGACCGGCGAAGACTTTCACCATCACTGTCACTCCAACCTGACCCGTGCCGTGTTGCCCCACGGCCTGACCGAATTCGATGTCCATGATGTGCTCAATATCTTCCAGTGCACCGGCCTCAATCACGACGACATGTATTTCATGAAAGCCTGCCCGGCCCGCCAGGGCGATTATCTGGAGTTCTTTGCGGAAATTGACCTGCTGTGCGCCTTGTCCACTTGCCCCGGCGGTGATCTGTCATTGCCGATGTGGGGGCCGGACGCTCAGGACCCGTTATCCGTTTGCCGCCCGTTGGGTGTGGAAATCTACAGCCTGGAAGACTCATTGCTGGAAGGCTGGAAGTCACCTCAACGTGCAAGCTACGACGGCTTGCATGGGTTGAAGATTGCGCCGGCAGAGTGGGAAAAGTAGCCGCAGGCCATCAAGTTCATCGTTTACCCATGGCTTTACGGTTTGAGCCCGGATAATGTGTGAGCCCCTGTGTCTATATCAGCGCAGTACAGGGGCGCGAAGGGCCGAATGTCCCGCGCATGAGCCGATCACGGAGGAATGGCCGGGCATCTGACCGATGCATCACCGCTGGCTATCCGGACTCGAACTGACTCATGTGCTCTGTTTTTCGTACCTTGTCGGTACTTGTTGTCGTGCTCGGCCTTTCGGGCTGCATCGCCAACCCCATTCCGCTGACGCCACAGACTGTCGAGCGCCTGCACCAGCAAGCGCCCGTGCGGTTTCTGCTGACCTTTGACGACGGCCCAAGCGCATCGAGCTTCTACAACCCGACGCTTACGGTGCTCGACAGCCTGGCCCGTAATCCGCTGCAACCGGATATCAAGGCCGTATTCTTCGTTCAGACAGGCTCCAGCGGCGCAGGCGGCAGTGAGCAAGGGCGCGCAATCATGCAGCGCCAGAACGAGGAAGGGCATGTGATGGGTTTTCATACCAGCACGCCGCATCACACCAATCACCGCTCGCTGAACCCTGAAGAGCTTGAGCAATCCCTTACGCAAGGCAGTGCGATCATCGCCAGCATCACTGGCACGCCGACGGTTTTGTTGCGCCCGCCATTCTGGAACTACGACAAACGCACCTTCGCCGCCTATCGGCAGCATGGCTTGCATGTGCTGTTGACCGACCTGAGTGCCAATGACGGCAAGATATGGGGTTACAACTTCAGCCTGCGCCGCCGTTCCAATATGGTCCGCCAGCTATCGGAAGTGCGCGAGCGCATCGCCGCAGGCGAGCTGCCCTCCGTCGAGGGCGTCATACCGGTGGTGGTCACGTTTCATGATCTGAATCGCTACACGGCCCGGCATGCTCGGGAATACCTGCAGATACTGATCGACAGCGCCCATGAAACCGGCGTGCCCCTGGCTGAAAAGCCTTTCTACGACGACAGCGCGCAACTCAAGCGTGCAGCACTGGCTCGTACGGTCAAGAGCAGTGATGAGGCTGTGCGTTTGCCGGGCATATGGAACTGGCTCTGGGATCAAAACTCGCACTAGGCTCTAACCCGGTCACTGCTCCAGCGTATTCTTCCGGATATGACCATTCTGCAAGATCATCGCCAGACGCTCGCCTTGACCTACCAGACAATCAATATCGGTCAGTGGGTCGCCGTCGACTACCAGCAGGTCGGCCAGTGCGCCGGGTGCGATACAGCCCAGCTCACCCTCGCGCTGAAGAATCTGTGCCGCCACGCTGGTGGCGCTGCGCAGGGCTGCAAGATTGCCCAGCAGTTCGGCCCGAATCTTCAGCTCGTGGCTCTGGTACTCATGCATTTCGCCGAGCAGGTCCGAGCCATAGCCCATGGGCACGCCCGCTTCGGCGAACAGCAGCAGGGCATTGCGTCCGGCCTGACGCACGTCTTCGATCTTGGCCACCGAGTCGGCTGGTAGTCCGAAGCGTTCTCCATATTGGGCGAGCATTTCATAGGTGACTTGAGTCGGTACTGCAAAAGCCCCTTTTTCAGCCATCAGGCGTGCAGTGTCGGCATCCACCAGATTGCCGTGCTCGATGGTGCGCACGCCGCATTCGATGGCGCGGCGAATGGCGCGTGCCGTATAGGCGTGAGCCATTACATAGGTGTTGGCGGCTTCGGCCTCGTCGACGATGGCGCGGATTTCGGCTTCGCTGTATTGGGTGTTGGCAATCGGGTCGGTGGGCGAAGAAACGCCTCCGGAAGCCATGATCTTTATCTGGTTCGCACCTTGTTGCAGTTCTTCGCGAACCGCCAGGCGCACATTGTCGACACCGTCCACCACCCGGGCGATGGCCCCGGCGCGGAAGCAGCAGGAGCAGGGTTCATTCAGCAGCAACTCGCCACGGGCGCGCATGTCGCCGTGGCCACCGGTCTGTGACAAGGCCTTGCCCGATGCAAAGATCTTCGGTCCGGGAATCAGCCCCAACTGGATGGAACGGGCCAATGCCCAGTCGGCACCGCCGGCATCACGCACGGTGGTGAAGCCGCGTTGCAGCATGGCGGCCAGAATCGGAAGTGCGCGGTACATGATGATGGCGTTGGGTTGCAGGGCATTGAAACCCAGGTTGGCATTGGAGGCCAGAACATGAACATGGCAGTCGATCAGGCCAGGCATCAGGGTCTTGCCGCCCAGATCGATAACCCTGGCCCCGGCTTCGGCGGGTTCGCCAGCAGGGCGTACGGCGACAATGCGCTCACCTTCGATCACGACTTCCTGATCGGCGATCAATTGACCCTGTTGCAGATCAAGCAAGCGACCGTTGCGCAGTATCAGGCGGGAAGAGTCAGTGTGATTCATTGAAGGGCTCCAGTCAGAGGACGATGTGATGCGTGCTTGCGGTCGCGATAGAGCATCGCGCCGGTGCCGCTGATGATTGCTGCAAACATGATGTAGAAAGCCGGGGCCACGTTGCTGCCGGTCGAGGCGATCAGCCAGGTGATGGTGAAGGTGGCGAAGCCGCCGAAGATCGTGACCGCGAAGTTGTAGGCCACCGACAACCCGGTCGACAGCACGTGGGTCGGCAGCAACTCGCCGAATGCCGCGAGGATCGAGCCGATGTAGCCCGAAATCAGCAGGCCGAGCACCAGTTCAAAGACCAGCAGCGAAAACAGCCCCGGCATCTGGTTGATGAAGAGAAACATCGGGTAGGCGCTGAAGAAAATGGCCACTGCCGAGCCGAGGAGCCATGGCCGACGACCATAACGATCCGCAAGCGCCCCGACGATGGGTGTGGCCACGATCAGTACTGCGCCGCCCATCATCCCGGCGCTGAATCCCATCCATGAAGGCAGGCCGAGCACCCGCTGGGCGTATGACGGAATGTAAAACAGGACGGCGTAGGTGCAGACTGTCCAGAGCACGACCAGCGAGAAACTGATCAGGGTCTGGCGCGGATAGGTACGCAAGACTTCACGCAAGGGCGATTCGACAGTCTTGCTGGCCTTGTAGACCGGCGTTTCATCGACGCGGCTACGAATGTAGAAGCCCACCGGGCCGATCAGGGTTCCGATCAGAAATGGCACGCGCCAGCCCCAGCTTTCCAGTTGTGCCTGGGTCAGGTAACTGGACAGGACGGCACCCAGCGCGGAACCAAGCAATACGGCCACGCCAATGCTGGCTTGAATCCAGCTGGAGTAGAAGGCTTTCTTGCCTTCGGGTGCGTGCTCGGTCAGGAAGGCCGTGGCGCTGCCCATCTCGCCGCCCGCCGAGAAACCTTGCAGCAGGCGCGCCAGCACAATCAGCACCGGAGCCATCAGGCCTATCTGCGCATAGCTGGGGGTGATGGCGATGATCAGTGTGCCAAGGGCCATGAGCAGAATGGTCAGCGAAAGTGCCGCCTTGCGCCCGTGCTTGTCGCCATAGATGCCCAGCACGATACCGCCCACCGGGCGCATGAAAAAGCCGACGCCGAAGGTTGCCAATGCCAAGAGGTAGGAAGTCAGTTCGCTGCCGGTGGGGAAGAACACCTTGGCGATGATGACAGAAAAGAAGCTGTAGACCGTGAAGTCGAACCATTCCAGGCCATTGCCGATGACCGTGGCGGTCACCGCACGGCGGGCCTTTTGGTTGTGGGTGCGTGATGGAGATGCGTGTTCTGTGCTCACTTTTTTGACTCCTGCATGCAAGACATGCAGGAAACAACCCTGCATTTATAAGGGGGCAGAGTTGAAAAGCTGAAACATTATTCGGATCTAATGCCCGGTTGCGTTCGAGATTAGGCTTCGGCCTGGATTTGAGAAAGCGATCATTACGCAGGTTTGCATGCGTTTGGCGCATGCAAGTCAGTTGGCAATCTCATTGCTCAGCCATTTTTCGAAGGCTCGGGCAGCACGTCTTGGCATCTTGCCGCTGGGGGTGAGCAGGTAATAGCCGCCGATGGCACCGATATCCGAGTTGCATGCAGGCACCAGGGCACCGGATTGCACATGGCGATCAATCATCGGTCGCCAGCCCAGCACAATGCCGTGACCGGCTATGGCCAGATCCACGAGTACCGGATAGAGGTTCACGGTCATGCGCTGGTGGATCAGCGAAGCGTCCACGCCCTGGCGACCGAACCAGTCGTTCCAGGACAGCCATTGGCGCTGGCCGTCTTCGAGCATCAGCAGGCAGTGATCGAGCAGTTGCACCGGCTCCAGTGTCTGTCCGTCCAGATAATCCGGTGAGCAATAGGCATTCACCGATTCGGCAAACAGCAGACGGCTATCCAGCCCGGGTGGGGATTTTTCACGCAGGAAGTACAGCGCCAGGTCGAACTCGGCCCGGATCAGAGAATCCAGCCCGTCGACCACCCGCAGGCGTATGTCCACCGCGGGGAATTCGTCCTTGTAGCGACCCAGTAACGGACCCAGCCACAGCGCTGCCACGCCGCTGGAGCAGGCCAGGGTCAGTTGCTGTTCGCCGCTGTGGGTGATGACCTGAGCCGTGGCTTCGGCGCATTGAGTCAGGATCCGATGAATTTCTTCGGCATAGATCTGGCCCGCGATCGTCAGGTGAATGCGCTTGTGTTCGCGACGAAACAACGCCCGGCCCAGAAAATCTTCCAGTTGCGCGACCTGCCGGCTGATTGCGCTTTGGGTCAGGTGCAACTCGGTGGCTGCCCGGGTGAAACTGCCGTGGCGAACGGTGGCTTCAAAGGCGATCAGGTTCTGAAGTGGCGGAAGGGGTTCTATGCGCACAGAGGCTCCGTATTACAAACCATCGGGAAAGGGTGTCGACAGCAGCCAGTCCCTGAACACGCAGAGTGACGGCAGGTTCTGGAAGCGCGTGGCGTACACCAGATAGTAATTGCGGCCACTGTCCATGGGCTCGAACAGCGTGACCAGTTCGCCGCTGTTGATTTCATCCTGCACCAGAATGCGCGGCACCAGTGCCACGCCAATACCCGCCGCCACGGCCTGAATCAGGTGTGCGGTCAGCTCGAAACTCGGGCCGGGGCGCATGATGTGGTGGTCGAGCTGGTTTCTGTCGAACCAGTCGGACCAGGTATTGGGCCGCGAAACTACGCTTAGCAGCGAGTGCTGGGCAATCTGGCCTGGCGTCATGGACTCATGGCCAGCGAGTGCCGAAGGGCTGGCGATAAGCACCAGTTTTTCCGCAATCAGCGGATGGGCGATATAGCCCGGCCAATTGCCTGTGCCTGCACAGATGATCGCGTTCATGTCGCTGGCCGCAGGCGTCAGGTCGGCATGCACGATGCGCGAGTGGATATGCACCACATGGCCCGGATGCCTAGCATAAAAGTCATGCATGCGCGGCAGCAGCCACTTTGAGCCGAATGTGGGCAGCACGGCCAAGTGCAGGGTTCCGCCTTCGGACTTGTGGGCGATGGTCTGTAGCGTCGCGCTGCGAATCCGGCCCAGAGCGGCTGCCAGCTCATGCTGATACAACGCACCCGCCGTGGTCAGCTCGATACGTCGACCATCGCGCTTGAACAGCTCCACTTCAAGTTGCGCCTCAAGCGCCTGCACCTGACGGCTGACCGCGCTCTGGGTCAGGGCCAGCTCGTCGGCGGCCTTGGTGAAGCTGACATGACGCGCCGCTGCTTCAAAAGCGATAAGCAGTGACATCGAAGGCGTGAGTCTTCTCGGGTTCATTCATAAAACTCATGGAAAAACGGCAGGTTTTACATTTGCGCTCTTGGCCCTGAAGCCTGAAAATCAGCGTCAACCGTTGATAAAGCCATGCTCGGAGCGCTCTGAAGCATACGTGCTTTACCTATAAAAGTTTGCATATAAAAGTTTGCATATAAAAAGCCTAGCCTGTCAGGAAGCCACCATGATTGCCCTCTTGAAACCGACCTCTGCGCAGGTCGATCACTACGACCGTTTCCTCAATGCTCTGGTGCAGGAAGGGTTTCGAGGCGAAATCGCCAGGGATCATGGCTCACGAACCGTTCTGGCAACCGACAACTCGATCTACCAGCGTATGCCCCAGGCGGCGGTTTTTCCTCGCGACAGCGCCGATGTCGAGATACTTGCGCGACTGGCCGGGCGTGCCGAGCACAAGCAGGTGGTATTGACGCCACGGGGCGGCGGCACCGGGACCAACGGGCAATCCCTGACCGATGGCGTGGTGGTCGACCTCTCGCGGCACATGAACCGTATTCTGGAAATCAACGTCGAAGAGCGCTGGGTGCGGGTGCAGACCGGCGTGGTCAAGGACCAGCTCAACGCAGCGCTCAAACCTCACGGGCTGTTCTTTGCCCCTGAGCTGTCCACCTCCAACCGCGCAACGGTCGGCGGCATGATCAACACCGATGCCAGCGGCCAGGGCAGTTGCACCTACGGCAAGACCCGTGACCACGTGCTGGAATTGTCGACGGTGCTGCTCGGTGGCTCGCGCATACACAGCCTGGCCATGGGGGCCGAGCAACTGGAGTCGGAGCAGGCCCGAACCGATCGGGCAGGGGACGCCTATCGCTGCGCCAGCGAGATCGCCGATACCCAGGCGCAGTTGATCAAGGATATTTTCCCGCCGCTCAACCGTTGCCTGACCGGCTACGACCTGGCTCACCTGCGCGAAACCGATGGCCGTTTCAACCTCAATAGCGTGCTGTGCGGCTCGGAAGGCTCACTGGGCTTTATCGTCGAAGCCAAACTCAATGTGCTGCCGATTCCCAAGCATTCGATTCTGGTCAACGTGCGTTATGCCGGTTTCATGGATGCCCTGCGCGACGCCAAGGCACTCATGGCGCTCAAGCCGCTGTCCATCGAAACCGTGGACTCCAAAGTCCTGATGCTCGCCATGCAGGACATCGTCTGGCATGGCGTGGCCGAATACTTTCCTCAGGACCCGAATACCCCGACGCTGGGGATCAACCTGATCGAATTCTGCGGCGACGATGCGAGTGAAGTGGAGCAGCGGGTCCATGCCTTCGTCGAGCATTTGCAGAACGACACCTCGGTAGTACGACTGGGCCATACGCTGGCGGTGGGCAGCGCGGCGGTCAATCGGGTCTACGCCATGCGCAAGCGTTCGGTAGGCTTGTTGGGCAACGTCAAGGGCGAAGCCAGGCCTCAGCCGTTTGTCGAAGACACCGCCGTGCCGCCTGAAAACCTTGCCGATTACATTCAGGAATTCCGGGCGCTGCTGGACAGCTACAACCTGCAATACGGCATGTTTGGCCATGTGGATGCCGGCGTGCTGCACGTGCGGCCGATCCTCGACATGAAAGACCCGGTGCAGGCCGCGTTGGTGCGTCCGATTTCCGATGCAGTCGCGGCCCTGACCAAACGCTACGGCGGTTTGTTGTGGGGTGAGCACGGCAAGGGCCTGCGCTCGCAATATGTGCCGGAATACTTCGGCGAGCTGTACCCGGCGCTTCAGGCCCTCAAGGCTGCGTTCGATCCGTTCAACCAGCTCAACCCCGGCAAGATCGCGACGCCTGCAACCGTACCGACTGCCAGACTGACGCTGGTGGACGAAGTGCAATTGCGAGGCGATCTGGATCGTCGTATCGACGAGCGCGTCTGGCAGAGCTACGAAAGCGCCGTGCACTGTAACGGCAACGGTGCCTGCTACAACTACGATGCCGACGACGCCATGTGCCCGTCCTGGAAGGCTACCCGCAATCGCATTCATTCGCCGAAGGGCAGGGCTTCTCTGGTCCGTGAATGGCTGCGCCTGCAAGGTGAACAGAATATCGATGTGCTGACCGCCAGCGCCCGTGCCCGCTCGGCCAATGTCATCAAGAGTCTGGTGAGTAAAACAGCCAATACACTGGGCCGTCTCAGAGGCCAGAAAGACTTTTCCCACGAAGTCTATGACGCCATGGCTGGTTGTCTGGCCTGTAAATCCTGCGCTGGCCAGTGCCCGGTCAAGGTCAATGTGCCGGAATTCCGTTCGCGTTTCCTGGAGTTGTACCACAGTCGCTACCTGCGCCCGCTGAAGGATTACCTGATCGGCTCGCTGGAATTCAGCATCCCGTATCTGGCTCGCTTCCCGAAACTCTACAACGCCATGATGGGGGCCAAGCCCGTTCGCTATCTGCTTGAGCATGTGGCGGGCATGGTGGACAGCCCCTTGCTGAGCCTGATGGATTTCCGCGCCGCCTGTGCTCGCTGGAATGTCGGCATCGCCACGCCAGAGCGCCTTGCTGCGCTGTCGGAGCAGCAACGCAAGCGTACGGTGATTCTGGTTCAGGATGCCTTCACTCGTTACTTCGAGACTCATCTGGCGGCGGACTGGCTGGAGCTGATTTCACGTCTGGGCTATCAGGTTTACCTGGCACCCTTCGCGCCAAACGGCAAGCCGCTGCAAGTGCAGGGCTTCCTGGCGGCCTTTGAAAAAGCCGCCAGTTTCAACAGCCAATCGTTGCGCAAGCTTGAGGCTTACGGCATCCCGCTGGTGGGGCTCGACCCGGCCATGACCCTGGTTTACCGGCAGGAATACAGCAAGACCCTGGGCAGCGAAAATGCACCCACGGTGCTGCTGCCACAAGAGTGGCTGGCTGCGCAGATGGAAGAAACCGGGCAGGTCCAGCAGGGCGAAACCTATTACTTCCTGCCGCACTGCACCGAGAAAACCAACGAACCGGGCAGCGTCGGCCTGTGGCAGAAGGTCTTCGCCCGTACCGGTCTGAAGCTTGAAGTACTGGCCAGCGGTTGCTGTGGCATGTCAGGCACCTACGGCCACGAAACCCGCAATGCCAAGCATTCGGACACCATCTACAGCCAGTCCTGGCAACCGTTGGTGGCTCGCCACAATGGCGAGGGTCGGCTGGTTGCCGATGGCTACTCCTGCCGCAGCCAGGTCAAGCGCCAGGACGGGCAAGTGGTGCAGCATCCACTGCAAATACTATTGGCTCATATCTAAAACGGTGGGAGCGGACTTGTCCGCGAAGACGGCTTTCCCAGACACATAAATATGTGTGGGATGTTCCGGCCCTTCGCGAATGAGCGGAGCGCCGCCCGATTCGCTCCCACAATCCGTGCGAATGGGGTCAAACCAGATACCGCCGAAACCATCCCACGGTCCTGTCCCATGCCAGATTGGCGGCAGCCTCGTCGTATCGTGGGGTGGAGTCGTTGTGGAAGCCGTGGTTGGCACCCGGATAGATGTAGGTTTCGTAATGGGTGCCAGCCGCTTTCAACGCCGCTTCATACGCGGGCCAGCCTTCGTTGATGCGAGTATCCAGCTCGCCGTAGTGAATCATGATCGGTGCCTTGATCCGCACGACGTCTTCGGACTTGGGCTGGCGACCATAGAATGAAACTGCTGCTCCCAATTCCGGATAAGCCACGGCCGCCGCATTGGCAACGCCGCCGCCATAGCAGAAGCCGGTGATGCCAACCTTGCCGGTGGTTGCGTCATGTTTCATCAGCCATTCGATGGCGGCGAAGAAGTCGTTCATGAGTTTTTCAGGATCGACTTTCTGTTGAAGCTCGCGACCCTTGTCATCGTTACCCGGATAACCGCCCACCGAGGACAGGCCGTCGGGTGCCAGTGCAATGAAGCCTGCCTTGGCAGCGCGTCGGGCGACGTCTTCGATATAAGGGTTGAGCCCACGGTTTTCATGGGCAACCACAATCGCAGGCAGCTTGCCGCTGGCTTTCGCCGGACGCACCAGATAACCACGCACTTGCCCATGGCCTTTTGGCGAAGGGTAATTGACGTATTCGGCAATGATATCCGGGTCGGTGAACGCCACTTGTTCGGCCAGCGCGTAGTTCGGGCTCAGCGAAGCCAGCAGAGCCGTGGCGGTCAGGCCTCCCAGGGTGAACAGGGCAGCACGGTCGAGAAATTCGCGTCTGTTGATCTTGCCGTGGGCGTAGTAGTCGTACAGCTCAAGCAGTTCAGGGGCAAAGTCTTTGGCGGTGAGACGATCCATCTGCATGCTTCCTGTCAGATCATTGGGGTTTCTATTAAAGCAGCTTTGATGTCGAGGTGCCGCTCGTGGCACCTCGACATCCGGTCAGGATCAGAACTCCAGTGTGACCCCGGTATACAAGGCACGCCCATCGCCCGGCGAGTGCAGGGAATCGACGGCACCGTCCGGGTCATACCAGACGTACTCGTAGTAGCGGTTGGTCAGGTTCTTGAGTTGCAGGTCGAAGCTCACTGAATCGCTCACTTTCCAGGTCGCGCCCAGGTTCATCAGCACATAGCCGCCATAGGTGCCTTGGGTGTTTTCCCGCTCCAGATAGTAGTTGGTCTGGCCGTTCATCCAGGCGGTCAATTGCAAGGCGGGAGTGGCCTGATACGTCATACCCGCGTTGTACAGATGATGGGGGATATGGTCGATTTCCCGGCCCTTGCTGTTGGGCAAGGTGGCACTGGGCTCAAGGATTTTCGAGTATTGCCATGAGTAAGCCATCCATATTTCAGTGCGCTCGTTTGGATGCAGGTTTACTTGCAGGTCATAACCCCAGCGCCGGGTTTCCCCGACGTTGTCCGATTCGCCACTCGGGTCGTTCAGCCTGCGGCTGACCTCGCCACTGGCTTCCTGCTGCCAGTAGGCAACCCGGCCATCCATCCAGCGGGTGGGCGTGAACTTGATCCCGGTTTCCCAGCCTTCGTTGATCGACGGTGCCAGATCGGTATCCCGTGGCGGAATCTTGTAGGCCGCAGCGCCTGTGCCGACCTGAAAGGTGCGTCCCCAGTTGGCATAGAAACTGGCCACGTCCCAGGGCGAATACACCACGCTGAGTTTGGGTTGCTTGATCAGGCCGTAGTCATTGATGTCGTAGTCCAGGCCGGTCATTTCATTGGTGAAGTCGCCCTGGATCTTGTCGACCCGATAGGCCGGAACGATTTTCAGCGACTCGAACGGCTTGATCTCGGCCTGGACATACGCGCCGTAAGTGTCGAAATCGAATTGCTGATCGCGGGTCTGAGCCTGACGAACCCGATTCAGGGTGCGATAGCGCTCGCTCTTGTTTTCCTGCTGCTGCATGTCCGCTCCACCTTCCAGGGCGAAGTCATACAGCCAGCTGACTTCCGGACGCCAGGTCAGGGAGGTGAGGGCACCGTACTGGGTTTCGTAGGCATCCCGTTCCTGTTGTGAGGAGGTTCTCCAGTACTGGGTCCAGCGTCGATCATCGAAGGTATTGATGTAGGTCTTCGCCGACCATGCCAGGGTGTCGGCCAGGTCTGTGTCGAAATGCAGGCTGACCTGATTCATGCGCCGCGTGCCCTTGTCGGTGGCGTTGTAGCTGTTGGTCATGGTCGGGTGATGACGGGCATTTTCTTCGCTCAGGTAACCGGGCTCTTGGGCTTCGGTTTCGTAATGCCGGGCAATCAGGCCGATGCGATAGCTCTCGTCGTCCGGGGTATAGAACCACTTGCCGGACATGGAGAATTTGTCGGCTTCGGCATGATCCCGATAGCCATCGGATTTCTGATAGGCAAAGAAATAGTTCTGGCTCCAGTTGCTGTTCTCGAAGCCTTTGGACAGCTGGGTTTCCTGAGTATTGAAGCTGCCGTAGCGAATCCGCGCCTTGGTGTAGTTGCCGCCGGTGCGGGTCAGCATGTTGACGTTGCCTGCGATGTTATTCAGGCCATAGCGCGCATCGCTGGTACCGCGCACCACCTCGATGCTGTCCAGCTCCATGGGGAAAATCATGTCCATGAACGGCATGTTGCCGTCGTTGCTGTTGCTCGGAATGCCGTCGATCAACAGTTTCACTGCGTTGATTTCGCCTTCGCCATTAAAGCCGCGAAAGGAAATCTTGCCGGAAGTGGTGCCCTGATTGAATTCGGTAAGGATCACGCCCGGCGCACGGCTGAACAGCTCCCAGCTGTAATTGACCGGCATCTTTTCGAGAATGTCGCCACCCAGAATATCCACCGAACTCAGCACGCTGCTGGTGCTGAGCGGGCCGCTGCTGTTGCCCTGAACGGTGACGGAGCCGAGGGTCAGGGTCGAGTTTTCAACCTGGGTTTCGGCAAGGGCGGCGGACAACGGCGTCAGGGCAAATACCCCGCAGGTCAGCGCCTGACAGAGGGAGCGGGACACAGGGGCATGCATTGCGCGTGGCAATGTAGAAAAAACAGGCATAGCACTTACTTCCTGGAGACCAAGATATTTCAAGGACGTGGAATGGCCGTTCAAGGCGTTCCAGCGCCAGACAAGAAAAGCCGCGCCACAGTCGGCGGGCGGGTAAGGCGTGGTCAGGCCAGGGGAGAGGCGCGCGGGGTCAGACTGGGCCAGCGAACCCTGGGATGCAGCGTCGGCTGCTCGGGGTTGTCCAGTGCTGTATCAGGGGTGTAGCGAGGCAGAAAGTGTCGGTAGTAATCGGCTGGCAGCGCCGCCAGACCTGCATGGCCACAGCAGCAATCGCCATGCTGCATGGCGGCTTTCGAGGAAGCGGGTTGCGACGTATCGATCAGTTTCTTGAAACCGGGCGACAAGGCGATCGAACCGCTCCCGGAGCAGAACCCGCCCCACAGCAACAGATGCACATCCGGCGGCTGCATGGCGCGGCTCATCGGCATGGCCAGCATGTTGAGCAACACAGCCAGACAAGCGATCCAGGGACTGATGCGTTTCATTGAAGCCATGGGTGGGCCCGGAGCAAGAAGGCCGCCATTTAGCCGTATTTGATCAGGGAATGTAAATGCTTCTGTGGGCCGTATTTCAAGGGCGCAGAAGGGGATGAAAAGATTGGGGTGTGGCTATTTGACATCTTGATATTTTGTCATTTAGTGTCGTGGCCTGAGAAAAGGTTCTCAAGATATTTCACTCAAGCAGGGAGGCTGCTTCGCAATGGCCACTACCATCAGTACCGCGTCGATCAAGTCAGTACGTGTGCATCCGGGGCTGGGGATTGCCCGGGTCGGCAATGCGTTGGGTCATGACGAATATGTCCTGGCCGCAGAGGTTCCCGGAGCGGTTGCGAGCAGTGCGGATGGACAGTTTCGCGATGCCAACGGGCACTTGCGACGCCAGGCCGTGCGTTTTCGGATCTACGCTGAACTGACTGATGGATCGGTCCAGGAGCTTACCCTCGCCGATGGTGTGAAGATCGACTGGACCGTGGAACTCGCCAACCTCAAGGCCGGTTGGTACGACTTCGAGAATGCCATGGACCTGCCCGCGCCTTACGCCAAGAAAGCCGGTCGACGCAATCCGGCGGTCATTGGCAAGCAGCGCAAGGCGCTGGATATCCGTCCTGGTCCCAGAACCATCAGCGGTCGCAACAAGCAGGGCAAGGCCTTCCACTTCGACACCGGCGAGTTCTACAGCAAACCGGTCTATCTGGGCGAGTTGCGCACCGACGAAGAAGGTCGGCTCATTGCGCTGGGTGGTCATGGGCATTCCGCACCGCTCAAGGCGGGTACCAAGCCTGTCACCTTCGCCAACAATGAAGATTGGCATGACGACATTTCCGATGGTCCGGTCTACGCCCGTGTGACCTTCGCCAATGGCGATGTCCTTGAGGCCGAGCCTGGTTTCCTGGCGGTGACGCCGCCCAACTATGCGCCGGGCCTGTTCGGTGTGGTCACCATGGAAGACGTGGTGCGCAACCTGTATGTGAGCAATGGTCAACTGCCTGCCCACAAGAAGACTGAATTCACCCGCGACATCTGGCCGATCTTCGACCGCCTGACCAATATGCAGTGGACCAACCATGGTATTTACCTGCTTAGCGGCTCCGGCTCGCCACTGGATACCAAGAACAAGGCAGTCTTGAAGAAACTGGCCGATCCGTCTGCAAAGAATGCCGAGTTCCGCACCAGGGTCTTCGATCTTTTCCGTATCCCGAACGGCACTGGGGCGTTCACGTCTGCGCTATTGCCGTTCTATGGCGATTACTACGGCGATTATTCCGATGAAGAGGGTGCAGGCCTTGCCGTGACGCCTTTGATGTACAAGGCACTGGAAAACTGGGTGAAAGGGGATTTTGTCTCCGACTGGAAAGGTGAACCGGCTATCCCCGCGTTCTCGTCACTCAAACCAAAAGAGCAGGCCGAAGCGCTGGATCGGGTAGGGCTGCATGAATGTCTGGGCGGGCCGTTCCACCCTGGCATCGAACTGACCTGGTTCATGCGTGTGTCCAGCGTCTGGAAAAGTCCTTATCGCCTGGCCGTTCTGCCTCAGGGCCATGTCGTACGCCAGGATTACGGCAGCAAGCTGACACCGGAAGTCTGCCTGAGCAAAGGCGGCCCGCTGGACGGCGTAGGTCCAGGTTCCCTGACCCGCGCACTGGGCGTGCCATGGCAGACCGACGGCGCATCCTGCCTGTCCGATGCGGAATACGAACCGGGCTCTTATCTGTCCTTCCCCAGCTACTGGGGTGCCCGCGTGCCTAACAGCGTGCTCAGCAACGAGGCCTGGCAGCGTGTCGGTTCGACATTGTCGAGTGAGCCGCAGCAGCTCAAGAACTTCTCCTATCGCGAAGACTGGTTGCGCGACCTGAAAGGTTCCTACCTGGTGCGTATCAACAAGATGGTCAGCCAGTGGTGGGAGCTTGGCGTTCTGGTCAGCCAGGAAACATCGCCCGAGCTGCAAAAGAAACTGGGGCTGCCAGCCCAGGCCTGGGTAGAAACCGGTCGACCGGCAAGCGCCGTCGGCCCCAACACCAAGGTTGCCTTGCTCGCGGCCATCGAAGCTCTGGACCATCCACAGCCGTTGCTCAAAGGGGCTGAACTCGAAAAAGCCAAGCCGGGCAAGCATGTTGCACCACGCCGGTTGCGCAGGGACGAGATTTGACCCTCGTGTACGACGTTCTGATCGTGGGCGCCGGACCGGCAGGTTCGGCGCTTGCCATCTGCCTGGCCGAAGCAGGGCTTGATGTCTGCATGGTCGATCGTGGCGAAGCAGGCCAGCCACGGCCCGGTGAATGCCTGTCGCCCGAGGCGGTGCCGTCACTGGCCGCGCTTGGGCATGCCGACTTGCTGGAAGATATTTCGGCTGCGCGCCGCTGTTGCGGCGTGCAGTCCATCTGGATGACGCCGCAGCGGGACTTTCGCGATTACTTCGCCGAACGTTCATCCCATGGTTATTTCCTGGACCGTCAGGTGTTCGATGCCCGTTTGCGGGACAAGGCACAGGCCGCCGGTGTGGTGATGGAGCAGGGCGTTCAAGTGACCCATGCCGAATTCGCTGCAGTCACCACGCTGACGGGCTTGCGTGGCGCGCAGCCCTGGAGCGGTAAAGCCCGTTTCGTGGTCGATGCTTCGGGCAAATCCAGCGGCATTGCACGGCTCGGGGGGGCAGGAAGGCGGCGCTTGAGTCGTCAGGTGGCCGTGGCCGCCTGTTTGCCTGCCGGTACTTCGGAGCAGGCATCAACCGACTGGCTGTTGATCGAGGCGGACGCACTGGGCTGGTGGTCTGGCGCGACGTCAGCCAGCGGCCAGCGCCATCTGGTGCGCTTCTTTCCAGAAGGCGGCGATGTCGGCCGCAGCCCGGCCGAGCTTGCCCTGCAACTGCAACAGACAAAGCTGATGCACCTCTACGCCACTGCCGACGAGTTGTCGGTGGCATCTGTGCAGGTACTCGATGCAGGTTGTTCGGCACTGGACTGTGTCGCGACGTCGCAATGGCTTGCAGTGGGTGAGGCGGCAATCGCTTTCGACCCGGTGACTTCTCAAGGCCTGGCCCATGCGTTCGGTGCCAGCCAGCCGGCAGCCAACGCGATACTGGAATACCTGCATCACGGTCGCACGGACAAGCTTGAACGTTATGACCAGCAAACTCGCATCACCCTGGCGCATTCCCTCAAGGGGCTCATGAACCACTACGCGCAATGCCATAGCCTGGCGAGTGTCGGCTGAGCCTTTGCTGTGCAAGCGGGAGGCAGATCAGGTCGGTAAATCTCTAACTCTCAAGAGGAACCATTGACCGTGCAACCCAGTCATTTGTGCGGTCCCGCCATCGAGTTGTAGTCATGCTGATTGCACTGCTGATTTTCGTCGTCACTATAATTCTGGTCATCTGGCAGCCCAAGGGGCTGGGCGTAGGCTGGAGCGCAGCCTTCGGTGCGGTTCTGGCGCTTTTGACCGGTGCGGTCAGCCTGAGTGATATTCCTGCCGTCTGGCATATCGTGTGGAATGCCACCGGTACTTTCATCGCTCTGATCATCATCAGCCTGTTGCTGGATGAAGCCGGTTTCTTCGAGTGGTCTGCGCTGCACGTGGCACGTTGGGGTGGGGGGAGCAGCAAAAAACTGTTTGCCTTTATCATCCTGCTCGGCGCTGCGGTTTCTGCGTTGTTTGCCAATGATGGGGCCGCGCTGATTCTGACCCCTATCGTGATTCCCATGCTTTTGGCGTTGCGATTCTCACCGGCCGCAACCCTGGCGTTCGTCATGGCTGCCGGATTCATCGCCGATACAGCCAGCCTGCCATTGGTGGTTTCGAATCTGGTCAATATCGTTTCGGCTGACTACTTCGACATTGGTTTCAAGCGCTATGCCTCGGTCATGGTGCCGGTCAACTTCGTCAGTATCGCGGCCACGCTGGGCATGCTGATGTGGTATTTCCGCAAGGATCTGCCCGCCACCTACGACGTGACACAACTGCAGCGTCCCGGCGAGGCGATTCGTGACCGTGCGACCTTTATCGCGGGCTGGTGGGTGCTGGGGTTGCTGCTGGTGGGCTGCTTCGTGATCGAACCCCTCGGCATACCGGTCAGTGCAATTGCTGCTGCCTGTGCCCTGGTGCTCTATGTCATCGCGGCGATGGGGCACAGGATCGGAACCGGCAAGGTGCTCAAAGGCGCGCCCTGGCAAGTGGTGGTGTTTTCCCTGGGGATGTACCTGGTAGTGTATGGCCTGAAGAACGCTGGCCTGACCGATTACATCGCCAGAATTCTCAACGTCTTTGCAGGCTATGGAATCTGGGGTGCTTCCCTGGGGACCGGGCTGTTGAGCGCATTGCTGTCGTCGATCATGAATAACATGCCGACCGTGCTGGTCGGGGCGTTATCCATTCATGCGGCCGGGGTCGATGGCGTCATTCACGATGCCATGGTCTACGCCAATATCATCGGCTGCGACCTGGGACCCAAGATCACGCCCATAGGCAGCCTTGCCACACTGCTCTGGCTGCATGTGCTCGCCCGCAAGAACATCACCATCAGTTGGGGGTACTACTTGAAGGTCGGCATCGTGCTGACGCTTCCCATCCTTGTCGTCACCCTGAGCGCTCTGGCCGTTCGTTTGAGCCTCTGATACCGAAGATGTGTCACGCTATGCCAGCCAGCCCTGAGAAGGCTGGTCAAATCGAATGTAGGCAGGTGTTCAAATGAGTGAAGTTACACGGCAAATGCGTCTGGGCCTTTTCATTCAGGCCGCAGGTCATCATTCGGCTGGCTGGCGTTACCCCGGAGCCGAGTCCGGAAGTGAAAACTTCACGCTGATCCGTCGCCTGACCCTGGCCGCCGAAAAAGCCAAACTGGACATGGTGTTCTTCGGCGACAAGCTGGTGACCGGTCCCAAGGAACATCCTTCCATGATCGTGCGCCTGGAGCCCGTTGCGTTGCTGGGCGCGCTGGCGGCGATCACCGAGCGCATCGGGCTGGTGGCGACGGCCTCGACCACCTACAGCGAGCCTTACACCATCGCCCGGCAGTTCGCGAGCATCGATCACTTGTCCGAAGGCCGTGCTGGCTGGAACGTGGTAACCACCGGCTACGACAGCGCAGCCAACTTCACCCGCGCCACCCATCCCGACCATGCCCAGCGCTATGCCGTGGCCGAGGAGTTCGTCGATGTGGTGCGTGGCTTGTGGGACAGCTGGGAAGAGGGCGCTTATGTGCGCGACAGCGAAAGTGGCGTGTACCTTGACCCGGACAAACTGCACAGCCTGGATCACAAGGGCGAGTTCTTCTCCATCGCCGGGCCGCTCAACCTGACCCGCGCTCCGCAAGGTCATCCGGTACTGGTTCAGGCTGGTTCATCAGGGCCGGGTATGGCCTTGGCGGCGCGCATCGGTGAAGTGGTGTTCACCGCCCAGCAAGGTCTGGAAGAAGCCCAGCAGTTCTATCGCGACCTCAAGGCGCAAGTCGTCGCTCAGGGGCGCTCGCCGGATCATTGTCTGGTGATGCCCGGTGTCATGCCGATCCTTGGCAAGACCGCCGCCGAAGCCCTGGCACGTTTCGATCACCTGCAAAGCTGGACCGATCAGGAAGCTGCCTTGCTGATGGTTGCGGATCGTCTGGGGCAGGATCTTTCCGGCTTCGATCTGGACCAGCCGCTGCCGGACTTGCCGCTGCCGCAAAACATGCAAAGCCGCGCTCGCCTGTTGCTGGACCTCTCACACCGCGACGGCCTGACCCTGCGCCAGATCTGCAACCTGGCCGCTGGAGCACGGGGCCACAAAATCGTTGTCGGCACCCCGCAACGTGTGGCGGATGAACTGATTGCCTGGTTCGAGGGCCGCGCAGCCGATGGCTTCAACCTGATGCCCTCACACTTCCCGCAAGGCCTGGACGATTTTGTCGACGGCGTGCTGCCGATCCTGCGCAAACACAAACTGTTTCGTGAGGAATATAGCGGGAGCACGCTGCGCGAGCATTTGGGGTTGCCTGTCCCGGAGAATCGCTGGGCATAAGCTACAAGCTACAAGCTACAAGCTACAAGCGGCAGGCTGTGAGCTTTTAACTTGCAGCTTGCCGCTTAAGGCTTGCAACTTTCCCCCATTACACCCCACCCCTTGCTCCCATATCCAATGCAAATCCCGCAAATAACTTTTGCGGTTCTTACATAACCTCCAGACGCTGCATTCCTGCTTGTTTATGCCTTTTTGAAATAAGCATGAGGGGTTTCGGTATTTACGAAGAACGCTGGCGTTGTGGTTAAACGTCATCGCCTGCTGGCCAGACAGTGCCAGTGGTTTTCTACGGAGTCCGAAACCGCCCATGTCATTGCGTTCTTATCTTCTTGTTGCATTGCTGCTAAGTCTTGGCCTGACGCTGAAGCCTGCGGTTGCGGCGCAGCTCAATATTGCGGTGTCCGATATCGGGGCTGGCAGCAAGCCTGCCGGTGGCGGTCTGGTGGATGTCATTCATGCCCAGCAGCGTCTTGAGCAGGCGTTCAGTGCCGAGGGCGTGACGGTCAAATGGCACTTCTTCAAGGGTGCTGCGCCGCTGATCAACGAGGCGTTCGCCAATGGCCAGCTAGACATGGCCTATCTCGGTGATCTGGGCAGCATTGTCGGCAAGTCGGGCGGGCTCGATACGCGGGTGGTTGCTGTCGCGGCCCGGGGCGTCGCGCATTATCTGGCGGTACCGCCGGGTTCGTCGATTCATGCTCTGGCAGACCTCAAGGGCAAGCGTGTCGGCCTGTTTCGCGGGACTGCCGCGCAGCTTTCGTTCATTGATGCACTGCGCACCGCCGGGCTGACCGAAAAGGATATGAGCGTCATCAATCTCGATTTCGCTGCCGCCAGCGCGGCGCTGGCCGCCAGGCAGATCGATGCGACCTGGGGCGGTATCAATATCCTGGCGCTGCGCGAGCGGGGCCAGGCTCAGGTGCCTGTCTCGACCCGCGAACTGGGTGGTGCGGGTGAGTTGTCCGGTCTGGTTCTGGTGTCGCAGAAACTGCTCGACGAGCATCCGGACCGGGTCCGCAGGATCGTTCAGGTCCAGCGTGAGGCATCGAACTGGGCCAGCGACCCGCACAACCGCGAGGCCTATATCCAGTTACTGGCCGATCAGGCGTCTTACCCTGCCAATCTGCTGAAGGCCAATCTGGAAGGTGCGCCGCCATTGTCGGTGCTGCTGTCGCCGGAGCTGGACAGCGGTTTTGTCGAACGCCTCAAACAGTCCATCGGCAGTGCCAGGGAGGCGCGCCTGATTCGTCGTGATATCGATGTGGATCAGTGGCTCGCGCCGCAATTTCTGCAACAGACCCGACCTTGAACCTTATCTGCCGACAGCACCTCGCTGACGGTACGGCATCCCTTGCTCGCTGGAATACCCCATGAAACGTGAAGCTCAGCAAAAATACCTCCCTTGGGTCACCGGCATGGCGCTGGCCATGGCAGTAGCGCCCGCGATGGCCGAAACCACGACCCGTCTGGGCACCGTGCAGGTCGAGGGCGTGCGCGAAGCCGACCCTCAGCAGCCGCCTTCGTCAAAGCGCGAGCTGAGCGGCAAGACCCTTGAGCAGCAAGGCATCTACCGGCTTGAAGACCTGCAACAAGTAGCCTCGGGGCTGGATGTGGCCACAGTGGATTCCTACGACACGCGCATGACCATTCGGGGCGTGGGCGATGGTGGCGGCACCGAAATCAACATCGGCATGCCCAGCAGCGTCGGGCTGTTTCTGGACAACGTTTACCTGAGTCGTCCGGGCATGATGTCCAACGACCTGCTGGATATCGAAAGCGCTGATGTACTGAGCGGGCCGCAAGGCACCCTCAAGGGTTTCAACACCACAGGCGGCGCGGTGGATATCCATAGCCGCAAGCCAACCTTCACCCCTGAAGGCTCGTTGCGCCAGTCTATCGGCCAGCGCGGCTATACCCAGACCCAGGCGATGTTCTCCGGGCCGCTGACCGAAACCCTGGCGGGTCGCATCAACCTGTCACACACCGAAAAGGGCGGTTACATCAAGAACATCTACACCGGCCATGATCTGGGCGGCAGCAATCAGGACGGCATTCGCGGGCAGTTGCTCTGGCAGCCAGCGGACGACTTCAGCTTGCGGATCATCGCTGATTACAACAAGGCGACCAGTGAACCGGTGTCTGTGCTGGACAAGGCCAATACCGTCAACGGCACGGTGCCTTACCTGAACCGCACGGCGCTGGTGGGCGCGACGGTGGTCGGCGGTGGCTACAAGGTCAACGCAGACGATGAAAACCAGGCATACGTGCGCCAGGGTGGTTTGTCAGCAGAGGCGAACTGGACACTGGCCAACGGTTACAACCTGCGCTCGGTGTCGTCGTTCCGCTATTTCGGTTTCCAGCCCAACAACACCGATGCCCTGAACATTCCCCTGTATGCGGGCAGCGGTGCCGATGTGCGCGACCGTATCTGGTCCCAGGACATTCGTCTGGATTCACCCAAGGGTGAGCTTTTCGACTACGCCATCGGGGCCACCTACTGGGGCGAGAACCTGGACACCTTTGCCCACGATTACTACGCCGCGGGCACTCGCACCACGCAGTATTACGGCAACACCTCCAACACCGGCAAGACAGTAAAACGCTGGGGCGAGATCAACGACACGGTGTTTTCGCTCTATGCCCAAGGCACGCTGCACGTTACCGAGAAGTTCGATATCACCGCCGGGCTGCGTGACAGCTACAACAAAAAATCCGGCTCGTTTCGCCGGGTCAACAAGAACGATTTCGACTCGGGCGAGCTGAACCAGTACAGCCAGTTGCCCGCCGGGATGCTCAACTTCAGCTACTTCTTCATGCCCAACCTGCAAGGCTATTTCACCGTGGCCTATGGCGAAAAGGCCGGTGGTCTGAACGTGTCCTCGGGGGCGGCCAACACCGCCGGTTTCGACAGCCTGCTGATCGAACCTGAGGAAACCCTTGGCAGTGAACTGGGGCTCAAGAGCCGCTGGCTCGATAACCGGGTCATCGTGGATGCAGCCTTGTTCTGGTCGAAAGTGCGTAAATTCCAGACCACGGCCTATGATCTGGAAAGCCAGAGCAGCTACCTGATCAACGCCGGCACCATGCAATCGCGTGGCCTGGAAACCAATCTGACCCTCAAGCCGCTGGATGGCCTGAGCATCAACTTCAACGGCACATTGCTGGACAACACGTATCTGGACTTCAAGGGCGGCAGATGCCCGGCTGAAGTGACGCTTGCGCCTCGTCCGCCAGCCTCCTGCGACCTGAGCGGCAGCCGGGTGTTCCGCTCGCCGAAACTCACCTACAACCTGAGCAGCCGCTACGAGTGGCAGGCATTCGAGGGCCTGGAAGCCTTTGTCGCCGGGCGCTACTCGTATCGCACCTGGGCTTACGGCACCGTGGACAACTCCGAATTCACCCGCATTCCGGGCTATGGCCTGCTGAGCCTGTCCACCGGCCTGAGCGGCCAATACAACGAGGGCACCTGGAACGCTTCTTTGTGGGCCAATAACGTCACGGACAAACGCTATTACCGCTCACTGAATGCTGGTGACTATGGCTCGGCCTTTGGTGTGGTGGGTGAGCCGCGCACCTTGGGCATGACCGTTGGCTACGACTTCTAAAGGCCCTGACCGATGAGCAGATTTCTACTCGATCGCCGCAGCTTCATGCGCGCCGGTGCTGTACTGACAGGCTCCGCGCCCTTTATCGGCAGCGCTCTGGCTGCTCAGCCGGCCCCCAAGGCCGAGGCCCGACTCGGGTGGCTGGGCAAGCAAATCCCGGCGTCGTTCAGCGGCGTGACCTGGGGCACGCCATGGCCCTGGGGGCAGGTTGCCGCTGGCAGTCAGTTTCAGATTCACGGCAGCGATGGATCGACACCGCCGTTGCAAAGCTGGCCGCTGGCTTACTGGCCTGATGGCAGCCTGAAATGGACCGCCCATGCCATGGGGCCGCAGCAGGGCGTTGCAGAGCATTACGATCTGCGCCCGGGCAGCGTCGCCGCACCTGAAGGACGTGGGCTGGCCAGTGAAAACGATGAGCAGATCCGCATCGACACCGGCGTGTTGCAATGCGTCATTTCGCGTCAGGGCGAAAACCTGCTGCGCAGCGTCAGCCGCAAAGACCGGCTCACGCTGCAGAACGGGCATTTGCTGTTGCAAGTCCAGGGCGACCCGGATCAGCCCGCAGCGCCGATACGGCAATACCGCAGTGAAATACAACGCGCCGTGCTGGAACAGAATGGCCCGGTCCGGGCGGTAGTAGCCTTGCACGGCACCCATCGCCTGCAAGGCGGCGACGGGACTTTGCTGCCTTTCATCGTGCGTATCTATGCCTACGCCAACAGTGAAAACCTGCGCCTGATTCACACCTTGCTGATCGATATCGATGAGCAGCATGACTTCATCAAGGGCGTGGGCCTGCGTTTCGATACGCCGCTCGATCAACCCTTGCATGACCGGCACGTGCGTTTCGTCGCTGCCAACGGCGGGGTCTTTGCCGAAGCAGTGCGCGGCCTGACCGGCCTGCGCCGCAATCCGGGCGACGAGATCATGCGCGCTCAGGTCGAAGGCAGAAGCACCGGTCCTGTGGAAGGCTTTGCCCCGGAAGTTGCCAATCGACTGCACTACATTCCCGCGTTCGGCAGCTATCGCTTGCTGCAGGCGCACCCGGACGGTTACCAGATCAGCAAGCGCACAACGTCCGGCCAGAGCTGGCTCAACAGTGCCACGGGGCAAAGGGCGGCAGGCGTGGGGTATATCGGCTCGCCTCAGGGTGGCGTGGTATTCGGCCTGCGCAATTTCTGGCAGAGCTACCCGGCGCAGTTGGATATCGAAGGGGCGCAGACTGAAAGGGCGCAAGTCACCGTCTGGCTGTGGGCACCTCAGGCCGCACCGATGGACTTGCGCAGCTACCACGACGGCATGGGCCAGGACAGCTTCGTCAAACAGCGCGAAGCTCTGGAGATCACCTACGAAGATTATGAACCCGGCTTCGGCACGCCCTCGGGCGTCGCGCGGACCAGCGAGCTGGAATTGCAGTTCGTTGCAGCCACGCCCAGTGGCGCAGTGTTGCAACAGATTGCCTGGCGCATTCAAGAGCCACCTCTGCTGCTGGTTTCGCCCGAGCGCTTGCATGCCGCAGGCGTGTTCGGACCTGACTGGGCACCGGTCAGGAAAGAGAACGGGCGCAGGCAGCAGATCGAGCAACAACTGGCGTGGTATTTCGACTTCTATCGCGACGAGGTCGAACAGCGAAAGTGGTACGGGTTCTGGGACTACGGCGATGTCATGCACACCTATGACGAACAGCGGCATGTCTGGCGCTATGACGTGGGTGGCTTTGCCTGGGACAACTCGGAACTGAGCACCGACCTGTGGCTCTGGTACTACTTTTTGCGCACCGGTCGCCAGGATGTATTCCGCATGGCTGAAGCCATGACCCGTCATACCGGCGAAGTGGACGTGCATCATATCGGGCGGTTTGCGCCGCTGGGTTCGCGGCATAACGTTCAGCATTGGGGCGACAGCGCGAAACAGTTGCGCATTTCCACAGCCGCCAACCGCCGGTTTCTGTATTACCTGACCGCCGATGAACGCATCGGTGATTTGCTCCATGAGCAAGTGGAAGCCTTGCGCACCCTGCGCGACGTGGTGCCCGGTCGCAAGATCGGGCAGCAGCGTGATTCTCGCGACGGCTACGCCAGCATCACATTCGGCACCGATTGGGGAGCCATCGCAGCAGCCTGGCTGACCGACTGGGAGCGCAGCGGCGACCCGGCCATGGCACGCCGTCTGCTCAACAGCATGGAGACGATTGCCGCGCAGCCCCATGGCTTTTTCACCGGCCTTGGCAACATGCAACTGGACAGCGGACGCTTCGATATCGACACCAGCGGCAAGCTGTCGGTGTCGCATCTGTCGGCAGTATTCGGTCTGGCCGAGATCTGCAGCGAGCTGTTGCAACTGTTGCCCTCGGCCAGTTTCGAGCGTGCCTGGCTGGATTACTGCCGGTTGTACAACGCCCCGGCGGCAGAGCGGGAAAAAGCCCTGGGCGCACCACTGGCCAATCTCAATCTCGCCCAGGGCCATGCACGCCTGACGGCATTCGCGGCCTATCGATTGCGTGACCGTGGCTTGAAAGACCGGGCCTGGAAGGAGTTCTTCGGCGGCTCGGGCGGTATCCCGAAACCCAACCGAAGCCTGCATGTCGTGCAGCCGCCAGCCTATCTGTATCCGTTGAATGAGCCTGATCCCGTGTCGGTGATCGATGAGCATTCTGGAACATCCGCCGCGGCCAATCTATCGACCAATGCCGTGGCCCAGTGGGGCCTGACCGCTATCGCCTTGTTGGCGCTGGATAACTAGACGGTCCTTTATTCATCTGTTTCGAGACTGTATTCATGCCTCACCCGAACGTTGCACCCATCGCGCCTTCCAGCGTGGTGGTCCAGGATGATTTCCAGACCTTCAACACTCGACTCTGGAGCGCCGAAACCGAACTGCCGGAGCAATCCCGTGTCTGGGCCGAGCAAGGTCGCCTGATCATGGATACCCGCGCCGGAATGACCGTCTGGCTGCGCCTGCGCCTGAGCGGAGCCTACCGCATCGAATTCCTGCGCCAGGTTCTGGTGGCAGGGCAGGCCAATGATCGTCTGTCGGACATGAACGTCTTCTGGGGTGCCCATGATGGCGAGGCCAGCGAACTGATCGAGCGCGACGGCGTGCTGGAATCCTATGACTCGCTGGCCACCTGGTACGTGGGCATGGGCGGCAATACCAACACCACCACCCGGTTTCGTTACTACGACGGTCAGGGCAATCGTCCGTTACTGGGCGAGAAACTGGACGCTGCCCATCTGTTGGAAGCAGGGAGGATTTACCGGATTCGTATCGATGTGACCTCTTCAGCGACCCGCTATTGGGTCGATGAAGAGTTGCTGTTCGAGCAAGCGCTCGACGGGCTGCCGGTTGCCGGGTATTTCGGGCTGCGTTCGGTCTGGTCGCGTCAGGCCATCAGCCGCTTCAGTGTGCAAGCCCTGTAAGAGGCAGGTCGGCGAGTTCTTCTTGCGGCGGGTTCGCTTCCAGAGCCTGCATCGCCTGATCCGCCTCATGAAAGGCATCGATCAGGTTCTGCGCCAGGAATGACAGCTTGTAGCCGGCACGGCTGACAATGCCGTAGTGAGTGAAGAATTCCGGTGCCTGCGGGTCCAGGCCTGTCACGTTGAGCAGCTTGAGGCCCTGACGCAGGTAAGGGTTATTGCGGCTGACGTTGGTGGTGCCAATGGCATCGGAATGCTGGATGACACTGATCAGGCTGTAACCGTTATCGCATTCGATGCTGGTCTGGAAGTCTGGTCGTCCGCTGAGTTCAACCAGCGCCTTGCGCAGATTGGGCGGGCGCACGGTGCCCGCCAGCGGATAGCTGAACAATTGCTCGACGCTGACTTCATCGAACGCGGCCAGAGGATGTTCGCTACGGCAACAGAAACCCCAGCGATGCTGGCTGAGCAGCTCCACCCGATAATCCGGGTCGTGCTCGAAATTGCGGGCGTCGGCAACGAAGAACTCGCATTCCTCGGCCAGCAATCGCTGCCCGAGAGCCTGCCAGTTATCGACATGAAAACGCAGCCGGACCTTGGGCAGCCGCCGGGTGAAAAGCCCCAGCGCCTGAGGCATCAGCCAGGCCGCCGGAGCAGGGCCGCAGGCAAACGACAGCTCGCCGTCTTCGTGCTCGTTGAACTGATGCACCGCATTGATCAGGTCATGGGCATTGCCCACCATCAGCCGTGCGTGCTCCAGCACAATCAGGCCTTTCTTGGTGGGTGCAAGGTTTCGGGTGCGATCGATCAGGCGGGTTCCGAAGCTCTGTTCAAGCGCCTGAATGCTGCGGCTGAACGCCGACTGGGACAGGCTGACCGACTCGGCGGCAAGGCCGAAGTTGCGATGCTCCACCAAGGCAATGAAGTGCCGCAGTTGACGTAGATCCAGATGCATTGGTGGCCGTGATTGCAGGGGACAAGCGTGTGACTTTGCCGGATTTTCGCGGCATTTAAAAAGAATTAAAAACGCCTGTTCAATCGTATTCGGGCATAAAGCGATCAAGGCTCATCAGCCTCGACAATTGACGTAACATCGCCAGTCGATTCGTGCAGCCAGAGACTGCGTGTGAGTAGCGACGGACAATGAAAGGAGCGAAACAGTGAGCACATTCCCCGGCGACTTCCTATCGCTCAATGACTTTGAACAGGCCGCCCGGCGCATCCTGCCAAGGCCGTTGTATGCCTATGTCAGCGGTGCAGTTGAAGACGAGTGCTCGCTCAGGTTGAATCGTCAGGCCTTTGCCGAGTATGCGTTCCAGCCGCGCTTTCTGATCGACGTGTCGAAGCGCGATCAGAGCGTAACCCTGTTTGGCCAGACCTACAGCAGCCCTGCGGGTATCGCGCCGATGGGGCTGTCTGCACTGACCAGTTACCGTGGTGACATCACCATGGCCCAGGCGGCTCAGGCACGCCGGATGCCATGCATCATGAGCGGATCATCGCTGATTCGTCTGGAAGAGGTGATGGAAGCGGCTCCCGATACCTGGTTTCAGGCCTATCTGCCGGGTCACAGCGAGCAGATTGAGGCACTGATCGAACGGGTGGCCAGGGCAAGGGTCAGTACGCTTGTGGTCACGGTCGATATGCCCGTGTCATCCAACCGTGAAAACAACATTCGTGCGGGTTTCTCGACACCTTTGCGGCCCAGCCTGTCGCTGGGCTGGCAAGGCGTGACACACCCGCGCTGGTTGTTCGGTGTGTTCATGCGCACCTTTATGAACCACGGCATGCCGCACTTTGAGAACAATTACGCTACACGCGGCGCACCAGTGATGTCCCGTAATGTGCTCAGGGATTTTTCGGATCGCGGCCATTTGTCCTGGGAGCACATTGCAGCCGTGCGCAAACGCTGGAAGGGCGCGATGGTGCTCAAGGGCATTCTCAGCCCGCATGATGCTCTCATGGCACGGCAGCTTGGCATCGATGGTGTGATTGTTTCCAACCATGGTGGCCGTCAGCTGGATGGCAGCCTTTCACCCTTACAGGCGCTCCCGGCCATTGTCGATGCTGTCCCGGACCTCACGGTCATGCTGGACAGCGGCGTGCGACGTGCAACCGATGTGCTCAAGGCCATGGCGCTGGGTGCCAAGGCCGTGTTCATCGGTCGGCCATTCAATTACGCCGCCGCTGTCGCCGGGCAAGCGGGCGTGGCCCATGCACTGAAGCTGATTCATGATGAAATCAGCCGTGATATGGCGATGCTGGGCATCACACGCCTGGAGCAATTGACTGCGGAGTATCTGTTCAGACAGTCCTGAAATCACGAGCCTGGATGCTCGTGCTTCTATACATATTTCAATTGGTTATTTATCGCCTGATAAACCGTCCATTAGGCTATATGCCATTCCGTCATCTCTTGATGACGTCGTTTATCGCAGTGTGATCCGTGCGCGGCCTGCTTTTCTCTGATTCCTTGTGTTGAGTTCTCCATGAAAGTGCCCGTAACGGTCCCTCAGGATCCCTTGGTCAGTACCCGTGGGCTGGGCAAGTCGTTTGGCTCAAGCCGGGTCTTGCAGGATATCGATCTGGATCTGTATCCCGGCGAGGTCGTGGCCTTGCTGGGGGCCAATGGCGCAGGTAAATCCACCCTGGTGAAAATCCTCTCCGGCAGCCATGAGCATGATGCGGGCGAGTTGCGGGTCGAGGGCAGGGCGCTTGGTTTTGCGTCCCCTCATGAAGCGCGTCGTGCCGGTATCGTTGCCGTTCACCAGCAGGTTGACGAAGCCGTGGTGCCGGGTTTCAGCGTGGCCGAGAATCTGGTGCTGGATGAACTGTGTCAGCCGCAAGGTTCCATCTGGAGCAAACGGCGGCACATGCATGAGCGTGCTGCCCAGATCGCGGCAGGTCTGGATTTGCACTTGCCGCTGGAGGCTGCCATCGAAAGCCTCGGCACGGCTGAGCGGCAACTGGTGGTGCTGGCCCGCGCGCTGGCCCTCAAGCCCCGGTTGCTGGTGCTGGATGAGCCCACGGCGTCCTTGTCGGCTACCGAGGCTGAGCGCCTGTTCGCGCTGATCGACGTGCTGCGCGGGCGCGGGGTCAGCATTCTCTATATTTCCCATCGCCTGTCAGATTTGCAGCGCATTGCAGACCGGGCGATTGTGCTGCGCGATGGACGTCTGGCGGGCGAGTTCGCCGCACCGCTGGACCTGGCCGCTGCCGTGCGCGCCATGCTCGGCAGTGAACTGGCTCCGGTGGTTCATGAGCAGACTGCGCAAGGTCGTGAAGTCCTGCGGGTGCGTAATTGCCAACTCGGCACAGCCAGCACGGCTTTCGATCTCAGCCTGCATGAAGGTGAAGTGGTCGCCATGACCGGCTTGCTGGGCGCAGGCAAGAGCGAGATTGCCGAACTCTTCTTTGGTCTGCGTAAACCCGTGGCGGGCGTTATCGAACTGGACGGGCAGCACTGGACGCCGAAGTCGCCACGCCAGGCCATTGCAGGCGGTGTATTCATGGCCAGTGAGGACCGCGTGCGTGGCTCATTGGTGCCGGGCTTTTCCCTGACCCGAACCCTGACCTTGCCGTTTCTGCAGCGATTCAGCCGTGGCGGTTTCATTGATGCTGGCGCAGAGCGCGAGGCGGTGCAGGAGCACGTGCAAACTCTGGGCATCAAATGCGCAGGCATTGAGGTGCCCATGGAGACGCTTTCCGGTGGCAATCAACAGAAAGTGGTGCTGGCCCGCTGGTTGCTGGGCAATGGTCGCCTGCTGATTCTCGACGAGCCGTTTCAGGGCGTGGATATCCGCGCCCGCCGGGAAATCGGTGCGCGAATTCGTGCCAGCGCTGCTCAGCGCGCCACGCTGGTGATCTGCTCCGACCCCGACGAGGCGCTGGAAATCGCCGACCGGATTCTGGTAGTGCGTGACGCCAGTGTGGTGGCCGACTACCCGCGTGCCGGCCTGCAACGGGAGCAGCTAGTCGCGCACATGGCGGGCGTAGCGCCGCAACCCCCAATCAACCCTCTGCATCGCCAAGGAGCAACGCTTGCCTGAGTCGACGTCTTCAAACTTCCTGAAACCACGGCCATGGGAATCATTGCTGCGCTTCACCATTCATTACGGGCTGTTGCTGCTCCTGGCGTTGGTGGTCGTGCTGTTTTCGGTACTGGAACCTGCGTTTCTGCGGATCGGCAATCTGTTCATCATTCTGCAGTCAGTGTCCATCGTGGCGTTGCTGGCGTTGGGCGTGACCTTGAGCATGTCGGTGGGCGGGCTCGATCTGTCCATTGGTGCGGTGGCCGCCATGAGCCTGATGTGCGCCAGTTATGTGATGGTGGTTCTGGACTGGGGGCCGCTGCCGGCGATTTTCATCAGCCTGGCCTGCGGGGCGCTGGTGGGTTTGCTCAACGGATTTCTGATCGTGCGCATGGGCATCCCGGACATTCTGGCGACCCTGGGCAGCATGTTTTTGATCATCGGCCTGCAACTGATTCCCACCGGTGGCCGCTCCATTGCCGTCGGCATGACTCTGCCCAACGGCGACGAAGCTTCCGGCAGTTTCAGTGCCGCTTTTCTGGCGATTGGGCGTGCGCGGCTGTGGGACACCGTGCCGGTTCCGGTGCTGGTCATGCTGGTCGTTGCGCTACTGGTCTGGGGCTTTCTTGAGCTGACCCGCTTTGGCCGGGTGTTCTACGCCATCGGTGGCAACGAACGGGCGGCGCGGCTGGCTGGTGCCCCAGTGGAAAAATACAAGCTGCTGGCCTACGTGCTCTCGGCCTTGCTGGCGTCACTGGGTGGCCTGCTGCTGGCGGCCCGGCTGGGGCGTGGCGATGTCAGCTCCGGCAATGGTCTGGTGCTGGACGCGCTGGGCGCTGCACTGATTGGTTTTGCCGTGCTCGGTGCCCGCAAGCCCAATGCGTTTGGCACGCTGGTGGGTGCGTTGCTGGTTGCAACCTTGCTCAACGGCCTGACCATGCTCAATGCGCCTTATTACACCCAGGATTTCGTCAAGGGCGCGGTACTGGTCCTGGCGCTGATGTTTACTTTCGGCCTCGCGCAACGGGCGCGCTGAGCCTCATTGTCAGAGAAGGAACACTCGATGCATCGACTCATCACTCGCGGGCTGCGACGCCTGCTCGCCGCCACGCTGGTCGCTTCCCTTGCTACAGGTGCCAGCGCTGCCGGAATATCCGGTGCGCCTGCGCCGTTCGACAAGGGCGGGGTCAATATCGCGCTGGTGGGCTATCTGTTCTCGGGGGATTTCCCCGAGGCTTACCTGCGTGGCGTCGAGAAACAGTCCGAGGCGCTGGGCATCAACCTGCGCCTGTTCGATGCCCGACAACAGGCAGCAACTCAACGAGAAATGCTGGAGCAGGCCATCGACCTTGGCGTGGATGGCATCATCGTGCAACTGGGCCTTGCCGAAACCCTCAAGGACACCGTGGCCAAGGCCGTCGCCAAAGGCATCAAGGTCGTCGCTTTCGATATCGATCTTGGCAATCCGCAAGTGATCCAGATCGAACAGGATCACCATCAACTGGCGCGTCTGGCGCTGGATCAGGCCCTCAAGGACAACGGCAAGGCATTCCAGGCGGGTTATGTGTTCATCGGTGGCTTCACACCGATGGAGCGTCGCGATGAAATCTGGCGGCAGGTCAAGGCGGACAATCCCGGCATTGTCGAGAAGGCGCGTTTCGGCACCCTCAACCCGCCTATCGCCAACTCGGTGGCGGATCAAGCCAGTGCGGTGCTGCGGGCCAACCCCGGTTTGCAGGTGATCTTCGCGCCTTTCGATGAATTCGCCAAAGGCGCCAAGATTGCGGTCGATGAGGCTGGCCTTGGCAAGCAGATCAAGATTTACAGCGCCGACATTTCCACCGCCGATATCCAGATCATGAAAGAGCCCGGCAGTGCCTGGGCTGCGACGGCTGCGGTAAACCCGGAAGTGGCAGGCGCCATCAGCGTGCGCAGCCTGGCCATGCGCATTGCCGGTGAAGATCCGGGAGCCCGGGTGCTGGTGCCGCCTACCCTGATTACCCGCCAGCAGTTGCTGGACCTGGATGTGAAGAATGTCCGCGACCTGGCCAGGAAAGTGCCCGCGTTCGGTGAAGCAGCAGGTGTCGCGCGTTCGGCCTGGATTCCGTTGGCCAAATAAAATGAATGTCTTTCGCGAATGAATTCGCTCCCACAGAGTAGGAGCGAATTCATTCGCGAAAAAGCCCATGTAACTGTTGCCTGTCCAACAACTAATGTTGAATAAGCAACAGTGTTTAAGGCCGATATAACCTAAGTCTTATTGGTTCTTTGGCATTGATTGCCACCTCGTCTAATGTCCTGTCCTCAAAGGGTTTTATTGACTCTTCGTGCTTGCTTTTGCCGTGCTCGCTACTTCCCGACGTTAAAAAATACAGCCGAAAACCGTCGCAATAATTATTTGCCGACAGGTATTTCTGCGACTCAAAGGAGCCGTTCCATGTATTACCGTTCACGGTCATTGCTGGCTGCCGCTGTAGTGGCGGCTATCACACAACTTCCAGCGCAAGCCGAAGAAGCTTCCCCGAGTGCTGATGACGACACGCGCCTGGGTGCCGTACTGGTAACCGGCACGCGGGGCAAGGCCCGTACCGTGCTGGATTCGCCCGTGCCGGTGGACGTATTGACCGCCGATGACCTCAAGTCTGCCGGTGCCAGCGGTGGTGAACTGGGTCAGGCGTTGCAGACGCTCTTGCCGTCGTTCAGTTTTCCCCGCCAGTCCAACTCCGGCGGTGCGGACCATGTAAGGGCCGCGCAGTTGCGGGGCATGAGTCCCGATCAGGTGCTGGTGCTGGTCAACGGCAAGCGGCGTCATACCTCGGCGCTGGTCAACGACTCCTCGAAGATCGGTCGAGGTACCGCGCCGGTGGACTTCAACTCGATCCCCATCAGCGCCATCAAGCGCATCGAAGTGCTGCGTGACGGGGCCGGTGCGCAATATGGCTCCGACGCCATTGCCGGGGTGATCAACATTATTCTTGACGATGCTCCCGAAGGCGGCGAAGTTTCGACTACTTATGGCGCCTATCACACGCGCCAGGACGCCATCGGCAAGACCACCACGGATGGCCGCAACTCGCTGACCACGGCCAAGATCGGCACACGTCTGGGAGACGAGGGTGGTTTTATCCGTGGCGGCACCGAATACAAGGACCGTGACCCCACCAACCGGGCTGGCTTCGACGGTTTTGCCGATACACCGGGGCAGCGCAACTATGTGATGGGCGACGGCGTGGCACGGGACGTCAATGCCTGGTTCAACAGCGAGCTGCCGTTGGGCAACGGCAAGGCTTACTCATTCGGCACCTACAACGAACGACACACCACGGGTGCCGAGTTCTATCGCTATCCCAGCGATCAGCCGCAGTTTTATCCCAACGGCTATCTGCCGCAGTCATTGGGCGATAACAAGGACCTGTCGGCCACCATCGGCTTCAAGGGCCTGATCGGCGAGCAGTGGGATTTCGACAGCAGCCTCACCCATGGCCGCAACCACTTTGAATCGGCAACCCAACGCACCCTCAACGTGGCCCTTGGAGCCGACTCGCCGACCCGCTTCGATACCGGAACATACGAGCTGCGCCAGACCACTGCCAACCTGGATTTCACCCGGGAATTGCGCCTGGCAGGTCGTCCTTTCGTGCTCGCACTGGGCAGCGAATACCGCTACGAAAACTACCTGACCTACGCGGGCGACGAAGCCTCGTATGTCGGCACCGGAGCCGATGGTGCCAACGGCCTGCGCCCGAGCGAAGAGGTTGACCTGGACCGCAATGTCTTCGGCACCTACGCCGAATTGTCCGGCGACCTGACCGACCGGCTGTTTGTCGATGCCGCCACTCGCTGGGAGCGTTATGACGATGCAGGCAGCAAGCTCACCGGCAAGCTGAGCGGCCGCTACCGCCTGACCGAGCAACTGGCCTTGCGCGGCGCTGTCTCCAATAACTTCCGGGCGCCGTCACTGGCGCAGGTGGGCTTCCAGAACACCACTAGCAACTTCGGCACCGGCGGCACGCTGACCGATATTCGCGTGCTCTCGGTCAATGACCCGATTGCCCGCGCCCTGGGTGCCGAGGACTTGAAGCCGGAAACCTCGAAGAACTTCAGCATCGGCCTGACGGCGCAGTTGAACGAGCGCTTCGATGCGTCCTTCGATGTGTTCCGCATCGACGTCAAGGACCGCATTACCTTGTCTCAACGCATCGGCAGCGATGCGCTGGAGCAGTACATCAACGACAACCTCGGTGTCGCCGGGGTCCATGATGTGAACTTCTTTACCAACGCCGCCGACACCCGCACCGACGGAGCCGAGCTGGTCCTCAATTACCGCCAGCCATGGCTGGACGGGCAACTGGGCCTGACCACGGCTTACACCTGGAACCACACCAAAGTCACCAAGACCAAAGGCACGCCTTCACAGCTCAGCAGTCTGGGGATTGGCAGCGATGCGTTGGTGGGCGTGGAAGAGCGCAACACCCTGACCGATGCGGCACCCAGGGACCGTTTCGTGATTTCCGCCAACTGGGCCAGCCAGCACTGGGGCCTGCTGGGCCGCCTGACGCGTCAGGGCAAGACCACACGGGTGTTCGACTTCGGGGATTCCCAGCCTGAGCAGACCTATAACGCGGTCTGGCAGCTGGATGCCGAGGTGCAATACAAGTTCACGCCCAGGTTCGATATTGCCCTGGGCGGCAACAACCTGACTGACCAATATCCGGAGCGTTCCAGCTCCGAGATCAACTATGGCGGCAATCTTCCGTATGACGTGTTGTCACCGGTTGGAACCAATGGCGCGTATTACTACGCCAGGGTGACTTACGGATTCTGATTCGCCCTGTAGGGGTAATGCAAAAACTGGTGGCCAGTGTGAAATCCGTGGGAGGGGCCTTGGCCGCGACTTCAAATCAGACACTGATGTGGTGAGTGTATGAATGTCGTGGCGGCCAAGGCCCCTCCAACAATTGATGTACGCTGATATGAGGGGGATCGTTTAAAAGGAAATCTCTGCCGGTTGCGACAGGCGCAACACCGAAAGATCACCGGTCACACGCTTCCAGGTCAGGCGAATGGCCTCGATGTTCTCGCGGTTCTTGGCTGTATTTTCATGCAGGATCACGATCACCCGGGTATTCAGCCGCTCCGGTTGTGTGGCGCCTTTATCGCGCCATTGGCCGTAGGCATCCAGAGCCGTAAATCCATCGGGGAAACGTGGCGTGACTTCCTTGTCGAGAAACGCCCGCCAGCGCGCTACATTGGCCTGATCCTTCTCGCTGTCCAGCAAGCCCAGCGAAAAATACAATTCCGTGCGTAACCATATCGCTTGCGGCGGACGACCACTGTCGCCCTGCAAGGTGGAAGTGCCTGGGTCAGTCGTGTGAACGGGAAGAGCGGGAGACGCGGAACAACCGACCAGCAGCATAAACAGGCCGGGTACTAACAGGCGTGGCAACATCAGGGATTCCTGCAGTGGCATCGATAAAGAGGCTCACTATAAGAAGCCGGGCTAATGGTTAGAAATAATAAAAAACCTGTTTCCTGAAGCAAAAAGAATAAGCAAACCCCAACCCCGATAAGAGCGAATTGATTCGCGAGATGTCATTGAAGGCGATACATCTTCTTCAAAACCAGTTCGCGAATGAATTCGCTCCTGTGCATGCTCAATGCGCTTTGATGGCCGCCGCAACCGAATCTTCAAAACGCTCCAGAACCATACCCACTTCCTCTTCGCTGATGGTCAGTGCCGGCAGGAATCGCAACACGGAGCTGTGGCGTCCTCCGGTTTCGATCATCAGGCCATTCTCGAAGCAGTTGAGCTTGATTGCACGTGCCAGTTGCGAGTGGCCTGGCCCGGTGCGTCCCTTTTCTTTGGGATGAGTGACCTCGACCCCCAGCATCAGACCGCGACCACGCACCTCGGCCAGTGCCGGGTAGCGCTGGGCAATGTCCTTGAGCCCGCTGGCAAGTCTTTCGCCTCGCGCTGCCGCCTGGGCTGCCAGGTTTTGTGATTGCACATGACGGATAGTCGCAGCACCCGCCACCATTGCAATCTGATTGCCACGGAAAGTACCGGCATGCATGCCGGCGCTCCAGGTATCCAGATGCTCGGCAAAGACAATCACTGACATCGGATAACCGCCACCAATGGCCTTGGACAGCACCAGAATGTCCGGGACGATTCCGGAATGTTCAATGGCAAAGGTGCTGCCGGTACGGCCCAGGCCGGTCTGTACTTCATCGATGATCAGCAGGATTTCCTGCTCGCGGGTGATCTCGCGCAACTCGCGTAGCCAGTTTGCCGACGCCGCAATGCAGCCGCCTTCGCCCTGAATCACTTCGACGATCACTGCCGCGGGTTTCTGCACACCACCTTCGGGATCGCTGAGCACTGTGCGGATGTATTCGATAGACAGTTGGTCGGTCTGAGAGCCATCGGTACCGAAGGGGCAGCGCAGTGCATAAGGGAAGGGCAGGAAGTGAGTGCCGGGGTTGACCGCACCTGCGTTGATCTTGGGCTTGAGGTTGCCCATGGCCGACAGCGCGCCTGCGGTCATGCCGTGATAGCCGCCGTGAAACGCCATCAGCGGAGTGCGCTGGGTGTAATGACGGGCCAGCTTGATGGCGGCTTCCACAGCGTCCGAGCCGCTGGGGCCGCAGAACAGGATCTTGCTGTTATTGCGCATGCCCGCAGGCAATGTAGAGAACAGCGCCTGTACGAATTCATGCTTGGCCGGTGTGGCCAGGTCCAGGCCCTGTTGCAGTTGATCGGTATCCAGGAATTGCAATACGGCTTCGCGGACAACGGCAGGATTGTGACCCAGTGCAAGAGTGCCGGCATTGGCCAGGCAGTCAAGGTACTCACGTCCCTGGTCATCCTTGAGGCGTGAACCGTTACCGCTGACGAACAGGCGTTGGAATGTGGCCGCGTAAGTCCTTGCGTTGGATTCGACTTTTTTCAGATAGCTCAACTCTTGCATAGTCGGTCACTCGTTTGCCTTGAAAAATGGGATCTCCTGCGAGTCGTCTGCACGCCCGCGTGATGGAGTTGGATTCTGCTGCACAGGTCATGGACCGACAATTTCCCACGGGGCAATGTCCCCGCTTTCCGCGCCAGACAGTCATTGCGTCAAACGCTTCAATAGCGCCGTCAATGCAGCCGAGCGCCTGACCCAACGTCCAGGCATCAAGAGGACGTCATGGATATCTTCAAAACGGCAGCGAAACGTTCACTGCCGATACTCATTGCCCTGATCACCAGCGGCTGTGTGATGGGACCCGATTACCAGCCTCCGGCGGTCAGCATGCCCGCGCAATGGCATGCACCTTTGCCCCATGGTGCCAGCGTCAAGGCGCTGTCCGGCTGGTGGCAGCAATTCAACGACCCGCAACTCGAACGCCTGCTGCAATGGGCCGAGGCCGACAGCCCTACGCTGGATCAGGCCCGGGCGAGCATTCAGCAGGCCAGGGCGACCCTGGCGGTAAGTGATGCCGATGCGTCACCTGCGTTGCGAGGCAGCCTGTCGCGCAACCGCACAGGCGAACGTCAAGACAGTACGCGACAGTCTTATTCCAGTTCATCGGCGGGTCTTGATGCTGCCTGGGAGCTCGACCTCTTCGGCAAGTTCCGGCGCAATCGTGAAGCAGCAGCCAATCGTATACAGGCCCGTGTCGATGACTGGCATGACGCACGGGTATCACTGGCTGCCGAAGTGGCCGATGACTACGTTCAATATCGAGGTTGTCAGCGCCTGGTCCTGGCCTATCAGGAACAGCTCGACTCGCAGCGTCAGACGGCAGAGCTCACCGGGTTGTCGCTCAAGGCGGGCTTCACTGCACCGGCCGATCTGGTCCTGACCCAGGCGTCGGCAGCCAGCAGCCAGTCGACCCTGATCAATCAGCGCAGCGAGTGCGAGTTGCTGCTCAAACAACTGACTCAACTGACCGGCAGCGATGAAAACCGGGTGCGTGAATTGTTGGGTCAGGCCCCGGCAATATTGCCGTCGCCAGCCCGCCTGAATGTCCATTCCATTCCTGCCGACCTGATCCGCCAACGTCCCGACCTGGCCTCGCGAGAGCGCGAGCTGGCCGCCGCCAGTGCAGATATCGGCGTGGCCGAAGCCCAGCGCTGGCCAAGCCTGAGCCTGACCGGCTCGTTCGCCGTCGGCACCACGGATGGTCAGTTGGTGCGCAACTGGACGGTGGGGCCTTTGTTGTCCTTGCCGCTGCTCGATGGCGGCCTTGGTCGCGCCACGGTCAAGAGTGCCGAAGCAGCTTATGATTCGGCACTGGCGGCTTATCGGCAAACCTTGCGCACCAGCGTGGGTGAAGTGGAGCAGGCGCTGGTCCGGCTCGATGCGGCGCGACGCCGTGAGGCTGATGTGGAGCGGGCGACCCAAGGCTATAGCGAATATTTTCAGGCCGTGGACAAATCCTGGCAGGCCGGTGGCGTGAGTATCCTGGACCGGGAGGTGGCCCGGCGTTCTGCGCTGGATGCCCGGATCGAGCTGATCACCTTGCAGCAGGAGCAGGTGCGTTACTGGATTGCTCTTTATAAAGCGTTGGGTGGTGGCTGGCAGGACAGCCCTGAAAACCGGTCAGTCGCGCAGGCTTCGACAGGAGAGCGATCTTGATTGCCGGTCGTCGAAAACTTGTCTGGATTGTGCTGGTACTGGGCGTTGCTCTGGCGCTGGTGTGGATGATGCGCAGTCGCCCACAGGCCCCTGTCGCCGAGCCGGTGAGCAATCTCAGCAGTCTCAGCGTCGAAGTCACCCGTGCGCAGTGGCGTCCCTGGCCTGATGAACTGACCGCAAGCGGCCGTCTCTTGCCCTGGCAGGAGGCGTTGATCAGTGCCGAAACCGGCAGTCTGCGAATCGCCAGTATCAATGCCGATATCGGCGACCGGGTACGCAAGGGACAGGTGCTGGCCACTCTGGCTCAGGACAGCCTGCAGGCCGAGCAGAGCAGACAGCAGGCAACCGTCGAGCAGGCCCGGGCCAATCTGCAAAAGGCACAATCCGATGTGCGTCGCGCCGAGGTGGTCGGTGTGACCGGTGTGTTGTCCGCCCAGCAAAGCGAGCAATACCGGATTGCTCTGGCCACTGCCAAGGCCGAACTCGGCGTTGCGAGCGCCGATATGCAGAGCATTCGTATCCGTCTTGCCCAGACCCGAATCGTGGCGGTCGATGATGGCATCGTCTCATCGCGTACCGCGCTGCTGGGTAATGTGGTGAGTGCCGGGACCGAACTGTTTCGGCTGGTGCGTGAAGGTCGCATCGAGTGGCAGGCCGAGCTGGATGCCCGGCAACTGCTTCAGGTCAAACCCGGACAGCACGCACAATTGACGCTGCCCGATGGCCAGTCGGTGTCGGGTCAGGTTCGTCTGCTGTCGCCCATCCTCGATAACAACACCGGTCGGGCGCTGGTGTACGTGGCGCTTGAGTCAGGCAGTGCGGCGCGCTCTGGCATGTATGCCAGTGGTCGCATCGAGTTGCCTGCCCGACCTGCGCTGACTGTACCGGATACTGCCGTGTTTCTGCGTGATGGCCGTTCATGGGTATTCACTGTCGGTGCGGACGAGCGCGTTGCACAGCGTCAGGTGCAAGTGGGGCGTCGCCGGGACAATGCCGTGGAAATCGTCTCCGGGCTGGACGAGCGACAGACCATCGTGCGCTCCGGTGGCGCTTTCCTCAGTGATGGCGTCCATGTAACGCCGGTGGCCGCGGGAGCTGTGCAGCCATGACGCTGTCGTCCTTGTCCATCCGCTTTCCGGTCCCGGCAATCATGCTGTTTATCCTGCTGGGAGTGCTGGGCTTTATCGGCCTGCAACGGCTGGGTATTCAGGATTTCCCTGACCTGGACCTGCCCACAGTCACCATCAGCGCGTCCCTCGAAGGGGCTGCCCCCGAGCAACTGGAAACCGAGGTAGCCCGCAAGCTTGAGGACCGGCTTTCATCACTGCGCCTGCTCAAGCATGTCACCACGACCATCACTTCCGGCAACGTACAGATCAATGTCAGCTTCGCCATTGAGAAGGATGGCAACGAAGCCCTCAACGAAGTGCGCAATGTGGTGGACAGCGCCATGGCGGAACTGCCCGCCAGCCTGGAGACTCCCAGCGTCTCGCGGATGACCATTCATGACACGCCGGTGCTGACGTATGTCATCGATGCGCCGGGTATGGACGAAGAGGCGCTGTCCTGGTTTGTCGACAATGAACTGAGCAAGCACCTGCAAGAGGTCAAGGGTGTTGCTCAGGTCTTGCGGGTCGGTGGTGTCGAGCGCGAGGTTCAGGTAGATCTCGATCCGACCATGATGGCCGGGCTGGGGCTGGGTGTCGCCGATGTGGAGACGCAGCTCAAGGCTATGGAAATCGATAACTCCGGCGGGATGGCGGAGCTGGGTGGCGCACGCATGGCGGTACGCACTCTGGGTGGCATCGAAGACCCGCAGGCACTGGGCGCCGTTGATGTTCCGACGGGCAATGGTCGCTCTTTTGCGCTGCGCCAGTTGGCGACGATCCGCGACCATCATGCCGAGCGCCATTCCCTTGCATTCCTCGACGGCAAGCCGGTGATCGGTGTTCAGGTTATCCGCTCTCTGGGGTTTTCCGATGTCAGCATGGCCCGCGGGATTCGCGAGGCGGTGGCGGACTTCGTGGCCCGACAGCCTGGTATCAGCCTGACTGAAATCAGCGACAGCTCGGCCTCGGTACTGGAGAACTATCACGACTCCATGAATCTGCTGTACGAGGGGATTCTGCTGGCAGTGCTGGTGGTGTGGTGGTTTCTGCGCGATCCACGGGCCATGCTGATCGTTGCAACGGCATTGCCGCTGTCGATCATCCCAACGTTTGGCTTGATGTACTTCGCCGGTTTTACCCTCAATACCGTTTCCTTGCTGGCCCTTGCATTGATCATCGGCATTCTGGTGGACGATGCGATTGTCGAGGTGGAAAACATCGCCCGGCATCTGCGCATGGGCAAAAGCCCCCGTGAAGCTGCCATGGAGGCGGCGGATGAAATCGGCCTGGCGGTGATCGCCACTACCGTGACCTTGGTTGCGGTTTTTCTGCCCACGGCATTCATGGGTGGCGTTGCGGGCAAGCTGTTCGTGCAGTTCGGGGTCACGGCGTCGGCGGCACTGCTGTTTTCGCTGATGGTTGCGCGCTTGCTGACTCCGATGATGGCTGCGGCCTTTCTCAAGCCCGTGGAGCATGTCGAACAGGATGGCTGGCTGATGCGCCGCTATCTGGTGTGGATTCATCGCAGCCTGGAATGGCGCAAGACCACCATGGCGCTGGCCGGGTTGTTCTTTGCCGGCTCACTGGCGCTGATCGGCTTCTTGCCCACCAGCTTTCTGCCAGCTCAGGACATTGCCCGCTCCACCATCACTCTGGAACTACCGCCGGGTGCCACTCTTGAACAGACCGCCAGCCTGGCCCGGGATGCCAGCGCCCGATTGAAACCGATCCAGGGTATCCGGCATATCTTTGCCATGGCGGGGACGGCGGGTAGCGATGCGGGGGATGGCGCGACCGTCAACCGGGCGACGCTGACGGTTGAACTGGCTCGACGTCAGGATCGCGAACTCAGCCAGACCGAACTGGAAGCCCGCATGCGCGACGCCTTGCGCCCGCTGCCAGGGGCTCGCATCAGTGTGGGCGGCGATGGCAATGGTGAAAAACTCGATATCGTCCTGGCCAGTGAAGACGGCGATCTGCTGGAGCGAACCGCGCTGGCGCTTGAACCTCAGCTGCGTCAACTGAGCGGCGTGGGCAATATCTCGTCCAGTGCCTCACTGCAGGCGCCGGAAGTCCAGTTCCGGCCCGATTACACACGGGCTGCGCAACTGGGGGTCACCAGCCAGCAGATTGCCGACACCTTGCGCCTGGCCACCTATGGCAGCTATTCCTCTGCACTGGGCAAGATCAATCTTTCCCAGCGTCAGGTGAATCTCAGGGTGCGTATGAGCCCTGACCTGCGGGGTGATCTCGAACGCATCGGCCAGTTGCGCGTCAATGGCCGGGATGGTCAGGTGGCGCTGGCCTCCCTGGGAGAGCTGAGCACTGGCAGCGGACCGGCACAGATCGATCGTCTGGACCGCCAGCGCTACGTCACGCTGTCGGTCGAACTCAATGGTCGCAGCCTGGGCGAAGTGATGAACCAGGCCCGTCAGTTGCCGGGGCTTGCGCATCTGCCTGCCGGCGTCCGGCTGGTGGAGCAGGGCGAAGTGCAGTTGATGAGCGAGCTGTTTGGCAGCTTTGGCCTGACAATGGCCATCGGTGTGTTCTGCATCTATGCGGTGCTGGTGCTGCTGTTTCACGATTTCCTGCAGCCAGCCACCATTCTGTCTGCGCTGCCTCTTTCCCTCGGTGGTGCATTGCTGGGGTTGCTGGCCTGCGACCTGAGCTTTTCCCTGTCTTCGGTCATCGGTCTGCTGATGCTCATGGGCATCGTCACCAAGAATTCGATCCTGCTGGTTGACTACGCCATTCTCGCGCGCCGGGATTTCGGCATGAGCCGTTATGACGCGCTGCTCGATGCCTGCCACAAGCGTGCGCGGCCGATCCTGATGACCACCATCGCCATGGGCGCCGGCATGCTGCCGACTGCTATCGGCGTGGGTGCCGATCCGGGATTCAGGCAGCCCATGGCGGTCGTGGTGATCGGCGGATTGCTGACCTCCACCGTGCTCAGCCTGTTGGTGATTCCGGTGATCTTTACCTACGTGGACGACCTGCTGCAGCTCTTCAAGCGCGCAACGAAGGCTTTTCAGCATGACTGACCTGCGCGGATCCGCTGTTCCAATCAACGCTAAAACCGAATGAGGGCATCAACATGAGTGCTTCAATCTTTCTGACGCTGCTTGCCGTGCTCGCGGTTCCCGGCCCGACCAATTCGCTGTTGTTCCAGACCGGCATGAACCGGGGGTTCAATGCGAAGTCACTGTTGTGGGTGGGGGCAGAGTGGCTGGCCTATATGATTCAGATCACGGCCTGGGGCCTGACCCTGGACCGGGTCGCTCGCGATTATCCCTGGGTGGCGACGCTCAGCAAGGCCTTTGCAGTGTGCTTCTTGTTCTATATCGCGATGAAACTCTGGTCCATGGCACGTTCCGGCCAGCACGCTGATGATGCCCCGGGCCTATCACCGACAGGTTTGTTCGTCGCTACACTGACCAATCCCAAGGGCCTGTTCTTCGCCTCGTTCGTAGCGCCTGCCGGTACTTTTCTTGGCAGTGCGGACTACCTGGCATTCATGAGCACCTTTACCGCCGTCGTCCTGCCGGTCGGTTCGGCCTGGGTCATCTTCGGCGCCTGCTTCGGCAGCCGGTTGAGTTCACCGCGTTCTTCGCAACTCTTGAACAAGGGCGTTTCCATGGTGATCGGCCTGTTCGCGACCGGTCTGCTTTACAACCTGGCTTCGCATTCATTTACTGTTTGATGTTCGGATATTTCAGATCGCGCAGGAGCGAATTCATTCGCGAAGGGTAACTTCGCGAATGAGCGGAGCGCCGCCCGATTCGCTCCTACAGGGATGTGTGTTTGTTGGGATAAATAAAAACGATCCTGCAAAAGAGGATCGAAAGGGGAGTGGCCAGGCAGGCTGAAAGTTAAAAACATTCAACTTTCAATTTCTATTCTTATTGTTGCATTACATCACTCGAAGAATGCGGCGTACGAATCAGTGAGTTGGCGGCATAGAAACCCAATACTCTTCGGCTTTTGGCGCGGTACTCACAAGCCACCAGAGACGAGGCAGGCAGGGAATCCGCCGCCCCGGCATTGATTACCTGCATCTTCCTGCCTCCCGAGCGCAGGCGTACGTATTCACCGGGTTCGAAGCTGTTCATGTCATCGTCCTTTTCGCGTGAAACTGCTCAAACGTTACGTTCACACTTGTATTCGAGCATTGCAGAGCAAGGTTGTCTGTGGTGAGAAACGGGGACAAGCCCCGCAGACTTCTTGTTTGTACCTTACGTCCTGTTTCTTGTCCGGGTATCCGGTGACATACATGTACCTGAGCGCCTGATTAAAGTTCCTTCATATCTACCGAAGTCACTGACTATTCGAGACAGAACATATGACGATTTTTGCTGGAAACAAGGCGGTCAAGTGGGTGTTGGATCGGGTGTCCAGTTATTGCGTGATTCAAGGAGCCGTTGCATGAACCAGTCCCTTTCCGTGCCTGATACTTACCCACTTACTGCCGCCCAGCGTGATATCTGGCTCGATCAGGCTGTAAACAGTGATATTCCTCTCTACAATCTGGTCGGATATGCCCCGATCAAGGGCAATATCGATGGCGAGCGGCTCCAGCGGGCTGCCACGAAACTGATTCGTCGCCACGATGCGTTGCGAATGGTGCTGTTGCATGGGACAGGTGACGATGGCCTGCCTGTACAGGCCTTTGTCGATCATCCGTCCTTGCAGATGACGCTGCATGATTTCTCCGGTCATGAGGACCCGGACACTGCGATACGGGAATTCGTGAAAGCACGTGCCCAGGTACCGTTCAAGATGGACGGTTCGCCACTGATACGCATGCAACTGCTCCGGGTCAGCGAGAACCTGAGCTGTTTCTGTCTTGAAGCTCACCACCTGATAATCGATGGCTGGGGTATTTCGCTCCTGCTCACGGATCTGGCCGAACTCTATGAGGCAGACGACGCTTCTGACGACTCTCAGGCGCCGTCCTACGTGCAATTCATTCAGGACGATATCGCCTACCGGGACTCGAAGCGTTATACCCGTGATCAGGATTACTGGCTGAACAAGTACCAGGATGTACCCGAGCCGCTACTGGAGCCGCGCCATCGGTCAGGCACCGGTCTGGCGCCCTCGGGTCAGGTGTCGCGCAGTTACCCGCCAGCGTTGCTGGAGCGCATCGACCAGGTCGCACAGCCTCTGCAGTGCTCGCGCTTTCAGGTGTTGATGGCTGCGCTTTATGTGTACTTCATGCGTACATCCCGACGCGAAGAAGTGGTCCTCGGCCTGCCGATCCTCAACCGTTCCAATGCGAATTTCCGCAAGACCATGGGGTTGTTTACCCAGGTCAGTGCCGTGCGTCTGCGGTTCGATGCCGAACTGAGTTTCGGTGAGCTGGCGACTGAAATCGCCGGTGTTCTCAAACAGGATTACCGAAACCAGCGTTTCCCGCTGAGTGAAATGAACCGGTCCCTGGGCCTGTTGCGCGATGGTCGGGGCCAGGTCTTCGATGTGTCGGTTTCCTATGAGTTAACCGATCAGCGCCTGACTTTCGATGGAGCACCTTCATACATCGTCAAATGCAACAGCGGTTATGAGCAGACGCCGCTGGCCATTTATATCCGCTCCAATGCACATACCGATGAGTTCTTCATGGACTTCATCTACAACGAAGCGTTTTTCCAGCCTGATGAGGTCGAGAGCCTCGCCGAGCGTTTCATGCACATACTGGAGCAGGGGCTGCAAGACCCGAATCTTCAGGTGCGTGCCTTCAACCTGCCAACGCCTGCCGAGGCCCGGTTGCTTGAAGCATGGAACCAGAACCATGAAAAACCTGCTGCACAGGATTATCAGACCATTCATGGCCAGTTCGAGGCGCAGGCACAGGCCCGTCCCGATGCGGTGGCGCTGCTGCATGAAGGCCAGAGTGTCACCTACGGCCAGCTCAACGCGCAGGCCAACCAGGTTGCGCATCGCCTGCGCCAACTGGGTGCGGGTCCCGACAATCGCGTGGGGATCTGTGTAGACCGTGGCCCGCTGATGATCATCGGCCTGCTGGGTATCCTCAAGGCCGGTGCCGGTTATGTACCTCTGGATCCGGCCTATCCCCAGGAGCGTCTGGCATTCATGCTTGACGACAGCATGCCGCTGGCGTTGTTGACCGAATCCGCACATCTCGAACATTTGCCGACCCAGGACATTCCGCTGCTGCTTCTGGATCAATCCGAGGCTTGCGGTATTGCCGGGCAGTCTCAGGAAAACCCACAGGTTGTCGAGCTTGAACCCGAGCATCTGGCCTACGTGATCTATACCTCGGGTTCTACCGGGCTGCCCAAGGGCGTGATGGTCGAACACCGCAATGTCCTGCGCCTGCTCTCGGCAACCCGTGAATGGTTCGACTTCGGCACCGATGATGTCTGGGCGCTGTTTCACTCGTTTGCCTTCGACTTCTCCGTCTGGGAAATCTGGGGTGCGCTGTTGCATGGCGGCAGCCTGTTGCTGGTACCGCAACTCACGACGCGCTCACCTGAAGCCTGTTATGACCTGTTGTGCGAAGCCGGTGTCACGGTCCTCAACCAGACGCCGAGTGCCTTCCGGCAGATCATTGCTGCCCAGGGTGAAAACCCTCGTCCCCATGCATTGCGGCAGGTGATTTTCGGTGGTGAAGCGCTGGATACCAGCATTCTCAAACCCTGGTACGGGCGTCAGGCGAATGCCGCTACACAACTGTTCAACATGTACGGCATTACTGAAACCACCGTACACGTCACTTGCTATCCATTGAGCAAGGACGATGTCGAAGGCGGTGTCAGCCCCATCGGCAAGCGTATCCCGGATTTGCGTCTTTACCTGCTCGATGACCACGGCCAGCCGGTTCCACCGGGCGTCGTGGCCGAGCTGTATGTAGGCGGTGCCGGTGTTGCCAGGGGCTATCTGAACCGTCCCGAACTGAACACCGAGCGTTTTCTGGCTGATCCCTTCGATGCCGCTCCCGATGCAAGGATGTACCGCTCGGGTGACCTGGCACGCTGGACGAAAGACGGCAGTCTCGACTATCTCGGACGTAACGATGATCAGGTGAAAGTCCGCGGATTCCGTATCGAACTGGGTGAAATCGAAAGCCGTCTGGCGGCCTGCGCCGGCGTCCGCGAAGCAGTGGTGATTGCCCGCCAGGACGAGCCGGGCGACAAGCGTCTGGTGGGTTATGTGATACCTGAAGCCGGTCAGTCACCGACAGCGGCCGATCTTCGCTCCGAGCTGCTGGAGAATCTGGCCGATTACATGGTGCCCACGGCGTTTGTACTCTTGTCCGGATTTCCCCTGACCACCAATGGCAAGCTCGACCGCAAGGCATTGCCCGTACCGGACGCCGAGGCCTTCGCACGACGTGAATACGAAGCGCCGCAAGGCCCGGTCGAAACGCTTCTGGCCGGCCTGTGGGGTGAATTGCTGGGTGTCGAGCGCATCAGCCGTCATGACCAGTTCTTCGAGCTGGGCGGTGACTCGCTGCGGGCGGTCAAGTTGATCGAACGCATGCGTGAAGCCGGGCTGCACGTCGATGTACGTGTCCTGTTCGGTCAGCCCACGCTGCGAGTGTTGGCTGCAACGGCAGGTTCGGGGCATGAAGTGGCAGTGCCAGCCAACCTCATCGAGCCGGACGTGCAGCGCATTACCCCGCAGATGCTGCCGCTGGCTCGCCTGAGCCAGGAGCAGATCGATGCGGTGGTGGCCGGAGTGCCCGGTGGTGTCGCGAATGTCCAGGACATTTACGCCCTGGTGCCGTTGCAGGAAGGCATTCTCTATCACTATCTGTCGACACCCGAAGGCGATCCCTATCTGCTTCAGGGCACGCTGCGCATGGACAGCCGTGCCCATGTCGATTCATTCGTTCAGGCGTTGCAGGCCGTTGTTGCACGACACGACATCCTGCGCACCTCGATTGCCTGGGAAGGTCTGGACGAGCCGGTGCAGGTGGTCTGGCGCGAAGCACCGCTGCGGCTTCGCGAGCATGCACTGCAGGTGACCGACGGCGATATTGCCGCTCAGTTGCAGGCCCGGCTCGATCCGCGTCACCTGCGTTTCGATCTGCGCCAGGCGCCGTTGCTGGAGCTCCATCTGGCCCAAGATACCGCTCGCGGCGGCTGGGTTGCAGTGATTCTCCTGCATCACCTCATCGATGACGCCACTTCGCTGCGCATTCTGGGCATGGAAATCCAGGCTCATATCGATGGACGAAGCGCCGAGCTGGCGGCTTCTGTTCCGTACCGCAACTATGTAGCCCAATCGCGTCTCGGCATCAGCCGCGAGGAACACGAGGCATTCTTCAGCTCGGCCCTGGGCGATGTGAACGAGCCGACGCTGCCGTTCGGCTTGCAGGACGTGCAGGGCGATGGCATTGCCATCGAGCAGGCCGTCGTGGCGCTGGACGATCAGCTCGCTCAGCGCCTGCGTGCCCATGCCCGTGAGCTGGGTGTCAGCAATGCCAGTATTCATCACCTGGCCTGGGGGCAGGTGGTCGGTCGCTTGTCGGGGCGTGAGGATGTGGTATTCGGGACTGTCCTGATGGGCCGCATGCAAGGCGGCCAGGACGCCGATCGCGCCCTGGGGATGTTCATCAACACGCTGCCGCTGCGTGTGCCGGCCCTGGGGGCGAGTGTCAGGGCGGCGATTCGCACCACCCATGAGCGTCTGGCGGCCTTGCTCGGCCATGAGCATGCCCCCTTGGCTCTGGCGCAACGTTGCAGTGGTGTGGCGGCGCCGACGCCGCTGTTCAGTGCCTTGCTCAACTATCGTCATGCAGCGGTGGGTGCTTCTGCCGGTGAGGCCACAACTGTTCTGAAATGGGCAGGTTTCGAGCTGTCAGGTGGCGAAGAGCGTACCAACTTCCCGCTGTCACTTTCGGTCGACGACCTGGGCGAGGCCTTCAGCCTGACGGTGCAGGTCGTGCCGGGGATCGGTGCCCGTCGCATCGCCGATTACATGCATGCAGTCCTGGCCGAGCTGGCCGATGCACTTGATCGTACGGGCGAGGTCGAGCTGCAGAGCCTGGCCTACATGCCCGATGCCGAGCGTCAGCAACTGCTGCATGGCTTCAATGCCTGTGATGAGGCATACGCTTCGGGTCTGCTGGTGCACCAATTGTTCGAAGCCCATGCCGAGCAGCAACCGGATGCACTGGCGGTGACTTTCGAGTCGCAGCGCGTGAGTTACGGCGAGTTGAATCGTCAGGCCAACCGTATCGCCCATCGGCTGCTGGAACTGGGCGTCGGTTTTGATGACCGGGTCGCCATCTGCTGCCGCCGTAGCCCGGAAATGATTGCCGGCCTGCTGGGCATTCTCAAGGCCGGGGCAGGGTATGTGCCGCTGGACCCTGATTACCCGGCAGAACGCCTGGAATACATGCTCAGCGATTCTGCCCCCAAGGCTGTGCTCAGCCAGGCCAGCGTCGCTGAATTGTTCAAGGATTCCAGCGTGCCCGGCGTGCTGCTCGACGGTCTGAGCGAAGGTGCAGAAGAATTCAGTCGTCAACCTGATCACAACCCGGAACTGGCTGTTCAGGGGCTTGGTCCGCAGCACCTTGCCTACGTCATTTACACCTCCGGCTCCACCGGTCAGCCCAAGGGCGTGGCCATGCCTCATGCGCCGCTGGTCAACCTGATGCAGTGGCAGCTCGCTGAAGGCATCAGAAGCGGCAACCCGGCCCCGGCCACCGTGCAATTCGCGGCCCTGGGCTTTGACGTGGCGTTTCAGGAGATCTTCAGCACCCTGTGTGCCGGTGCGCCGCTGTCATTGATTCATGCCGATACTCGACTGGACCTGCGCAAGCTTTACCTGCATCTGTGCGAGGCGCGCATCGAACGTCTGTACCTGCCCTGCATTGCCTTGCAGGCCCTGGCCGAGGCGTTGATCGACTATCCGGCATTGCGCGAGCAAACCTGCGTCCTGCGCGAGGTCGTCACTGCCGGTGAGCAATTGCGTATCACGGCGCCGATCCGCGCCTTGTTCGAGCATTTGTCCGAATGCCGACTGCATAACCATTACGGCCCGACCGAATCCCATGTCACCACTTCGTTCACCCTGCCGGTGAATGTTGCGGACTGGCCAACCTTGCCAGCCATCGGCGTACCGGTGGCCAATACCCGCATTTACCTGCTCGATGCGCAGTTCCAGCCGGTTCCGGTGGGTGTTGCGGGTGAGATCTACATTGGCGGGACCTGTGTCGCACGCGGTTACCTGAACCGTGACGACCTGACTGTCGAGCGTTTCCTGGCCGATCCTTTTGTCGAGACCGGCCTGGGTCGTCTGTACAAGACCGGCGACCTGGGTTGCCGGAGCGCCGATGGCGTCATCGAATACCTGGGTCGTAACGATGACCAGATCAAGATTCGTGGTTTCCGGGTCGAGCTGGGGGAAATTGAATCCCGCCTGACCGATCACCTCTCTGTGCGTGATGCGGCGGTCGTGGCCCGTGAAGACAATCCCGGCGACAAGCGCCTGGTTGCCTATTTCACCCAGCAGCCAGGCCATGAGCTGGCTTCGGCCGATGTGCTGCGGGCTCATTTACAGGCGTGTCTGCCGGATTACATGGTTCCGGCCGCTTACGTCGAACTGGAAAAAATGCCGGTATCGGCCAACGGCAAGCTGGATCGCCGCTCCTTGCCCGCACCGGATGTTTCGGCTTTTGTCAGTCAGGCTTATGAAGCGCCGCGAGGCAACATCGAAACGACTCTGGCCGGCCTCTGGTCGCAGATACTGGGCGTCGCGCAGGTGGGTCGTCACGATCACTTCTTCGAGTTGGGCGGCCACTCGCTGCTGGCGGTCAAACTGATTGAACGTATGCGTCAGCTGGATATGGATGCCGACGTTCGCGTGCTGTTCAGCCAGCCGACCCTGTCTGCACTGGCGGCCGCAGTGGGCGGAGTTGAAGAGGCCCTGCAGATTCCGGATAACGGGATTCCCGAAGGTTGTGAGCACATCACCGCGTCCATGCTCACCTTGCTGGACCTGGAGCAGAGCGCTGTCGACCGGATCGTCGCCGCCATGCCGGGCGGTGCGGCCAATATTCAGGATATCTACCCGCTGGCTCCCTTGCAGGAAGGGATTCTCTATCACCATATTTCTGCGCAGCAGGGTGACCCCTACCTGTTGCAGGCTGCCTTTGCCATGGACAGCCGGGCACAGCTCGACAGCTTCATCACGGCGTTGCAGAGTGTTATCGACCGCCACGACATCCTGCGCACCGCGTTGATCTGGGATGGCCTGGAGCAACCGCTGCAAGTGGTGCTGCGCGAGGCGCGCCTGATCGTTGAAACCCTGGAGCTGGATGCATCTGCGGGCGATATTGCCAGCCAGTTGCAGGCCTTGTTCGACCCGCGTGATCTGCGACTCGACCTGGGGCAGGCACCGCTGATGCGTATGGCCTGCGCCCATGACGAAACAAACCAGCGCTGGGTCGCGATTCTGCTGTTCCATCACATTGCCCTGGACCATACCGCGCTGGAAGTGATGCAGCATGAAATGCAGCTCATCCTGAGTGGTGAATCGGCCGGGCTCGAGATGCCAATGCCTTACCGGCGCTATGTGGCCCAGGCCCGGATGGCCGTCAGCCAGGCAGCTCATGAAAATTTCTTCCGCGAAATGCTGGCCGACGTTGACGAGCCGACATTGCCGCTGGGCCTGCAAGAGGTGCAGGGTGACGGTCGCGGTGTCGAGGAAAGCCGATTCAAGCTGGATTCGGCCTTGAGTGCGCGCCTGCGTGGCCTGTCCCGCAAACTGGGTGTGAGCCCCGCAAGCCTGCACCATCTGGCCTGGGCTCAGGTGGTCGGCAATCTGTCTGGACGTAGTGATGTGGTCTTCGGCACGGTATTGCTGGGTCGTATGCAGGCGGGCAGCGGTGCCGAGCGTGCCTTGGGGATGTTCATCAATACGCTGCCGGTGCGGGTTGCACTGGGTGCTGTCAGCGTCAGCCAGGGTGTACGCCAGACCCATGCGCGCCTGACTGCGCTGCTGGGCCACGAGCATGCATCCCTGGCGTTGGCCCAGCGTTGCAGCGGCGTGCCGGCATCCATGCCGTTGTTCAGTGCTTTGCTCAACTATCGCCATAGCCCGATCCAGTCCGACGAAGAAGTCGAGCGCTGGGGCGGTGCAGAAGTACTGGAAGTGATGGAGCGGACCAACTATCCGTTCATGCTGTCGGTGGATGATCTGGGTGAAGGCTTCCTGCTCACCGTGCAGACCGTGGCAGCCATTGCTTCGCAGCGTGTTGCGGGCTATATGAGCACCGCACTGGAAAGCCTGGCCGAGGCTCTGGAGTCCGCGCCTGATCTGCCGTTGCATGCGCTGAAAATCCTGCCTGCACAAGAGCGGGACGAAGTGATTTCCAGCTTCAATGCCACTCAGGCTCCGTATCCGCTCGATCAAACCGTTCATGGTTTGTTCGAGGCTCAGGCCGAGCGCACGCCGGATGCCATTGCGCTGGTGTCTGGCGACGAGCGTTTGAGTTATGCCGAGCTGAATCAGCGGGCCAACCGTCTGGCGCATCATCTGCGCAGTCAGGGCGTGGTGCCGGATGCTCGTGTTGCGATCTGTGTCGAGCGCGGGATCAATATGGTGGTCGGCTTGCTGGCCATTCTGAAGGCGGGCGGCGGTTATGTGCCGTTGGACCCGGCTTATCCGGCTGAGCGTATTGCCTACATGCTGGAAGACAGTGCCCCGGCAGCGGTGCTGGCGCAATCGGCGACGCTGGAGCTAGTGTCGGCTGCGGGTGTGCCGGTTATCAATCTCGATCAGCCCGACTGGCAGGACAAATCCGTCTCCAATCCGCTGATTGAAGGTCTGACGCCTGCTCATCTGGCGTATGTGATTTACACCTCGGGTTCGACCGGTTTACCTAAAGGCGTGATGATCGAGCATCGCAATACGGTCAACTTCCTGACCTGGGCGCAGCAGGCGTTTGAGCCTGAAGTGCTGGCCAAGACGCTGTTCTCCACTTCGCTGAACTTCGACCTTGCAGTCTATGAGTGCTTTGCACCGCTGATCTCGGGCGGCAGCATTGAAGTGGTCAAGAATGTGCTGGCTCTGCAAGAAGGCGAGCACGACATCACTCTGATCAACACCGTGCCTTCAGCCTTGAAAGCATTGCTGGAATCGGGCGGTCTGGGGCAGGGCGTGCTTACCGTCAACGTGGCGGGTGAAGCACTTAAAGGTTCGCTGGTCGAGAGCCTGTTTGAGCAAACAAACGTCAAACGACTCTGCAACCTCTATGGCCCGTCGGAAACCACCACCTATTCCAGTTGGGTGGCCATGGACCGTGAAGACGGTTTTGCCGCACATATCGGCAAACCGGTGGCCAATACCCAGTTCTACCTGCTGGATGAGCATCGTCAGCCAGTGCCGTTTGGCGTTCCCGGCGAAATCTATATCGGTGGCGCGGGCGTAGCTCGTGGCTATCTGAATCGCGATGACCTGACGGCTGAACGTTTCCTGGACGACCCGTTCAACGCCGGAGCCCGCATGTACCGCACCGGCGACCTGGGTCGCTGGTTGGCAGATGGCAATATCGAATACCTGGGGCGTAATGACGATCAGGTGAAGATTCGTGGTTTCCGTATCGAGCTGGGAGAGATCGAAGCCAAGCTGGCGCGTCATGAGAGTGTGAAAGAAGCGGTGGTCATGGCCCGTGAAGATGTGCCGGGCGACAAGCGTCTGGTTGCTTACTTCACTTCGAAGGATCAGCCCGCTGATCTGGAAACCCTGAAAGCGCATCTGCAAGGCCAGTTGCCTGAATACATGGTCCCGGCAGCTTATGTGCATCTGGATAAACTGCCCCTGACCCCGAACGGCAAGCTGGACCGCAAGGCACTCCCAGCCCCGGACCTGCAAGCCCTGATCAGTCGTGGTTACGAAGCACCAAAAGGCGAAACCGAAACCACCCTGGCGCAGATCTGGGCCGAAGTGCTGCAGGTCGAGCGCGTGGGGCGTCACGATCACTTCTTTGAACTGGGTGGCCACTCGCTGCTGGCTGTCAAACTGATCGAGAAGATGCGTCAGCAAGGCCTGAGTGCCGATGTACGTGTGCTGTTCAGCCAGTCAAGCCTCATGGCACTGGCTGCCGCCGTGGGCAGTGGTACGGAAATCCGTGTCCCGGCCAACCTGATCGAGCCGGGTTGCACGCATATCACGCCGGATATGTTGCCACTGGTAACCATCAGCGAAGAACAGCTGGAACAGGTCATTGCCTCCATTCCGGGCGGCGCAGCCAATATTCAGGATATCTACCCGCTGGCGCCGTTGCAGGAAGGGATTCTCTATCATCACCTGGCGGCCAGACAGGGTGATCCTTACGTATTGCAGGCAGCTTTCGAGTTTGCCGACAAAGGCCGGCTGGATGCTTTCTCTAATGCACTGCAATCGGTAATAGAACGTCACGATATCCTGCGCACTTCGCTGTACTGGGAAGGGCTGGATGAGCCGGTGCAAGTAGTCTGGCGTCAGGCCACCTTGGGCATGGAGCATCTTGAGCTGGACCTGGAACAAGGCGATATCGCCAGCCAGTTGCAGGCGCGTTTCGATACCCGTCAGCACCGGATGGACATTCGTCAGGCACCGCTGATGCAGATCGCCTATGCCCAGGACTCTGCAACCCAGCGCTGGGTGGCCTTACTGCTGTTCCATCACATGGCGCTGGACCATACCGCGCTGGAAGTGGTCCAGCACGAGATGGAAGCCTGGCTGCTGGGTGATACGGAGCATCTGAACGAGCCGGTGCCGTATCGCAATTATGTGGCACAGGTACGCCTGAGCAACGATAGCGAAGCGCAGGAAGCCTTCTTCCGCGACATGCTGGGTGATCTGGACGAACCGACCTTGCCGTTTGGCCTGCATGAAGTGCAGGGTGAGGGGCGTGGTATCGAGGAGCATCGCCTGACGCTTGATCTGCCACTGAGCAAGCGCCTGCGAGCCCAGGCACGCCAGCTTGGGGTCAGTGTGGCGGCCTTGCATCACTTGGCCTGGGGTCAGGTGTTGAGCGCGGCCAGTGGCCGTGACGATGTGGTGTTCGGCACAGTATTGGTGGGCCGCCTCAATGGTGGTGAAGGTGCGGATCGTGCTCTGGGGATGTTCATCAATACCTTGCCGCTGCGCCTGCAACTCGGTGCCGGGGAGGTAAAAGCAGGCGTTCGCGAAACTCACGCTCGCCTGAGCGCCTTGCTGGCCCATGAACATGCGCCGCTGGCCCTGGCTCAGCGTTGCAGTGGTGTGCCGGCTTCGACGCCGTTGTTCAGCGCCTTGCTCAACTATCGTTACAGCGCGGCGCCGGGCGAGTACAGCCTGTCGCCGGCCTGGCAGGGTATCGAGCCGCTGAAAAGCGAAGAGCGCACCAACTATCCATTGACTCTGTCCGTGGATGACCAGGGCGAAGGTTTCGAGCTGACGGTTCTGGTGCAGGATGGCATCGGTGCTGCGCGTGTCGCGGCCTATATGAATACGGCACTGACTGAACTGGCGGATGCGCTGGAAAGCAGGCCGGCTGCGCCGCTTTATTCGGTTTCGGTATTGCCTGGCGAAGAACTCACGCAATTGCTGCATGGCTATAACGACACCGTTGCCGATTATCCGCTTGAGCAGACGGTGCATGGTTTGTTCGAGGCTCAGGTCGAACGTACGCCGGATGCCATTGCGCTGGTGTCTGGCGACGAGCGTTTGAGTTATGCCGAGCTGAATCAGCGTGCGAACCGTCTGGCTCATCATTTGCGTAGCCAAGGTGTGGTGCCGGATTCCCGGGTCGGGATTTGCGTCGAGCGTGGCATTGAGATGGTGGTCGGGCTGCTGGCCATTCTGAAAGCGGGCGGCGGTTATGTGCCGCTGGACCCGGCGTATCCTGCGGAGCGTATTGCCTACATGTTGCAGGACAGTGCGCCTGCGGCCGTACTGGCACAGAATGCGACGCTGGATCT
>NZ_JAIGPJ010000070.1:0-5201 GCF_019719005.1 Pseudomonas cichorii
TCCGGGTTGTCGCCGTGCTGCTGGCCAAGGTCGAGGCGGTCCAGATCAATTCGCGCAACGCCTTGAGGCACATCCAGATCACCATGGGTCAGAATCTGGCGAGCGCCGCTGTCCTGCACCATGAATGCCTGACGTTCCTGGGGTGCATTGACGTCCAGCGGCACATACACCGCTGCGCACTTGCTGACGGCCAGTTGCGCCACCAGCAGGTCCAGCGAACGAGGCAGCAGAATGGCTACGGCATCGCCAGCAATCACACCCTGGCTGATCAGATGATGAGCCAGTCGATTGGCCTGGCTGTTGAGTTCGGCATAAGTCAGCGACTGCTCGCCATGAACAACGGCCAGCGCTTCAGGACGCTCGGTGACCTGTTGTTCAAACAGGACATGAACGGCGCTGTCACGAGGATAGTCTGTGCCGCTGTCGTTGAAGCGGTGCAGCAATTGCTCCCGCTCATCTTCCGGCAGTACCGACACACTGCTGAACGCAGCGTGTGAAGACTGCTCCAGCGCCTCTACCAGACGGGACAGTGCAGTGCTCATATAAGCCACTACCCGCGCAGCCCCGACACCCTCCTGCATCAGCACGGTCAGTTCAAAGCCTTCGCCCTGATCATCCACAGACAGAGTCAGTGGGTAGTTGGTGCGTTCTTCACCTTGCAGGGCTTCGATGCCTTCCCAGGCTGGCGACAGGCTGTGCTCACCCGGCGCAGCGCTGTAGCGGTAGTTGAGCAAGGCGCTGAACAGTGGCGTCGAAGCCGGCACACCACTGCAACGCTGAGCCAGCGACAAAGGCGCATGTTCATGGGCCAGCAAGGCGCTCAGGCGGGCATGGGTTTCACGAATGACTGTTTGAGCCTTGTGAGCACCCGGTTGCAAGCGCAACGGCAAGGTATTGATGAACATCCCCAGGGCACGGTCGGCCCCCTCACCGCCACTCAGGCGGCCCATCAGTACGGTGCCGAACACCACATCATCGCGACCGCTGGCTGCACTGAGCACCTGCGCCCAGGCCAGGTGATGCAGAGACGCCACGCTGACCCCGAGCTGCCGGGCCTGTGCCCGCAGTCGCAGGCTCAGGTCACGGTCCAGCGCTTCACGATGCTCCTCGACGGCATAACCATCACCCTGCACTTCATGCAGACCGAACGGCAAGGTCGGTTCGTCCAGATCCCCCAGCATGTCACGGAAGAAGACTTCCTGCGCTTCGCGATCGGTGCCCAGACGGGCCTGAGCCACGTAATTGCGATACGGCACCGGCTCGTTCAGAGGCTGCGTATCGCCCAGCAGCCACGACTCCATCTCGTGGCTGACCACTTCCAGTGCGGTGTGGTCCATGACCAGGTGATGGAACAGCAGGAAAGCGACCCAGCGCTGATTGGCCGGATCATGGGCATAGGCAATCCGCATCAACGGGGCCTGACGAATGTCCATGCGGTGCTGACGGGTATCGAAGCGTTGCTGCAACTGGCTGACGACATCCAGGGCAATATCCACCTCGACCTCTTCAACGCCCAGTTGCACCTCACGCCAGACCACTTGGAGCGGCTCGTCCAGACCTTCCCAGTACAGCGAAGTGCGCAGGATATCGTGGCGTTCAATGACAGATTGCAAAGCGCCGGTGAAGGCATGCAGTCGCTCTTGATTGGCAAAACCGAATACCGCTTGCAACACATAGGGATCGCCCTGCTCGGCAGACAGGTGGTGATAGAGAATCCCTTCCTGCAACGGCGCCAACGGGTAGATATCCTGGATATTGGCTGCGCCGCCCGGAATGGAGGCAATGACCTGCTCAAGCTGTTCTTCGCTGATGGATACCAGCGGCAGCATGTCAGGGGTGATACGGGTGCAGCCCGGCTCGATCAGGTTGGCCGGAACACGGACTTCCGTGCCATTGCCCACCGCAGCAGCCAGTGCCATCAGTGTCGGCTGACTGAACAGCACGCGCACATCGGCGCTCAGGCCTTGCTGACGCATTTTCTCGATCAGCTTGACGGCCAGCAGCGAGTGGCCGCCCAGCTCAAAGAAGTGATCGTGACGGCCTACGCGCTCGACCTGCAGCACTTCCGCCCAGATATGCGCCAGGGTGGTTTCGGTTTTACCTTGTGGCGCTTCGTAGCCACGACTGATCAGGGCTTGCAGATCCGGCGCTGGCAGGGCCTTACGGTCCAGTTTGCCGTTCGGCGTCAGTGGAAGTTTGTCCAGATGCACATAGGCCGCAGGGACCATATATTCCGGCAGTTGACCTTGCAGATGCGCTTTAAGAGTTTCCAGCTCGACCTCAGCACCCGTCGAGGTGAAATACGCCACCAAGCGTTTATCGCCCGGCACGTCTTCACGGGCCATGACCACCGCTTCTTTCACGCTTTCATGGCGGGCCAGCTTGGTTTCGATCTCACCCAGTTCGATACGGAAACCGCGGATCTTCACCTGATCGTCGTTACGGCCCAGGTATTCGATATTACCGTCCGCCAACCAGCGACCCAGGTCACCGGTGCGGTACATACGGGCTCCGACATTGAACGGGTCTTCAAGGAAGCGCTCGGCGGTCAGGTCATCGCGATTCAGGTAACCGCGTGCCACGCCCGCGCCACCGATATAGATTTCGCCCGGAACGCCAAACGGTACAGGCTGACGATGCTCATCCAGCAGGTAGAACTGGGTATTGGCCACCGGCTTGCCGATATGGGCGGCAAAACCGTCTTCACGATCCATCGAAACCCAGCTGGAATAGGTGGTGGTTTCCGAAGGACCATAGAGGTTGCAGAGTCGTTTGACGTTTGTTTGCTCAAACAGGCTTTCCACCAGTGAGCCTTTCAGCGCTTCACCCGCCACGTTGACGGTATGCACGCCCTGCCCCAGACCACGGGATTCCAGCAGTGCTTTCAAGGCTGAAGGCACGGTGTTGATCAGTGTCACATCATGCTGACCTTCTTGCAGAGCCAGCACATTCTTGACCACTTCGATACGGCCGCCCGAGATCAGCGGCGCAAAGCACTCATAGACCGCCAGGTCGAAGTTCAACGAGGTGGAAAACAGGGTTTTCGCCAGCACTTCAGGCTCAAACGCCTGCTGCGCCCAGGTCAGGAAGTTGACCGTATTGCGATGCTCGATCATCACGCCTTTAGGTAAACCGGTCGAACCCGAGGTGTAAATCACATACGCCAGATGAGCAGGCGTCAGACCTTCAATCAGCGGATTGGAGACGGATTTGTCCTGCCAGTCGGGCTGATCGAGATTGATAACCGGCACACCCGCAGCCGACACCAGCTCCAGAGTGGCCGATTGCGCCAGCACCGCTGCCGGGGCACTGTCTTCCAGCATGTAGGCAATACGCTCCGCCGGATACGCCGGGTCCAGCGGCACATAACCGCCGCCCGCCTTCAGAATGGCCAGCAAGCCAACCACCATATCGGTCCCACGCTCGACACAGATGGCCACGCGAGCATCCGGCACCACACCCTGACTGCGCAGATGATGCGCCAGACGGTTGGCCCGCTGATTCAGCTCGGCATAACTCAAACGCTCGTCGCCAGACACCAGCGCCACTGCATCCGGCGTGCGCTCGACCTGAGCCTCGAACAAACCATGAACGGTCTGCTCAAGCGGATAATCGGCAACGGTATCGTTATAGCCATGCAGCAATTGCGTGAGTTCTTCGCCAGGCAACACGCTGATGTCATGAAGCGGAGCAGCAGGTGTGTTTTCCAGCGCCGCTACCAATCCGGCCAAGGCGGCACTCATGTAAGCCGCCACACGCGCAGCCCCGATACCTTCCTGCACCAGCACGGTCAGTTCGAAACCTTCGCCCTGATCATTCACCGATAGAGTGAGCGGATAGTTCGTACGCTCGCTACCTTTCAGGGGTTCAATACCTTCCCACGCAGGCGAAGGACTGTGCTCATCCGGCGCGGCGCTGTAGCGATAGTTGAGCAAGGCGCTGAACAGTGGCGTCGAGGCTGGCACTGCGCTGCAGCGTTGAGCCAGGGCCAACGGCGCATGTTCGTGAGCCAGCAAGGCGCTCAGGCGGGCATGGGTTTCACGAACGCCGGTGCGCGCTTCAAGGGCATTGAGTTGCAGGCGCAGCGGCAAGGTGTTGATGAACATGCCCAAGGCACGGTCGGCCCCTTCGCCACCACTGAGGCGGCCCATCAAGACGGTGCCGAACACCACGTCATCGCGACCGCTGGCTGCGCTGAGCACCTGCGCCCAGGCCAGGTGATGCAGAGACGCCACGCTGACCCCGAGCTGGCGGGCCTGCGCTCGCAGGCGCAGGCTCAGGTCACGGTCCAGCGCCAGGTGATGCTCTTCGACGCTGTAACCGTCGCCCTGAACTTCATGCAGACCGAACGGCAGAGTCGGCTCGTCGAGATCGCCCAGCACGCTCCGGAAGAACGCTTCATGGGCTGCCTGATCGACGCCCAGGCGAGACTGAGCCACATAGTTGCGATATGGCACCGATTCATTGAGGTGCTGTGTGGTATTCAGCAGACAGGCTTCCATCTCCTGGGTCACAACGGCCAATGCGGTGTTGTCCAGGATCAGGTGATGAGAAAGTAACAGCCCGACCCAACGCTGATTGACCGGGTCATGGGCATAGACAATCCGCAGCAGCGGAGCCTGACGGATATCCATCCGGTATTGGCGGGCATCGAAACGCGCCTCCAGTTGCGCACCGATATCGCCCTGCTTCGGGTCCAGTTCAAGAGCTTCGACTTCCAGGCGGGCCTGATGCCAGACCACCTGCACCGGTTCATCCAGTCCTTCCCAGAAGAACGACGTGCGCAGGATGTCGTGACGCTCGATAACGCTTTGCAGCGCGTCAGAGAACGCATTCAGTCGCTCCTCGCTGGCAAAGCCGAAAAGCGTCTGCACGGCATAGGGATCATCATCCTCGGTAACCAGGTAGTGATACAGAATCCCTTCCTGCAACGGGGCCAGCGGGTAGATATCCTGGATATTGACTGCACCGCCGGGGATGGAAGCGATGACCTGTTCAAGTTGCTCTTCGCTGATGGTTGCCAGTGGCAGCATGTCAGGCGTGATATGCGTGCAGCCCGATTCGATCAGATTGGCCGGGACACGGATTTCCGTACCACTGCCTACCGCAGCCGCCAGAGCCATCAGTGTCGGCTGACTGAACAGCACGCGCACATCGGCACTCAGGCCTTGCTGACGCATCTTCTCGATCAGCTTGACGGC
>NZ_JAIGPJ010000071.1:0-5006 GCF_019719005.1 Pseudomonas cichorii
CACTTGGGCTCCAACACTCTGGAACTGGACCATAAAGGCAAACTGATCAGCCAGGAAAGTTACTACCCGTTTGGTGGCACCGCATGGTGGGCTGCGCGCAGTGCTGTGGAAGCGAAATACAAGACAATTAAATATTCAGGTAAGGAACGCGATGCCAGCGGGCTTTATTACTATGGGTTCAGGTATTACGCGGCATGGTTGCAGCGCTGGATCAGTCCTGACCCCTTTGGTATATCGGCGGGCCTTAATCTGTATGAGTTCGTTAAAAACACTCCAATCAGACTGCTGGACATCAACGGTCTGGTAGGTACCGATCCAAATAAAACTGAACGCATATCCTACACCAGCCCTGGGCTTGAAGCGCGATTAAACGCCATCAAACAAAGCCAGAAAGAACATTTCGACCTTATCGAAAATGCTTACACCCATGAAATAGAAGATACGTCCTACATCACTTCGGAATACAGCACAGAAGGTTCGGACGAGAGCGATTACTTTTATAATCAATACAAAAAGCACAAATGGAATATCCACGTTAACTTCAAGAATGTGCGGACAGAACCGGTTGTTCACGCTAATCACATTGCGGTAGCTCAATACTTGCGAGTTGCAAAGCATAAAAATTTCATGGGGCAATTGCCCTCGGTGATCAAAGGTAGCTACGTGACAAACGCTGGCGCTATTGAGGTGGCAAAAACCTATGAAAGTGGATCGAATGAACTACGCGAAAAATTTATCCATCAGACGCAACTCGGCAAAAGCATGCAGAGAATATTCAAGACCTTTGGATTGGTCGCAAACAAGGTCACCACCCGCTTTCACCCGAATCAACAGCTAGACATTTACATACATGTCACCCCGGACAACCAAACGATAATGGCACCGGCGCAAACGCTGATCAGTACTCCCATCGCATCTGATACATCGTCACAAAGCACCTCAAGGCTTGATCCTTTCTATCAGGTACTTCAAGAGTACACCCCATCCAGCATTGAAGTACGGCATAACTCAATGATCCAGAATACGCAAACCACGCCAGACACACTGCCGCTCCATTCCTCGTGGTTTACCTCTCTCTTTCAATCACTTCAAAACCACATTCGTCCCACGGCCTTGAGACGCGGTGCGACTCCATAATCCGGGCTAGCTCCAACCGGAAAAAATGCATTGGACATACGGACCTCTTCCCGAATACGAATGCCATCCGATTGCCCCCCAGAGCCAACGTGCCCGAGCGATTTGACGTACGGCCAAATCGACTAGTTGCGCTGAACTAAACTCATGTCAGACCGCAGACAGGGACGCTTGCGAATGAACATGACACTGCATACTCACACACCTACGCTGATCGTTATCGATCCGCGAGGTTTGGCGATGCGCAGCGTTGCGTTTTGCCGTAGCACGCCTGATGAGCCTGTTGATAAGCGCGTAACCTCTCAAACCTATGATCTGGCAGGACGGCTGATCAGACAGCGTGATCCTCGTCTCTCTAGTGAAAACCTCCGCACAACTTACAGCCTTAGCAGCCGGGCGCTGCTGACCGAAAGTGTCGACGCCGGTTGGCGGCTCGGGTTAGTGGGTGAGGCGGGACAAACTGTTGAGGGATGGGACAGTCGTGGTACTCAGCGCCAGGTTGAATACGATGCTGTATTGCGCCCTTCGGCAATCACCGAAGACGGGCTGGTAACCGAGCGGCTTGGTTACGGAGGACCGGATGGTTTCGAGCACAATCAGTGCAATCAGCTCATTCGCCATGACGATACGGCGGGGACTCGCCATCTGCCGGATTACGGTTTGCTCGGGGCTGCACTGATCGAAGCCCGGCATTTTCTGCATGCCTTGGAAACACCGGACTGGCCACTGGCCGAAGCAGAGCGCGATGCCCTTCTGGAGAGCGACAGCCTGGAAACACAGTGGGCGTTCAATACTCTGGGCGAACAGATTCGGCAGACCGATGCCATGGGGAATACGCAATCCTTCAAACAGACCGTGGCCGGGCAATTGAAAGCCGTCGATCTGAAATTATCGAACACCACACAGACGCTGGTCAGCGATATCCATTACAACGCCTTCAATCAGGTCGAGCAGGAAACGGCGGGCAATGGTGTTATCCGCCGCTCGATCTACGATCCGCAAGATGATCGCTTGATGGAGATTCGTGCGGGCGATCCAGCGTTGCAGCACCTCATCTACGCTTACGACCCGGTCGGTAATATCCTGCGAATCGAAGATGCTGCCCAACCGATTCGTTACTTCGCCAACCAGCGCGTCGAGGCGATTAATCACTACCGCTACGACACGCTCTATCAGTTGATCGAGGCCACGGGCCGCGAGGTCAATATCGGTGCCAGTCACGGCCCTGCCCTACCCGGCTTGCAGCCGCTGCCGCCCGATCCGAACCAGATCAGCAATTACACCCAAAACTACGATTACGACAGCGCCGGTAATCTGTTGCAGATGCGCCACATCGGCGCACAAGCCTTTACCCGCACAATGCGTGTGGCGCAGGACAGCAATCGCAGCCTGCCCGAAGGTGAAACCGACGCGGACTTTGATACCGGCTTCGACCCCAACGGCAACCAGTTGCAACTGGTCCGTGGCCAGACGATGGAGTGGGATATCCGCAACCAGTTACAGCAAATCACCACCGTCACCCGCGCCACCGAAGCCAGCGATAACGAGCGCTATATCTACGACGGCCAAGGGCAAAGATGCCGCAAGATCAACAGCACTCTGGCCTCCAGTCGCACGCTGAATAACGAGGTTCGCTACCTGCCGGGGCTGGAAATCCGCACCACTGCCGATGGAGAAGTTTTGCACGTCATCACGGCCCAAAACAGTCGGGTACTGCACTGGCAGGCAGGTCAACCGAACGGCATCGCCAACGATCAAATCCGCTACAGCCTGAATGATCACTTGGGCTCAAGCACGCTGGAGCTGGACCATCAAGGCAACCTGATCAGCCAGGAAAGTTACTACCCGTTTGGCAGCACATCGTGGTGGGCAGGGCGCCGTGCTGTGGAAGCGAAATACAAGACAATTAGATATTCAGGTAAAGAGCGTGATGCCAGCGGGTTGTATTACTACGGATTCAGGTATTACGCACCATGGCTACAACGCTGGATCAATCCAGACCCGGCGGGCAATGTGGACGGCCTGAACCTTTTCTGTTTTGTCGGGAATAATCCGATCGCATCGTTCGACAACAATGGCTTTATCGCCGTATTCACCAATAATGATCAAAAATATTTTATCGATGAAAAACTTCAGGACCGGCTCAAAAGTGCTCAAAAACAATCGCAGGTACAGTACGACTTCCTGAAGAGCAGCTACTACCATGAAATTGAAGACACCTACACGATATCCTCAAAACTCTCCCATAAAGATTACAAATTTGAAGACTATTTTGAAAATAAATTTCTGCCCCACAAATGGACATTCAAGCAAAACTTCAAGCACATACGGGCAGAGCCTGTCGTCCATGCGGATCAAATCGCTGTAGAGCAATTTATACGGGTTTCAAATGCCGAAGGTTTCCCCAACACTCTTCCCTCAGTTATAAAACGTAGCGTCATCATCAACGCCACCGTCGCTGAAATAGCTAACAAGTATGACAGCGGCTCACCAGAACTTTTAAAAAATTTCCTGAACGACACTCCGAATGGAAAAAGCACAAAGCGGCTGTTGGACACATTCAAACTGACAGCTATCCGCGCTGAAAAGAAACTCACCGAATCTTCCTACTGGGATATATATTTGCACGTCGTGCCCCAGGAGCTAGCCGTAACTAACCCAGAAAACACAGTTATCCAAAATCTGTCCAGACTCACGGTCGCAACAGTCGAAAAGGCCGCAAATATGTCAGAGCTTTCTGTTCCCCCGGATCTACCAGGCAGTTCAAAACCTGCGACCTCTCCCCAACAGCCCGAGACAGGCACTCGGCGCAACTCAAGAGCACGAAGGAGAAACATTATTTGAAACAGTCAGCCTACAGGGCTGGAATCCACTGTCCCGTCGCGGCCAAGGCCCATCCCACATCAAGGCGCTATGTCAAGGGTACTCTGACGTACGGCCAAGTTAGCTGTTTTCACTGAACTAAACTCATGTCAGACCGCAGACAGGGACGCTTGCGAATGAATATAGCGCTGCATACTCACACACCTACGCTGATCGTTATCGATCCGCGAGGTTTGGCGATACGCAGCATTGCGTTGTTTCGTCGCGAGCAGGGTCAGCCTGTCGATGAACGCGTAACCTCTCAAACCTATGATCTGGCAGGACGTCTGGTGAGACAGCGTGATCCTCGTCTCTCTAGTGAAAATCTGCGCACAACCTACAGCCTTAGCAGCCGGGCGCTGCTGACCGAAAGCGTCGATGCCGGTTGGCGGCTTGGGTTATTGAACGAAACAGGCTTGCCGATTGAAGGTTGGGACAGTCGCGGTAGCCGACACCAGGTTGAATACGATGCGGTATTGCGCCCTTTGGCAATCATCGAAGACGAGCTGGTAACCGAGCGGCTTAGCTATGGCGGAGCGGATGGTTTTGAGCATAACCAATGCAACCAGTTGATTCGCCATGACGATACGGCAGGGACTCGCCATCTACCGGATTACGGTTTGCTCGACTCGGCATTGATCGAAGCACGGCATTTTCTGTACGCCTTGGAAACACCGGACTGGCCGCTGGATGAAGCAGAGCGCGATGCCTTGCTGGAGAGCGACAGCCTGGAAACACATTGGGCGTTCAATGCACTTGGCGAACAGATTCGGCAGACCGATGCCATGGGTAATGCGCAGTCCCTCAAACAGACCGTAGCCGGGCAATTGAAAGCCGTCGATCTGAAGTCATCGAGCACCACGCAGACGCTGGTCAGCGATATCCATTACAACGCCTTCAATCAGGTTGAGCAGGAAACGGCGGGCAATGGTGTTATCCGCCGCTCGCTCTACGATCCGCAAGATGGTCGTTTGATGGAAATCAGCGCTGGCAGCCCAGCGTTGCAGCAT
>NZ_JAIGPJ010000072.1:0-4994 GCF_019719005.1 Pseudomonas cichorii
ACGGCGTGAGTCAGAGAGAACTGATCACAGGTTATCCACAGAAAAGTGCGCAACTTCTTGCGCATAATGGCTATGTGATGTTGCTCGGATAAAAAAGTGCCTGCAGAGGGTTTTCTGGAGAGTCTTGTGAAGCGAGGAGCCGTTCACGGGAGGCGTCGAAATGAGCCGGTCATTTGGGCCGGGTCAGAACCAAAATCAGAAAGCCCGGTCTTTATTTCACTTTGCGATCATCGATAAGAACGGACGGTGAGTGATGAGCTTGATTGACTGCCCTGAATGCTCGGCAAAAATTTCCGATAAAGCCTACGCTTGCCCACATTGCGGCCACCCTGGCCAGGCAACGGATAACAAGCGCTATTTCTCCGAGAAAAACATTGGCCAGATCGCTGGCGTGACAGGGGTATGGCTGACCGCTCCCTGGCTGGCACGCATGGTCTTTGGTGTGGTGGCTGTGATTGCTGTCGCTGCAGTGATTATTCTGCGCTGAGTACCCATCTGATGGGTATGGCGCAGACCGGACCGGAGCGTTCGTTGGTGAAGGTCGAGAGGTGGTGCGTTCTTCGCGAATGAATTCGCTCCTGCTCGGGTTGCAGGAGCGAATTTATTGGTGAAAAGGTCGTTAAGGCGTTGCCTCAAACCACCTTGAAGCGGTTGACCAGCCCCTGTTGAAGCTCGGCCAGACGTGCCAGTTCGCGGCTCGTATGAGCCGTTTGCTCGGCGCCTGCGCTGACTTGAACGACCAGTGTGTTGATGTCGTTGACGTTGCGATGGATTTCTTCGGCCACCAGGCTCTGTTCTTCGGCAGCCGAGGCGACCTGGATGTTGCGGTCGCTGATGCTCGCGATGCCGTTGGCGATTTCCTCCAGCAAGTCGCCTGCACGTACCACGTTGCTTGCTCCTTCCTGAGCCTTGTTCAGGGTTTCCTTCATGGATTGTGCTGCGCTGTCGGAGCCGGCTTGCAGATTCGCGATCATGCTCTGGATGCTGACGGTGGAGTCCTGGGTTTTCTTGGCCAGCTGGCGTACTTCGTCGGCCACGACGGCGAAGCCTCGGCCCTGTTCGCCAGCCCGTGCGGCTTCGATGGCAGCGTTGAGGGCCAGCAGGTTGGTCTGCTCGGCGACGCCACGGATCACGTCCAGCACGGAGGAAATGGAATCGCTCTCGCCCTTGAGGTTATCGATGATCTGCGAGGTCTGTTCTGCCTGCACCGAAAGGTCCTTGATCAGACGAATGGTGTTGTCGATCTCGGTTTTGCCTTGGACGGTGCTGGTGTTGACGCGCTGTGACATCTCGGCGGCGTCGGTGGTGCTGCGAGCGACATCCTTTACCGTGGCACTCATCTCGCTGATGGCCGTGGCGACCTGATCGGTACCCTGGCGTTGCTGGGCAACGTTCTGGCTGGTCTGGACCGCGACCGCCGACGATTCATCGGCTCCCAGAGCGACTTTAGTGGTCGCGCTGCCGATCTCCCGGATCACGTCGCTGATCTGCTGCGCCATGTTGTCCAGGTTGCGTGAGATTTCGCCAAACTCATCCGTGCCGGTGTATTGGGTTCTGACAGTCAGATCCCTGGTCGACAGGGCAATCAGAGTACGGTTGACATCACTGACCGCAAATTTGATGTTGCGGATGATCAGTTGTGCCAGGCAAAGCACGGCAATCAACATCAGTACGACGGTGGCGATTGCCACGTACAGGCCGCGCTGGGCATCTGCGCGAGCATCGGTTGCCAGGTTCAATACCGCCTGACTCAGTTCTTCTTCGACAATGCCCATCTGATCGATACGGTTGGTCGACAGATTGAACCAGTCTTCAGGCTTGATATTGAGTGCGTCGCCCAATGGAGTATCGAAGGCCAGACGCTGCAGGCGGGCCACTTCCAGCGAGCCGGGTTGTTGCAGGACGCTGTCCATTCTGGTCTTGAAGATCTGCGGTGCCCAACGCTGGAAGGCTTCGAAGTAGCCGCTGAACTCACCGAGGTTACGGCTGAAACGCGACAACAGGTTCGCATCGAAACGATTCTGGTTGAAGGCCAGACCGAGCAGCACGCGCTCGCGACCGGCACGCTCTTTCATCGCCACGAACTGGTTGAGCGAGCTCAGCGCCCGAAGGATTGCCGGTTCATCGACACTGGCTTCCAGCGAGTAGGTGAAGTCGACCAGGTTTTTGATCATGTCAGTGAAACGCGCACCCGACTCGTTACTGTTGAGTCCCAGCGCATCCACCTTCTGACGCAAGGTGCCCAGCTCGTCTATCGTCTGCAATACCTTGTCCATGCCGCTCTGGCGAGGCAGAGCCTTCATCACGGCCGCGGCCTTGTCGGTGTCTGCACGGAAGCTCTTGAGTTTGTCCTGCATGGATTTGCCGCCACTGCCCAGGAATACCCCGCTTGCACCTCGTTCGCGCTGGAGGGTCGTGACCAGGTTGCTCAGTTTTTGTGCAGTGCTGCTGGCCGAAACGGTGCGGCTCATGGCATCCAGAGACTGGATCTTGTCGGCAATGTAGATACCGGAGAAGGCCAGAAGCCCAAGAAGGGGAAACATCAGAATGAGCAGTAACTTCATACTCAAAGGAGCATTTTTAAGCATTGCAGACCTCTTTTCTTGCAGACTGACCGTAAACGGATGTGTGTTGCTATTCGCTCCTTGCTGTAAGGAGTTGCATAGATGATCGAATATCAGCCTGCCATAGCGGTCTTGCCTCCGTTTGAGTGTATCGGCCGCTCAACGGTAAGCTTTATGTGGTGCGCGCAATTTTGGGGCGCAAGCAAGCATGTTGAATGATTTATTGCTGCTTTTGGGTGCGGATACTAGATGGCTGCCTTGGTGACCAAAGCCCCCCATATGGGGGGCTATCGAGTTTCAGCGCGGCAGAAAGGGGCGGGAGGTGATCACAAGGTTGTGTTGAGGCCGAAGCGTTTTTTCAATCCGCCTTCCAGCAGCCCCTTGGGCAACAGCCATGACATCAGTGGCAAGACCCGCGAGCCGTTGCCCAGACGCAGCAGGCGTGGCGGGTTTGCCTGCTGGATGGCCTTGAGCAGTTCCCGGGCGAAGTCGGTGGCGGGAGTCGGGTTGTCCTGAGAGGCTTTTGCCCTGGAGCGAATGCCTTCGCGTATGGGCCACCAGGGAGATTGTTCGCTGATCAGTTGCTCGGCTTCATGGGTGGCGTTTTTCGCGAAGCTTGAGGCGATGGCGCCGGGCTGTACTTCCATGACCTGAATCGAGAACGGTGCCAGTTCCAGGCGCAAGGCATCGCTCAATGCATGCACGGCAGCCTTGGACGCACAGTAGGCACCGGCAAAGGGAGTGACCAGCACGCCCGAGACGCTGCCGATATTCACCACCAGCCCTTTGCTGCGCCGCAAGGCCGGAAACAATGCCCGGGTGACGCCCACCACGGAAAACACATTGGTCTCGAACTGACGCTGCATGGCCTCTACGCCACCATCGAGCAGTGGTCCCATGGCCCCATAACCAGCGTTGTTGATCAACACATCCACCCCGACGCCTTGCCGTTCAAGGTCAGTGGCCAGACGTTCAAGTGCTTCGCCGTCGTTGACGTCCAGTTGTACGGCGCTGAAGCCGGCAGCATTGAGGCTGGCGACGTCTTCAGCCTTGCGGGCCGTGGCCCAGACTTGATAACCCGCGTTTTTGAAAGCATCCGCCAGAGCCCGGCCAATGCCGCTCGAGCAGCCGGTGATAAGTGCTGTGGGCATTTGGTTTTCCTTAATCCGAGAAGCTGCCTTGTAGGTGTTCGGGGCGGAACTCCAGGCTTTGAGGGCGATAGCCAGAGCGTAAAGGCGGCAACGGCAGGCAGTCCTGCCACTGACTGCCCGGTTGCAATGCTCCGGGGCCGCTGTAATGCGGTGCAGCGTAGGCGTCTTCGGCGAGGTTCACGGTATCGCCGGGCGCATAGGCCGCCACGCGCCAGCGTAGTTCGCGCAGGGGAACCGTGTTGGTATTGTCGATGAGCACCAGCAAGGGTTTGCCTGCCGGGCATTGTTGCGGCGCGTAATCCAGACGCAACCCCAGGCGCTCCAGTTGACGCGCTTCGCGGTTGTCTTGCCAGATCACGACGGTTGCGACTATCCCCAGACCTGCAGCAGCGGCCAGTGACACCGGCAACGCTTTGGCTGGATAGCGCAGCAGCAGGATGAGCCAGGTCAGGATAAGCACAATACCGATCAGCATGATGCGCATCTCGTCAGCATGGAAGCTGGCATCCTACCGAAAGGCAGGTGGGCTTTACCAATGGCAGAGATAAATGACGAGATATTCCGTCTGACTCTTCATGCCGGAATTCTAGACAATGCTGTACTCAATGGACTCTTTGCCTGCCACCCAGATATCAGGCGTTATGCTGAGAAAAACCTGAATCCTTGCCTTGTCACCTGGTTTGAACGCCTTGCGGATTTCGCTTTGTTTCACGACATCGATCGAATCTTTGCCTTGTTCAAGTTGCAGGCGAGTCGAGATGATGCTGCCACTGTTATCAGGAGTGGAAAATGTCATCACGACTTCATGGAATGCCCCGTCCTCGAAACCCGGTAATACAAGCGTGAATCCTTTGTTGGCAAGGATGGCGCTCAGTTCCGCGCGCTCGTTTGCTTCACGTATGTAGGGCTGTGTGACAGATTCGGAGACGGTCCCGTCACTCAGCGGTATCTTGAACTCTGTGATTTCAGATGGATTATCGGGGGTGTTGATCTCTACCGTTACGCCAGTAACGTCTATGCCTTCGCTGCTCATTTTGATTGCCCTGAAAGATATAACTGTATGGGTTGGTTATATCTATTGGTAATGACTTGCTGTCTTATTGCTACTCTTGTGCCAAGAGGCTTTGTCAAGTGTAGGAACTTTCAGTCAAGCATATTTAACGAGGCTTATGGCAGGGGGTGACGGACGGGGGGAGATGTAAGCTGTGAGCTACAAGCTACAAGCTACAAGCTACAAGCTACAAGCTACAAGCTACAAGCTACAAGCTACAAGCTACAA
>NZ_JAIGPJ010000073.1:0-4347 GCF_019719005.1 Pseudomonas cichorii
GTCGATATGAACGAGCGGGCCTACAAAGAAGGCACTGAAGGCCCCAAACACGACTACCCGACGCCGGGTGCCTGGTCGGACTGGAAGCGGGCAGAAATAGGGGTCAATGCCAATACCATTGAGCGCACGCTGCGGCCGGTATTTTTCAATAACCGGCTGTTTGTGACCTGGGTGGATATGATCCCTGTCTCCGAAGAGATTGAAGTCACCCTGCCCACAGGCAGCATCAAGCCCAACCCGGATGGCAGCATCCCCATTACTCCGGCCCCGCCACCGACCTCCACCCCCAAGGTGCGTCTGCTCTTCAATGTCTCGTACAAGAAATATGACGACTCCTGGAGCGCACCGCTGATTTACATGGATGTCACGTCGCTCAAAACTTTCACCTTTGCAGACAAGCCGGTGAACCTTGAAAACGATCTGAACAGCATCGCCGTGTTTGACGTTTCTGCTTCACCGGAATCGCTATTTATCGCCCTCTATGCAGGGGAAAAACTGGTCAGTGGCGATACGGACGGCTCTACGTCAGATTATGCCCTGCTGCACACCGCGTTTATTGACAAGAACTTCAATAAGGAAAGATCGTTCCCCAAAGAGGGTTATGTAGAAGAAAATTACAATGGAGCAGATGCCGAGCCTAATGAAAGCCGCATTCGTAAAACCTGCTGGGCGCTGGCACTCAAAAACAAAGGAAATTTTCAGTTCACATGGAGTGTTCACATTGGCTTAAAGCCCATTATTACCAAACCCGCACTTCCCGGGTCTGCCGACTGGGACTACAACGGTTGGCAGTCCAGGATACGGGGGATGGAAGATCCCGCTATCCAACAGCCTACCCTTGACCATGCCAGCTCTACGATACGCTTAACATCCGATATCAATGCCGACATCATCCCGGAAAGCGGTGACAGTGATCCTGAGCCGATGATCATTGATATAACCTTTGATTTCAGAGGCACCCCCCACACTAATTTACATTTAATAGTCGGCAAAAAAGAAGGCATTTACAACAAACTACTACCAGGCTCACTCATTAATTTTCTGCCTACAGAGGCAGTACCTAGCATTTTATCCATTCAGTTCTCCGCCTATATAAGCCATGATCTCCGCCTACCTATAGAGCTCATCGACTTCCTAAGAAACCCAAACCACCTACCCTATGTATTCGGCATGGACTCCAGAACGATCGATGCTACAGACGGCTATATAAACCATTACCTTACCCGGCTAGTCAGGCATGAGACCCTTTATGACATGAGCGATATCAAGGCAGGGCTTGTGATGATAGAACTACTCATCCCCTTCCAATGCACCGTCACCATTGAAGCGTCTAATACAAACCCTGAAATAACGCTCCATCAGTACATGAGCCACCCTCAAAACATGGCCCTGCCTTATGGCCCTCAAAAAATCATCACTAAAACGCAAAACCACGAAAGCTTGTTCACACCCACCCCCCAATCCATAACAATCCCCTTTAATAAAGCAACATTACTGCCAACATTACCCGCCACTTTTATGGAGGGTTCAAAAAAATTCTACATTACCCACGGCGTCGGGATTAACACTAAAAAAGACCAGGAATGGATTGGCTCCGCCATCAAATCCACCGAAATAGAACTCACCTGGGAATCCGAAGGCGGCGTCGACCCCATCGCTCCCAAAATCAACAAACGCACCGACCCATTGCTGGGTATCGCCGAATACATCGACTTTTCCGCCTCCACCATAAAATTCAGCGACGGTTCAACAACCGACAAACGCGACCCGATCCGCATGAATACCCTGTTCGCCCGTGAACTGATCAACAAGGCCAATATCGCCCTGGAAGCGTTGCTGTCCTGGGGGACTCAGCAACTACCGGAGCCACCTATTGGCGAAGAAACCGCGCCGAGCAAGATGGACTTCAAAGGGGCCAACGGCCTGTACTTCTGGGAACTGTTCCTGCATCTGCCGTTCATGATTTCCCACCGCCTGAATCTGGAGCAGCGTTTCAACGAAGCCGAATTCTGGCTGGGATTCATCTTCGATCCGGGACGCAAGGAAAACGCCAGTACCGGCGCGCCCGATTACTGGAATGTCCGGCCACTGACCGAGTTGCCGGACCCCGACTATTTCATGCGCGCCCCCATCGACCCAGACGGCATCGCCGCCAGCGACCCGGTCCGTTATCAGAAGGCCGTTTACTTCCACTACATCAAGAACCTCATCGACCGTGGCGACATGGCCTATCGGCAAGTGACCCCCGACAGCCTCGGCGAAGCCAAGCTGTGGTACGTGCGCATCCTCGACCTGCTAGGGCCTCGACCCGATACCGTGCTTATCAGCCAGTGGACGCCGATCAAACTGGCAGACCTGGCCGGAGCCAGTAACCCTGGCCTGCGCGCGTTCGAGATGCAACTGATCGAGCAGGAGCAACAGGTACGCGCCAGTGCGGCAGCCAATGACGGCAAGGCCGTAATCAGTTTCACTCAGCCGTCGCTGCGCCTGAGCACCTTCGGCAGCGACCCGACACTGGTCGAGGAAGACAACGGCCACTTTATCGTCCCCATGAATGCCGAGCTGACCAAATACTGGGACATGGTCGAATCACGCCTCTACAACCTGCGCCATAACCTGACCCTGGATGGCAAACCCTTGTCGCTGCCGCTGTTTGCTGCGCCGCTGGACCCACGCGCCCTGCTCGCAGCCTACGCCAATGGCGCGACCGAAGGCGGCGCGGGCAGCCTGCTAGCCCAGGAAACGCCGCACTACCGCTATGCGGTGATGTTCAACCGGGCGAGTGCCGCAGTGGATAACCTGATCCAGTTCGGCAATACCTTGCTGTCGATCATCGAGCGTAAAGAACAGGGGCAACTGATGGAGTTGCAACAGCAGCAGGTCTGGGAGTTCGCCCAGTACGCCATCGACTTGCAGCTGGAGGCTCAAAAGGTCGAAATCGACGCGCGCAAGGCGCTGGAGGCCAGCAAAGTGATAGCCGATGCCCGGGCCAGTTTCTACGGCAGGCTGGCGGATGAGAATGTCACGGATACAGAGATCACTGCAGCTGCCGCCCATATGGGTGCCAAAGTATTCACCGGTGTGGCGGCCATCTCGTCATCTGCCGCCGCAGCGATGAAAGTAACTCCCAACCACGGTGGCGCTCATGCAGGCCTGATTGGCGGGATGGCCGTTGGAGTAGCAGCAGGCGGTGCTGCAGGGGGGTTTGAAATTGAGGGTATTCCAGAGATGGTGGCCATCGGCGCGCAAGCTATCGCCACACTCGAAGACAGTGTCGGCGATGCTCTGGAAAAGGTGGAAATATTACGCCGCCGCCAGCAGGAGTGGATCAATGCGTGCGAACAGGCCCAGCTGGAATCCGAACAGATCGTGGCGCAACTGGCCGTGCACGATGCGCAGACTCGCGTCACCGCCTTGCAACTGCGTCAGGCTCAGGAAGCCAGGCAACAGGCCGAGGTCGTTTATGCATTTCTCAACAAACGCTTTACCAACAGCCAGCTTTACCAATGGCTCAACGGCCAGTTCTCGACCTTCTACTATCAGGCCTACGATGCGACGTTCTCCCTATGCCTCGCCGCACAAGCCTGCTGGCAATACGAAATTGCCGACTATTCAGCGAGTTTCATTCAGCCCGCCGCCTGGAAAGACACCTGGCGAGGCCTGACAGCCGGCGAATCGCTGAAGCTGGACCTGCTACGCATGGATGCGGCTTATCTGGCGCGCAACGATCGCAAGCTGGAGATCGTCAAGACGGTATCGGTGAGGCAATTGCCCATCTCCACAGAAGGAGATCCCAGCATCAACAGGGGCTGGGATGCTGTGGTCGCTCGCCTGGCCGATGAGAGCATCGCCGAATTTGAAATCACCCAGGCGATGCTCGATGCCGACTACCCGGGCCACTACTTGCGCCGTATCAAGCGCGTGAGTGTGTCGCTGCCGGTGACGGTCGGCCCGTATCAGGACATTCGCGCCACCCTGACGCAAACCTATAACGCGGTGCAGATGAACGGCCCGCAGGGCGCACCGAAAGAAAACATGCGCGCCAGCCAGCAGATCACCGTGTCGACCAGCGTCGACGACGACGGCCTGTTCGTTTTCAACTTCGATGACGAGCGCTACCTGCCCTTTGAAGGCACGGGGGCGATTTCCCGTTGGGCCTTGAAGTTCAGTGCCAGCCAGGAGGACATGATCGCCTCGATCACCGACATCATCGTTCACCTGCGCTATACCGCGAAAAGTGGCTGACAGGGCCGTCATGGGATCAGCCGCTGAACATTGAACGAATGGATTTTCATCAATTGCCAGGGAAGCTGCACATTATGTCTCGCTCCATTGAAAGCCAGCTCA
>NZ_JAIGPJ010000074.1:0-4210 GCF_019719005.1 Pseudomonas cichorii
CTGTCGTTGACATCTATAGGATGCCACCGTGGCGCATAGACGCCTCGGCGGGGGCGAGTCCATCTGATTACCAGACGGCATCAAATACGAACATTGCCCCGCGGTCCGGCAATGGCCCAAATGATCAGCCCCAATACCGGCAGCAACAGGATCAGCAGTATCCAGAGAATTTTCGCCCCGGTGCTGGCACTGCTTTTCAGTACATTGATGATGGCCCAGATATCCAGAGCAAGAATGATCAAGCCGATCAGGCTATTGAAAGTGGAGCCCATGATGGTGTTCCCGATTGAGTAATGACGGAATAGAGAATAGTCAGCTCCATTGAACCAACCGCATATTTTCATGCTCGGAAACTGAGTCCGCTATCCTTTGAATCATGTTTCCAGACAGGTCGTCCTCCATGCAAACACCCCTTCAACCCCGCACACTCTGGGCGACATGGTCGGCTCAACTGCAGACCAGCCCGCTGGTGAGCCTGGGATTTCTCCTGGCGCTGATCATCGTGCTTGGCCTGGGGGCCGCCAGTCTCTATAACGCCTTCTTCGGGACCAATCAGAGCAATCTGACCTACGCCCTGATCGGCGGCTCGGCAGGTTTCGGGGCCACGGCGCTGGGTGCGGTCATGGCTGTCGCCTTCCGCAACATCAGCCAGCGAACCCAGGACATCATGCTCGGTTTTGCTGCCGGAATGATGCTGGCTGCCAGCTCCTTTTCGCTGATTTTGCCGGGGCTGGCCGCAGCCCGGGAGATTACAGGTAATGGCCCGCTCGCGGCTGCCACCGTGGTTTCCGGCCTGGGACTTGGGGTGCTGTTGATGCTCGGCCTGGATCGCTTCACACCCCATGAACACGAAAGCGTTGGCCGGCAAGGGCCTGACTCCGACCGTATCAACAGGGTCTGGCTATTCGTGCTGGCAATTACCCTGCACAACCTGCCGGAAGGCATGGCCATTGGCGTCAGCTTTGCCGGCGGCGACATGAATGTGGGCATGCCACTGACCACCGCCATTGCCATCCAGGATATTCCCGAAGGTCTGGCCATTGCCCTGGCGTTACGGGCAACCGGCCTTTCGGCATTCAAGGCCATGCTGGTGGCAATCGGTTCAGGCCTGATGGAGCCTCTGGGCTCGCTGGTCGGCCTGGGAATTTCCAGCGGTTTTGCGATCGCCTACCCGCTGAGCCTTGGTCTGGCAGCAGGTGCGATGATTTTCGTGGTGTCCCACGAAGTTATCCCGGAAACCCACCGCAATGGTCACCAGACCTCAGCCACACTGGGCCTGATGCTGGGCTTCGGAGTCATGATGTTTCTGGATACAGCCCTGGGTTAGGCGTTGGCTTTGAGCGCCTGCAATGACGATGCAGCATGGATGCCGGCAGTAGCCGCCAGTTCCAGCACTCGCGCCTCATCACAGCCGTAGACCAGCACTGCCTGAAGTTCGTCGTCCAGCGGCTGGCTGAAATCCACAAGCACGTAGCCACCCATTTCCTTGTTCATGCTGCCGAGCTGGATCTGGATACGGTTGAGGGCGGTCAAGGCCTCCACCTTGGCCAGTTGCTTTGGCTTGATGTTGAAAGATACATCCTTGCCGAACGACTGCACGATCTGCTCGAACAGATCCATGTAAGTGTCTGCCTGGAACAGCACGGTTTCCGGCAGGCTGCCGACCACTACCCACTCGCCCAGAGGAATGGGGAATGTATCGTCGTAGTTGATATCCGGATTGGCTGCCAGAAAGGCTTCGGGGTCCGCGTAAGCCTGAGCGGCTTCGGCGGCGATGCCTGCGATCTCGTCTTCCCCCATGCAGCCCGAACTGATTTTGCTGATTAATTCAATGAGGGAGTCTTTCATGGGGGAGATCCTGATAGAGGCAAAAACGAGGCGCGCAGGATAACGGGAAACGCTGCACACCTCTATCGATTCAGGATCAGCGCGCTAAACCATCAGTTTGCTCAACTGAGCGGCTGTTTCCGTTGCGCCCATCGCCTGGGCAGCCGCCAGGGCGTTGACGCCCTTGGCGTCGCGGGCATTGGGGTTGGCTCCCTGGCCGATCAGGTAATCGACGATTTCGCTACGGTTGAACATCGCGGCCATCATCAGAGCCGTCCGACCGTCCGCCGAAGCACCCTCCACATCCGCACCCGACTCGACCAGAAGTCTGACGACCGCAAGATCACCCTTGAACGCAGCACCGGCAATAGGGCTCTGGCCATTGTCATTACGGATCTGCGGGTCGGCCTTGTGTTCAAGCAGCACACGCACCGCGTCCTGCTGGCCGTAGTAACTGGCGAGCATCAGCAGCGTATCGCCCTTGTGATTGCGCAGATTGACAGGCAGCCCCTTCTCCAGCAGCCGACTCAACATCAGTGCATCACCTTGCCGGGCGACTTCGAAAACCTGCTCGGCGAACTCGGCGGCTTCATCATCCGTCATGGTTTTCGGGGCATGGGTGACTGGATCGGTCATAGGTTTCTCCCTCAATGCCACTAATGGCGCTCGATACAATGAGCCCAAGTCTTGTCAGATGAGGGCCACAGGTCAAGCTATGCGTCTCATAGGAAAATATTCCTGCCTGCATCCACTGTGGCCACAACCAGCAAAATGCAGGATGCACGATGGCTATTCATGCAAATTGCACGAAAGATGAAAACCATCATATTTTCAACTCATTGATTTTAAAGGATTTTAATAAAAGGCAAACGCTGGCATGGACACTGCAACACTACTCACAGGTTTGTTATCCCGTGAGCAATGGAGCCGCTAGACATGTCTTTTATCCAAGAAAAATTCGCATCCGTATTCTCCAGCTACACCGTGACCACTCAGCCTCGTCCTGACGGTGGTGTGCTCCTGTCCTTGCGCGATAACGAAGGCAAACAGATCCGCCGTTCCATCTCTTACGCACAACTGCACACGCCTGTTCAGCTTGAGTGGGTCATCAGCGCGATTCGCCGTGACCTGGCAGCCCAGGCCAGTGATTTGCCTGCCATCACGATGCTGCAAAGCCAGCAGCGTTTTGACCTGCCGACTTATCACACCCGCTGATCACACGCTTCATCCTGCATCCAGCCGCCGACTGCAATCGGCGGCAACCTCCTCCCTTGTTATCCGCGACAACATTCTTGTTCTCGCGGTTTTTTTTGCTCATTTGATCAGGCCTCGACAAAGAGCTTCCCCCACGGCCTGAGCCCGATTGGCGACCCCGAGCTTGCTGTAGATCATCTTGAAGTGATATTTGATCGTGGCCTCGGACACCTCGCGGATCAAGGCAATTTCCCAGGCCGTCTTGCCATCACGTGCCCACTGCAGGATTTCCAGCTCTTTCACAGTCAGGCCATGGGAACGGAATCTGGTTCCCCTGCCGACCGTATGAAGCACAGGGACCAGACTGCTCAGCAGGTATCGGTCCTCGGTGGTCGTAGCACGCTGCATCGCGCTCAAGGTACATACCGAAGTTACGCCACTGACACCCCGACAATGGCTGGAGTACCCGTAGGACAAGGCCGGCAGCAATTGGCAGGCTTCAACCGCGGCGTTGTAGCAATCAGGCGCCTGATACTGCTTGAACGCCTCGCGCCAATCGACAAAGCCCTGTGTATTGCGATAACAACGGATAACCGGATCTTCCGTCAGCATGCGATGGTTTCGATAGATATCTCCCCAGACATCCTCGACATTGGAAGTGATGAACGTCAGCAATAACGGGCCCTTGAACTGATAGAACATTGCCCGCTCACACCGGCACTCCTGCCTGAGCCACTGAAGTGCATTTTCGATAGCCACCTGACCATCGTCCTCGGCAATACTGCTGACCATCTGCTGTATCAATAAACCCATCGTTGTATTTACTGTCCTGGCACTGCACATCGCTGCCGCTCCTGTTGCGCCCCCTCGGTATGCACAGTTGCTGTTTTTGATCAATCAGGGGGAATGGCCGCCAGAAATTACACGAATAATTGCGTTTAAAATCGAGGGCTAAAACAAACAGGATTTATGCACAAACAGACAGGCACGGGCCTACCTGAAAGCAAGACGCGGATGACAGATCAGCAAAGAATGATGGCCGTAGGAGCGAATTCATTCGCGAGAAGACGGTACATCCAAAGAAAATGCATCGTCTGGAATGCCGTCTTCGCGAATAAATTGGCTATGTCTGCGTTAAGTGTTGAACAGGTTCATGCCCAAGTGCCTCCTTCAATAAAATCAATGGGTT
>NZ_JAIGPJ010000075.1:0-3254 GCF_019719005.1 Pseudomonas cichorii
GATCTGGATGCGTTACGTACCCATTTGCAAGGCCAGCTACCGGACTACATGGTCCCGGCCGCTTATGTGCAACTGGACAGCCTGCCACTGACCAATAACGGCAAGCTGGACCGCAAGGCCCTGCCAGCCCCGGATCAGCAGGCCTTTATCAACCGTGGCTACGAAGCGCCGCAAGGCGAAGTCGAAACCACCCTGGCGCAGATCTGGGCGGAGGTGCTGCAGGTCGAGCGTGTGGGTCGTCACGACCACTTCTTCGAACTGGGCGGTCACTCGCTGCTGGCGGTGAAACTGATCGAGAAGATGCGTCAGGAAGGCCTGAGCGCCGATGTGCGCGTGCTATTCAGCCAACCGACGCTGGCGGCCCTGGCGGCTGCGGTGGGCAGTGGCACTGAAATCCGTGTACCGGCCAACCTGATCGAGCCGGGTTGCACGCACATCACGCCGGATATGTTGCCGCTCCTGACCATCGGCGAAGAGCAGCTTGAGCAGGTTGTCGCTTCCATTCACGGCGGTGCGGCCAATATTCAGGACATTTACCCGCTGGCGCCGTTGCAGGAAGGGATTCTCTATCACTACCTGACGGCCGAAGCCGGTGACCCTTATGTGTTGCAGGCGCAGTACGCCTTCGATAGCCGCGAGCATCTGGATACTTTTGTCCAGGCCCTGCAATCGGTCATCGAACGTCACGATATCCTGCGCACGGCCGTGCTCTGGACAGGTCTGGATGAGCCGGTGCAGGTGGTGTGCCGAAATGTCACGCTGCAACCGCAATGGGTCGATCTGGACCCGGCTGATGGTCCGGTCACTGCGCAATTGTCGGAGCGTTTCGATGCCCGTCACTACCGCCTGGACCTGACCCGTGCGCCGCTGCTGCATCTGGCCTGTGCCGAGGACAAGGAGCAAAACCGCTGGGTTGCCACGCTGCTGTTCCATCACCTCATTCTGGACCACACCGCACTGGAGGTGATTCAACTGGAAATGCAGGCCTTCCTGCTGGGGACTGCCGACCGGTTGGGCGAGCCTGTGCATTATCGCAACTACGTGGCGCAGGCCCGCCTGGGTGTTGAGCCTGCTGCTCATGAAGCGTTCTTCCGCGACATGCTGGGGGATATCGACGAGCCGACCCTGCCGTTTGGCATGCACGATGTCCAGGGTGATGGACGCGGTATCGAAGAGGTCCATCATGCCGTTGATCTGCAACTGTCCATCCGCCTGCGTCATCAGGCACGGCAACTGGGTATCAGTGCAGCCAGCCTGGTGCATCTGGCCTGGGCGCTGGTGCTGGGCAAGGTGTCGGCCACCGATGATGTGGTGTTCGGCACTGTACTGCTGGGCCGTATGCAAGGTGGCGAGGGTGCCGACCGTGCCTTGGGCATGTTCATCAATACCTTGCCGCTTCGCGTGTCCCTCGATCTGCATTCGGTTCGCCGTAGTGTGTCCGATGTCCATGAGCGGCTCACGGCCTTGCTGGCCCACGAGCATGCCTCGCTGGCACTGGCCCAGCGTTGCAGTGGTGTAGCGGCTCCTGCGCCACTGTTCAGTGCCTTGCTCAACTACCGGCACAGTGCAACGGCAGAAAGCAATGAAAGTCTGCAGGCCTGGGATGGCATGCATGTATTGGGCGGCAGTGAGCGCACCAACTACCCGCTGACCCTGAACGTCGATGATCTGGGTGAAGGCTTCAAGTTGACCGCTCTGGCGGTGGCCTCCATCGGTGCCCGGCGTATCTGCAACTATATGCAGGTTGCGCTGCAACAACTGACTGAAGCCCTGGAGCAGGCCCCGCAAACCCCGCTGGGCAGTCTGTCGATCCTGCCGGACAGCGAGCGTGAGCAACTGCTGCATCAATGGAATGCAAGTGAGGCGACCTTTGCCGACGACCATCTGATTCATCGGGCCTTCGAGGCCTGGGCTGTGTCGAATCCTTCGGCCCCGGCAATCCGTTTCGAGAGTCGTCGTCTGACCTATGGCGAACTCAATGCACAGGCCAACCGGGTCGCCCATCGTTTGATCGAGCTGGGCATCGGCCCTGACGATCGTGTGGCGATCTGCGTCGAACGTGGTCCTGAAATGATCATCGGTCTGCTCGGCATCCTCAAGGCGGGCGCAGGTTACGTGCCGATGGACCCGGCGTATCCGACCGAGCGTCTGGCGTACCTGCTTCAGGACAGCGCACCCGTGGCCGTACTGGTCCAGCGTGCGACGGCCAAGGTGTTGGCGCAGGTCAGCGTCCCGGTTATCTGCCTGGATGACGGTAGTCTGCAAGGTATGGGTTTGAACAATCCGCAGGTGGATTCGGCTTCGTCAAACCTGGCTTACGTGATCTACACCTCAGGCTCCACCGGTTTGCCGAAGGGCGTGCAGGTCGAGCATCGCAATGTGGCACGCCTGTTCTCGGCCACTCAGCCGTGGTTCGAATTCGGCCCGACCGATACCTGGGCGCTGTTCCATTCCTTTGCCTTCGACTTCTCGGTCTGGGAAATCTGGGGCGCGCTGGTACACGGTGGTGAGCTGCTGATCGTGCCGCAACTGGTCAGCCGTTCACCTCAGGAATGCTATGCCTTGCTGTGTGATGCAGGCGTCACCATTCTCAACCAGACGCCAAGTGCCTTCCGCCAGTTGATTGCGGCCCAAGGCGAAAGTCAGCAGTCGCACTCGTTGCGTCAGGTGATCTTTGGTGGCGAAGCCCTGGAAACCGGGATTCTCAAGCCGTGGTATGCCCGTGCGGTGAACGCCGGAACGCAACTGGTGAACATGTACGGCATTACCGAAACCACGGTGCACGTGACTTACCGTGCCCTGGAAGCGGCAGATGCCTTGCACGCTGGTGTCAGCCCGATTGGAGTGCGGATTCCGGACTTGCAGACTTACGTGCTGGATGCCAACCGTGAGCCTGTACCGGTCGGTGTAGTCGGCGAGCTGTATGTGGGTGGTGCCGGTGTAGCGCGGGGTTACCTGAACAGGTCGGAACTGAATGAAGAGCGGTTTATCACCGATCCGTTCAGCCAGCGCTCCGGCGCGCGCCTGTATCGCACCGGCGACCTGGCTCGCTGGACCGCCGAAGGCAGTCTGGATTACCTGGGCCGTAACGACGATCAGGTGAAGATCCGCGGTTTCCGTATCGAACTGGGAGAAGTCGAGGCGCAACTGGCGGCTTGTGAGGGCGTACGCGAAGCGGTGGTGATCGCTCGCGAAGACGTGCCGGGCGACAAGCGTCTGGTGGCTTATGTCATTCCAGAAGACGGCGTGACGCC
>NZ_JAIGPJ010000076.1:0-3181 GCF_019719005.1 Pseudomonas cichorii
GCGGTTGCCACATGCTCAATCGGTAGAAGATTACGAAGCGCTGTTGCCGTGGAACTGCTCACCGGAAATGCAACGGTAAACGAACTGCCTATCTTGCGGTAGGTGGGGTTTGTGGGTAAGCGTCTGGGGAATACACCTGTCCCAAAACCCGGTCTTGGTGCGTTCACCGGCGATGGAAAGGTACAATCTTTCTCTTATATTGCGCTGAGACGGATTTCATGCATTTATACATCGTGCGGCATGGTGAAACCTGGGCTAATGCCGAACATCGATACCTTGGATCTCTTGATCCAGAACTTACCGCGCTGGGCCGCCAGCAAGCTCAAACGCTTTGCGAGCAATTGCCCGCAAGCCTTGATGTACTTGTCGTTTCTCCACGCCTCAGGGCGGTACAAACCGCGAGTATTCTGAACGAACGCCTCAAGCTCTCGCCTGAAATAATGGACTGCTTCAGAGAGCGGGATGTCGGCGTTTTCGAGGGGTTGACCCAAGGCGATGCCAAGAAGCGCTATCCGCAACTCTGGTCGCAGAACATCACTCGACTTTGGGATGCTGGGCCGACCGATGGTGAGTCGATCTCTGACGTTGTGAAACGAGTGCGAGACGGTTTAGCTGAGCTGGAATCGAAATATCCCTCCAAAACTGTTTTGCTTGTAGCACACGGCTTCGTTGCAAAAGTAGTCAGAGCACTGGCCATAGGAGACTTTTCAGACTTCTACGAATGGCAGCTTTCAAACGGTAACATGCTGTTTTTGCAAAGCTTCAATATACCTACACAAGATCTTGAAACTCTGAGGCGCTCTCTACCCATAGCGTGATGTGGGCTGCTGCCAGTTTTGCGGCAGCAACTCCGTAATATCACTTGCCCGCTGCGTCGGTAGACGAGCCAGCACGTCCTTCAAATACGCATACGGATCATGACCATTCATACGCGCCGACTGGATCAGGCTCATGATTGCTGCCGCCCGCTTGCCGCTGCGCAGCGACCCAGCAAACAACCAGTTTGAACGCCCGAGCGCCCACGGCCGGATCAAGTTCTCGATCTGATTGTTGTCGATGGGCACAGCACCATCTTCCAGGTAGCGCGTCAGCGCTACCCAGCGTTTGAGGCTGTAATCCAGAGCCTTGGCCGTGGCCGAACCCTCAGGCACAAGTTCACGCTGGGCCAACATCCACTCATGCAGCTTTTCAGCGATGGGCACGGCTGTTTCCTGGCGCAATCGCCAACGGTCTTCGTCGCTCATTTCCTTGGCGTGTCGCTCGACTTCGTACAGCCCGCCAATCGAGTGAAGCGCCTGCTCCGCCAATTGGCTTTTATTGGCTACATGCAAGTCAAAGAACTTGCGGCGTGCATGGGCCATGCAGCCGATCTCGGTGATGCCCAGCTCAAAGCTGGCCTTGTAGCCGGCAAAGTCATCACAGACGAGCTTGCCGTTCCAGGTGCCCAAGAAGTTACGCGCATGTTCGCCAGCACGGCTGGGGCTGAAGTCGTAGACAACGGCCTTTAAGGCCGAGAACGGCGCAGTGCTGTAGGCCCAGACATAAGCGAGGTGGGTTTTCTTCTCGCCGGGCGCCAGCATTTGTACCGGCGTTTCATCGGCGTGGACGACGCGCTGGGCCAGCACTGCTTCTCGCAACGCATCGACCAGCGGCTGAAGCTGCACGCCGCTTTGGCCCACCCAGTGCGCCAGTGTCGAGCGCGGGATAGCCAGGCCAGCGCGGCCGAAGATCTTTTCCTGTCGATACAGCGGCAGGTGGTCGGCGAACTTGGCCACCACCACTTGTGCCAGCAGGCTGGCAGTGGGGATTCCCTTGTCGATCACCTGCGGCGGTACCGGCGCCTGGATCAGTGTTTCGCACTTCCGGCAGGCCCATTTCCCACGCACGTGGTGTTCGACGGTGAACACGCCCGGCGTGTAGTCCAGCTTCTCGCTGACATTTTCGCCGATGCGCTGAAGCTGGCAGCCGCACGCGCACTGAGTGTTGTCCGGCTCGTGATGGATCACAATGCGTGGGAACTGCAGTGGCAACGGCGCGCGCTTGGGTTGCTGGCGTGGTTCTGCCTGTGCGGGAGCGGGATGAAGTGCTTTTAACTCCGCCTCGATGGCTTCGAGGTCGGTATTGAGCAGGTCATCAAGCAAGCTACCTTGAGCCGGGCTGATCTGCTCGCTGCGCTTGGCAAACTTGTGGCGTTTGAGAATGGCGATTTCGTGAGTGAGTTGCTCGATGATCGTCTCATCACGATGAATTTTTCTGTCCTGGGTGTCGATCTTGGATATCAACTGCGCAGCCAGTGCGCGCAGTTGTTCGGGAGTCATTTGGTCTAGATCGGGCAAGGAAGTCATGCCGTGGATTTTACCAAAGCAGCCCGAGTGCTACAGCCGAAAAGAGCGTTTAAAGCAATGTAATTACGCCGCCCGCACCGACTCGTTGCCAAGGTAATCCAAGTACCAGCGCCTGAAGTTGTTCGGGGTCGAGTTCGACCTCCGTCCCACGATGGAGGCCTGACCAATGAAACTTACCTTGGTTCAAGCGCCGTGCAGCCAGCCAGATACCGACGCCGTCGTGCACCAGGACTTTCATGCGGTTCGCCCGGCGGTTGGCAAAGAGGTAAGCGTAGTGCGGCTTCGCCGCACCGAACACCGCGACCACTCGGGCCAACGCAGTCTCAGTGCCGGCGCGCATGTCCATAGGCTCGGTGGCGAGCCAGATGGCATCGACGCGAATCATTGGGCCAGGCCACGAATAAAACACGCGCAGCCGTCCGGATCCGAGGCTGGCCATTTTACGGTGATAGATTTATCACCCAGAGGTAGCGAGATGATCACCATCTCTTCTGATGCTCGCCTTGGTACCACTTTTACCGGAACGAAAGCCGGCAAGGTTGCAGGCGATTGATCCCGGTAGGTCGGTAGCCACTTGCGGATCACGTTGGCATTGATGCCGTGATGGATGGCTACGCTGGAAATCGTCGCTCCGGGCTGGAGGCATTCCTGGACGACCTGGGCTTTGAATGGTTTGGGGTAAGAGCTTCGTTGGCGCATGGAAATCCTGGCGATAAGGGCGATCGCGTCCGCTTAAAAATAAGCGGACACGATCGTCCTTAATGCGTAAGCGCTCCATAAACCCCACCAAACTCAATATGGGTGGCGCGCTCAGCTAGGCGATGCGGGTAAGCAGT
>NZ_JAIGPJ010000077.1:0-2823 GCF_019719005.1 Pseudomonas cichorii
ACTGCTTACCCGCATCGCCTAGCTGAGCGCGCCACCCATATTGAGTTTGGTGGGGTTTATGGAGCGCTTACGTTGGAACTTGTCGCTGAAGGGGGCAGAGAAGAAGGTGTCGTCGATGATGACGATAGGCGCAGGCAGAGGGATTCCAATTGCCGGGAATATTAAAGTAGGAGGCCAGCGATCTGCAATAAATGGGTGTGCGGTATGTGGTGGGATTTCAGTAGTTGAGTTGTTTTCTCTAAATTTTTCCAGTATTAGCGCTGATGGGATAAAGAAGGTGTTGGTGTAGTAACTATCGTATCCCCATGAAGCTGTGAGGCGGACTTTGCAAGGGATTGATACTTGGTCCTCAATCAATGCTTTTATGTCGTCGTACTCTCTCAGAATGCTTTCGCTGCCTTTTTGGTTGGAATAAGAAAAATACACTTCGGAAATGAAATCGCGGTTTAGCCTGCTTTGATTTTTTGCCTCTACTAAGCCACTGGCTTTTGTTTTCATGACATGAGCTGTAGAAAAGTCTGTATCGCGACCCAGAGAGCACGTCAATACTGGGCGTTGTTGGTTGCTGTTTTCGTAATTGTTGAAGGCGCGCATCAGATCAATGCTTGAGGTAAATTCAATCGTATAAAGGTTATTGGGGCCTCGCTCAAAAGACGATAACCTAAGCTCGGCGCGTGGGATGTTTGGCGTTTTTGCGCAGGCGGTACATAAAACTGCTATTGCGAAAATAGAAGAGTGATATATGTTCATGGGCTAAAAGGCTATGGGTAGAGTCAATGATTAGGTTGTATGCAGACTTTAATTATTGTGCTGGACCTATGAATAGCCATTTGCGACACTCACTTGTTAATCTGCTCTAGAATGAGTTTGGAGGGAATAAAAAGTATATTGGTGTAGTAGGCTTTATATCCATACGCCGTTATGAACACTCTGCAAGGGATTGACTCTTGTGCCTCAAGTAGTGGTTTAAAAGCCTCGAAGTCGTTTAAGTTTCGTTGAGTTCCATCAGGGTTGTTAAAGCGAAATATAAGCTCGGAGGTGAAGATGTAGTTTGGTCTTGTTGAATTTTTTGCCTCTACTCGTCCTGTAGCCCCTATGTTGATGGGGGCTTCTACTGTAAGTTGTGCATCAGGATCCAGGGAGCAGATGAAGCTGGGGTTTAATTGGTTGCTATTTTCATAGTCATTGAATGCATACTGCAGATCCACGCTTGAGCTGAAAGTGACAGTATAAGGGTATTTGGGTGCTGGTCCGAATGATAAAAGATTGAGGTCAGCTACCGGTATTTGTGCTGTTTTTACGCATGCGGTGCACAAGAGTATGCTTAAAAAAAAGAAACTACGATATATGTTCATTGGCCAAAAATACCGTTTATTGAATCATAAATCAGATCGCACGCGGATTTTGTTCCGTCAACGGGTTCAATGAACATTCTGTTCGCTGCGTAGTGGTGTATGTCAGCAGTTTTATTTATCGTTGGGCATGAAGTTATATTCCAGTGTTCTCCAAAGCTCGCGACACCATCTGATGAATCGGGTTTGCTGGATTTTGCCCGAATATTAATCCATGTTTCAGCAACGGGTGACGGTTCTGACATATAGATGTCTGAGCCTAACGATACGAGAAGACCTTCCCCTACCGGATCCAGTGTGACCAGGAACTTAATGGTATAACCGGCCTCCGACAGGATTCTTGATAGGTGAGCCCCATTCCATCCGCCTAAGCTATGCCCCACGATATAAACCGGGCATGATTTGTTAGGTATTTTATCAATGAAATTCTTCTGGATATCGCTGGAACCTTTTGCATGCTTATAGCTTTTTACCTCGCTGATATATTTCGGTAATAGGTTTTTAGCATATTTAACCTTACTGTCCAGAATGGCTTGTGCATCGTTAACGTTTTTGAAGGGCCCTTGAAAATAATACGACTCCTGATCCGCAGCCCCCCCAATAAAAAACACCACCGCCTTCTTCTCAGCCACCGGCACCGTTTTAACCACGGCATCATTAACCGCCGTCAACGTATGCGTCGTCGCCACACACGCTCTCTTCCCGTTCGAAAGCACAATCTCTTCTGCTTTTTGTTCTGCGGCCATTCTCAATTTTCCACAAACAGTTTGATGCTTTCAGCCAGGTGCGAACTCACCACATGGGTAAAGCCCTGTGCATCGCTGACGCCTTCTTCGATGCTACCGTCGGCGCGCTGGATGGCGTAGCCGTGGTTGGCCATGGGTTCACCGGTGGTTTCGTTGATGAGTTTGAGCTTGTCGCTGAAGTGCACGGGCATCGGCATCAGGCCGCTGAAGGGGGCCGGGACGAAGGTGTCGCCGATGATGACGGTGCCCGAGCCGCCAATGATGATGTTGCCGTGTGCGCCGGTGCTGTCGATGGTCGCAGCGTTGAGGCCGTTGATGAAGACGGTTGAGCTGACGCCTCCGGTGATGGGGCTGCCGCAGGCGGACGTGTCGGTCATTCGGGCGGCGGGCAGGCCGTCGAAGTTTACATCGGGGGAGCCGCTGGCGATCGGGTTGGTGCCGTGCCCTGGCAGTGGGCAGCTGGTGGGGTCGCCAAGGCGGGCAGCAGGTTTGCCACTCATTTGAAGTTCCATTTCAAAGTGTCGTGTGTGCGTTTTACGGGCTGGCCGAGAAACTGCAGTTCTGATGGCTCGGCATATTAAAGGGGTGGGAATTGATCTGCAATGAGTCGCGGCCAAGGCCCCTCCCACAAGTGTCAGGTAGGCCCTAACCCGAGTAGATACTCTGTTCACGGTCAAGCTTTTAGCCGGTATTTTTCGCTAAAAAGCTTGGCCGTGTCGAAGTCT
>NZ_JAIGPJ010000078.1:0-2377 GCF_019719005.1 Pseudomonas cichorii
AAGTCGCCCTTGAGGTTGGTCAAACTCCCCACATTGGCCTGCATATCCCCGCCGCTGAAGATCAGCCCCTGGCTGTTAAGCAGGCTCGCGGTAGTGAAGGTGAGGTTTTGCGTCGCGCCCAAGGTGCCGTAGTTGGTCACACTCCCGGCATTGACGATCAGATCGGCCGCCGACGTCAGTCGCCCGTAGTTGCTGGCCAGACCGCTGATGTTGAGTTCGGTCCGGGCGCCGCCCATGAGGCTCGCCGTACTGGTGAGTGCCAACTGGCTGGCCGTCAGGCCCAGGGTGCCCAGGCTGCTCGTACGCCCACCTCCCCCATACCCCCCGCTCAGGTTCAGGCTCAGCGTCCCGTCACTGGCGATCACCCCTTCATTCGTCCAGCTTCCACCGGTCCCCACAAACGCACTCGAGGCCAACAACTGCCCGCTGGCGGTCTGGTTGAAGATCCCGACGTTGACGGTCAGGCGACCGGCCTGGATCACGCTGCTGTTGGTCCAGTTATCGGCCGTGACGGTCAGGCCGCCGCGGGTCACGAGGTTGCCGCCGGCCTGGATGAGGTTGGCGGTGGACAGGTCGAAGGTGCCCGTGCCGGCATGCAGCAGGTTGCCGCTGGCGTTGAGGAAGCTGGCAGCATTGAGGATCAGGTTGCTGTTGGCCACTTCCACGGTGCCGCGGCGGTTGTCGAACAGGGTACCGATCTGGAAGTCAGCCGCGTCGCTGGCGCCGAGGGAGCGTATCTGGCCGGTCTGGTTGTCGAGGCTGGCGGCCTTGATGGCCAGGGTGCTGTCGCTTTCGATGATGCCCAGGCGGTTGTTCAGGACGCCGGTGAGTTGCAGGTCGACCTGGCCGCCGGCGATCTGGCCGTCGTTGTCGCCGCTGTTGTCCAGGTCGTTGCCGATGATCCGTACCAGGCCTTTGGCGTAAATACCGCCATTGCGGTTGTCGAGGTTGGCGGTGGTGAGCAGCGCCTCGCCGGTGCTGGCCGAGACGCGGCCGCCATCGTTATCGAAGCCGCCCAGGGCGGTCAGGCTCAGGCGCTGGGCCTGGATGACGCCGCCCTGGCGGTTGGCCGCGAGGTCGTAGCCGTTTTTCAGCACGCCGCTGATCTGTGTGGTCATCAGCCCCTTGAGGCTGGAGAGCACGCCGCCGCGGTTGTCGAGGCTGGCGGCTTCTACCGTCAGGCCACCGTTCTGGGCGATCAGGCGACCGTTGAGGTTATCGACGCCCTCGCCCACTTCGACCTTGAGGGTGCTCTGGCCTTGTACTGCGCCCCGGGTGTTGTCCAGGCTCTTGCCGTCCAGCTCCACGCCCGCGCTCTGGCTGTAGATCAGGCCATCGGTGTGGTTGAGGACCTTGCCGGTGGCGGTGATCAGCAGGGTGCCGTTGGCGGCGACGGTGCCGGTGTGGCTGTTGTCCAGCAGCCCGGTGTTGAGGGTCATCAGGCGCTGGCTGATCAGTTGCCCGCCCTGGTTGTGCACGGCGCTGCTGCGTTTGAGCAGCCAGTCACCGCCGCTGGCGAGTGTGCCGCCGGTGTTGGTCAGGGCACCGATCAGGTCGAGGGTGGCCTTGCCCGGGCTGGTGATGGTGCCCGCGCTGTTGTCGAGGGCGTTGGCGGTGATCGCGAGGTCCGCACCGCTGTCGATCAGGCCGCTCTGGCCGTTGTTCAGCAGGCCGGTGACGGTCAGGGTCTGTTCGGTGCCGCTGGAGAGGATGCCGCCGCGGTTGTCGAGGCTGTCGGCGGTCACGGTCAGGGCTGTCTGGCTGACCAGCGCGCCATTGTTGCTGTTGAGCAGGGCGCCGCTCAGGTCCACGTCCACTGCGCCGTTACGGCTGGACAGGGTGCCGCGGTTGCGGTTGTCCAGGGACGTGGCGGTCACGTCCAGCCCTTGCCAGCCGGAGAGCAGGCCGTTCTGGTTGAGCAGGCTGGCGGCGTTGAGGGTCAGCAGGTGGCTGCTGATGAGCTGGCCGCCGCTGTTGTCCAGGGTCCGGGCGCTCAGGGTGAAGCTCTGGGCGCTGGAGATTTCACCGCCCTGGTTGTTGATGTCCCGCACCTGCTTGACGGTCAAGGGACCGGTGGCGGTGATCAGGCCGGCGCGGTTGTTGAGGTCCGCACCGTTGAGGTCCAGGCTCAGCCCGGCCTGGCCGATCAGGCGGCTGGCGTCGAGGGACAGGGCGTGGAGGACCAGGGTCAGGGTGCCCAGGGCCGAGACTTCACCGCCGCTGTCGGCGCTCAGGCTGTCGGCGGTGAGGGTCAGGGTGCCCTGGCTGTTGATCAGGCCCTTGGCGCCGGTGTCGAGGGCGGCGCTGTCCAGGGTCAGGGCGGTGTTGGCCAGCAGTTGCCCGCCGCGGTTATTGAGGTCGCCCGAGGTGATGTGCA
>NZ_JAIGPJ010000079.1:0-2020 GCF_019719005.1 Pseudomonas cichorii
GTAACCGCTCCATAAACCACACATTCAAAGCCGCCGTGTGATCCCGGATGCTGTGCTCCCGATTTCTTTCTGGAGTCCGCCAGCCATGATGCGTCCCGACGCAAAAGTCGAAAAAGTCTATCTGTACCCCAAGCCCGTCGACTTCCGAAAATCCATCGACGGTCTGGCAGCCTTGGTCGAGCTGGACATCAAGGTCGCCGTCTTCGACCCCGTACTTTTTGTTTTCCTCAACAAGCCGCGCAACCGCGTGAAGATCTTGTACTGGGAACGCAACGGCTTCTGCCTTTGGCTCAAGCGCCTGGAGTCCGAACGCTTCAAAACGTCGCCCGACGTGACGGACGAAGCGATTGTCCTGACTGCCCAGGAGCTCAACTGGATGCTCGACGGCTTTGACCTCTGGCGTAACCGTCCTCATCAGGTTTTGACGCCACGATTCGTGGCCTGATTCGGTATAATCCAGGGCATGAATTTCGTGCCCGACAACCTTCCTGATGATCCAGAGTTGCTCAAGCAGATGCTTGCGAAGATGCAATCCAGGATGGGCGTGCTCGAAGAACAAGTTGCACTGCTAAGGCAGCGCCTGTTTGGCCGAAAATCGGAGCAGGCCGTCGATCCGGCAACGCCTCAAATGGCGTTGTTCAATGAAGCGGAGCACGAGGTCGAGTTGGCGTGCGAGACCGCTGAAGAAGAGGTCGTCGCACCCGCCAAGCGCCGTGGTAAGCGCAAGCCGTTGCCCGCTGACCTTCCGCGCATCGAGGTCATCCACGAACTGCCCGAACATGAGCTGACTTGCACCTGCGGCTGCCGTAAGCACGCCATCGGCGAGGAGATCAGCGAGCAGCTTGAAATCGTCCCGATGCAGATCCGTGTCATCAAACACGTCCGCAAAGTCTATGGTTGCCGCGACTGCGAGGCTGCTCCGGTCACTGCGGACAAGCCAGCTCAGTTACTTGAAAAAAGCATGGCCAGCCCGAGCGTTCTGGCGATGTTGCTGACCACCAAATATGTGGACGGCTTGCCGCTTCATCGATTTGAAAAAGTATTGGGTCGCCATGGCATCGATATCCCGCGCCAAACCTTGGCTCGCTGGGTTATCCAGTGCGGCGATCACTTTCAGCCGCTGCTGAATTTAATGCGCGATAGCCTGTTGGCCAGTCGCGTCATCCACTGCGATGAAACGCGGGTACAGGTGTTGAAAGAGCCTGACCGCGAGCCAAGCAGCCAGTCGTGGATGTGGGTGCAAACCGGCGGCCCACCGGATCAGCCGGTGATTCTTTTTGACTACTCCACCAGCCGAGCGCAGGAGGTGCCTACGCGCCTGCTCGATGGCTACCGTGGCTACGTCATGACCGATGATTATGCCGGTTACAACGCACTGGGCGCCCAGGCTGGAGTTGAGCGTTTAGGCTGCTGGGCTCACGCGCGCCGCAAGTTCGTTGAAGCACAGAAAGTGCAGCCCAAAGGTAAAACGGGGCGCGCGGATATCGCGCTGAACATGATCAACAAGCTTTACGGCATCGAACGCGACCTGAAGGCCTGCGGTGACACCGAGCGTAAAATCGGTCGTCACGAACAAAGCCCGCCGATACTGGCTCAGTTGAAAAGCTGGATCGAAAAGACGCAGCCACAGGTCACCGCTCAGAATGCCTTGGGCAAAGCCATCAGTTACCTCGCAAGTAACTGGAGCAAACTGGAGCGATACGTCGAGGAAGGCTACCTGCCGATCGACAACAACGCCGCTGAACGCGCGATCCGCCCCTTCGTGATCGGAAGAAAGAACTGGCTGTTTAGTGACACGCCCAAAGGCGCGACGGCCAGCGCTCAACTTTACAGCCTAGTCGAAACAGCCAAAGCCAACGGCCAAGAGCCCTATGCGTGGCTGCGCCACGCACTCGAACGCTTGCCAACGGCGACTTCGGTTGAAGATTACGAAGCCTTGCTACCGTGGAACTGCTTACCCGCATCGCCTAGCTGAGCGCGCCACCCATATTGAGTTTGGTGGGGTTTATGGAGCGCTTAC
>NZ_JAIGPJ010000008.1:0-45412 GCF_019719005.1 Pseudomonas cichorii
GAATATCTCTGCTCATCCCGGTAGGAGCGAATTCATTCGCGAATAAATTCGCTCCTACACACAATCGTGAGGACACCGCAGAACGCGACGTTGGTGAAGGCTGAGTGTAGGTAGTGATCCGGTGGGAACTCTGCATGGATGCAGAGTTAGCCGCACAGGGCCATGGATGGCCCATTGCGGCGACCGCCGGATCACTGCCGGAACGAAGGAACCCTGCCGTCAGGCGGGGCCGAACCCGGAGCAATGGCTTTGGTTACTTTGGCCGAAACCAAAGTGACGCGCCGTAAAGGCGCAAGGCGGCCTCAAGCCGAACCCTTAATCCGCAAACACATGGCCCATGTTTGCTGCGCGACAGCGCGGTGCCAAGGCGGCGGGTGATCTCCTACGAAATTACGCGCAGGAGTTTTCGCGGATAAATCCGCTCCTACGAAATTCCGCGTAGGAGCGAATTCATTCGCGAAAACCCAACCCCATTCCCCATTCGGTTTTCCGAACAAGCCATTACCCGGAGTTCGGAAACCCGGACACAGGCTATTCGTTGCGCCTCCAGAAAAAACAATTAAATCAAATAAAATCAAATACTTGAACAACCACAAGTCCCTTGGCACGACTCCTGCTCTACACTTTTAGTCGATCGCTTCGACTGTCGCGTGTGTCTAGCCCGGACGCGGTTGAAGCATTCACTGAGAAATCTTAATAAAAACGAATTCGAGGATTCATCGATGCGTATCGTTCCCCAACTGTTGGGCGCAGCAATCGCTGCCACTCTGATCAGCACTCCGGTTTTCGCAGAAGAATTGACCGGCACACTGAAGAAGATCAAAGAATCAGGCACCATCACCCTCGGTCACCGTGACGCTTCCATCCCGTTTTCCTACATTGCCGATGCTTCCGGCATTCCGGTTGGCTACTCCCACGATATCCAGCTGAAAATCGTTGAAGCCATCAAGAAAGAACTCGACATCCCGGACCTCAAGGTCAAGTACAACCTGGTCACGTCCCAGACCCGTATCCCGCTGGTTCAGAACGGCACCGTTGACGTGGAATGCGGCTCCACCACCAACAACGTCGAGCGCCAGCAGCAAGTGGACTTCTCGGTCGGCATCTTCGAGATCGGTACTCGCCTGCTGTCCAAGGTCGATTCGTCCTACAAGGACTTCGATGACCTGAAAGGCAAGAACGTCGTGACCACCGCCGGCACCACCTCCGAGCGCATCCTCAAGGCGATGAACGCTGACAAGCAGATGGGCATGAACGTGATTTCCGCCAAGGACCACGGTGAATCCTTCCAGATGCTGGAATCGGGTCGCGCAGTCGCTTTCATGATGGACGACGCACTGCTGGCAGGCGAAATGGCCAAGGCCAAGAAGCCGACCGACTGGGCTGTGACCGGCACCGCGCAATCCTATGAAATCTACGGCTGCATGGTTCGCAAAGGCGACGCACCGTTCAAGAAAGCGGTCGATGACGCCATCGTCGCCACTTACAAGTCCGGCGAAATCAACACCATCTACAACAAGTGGTTCCAGTCGCCGATTCCACCAAAAGGCCTGAACCTGCAGTTCCCGATGAGCGACGAACTGAAAAAGCTGATCGCCGAGCCGAACGACAAGGCTGCTGAACCCAAGAAAGCCTGAGTAACCGACACACCGTGAACTCACGGTTTTCCGAACGGGCTGCGGTCTGTTCGGAAAACCGCTCATCACTCACTGTACCCAGACGATAAGCGCCAGGACGGAGTCCGAAGGCGGGTCTGGTGTGCATAAGGGCTCGAACGGATTCATGCGAGACGGGTGCGTGCATTTCGACAACAAGAGGGGGAGACCCTGATGAATTACAACTGGGACTGGGGCGTATTCTTCAAGTCCACCGGTGTCGGCAGCGAAACCTATCTGGACTGGTTCATTTCCGGCCTGGGCTGGACCATCGCCATTGCCGTCGTCGCCTGGATCATTGCCTTGATACTGGGTTCCATACTCGGTGTCATGCGAACTGTGCCAAGCCGTCTGGTGGCTGGCATCGCCACGATCTACGTGGAAATCTTCCGTAATGTGCCACTGCTGGTGCAGCTGTTCATCTGGTACTTCCTGGTGCCCGACCTGCTGCCTGAAAACCTGCAGGAGTGGTACAAGCAAGACCTCAACCCGACTACTTCAGCATTCCTGAGCGTCGTGGTCTGCCTGGGTCTGTTCACCGCTGCACGGGTTTGCGAACAAGTGCGTACCGGTATCGAAGCCCTGCCGAAGGGCCAGGAGTCCGCGGCCCGCGCCATGGGTTTCAAACTGCCGCAGATCTACTGGAACGTCCTGCTGCCACAGGCTTACCGGATCATCATTCCGCCACTTACCTCCGAATTCCTGAACGTGTTCAAGAACTCTTCGGTGGCATCGCTGATCGGTCTGATGGAGCTGCTGGCGCAAACCAAGCAGACCGCCGAGTTCTCCGCGAACCTGTTTGAAGCGTTCACTCTGGCGACACTGATCTACTTCACCCTGAACATGAGCCTGATGTTGCTGATGCGCCTGATCGAGAAGAAAGTCGCAGTGCCGGGCCTGATTTCCCTGGGGGGTAAATAATGGACTTCAGTGGAATCATTCCAGCTCTTCCAGGCCTGTGGAACGGCATGGTCATGACCCTGCAACTGATGGCCCTGGGCATCGTCGGCGGTCTGGTCATCGGTACCATCCTGGCCCTGATGCGCCTGTCATCGAACAAGCTGCTGGCCAATGTGGCCGGTGCCTACGTGAACTACTTCCGTTCGATCCCGCTGCTGTTGGTCATCACCTGGTTCTACCTGGCTGTGCCGTTCGTGCTGCGCTGGATCACCGGTGAAGACACGCCGATTGGTGCATTCACCTCCTGCGTCGTGGCGTTCATGATGTTCGAGGCTGCGTACTTCTGCGAAATCGTGCGTGCCGGTGTGCAGTCCATCTCCAAGGGTCAGATGGGCGCCGCCAAGGCCCTGGGCATGACCTACGGGCAAATGATGCGCTTGATCATCCTGCCTCAGGCGTTTCGCAAGATGACTCCGCTGCTGCTGCAACAGAGCATCATTCTGTTCCAGGACACGTCTCTGGTTTACACGGTCGGTCTGGTGGATTTCCTCAATGCCTCGCGCGCCAGTGGCGACATTATCGGCCGCGCCAATGAGTTCCTGATCATCGCCGGTGTGGTGTATTTCACGATCAGCTTTGCCGCCTCGTTGCTGGTGAAGCGTCTGCAAAAAAGGTTTGCCATATGATTTCCATCAAGAACGTCAACAAGTGGTATGGGGACTTCCAGGTACTGACCGATTGCAGCACCGAGGTCAGCAAGGGTGAAGTGGTTGTGGTCTGTGGTCCGTCCGGTTCCGGCAAATCGACCCTGATCAAATGCGTGAACGCACTGGAGCCTTTCCAGAAAGGCGACATCGTGGTCGACGGCACGTCGATCTCCGATCCGAAGACCGACCTGCCGAAACTCCGTTCGCGGGTCGGCATGGTGTTCCAGCATTTCGAGCTGTTCCCGCACCTGAGCATCGTGGAAAACCTGACCATCGCGCAGATCAAGGTGCTGGGCCGCAGCAAGGCCGAAGCCACCGAGAAAGGCCTGAAGCTGCTGGACCGGGTCGGTCTTTCCGCACACGCCCACAAGCATCCGGGCCAGCTTTCCGGTGGTCAGCAGCAGCGTGTGGCGATTGCCCGTGCTCTGGCGATGGACCCGGTGGTCATGCTGTTCGACGAACCGACTTCCGCCCTCGACCCGGAAATGGTCAACGAAGTGCTCGACGTGATGGTGCAACTGGCCCACGAAGGCATGACCATGATGTGCGTGACCCACGAAATGGGCTTTGCCCGCAAAGTGGCCAACCGCGTGATCTTCATGGACAAAGGCCAGATCGTCGAAGACTGCGCCAAGGAAGAGTTTTTCGGTGATGTCAGCGCACGTTCCGAGCGCGCCCAGCAGTTCCTCGCCAAGATCCTCCAGCACTAAGGAATACCGTTCGCTACCCTGCCCTGCCTCCCGGGGCACGGGTAGCTGTTCGGCTCAGGACGACTGTGATGAAATGCGACCCTCATATCTATAGCGCTGCGCCGCCATCACTCGCCGTGAAACCCCGTCTGATACGCCAACTGTTTCTGCCCCCGCTGATCCTCCTGCTGATGATCGGCCTGGGCTATATCGCTTATCTGTTCAGTGAAACCCACGGCATCAAGAGCCTCAGCGAAAATGGCGAACGCCAGCTGGAGCTGCATGCCCGTACGGTCGAAAGCGAGATCAACAAGTACACCTACCTGCCCAGTGTCCTGGAGCTTGAGTCCAGCGTTTCGCAACTGCTGAGAAACCCGACGCCCGACCTGCAGGGCAAGGTCAACAGCTACCTGGAAGGCCTTAACCGCCGCAGCCGCAGCCGCGCCATTTATGTCATGGACACCACCGGACGCGTGCTGGCCACCAGCAACTGGCGCGATGCTGATAGCTATCAGGGTGAAGACCTGTCGTTCCGCGCCTATTTTCAGGATGCCGTGCGAGGCTTGCCCGGCCGTTTCTACGGGATCGGCACCACCGTGGGCGAATCCGGTTATTACCTGGCCCACGGGCTGGAAGAACGAGGCCGGATCATTGGCGTCGCCGTCATCAAGGTGCGGCTCGAAGCGCTGGAAGAACGCTGGCAGCGGGCGCGCATGGAAGCCTTTGTCAGCGATGAGAACGGCATCATCATCCTGTCCAGCGACCCGGCCCGTCGCCTGAAGTCGGTTCGCCCGCTGAACCCGACCATCAAGGAGCGTCTGGCGCGCAGCCTGCAATATTACTGGTGGCCGCTGAACGAACTGGTGCCGCTGGAACGCGAAACCCTGGCCGAAGGTGTCGAAAAGCTCACCTTCCCGGCCAATGTCAGTGTTGACAAGGAACACACGCAAGTCAGCTATCTGGCCCAGACCCGCCAGTTGAGCGACACGCCCTGGCACCTGACGCTATTGACGCCGCTTGAAGATCTGCGCCGCGAAGCCGCCAGCCAGGGCATGCTGGTTGCCGTAGCCTGTGCGCTGGTGGCGTTTTTGCTGATTGCCTGGAACGAGCGTCGCAAAGTGATTTCCACCCGGCTGGCGGCCCGTGAAGCCTTGCAGGCTGCCAACGACGAACTGGAACGCAAGATCGCGGAACGCACCGAACACTTGCGCGCCAGCAACGAACGCCTCAAAGCACAGATCCGAGAACGCCGACAGGCCGAGGACACTCTGCGCAAGGCCCAGGATGAACTGGTTCAGGCCGGCAAACTGGCCGCCATCGGCCAGATGTCCACCAGCATCGCCCATGAACTGAACCAGCCACTGGCGGCGTTGCGCACCTTGTCCGGCAATACCGTTCGCTTCCTCGAACGCGGCGCTCTGGACACCGCCAGCACCAACCTGCGCACCATCAACGATCTTGTGGATCGCATGGGCCGCATCACCGCCAGCCTGCGGGCCTTTGCCCGGCGCGGTAACGATCAGGGCCAGGCGCAGTTGCGCAAGGCGGTGGATGCGGCCTTGCAGTTGCTGAGCGTCCGGCTCGAGAACATTGCCCTGAACCTGCATCAGGACTTCACCGATGCCGGGCTGGGAATCGATCAGACGCGGCTGGAGCAGATTCTGGTCAATCTGATCGGCAATGCTCTGGACGCCATGCACGCCCAACCGCTGCCCGAATTGTGGCTTGAAGGCGAGGTGGTCGAGGATCGCTATCGCTTGCGCGTACGCGACAACGGCCATGGAATCGACGACGAAGCCCGCAAGCATCTGTTCGAGCCGTTTTTCACCACCAAACCCGGTGAACAGGGTCTGGGCCTGGGCCTGACTCTTTCCGCCAGCCTCGCGGCAGCAGCAGGTGGCAGCCTGAGTGCGGAGTATCCGGCAGGCGGCACAACCTTCGTGTTGTGGCTACCGCTGGTCAAGGATGTGGGGGCGGACTCATGAGGGTTTCCATATGCCTTTCGACCTTCACAGCGCCTTTCGCGAATGAATTCGCTCCTACAGATGTGGGTATTTGCGAACACCTCAAAGGACTTGAGCGTTCACCATGAGTAATTCCAAAATGACCACCGATCTGACTGTACTCATCGTCGAAGACGATCCCCATGTGTTGCTCGGCTGCCAGCAGGCGCTGGCGCTGGAAGACATTCCCAGCGAAGGCGTATCCAGTGCCGAAGAGGCTCTGGCGCGCATCGGTGACAATTTTGCCGGAATCGTCATCAGCGATATCCGTCTGCCGGGTATCGACGGGCTGGAGTTGCTGACCCGTCTCAAGGCCCGCGACGGCAGTCTGCCGGTGGTGCTGATTACCGGGCATGGCGATATCTCCATGGCGGTCAATGCCATGCGCGACGGCGCCTATGACTTCATGGAGAAACCCTTCTCGCCGGAGCGGCTGGTGGATGTTGCCCGCCGCGCACTTGAGCAACGCGGGCTGGCGCGGGAAGTCTGGGCGCTGCGCAAGCAACTGGCAGAGCGTAATTCGCTGGAGGGCAAGATCATCGGGCGCTCACCGGCCATGCAGAATCTGCGAGCGCTGATCGCCAACATTGCCGACACCTCGGCCAACGTACTGATCGAAGGCGAAACCGGTACCGGTAAGGAACTGGTCGCTCGCTGCCTGCATGACTTCAGTCGTCGCACCAAGAATCAGTTCGTGGCACTGAACTGCGGCGGGCTGGCGGAAAGCCTGTTCGAGTCGGAAATCTTCGGTCACGAAGCCAATGCATTCACGGGTGCGGGTAAACGCCGGATCGGCAAGATCGAACATGCGCACAACGGCACGCTGTTCCTCGATGAAGTGGAAAGCATGCCGATCAACCTGCAGATCAAGCTGTTGCGGGTCTTGCAGGAACGCACTCTGGAACGACTGGGCTCCAACCAGAACGTCGAGGTGGATTGCCGGGTCATCGCGGCGACCAAGTCCGACCTCAACGAACTGAGCAAGGCCAACCAGTTCCGCAGCGACCTGTATTACCGCCTCAACGTGGTCACCCTTGAGCTGCCGCCATTGCGTGAGCGGCGCGAAGACATCCTGCAATTGTTCGAGCATTTCTTGCAGTTGTCTTCCCTGCGCTTCGACCGCGAGCCGCCACAACTGGACCGGCAAACGGCATCGGCCTTGATGAGCCATGACTGGCCGGGTAACGTGCGCGAGCTGCGTAACGTGGCCGAACGCTATGCGCTGGGATTGCCGGTGTTCAAGAAGTCCGATCAGGCCGAAAGCGAGAGTCTGGGGTTTGCCGAAGCGGTGGAAGCCTTCGAGCGAAGCCTGTTGCGCGAAGCCCTGCAACGCAGCGGCGGCAACCTCAGCCAGGCCAGTCAGGAACTGAGCATGGCCAAGACCACGCTGTTCGACAAGGTCAAGAAATACGGGCTCCAAGCCTGAAACCCTACAGGAAGAAATCGTGGATCTGTTACTCAAGGCCCTGCTGGGCGCAGCCGTTGTCGTGATCCTGGCCGCACTGGCCAAGACCCGCAATTACTACATTGCAGGCCTGGTACCGCTGTTCCCGACCTTTGCCCTGATTGCTCATTACATCGTCGGCAAGGGCCGCTCGCTGGATGACCTGAAAACCACCATCCTGTTCGGCATGTGGTCGATCATCCCCTACTTCGTTTACCTGGCGGCCCTGTACCTGATGGTGGACCGCTGGCGCCTGGAAGTGTCCCTGGCGATGGCCGCACTGGCCTGGCTGGTCGCCGCCAGCGTGCTGGTAACGTTATGGGTGCGGTTTCACGGCTGATTGATTGTGCAGACTGTGTGGGACCGAATTTATTCGGGAAGAGGCCTGCACACTCACTGCCTCTTCATCGTCAGCCATACCGCCTCCCGGATAAATCCGGTCCCACACCAACCATGACCGAAGCCTACCGCTTCATGCTGCGCTCATAAGCCGCCAGAACGGTGCGTTCCGATTGCACCAGATAGGTTTCAAGCATGGCGGTCGCGTCATCGACACGCCCCTCTTCGACGCAGCGCAGGATCGCGGCGTTCATGTCCAGATAAGGCAAGTGCAGGAATTCGGGATCGTCGAGCAGCCCGAAGGCCAATCGCAGTTCAGCTGATATCTGCCCGTAGAACACCACCAGCCGCGGGCTGTCGGCCAGTTCGACAATCCCCCTGTGAAACATCATGTTGGCAGTACCGACCGCCACCCAGTCCCTGGCTTCCCTGGCACGCATGCCCGCCTCTACCGCTTCACGCATCTTCAAGGCACCCGGGTGCAACGGGAAGCCCTGCGCAATGGCCTTGCATTCGATAAAGCGGCGCACGCGGTAAATGTCGATGATCGACGCCATATCGGGCTCGGCCACGGTCACGCCACGGTTGGGTTCGTGCTTGAGCAATCCTTCGCGGGTCAGGACCCTGAACGCTTCTCTCAAGGTGTTACGGGAAATCTCCAGGCTCTCGGCCAGTGCCGCTTCAGACAGGCGCTGACCGGGAACCAGTTCGCCCTCAACCAGCATTCTGCGGATTTCCTGGGTGATGGTTTCTCCCAACGTGCGAGGAAGTGAGGGAGATGCGTCGTTCATGAGCAATCCAGAATGAGAAAAACCGGCAGATGTTCCCTGAGAGCTTAGTGCGTGGCAAGGCACAAGCGTGCCGCGTGCGTCATTAAGTAGCGTATCTGAGTGAAAGGGTAACAATATGGTGCAAATGATTCATTCAAGCAGCTATGATTGTTCAACAATTTATCCTTTATAAACCTACATCTCAGCGGTATTGAATGAAGCTTGGCACGCTCATTGCTCAAGCAAGGTACCACTCACTGTAGGAATCATGCCGTGACACAGACCACCAAAGAGTTTACAAAAGCGCGGCGCGCATCTTTGATCGCCGCCATTTTCATGATGGCCACGTCAGCTATCGGGCCAGGCTTCCTGACCCAGACGGCGACGTTCACCGCGACTCTGGGCGCTGCGTTTGCCTTCGGCATCCTGGCTTCGATCCTGATCGACTTTGTCGTTCAACTGAACGTCTGGCGAATCGTGACACTGACCAAAATGCGCGCAGCCGATCTGGCCAACGCAGCCATTCCAGGGAGCGGGTATCTGCTGTCGGTACTGGTGATCTGCGGCGGCCTGGTTTTCATGCTGGGTAACATTGCCGGTGCGGGCCTTGGGTTGAATGCCTTGACAGGCCTTGATCCCAAATGGGGCGGATTGTTGAGCGCGCTGCTCGCCATCGCGATCTTCTCGTCCCATCGGGCGGGCGTTGCCATGGACCGCATCATGATCGTGCTGGGACTACTGAAAGTGGGCCTGATTCTTTTCGCGGCCTTCGCGACCCATCCGCCGCTGGGTGAAGCCTTGCGTCAAACGGTATTGCCCGACCTGATCGACTTCGCCTCCATCACGACCATCGTCGGTGGCACCGTCGGCGGCTACATCACTTATGCCGGTGCTCACCGCCTGCTCGATCGCGGTACGGTGGGTGTGGAAAATATTGAAGCGGTATCTCGTGCTGCACTGACGGGCATTCTGGTCACCGGCGTTGCCCGTTACGTCCTGTTTCTGGCTATCCTCGGCGTCGTCGCCAGCGGTGTCGTGATCGACGTGTCGGGCAAAGGCGCAAACCCTGCTGCCCAGGCGTTCCATGCGGCTGCAGGCGATATCGGCATGATGATGTTCGGTCTGGTGCTGTGGGCTGCGGGTATCAGCAGTGTGATTGGTGCGTCTTATACGACGATGTCCTTCACCACCGTGTTCTCGAAACGCATTACCGAGCGTGTCCGTAACCTGGCCACCGTCGGTTTCATTGTCATCACGCTGTCGGTGTATATGGTGTTGGGCAAACCACCGGCAGCCCTGCTGATATTCGCGGGCGGCTTCAACGGCCTGATTCTGCCGCTGGGCCTGAGCATTTTCATGTACGTGGGCTGGCGCCGTTCGGACCTGATGGACGGCTATCACTACCCTCGCTGGCTGCTGGTACTGGGCGTGCTGACCTGTCTGCTGTCGTGGTTCATGGCCTACAAGTCCGCAGGTGCCATCTTTGCCTTCATCGGCGCGGCCTGATTTCAACGGAGATAATTTAGATGCGTGCAATTGACCTCAACAGCGACCTGGGCGAAAGCTTCGGCGCATGGAGCATGGGTGACGATGCGGCGGTTCTCGAAATCGTCAGCAGCGCCAACGTCGCCTGCGGCTTTCACGCCGGTGACCCGGCCGGAATCCTGCGAACCCTGGAAGCAGCAGCGGCTCGTGGCGTTGCCATCGGTGCCCATGTGTCCTACCCGGACCTGGTGGGTTTCGGACGACGCAACATGGACGTGCCCTCCGACCAACTGACTGCCGATGTGATTTATCAAATCGGCGCGCTGCAAGGCCTGGCCCGCAGCGTCGGCACTCGGGTGAGTTACGTCAAACCCCACGGCGCGCTGTACAACACCATTGCCGGCGATCAGCGTCAGGCAGCGGCGGTTATCCAGGCGTTGCTGCGCATCGATCCCCAGTTGAAGCTGGTATGCCTGGCCAACTCGCCACTGATCGGCTGGGCCACGGAGGCTGGTCTGTCCTGTGTTGCCGAGGCCTTTGCCGACCGCGCCTATACCGCCGAGGGCACGCTGGTATCGCGATCGAAACCGGGAGCCGTGCTGCACGACCCCGAACTGATCGCTCAGCGCATGTTGCGTCTGGTACGCGATGGCGTCATCGAGGCGGAGAACGGCAGCCTGATCAATCTGCAAGCGGATTCGATCTGTGTACACGGCGACAACCAGGACGCGGTCGCTATCGCCCGCAACCTGAAAAACTGCCTGCTTGAAGCAGGCGTCACCATCCGAGCATTTACCTGAGGTGGATCATGCGTTTCTATCCGGTCAGCCTGGACGCGCTCCTGGTTGAGTTGGCGAATCTGGACGAGACTCTCGCCCTGTTCGACTCGCTACAGCAGGAGCCCATTGTCGGCGTGCAGGAAATCATTCCCGCTGCACGTACGGTGCTCGTGAGCTTTCGTCCCGCATCCATCAGCCGTGAGGTGCTGGCGGCAAGGATCGCTTCGCGCAATGTCCACGGCAAGGTTCGCGAAGCCGGCAAGCTGGTCGAGATTCCCGTGCATTACAACGGCGAAGATCTGGCCGATGTGGCCCGCGAACTGGACATCAGTGTCGAGGAAGTGATCAAGCGCCACACCGGCAGCGATTACGATGTGGCCTTCTGCGGCTTTGCGCCGGGTTTTGCCTACCTGAGCGGCGGTGCCGGTTTCCAGGTGCCACGCCGCAGTACGCCGCGCACCCGCATTCCGGCAGGTGCCGTGGCGCTGGCGGGGGGGTTCAGCGGAGTCTACCCACAGGCCAGCCCCGGCGGCTGGCAGATCATCGGCGTGACCGAGTCGAAAATGTGGGACCTGGAACGTGATGAACCGGCCTTGTTGCAGCCGGGCTATCGCGTGCGTTTTTGCGATGCCGGTCCCCTGCCCGTCCAGAATGTGTCGGTAAGTGTGCCAAGCCGCCCGGCAACATCGCCCGTCACCGGGGACTGTCTGGAAATTCTCTCGCCCGGCCTGCAAACCCTGTTTCAGGATCTCGGTCGCCATGGCCGCGCCGGACAAGGCGTATCGGCCTCGGGTGCCATGGATCCGGGATCATTGCGCGCCGCCAACCGAGCGGTGGGTAATGATCCGGGCAGTGCCTGCCTGGAAATTCTCATGGGTGGTCTGAACTTCACCAGTCACGGCCCGTCAGTGGTCGCCGTCACCGGAGCCACTGCCGCGATAGAAGTGCGTACCGTTGAAGGCCAGTTGCTGCGCCCGGCGCTCTACACACCGTTTGCCTTGCAGGACGGTGATCGGGTCAGCATCGACGCGCCTACGGCGGGGCTGCGTAACTATCTGGCGATTCGTGGCGGCTTTACCCATGAACCGGTGCTGGGCAGCCTGTCCACCGACACCCTGGCTCAGGTCGGCCCTGCGCCTCTGGCGACAGGTGATCGTATCGGCTTCAAACAAAGAGTCGGCGGGCCTGCGGTATCGGTCACCGAGCAACCGGCATTCGATATGCCACGCGCCGATCAGGTCATCACCCTGGATGTGGTCATGGGGCCACGTAGCGACTGGTTCACGCCAGAAGCTCAGGCGCTGCTGGCCGAACAGACTTGGAAAGTGACACCGCAGTCGAACCGTATCGGCATTCGACTGGCGGGCGATCAATCACTGGAGCGTGTCATTGAAGGTGAGTTGCCCAGCGAAGGCACCACCGTTGGCGCCATCCAGGTTCCGCCCAGTGGCCAGCCGGTGTTGTTCCTGGCCGATCACCCGCTGACCGGTGGCTACCCGGTTATCGGCGTGGTTGCGCCTTATCACCTGGACCTGGCCGGTCAGATTCCGGTCAATTCCCGTATTCGCTTCAAGCCGCTGGGCGCCTTTGAGCCCGTGCGTCCTGCCCTTTCAGACGAGACAAAAAACCAATGAAAAAGGTTCTGATTGCCAACCGTGGCGAAATTGCCGTCCGTATTGCCCGTGCCTGCCGCGACTATGGCATTGCCTCGGTGGCGGTGTATGCCGATGCCGACATCGATGCGTTGCATGTGCGCCAGGCCGACGAGGCCTATGCGCTGAACGGCGAGCGGCCTGCCGATAGCTACCTGAACATCGAAAAGCTGCTGGCCGTCGCAGCACGCGCCGGTGCCGACGCCGTTCACCCCGGTTATGGCTTTCTCTCGGAACGTGCCGAATTCGCCCGCGCAGTGATCGATGCAGGCCTGACCTGGATCGGCCCGGACCCGAGCACCATCGATGCCCTGGGCGACAAGGTCCAGGCCCGAAAAATTGCCCTGAAGGTTGGCGCACCACTGGTGGCCGGTACTGAAGACCCGGTGAACGACGCCAGCGAAGTGGTTGCCTTTGCCGAGCAACATGGTTTGCCGATTGCTATCAAGGCAGCGTTCGGTGGCGGTGGTCGCGGCTTGAAAGTGGCCTGGAAGCTCGAAGAAGTCAGCGAGCTGTACGAGTCGGCAGTGCGTGAAGCCATCTCGGCATTTGGCCGTGGCGAATGCTTTGTCGAACGCTTCCTGGACCGCCCTCGGCATATCGAGGCACAGATCATCGCCGACCGCCATGGCCGGGTCGTGGTGGTGGGAACCCGCGACTGCTCGCTGCAGCGCCGTAATCAGAAGCTGATCGAAGAAGCACCGGCGCCTTATCTCGACGAAGCCTTGCGTCAGCGTATTCACGATTCGGCACGGGATATCTGCGCCGAGGCCGGTTATGTCGGCGCGGGCACAGTGGAGTTCCTGCTCAGCGCCGATGGCACCTTGTCGTTCCTTGAGGTCAACACCCGCTTGCAGGTGGAACATCCAGTGACCGAAGAAACCAGCGGCATCGATCTGGTCATCGAGCAGTTGCGGGTTGCCGAAGGCCTGCCGCTGTCGTTCGAGGGCACGCCGACGCCTCGCGGCCACAGCTTTGAGTTCCGCATCAACGCCGAAGACGCGGGCAACGGCTTCCTGCCGACGCCAGGTGCTATCGAACTGTTCCAGGCACCGTCCGGCCCTGGTGTACGACTGGACACAGGCGTGGTCGAAGGCTCGCGAGTGTCGCCGAACTTCGACTCGATGATCGCCAAGCTGATCGTCACAGGCGCAACCCGCGAGCAGGCCATTCGCCGTGCCCGCCGCGCCCTGGCCGAGTTCCGCGTAGACGGCGTGGCGACGGTGCTGCCGTTCCATCGCGCCGTGATGGACCATGACGACTTCACCGCCGCCGATACTTTCGCCGTACATACCCGCTGGATCGAAACCGATTTCGCCGAAAAGGTCACCATCGCTCCGCGCAGCGCTGCACCCGCCGATTCTGGCGTGCTGCGCACCTTCGTCGAGATCGACGGCAAGCGCCATGAACTGGGTTTGCCTGCGGCACTTCTGCGTGGCGTCAGCCTGAACGCGGCAGCACCCGGCACTGAAAGTGTGGCGACAGCCGAAGCGCAAGACCCGCAAGCGATTGTCACTCCGGTTGCAGGCAATCTGCATGCCTGGGTCGTCGCTGACGGTGAATCCGTGCAGGCCGGGCAAGTTATCGCGGTGATGGAAGCGATGAAGATGGAAACTTCGATTCTGGCACCTTGCGCCGGTCAATTGCAGATATCCAGACAGCCCGGTAGTTACTTTGAAGCCAAGTCCATCATTGGCCGTATAGAAACATCACGCTGATTCATAGTTTTCCTGCTGGCAAGTTACGCACAACCGGGTATTCCCCCGGTTGCGGCGTGCTGCCCGCAGGAAATGTTCCCGGCAAGTTGCAACACCCATAAAAACAAACGATATCGATTGAATCTGCCATTCCTCGGAGCATAACGAAAATGTCGATCAATAAGACTTTTGCACTCGTCAGTACATGCGCGCTGTTTATTCCAATGACCGCTTCGGCAGACTTCATTGCCGATAGCAAGGCCAGTGTCGACCTGCGCAACTTCTACTTCAACCGTGACTTTCGCAACGGGCCACCCACCGCCCAGCGCGACTCGGCTCAGGAATGGGCGCAAGGTGCGATGCTCAGGTTCGAGTCGGGTTACACCGCCGGAACCGTAGGCCTGGGCATCGATGCCCTCGGCATGGTCGGCCTCAAGCTGGATGGCGGTGATGGCTCCGGTGGTACGGGTTTGCTGCCTGCCGACCTGAGTTCAAGAAACGGCCGAGGCTCCCAGAACGAATACTCCAAACTGGAACTGACGGCCAAGGCCAAGGTGTCCGAAACCGTGCTCAAGGTCGGCTCCCTGGCCTTCCGCTCTCCGGTGGTGTCGAGCAATGACACACGCCTGCTGCCCTCCACGTTCGAGGGTGCGATGCTGACCTCGAAGGATATCGACAAGCTGGTCTTGCAAGGCGGCAAGCTGGAGCAGATCAAGTTCAACAGCTCCTCGAACTATCAGGACTTCACCGGTAACCGCATCGGTGGCGTCAGTGATGAGTTCAACTTTGCCGGCGGCACCTACAACTTCAGCAAGACCCTCAGCACCAGCCTGTATTACGGCAATCTGGAAAACGTCTATCGGCAGTTCTTTGGTGGCGTGGTCTACGAGATTCCGCTGGCGGCTCAGCAGTCGCTGAAGTTCGACCTGCGCTATTCCAAAAGCACCGAGGACGGTAACTTCCGCAACCTCGACAATCGCGCCGCCAACGGCATGGTTTCCTACACCCTGGGCTCCAACGTGTTCAGCGCCGCCTACCAGCGCATGAGCGGCGATGATCCGTTCCCCTACATCGCCAATACCGACCCTTACCTGGTCAACTTCGTGCAGATCAACGACTTCGCCAACACCGAAGAACGTTCGTGGCAGTTGCGCTATGACTACAACTTCGCCGCGCTGGGCATTCCCGGCCTGACCTTCATGAGCCGTTATGTCAGTGGTGACAATGTGCGCGTGTCGGGCAGTAACTCGGGCAAGGAATGGGAGCGTAATACCGATATCGGTTATGTCATTCAGAGTGGTTCGCTGAAGAATGTGGGTATCAAACTGCGCAATGCAACCGTTCGCTCGAACTTCGGCAATGACCTGGATGAAACCCGGTTGATTCTAAGTTACACAGTCGCCTTGTGGTAACACCAATAAGCTTCAAAGACTTTTAGCTGTAGAGCCTGTTACTTAACTGGAAAAACTTCACATGTAGGCCTCTACACGTGCGGGACTCGTGCGCCCGGAAGTTATCGATAGCAGGGATGCTTTAAACCGAACTGTTGTGCAACCGATCCATACGCAGAGAAACAGCGATGAGACATCTCAGGTTCAACCAGAAGATATTACTGATCGCCGCGCTGGTGATCATGACGGTGTTTTGCGCGTTCTCCGCGCTGAATGACGCTCGCTTGCGTGACGACAACCTACAGAGAATCGAACAGAACACCCGTGCACTCTCGGCCTCCATGGCCCATGACATTCAGAGCTGGCTGGACGGGCGGATGATTCTGATCAAGAACGTTGCCGAGTTCATCAGCCAGGATCCGACGTCCGAAAACATCCTTGGCAAGTTGCAGGGTCAGGTATTGATGGAGCAGTTCATTGCCGGTTACGTCGGCACCCGCGACGGCAGCTTCCATATCTATCCCCCACGCCAGATGCCTGCCGGATACGACAGCCGGGAACGGCAGTGGTACAAGGACGCCCTCGATCAAGGCACAGCGATGACCGAACCCTACGTCGGCGCAGGTATCGATTACCGGATCATCACTCAGGCGGTTGCCATCCGTTCTGGCGGGCAAACCATTGGGGTTCTGGGTGCCAGCCTGAACATCGAGACGATCTCCAGGACCATCAACGCGCAGGAGTTCGATGGTGGCGGTTACGCCTTGCTGGTGAGCAAGGCCGGCAAGATTCTGGTTCACCCGGACAAGGCGCTGATCGGCAAGACCCTGGCTGATCTGTTTCCCACCGAGACGCCGACCCTGAGCGACAGACTGGTCGAAGCGACGTCAGTAGATGGCCCGAAATTCACGCTGTTCACTCCCGTCAAAGGCTTGCCTTCGCAGGACTGGTACATCGGCATCGTGCTGGACAAACAGGCGGCGCTGGCCAGTATCTCCGCGTTCCGTAACTCAGCGATCATTGCCACGGTCGTGGCCGGCCTGATTACCTTGCTGCTGCTCGGACTGCTGATGCGTGTGCTGATGAAACCCCTGCACCTGATCAACCATGCGATGGAAGACATTGCCTTGGGCGATGGCGACCTGACACGGCGCTTGTCGATTGTGTCCCACGATGAGTTCGGGCACCTGGCCGAAAGCTTCAATCGCTTCGGCGACCGGATTCATGCCTCCATCAGCGAAGTTTCATCCACGACCAAAGCCCTGAACGAAGCCACTCGCCGGGTTCTGTCGGCGTCCAATTCTTCGGTGGAGAAGTCGGAACATCAGTCGGGCTACACCACTACCGTTGCAGCGGCTATCGAAGAACTGGGAGCGGCCGCACAGGAAATAGCTTCAAGCGCATCGTCAGCCTCAAGGGGTGCATCCAGCGCCAGAACCCAGATCGACTGGACCAGCACGCTGGTGGAGAAAACCGTCGATACGATGAGTCAGTTACAGCAGAACATCGAAGCGACCCGCTCCCAGATCGAAGACCTCAACGCCAAAAGCGCCAATATCGGCAAGGTGCTGGAAGTCATTTCGACGATATCCGGCAAGACCAACCTGCTGGCCTTGAACGCGGCCATCGAAGCGGCCAGGGCCGGTGAGGCAGGCCGCGGTTTTGCCGTGGTGGCGGACGAAGTCCGAAGCCTGGCCCATCATACCCAGAACGCGACCGAAGAAATCCGGGCGGTGATTCAGGCGCTGCAGGACGGTGCCACCCAGGCCGCCCAGACCATGTCGCTCAGCCATGAAATGGGCAGCGAGAGCGTACGGGTAGCCACCGAGGCCGGCGCAAGTCTGTTGAGCGTGGTATCACGCATCAGCGAAATCGACGACGTGTGCCTGACGGTCGCTGCGGCAACCGAAGAACAGACCACCGCCGTCGATCAACTGACCCGGGATGTGCACGCCATCAGCCAGTTGAACCATCAGGCCACCGACAACCTGAACGCAACCCTCAAGGCCTGCGGCGAACTGGACTTTGAAGCCGGACGGCTCAGGAGTGTTGTCGATACCTTCAAGTTGTAACTTGGCAACCGGCCTGTGTAGGACCGGATTTATCCGGGAAGGCGGTATTTCTGCCGATGAAGATGCAGAGCATACAAAGGCCTCTTCCCGGCTGAAGCCGGTCCTACAGACGATGCCATCAGCGCAGTTCTACACGCTCTTGCTGATGATCTGCCGGATCGCGCCGACGAACACATCCACCGGCTGGCCGCCGGATACGGCGTATTCGTCATTGAAGACGATGGTGGGAACCGAGCTGACGCCGCGAGAGATCCAGAGTTGTTCAGCCTCGCGAACTTCAGCGGCATATTCATCGCTGGCCAGAATGGCTTCGGCACGCAGGCGGTCCAGTCCCACTTTTTGCGCCACGTTGGCCAGGGTCTGGTGGCTGGACGGGTCGCCCAGATCGGTGAAATAGTTGGCAAGCAAGGCGTGTTTCAACGCTGGCTGCTTGCCTTCCAGCTCCGCCCAGTGCAACAGGCGATGGGCGTCGAAAGTGTTGTAGATGCGCCGCTCGCCCTGGGTAAAGACAAACCCCAGCTCCGCGCCACGCGCCCGGATGTTCTCATGAATGTCGTTCATCTGCTCAGGCGTGGAGCCGTATTTCTCGGCGAGGTGTTCCTTGATGTCCTGGCCTTCGGCGACCATGTTCGGGTTCAGCTCGAAGGGCTGAAAGTGAATCTGTGCCTGCACTTCATCACCCAGCGCTTCAAGCGCCTGCTCCAGCGCACTCAAGCCGATGGCGCACCACGGGCAGGAAACATCGGAAACGAAATCGATTTTCAGGGGAGTGGTCATGGTGACGCTCGCGGTTGGCAGAAAACAGTCACCATACACGTGCCTCTTACAACTGCGCCATATGCCGCCCGTCTTCGTGCTGCGCCTTGAGATAAGGCAACACCGCCGCCAGCAACGGCGCCTTGAACGCTTCCTGAAAACGATGCGCCAGACCAGGAATCAGGCGCAACTGACTGCCCTGTATGTGAGCAGCCACATGAACGCCATGCATGACCGGCAACAGCGGATCGGCCGTGCCATGCACCACCAGCACCGGAAGGCGCAGGCGATTGAGCAGTTCTACCCGGCTGGGCTCGGCCAGAATCGCGGTGATCTGGCGCTTTACACCTTCGGGGTTGAACGCCCGGTCATAAGAAGCGGCGGCCTGTTGCAGGAGCATGGCCCGGTCGTCCTTGATCTGCGGGCTGCCCAGCGCGGCCAGCAGGTCAGCTTGCTGCTCGATGGCAATCTCGCGATTGGGCGCACCACGACGGGCCAGCAGTTGCAGCAAGGCGGCATTGGGCATCGGCAGGCCTTGAGCACCGGAACTGGTCATGATCAGGGTCAGACTTTCGATGCGTTGCGGGGCCAGGTCGGCGAGGTGCTGAGCAATCATTCCGCCCATGCTCGCGCCCAGCACATGAAACTGCTCAACGTGCAGTGCATCCATCAAGCCCAGCGCATCGTCGGCCATGTCGGTCAGGGAATACACCGCCGACACCGGCAGGCCCAGCTTGTAGCGCAGCACTTCATAAGTGAGGTTGGCATCCGCCGGTGGCTGGACCCAGGACGACAGGCCGACATCGCGGTTGTCGTAGCGAATCACCCGATAGCCTTGCTGACACAGGGCAACCACCACTTCGTCAGGCCAGTGGATCAATTGCCCGCCAAGGCCCATGACCAACAGCAAGGCAGGGTCGGATTCATTGCCGATGCTTTGATAGGCAATCCGCACTTCCTTGAGTTCGGCAATCTGTACAGGAGCACTGACATCGCATCGAGAGGCCGCAAAAGACGGCAAGCCGCACAAGAGTGCAGCCAGAAAAAGTAAAACCCGCATGAAAAACACCAAAAAACAGATCCCCAGTAGGCACCAAGTCTGATGATGTTTTTCAAAGCGCGCTGCCACAGTTGCGTGACAGTTTGATGAATCGGGATCAACGGCAGAATGGCCGCTGAAAATCCCTTACCGGCGCTCGGCGAGGATGCGTGGAAATCCAAGGTTGTGCCAAAGCCATACTACGTCCGCCATAAAAGATGGCGCTATTGTCGACAGCCAGACGATCATGAGACAAACTCATTGTTTTTTCGTTAGTCACAAATTTTATTCATGGAGCGCTGAAGGTGCTTGAAATACGCCACCTCAAAACCCTGCACGCGTTGCGCGAGGCCGACAGCCTTGTGGAGGCAGCCGAGCGCTTGCACCTGACCCAGTCCGCCCTCTCCCATCAGTTCAAGGAACTTGAAGAGCGCATGGGCATGCAACTGTTCGTGCGCAAGACCAAACCGGTGCGCTTTACCAGCGCCGGGCTGCGCCTGTTGCAACTGGCCGATTCATTGTTGCCCCAATTGCGCAGCGCCGAACGCGACATTGCGCGACTGGCGGGCGGTACGGCCGGGCGTCTGCACATGGCTATCGAATGCCATAGCTGCTTTCAGTGGCTGATGCCGACCATCGACCAGTTCCGTGACTCCTGGCCGGAAGTGGAGCTGGATCTGTCCTCGGGCTTCTCTTTCGCACCTTTGCCAGCTCTGGCCAGAGGCGATCTGGATCTGGTGGTCACGTCGGACCCGCTGGATATTCCCGGCATCACCTATGTGCCGCTGTTCACGTACGAAGCGATGCTTGCCGTGGCCAATCAGCATGCGCTGGCGGGCAAGCCTTACATCGTGCCGGAAGACCTGGTGACCGAAACGCTGATTACTTATCCGGTGGAGCGGGATCGACTGGATATCTTCACGCGCTTTCTGGAGCCGGCCGACATTGAACCGGCGCAAGTCCGCACCTCGGAACTGACGGTCATGATGATGCAACTGGTGGCCAGCGGACGCGGCGTATGCGGCATGCCGCACTGGGCACTGCACGAGTACAGCTCGCGCGGCTATGTAAAGGCCAAGCGGCTGGGGGAAAAGGGCCTGTTCGCGACGCTTTATGCAGGTATTCGCGCCGACATGCTGGATGCGCCTTACATGCGCGACTTCCTGCTGACTGCGAAAGACACATCGTTCTCGACCCTGGACGGGGTGAGTGCAGTGCGTTGAATGAAAGCAGGAGCGGATTTATTCGCGAAGGCCGATCTTCGCGACTGAAGTCGCTCCTGCTGTGATCAGGCTTCTTCGCGCATCTCGCGATACAGCGGCAGGATCAGGTCGCGGGTCAAAGGAGCCAGCACCAGTTCCGGGTGTTGCTCTGGCCCGACCCAGATGATTTCCTCGATCTCGGCTCCTGATACGACCTGCGCCTCAGTGCGTACGCCGAACAACTGGCAGTGCACTTCAAAGCCCGGCTCGTTGGCCGCCGGTGCGCTGAACTCGCCGAGGAAAATGGCCTGCTGGGGATCAATCACCAGACCCAACTCTTCTTCCAGTTCCCGAACCAGCGCATTCACCGCTGGCTCACCCGCTTCAATCTTGCCGCCTGGCTGCATGAAGGCCTCGGTGCCGCGCTTGCGTACCAGCAAGGTCTGGCCATCCGGTGCAACCAGCAAGGCAGCGGCAATACTGATGGTCTTCATGCAAAGATATCCGTCTTCAGCAAACGAGCTTCATCATCACGCTCCAGTGCCAGTACGATCAAGCGATCGATCAGCCCGGCGTAAGACAGACCGCTGGCCTGCCAGAGCTTGGGGTACATGCTGATGGAGGTGAAACCGGGGATCGTGTTGATTTCGTTGATGATGATCTCCCGCGCCTCGGTGACAAAGAAGTCGACACGCGCCAGACCGGCACAGCCCAGAACACGGTAGGCCCGCAAGGCAACCTCACGCACCTGCTCGCTGAGTTCAGGAGCAAGTTCAGCGGGGATGGCAATAAGCGCCTGATCGCCATTGAGGTATTTGGTGTCGTAGGCGTAGAACTCGTCGTTGGCAATCACTTCGCCGCAGACGCTGACCTGCGGCTCGCGGTTGCCCAGCACTGCACATTCCACTTCACGACCGACAATGCCCTGCTCGATGAGCACCTTGTGGTCGAACTCGAAGGCCAACGCCAGAGCCGCGTCGAAACCGGCTGCGTCGGTCACTTTGCTGACGCCCACCGAAGAACCCTGGCTCGCCGGTTTGACGAACATGGGCAGCCCCAGTTGCCCGGCCACGTCGCTGAACTGCGCCGTCTGGCCACGCATCAGCACCACGAACGGCGCGACGCTGATGCCCGCATCGCGCAGCAGGCGTTTGGTCACGTCTTTATCCATGCAGGCCGCAGAGCCCAGCACATCCGGCCCTACAAACGGAATCGCCAGCAGGCGCAGCAGGCCTTGCAGGGAACCGTCTTCGCCATAGGCACCGTGAATCAGCGGGAACACGACGTCGATACGCTTGAGTTGCTCGCCCGATTCGACCTCGACGAACTGCCCACCCGCGCTGCCTGGCAGCAGGGCCAGCAGTTTGCCTGAAGTGCTCAACCTGATCTTTGCAGGGTCGCTGGCATTGAGCAGGTAATCGCTTTCCTCGAACCGCAGCCAACGGCCCAGCTTGTCGATACCGATCAAGGTCAGCTCGTAGCTTTGGCGATCAATCGCATTGATCACGTTGCGTGCCGACTGCAACGAAACCTCATGCTCGCTGGATTGCCCACCGAAAACGATGGCGACTGATTTTTTCAACGCGGTTACTCCTGTTTTTCAGGCCGCGAAGATAAAAGCAATGCCCGGCATTAGTCCAGAGGCTCAGTGGTCGCATGTCTGAAAAGCAGGCAAAAAAATCCCCGGTCCGGGCAATCCTGCACAGATCGCCCAAAATCGGGGAACGGGGCACCGCATCAAGCGGACGGAGTGCCCGCCTTGCTGCCGGAGCCAAAACCTGCGAAACGCTTGTTGAAGCCTGCGATACGGCCTTCGGTGGTGGTCTTGCGTTGCTGGCCGGTGTACATCGGGTGCGAGGCACTGGATACGTCGAGTGCCACGTAAGGATAGGTATTGCCGTCGGTATGCTGTTGCGTGCGATCGGTATCGACCGTGGAACCGATCAGGAAATACACGTCGGCAGCCGTGTCGTGGAACAGCACGGTGCGGTAAGCAGGATGGATGTCAGGTTTCATGAGGGCCTCCGGGCAAGTCATTTCAGTACCGTTATACCATAACACAATGCTTTCCATTAATGATAATCAGTGCCGTTTGCCGGTTCACCCCTGAACTTGATCGGGCTGGCGCTTGGAGCTATGGTTCGCCCCGCCTCTGCCAAATCAGCGGCCCGGGATGGTTCTCCCGGCTTACTGGTAGCCAGGACAGCACGCCCGCCAGCACGGCATCCAGTCAAGGGCGAGCCGTGGGCACGCCAGCGCCTACTACTCACAGCCGCACGGATCCGTCCACCGATCGGTTCTGGACTGCGGATGAAATAACACGTCAGTAGGATTTCTCATGCCTGATATCACCCACTATGACCTTCCTCATTCGGCTTACGAGCGCCTGATCGAAGCCCGCGACTCGCTGCGCCTGCTCGATGGCTACGTCAACAAGACCGATGTGCTCTGCAACCCTTCGATGCTGGTGGGTTATGTCTCGATGCTGCAAAGCGCCTTGCAGGAAGTGATTGCTGCCAGCACTCCTGCAGAGCCACGCGACAGCTTCATGCGCAAGGCCGACGAGCTGGGCTTCGTTGCGCTGAACCCCAAAGAGCAGGCATTGATCCAGCATCTTCGCTGGACCAGTCTGGAAGGACGTGAAGATATCTATTCAATGGCCGAACGGCTGCGACATATAAAACCGTGGGTATTGGAGAGTTGAGGCTGAACTCACAACTTGATGTTTATCAAGCTGTTGAATGGCAAACAGCAACCTCATCATGAAGCACGATATAAAAACTGGCGTGCTGCCATAAAACCCTGTTGAAAATGAGAAACATTCTCCAGTTTTTTTAATCATGATGTTTATATCGAAAAGATCCGTTCGATAAATATATTTTTCATCATCCGTGTGGCATTAATCACGAAGTCATCTACTTTCAAACTGCCTTTCCAGGCCGCATGCATTGGAAGTTTTCCATAGACAGCACAAGTGCTTGGCATTTTGCCTTTATTGCAGTGAGCACTCTTTGATCTTGCAATGATCCGTGGACTACACGTCCGGGTTTCTGCCGGCCTGTGATCGGGCTGGCTTCTCGTAAAACCGTACGCAGCCGTCACGATATCGGGAGAGTGAAGTGCGCTGTATCGCCGTGTCTGCACAGCACCTGTTTATATTCAAGGAGGAAGTATGCCGATCAGCCTGACTTCACAGTGGTTCATCCAGCCGGGCCAGGAAATAGAAGCGCGCCAGGGATTGATGCAACTTGCCCTCGACGTACAAGCCAGCGAGCCCGGCACCCTCACCTATCTGGTAAACACCCCCTTCGGTGCCGATGCCCGGCTGCAATCGCTACCGCCACCTGATCCATTGCTCGTGTTGTTCTTCGAGACGTATGCAAGCCCCGATGCGTTTCTCGCCCATGTGAACGGGCCGCTCTTCACCGACTTCGTGGCGCAGTATGGCCATTGCTTCGTGTCGTCGAACGGCAAGCCCTATACCACCGTGCAGTTTCTCGACAAGTTGGCCGGTTTTTCCGGGCGCAACGTTCAAGAGGCAGAAGAGGTCGGTAATCGGCATCCGGTAGTCATGTTTGAAATCATCGCCAAAGACTCGACAGCCGCCAGGGCTTTCTATCAGCAAGTGTTCGGCTGGCAGTATCAGACCGGGACGGGCGGTTTTTCTTACATCCACTTTCCGGCCGGTATTCCGCCGCTGCTTGGCGGCATCGGTCAGGCTGACTCTGCCATTCCCGGTTTCGAGCCCGGACACAACTTCTATCTGCTGGTCGATGCGCTGGAGCCGGTGCTTGAAGCCGCTTTGGCAGCAGGCGGATCAGCGCTCATGCCGCCAGCCGCCATCGATGGCTACCGCTTCGCGATGTTCAAGGACCCGGAAGGCAATCCGGTCGGCCTCATCGAGCCCTTCAACACCTGAACACGCTTTTTGGCAGGACGCAGTACGGACACACCCTTTCGCAACATGGACGCAACAAGGAGGTATTCGACGTGAGTTATCTGAACTCCCTCAGGCTTCACTTTGCCGGGCAATTCCAGGCGAATGTGTCGACGGTAAACAACGACGCTGGGCACTATGACAATGATGCGTTCAAATCCAGCTATCAAGAGCTGCAAGGCAAGGGTATACACCAAGCTAACGGGTGGTTCAATCCTCAAGGAGATGCTGCTTTTCGCCTGCTGGGTTGCACCATCAATTCAGCCTGGACCTCGGCTGGCGCAGTGACTCAGTCCGATCCAGTACTACGCTACATCATTGCCGACTCCAACGGCCGTGTGCCAGCCAAGATGGTCGATCTCGACCCCGAACAGCAATTGGTGTCGGAAATATGGGGGCTGGAGGTGCGGATCGCGGACCTCAATGGCGACACACTTTTTAGCGGGCAATTCCTGCCTGCTGCCTTCATCGATATATGGGATCGCGCAACCGGTTCGGGCTCGGGAGACATCGGTGCAGGCGCGATGTATCAATCGGTATTGCAGAATCTGCAATGGGGCGATGTTTCTCACTCTGCATTTCTGAGCCAGTTGAAACAGGCCGCCCAAGCTACAGGACAGCTGTCAATCAAGTTCAATGTTGACGGCCTGAACATGGACAATACATCGCCGAACTTCATGTGCGGTCGAATCGTAGGCACTATAGGGCCTTACCTGACAGAGGAGCCTCGACATCTGGTGCTTGGCCGCCACTTCATGGCAGCGGCCTCACCTAAGGGAAACTTCTTCACCCCGATTGGCGGCATCAACTTCTTCCCGGCTGTCATCGACACAGGATCGAGTTGCATTTACCTCGATCTGGGTAATGCGCTCTCCACAACAGCTCCGGGAGCAGGCCTAAATGACCTCGGGGATCTGCAGCTCGGCGCTTATGAACCGCTTCTGACGCCGACACAGCCGAAGGGCACCATCATTGCTCTGGGCACCGTTGCGTCTCAAGGAAGTGATGGCTATTCGAGTAATCCCGACTGGTATGCAAAGACCGCAGGCATCGTGGTGCTGCCTCTGTCGGCGCAGCAACTTCAGGTTGCCCAGACCAGTGTGCTGGTCCTGTCAGGCAATAAGGGCATCCTCATCAACGAATGGGCCAATGCAGCCTTCGTACGCGCCGACAAATTTGTCTATCGTCTGAGCCCAGACGAGAAAGTCGACATCCCGGTCTACGCAACGCAGTATGGCCAACCGCTGGCCGGGATTTCGGTGTCCTTCACTCGTGACAGCTCTCAGCTACAAGCATCACCCGACCCAATACTTGTCATGACGCCCCCGCCGGTAGGGCAACCAGAAAGCGCGCTGCACTTCGCCGACACAGCAGTAACCGACGTCAACGGCAAAGCCGTGCTGTCACTCAGCGTAAGCGATCCGGGCATCCCTCGCGGCTTCAAAAACAGCAACTCTTCAATCGACGGTCAGGTCTACGGCATCCGCCCGGCCTTCACAGAAGTTGGCATGAATGCAGGCCCCATCAACCAATGGGATTTCATCAGCGTTCTGCTCTGGAGCGGCTACACCGTTCCTGCTGCACCGACCTGGGACGATATCCAGCCGATCTTCCAGCAATACGCCAACCTATACCCGGTGATGCTGCGCTTTCTGAACATGGCGGATTTCGACTCGGTGGTGAAAACCTCCGGGTTACTGACGCTTGCTTTCAGCCTGGATATCCACGATGCCAACTCGATGCCGGTGACGCGAGATCTGTCTCCCGCCAAACGCCAAGCCATTCTTGCCTGGCTCAAGAATCCTTTGCCAGGCACAAAGGCAACCCCGAAAGCTGCACTCCAGACCCGTGAAGCCACTTCTTCCACGCCCCCGGAAGAAGCCGCCTTAGCAAACGCCGCCCGAGGTGGCAAAGCCGCAGCGGCTGCTCGTCGTCTGATCAACCAAACCCAAAGGGGGTAATGCCCATGATCCGTCTTCAACTTTCGACCATTGCGGGCCTGCAAGGCCCGACCGTAACGGTACAAGCGGTGCTTGAAGCGCTTCAACAGGCTGTCGAGCTGGAGCACTCCACGATCCCGCCTTACCTCTATGCGCTCTATTCGCTCGATGCCACCAAGAACCCGGAAATCGCCGCCATCATTTCCTCGGTGGTCGTCGAAGAAATGCTGCACATGACCTTGGCAAGCAATGTGATGAACGCCCTCGGCGGCTCGCCAGTCATCGACTCACCGGGATTTATTCCTAAATACCCGGGCCCGTTGCCCGGTGGCGTGCAATCGGACCTGACCGTGCATCTGGCTCCGTTCTCGCAGAAACAACTGGAGACTTTCCTGCAGATCGAAGAGCCTGAACACGCCCTCGACTTCAAGCTGCTCGCCGCGCAAAAAGACCTCACCATCGGGCAGTTCTATACCGCCATCATCCAAGCCATAGAACAGCTCGGCGACGGTGCCTTTCTCAATCCGTCACCCAATCAGGTCGGCCCTGATCTGATGCGCGAGTCGGTGGTGGTCAGCAATGTCGCCACGGCCAGACAAGCCATTAAGACCATCATCGACCAGGGCGAAGGTACTTCGCTTTCCCCTCTCGAAGTCGTAGGCCCTGGCTACGCGCACTACTATCGTTTCATGCAGATCAAGAAAGGCAAGCGACTGATTGCAACACCCGATGGCGGCCCGACGCCTGAGGATAAATATGCCTATGCCGGTGACCCGATAACGCTCGACCACACAGGCGTCTACCCTGTTAAAACCGACCCGGGCCCTTATGATCCGGGCACGGTACAATCCTTTGCCAACGACAATTTCAACTACACCTACACCAGCCTGCTCCAGTCGTTGCATGCCCTGTTCAACGGCGATTCGAGTCAGAACCGGATGAATACGGCGATGGGCCTGATGATGTCGCTCAAGGGCCAGGCCAAGGCGATGATGTCCGGCATACCTGATCCAAAAACCTTCACCGGGCCGACGTTCCAGTACCAGCCAACCAACCCCGCCAACTGACAATAGCCTCGATCAAGGGCGAAGAACCGCACGATAGCGGCCTTCGCCCTTATTCATTTATCCCCCGCCTGCTACATTTCTCATGCAACGGCTCATGAGCCGACCACCGATGTATGCAGTCCTGCGGCAAAAAGACGGGGCGCATGTGTAGAAAACCGTTATCAGCCCAAGGATGTCATATGAGCCTATCGCTACTCAGTCGTTATGCAGTCTTCGTTGGTTGCGTGCTGTTTACCCTGCTCAGCCTGCCGTTCTGGCATCACGAGTGGCTTTGGCCATTTACCTTGCTGACCGCGGTCCTGAGTGTGGTCGGTATCATCGACTTGCTGCAGTCCCCGCATTCGGTACGTCGCAACTACCCGATTCTGGGCAATATCCGTTACGCCGTGGAGGCCATCCGCCCGGAGATTCGCCAGTATCTGCTGGAGTCCGACAGCGACGCCCTGCCCTTCTCCCGCGCCCAGCGCTCGCTGGTGTATTCACGGGCCAAGAACGAAACCGCCGACAGGCCGTTCGGTACGCTGATCGATGTCTATGAAACCGGCTTCGAGTTCATCGGCCACTCCATGCGCCCTGCACCTTTGAGCGACCCGAATTCGTTCCGCGTGCAGATCGGCGGCCCGCAATGCACACAGCCGTATTCGGCCTCGATCTTCAATATTTCGGCGATGAGCTTTGGCTCCCTCAGCGCCAATGCCATCCGGGCATTGAATCAGGGCGCCAAGCTGGGCAACTTCGCCCATGACACTGGTGAAGGCAGTATCAGCCCGTATCACCGGGAACATGGCGGCGACCTGACCTGGGAGCTGGGCAGCGGTTACTTCGGCTGCCGTGGCGCAGACGGCCGCTTCGATCCAGAACGCTTCGCCGCTCAAGCACGTGACCCGCAGGTGCGCATGATTGAAATCAAGATGAGCCAGGGCGCCAAACCGGGCCATGGCGGTATTCTGCCCAAGCACAAGGTCACCCAGGAAATCGCCGATACCCGCGGCATTCCCATGGGCGAAGACTGCATCTCGCCGTCCCGGCACAGTGCATTCTCGACACCTTGTGAATTGATGCAGTTCATCGCTCAACTGCGCGAGTTGTCTGGCGGCAAGCCGATAGGCTTCAAATTCTGCCTGGGCCATCCGTGGGAATTCATGGGGATCGCCAAGGCCATGCTGGAAACCGGTATCTATCCCGACTTCATCGTTATCGACGGTGCTGAAGGGGGTACCGGTGCGGCGCCTGTCGAGTTCACCGACCACATAGGCTCACCAATGCGTGAAGGCCTGCTTTTCGTACACAACACACTGGTGGGTCTGAACCTGCGGGACAAGATCAGGCTCGGCGCCAGCGGCAAGATCGTCAGTGCGTTCGATATCGCCAGCGTACTGGCCATCGGCGCCGACTGGGCCAACTCGGCGCGGGGGTTCATGTTCGCCATCGGCTGTATCCAGTCGCAAAGCTGCCACACCAATAAATGCCCGACCGGCGTTGCAACACAGGACACCTTGCGACAACGAGCCCTGGTCGTGCCGGACAAGGCCCAGCGGGTCTTCAACTTTCACCGCAACACCCTCAAGGCCCTGGCCGAGATGCTCGCGGCAGCCGGGCTTGACCAGCCATCGCAACTGGAACCCAAACACCTGGTACGCCGTATGTCGGCGACGGAAATCAAACTGTTCTCGCAGACGCATGTATTCCTGCAACCGGGCCAGTTGCTCAACGGCGTGCAGGACGACAGTTTCTATTCAAGGATGTGGCAAATGGCACGTTCGGACAGCTTCGAGCCTGCCGAACTCAACTGAACCGGCCACAATGGAGACATTCTGTAATAGCCCGGCTTTTGCATTTCTCGTTGATTAACGCCACCCTGCCGCGCCGCCGACCGACTACTGACTGGCGGTGCGGAACCTCAACCCTCTGCGGTTGATCCTTAATCAATCGACAAACTTTCAAGAGCCCACCGTTATGACTAACGGACGCGATTATCGAATCGACTTCTTTCGAGGTTTGGCGCTGATCTTCATTTTCTGGGATCACGTGCCCGACAACCCTTTGGCGCAACTGACCTTGCGCAATTTCGGCTTCAGCGATGCCGCAGAGGTATTCGTCTTCCTGGCTGGCTACGCCGCAATCCTGGCCTACGGACGCATCGCCCGGCGCGACGGCATGATGGTGGCCTGTGTGCGTATCCTGCGCCGCACATGGGTCTTGTATGTGGTGCATATCTTCCTGCTGACGCTGTTGATGGGCATCGTGTTCGTGGCCAACAACCATGTCGAAACCCGCGATATGGTCCAGCAGATGGGCCTCGAATACTTTGTCGGCAATCCGCAACAGGCGCTGGCCGACGAATTGCTGCTGCGCTTCAAACCCAATCTGACCGACCCGCTGCCCCTCTACATCCTGCTGTTACTGGCGCTGCCGCTGATCCTGCCGTTGATGCTGCGCAAGGTTGAAGTGGCGGTGGGCCTGTCCATTGCGCTGTACATGATGGTGCCGCTGTTTGGCTGGAACCTGCGCGCTTACGAAGGTGGCGGGGTCTGGTATTTCAATCCGGTGGCCTGGCAACTGCTGTTCGTACTGGGCGGTGCCTGCGCATTGCAAACCACGAAACCGGCCATCGCCAGGGTCGAACAACGCCCATTGCACCAACAGCCACTGTTTCTGCTGAGCGCCATGTATGTGGTGATTGCAGGCGCGCTGACCTTCAGCGAAAAATGGCCCGGACTGCATGGCGTACTGGTTTCGACCCTCGGCCTGGAAGTCTTGTACCCCATCAGCAAGACCGACCTGGAACCTGCCCGCCTCGTACACTTCCTGGCTCTGGTCTATGTAGTCGCCAAATTGCTGCCGACCCGCCACACCTGGCTCGACAACTGGCCTGCGCAACAGACCTGCCGTATGGGGCGTTACTCCCTTGAAGTCTTCTGCCTGGGCGTATTGCTTGCACCACTGGCGGATATGGCCAACGCCCTGGCAGGCGATACCTGGCCGATGCAAGTCACCACCGCGATAGTCGGACTGGGTTTGATGGTATTGATGGCCAACGGGTTGGAATTGAACAAGCGGTTGGGGAGCCCGCAGAGAGTAGTCACGGCTTGAGGCAGGTTTTAATGTAAACGGGCTGGCAAATATGGACTTTGCTAGCTCGTTTATTTGCAAGACTCCGCTGATCAAAGATGATTTGTCTCTTCAAAAAAATCGTCCTGCAAAACTGACTTAACGGGTATAAAAAAGAGAAACCTCTTACAAGCATCCTTAATGCACTTGTCTCTGGGACTATTCCTACACACTTATCAGGACAAGTTTCCTCAAAATCCGCCGCTAAACAGTCGACTGTATAAACCATGAGACTGTGCCATGAACATCAATTCGCCTTCCCCTGCCTTGCAAAACTGGCAACCCCCAGCAATTGAGCCTGCCTTAAGCGCTGTTTCTACTGACAAAATATCAAGCACACCGCCAGCAGCCATCAAGAGGGGACATGATGCCAATGAAGCGTTCTATCGACCAGAAAAGTCGCCTTGGCTACCCAAGACATCAAAAGGTGAGATTTTAGAGCCTTATAAAAACTTGTCCGACAAAACCACTGAAGACATGAGAAAAAACTATCTTGAGAAAGAGTTAAAGACCTTCACCACGTCCATGCATGCCATGTTCGACAATTTTCACGACTTCAAGCAGCAACTCTCCTTTCTGAATACGGCGCTGTCAAAGAAACACTTCGGCTTCACGCTCGGCCTGGACCAGCAGATAAAAGTGACCGACCCCGATGGCGTGCTGACACCGGCCGAACTCAGCTACCTGACGGAAAGTCTCAATGACCGCAGTGGGCTCAAGAAGAATCTGCTCACCCATGCAAAAAGCGTCATGACATTGACGGATCACTACACCGAGAAGTTCGGCAACGAGCACAAGCTCAATCTGGAGGCCTACAGCAAGGTCATTGATTACGGCCAGATATTCAGCCGCAACACCATCGGCAACTTTATGAACACCATCATCTACCAGATTGAACGCTTTGCACCCAAGCGAGAGGACAACGAAAAGCCTCTGGTCGATATCCGCGCCTGAAACAGACTGTTCGCTGCCTGAGCCATCAGGCAGCGAAACTTTCCTGTCGTTTAACTACCAGACCTGTTAACCAGCGAACGCTTGCAGATATGTCCGAAAGCGTACTCCTGCCGTTTATCGTCCAGGCTTTCAAGGAGTACATTATGTGCACTGTATTTCCCGACTTTATAACGGGTGCTCCATATATTGTTACCCGTACTCGGGTGAGCAAAATCCCCCGCAAGATCCCCGCCCTCACAGCGACCGAACTCGATAAACCTTGAAATTTTCCCGCGGCTATCAGAGGTGAGCACTTTATTGATCTCTGCATATCCTTCATGAGGCTCCAGCTTGAAATCCATGACACCTCCCGCCAATGGATAAGCCTTGCTATCGGTAAAGGTAGCCTCAAGCAATACCTTGGTATAAGCCTGAGTGGCCAGGAAGGAAGGCCTGGTCAATCCATAAGGAATTTTCAGGAAACCGCCTTCATCATGAAGGTCATACTGCATATAGGGATACGAACCCAACACCATGCGGTAGTCAGCTTTTTCAAAACTGGCACCCTCGGCAGCCATCACCCGGACATTGACCCGCGATCCAGGCTTCAAGTCTCGGATGGCTTGCGGCTCCCTATTCGTCTTGGGTTTCCAGTCGCCATGATCGACTTGATACTCGACCTTCCACATAGCACTTGATGCATCATAGTCAGGCGTCGCCAACAGTACATCCTGACCACGCAATGATATGAACCGATAGCGATGCACCGACGCGGCACTCTGCAATGTCTGATTGATCTGGTTAAGGCGGTCACCCAAAAAGGTTGAGGCCTGTCCTGAAACTTCCTGCACTTGCGGCGCTTGCCCGGCAGGTAAACCGGGAGACTTGGCTATCTCTTTAGTGTGCGCAAAGGACTGGCATGTCATCACTAAAGCGCCAGACATCAGGAAACGATAAAAAAACCTTTTATTCTTAGGCATGATAGCTCTCTCAATATTCCATTATTCATCCAGGGCTCTCTTGCCACTGACATGCAGGACATAATCATCAGGGGTCATGAAGATCAACCCTGGACAATATGAAAAAAGAAAACTCCTACAAAATATAAAACTCAACGCCAATCACCTCATCTGCAATAGATTTGAGAACAGCGTCTCACACAAACCTCCTCTCGGAACTTTCCCACAGCGTTATCAGGCCAAGTTTTACTTCCAGCGGCCGCTACTGATAGGGAGCCAATTCTATAAAGGAGCAAGACATGAATATCAGCAGCGTTGTATCAAATGCGGTGAAACCTCAACTGCCCTCTGTTCAACCCGGCCTTTCAACACCTGCAAAAACGGCTGTTTCAGAAGCGGAGCCCACCCTGAGTGCCAAAGAGGCACGAGCCAAAGAGTTTTATACGCGGGAGGAAGAGCCATGGAAGGGGAAATTCTATATATATAGTGATGACTTTATAAAGTCAGAAAAACGTCCCATGACCAAAGAACACTATCTAAAGCATCTAGAATCAAGTGCCTGGATCAACTTGACTGTCCAGCAAAGCTACTACGATAGTTTTAGAAAAGAGCTTATCGAGCTAAGGCCAGACCTGGCCAACAAAGGCTTCAGCTATACCTTGGGAGACGATGCCCAGATAAAAATAATCGCGACTGAAAACAGCCTGAGCGAGGATGAAATAAAGTGGCTTACAGACACACTCAACAATATTGAGGCCTTCAAAGAAAGCGTTCAGTCTCACGCAAAAGCCATGATGGCTCTTGTCGACCATGATACAGAAAGATTTGGCGGAAAATACATTCTGAATCTCATGAACTTTCAAGACACCATTGATTATGGAAAAATCGTAGCCGTCAGAAAAAATGACTTGAGCGAAGAGTGGATACGGCAGATTCATGAAAATGCAGAGAAACGAGAGCCCTCGTTGATTGATATCAGGGCTTGATTGATAAAGGGGTGATCTGCCGCCTTCAGACAGATCACCTTGCTTATACTCTCAGTTTCTGGACCAATTAATCAGCGTTCGCTTGCAGATATGCCCAAAAGCGTACACATGCGGTTTATCCGCCATGCTCCCCAGCAATACATTGACCGCACCGTACTTCCCGACAAGATATTGAGTACTCCAGGTATTGCGGCCATTGTGCTTATGAACGAAATTATCTGCATAGTTACCGCTCTCACAACGATCAAATTCGATAAGCTCGGAAATCCGGCCCTCTGCATCAGAGGTAAAGCTTTTAGGAATTGATTCAAGACCCTCATGGGGCTCCAACTCAAAATTCATCACCCCACCTTCCAACGGATAAGCCTTGCTATCGGTAAATGTCCCCTCAAGCAATGCCTTCGTAAAAGCCTGTGTGGCCAGGAAAGGCGGTTTGGTCAAGCCATAAGGTATTTTCAGCAAGCCCTCTTCGTCATGAAGGTCATAGCGCATATGGGGGTACGAGCCGAAAACGATGTTGTAGCCCGCTTTATCAAATCGGACTCCGTCAGAAGCCAGCACCCGAATATTGACCCGCGCTCCCGGTTTCAGACTCCGGAAGGCCTCAGGCCCGTCGTACTTCTTGAGCTGCCATGCTCCGCCATCGACCTGATATTCAATTTTCCATACCCGGTTCGAGATACCGCCTCCGGGCGTTGCAAGCAATACATCCTGCCCGCGAACGGCTGTAAAACTATAACGATCCACCGAGGTGACGCTCTGCAATATCTGTTCGATCTGATGAATGCGGTCGCTCAATACCGTAAACGTTTCACCGTCGATATCTTGTAACTGTTGCTCCTGCCCGGCAGTCGAAGCGGGAGGTTCGACAGTGCCCTCCGTCTGCGCCAGGGAGTGGCCTGAAAACGCCCATATAACCCCGGATAAAAACACAGGGTAAAACGAGTTCCTGTTTTTGTTCATGATAACTTCCTTGGTATTTTTTATTCAGGGCACCCTTGCCACTGACAAGCCGGACATAATCATCAAGCCCCATCAGGTTCAATCCCGAATAAAACAAAAGGAAAACTCCTACATATTTTAATTTCAGAAGTAACTTACGCCTTTCCGGGCAACATCCTTGCCCATCAATACAGATACCGTGAAGCAATCATCACGCCCTCTTTTGCCCGAAATGTCCCACACCCCAAGACATTTTTTCCCGCCGCCCCGGTCAGCGTCTAAGCTTGAGACAAGTGCGACTGATAGCGTGACCGGGCCAATCGATCATGGGCGTATTACGGCATTCCGATACCAGGCAAGGTGTGATTTCTGCTGAGCGTCAGGATGACCCTCCCATGTCCAGCCCTCCCCGGCGAAAGCGTTACGGGTGGAGGGTGTTCTGGGTTGTGGTGGTCATGGGTGGCGTTGCACTGGGGGCAGCCATTGCCGTCGAAAGCCGCAGTTCCAGGCTCCAGGCCAAGGAGTTCAGTCGCTTTGCTGCCAGCTTGAGTTACACCCTGGAGCCCGGTCCGAGCGATGCGGTGGTCTATCCCGGTGCGGGTCCGTTCGACAAGCGTCTGGGCTATTCGTCGATGGATGAGTTCCTGTCGCGTCTGCTCAAGCGCGACTATCTGATTACCCGCCAGACACGCTTTTCTCCCGAACTGTTGCGCTACAGCCAGCACGGTTTTTTCGTGCCTTACGAGGAGAAAATCCAGGCCGGCCTGTCGATCACCGATTGCCGTAGCGAGCCGCTGTATGAGTTTCGCTATCCGCAGCAACTCTACGCGGACTTCACCGCCATCCCGCCCTTGGTAGTGAACAGTCTTTTATTTATCGAGAACCGGGATCTGCTAGATGAACAGCAGCCGTTGGCCAACCCGGCCGTGGATTGGCCGCGCTTCGCCAAGGCTGCCCTTTCGCAGGTGGCCAAGATTTTTGCGATACCGGGTCAGTCGGCAGGCGGCAGCACCCTGGCGACGCAACTGGAAAAATATCGCCACTCGCCAGACGGCCTGACGCAATCGGGTTCGGAAAAGTTGCGGCAGATGATTTCTGCCAGTGTGCGGGCCTATCTGCCGGGCGAACAGACCTTGCAGGCGCGCCAGCATGTGGTGCGCGATTACCTCAACAGTGTGCCGTTATCTGCCGTACCCGGGCATGGCGAGGTTCATGGCATGGCCGAAGGTTTGCGGGTCTGGTTCGGTGCCGACTTCGTAAAAACCAATCAGATACTTGCCTCAGAGCCGAGCGACGCAAAAGGCCTGGCCGAAAAAGGTCTGGCACTGCGCGAAGTGTTATCGCTGGTCATCGCCCAGCGCCGTCCTTCGTACTATCTGACCAAGGGCCGACTGGAACTGGCGGACCTTACCGACAGCCATATCCGCTTGCTCGCCCAGGCCAAGGTCGTCGATGAGCCGCTGGCAAATGCCGCACTGGCCAGCACCGTCACCTACCGTGACTGGGTACAGCAACCGACGATCCAGCCCATCGAAACCAACAAGGGCATCAGCGTTGCGCGCAGTCGGTTGTCCAATCTGCTCAATCGCCCGCTTTATGATCTGGACCGGCTCGATCTGTCGGCCACCAGCACCTTGCAGGGCGAGCTGCAAAACAGCGTCAGCCAGTACCTGCGCGACCTGGCTAACCCGGAGTTCGCGGAAAAGATCGGTCTGTTCGGCGAGCGACTGCTGTCACCGGCCAGTACGGCTCAGGTGCGCTATAGCTTCACGTTGTTCGAGCGCGGCCCCGACGGTTCTCGGGTAAGGGTCCAGACCGACAGCACCGACCAGCCGTTCGACATCAACGAAGGCAGCAAGCTGGAACTGGGCTCCACTGCCAAGATGCGGGTACTGACCACCTACCTGGAGATCATCGCCGAACTGCACGGACGCTACGCCGCCACGAGCGTGGCAGAGTTGAGAAAGACGCCAGTGGAAGAACCCGACCGACTGACCCGCTGGGCCGTGGATTACCTGATACAGAACAAGGACCGGGACCTGTCGAAAATGCTCTCCGCGGCACTGGATCGGCAGTACTCGGCCAGCCCCGGAGAAAGCTTTTTTACCGGCGGAGGCCTGCATCGTTTCAACAATTTTCGCCGCGAAGACAACGAGCGGATTCCGACCCTGCGCGAGTCCTTGCGCGAGTCGATCAACCTGCCGTTCATTCGTCTGATGCGCGATCTGGTGCGCTACAGCACCTATCAGGCACCGAACAACAGCGCCGCGTTGCTCAAGGACGACAACAACCCGCGCCGTCAGGAATACCTGAGCCAGTTTGCCGATCGAGAAGGCACGGTTTTCCTGCTCAAGTTCTGGAAGCGCTACAAGGACAAACCCACTCAGGAACGGCTGGACACCTTTCTCGATGGCATCCATCCCACCGCAATCCGCCTGGCGGCGGTGCATCGCTATCTGTTGCCGGGTGCCGATCAGGAAGCCTTCAATGCCTTTGTCCGCGCTCATCTGGTCGATGCCGCAACCAGCCCGAAACTTACCGACAAGCGCCTGGCCGAGCTGTACAAGAACTACGGGCCTGGTGCCTACGACTTGCCGGATCAGGGCTATATCGCTCGTGTCCATCCTCTGGACCTGTGGCTGCTCGGCTACTTGCTCAAATACCCCGAAGCGCAGTTCAAGGATGCGGTTGCCGCCAGCCGTCATGAACGCCAGGAAGTCTATGGGTGGCTGTTCAAGAGCCGACACAAGAGCGCTCGGGACAGCCGCATCCGCACGATGATGGAAGTCGAGGCGTTTCTGGATATCGAACAGCGCTGGCAGCGGGTGGGTTATCCGTTCGATCATCTGGTGCCCTCACTGGCGACGGCCATCGGCAGCTCGGGCGACCGTCCTGCGGCATTGGCCGAGCTGATCGGCATCATCCAGAACGATGGCATCCGCCTGCCTGCCCTGCGCATCGACAGCCTGCATTTTGCTGCTGGCACGCCTTATGAAACCGTGCTGGCCAGCAACCCGGAGCTGGGCAAGCGCGTGCTGCCTTCCGAAGTGGCAGCCGCCATGCGCGAAGCGCTGTCGCAGGTGGTGGATGGCGGTACGGCAAAGCGTGTGCAAGGCACTTTCAAACTGCAGGACGGCAGCATCCTGGCCATGGGAGGCAAGACGGGCACCGGCGACAACCGTATCGAAAGCATTGGTGCGGGTGGACGGGTGATCAGTTCGCGCGCCATCAACCGCACAGCCACTTTTGTGTTCTACCTCGGTGAAAACCACTTCGGCACCCTGACCGCTTTTGTCCCTGGCCGCGCCGCAGAAGGTTTCAGGTTTACCTCGGCCTTGCCGGTGCAAGTGCTCAAGGGTATGGCTCCCATTCTTGTGCCCTATCTGGAAAATGGCGGGCATGCCATGTGCGGTGCGCCCTCTCCAAGCGCATGAGACCGTTCGTCTGTATCTCTTTGCGAAACATTTAAGATATATCTTAAGGTATATCTAAATCGTAACGAGAGATGAAGAGAATGCGTGATGACCCTCACCGCCCCCACGACCGTCCACTGCTTCGCGAATATGGCGATGGCCGCGATGGATTTGAAAAACGCCCAGGCCGTGAACGCGGCGGACGTGGCCCCCGAGTGTTCGCGCCCGGCGACTTGAAGCTGTTGCTGCTGGCCTTGATTGCCGAACAGCCTTGCCATGGCTATGACCTGATCCGCCAGATCGAAGGCATGTTCGACGGTGCTTACAGCCCAAGCCCAGGCGTGATCTATCCCACCCTGACCTTTCTTGAAGAAAGCGAACTGGTCCTTGGCGATGCCCAAGGCGGCAAGAAGCTCTACACCATCACGGCTGCCGGTCTGGAGTCGCTGACTGAACAGGCCGTTGCGCTCGATGGCGTAAGAATGCGGATCGAAGTCAGCAAGCGCTCCCTGCGCGGCCATGACCGTCCACCGGAAATCCATGAAGCGGTGCATAACCTGCGTCACGCGCTGCAGATGCACCATGGCCGCTGGAGCCCGGAGGAAATTCTTCGCGTTCGCGACCTGCTCAATGAGACTGCCAAATCCATCGTTGATGGCCCCCAATCTGTGTCGGAGAAGTCCGTATGAATTCGCAGCAATCGATCCATCGCGTCAACCATGAAATCCGCATGCGCAAGCTTGAAGTCCTGCGTGTCGCCGAGCTGACCCCGCTGATGCGTCGCGTCACCCTGCACGGGCCGCAACTGGCGGGCTTCATCAGCCTGGGCACCGATGACCACGTAAAGCTGTTGTTCGCCCAGACACCCGAAGAGCAAACGGCGCTGGACAACTTCACACCCGGCAGCAGCGGCGATGGCCCACGCCCTGCCATGCGCGACTACACGCCGCGTCGTTACGACGAAGCCACAGGCGAACTGGATATCGATTTCGTCCTGCACGGTGACGGCCCTGCCGCGACTTGGGCGGCGCAGGCCGAGCCGGGGCAGTTCCTGCATATAGCAGGCCCACGCGGCTCGATGGTGGTGCCGGATATCTTCGACAGCTATCTGCTGATCGGTGACGAAACCGCCATCCCGGCCATTGCCCGACGCCTGGAGTCGCTGCCGGCGAATCGCAGCGCCCGGGTGGTAATCGAGATTGCCAACAAGGATGAGCAACAGGCTCTCGCAAGCCAGGCAAAGGTGGATGTCACCTGGGTCGTGCGCGACGAACAGAACCTGCTGGAAGTTGCCCGCGGCCTGGAAATACCGGCAGGCAAGCTCTACGCCTGGGTCGCCACCGAAGCGGCCTTGTCACGCAAGATCCGCCGTGTGCTGCTGGACGAATTCGGGCTTGATGAGGGGTTCGTCAAGGCGGCTGGTTACTGGCGTCTGGATGAGAATGACGAAGGCTGATCAGGCTGCCTCTTCGCGAATGAACGCACTCATCGAAGCGTTCTTTCGCGAAACCCTTTATCAATCCCCAGCAAAACCAGCGCAATCACTACAAACCCCAACAGCACGCCACCCGCATTGATAAAGGCCTGCGCATACCCGAGCGTGCCGACATCGATGAAGGGGTACATGTAATCCCCCAATGCATCGCCGCGCAGCAGGACATAGCCGAAGTAGAGGATCGGGTACAGCGTCCACAGCAGCACATGGTTAAAACGCAGCCTGCCTCTGGGCACATACAGCCACCAATACACCACGAAGATCAGCGGCATGACGTCGTGCAGCAATTCGTCCGCGACCCACTGCCAGCCTTGTGGTTGCCACAGATGGCGCAGCAGCAGGTTATAGGCGATACCTACCAGCGCAATGCTGGCAGCAATGCCGCCGCACACGACCGGATTGCGAAAGAAATCATGCCCGCGGGACTGGCGGTGACTCAATGCACAGGTGAGCGCCACCGCGACCAGCGTGTTGCTCAAGACCGTAAAGAAGCTGAAAAAACGAACCAGACCACCCAGCAGGCTGGCCTGATCGGCCCAGCGCGCCCAGAAAATCAGATACATCTGGATAGCCAGGCCGGACCAGCCCAGGCAGGCGGCAACAAGCGTGTAGCGACGCTGTCCCTGCGTCAGTTGCGGATGTTCGCTGTGCATCGTTTGATCCTTGAAGGCCAGCGTCCATGCCGAGTGTCTTACCAGCCCTTGCTGCGATGCAGCTTCACGTACAGCGCTTCCACTTTCTCGCGAGCCCAGGGCGTCTTGCGCAGAAAAGTCAGGCTGGACTTGATACTCGGATCACTCTTGAAGCAGCGAATATCGATGCGCTCAGACAAACCGGACCATTGATAGTGCTCGACCAGAGCCTTGAGGATCTGTTCCAGCGTGACGCCGTGCAGAGGGTCGTTCTGGGTTGTTGTCATGACTGACCTTGAAGCTTGATGAATGCGAAGGTGCGCACCTTAGACGAGTCATCAGAAGGTAGGAAGAGCTTAGCGTGAGATGACCGAAGTTTCGTTGGCTCCGACCACAGGAAAGCTTCAGAGCACCTGGCAGAAAGTTCCCCTTCTCAAGCCAAAAAGAGATGTTATATTGTAACTATAGATTACACACCCACACTGCTCTCGACCTGGGGCTCTGCTACACGCCCCGCCAAGGAAATCACCATGTCATCGATGCACCGCAACCTGCTCTGGCGCCTGACGCCACTGGCAACCGCTCTGCTGCTTGCCGCTCCTGCCCATGCAGCCGAAAGCCTTGAGCTGCAACCTCAGGTCATCACGGCCAACCCGCTGGGCAGCGATCAACTGGCAACGCCGACAACGGTTCTGGAAGGCGATGCCCTGACCCTTGAGCAGAAAGGCAGCCTGGGTGAAACCCTGAACAAGCAGCCTGGCGTTTCTTCGTCTTATTTCGGCCCGGGCGCTAGCCGCCCGATCATTCGCGGCATGGACGGTGACCGGATTCGCATTCTGCGCAACGGCGTAGGCGCGCTGGATGCTTCGTCCCTGTCCTACGACCACGCCGTCCCGCTGGACCCGGTGAATGTCGACCGTGTGGAAATCGTGCGTGGCCCGACGGCTTTGCTCTATGGCGGCAGCGCCATCGGCGGCGTGGTCAACACCTTCGATAACCGCATCCCCACCGAAGCCATCGAAGGCATTCACGGTGCTGGCGAGTTGCGTTACGGCGGTGCCGATACCACCCGCAGCAGCGCGGGCAAACTGGAAGCCGGCAACGGGCAGTTCGCCTTGCATATCGATGCCAACGCCCGTGAGTTCAATGACCTGCGCATCCCGGGATACGCCCGCACCCGCGAATTGCGTTCACAAGGCAGCGAAGACGGTGACAAGAACAAACGCCTGAGCAACAGCGATGGACGCCAGGACGGCGGCGCCGTCGGCGGCTCTTACACCTGGGATGACGGCTATGCGGGCGTGTCGTACAGCAACTACGACTCCAACTACGGCTCACCCGCCGAGCAGGACGTGCGTATCCGCATGCAGCAGGAGCATTACGCTTTTGCGTCCGAGATCCGCAATCTGTCCGGGCCTTTCACGTCGGTCAAACTGGACGCGGGCTACACCGACTATGAACACCGCGAGATCGAAGGCGGCGAAGTCGGCACCACCTTCAAGAACAAGGGTTACGAAGCCCGCATCGAAGCTCGTCATCAACCCATCGGGCCAGTCAATGGCGTGGTGGGCGCACAGATAACCCGCAGCGAGTTTTCTGCCCTGGGTGAAGAGGCCTTCGTGCCGCAGACCGATACCGATGCTGGCGCGCTGTTCATTCTTGAAGAACTGCAAGCCACCGAGCGCTTGAAGCTGAGCCTGGGCGGACGTATCGAACACACTACGGTCAATCCCGATGCTCAGGGCAAGGATCGTTTCGCTGCCGCCGACAACTCCAGCAAGTTCACGGCGGGCAGCCTGTCGTCGGGCGCGGTCTACACCCTGACGCCGGTCTGGTCCCTGGCGGCAACGCTGGGTTACACCGAGCGGGCGCCGACCTTCTATGAGCTGTATGCCAATGGCGCTCACGTGGCCACCGGCACTTACGAGCGTGGCAATGCCGACCTGTCGAAAGAGAAAGCGGTTTCCAGCGATCTGGCCCTGCGCTTCGACAATGGCACCCACAAAGGCAGCGCGGGTGTTTTCTACAGCCACTTCTCCAACTACATCGGCTTGCTGGGCAGTGGTCGTACCGTCGATGACGACGGACAGGACGATGCCAACGGCATCCCGGAATTCAACTACGCTGGCGTTCGTGCGCGCTTCAGCGGTTTCGAGGCCCAGGACCACTGGAAGCTGGGTGAAAACCGCTATGGCAGCCTGGCACTGGAACTGTCCGGTGACTACACCCGCGCCACGAATCTGGATACCGGCGAAGCCTTGCCCCGTATCGCACCCTTGCGTCTGAACAGTGGCCTGCTGTGGGAACTGGACAAGTGGCAGGCTCGCCTCGATATCGAGCATGCCAGCGCTCAGCGTCGAGTCCCGGATAACGAATCCACGACCGATGGTTACACCACGCTGGGAGCCAGTGCCGGTTACCGCTTCAATCTGGGCAGCAGCCAATGGCTGGCTTTCGTCAATGGCGAGAACCTGACCAACCAGACCGTGCGCTACGCCAGCTCGATCCTGCGGGATATCGCACCGGCCCAGGGCCGTAGCGTGCAAGTCGGCTTACGCACCACCTTCTGACCCCTCGTGGAAAAGCGCCTGCGTGCAATGCGCAGGCGCTTGCGAGCAGCACTGTTGCCAATGGCGCAACAGTGCCTGTCAGGTTTGTGTCTGGTCAATAATTAGTTAGCTCCCTATCATTCTCTACCCTGGCCTGACGTCGTACGCCATCGGGCAGTACGTGTCATCGCCATTTCAATGCACGAACGCCAGCCATGGCGGTCTACGCCTCAATGCCGCTTTCTGACCAATGGTTGATATCGGCTGTCGGAAATTCGTTTCAAGAACTAGCGTTCAAAAACATGACGCCAACGTGCGATGCGCACAACAGCGTCAATAAAACATTCAATCGTCACGGAGATTCGCATTATGAGCACTGAAGGTGCTTTGAGTAGAAATCGCCTGTTACCCACATTGCTCGGTCTGGTGATCGCGCTGATGGGACTGGTCCTCTTGGTTGGCGGCCTCAGACTGATGCAACTGGATGGTTCGCTCTACTACCTGCTGGCAGGCATCGGTTTTACAGTCACCGGCGTGCTGCTCATCCTGGGACATCGCTCCGCCCTTGGCCTGTATGCGCTTCTGTTGTTTGCGAGCACGGTCTGGTCCTTATGGGAAGTCGGCCTCGACTGGTGGCAACTGGTGCCACGTCTGGCGCTCTGGTTCGCACTGGGTATCGTCCTGCTGTTGCCATGGTTTCGTCGGCCTCTGCTGCGTGGCGAACCTGCCCGCCTGGGCACAGGAGCCCTGACGGTCGCGGTCGTGCTAGCAGGCCTGACCGCACTGGCCAGCCAGTTCACAAATCCCGGTCGTATCGAAGGACAACTGGATCGCGAAACAGCAGGCACCACCAACACCGCTCCTGCCATGCCCGATGGCGACTGGCAGTCCTATGGCCGTACCGGCTTCGGCGACCGCTACTCGCCACTGGCCCAGATCACGCCACAGAACGTCAACACCCTGGTGCCCGCCTGGACCTATCGCACCGGCGACATCCCAGGACCGAACGATCCGGGAGAAACCACAGCCGAAAATACACCGCTCAAAGTCAACGGCATGTTGTACGTGTGTACACCGCATAGCCAGGTGATCGCCCTGGACCCGGACAGCGGCAAGGAAATCTGGCGCTTCGATCCGAAGATCAGCACCCAGAACGCCGCCAACTTCAAAGGCTGGGCTCACATGACCTGCCGTGGCGTCTCGTATCACGATGACGCCGCCTATGCCGCGAGCGACCCTGCTCAAAGCCCGGCCACACCGGCTGCCGGAAGCAATGCCGTCAATGCATGCCCGCGCCGTATCTTCCTGCCTACTGCCGACACCCGTCTGATCGCTCTGAACGCCGATACCGGCAAGATGTGTGAAGACTTCGGCAACAAAGGCTCGATCGATCTGAGCGCCAATATCGGCACCTTCGCGCCGGGCGGTTACTACTCCACGTCGCCGCCAGCGGTGACCAGGGATCTGGTGGTGATTGGCGGCCATGTCACCGATAACGTTTCCATCGACGAGCCTTCGGGCGTCATCCGTGCCTACGACGTTCACACCGGCCGCCTGGTCTGGAACTGGGACAGCGGTAACCCGGACGATACGACACCTATCGCCGAAGGCAAGACCTACACCCGCAACTCGCCGAACATGTGGTCCATGTTCAGCGTCGATGAAAAGCTGGGCATGCTCTACCTGCCGATGGGCAATCAGATGCCTGATCAGTGGGGCGGCAACCGCACGCCAGCCTCGGAGAAATACAGCGCAGGCCTGGTAGCGCTGGACATCGCCACCGGTAAAGTGCGCTGGAATTACCAGTTTACCCATCACGATTTGTGGGACATGGATGTGGGCGGTCAACCGACGCTCATGGACATGAAAACCGCCGATGGCGTCAAACCGGCAGTGCTGGCTTCGACCAAGCAAGGCAGCATCTATGTGCTGGACCGCAGCAACGGCCAGCCCATTGTGCCGATCAATGAAGTACCAGTACCGCAAGGCGCAGTCGAAGGGGATCACACCTCGCCGACCCAGCCCAAGTCCGACCTGAACTTCATGCCACCGCCCCTCAAGGAACGTGACATGTGGGGCGTAACGCCATTCGATCAGATGCTGTGCCGGATCGATTTCAAATCCTTGCGCTACGAAGGTCCCTTCACTCCGCCATCGCTGCAGGGCTCGATCGTTTATCCAGGCAACTTCGGTGTGTTCGACTGGGGTGGTATCTCGGTTGACCCGGTTCGTCAGATCGCGTTCGTCAACCCGAGCTACATGGCGTTCCGCTCGAAACTGGTGCCGGCGGCCGAGGTTGAAGCCGGGCCGGGTCGCAAGAGCGAAACCGAAGGCGTGCAACCCAATAAGGGCGCACCTTATGGCGTGATCCTCGAAGCGTTGCTCTCGCCAATGGGCCTGCCTTGCCAGGCGCCAGCATGGGGTTATGTGGCAGCCGTGGACCTGACCAACCACAAGACCATCTGGATGCACAAGAACGGCACCGTGCGTGACAGCTCGCCGGTCCCGATTCCCCTGACCATGGGCGTTCCAAGCCTGGGCGGCACCTTCACCACCGCCAGCGGCGTGGCTTTCCTGAGCGGCACTCTGGATCAGTACCTGCGCGCCTACGACGTCCGTAACGGCAAGCAGTTGTGGGAAGCACGCCTGCCCGCAGGTGCCCAGACCACACCGATGACTTATACCGGCAAGGACGGCCAGCAATATGTGCTGGTGGTAGCCGGAGGTCACGGCTCACTGGGGACCAGACAAGGCGACTATGTGATGGCGTTCAAACTGCCGAAGTGATGTTTCGCTGAAGCAATAAAAAAGGAAGGGTCCCCGCGGGGGGGGCCCGTTTTTTTTTTGTCTCCCCCGACGTGGTGGACC
>NZ_JAIGPJ010000008.1:45422-166203 GCF_019719005.1 Pseudomonas cichorii
AAGGCGGCTCCCCTGAGGGAGCCGCCTTTTTTGTCTGTACCGTCAAACCGGTCAGCAGCCCTTGGAGCCAGCCTTGGGCACGAATGCGGTTTTCACACCCGGCTTGAGGGTGATGTAGGCCCGACGCCATGGCTCGTCGCCGACCATCTGCCAGCGGTGGCCTTCGCCTGTGGTGTCTTGCGCAACCAGCACATCGCCCGGGTGCAGGACAAAGGTTTCGCCGCCGGTAGTGAAGAACTCGAGCGTGCCGCTCAGAGTGATCACGTATTGCTCTTCGGGAGCGGGATGCCAGTCGTAGGACGAATGAGGTGCCGTTTCCTTGAAGTGGATGATGTCCACGTTGGTACGAAACTTCTGATCGACTGTACCTTCCTGGATATGAGCACGGTTGTCAGTGCCTGTGCACAACTTGAATGCCCTTATCCCCTGCTGCGCAACCTCTGTGGTCGGTGTTGCCGCGTGGGCGGTACCCAGAGGCAGCATGACCACAGCCGCCATGGCGACCCCGGTGCCCAGTACGCGAATCAACTCAAGTTGACGGGCGATAACATTTTTCAACAGCACATTTTGTTTCTGCAGCATATAACTTCCCTGGGAATGAAAAACACACTGAAAACGGCCCTGGTTATCGGGATAGATGACCAAAGCAAAAAAGGTTTGAATAGACACTGCTGTTTTTGAAGACGCGCAGTTCCTCTTACACATGTACAACTGCGTATAGAACTCGATACAAAAACGTTATGCACATACGGGTAGCTGTTTATAACGCCATGGCCTGGGGACAGGAGATAGCCTGTCTTGAGCGCCTGAAGGAAATACCATATCCCTGAAAAATTTAGAAATATTTTTTGAGGCGTATTTCTTTATTTCAATTCCATGAGGCTTTGGCGCATCGATTTTATCCGGGCAATTGAACTCCATCAGCCGGTAAAAAGCACAAGTTAATATTTCTTCACAAAAGCAGAACCTCTGCTTTAACAGAAATAATCAAAAGACAAATAGACTTCGGAAGGGGGAACAGCGGTTTGACCCGTGTCACAATCAAGTCGGCAACGTGAGCGACTTGATTGTGAACAGGCCTGCAAGAAGATTACTTCTCGATCACTTCCCCACGCATCGGCGCCAGCCGGGCGATCAGGCGGTTTTGCACCGGCACCGGGATTTTCTCGGCATCCATGGACTTGATGAGGTTCTCCACCAGCGCATTGAAATCACTGCGGGTCAGGTTCTGCCCCTTGTGGGATTCAGCCATGCTGTCACCTTTGTATTCGCAGGGACCTCCGGCCTCGACACAGAGTTTTTCCACCAGCCTGTCGCGTAACAAGACAATATTGACCCTCTTGAAGCGCTCGACGATACGTTCATCCTGGGCAACGTTCATCAACATGCCCTCGACAATGCGCTGAATACCGGCGCGCTGCCCGAGGTCTTGATAAAGGCTGTCATCCTTGGGTGGCTGTTGGGCACAGCCCACCAGCAAGGCAATCATCAGACCCATCAACAGACGTTTCATCAGAAACTCCCCTGAATAGACAGATAAGTGCCGTTCTGGTTATCCAGCGTGGCGATTTCGCCCAGTCGTGCGTAGGCAAGGACAATCGACAAGTGTTTGTTGGGGAAATAGCCGACAAAGATATCAGCCCAGTCGCTTTCTCCGGCAAACGACAGGTTGTCCGGTTTCTCGCGATACTCAACCCCCATGGCCCAGCGTGGATTGAACAGCACAGCCACCGAACCTTCCTTGAGGACGCTGCGACTGTCGCGACGGTCGCCACCAAAGCCCAGCAAACCGGTTTCGTTGGCGCGGCTGTAACGCACGCCACCGTTGACCACCACGTTGTAACCAAAGGCCGCTCCCATGAACAGGCGGCTGGCGGTCAGATAGCCTTCAACGTCCGAATCACGCTTTGAGCCTATGAGGCTCGGAATCAGGAAGTCGTTCTGGTGTTTGTACTGAACCCCCAGAGAAACCTGAGGCAGGGAATCGTAGATCAGGTCGCCGAACAGGCGCACTTTAATACCGAAGACATCCTGGGTCAGGTTGTCTTCAGGCAGACTCAACTTGTGCTGCAAGGTGCCCAGATCGAAACGCTGGTGGGCATAGGACAACTCGACACGGTTACCGTAAGCCACCGCCATACCGGCCACATCCAGGGTGTAGTCGGGCAAGTCGATATGCGTGGCAAACGCGCTTGCGCCCCACTCACCCTGTTCGCCATAACCGGTAATCACCGCCCACGGCGTGATCCCGCCGCCCGCTGCACCTTCTATGCTGCTGGCGCCTCCCGTGGCGATCAAACGACCGTTATCAGCCATGGCAAGGGACGAGAAAGCCCCCAGAAAACAACCCAACAACAACGAAATTCTGTAGGTCATAGCTCAATTAACCATCAGGCTGGTGGGAGTCAGAGACGTGGCAATCCATGCCTCGAACGCGGGGGCGGTCAAAGGGCGACTGATGAGGTAGCCCTGAGCCGTATCGCAATGCCAACGCTCAAGCAAATCCAGGCTGTGCTGATACTCGACACCCTCAGCAACCACCTTGAGTCCCAGGTTGTGACTCATCTCGATAGTGGAACGCACGATCACAGCGTCCTCACTGGTTTCATCCAGGTTGCGAACAAAGGACTGGTCGATTTTCAACTCCTGTACCGGCAATCGTTTGAGGTGTGCCAATGAAGAGTAGCCGGTGCCGAAGTCGTCCACCGAAAGACTGATACCGCAATCGCGCAAACGGTTGAGCACGAGCAGGGCTTTTTCAGGCTCGCTCATCACGGCGCTTTCCGTGATCTCGAAAATCAGTTGCTCGGCCGGTACGCCATAAAGGTTGAGCAGCGTTACAACGTGTCCGACCAGATCGCCACTGAGCAGGTCATCGGCAGAAATATTGACCGACAGCTGGATGACCAGACCACGCTTGTTCCACTCGGCCAACTGACGCATGGCCTCTTCGATCACCCAGTTGGTCAGCAACTGGATACTGCCGGTACGCTCGGCCAGGACAATGAATTCGGCAGGCGACACATTGCCGAACTGCGGATGACTCCAGCGCAACAAGGCCTCGGCCTGACGCACATGACCTTTGCTGATATCCAGCTTGGGTTGGTAATGCAGCATCAGCTCGCCATTCTGCGCAGCCTTGCGCAAGTCGCGGATCAGGCTGATCTGGCGCTGGTGAGCCAGGTCGCGACCATCTTCATAGATCTGCATGCGGCCCGGCAGGCTTGCCGCATCTTTACGGGCAATTGCTGCACGGCTGAGCAGTTCTTTGGGGGCATCACCGTTTTCGGGATAGGTAGTGATACCGATACAGCACTCAAGGGAGACATCCTGGTTATCCACACGATGCGGTTCACTGAGGATACGCTGCAAGGTATCGCCCATGGCCACGGCGCCATCGCTGGTGGTGTGATCCAGCAACAACAGAAACTCATCGACCGCCAGGCGGGCCACGGTATCACCGGAGCCCAGGGCATCCTGCAGTTGCCTGCCCACCTGGCGCAACAATTGATCCACACCTTCGGCGCCACTGCTTTCGTTGATCGACGCCATGTTCTCGATGCCCAGGTACATCAACGCCACCGGGCGCTCCGCAGCAATCGCACTGCCCAGACGCTCCATGACCAGCGCCCGGTTAGGCAGACCGGTCACCGCATCATGCAAGGCGTTGTGCGCCAGTTGCCCTTCGCGTTCTGCAATCCCCTGCTGCATGGTGTTGATGGCGCCTGCGAGCATGCCCAGTTCGTCGCTGCGCTTCATCACCACCGGCGTTTCATAATCACCATCACCGATACGCTGGGCCGCCAGTGCCAGCTCGCGAACCGGAGTGGACACGCTGCGCGCCAGTGCCAGCGTACCTAACAAAGAGCCAAACAGTGCCGCCAGGGATATCCAGAAGATCTTTTCATCCAGAGGCGCAAAGGCCTGCAAGGCCTTGTCCAGCGGGCTTTGCAGCAAAGCGATCACTTGCCCGTCGCTGGCCTGGCCGGTGTTGGCCAGCATCAGTGACTGGCTGAGAAAGTTCTGATTCAACTGCTCGGTGACCCGCATCTGCCCCTCGGACAAGCTACGCATCAACTCGACCATACCGGGGCGCAACGCCTCAGGCTGGGTACTGATCAACTCGCCAGGCTGGCCGTTTTCCACGGTCAGGAACGACACTTCGAGTCCACTGAGGGAACGCAGCTCCTGAGCAATATCGTTATCGATGGCAAACCCCATCACGACACGTCCGATGGGCAAGGGAGCCAATACCGTACTTTCAACCAGCAAATGCGGTATGCCGCCGCCCGGGACGATCAGCACCGACTGTTTATTGCGTTTGGCATTACGCAATGCCTGGTCGTAGACGAACTTCGAGCCTTCCGGCACGTTGGATTCGGTACTGGAGATCACCGTACCGTCCATGCCCAGCAGAAACATGTCGCTGGCATTGATCCGGGCACCATGGTTCAACAGCACCGAGCGGATGGTCGATGAGTCCTCGCTGGCTACCGCGTCGCGGAAGCCGAAATCGGCAGAGAGTAATTGCACCGTATCGCGCAAGCGCTTGCCACGCAGCTCGATCAGGCGTTCAAAAACCCGGCTACCCACTTCCAGTTGCGCCTGAGCCTGAGTACGGACCGCATCGCCCGTCGCGATCTTGACGGCAAAAAACACCGCGCAGACCACGATAAGCAACAAAGCGATCAATACGCAGGCAATGCGCGCCTGAAAGCTGTTACGAAGATTCATCAATGAGCAGCCTTGTGGAAAGCTTCGCCAAACGCTCCCGGAGCAGGCCTGGCAGGTTTATCTTCAGCTTTGACCTCGACATCAAGGTTGAAGCGCTGGGTCAGGCCCGACGCTGGAATATCGAACTCGCCCCCCGAAACCGGCTGCATGTCTTCAGCCTGGGGATGCCAGAGCGTTGCCACGTAATGGCCGGCAGGTAATTGATCAAGCTTGAGGGTGCCATTGCTGTCGGTCACACCGAACCATGGTTCGTCAGTGACATAGATGTAGCCGACCATCCAGTCATGGATGTTGCAGCCAAGCACCACCACACCCGCCTTGTCGAACAGCAACGGCTCGGAAGGCGTGCCTTCATAGAGCCGCAGTTCAAAGCGTTTTGCGGGGGAGAAGGAATAGACCTGGTGACGAATGTTGTCACTGTTGGGGAATTTGACTTGCGCGCCGGTGTGCACAGCCAGCACGTGCGGCGAAAACTCCTGGTCGCGCTGGTCCATTTCAGCCTTGCCACCGCTGACAGCACCTGCGGCAGGCCCCTTGAGTGTCAGGACCGCATCGGCAAGCGGTTTGCCTTGTTTGTCGAATACCTGGGCAGTCAATGCCGCAGCCGATGCATGTGCAGCGGACAACGCCAATAATCCAGTCAGGACAACTGAAGAAAATACTCTGGTCATACTCGATTCAATCCAAAACGGCAGTACTGATAACAAGAACGCCAGCCTTGGCATGGTTTTGCATGCAGATGAACTGTCGACCCATTAAGAGCACGCAACATCAGGCATTTGCCATCAAGCAATCAAACCTTACAAAACACAGGGCAATGCCCTGCATATCATTGACTGATTGCCTCCTACTCACGCTATCGACCGCCCCCATTGAAACCTGAGGGCACTTGCCCCATCTAAGCATCATGTTCAATTTCGCAGGTGCCCTATGAGTGACCAGCAGAAAGACTCGCAAGATTTGCCTGATGACACAGCCGAACACACGATTCATCTGAACTCCGACAGCACGTCCCTCGCTCTTCCAGGCCAGAACCTGCCGGACAAGGTCTACATCATCCCGATCCACAATCGTCCCTTCTTTCCGGCACAGGTTCTGCCGGTGATCGTCAATGAAGAGCCGTGGGCCGAAACCCTGGAGCTGGTCAGCAAGTCCGAACATCACTCGCTTGCGCTGTTTTTCATGGACACTCCCCAGGAGGATCCTCGCCACTTCAATACCAAGGCGCTTCCCGAGTATGGCACTTTGGTCAAGGTTCACCATGCCAGCCGCGAAAATGGTCGATTGCAGTTCGTGGCCCAGGGTTTGAGCCGCGTTCGTATCCGTACCTGGCTCAAGCACCATCGCCCGCCTTATCTGGTAGAAATCGAATATCCGCAGCAGCCCAACGAGCCCACCGACGAGGTCAAGGCCTACGGCATGGCCCTGATCAACGCGATCAAGGAACTGCTGCCGCTCAACCCGCTTTACAGCGAAGAGCTGAAGAATTACCTCAATCGCTTCAGCCCCAACGATCCCTCGCCCCTCACTGACTTCGCCGCCGCCCTGACATCGGCCACCGGCGTCGAACTCCAGGAAGTGCTCGATTGCGTCCCCATGCTCAAGCGCATGGAGAAAGTCCTGCCGATGCTGCGCAAGGAAGTCGAAGTCGCGCGCCTGCAAAAAGAGATCTCCGCCGAGGTCAATCGCAAGATCGGCGAACATCAGCGCCAGTTCTTCCTGAAAGAACAGCTCAAGGTCATCCAGCAGGAACTGGGGCTGAGCAAGGACGATCGCAGCGCCGATATCGAACAGTTCGAGCAGCGCCTCGAAGGCAAGACCCTGCCGCCCCAGGCCCGCAAGAAAATCGATGAGGAAATCGGCAAGCTCAAGGTCCTGGAAACCGGCTCCCCCGAATACGCCGTGACCCGCAACTATCTGGACTGGGCCAGCTCTTTGCCCTGGGGCGTCTACGGCGAAGACAAACTGGACCTCAAGCACGCCCGCAAGGTGCTCGACCAGCACCATGCCGGGCTCGACGACATCAAGGCACGCATTCTCGAATTCCTCGCCGTGGGAGCCTATAAAGGCGAAATCAGCGGCTCGATTGTCCTCCTGGTCGGCCCGCCGGGCGTGGGCAAGACCAGCGTCGGACGTTCGATTGCCGAATCCCTTGGCCGTCCTTTCTATCGCCTGAGCGTAGGCGGCATGCGCGACGAGGCCGAAATCAAGGGCCACCGTCGCACCTACATCGGCGCCCAACCGGGCAAGCTGGTGCAGGCACTCAAGGACGTGGAAGTGATGAACCCGGTCATCATGCTCGATGAAATCGACAAGATGGGCCAGAGCTACCAGGGCGACCCGGCTTCCGCGCTGCTGGAAACCCTGGATCCGGAACAGAACGTCGAATTCCTCGACCACTACCTGGACCTGCGCCTGGACCTGTCCAAGGTGCTGTTCGTCTGCACCGCCAATACACTGGACTCGATTCCAGGCCCGCTGCTGGACCGGATGGAAGTGATCCGTCTGTCCGGCTATATCACCGAAGAAAAACTCGCCATTGCCAAACGCCACCTGTGGCCCAAGCAACTGGACAAGGCCGGTGTCACCAAGAACAAACTGTCGATCAGCGACAGCGCCCTGCGCGCAGTCATCGACGGCTATGCCCGCGAAGCCGGTGTGAGGCAACTGGAGAAGCAACTGGGCAAGCTGGTGCGCAAGGCGGTGGTCAAGCTGCTGGACGAACCCGACTCGGTCATCAAGATCGGCAACAAGGATCTGGAGGCTTCACTGGGCATGCCGGTGTTCCGCAGCGAACAGGTCTTGTCCGGCACAGGCGTCATTACAGGCCTGGCCTGGACCAGCATGGGCGGCGCCACTCTGCCTATCGAAGCGACACGCATCCACACCCTGAACCGCGGCTTCAAGCTGACCGGGCAACTGGGTGATGTGATGAAAGAGTCTGCAGAAATAGCCTACAGCTACGTCAGTTCCAACCTGAAAAGCTTCGGCGGCGATGCGAAGTTCTTCGACGAGGCCTTTGTCCATCTCCACGTTCCGGAAGGCGCAACGCCCAAGGACGGCCCGAGTGCCGGCGTGACCATGGCCAGTGCCCTGCTGTCTCTGGCACGCAATCAGCCACCGAAGAAAGGCGTGGCCATGACCGGCGAGCTGACCCTGACAGGGCATGTCCTGCCGATTGGTGGCGTGCGTGAGAAGGTCATTGCGGCACGGCGCCAGAAGATCAACGAACTGATCCTGCCGGAACCCAATCGCGGAAACTTCGAGGAGCTACCCGATTACCTGAAGGAAGGACTGACCGTTCACTTCGCCAAGCGCTTTGCGGATGTGGCGAAAGTGTTGTTCTGAGGTTTGCCTTCGTGAAGGGTTTGCCCCCCTTCACGAAGCTCAATCCGCGCTATTGATTGGCGCGCTGTTCAATATGCTTCCAGTCGACAATCTCGCCCTCTGGGGTATAACCGGCGACCAGTTCGCCAAGCATTTGCCTGACGCGGGGATAGTCGTCCGAGGACACCGCATCCAGCAGCAACGCCAGCTTGTCCTTGAGAACCTCCCACGGCAGGAAGTCTTCGTCAGCGCTCATGATCATGGGGTGACGGGTTGGCACCACGTTATCGCCGATCAACAGCTCCTCGTAGAGTTTTTCCCCAGGACGCAGGCCAGTGAACTCGATGGCGATATCGCCATGGGGATTGCGTTCGGAACGCATGCTCAGACCTGACAGATTGATCATGCGCTCGGCCAGTTCGACGATCTTGACCGGTGCGCCCATATCGAGCACGAAGACATCGCCGCCCTGCCCCATGGAACCCGCCTGAATCACCAGTTGAGCCGCCTCGGGGATGGTCATGAAGTAACGGGTGATATTCGGGTGTGTCACCGTCAGCGGGCCACCGCTCTTGATCTGCTTGTGGAACAGCGGAATCACCGAGCCGGAAGACCCCAGCACATTGCCGAAGCGCACCATCGTAAAGCGTGTCTTGTTGACGTGAGCAACCTTGTTGCTGCCACTGAACAGGACCGGCGCAACCTCGCGACTGAGAGCCTGCAGGATCATTTCCGCAAGTCGCTTGGTACTGCCCATGACGTTGGTGGGACGAACCGCCTTGTCAGTGGAGATCAATACGAAATTGGCCACGCCAACCTGAACCGCAGCCTGGGCGGTGTGCAAGGTTCCCATGACATTGTTCAGCACACCTTCGGCACTGTTGTGTTCGACGATAGGCACATGCTTGTAGGCTGCAGCGTGATAGACCGTCTCGACCTTCCAGGTCCGCATCAGATCGACCATCTTCTCGAAGTAGCGCACTGACCCGAGAATGGGCAGGACTTCAACCTCCAGTGCCTCTTGCTGAACCTGCTTTTCCAGCTCACCGAAAATGCTGTAGAGGTTGAACTCGCTGTGCTCGACCAGCAGCAGCCGGGAGGGCTTGAGCATCAGGATCTGACGGCACAGCTCGGAGCCGATCGAACCGCCTGCGCCGGTTACCATCACGACCTTGCCGGTAATGCAGTGTTCCAGCAGATCATCCTGAGCCGACACCGAATCGCGACCCAGCAAGTCGGCGATGCCCACTTCCTGGATGTCATCGACCTTGACCCTGCCGCTGGCCAGATCCATGAAGCCGGGAACGCTGCGCACATGCAGCGGATAGCCTTCCAGGTACTCGAGGATCTCGCGACGACGCGCACGGGTCGCTGACGGAATGGCCAGCAGAATCTCCTGAGCACCGGTGGCATCGATCATTTGCTGAATATGCCGGGGTTTGTAAACCACCAGCCCGGCGATGGTGCGTTTGGTCACGCTGCTGTCGTCATCGATGAAAGCCACAGGACGCATCATGCGCCCCAGACGCAAGGCTGCGACCAGTTGATTGCCCGCTGCGCCAGCACCGTAGATGGCGACTTTGGGCAATCCGTTATCCCGTGACGTAAAAGGCACATGCTGGGAAGCCATGAACCAGTCACCCAGAAAGTACTGGCGCATGATCAGGCGCAAGCCGCCGATCATGATCAGGCTCAACCACCAGTAATTGAAAATGACCGAACGAGGGACCACCACTTCATGGTCGCCATACCAATACACCACAAGCGATACCAGCAAGGCCGACAGGCTGACGGCCTTGCTGATGGTGATCAGCGCATCGTTGCCGAAAAAGCGCATGACGGCGCGGTACATGCCAAAGCGGATGAAGATGGGGATGGTCAACACCGGCGCTGCGGCGAACAACCAGAGGTGATCGAAGAGGGAGGAGAAGGTCGCGTCAAACCCCAGCCGCACGACAAAAGCGAGCAGCAAGGCGCCCCAGACCAGCACAATGTCGGCGCCGACCTGCACGATTCGCTTGTTCTTGCGCGAAAGACCCAGCATTCGCGAGCGTAATTTCATCATCATCCCTCTACCTCCACCTGACTCCATGTCGCAATGTGCGGACTTCATGGTGTGCGGCGTCGTTGAAAACCATTTATCGCAATTTGGCTACAAGGCGCTTTGCCTGCTACCGCACTGAATTTGAATACCACTCCCCGAAAAACCGGTGCGGGGCTATTTGCCTTGATGTTCCTGATAGTGACGGGCGACCGCCGACAAGGCCTGATCCACGCTTGCCACAGGCTTCCAGCCCAGTAACGAGCGTGTTTTCTCGATATCGACCTGCAAGAAGCCGCAAAGACGCTGGGACAACGCACGCTTGCCCAACGATCTGGCGGCCAGCACGAGCAAGGCAGACGGTATGGGCAGCAGACGCGCCGACTTGCCCAGAGCACTGGCCATGCGCTTGAGTAGCATGGTCGTCGACAGGTCCTCGCCATCGCTGACCAGGAATGTCTGGTTGGCAGCGGCCGGATGCGATGTGCAGGTAACGATCAGATCGACCAGATTGTCGAGGGCGACCAGGCTGCGTCGATTGTCGATGGCTCCGAAAGGCAGCGGAACGCCTTTGTCCAGCCAGCGCATCATCGACAGGAAGTTGGCCTTCACTCCAGGCCCGTAGACCAGCACCGGGCGAATGATCACCACCTCCAGCCCCGTCTGCTCGGTCAGAGCCCGCAACCCCTGCTCGGCTTCCATCTTGGAGATCCCGTACGGATCGATCGGAGCAGGCGTATCGTCAGCCCGGTAAGGCTGGCCGGGCAAGGTGCCCTCACCATTGACCTTGATGGAGCTGATGAAGACAAAACGGCGTACACCGGCTTCTGCCGCCTGACGCGCAAGATTCAATGTCCCTTCGACATTGACCTTGCGAAATGCTGCCAGCGGATCGGCTTCGGTGTCGTTCATGACATGCACGCGGGCTGCAGCATGGATCACCACCTGCACGTCCCGGAGACTGTCCTGCCACTGCGTCTGTCCATCCAGGCTGGAAACCTGGCAAAGCGTGGCACGCGGATCGACCTGTGCCGAAGAGTCGCGCACGGCGGCAGTCACTTTATCGCCTCGCGTGAGCAGACTGGCGAGCAGTGCCTTACCGACAAAACCGGTTGCACCTGTCAGTAACACAGAAGAGGAACTCATGACTGACTCACTTTGCGAAGGGTAGCTTGACGGAAAAGGGTTTCCAGACGCATCAGAAGGTTGCCCTTGGCGTAGTGCTGCTCGTAATAGTTGCGCCCTGCCCGGCCCATGCTTTCGCGCTGGGTCTGGCCGGAATCTGCAAGTGCGCGGGTAATCGCTGCCAGCCCCTGGGCATCACCGGAATCACAGGCAAAACCGGCACCGGACTCGTTGATCACACGTGCAGCTTCACCATTGATCATTCCCAGTATGGGTCTTCCTGACGCCAGGTATGCCTGAACCTTCCCCGGAATGGTCTTTTCAAACACATCATTGGTTTTCAGCGACACCAGCAAGGCATCGGCCTGGGCAAACAGCCCTGGCATGGCTTCCAGTGGATGACGTCCCAGAAGGTGCACATTGTCCAGTTGTCTGGTCGCAATCTGCTCGGCCATCCACTCGCTCATGCGGCCATCTCCGACAATGACCCAGCGCACGGCATTACTGGCCCGTAGCGACTCGGCAGCATCCAGTACGGCAGGGAAATCCTGAGCCTCGCCCAGATTGCCGGCAAAGACGACCGTGAATACATTCGGGTCCGGCTTGATCAAATCACACAATGGCGGCGATGAAGATGAAAAATCGTCTTCGGCCCAGCTTGGAAAGTAAACCAGGCGATCATCGGTAATCGGTCGGGTGCAGTAGCGCCTGACATTGTCCAGAAAACCATGGGATTGCAGCAACAGATAATCGGTGCGGTTGTAGATCCACGAAACGACCTTGCCAACCAACCCCAGCAGCAAAGGCTGCTTGAGCACACCGACTGCACGCAGGGTTTCGGGCCACAGATCCAGCACCCATACAAACACCGGCGCACGCTTCAACCGCCCGATCACCAGCGCCGGAATGGCGGCCATGACAGGCGAGACGGCATACACGAAGATCGTATCGAACTTGCGCCCACGCAGCTTGAAAGCACCCAGCGTCGAAGCGCTGATGAAGAACGACAGGTAGTTGAGCACCAGAGTCAGACTGCGCTTGCCCCGCGGGACAAGCGGCACCCTGATGACGTCGGCACCGCAATACTGACTGAATCCTTCAGGCTTCTCGCGGTAGCTTTCGAATACCTTGCCTTCCGGGTAATTCGGCAACCCCGTCAAGACAGTGACTTCATGCCCCTTTGCCGAAAGATCGCGGACCAGATCATTGATCCGCATGTTCTCCGGCCAAAAATACTGCGTTACGACAAGAACTTTTAACGCTTTTTCAGCCATTTCTACCACTCGGATCAGTAACGCTTCCAGACAACGCGGTTCACGTAGTCGGTGTAACTGTGCAGGATACGCACGACCTTGTCCGAGACGTTGGGCATGCTGTAATCGCCCACCAGGCGCAGACTGCGTTCGTCACCACGAGACTGACTGTCGAGAATATTCAAGCCCTGCAGTACGCGCTCGGTTTCCAGCCCGACCATCATGGCCGCAGCTTCTTCCATGCCTTCAGGACGCTCATGAGCTTCACGCAGGTTCAGTGCAGGGAAGTTCAGGATGGAAGCTTCTTCGTTGATCGTGCCGCTGTCGGACAGTACGGCTTTCGATTCGAGCTGGAGCTTGTTGTAATCCTTGAAGCCCAGTGGCTTGAGCAGGCGCACATTGGCATGGAAAGTCACACCCATAGCGTCAACCCGCTTCTGGGTACGCGGGTGGGTGGAGACAATCACCGGCAGGTCGAACTGCTCGGCCACGGTATTGAGCACGTCCACCAGCTTGAGGAAGTTCTTGTCCGAGTCGACGTTCTCTTCACGGTGCGCACTGACGACGAAGAACTTGCCAGGCTCAAGCCCCAGACGGGTAAGAACGTCCGAATTGTCGATACCTTCACGGTAATGACCCAGCACTTCGAACATCGGGCTACCGGTCTTGATCACGCGATCCGCCGGCAGACCTTCGCGCAACAGGTAATCCCGGGCGATGGTGCTGTAAGTAAGGTTGATGTCGGCCGTATGGTCGACGATGCGACGGTTGATTTCTTCCGGCACCCGCATATCGAAGCAACGGTTGCCCGCTTCCATGTGGAATGTCGGGATCTTGCGACGCTTGGCTGGCAACACGGCCATGCAGCTGTTGGTATCACCCAGCACCAGCAGAGCTTCAGGCTGGATTTCAGCCAGCACGCGATCGACAGCGATGATCACGTTACCGATGGTTTCTGCACCACTGGCACCGGCGGCATTCAGGAAGTGGTCCGGCTTGCGGATGCCCAGGTCCTGAAAGAAGATTTCGTTCAGTTCGTAATCGTAGTTCTGGCCCGTGTGGACCAGAATGTGATCGCAATGCTCGTCCAGTGCAGCCATGACCCGCGACAGACGAATGATCTCCGGCCGCGTACCCACGACAGTTACAATTTTCAGCTTTTTCATTTCAATATCCTGTCAACAGCGGCTCAGGCTTCAGTACCGACGGGGCGCGCATAAGTGTCCGGGTGTTCCCGATCAAAGATTTCATTGGCCCAGAGCATGACGATCATCTCGTCCTCACCGACATTGGTGATGTCGTGGGTCCAGCCGGGTACGGTTTCAACGATCTGCGGCTGCTCACCGGTAGTGAACAACTCATAGAACTCGCCGGAAACAATATGGCGGAAGCGGAAACAGGCCTTGCCCTTGATGACCAGAAATTTCTCGGTCTTGGAGTGGTGGTAGTGACCACCACGGGTAATGCCCGGATGCGCCGTGAAATAGGAAAACTGCCCGGAGTCCCGGGTCTTGAGCATTTCAACGAACACGCCACGCGGATCACCATGCTTGGGCACTTCATAAGTGAAGCGGTCCGGTGGCAGGTAGCTCAGGTAAGTCGAGTACAAGGCTCGCACCAGACCCGTGCCGACCGGCTCGGTGATCATCGTCTGGCGACTGTCGCGGAACACATGCAGCTGCTCGGCCAGTTCACCCACAGAGATCGCATATTGCGGCTCGACATTCACAAAAGGCGTACCCGCCAGCTTGCCATCCATGACGGCCAGGAAATGCCTAACCACGTCATCGATGTAGACCAGACTGATACGCGCCTGTGGATCGTTGATGCTGATCGGCAAGCCGCGGGAGACGTTGTGGCAGAACGTTGCGACAGCCGAGTTATAGTTCGGCCGCGCCCATTTGCCGAAAACGTTCGGCAGGCGAAACAGGTGAACCGGCACACCATGGCTGGCATTCAGAGCCAGGAGTGCGTCTTCGGCACCGCGCTTGCTGCTGCCATAGGCATTGTCCAGCTCGGCCTGACTCGAAGAGGTGTACAGAATCGGCACCTGACGACCACTGCTCACGATCGCATCGCACAAGGCACGAGTCAGGTCGGTATTGCCGGTCTGGAACTCCTGCGGATCCTGCGGACGATTGACGCCCGCCAGATGAAAGATGAAATCCACCTGTGCAACCAGCGCTGGCAGGCTGTCCAGAGAGTCGTCACGGGTAAAGCGCAGAACCTGCACGTCGGCCCGTTCCCCGAGATGGGAAACAAGATTCTGGCCAACGAAACCATTGGCGCCCGTAATCAGAACCTTCATCTTCACTCCTCCGGCGTAGCGTGCTCGCCACGCTGGATGGCGCGCATGAAGTCCAGTTTGAGCAACAGACGCTGCATGCCTTCGACATCCAGGCGCTCGGTATTGTGCGAGTTGTAGTCTTCGGTGCGAGAAATCTTGGTTTCGCCCTGCTCGACGAACTTGGCGTAGTTGAGGTCGCGCAAATCTGGCGGAATGCGGAAATAGTCACCCTTGTCTTCGGCGCAGGCCATTTCTTCGCGGCTCAGCAATGCTTCATACAGTTTTTCGCCATGGCGAGTACCGATCACCTGAATCGGGTGATCCGGCTTGCCAACCAGTGCAGTCAGCGCCTTGGCCAGGACTTCGACGGTCGCCGCCGGAGCCTTCTGTACGAACAGATCACCGTTGTTGCCGTGCTCGAACGCATAGAGCACCAGGTCGACAGCGTCGCCCAGGGTCATCATGAAGCGGGTCATGTTCGGGTCAGTCAGGGTCAGCTCTTTACCGGCACGAATCTGGTCGATGAACAGAGGAATCACAGATCCGCGCGAAGCCATGACGTTGCCATAGCGGGTACCGCAGATGACGGTCTTGTTGTCGTCGACATTGCGCGACTTGGCGACCATGACCTTTTCCATCATCGCCTTGGAAATACCCATGGCATTGATTGGATAGACGGCCTTGTCGGTGCTGAGGCAGACAACGCGACGAACTTCGTTCTGGATAGCCGCTTCCAGCAGGTTTTCGGTACCGATGACGTTGGTCTTGACCGCTTCCATCGGGTGGAATTCGCAGGACGGAACCTGTTTCAGGGCTGCGGCGTGGAAAATGTAATCGACACCGCGCGTGGCATTGAGCACGCTCTGGTAATCACGCACATCGCCAATATAGAACTTCAGCTTGCTATTGGCATAGCGCTTGCGCATGTCGTCCTGTTTCTTCTCGTCCCGACTGAAAATACGGATTTCCGCAATATCACTGTCGAGGAAGCGCTTGAGGACAGCGTTGCCAAAAGAACCGGTACCGCCAGAGATGAGAAGTTTTTTTCCGCTAAACATAATAATTCCTGAAAATGAGGCAGGCTGTCCTGGGATTAACGAGACTTCAAGGTCGAAAAAACCAATTTGTCTTACTGCTGAGCGCCGGGATAACTGATCGATAAAGCCCGACCAACGCCCTGAAAACAAAAAAGCCGCCCGCAGCAACGCCTGCTACGTCCACGCTGCGACCATCCTGTGCATATTGTCCAACGAACCGCCTTCGAGAGTCATGAACAAAATCCAATGCTCACAACCACTCGCAACTGACTGGCTGCTGCTTGCCGGGCAGTCGCTGTTTGTGGCCGATTAAACCGCAAATAGCCTGCCGTACAAAAAACCTTGGCGATTGTGCCACTTCCTTATCGAAATGCCACCTCATTCTAGGTTTTACATAGCGCACAAGCCCCTTCTTTTGCCAAACAACAACAAAAGCGAATCGCTATCACTCCATATCGACTGAAAAAAGCGGGGCACTGGACTTGAAATCTCCAGCCACCCGCACTGGAGGCTACGAAACAATCAGGATTGCGACTGCGTACAATCCATTCGTGATTCCATTAATTTTTATTGGAAGCTCAAATACTTGATAAAGAGCAGAAACAGAATCCACAACACCCCATCAACACTGTAGGATTTTTCCCAAACCAACAAAAATCCCCCACATTGTCGGGTATAACGCCTGCCCGAAAGGCAGCACAGTTCTTCATCGTGCCCACACGTCAATGCGTTATGCTCCAGCATCGTCACGCAAAACCGGAACTTGCCATGACCCATGCCCGCCTCCTCGCCCCCTTGAGCCTTGCCCTGCTGACCGCCTGCGCGCAAACCCCGAAAAGCATCGTTTCAGTGGAAGCCCAGAGCGACTGCCCGCTGACGCTCAAGAGCGGACAAACCCTGATCCTCACGCTGCCCAGCAACCCCACCACCGGCTTTCGCTGGCAGATCCAGAATCCGGCACAAAGCGTGCTGCGCAGCCTGGGACCCGAGGTTTATAAAAACTCGCAAAGCACGGAAATGGTGGGCAGTGGCGGACAATCGGTATGGCGCTACAAAGCGACCGATGCAGGCACAGGGCAACTGGTGATGATCTACCAGCAACCCTGGACACCGCAAGCAGCTCCCGAACAGACTTTCGAGTGTGCAATCACCGTGAACTGAGGCGTTTTACGCGCTCTGTCAGACAGCACGCTCTGCCTCATGCATCCCGGCGACAACTTGGCTAGAATGCCCGCCTTTCAAAGCCTTCGCCGGAACCGCCGTGAGCAAAGAACCCGACCGCATTTTCGCCCAGCCATTGGCTCAGGTGCCTGACTTCGCCTTCAACGAGGATGTCGTGCGGGTCTTTCCTGACATGATCAAGCGCTCGGTGCCCGGCTACCCGACGATTGTCGAGAATCTGGGCGTGCTCGCAGCACAGTTCGCCAGACCCGATACGGTGCTGTATGACCTGGGCAGCTCCCTTGGCGCCGTGACTCAAGCCCTGCGTCGGCATGTGCGCAGTGAAGGCTGCAAGGTCATCGCCGTGGACAACTCGGCAGCGATGGTCGAGCGCTGCCGTGAATACCTCAATGCGCAGAACTCGATGTTCCAGGAATTACTGCCGGTCGAGGTCATTGAGGGAGATATTCTGGCGTTGCAGTTCCAGCCCGCTTCGGTGGTCGCGCTGAACTTCACCCTGCAATTCATTGCCCCGGAACAGCGACTCGCGCTGCTGACCCGCATTCGTCAGGCACTGGTGCCGGGCGGAGCCTTGATCCTCTCGGAAAAGCTGCGCTTCAACGACGAGCAGGAACATGAACTGCTGACCGACCTGCATATCGCCTTCAAACGCGCCAACGGCTACAGCGATCTGGAAATAGCCCAGAAGCGCAGCGCCATCGAAAACGTCATGAAACCCGACAGCCTCGAAGAACACCGCCAACGTCTGTTGACCGCCGGCTTTTCAAAGGTCGTCCCCTGGTTCCAATGCCTTAACTTTGCCTCGTTGATTGCCCTGCCATGATTGATCTCGCTCCACTTGTCCGCCGCCTTGCAGGCACGCCACTCGCTGAATGGGCCAACGGCCTGCAAGCACAACTCGATACCAAGATGGCCAAGGGGCACGGCGACCTGCAACGCTGGCAAAGCGCGCTGGATGCCTTGCCTCCACTCACAGCCGAACGTGTCGAGCTAGCCGACAGCTTTACCCTGGAGGTCGAGTGCGACGGTGAAACCCGCACCCGACTGCGCAAGGCACTGATGGGCCTGTCGCCCTGGCGCAAGGGGCCGTTCGATGTGTTCGGCGTGCATGTCGATACCGAATGGCGCTCGGACTGGAAATGGTCACGGGTCTCGCCGCACCTGGACCTAAAGGGCAAACGCATTCTGGATGTGGGCTGCGGCAACGGTTATTACCAGTGGCGCATGCTGGGTGCAGGTGCCGAGAGCGTGATTGGTGTCGATCCAAACTGGCTGTTCTTCTGCCAGTTCCAGGCCATGCAGCGCTACCTGCCGGACCTGCCCGCCTGGCATTTGCCCTTTGCTCTGGAAGACTTGCCGGCCAACCTTGAAGGCTTCGATACCGTGTTCTCCATGGGCGTGCTGTATCACCGCAAATCACCCATAGACCATTTGCTGGCCCTGAAGGACTGCCTGGTCAAGGGCGGTGAACTGGTCATGGAAACACTGGTGGTGCCGGGTGATGCGCAGCAAGTGCTCGTCCCGGAAGATCGCTATGCGCAAATGCGCAATGTGTGGTTCCTGCCGTCAGTACCCGCACTGGAACTGTGGCTGCGTCGCGCCGGATTCGTCGATGTCCGTTGCGTGGATGTCAGCACCACCACCGTGCAGGAACAGCGCAGCACTGAATGGATGCGCTATCAGTCGCTGGGCGACTTCCTCGACCCCGAGGACCACAGCCGCACCGTGGAAGGCCTGCCAGCACCGATGCGTGCTGTGATTGTCGGGCGCAAGCCTTGAGTCTTCGCGGATAAATCCGCTCCCGCAAGGAGAGAATTCATCCGCGCAGGACGGTCATTATTTCGCTGCTGCCACAATCAAGGCCTTCATTTCTGCCACGGCAGCCTTGAAGCCGACGAACAAGGCATGCGCCACCAGCGCATGACCTATGTTCAGCTCATTGATGCCTTTGATCGCTGCCACAGCCTCGACGTTGTGGTAATGCAGGCCATGACCGGCATTGACGATCAGCCCCTGAGCCACCCCGAACGCTACACCATCGGCAATGCGCTTGAGTTCTTCTGCGACTTCAGCTGGCGTCTGCGCATCGGCATAGCGGCCAGTATGCAGTTCGATGGCCGGAGCACCGACGCGCCTGGAAGCGGCGATCTGCTGTTCGTCGGCATCGATGAACAGCGAGACTTCGCAACCGATCTTCGCCAGCCGCTCGACCGCTGCCTTGATCCGCTCTTCCTGACCGGCCACATCCAGACCGCCTTCGGTCGTCAGCTCCTGGCGGGTTTCAGGAACCAGACATACATGGGCCGGACGAATGCGCTCGGCAAAGGCGAGCATTTCTTCGGTCACGCCCATCTCGAAATTCATGCGGGTCTGCAACACGTCCTTGAGCAGCAAGACATCGCGTTCCTGGATATGCCGACGGTCTTCGCGCAAATGCACGGTGATACCATCCGCGCCCGCCTCTTCGGCATCCAGCGCGGCTTTCACCGGATCCGGATAACGTGTACCGCGAGCCTGACGCAAGGTGGCAACGTGGTCGATGTTAACGCCAAGAAGGATGCGAGTGCTTTGGGTCACGGGTGTCTCCTGAAATTTGATCGAAGCAGGCCGCAGAGCATAAAGCCTGTTCACGGCTTGCGAAACAGTTCACGGCTGACTAATGGACGTCCGCCCAGATGCACGGCCAGTGCCTGACGCATCAGGCGCTTGGCGGCAGACAGCGCACCCGGAGCGCTCCAGTCGGCCTCGGCCATGGCCAGCAACTCAACGCCTTGAAAAAGTCCGGGCTGCAGCAGATAGACCCGCTCAAGCCCTGCATCCACTTGCAGGCGATACAGACCATCGGCAGCAAGCGGGTCGCCATTGATATCCACGTCCAGCGCGAAGCCATAGCCCAGATCGTCCAGAAGTCGCCACTCGAATGAACGCAACAGCGGTTCCAGAGGACGACCTTGCGCCAAGGCTGTCAGGGTCGCGGCATAGTGGTCGAAAACGGCGGGATGAGGATCTTCCGATGGCAACAGGCGAATCAGCAGTTCGTTGAGGTACATCCCACTGAACAAGGCCTCGCCGGACAACCAGATGGCTACGCCGGCACCTTCCATGCGCCCGACATTCTTGAGTTCGCCACGCCCGCGAAACTCGGCCTCAAGAGGTACGAAAGGACGCGCCAGCGTACCCGCCTTGCCACGGGCATTACGCAACACGGCACGCAAGCGACCTTGCGGGGTGAGAAAGTCGACCAGAGCGCTGTTTTCGCGATAGGCCCGGCTGTGAAGCACATAAGCAGGTTGGCCGGTTGGCGTGCTCATCGGGGTGGCTCGCAAGAAAGGAGGTTCACCCGGTCACAAAGATTCATGACCGGGTGACAGGGCACTTACAGGTCGCCGTAGCCCAACGAACGCAAGGCGCGCTCATCATCGGACCAGCCGCCTTTGACCTTGACCCAAAGGTTGAGCATGACCTTGGAATCGAACAGCAGCTCCATGTCGCGACGGGCATCGCTGCCGATGCGCTTGATCCGCTCACCCTTGTCGCCAATGATGATTTTCTTCTGGCCGTCACGTTCCACAAGAATCAGGGCATGGATATGCAAGGTACGTCCCTGCTGCTTGAACTCTTCGATTTCGACGGTGATCTGGTACGGAAGCTCGGCACCCAGCTGGCGCATGATTTTCTCGCGAACCAGCTCGGCAGCCAGGAAGCGACTGCTGCGGTCGGTGATCTGGTCTTCCGGGAAGAAGTGATCGTTTTCCGGCAGATGGGAAGCGATCAGGCCTTCCAGAGCATCGAGGTTGTGCCCGTGCTGTGCAGAAATCGGCACGATGGACGCATTGGGCAACTGCCCCTGCAGCCATTCCAGATGCGGCATCAGATCGCCCTTGTCCTCGATGCGATCGGTCTTGTTGATCGCCAGAATGACAGGGCCTTGCACGTACTGGACGCGCTCGAGCACCATCTGGTCTTCGTCGGTCCAGCGGGTGCGGTCAACCACGAAAATCACTACGTCCACGTCCTTCAACGCAGCCGAAGCGGTCTTGTTCATGTAGCGGTTGAGGGCTTTTTCGCTGTTCTTGTGCATGCCGGGGGTATCGACATAGATCGCCTGCACGGCGCCTTCAGTCTTGATACCCAGCATGTTGTGACGAGTGGTCTGCGGCTTGCGCGAGGTGATCGCCAGCTTCTGGCCAAGAATGTGGTTGAGCAGCGTGGACTTGCCTACGTTGGGGCGGCCGACGATGGCAACATAGCCACAGCGAGTTGCAGTTGTATCAGTCATGACCGTTCTCCACGCCCAGGGCAATGAGTGCTGCGGCCGCGGCTACCTGTTCGGCAATGCGACGGCTGACACCCTGACCTCGACTCTTTTCATTCAGTAAGGTGATCTCGCATTCGACGAAAAATGTCCGGCAATGCGGTTCGCCCTGGATATCCACCACTTCGTAGCGTGGCAGTTCACAGGCGCGGGACTGGAGGAATTCCTGCAGTCGAGTTTTCGGGTCCTTGTTGGTATCGACCAGGGTCAGGCTGTCGAACTCGTTGGTCAGCCAGGCCAGGACACGCTCACGCGCAACCTCCATACCCGAATCGAGATAGATGGCACCGATCAATGCTTCGAGGGCATCGGCCAGAATCGACTCGCGACGGAAACCGCCACTCTTCAGTTCGCCGGAACCCAGACGCAGATATTCGCCCAGATCGAAACCACGGGCCAGCAATGCCAGGGTTTCCCCTTTCACCAGACGTGCGCGCAAACGCGACAACTGGCCTTCGCGGGCCTGGGGAAAGCGCTCGAACAAGGCTTCACCGGCTACGAAGTTGAGGATCGCATCACCGAGAAACTCCAGACGCTCATTGTTGCGACCAGCAAAACTGCGGTGAGTCAGGGCCAGGATCATCAGTTCCTGATCCTTGAAGGTGTAGCCGAGCTGACGCTCCAGGCGGCTCAAGGATACGCTCACGGTTTACCCACGCTGAATTGCTGATCGAACTTCATCACCAGATCGATATTCTGGATCAACGGCTCACGCTGTTCATAGTTCAAATGGGCGCTGAACTTGCCGTTCTGCACCGCCACTTTTAAAGCCTTGTTCAAATCCACATCCCGAATATTGTTGACCTGCATGTTTTTACCGACATAACTGTAAAAATCGTCGACCGTGGTGATCTCCAGGGCCTGATTGCTCTCGACCGACTCGATGATCTTCTTCATCGACATGTAATCAAGATAGTGCGGGATCAGCTTGAAAGCCGTGCTCGTCACAAATGCGACAAACGCCAGCGCAATCAGCCACCCAACGAACGACAAACCTTTCTGAGAAGCGGAAAACGTCATGTTTCGACCTCGACCCCAAGGATAGCCCGTTCACGTAACCGACATGACTTGTCGATCAGAAACGTTTCGGACCAGCCCAAATGAGATACGGCGCTGTTCTAGCAGCGCCGCATTGATTACTTGATCAGCCCTACCCGTGAAAAGTTAGGGAAGTGACTGAGTTTGGGCTCCGGCCAGCTCATCCAGACAGCAAACGCCTTGCCGACGATGTTCTTGTCAGGAACCATGCCCAGCTCGTTCTTGGGAATGTTCGGATCGTCCCAGTAACGGCTGTCATTGGAGTTGTCGCGGTTGTCGCCCATCATGAAGTAATGCTCGGCCGGCACAGTCCACTCGCTGTCAGGCGGCGCACGGTAGCGGCTCATTTCCTGACGGATCTGGTGCTCGACATCGCCCAGCAGCTCTTCATAGAGCTCGGCACTGCCCAGAGTACCCGGCTCGCTGCCGATCAGCTTCTTGGCAACCAGCTCACCATTGACGAACAGACGCTTGTCGCTGGTGTAGCGGATATGGTCGCCCGGCAGGCCCACGACACGCTTGATGTAGTTGACGCTCGGGTCGCTCGGGTAGCGAAACACCATGACGTCGCCACGCTTCGGATCGCCGATCTGGATCACCTTCTGATCCAGCACCGGCAGGCGGATGCCGTAGGAGAACTTGTTCACCAGGATGAAATCACCCACCTCCAGTGTCGGTTTCATGGAGCCCGAAGGAATCTGGAAGGGTTCGACCAGAAACGAACGGAGCACCAGCACGAGAAACAGCACCGGGAAGAACGATTTGCCGTATTCGACCAGCAAAGGCTCTTTGTTCAATTGCTCAACAACCGCGATGTCCGGCTGACTGACACTGCCCTGATAAGTCGAAATGGCCGCCCGGCGACGAGGCGCCAGGAAAACCAGATCGATCAGTGCGAGCACGCCACAGACAAAGACTGCGATGACCAACAACAGCGGGAAATTTAGTGACATAGGACCTGACTATTCCAACCTGAGCACTGCAAGGAAGGCTTCCTGTGGAATTTCCACGTTGCCGACCTGCTTCATGCGTTTCTTACCGGCCTTTTGCTTCTCAAGCAGCTTGCGCTTACGGCTTACGTCGCCGCCATAACATTTGGCCAGTACGTTCTTTCTAAGTGCCTTGACGGTTGTACGCGCCACAATCTGACCACCAATGGCAGCCTGGATTGCCACATCGAACATCTGCCGCGGAATCAGCTCTTTCATTTTTTCGGTCAACGCACGACCTTTGTAGTGCGCGTTGTCACGATGCACGATCAACGCCAGGGCGTCGACCTTCTCGCCGTTGATCAACACATCGAGCTTGACCAGATTGGCTGACTGGTAACGATCGAAATGATAATCCAGCGAAGCATAACCACGGCTGACAGACTTGAGACGATCGAAGAAGTCCAGGACCACTTCGTTCATCGGCAGGTCATAGCTCACCTGAACCTGAGTACCGAGGAACAACATGTCGTGCTGCACGCCACGCTTCTCGATACACAGCGTAATGACGTTGCCCAGGTGCTCCTGAGGCACAAGAATATTGGCCCGCACGATCGGTTCGCGCATGTCCTCGATAGCGGACAGGTCAGGGAGCTTGGACGGGTTGTCGACGTAAATCGTTTCACCGCTCTTGAGCAATAGCTCAAAAATTACCGTTGGCGCAGTGGTAATCAGGTCCAGATCGTATTCACGCTCCAGACGCTCCTGGATGATCTCCATGTGGAGCATGCCCAGGAAGCCGCAGCGGAAACCGAAGCCCAGAGCATCGGAGCTTTCCGGCAGGTATTGCAGCGAAGAGTCGTTGAGCGTCAGCTTTTGCAGCGCTTCACGGAAATCTTCGAAATCGTCCGAACTGACCGGGAACAGGCCGGCGTAGACCTGAGGCTGAATGCGCTTGAAGCCTGGCAGCACATCGACATCGGGAGTAGAGCTCAGGGTCAGGGTGTCACCGACCGGAGCACCATGAATGTCCTTGATGCCCGCGATGATGAAGCCTACTTCACCGGCTTTGAGGTCAACGGTCGCCGTGTGCTTGGGGTTGAACACACCCACGCTGTCGACCAGATGCACCTTGCCGGTGGATTTGACGAGGATCTTGTCGCCTTTCTTGACGCGGCCATGGCGAACACGCACCAGGGAAACAACGCCCAGGTAGTTATCGAACCATGAGTCGATGATCAACGCCTGCAGCGGATCTTCGATATTGCCTTCAGGTGCCGGAATGGTCGCAACCAGACGCTCCAGCACTTCGTCGACACCCATGCCGCTCTTGGCGCTGCATGCCACTGCATCGGTGGCATCGATGCCGATGATCTTCTCGATCTCTTCCTTGACGCGGTCGGGATCGGCCTGCGGCAAGTCCATCTTGTTCAGTACCGGCATGACCTCAAGGCCTTGCTCGATAGCGGTGTAGCAGTTGGCAACCGACTGTGCCTCCACGCCCTGACCGGCATCGACGACCAGCAGCGCGCCTTCACAGGCTGCCAGGGAACGGCTGACTTCATAGGTGAAGTCCACGTGGCCCGGGGTGTCAATGAAGTTCAGCTGGTAGGTCTTACCGTCTTTGGCCTTGTAGTACAGGGTTACGCTGTGGGCCTTGATGGTGATCCCGCGCTCGCGCTCAAGATCCATGGAGTCGAGGACCTGCGCTTCCATTTCGCGCTCGGACAGGCCACCGCACATTTGAATGAAGCGGTCGGCCAGCGTCGACTTGCCATGGTCAATGTGGGCGATGATGGAGAAATTGCGGATATGACTCAAATCACTCACGGATCAACACTCAAAAAGGTTGCAGGCAGATTGCCCGCCGAAAAATAGCCGGGAATTGTACCTGAAGGAAGCAAGAGGCGTCACGCCCAGAGGTAGACAGAACAATACCCATCCGGCAGACACCCACAAAAAAGGGCGGTATCGACCGCCCTTTTTCGTCAAACCTGCCGATTATTCGGCCAGTTTGAAGGTAATGAAACTTGCCCGCCCCTGACGCAGAACGCGCATGGAGACGGAACGATCCTTCGGAAGGCTCTTGGCGACCTCAGTGAATTGCTTCGCCGAAACGATGGCCTGATTGTTCAGGTGAGTGATGACATCACCCGCCTGCAGACCGATCAAGGCTGCCGGACCACCCTGCACTTCCTTGATGACCACACCGCCCTTGAGGTCGAAGCTCTTCTTCTGCTCGGCGGTCAGTTCGATCACCGAAACACCCAGGCGATTGCTGCTGCGCTCGGCTCCCGGACCTGTAGCGCCCATTTCCTGACCTTCGTCCGGCAGAGCACCGACGGTGACGGTCAGATTCTGACGCTTGCCATCACGGATCACTTCAAGCTCGGCCTTGCTGCCGTCCTTGAGATTGCCGATCAGGTGCGGAAGGTCTGCGGACATGACAATCGGTTGACCGTTGGCGCTGAGGATCACATCACCGACCTGCAGGCCACCTTTTGCTGCAGGGCCATCTTCAAGCACCTGTGCAACCAGGGCACCAGCAGGTTTGTCGAGACCGAAGGACTCGGCCAGGTCCTTGTTGACCTCCTGGATCACTACACCCAGCCAGCCACGATTGACCTTGCCGCTGGCCTTGAGCTGATTGGCGACATCCATGGCCACATCGATAGGGATGGCGAACGACAGGCCCATGAACCCGCCAGAGCGGGTGAATATCTGCGAGTTGATGCCCACGACTTCACCGGCCATGTTGAACAACGGACCACCGGAGTTCCCCGGATTGATCGCTACGTCGGTCTGAATGAACGGCACATAGGTATCGTTCGGCAGACTGCGGCCCTTGGCACTGACGATGCCTTTGGTTACCGAATGATCAAAGCCGAACGGTGAACCGATGGCCAGCACCCACTCACCCACTTTCAGCTTGTTGGAGTTACCCAGCTTGGCGGTAGGCAGGTTCTTGCCATCGATCTTCAGGACAGCAACGTCGGTACGCGGATCGGTGCCGACCAGCTTGGCCTTCAATTCACTGCGATCGGAAAGGCGAACGATGATTTCATCGGCACCATCGATCACGTGGTTGTTGGTCAGGACATAGCCGTCACCGGAAATGATGAAGCCTGAACCCAAGGACTGAGCCTCGCGCTGGCGATCACCCTTTCCGGGAGCACGAGATCCAGGCGGCATGCTGCGCTCGAGAAACTCGCGCAGCATGGGCGGCAGGCCTTCCATATCCGGAATCTGACCGGCGACTGCACGATCAGGCATTTTCTGACGGGTGCTGATATTCACTACCGCAGGCGAAGCCTGTTCAACCAGTACAGTGAAATCCGGCAAGTCCTCGGCCTGAGCCACAGCGACCTGGCCGAGCATCATCACGGCGGCAATCAGCGAAACATAAGATTTCAAACGTGGTATCGACATACGGCTCCCGTTAACAACGAGCAAAGTTAAGCAGTACAGAGCGACTGGCTCAAAGACTCATGCGCCGCATAGGATGCGACGCATGGACCAGCTTTCCGGCCCCAGAAACGACAAAGGCCAGAGCTGCAAGGCTGTGACCTATAGAAAAAAACGAGAGCTTTTGCAACTTGCAAACCTCACCAAACATTTCAGTGTCTCTGCCCAAGGCCAGGTGAACTGCGGTCTGGCGTGTTATCGAGCCCAGGATGAAAACTTTTATACATCCCGGGCATTGACATCATTTCCAACGCTGCCTGCATAGCACAGGACTACTTGCTGGCCTGCATGTCGGTACTGCGCATGGACAAAGCCACATGCTCGGCGGTCCCCATGGGAATCTCGCCAACCACCGTCACCATGACCACACCGCGCGGCGTAGTAAGCCTGCGCGACACGGCGACCGTAGGCCCAAGCTGGGTACGAATATCCGTAGTCAAGCCATCGCTCACCGACTCGATGAATACCGAGAAACGCGCCAGGCCATCGCTGTACATCAGACTGGAGACCAACGCTTTCGAAGCAGGATCCTTGCGGGCTGCACTGCTACTAAGATCAAAACCGGGCGGCAGCCACTCGGAGCGCCATGCCACAGGCGCGCTCGCAGGCTCGGCCCTGGCCTTGACGGCACTCACCGCCTTGCAATCGGAACTGGGTTGCAGCGACGCTGCGGAAGGTGCGGACGTATCGAGTTCGGTAAACTGGAAACGCTCCAGCAACTGCCCTTTCTCGCTCAACAGAAGAGACTTCAGAGGCAGGCCGGTTTCGTTATCAACATGCAACTCGATACCGTAGCGGTGCTGATCCTTGGGCGTAATGGCCACAATGGTAGCTGCCCGACCTGCAACTCTGGACTTGCCGACAATCGTCATGTCGTACCAGGCCGAGAGTTTTTGGGTATCGAAAATACGCGCAGTCGAATCGGAAGGATTGGCAACGCCTGAAACAAGCGTGCCACTGACACATTGCGTCAGACCATCAACACGCAAGACTTCCTGGGCAGAGCCATCGAGCTGTAGCAGCCTCTCACTGACCTTACCGTTACCGACACTGTGCCAGATACGGTGAGTGGAGAAGCTGCCGTTACGTTCGTAAACGAAAGTACCCTGGTAGCTCTGTTGCTGATTGGCTTGCGCAAGACGTTTGAACATGTCTTGCGCATCATCGGCATGCGCGGGAAGAGCAAGCAATCCACCGAGCAGAAGCGGTAATAGCGGGACGGCTCGCATGTTCTTCCTTAACGGTTTTCCAGACTTGCAGCACGTGCGTATGGCAGCGCGCTTTCAGTGCCCTTCAACGCTGCTTCCTGAGCGTGCTGACGCAGATAACCTGGCAGACGCTGATCGCCTTCACCGGCCTGACCCTGCAAGACACCATTGGCCATAGGGCCGGTCTGCTCGGTCGGTTCGGTATAGCCGGCCAGTACTGCCGGGCCTTTCACTTGAGGCACGGACAGGTTAGCTGGCTGCTGAACCTGCTGGGCCAACTGGGCACCGGCGATTTCGTCCTGGTTATAGAGACGAACGCCTGCCAGAACAGCGACAGTTACCGAAGCGGCAACGGCCAGACGACCCAGAGTGCGCCACGGGCCGCGAGCGACCTTCAGCGGGCTGACTTCATCGGCTATTGCGGCAGATACAGCAGCCGAAATATCCAGATGAGGCACCAGCAACTCTTTATGCATGGCTGCACGGGCTACCTGATAACGCGACCACGTTGCACGTGTCTCGGCGTCGTCAATGGCATTCAGTACCCGACGTAATTCCAACTCATCCGCTTCGTTATCCATCACTGCGGACAGCGATTCCTGCAGGGCTTCACGACTCATGGCGGTTTCCTCTCTTGGCTATCGCCGCTGTCTCAGGATTCCTGCAACAACGGCTGCAGGGCTTTGTCGATGGCTTCCCGAGCGCGGAAGATCCGGGAGCGCACGGTACCAACGGGACATTGCATGACGCTCGCAATGTCTTCGTAACTCAGACCATCAAATTCACGCAAAGTTAGTGCAGTGCGCAAATCTTCCGGGAGAAGCTGGATGGTCCGATGGACAGTGCCCTCGATCTCATCCCTCAACAATGCACGCTCTGGCGATTCGATGTCCTTGAGGCCATGATCGCCATCGTAGAACTCCGCATCTTCAGACCTTACATCGCTATCTGGTGGTCGCCGACCGCGCGACACCAAATAGTTTTTCGCCGTGTTGATGGCGATGCGGTACAGCCATGTATAGAAGGCGCTGTCACCGCGAAAATTGCCGAGTGCACGATAGGCCTTGATAAAGGCTTCCTGTGCAACATCTTGAGCCTCATGGGTGTCGTGCACGAATCGCACGATCAACCCTAGAATCTTGTGCTGATACTTCAGCACCAACAGATCAAATGCTCGCGTGTCACCGCGCTGAACGCGCTCGACAAGCTGCTGATCCTCTTCCTGGGTTAGCATGAACACTCCTCGTTGAGCATGGAGGGGTGTTGCATCAGCCATTGTTCAGGCTTGCAAACATAGACTCGGGCTTTTCGCAAAAGTTCTCCCCTTCCAAGCAAGTTTCCTGCAGGCAGTGATTAGACCTGCACGAAAAACGCAGCTCGACCTGGGTCGGCTGCGTGAATAGTCTTGTCGCCAGCTCCACTGTCGATGATCGATCGACTTCGTGCAGACCGGCGCTGTTCCTTTATAGGCAACCCGCTATTGAGCATAGGCCCGATTAAAAGTTCCCGGGCGTCATTAACAGGCGCAAGACACCTTTCCCCTGGAATCAGGCCAAGGCCTAAGCCCTGATAAACGACTCAATGGAAAACGGTATGCATGACATCAGGGACTGGCGCACAATCCTGTGCCGCAATAGTCTCAGATTGCCATAAAGGCGAGGCTATTGTGCCGATACCCCCTTACTTATACTAGGGCCTGTTGCCGTTTCAGCACGAACTCCATGACTGCGCAAAATAAAGCATGTCCACCCGATCCGTGGCACCGCGCAAAACCATGCTGAAATCACAGAACCTGATGGCCGCCAAAGGCAGAATTCATAGATGAGTCAACATTTTCAGCACGATGTACTGGTGATTGGCAGCGGCGCGGCAGGGTTGAGTCTGGCGCTGACCCTTCCCGGACATTTGCGCATTGCAGTCCTGAGCAAGGGCGACCTGTCCAATGGCTCTACATTCTGGGCCCAGGGCGGCGTAGCAGCCGTGCTCGACGACACTGACACCGTGCAGTCTCATGTCGAAGACACCCTCAATGCCGGCGGCGGTCTGTGCAATGAAGAAGCGGTGCGCTTCACGGTCGAACATAGCCGTGAATCCATCCAGTGGCTGATCGACCAGGGCGTACCCTTTACCCGTGGCGAACATTCGGACACCGAAGAAAGCAGTTTTGAATTCCACCTGACCCGCGAAGGCGGCCACAGCCATCGCCGGATCATCCATGCGGCCGACGCGACCGGCGCCGCCATTTTCAAGACACTGTTCGAGCAGGCCAGCAAGCGCCCGAATATCGAACTGCTGGATCAGCGCGCCGCCATCGACCTGATCACCGAGCGACGCCTGGGCCTGACAGGCCAGCGCTGCCTGGGCGCTTACGTACTCAACCGCAAGACCGGAGAAGTCGACACCTACGGCGCGCGCTTCACTATTCTGGCCTCCGGCGGCGCAGCAAAGGTCTACCTCTATACCAGCAACCCGGACGGTGCCTGTGGTGACGGCATTGCCATGGCCTGGCGTTCCGGCTGCCGGGTCGCCAACCTGGAGTTCAACCAGTTCCACCCGACCTGCCTGTATCACCCGCAGGCCAAGAGCTTTCTGATTACCGAAGCATTACGTGGCGAAGGCGCATATCTCAAGCTGCCCAACGGCGAGCGCTTCATGCCCCGCTTCGATGAGCGCGCCGAACTGGCCCCACGGGACATCGTTGCCCGGGCCATCGACCATGAAATGAAGCGTCTGGGCATCGATTGCGTCTATCTGGACATCAGTCACAAGCCTGAAGCCTTCATCAAGACCCACTTCCCGACGGTCTACGAGCGCTGCCTGGAATTCTCCATCGACATCACCCGACAGCCGATTCCGGTGGTGCCGGCCGCGCATTACACATGCGGCGGCGTGATGGTCGACAACAAGGGGCGCACCGACGTGCCCGGCCTGTATGCCATTGGCGAGACCAGCTTCACCGGCCTGCACGGCGCAAACCGCATGGCCAGTAACTCGCTGCTTGAATGCTTTGTCTACGCACGCTCGGCGGCTGCGGACATCAAGGAGCAACTGACCAATATCCCGATGCCGGACAACCTGCCCGCCTGGGACGCAAGCCAGGTCACCGACTCGGACGAAGACGTGATCATTGCGCACAACTGGGACGAACTGCGGCGCTTCATGTGGGACTACGTCGGTATCGTGCGCACCAACAAGCGCCTGCAACGCGCCCAGCACCGGGTTCGTCTGCTGCTCGATGAAATCGATGAGTTCTACAGCAACTACAAGGTCAGCCGCGACCTGATCGAGCTGCGCAATCTGGCGCAGGTGGCCGAATTGATGATCCGCTCGGCCATGGAGCGCAAGGAAAGCCGTGGCCTTCATTACACGCTGGATTACCCGGACATGCTGCCCGAGGCACTGGACACTATTCTGGTACCGCCCACCTACGCGAACTGAATTTCAGGCGGACACGCAGGCGCCGGTGCGTATCCGGCGTCAGCGCGTCGCGGGGGATGCAGATGCTTTTCGTAAAGCGCCCGACTCGTCCCTCTTTTACGGGACGAAAGCGCAAAACGACGATCCATGGCAAAGCCAGGCTGTCACGACAGAGCTGCACAGACTGCCAGCCGCCCTGCTCGCTCCACAATTGCCAGCCCTTGCGATCACGCCGCAAGGCCGTCACTGACGAGCGGTGGCTGAGCAGGATCGACCTGGGAACGACCCGCAATCCATGTACAACACAAAGCACAGCGCCGAGCGCAGACGCCCAGCCGGGAATATCGAGGTAAAACAGGGCAACAAGCGCCAGCAACTGGGCGCTCAGATACCCGACCAACAGCAGGCTTGAAGCCTGCCAGTGGCACTCGAAACCATCACTTGGGCTGGACACGGTCCAGAATCATGCGAACCATGCGCTGCAATTCGGGATCTTCGGACTCGGCGCGCTGCATGAACCAGCCGAACATGTCCTGATCCTCGCAAGTGAGCAGGCGACGATAAAGGTCACGATCTTCCTGATTCAATTGCGGGTAGACTTCCCGGACAAACGGCACAAGCAGCACGTCCAGTTCAAGCATGCCGCGGCGGCTGTGCCAATAAAGGCGGTTGAGTTCGACGTCTTCGACCATGGAGCGCTCCTCAAAGTAGGCCGCGAGTATACAGGCGCGAGCCGGTTGAGCGAATTGCCCAATGGTCGCAGCAGTTTTCATATACCCATATTCACGACTCGGCACTATGATGTGCCCCAGACTTTTTCCTCTTGCGATGACCATGGCCCACTCAGCTTTTTTCAGCACGCTATCCCATGAGGGCATTCTTGCCGTTCGCGGCGTGGATGCCAGCAAATTCCTGCAGGGTCAGTTGACCTGCAACCTCAACTACCTGAACGACGGCAAATCCAGCCTGGGTGCCCGCTGCACGCAGAAAGGCCGCATGCAGTCGAGCTTCCGCATCGTGCTTGAAGGCGACGGTTGCCTGCTGGCGATGGCCAGCGAGTTGATCGAGCCTCAATTGCTGGACCTGAAAAAGTACGCCGTTTTCTCCAAGTCCAAGCTGACCGACGAAAGTGCAGCCTGGGTACGATTCGGCCTGCAGGACGGCGACGGTGCACTGGTCGGCCTTGGGTTGGACCTGCCTCAGGACACCGACGCACTGGTACGTGCCAACGATCTGATTGCCATTCGTGTTTCCCCTGCACGCGCCGAACTCTGGGTTCGTGCCGAACAGGCAGAAGAGGTGAAGTCGCGACTGGCCGCCCAACTGGCTGAAGGCCCGCTCAATGACTGGCTGCTGGGCCAGATCCGCGCCGGTATCGGCCAGGTCGTGGGCACCACTCGCGAAGAATTCATCCCGCAGATGATCAATCTGCAGGCCGTCGGCGGCGTCAGCTTCAAGAAAGGCTGTTACACCGGCCAGGAAATCGTCGCCCGCATGCAGTATCTTGGCAAACTCAAGCGCAGGCTTTATCGCCTGACACTTGAAGCCAGCGAGCTTCCTGAACCCGGCACGTCGCTGTTCTCACCTGTCCACAACAGCGCCGTGGGCAATGTCGTTATCGCGGCCAGTGCCGAACAAGGCATCGAGTTGCTGGCGGTGCTGCAGGCCGATGCGGCCGAAAGCGGCAACCTTCATCTCGGCTCGCCAGACGGACCCACCCTGCAATTGAGCGAACTGCCCTATACCCTGGACAGCAAGCTCGAAACCCAGCGTTAAGTCACGCAGCGAACACCCGCGCGCTACAACTGTCACAAAAGTTATCAGGCCTCCTGACGCTCACCCGGCGCCAGGCGGTCTGAACACCCCTAACGGCTGCGAGATGCAACATGAGCAAGATGGCTGACGAGGTGCAGAGAAACCTGATCAAGGCAATCGATAGAGATGCCTTGTTTCTGCCTACCCTGCCAGAGGTAGCCTTGAAGATCCGCATGGCTGCCGAGAACACCGAAATAAGCATTGCCGAACTGAGCAGAGTCATCGGCAGTGACACCGCCCTGTCCGCACGCCTGATTAAAGTTGCAAACAGCCCGCTGCTGCGTGCCAACTTTGAAGTCAGCGACGTGAACACCGCGATCCGTCGCCTGGGGGTCAATTACACCTGTAACCTGGCCATCGGGCTTGTGGTCGAGCAGATGTTTCACGCCAAGTCGGAAGTCGTCGAACAAAAGATGCGGGAAATCTGGAAACAGAGCCTGCAAGTGGCCGGGATCAGCTACACCCTCTGTCATCGGCACACCAACCTGAAGCCGGATCAGGCGACGCTCGCCGGACTGATTCACCTGATCGGCATCCTGCCGATCCTGACGTATGCCGAAGACCATTTCGACCTGCTGTCCGACGCAATCAGTCTCAACCATGTGATCGACAACATTCACCCGATCATTGGCGAGCGCCTGCTGCGCTCATGGGACTTCCCGGAACCGCTGGCAGCCGTCCCCGCGCAGTTCCAGGACTTCACACGAGTGTCCAGAAGTGCCGACTACATCGACCTGGTGCAGGTCGCGACTATCCATATCCACAAGAACACCACTCACCCCTTCAGCCAGATCGACATTGTCGACCTGCCAGCCTTTCATCAATTGGGACTGAATGTGGCAGGTGGACTGCTGAGCGCGGAAATGGACGAAGCCATGGGCATGCTTTACTGATAGGCCGCAAAGCTGACCCGGACCTTGAGACCACGCTGCGCACCGTCATGCAGGGATATCTGCGCCAGATGGGCGCGGCAGATCTCACCGACTATCGCCAGCCCCAGCCCTGAACCGCTGCCCTGCTGATTGCGGCGGTAAAAACGCTCGAAGACCCGCTCACGGTCTTCTTGCGGAATGCCCGAACCATCGTCTTCGACCTCAAGAACGCATGGCGCATAGACTCGCAGCACAACGTTGCCGCCCACCGGGGTATGCGCCAGGGCATTGTCGATCAGGTTACTCAGCAGCTCATTGAGCAGCGTCGGCTCGCCCCGTAACCAGACCGGCTCATCAGCCTCAAGCGCCAGCGCAACGCCACGGGAATGGGCCAGTGGGGCCATGGCCATGCCCAGTTCACGCGCCAACTGGCTCAGATCCAGCTTCTGCACGCCGCCTTCGGCAATCGCACGAGCACCATTTTCGATGCGCGCCAGCGACAACAACTGGTTGGCCAGAGACGTCAGTCGATCTGTGCCCTGAGCAGCCGCTTCAAGGGTTGAACGCCACTGCATCGGGTCAGAATCACGTAAACCCAACTCGACCCGCGCCTTGAGCGCAGCCAGTGGCGTGCGCAACTCATGGGCCGCATCGGCAATAAACTGCGCCTGACGCTCGAACTGCAAACGCAGGCGCTCAGTGAAGTGGTTGAGCGCACCCACCAGTGGACGCAGTTCACGCTGCACCTCAACCATGGGCAACGCGCGCAGGTCATCGGGTTGTCGCTCTTCCACTGCCGTACGCAATCGCTCCAGCGGACGCAAGGTAGAGCTGACCGTGATCCAGACCAGCAACAAGGCCCCGCCGCCCAGCATGCCAAGGCGCAGCAAGGTGTCCGCCATCAAGCTTCGGGCCATGCGCACCCTGGCCTCCTGGGTTTCAGCCACGCGAATTTCCGCCATCCCGTTCATACCGGGCTCGCTGACCGGCTTGAGCAGGCTGACCACCCGCACATCCTGGCCCAGATAGACTCCGTTGTAGAACTTGGCGAGCGCCGGGTAATCGTCGGTGCGCAAGGTTCCGGGAGGCGGAGAAGGCAGGTTTTCATAGCCCGAAATCAACGTCTTGTTGATGTCGTTGACCAGGTAATAAATACGGCCTTCGCTGTCGTAGGCAAAGGTATCGAGGGCCACATAAGGCACATCCGCACTCAGCGTGCCGTCACGCTGGGTCAGGCCGGCCGCGATGGTTCGTGCCGAAGCCAGCAACGTGCGGTCGTAGGCCGTGTCGGCTACTTCCCGCCCATTCCAGTAGGCACTCATGCCGCTGGCCAGCATCAACACGATCAGCAGCAATGCCAGGTTCCATAACAGTCGCCAACGCAGGCTGTCGTTATGCATCGCGATTTTCCAGCAGATAACCCAGGCCACGGAAAGTCACGATCGCGATGGGATGACCATCAAGCTTCTTGCGCAGGCGATGCACGTAGATTTCGATGGCATCCGGGCTGGCTTCTTCATCAAGACCAAACACCTGGGCCGCCAGTTGCTCCTTGCTCATCACCCGGCCCGGCCTGGCAATCAGCACTTCGAGCACGGCCTGCTCACGGGAGGTCAGCGTCAGCAGGTCGCTGCCCAGAGTGAAGCGTCTGGTGTCCAGGTCATAGGCCAGCACACCACAGCGCTGCTGCCGCTCACCACCCAGAACACTGCGACGCAGCAGCGCCTTGACCCGCGCCTCCAGCTCCGAAAGCTCGAATGGCTTGGCCAGATAGTCATCGGCGCCCAGATTGAGGCCGTGAACCCGATCCTTCACATCGCTGCGTGCGGTCAGCATCAGCACCGGCAGGTTCTTGCCCCGCGCCCGCAGACGACCCAGCACTTCAAATCCATCCAGGCGCGGCAGCCCTACATCAAGGATTGCCACTGCATATTCCTCACTGCTCAAAGCCAGATCGGCGGCCACGCCATCGTGCAGCACATCAACGTTCAAACCCGCGTTCTTGAGCGCCTGGGCGATACTTTCAGCCAATTGCAGATGGTCTTCGACGAGAAGAACACGCATCGCCGTCTCCTGAATCATGAATATTGTAATGAGGGCACGAAGATGGAGTGTACAGGCGTGCCACAACCTGTGAAGCATTGAAACAACTGGAGGCTATTGAGTAGCCACCTGAAAGATAGTTGAAAGGTTTGTGAAAGGTTCACCATTTAGCATCGCGATACGGCCCGCAAAAATGGGTACGTAATAAAAGGCGCCCGGATGCGTCTGTAAAATAAAAACAATAAACGGAGTCAACCATGTCCAAGCCATCCCAGGCTTTGCAAACCGTCTATCGTGTCGAGCCCTCGACCACCTCACTCCAGCCCTGCCAACCCACATCCCGCTTGCGATGCACTCATTTGCGTCAACGATAAAGCGTGTCGCTCAGCAGTACGTTCGACAAAAATCGTACTGAACAGCTTCTCTATCCAAAAACAAAAAACGTTTCAGGAGACTGACCATGATTTTATCCTTGCGTCATTTGAGCCTGGCCGCCGGCTGCATGCTGGTTGCTACCCAATTGTTCGCCGCAGAGCCCAAGCGCCCGGAATGCATCGCGCCGGCCTCGCCGGGCGGTGGCTTCGACCTGACCTGCAAGCTGGTGCAGAGCGCACTGATCAACGAAAAAATCCTGAGCACCCCGATGCGCGTGACCTACATGCCAGGCGGTGTCGGTGCCGTGGCTTACAACGCAGTGGTCGCGCAACGACCCTCCGATGCCGGGACACTGGTGGCCTGGTCCAGCGGTTCGCTGCTCAACTTGGCACAGGGCAAGTTCGGCCGCTTCGATGAAAATGCCGTACGCTGGCTCGCGGCAGTAGGCACCAGCTATGGCGCCATCGCGGTCAAGAGCGATTCGCCTTACAAAAACCTCGATGACCTGGTGCAAGCCCTCAAGACCGACCCGAGCAAAGTGGTGATCGGCTCCGGCGGCACCGTCGGCAGCCAGGACTGGATGCAGACAGCGCTGATCGCCAAAGCCGCTGGCATCAACCCTCGCGCCCTGCGCTATGTCGCGCTGGAAGGCGGCGGTGAAATCGCGACAGCCCTGCTCGGCGGCCACATTCAGGTGGGCAGTACCGACATTTCAGACTCCATGCCTCATATCCTGAGCGGTGACATGCGCCTGCTGGCGGTCTTCGCCGAAAAACGCATCGACGAACCGGAAATGAAAGACATCCCGACCGCCAAGGAACAAGGCTACGACATCGTCTGGCCTGTGGTTCGCGGTTTCTATGTCGGCCCCAAAGTCAGCGATGAAGCCTACGAATGGTGGAAAGCCTCGTTCGACAAGATCCTGGCCTCGGAAGACTTCGCCAAGCTGCGCGATCAGCGCGAGCTGTTCCCCTTCGCCATGACCGGCGCGGAGCTGGACACTTACGTCAAGAAACAGGTTGCGGACTACAAGATGCTGGCCAAGGAATTCGGCCTGATTCAGTGATTGTTGAACTCAATTGACTGACGACCCGTTGCGCCTGCCCGGCAGGCGCAAAACAGGAGCTTCCCATGGTCTTGCAACGCATTTTCGCTGCTGCACTGTTACTGGTATGCGCAGGCCTGACGCTGATGGCCTGGCCGTATCAGGCCCCGTTTTCCTATGAACCTGTAGGCCCTCGCGCCTTCCCGCTGTTGATGCTCGGGCTGATGGGCCTGGCTTTGCTGTACCTGCTGTTTCGCCCGACGCCCATCGTGCATTCCGAAGACGAACCCCCTCTGGATCGCGAAACCCTGATCAAGATCGGCATCTGCATCGCACTGTTGCTGGTGTTCGCCGGTCTGTTCGAGCCGCTGGGTTTCATCCTCAGCAGCATCCTGATCGGCGTTCCCATGGCACGCCTGTATGGCGGTCGCTGGGTGCCGAGCATCGTCGTCGTGACTCTGATGAGCGTCGGCCTTTATCTGCTGTTCGATAAAACCATGGACGTTCCCTTGCCTTTGGGCCTGCTCAGCGTTCTGGAGAATTGATATGGATACTTTCAGCTATCTGGGCCAGGGATTCGGTGTCGCCCTCACGCCTTACAACCTGATCACGGCACTGTCCGGCACCTTGATCGGGACCGTCGTCGGCCTGCTGCCGGGCCTTGGCCCGATCAACGGCGTCGCACTGCTGATCCCCATCGCTTTCGCCCTGGGCCTGCCGCCTGAATCGGCGTTGATTCTCCTGGCTGCGGTGTATCTGGGTTGTGAATATGGCGGCCGCATCAGCTCGATCCTGCTGAACATCCCCGGCGAAGCCTCGACCGTGATGACCACGCTGGACGGTTATCCCATGGCCCGCAAGGGACTGGCGGGTGTCGCTTTGTCGCTGTCGGCCTGGAGTTCATTCATCGGGGCATTCATCGCCACCTGCGGCATGGTGCTGTTTGCGCCGTTGCTGGCCAAGTGGGCGATCGCCTTCGGACCGGCAGAGTATTTCGTGCTGATGGTCTTTGCGATTGTCTGCCTGGGCGGCATGGCGGGTGACCGGCCACTCAAGACCTTCATCGCCGCCCTGATCGGCCTGTTCCTGTCGGCAGTCGGTATCGATGCCAACAGCGGCGTGTACCGTTTCACCGGTGACAACATTCACCTGACTGACGGCATTCAGTTCGTGGTGCTGGTGCTGGGCCTGTTTTCCATCAGCGAAATTCTGTTGCTGCTGGAGAAAACACATCGCGGCCAGGAAGCCGTGAAAGCCACCGGGCGCATGCTGTTCAACTTCAAGGAAGCTTCGGCAGTGTTCATCGTGAACATTCGTTGCGGCCTGCTCGGTTTCGGTCTGGGCGTATTGCCGGGCGCCGGTGCAACGCTGGCCAGCGCCGTGGCCTACATGACCGAAAAACGCATTGCCGGCCCAAGCGGCAAGTTCGGCCAAGGCGACATGCGCGGCCTCGCAGCCCCGGAAACCGCCATCGGTGCAACCGCCTGCGGCGCGCTGGTGCCGATGCTGACCCTGGGTGTTCCGGGTTCCGGCACGACGGCGGTGATGATCGGCGCCCTGTCGCTATACAACATCACGCCCGGCCCGATGCTGTTCCAGCAGCAACCGGACATCGTCTGGGGCCTGATCGCCTCGTTGTTCATCGCCAACATCATGCTGGTGATTCTCAACATCCCGATGATCCGCATCTTCACCCGCATCCTTGCCGTGCCGAACTGGGCGCTGGTGCCGGTGATCGCGATCATTACCGCGATTGGCGTCTATGCCGTGCATGCCACGACCTTCGACCTGTTCCTGATGGTGGGTATCGGTATCTTCGGCTACATCCTGCGCAAGCTGGACTTCCCGCTGTCGCCGATCCTGCTCGGTTTCATTCTGGGTGGTTTGATGGAGCAGAACTTGCGACGTGCGCTGTCGATCTCCAATGGCGCGCTGGAAATCCTGTGGGCCAGCCCGATCAGCATCGGTGTCTGGATCGTGACGATTTTCATGCTGCTGTTCCCGCTGTACCGGATCTGGCGCAAGCGCTCCAAACAGTCTCGCGCACTGGCCGATGTCTGACCGGTCCTTTCGTAGCTGGTGGGGTACCCCGCTGGTCGGCCTGCTTGGCGGATACCTCGCCAGCCAGGTCGGCTGGCCTTTGCCATGGATGGTCGGCTCGTTGCTGGCGATCATCCTGGTTCGCTGCCTGACACCCTGGCAACTGACGCAAATCCCCGGTGGTCGCAAGTTCGGGCAACTGATCATCGGCATCGGGATTGGCCTGCACTTCACCCCAGTGGTCATCGAACAAGTGCTGGAACACTTCGGCCTGATTGTCGTGGGCGCGCTGGTCACCAGCCTTTCCAGCGTGGTCGGCGTGTGGCTGATGCTGCGCACCGGCGAGGATCGCCCTACGGCGTTTTTCTCAAGCATGCCCGGTGGTTCGGGAGAAATGGTCAACCTCGGCGCACGCAATGGCGCAACCCTCAGCAGTGTGGCTGCGGCTCAAAGCCTGCGGGTGCTGGCGGTGGTGCTGTGTGTACCGGCGATCTTCAAATACCTGCTGGGCGACGGCGCTCCGATGCTGCACTCCACAACCGTGGACTGGCGGTGGCTTCTGTTTCTGCTGCCCGCTGGCGCTTTACTGGCTTTGCTCTGGCAACGCCTCAAACAACCCAACCCCTGGCTATTCGGCCCCTTGCTGCTCAGCTCGGTGGTCAGTGTCGCCTGGGACTTGAAAATCGGACTGCCCAACGGCGCCAGCCAGCTCGGTCAACTGCTGATCGGCAGCGGCCTGGGCTGCCATTTCAATCGTGAATTCTTCAGACGGGCACCGTCCTTTCTAGGCCGTACGCTGGTGGGCACGGCGCTGACCATGGTGATAGCCACCCTCGCCGCCCTCGGCCTTAGCACCCTCACCCACCTGGACCTGCGCTCCCTGACCCTGGGCATGATGCCCGGCGGCATCGCCGAAATGAGCCTGACAGCCGAAGTGCTTCAGCTATCGGTGCCACTGGTGACGGCGATGCAAGTCATGCGGCTGCTGTTTGTGATGTTTCTGGCAGAGCCGTTGTATAGGCGGTGGGATAGGAGATAGGAGCTGCAAGCTGCAAGCTGCAAGCTGCAAGCTGCAAGCTTTTGACTTGAAGCTTAAAGCTTGCAGCTTGCGGCCCTTCCCTCCTCAAATATCCGACAGCCTCCAATCAATCGGCGCCAACCCATTCTGCTCCAGATACTTGTTGGCACGACCAAAATGCCCGTTACCCAGAAACCCCTTATAGGCCGACAACGGCGACGGGTGGACGGAGGTCAGTACCAGATGCTTGGTGGCATCCACCAGTTTCTGCTTGCTTTGCGCATGGGAGCCCCACAGCAGGAAGACCAGATGCGGCTGATGGGCGCTGACGACTTCGATGACTTTGTCGGTGAAATGCTGCCAGCCTTTGCCTGCATGGGAAGCCGCGTTGGCCCGCTGCACGGTCAGGGTGGTGTTGAGCATCAGCACGCCCTGATCGGCCCAGGATTGCAGGCAGCCATGGTTGGGAATGTCGATGTTCAGGTCGCGCTTCAATTCCTTGAAGATGTTCACCAGCGAAGGTGGCGCAGGCACGCCGGGCTGTACCGAAAAGCACAGGCCATGTGCCTGACCGGGGCCGTGATACGGGTCCTGGCCAAGAATCACCACTTTCACCTTGTCCAGCGGCGTCGAGTTGAGCGCATTGAAGATCAGCGGCCCCGGCGGATAGATTTCCTTACCTTCGGCATGCTCCTGGCGCAGGAACTCACGCAGTTGCGACATATAAGGTTTTTCGAACTCATCGCGCAGCGCCTGCTTCCAGCTGGGCTCAAGTTTGATGCGGTCATCGCTTGTCATGGTCATACCCGGTAAAAACACTGCGCGACACTAGGAAAGCTGGCTGCCAATGTCAAATGCGCAGCAGTAAACCAGCAGTTTTCTACACTGGATGGCAGAACGTCGTTTGTAACTGCCTACGAGAGGGTCATGATGAATCTGCAATTTGAAGAGCTGCACGGGCAAGATGGCGCCCGGATCGGCATCGCCAGCCTGGATGCCGAAACATCGCTCAATGCCCTGTCGCTGCCAATGATTCTAGCCCTTCAGGGCAAACTCGCGGCCTGGGCAGACGACCCGCAGATCGTGTGTGTCCTGCTGCGCGGCAACGGGCCGAAAGCTTTTTGTGCCGGTGGCGAGGTCCGCTCGCTGGCCGAAGCCTGTCGCGAGGCTCCAGGCACCGTGCCACCTCTGGCGGCCAGCTTCTTTGCCGCGGAATATCGCCTGGACTACAACCTGCATACCTATCCCAAACCCTTGATCTGCTGGGGCCATGGCTATGTTCTGGGTGGCGGCATGGGATTGCTGCAAGGTGCCAGCATTCGCATCGTCACCCCGAGCAGCCGTCTGGCGATGCCCGAAATCAGCATCGGCCTGTATCCGGATGTGGGCGCCAGCTGGTTTCTGTCTCGCCTGCCCGGAAAACTGGGCCTGTTTCTGGGGCTGACCGGCGCTCACATCAATGGCCGTGACGCGCTGGATCTGGACCTGGCCGACCGTTTTCTGCTCGACGAACAGCAAGACATGCTGATCGAAAGCCTGCTGCAACTGAACTGGCAGGAGCAGACCGACGTACAACTCAACAGCCTGCTCAAGGCCCTGCAACAGGAAGCCCTCCCCCGCTTGCCAGCCGCCCAGTGGCTGCCGCGCAGGGAACAGATCGATGAATTACTGGATGTCGGGAATCTGCCCGGTGCCTGGAATGCCATCGGACATCTGCAACATCAGGACGACGCGCTGCTGGCTCGTTGTGCGAAGAATCTGCTGGAGGGTTGCCCATTGACCGCTCATCTGGTCTGGGAACAGATCATCCGGGCGCGGCATCTGTCACTGGCCCAGGTATTCCAGATGGAATACGCCATGAGCCTCAACTGCTGCAGTCATCCGGAATTCAATGAAGGTGTGCGGGCGCGCCTGATCGACAAGGATCACACCCCCCATTGGCACTGGCAGGATGTGGCAAGGATACCGAGAGCAGTGATTGAGGCTCACTTTTCCAAGGCCTGGGAAGGAAGGCATCCGCTGGCGGATTTGTCGTAAATACTGGCCTCGTCGCGGGCAAGCCCCCTCCCACAAGAGGAGGGGACATTGGCACCTGCCTATCAATAACGACCATCACCCCGGCCGCGATCCCATGACCGGCCGCCTCCGCGGTAGTCATTGCGATAGTCGTTACGATAGTTGTTCCGGTAACCGTCATTGCCACGGAACCTGTTGTCACGCCATCCGTGGCCCGGTGGCCGACCGGGGTTGTAATAGCGCGGTTGCGGTGGAGGACCGTAGTAGCGCGGCTGCGGCGGTGGCGCGTAATAACGCGGTGGCTGGCTGTAGTAATAGCGTGGCTGAGGCGCTACATAAATGCGCCGCTCCTGATAATAGGAAGAGCGGTAACCGTTGTCATAAGCATACCCTCCAGCGACGACTGTCGTCGGTTGTGTGTACACCTCGGATTCGTAGTAACCAGGACCTGCATAGCAACCTGTCATGAACAGGGCCAGAAAAGCGATGAGCAAGGGTCTTCGATACATGGCGGCCTCCTTGGACCGCGATTGGGCACAACCAGCGACGCTGGTCGGCGTCTGCACATTGGGTCAGCAGACGAATAATCAGACAGCAAAAAGGCCATCTAGTGCGGGACTCCCCCTGTCCACCCGTACCATCAGGTAGTAGCAAAATGGCTCGCAAGCCTTTGATAAACAAGGCCACAGAGGCCAGACACCCTTCGGCATAAAGATGCTACAAAACATTTCAACCCCGGACGCCTCATCACGGTGCAAACCCGCACCAGCACAAGGCAATCCCGGGCAGGAAAATTGTGTCCTTTTTCCAACACCCGTGGAGAAACAAGGCCTGTAGCAAGTTGGCACAACTCTCGCTTAACGATAGGTGTGCAGGAGTCAACACAGCTTCGCGGCACCACAATTTGCAATAGCCGACTAGGGTTCCGGCTTGCCGACAGGCAAGTGGCTGGTCCGAGAGTCGGCGACCTCCAGTAGAGGTTACACGGCGGGATAAAAGCCCGGGAGACAGGACACCAGTGGTGTCGAGTGACTCCTGGCCGCCCCTTTCACTACTGGAGGTTTATTCAGATGCACAAGCCAAAGTCCCGCCTGTCCGGTCTGCTCGCAGCAGGCCTACTCGCTGCATTGAGCCTCTCGGCACAAGCCGCCCCCAAAGATCACTTCAACGTCTGCTGGACCATTTACGCGGGCTGGATGCCGTGGGAATACGCCGGCACTCAAGGCATCGTCGACAAATGGGCGAAGAAGTACGGCATCAAGATCGATGTCACCCAGCTCAACGATTACGTCGAATCGATCAATCAGTACACCGCCGGTCAGTTCGACGGCTGCACCATGACCAACATGGATGCCCTGACCATCCCGGCTGCCGGTGGCGTTGAAAGCACGGCACTGATCGTCAGCGACTTCTCCAACGGCAACGATGGCATCGTGATCAAGGGCGAAGGCAAAAAAGTCGCCGACCTCAAGGGTATGAACGTCAATCTGGTCGAGCTGTCGGTTTCCCACTACCTGCTGGCCCGTGCGCTGGACAGCGCAAACCTCACCGAAAAAGACCTCAAGGTGGTCAACACCTCGGACGCCGATATCTCGGCAGCCTTCAACACCGACGAAGTAAAAGCGGTCACCACCTGGAACCCGATGCTCTCGGATATCAAGGCCAAGCCCGGCGTCACGCAAGTCTTCGATTCGAGCAAGATCCCCGGCGAAATCATGGACATGATGGTGGTCAACACCCAGACCCTGAAAGACAACCCGGCTCTGGGCAAAGCTCTGACCGGTGCCTGGTTTGAAGTAGTTGCCCTGATGAACGCCAAGTCGGCGGCCAGCAAGGCGGCACTGGAGCACATGGCCAAGGCGTCCGGCACCGATCTGGCGGGCTTCCAGTCACAGCTCGACACCACCCGGCTGTTCGCCACGCCCAAGGAAGCTCTGGCTTTCGCCACCAGCGCGCAACTGCCGGACACCATGCGCAAGGTCGCCAGCTTCTCCTTCGATCATGGCCTGTTGGGCGAAGGCGCCCGAGACGCAGGCGCCGTGGGCATGTCATTCGCCAATGGCGTGACTGAAGGCGACAAGGCCAACCTCAAGCTGCACTTCGACCCCAGCTACGTGCAGATGGCCGTCGACAACAAGCTGTAAACCGCACCCAGCCCAAAGGTCATTGCCATGCGCTTGATAAATCGCCACCCGGATCGGGCCGGTCGCCTGATTCTGGTGATCCTGCCATTCGCCCTGTTGCTGTTCGCCTATTTCACAGGCTCGGCGACGCGGCTGATGGAAAACCCCAACGACAAACTGCTGCCCAGCGCGGTGCAGATGGCCGATGCGGTCAAGCGCATGGCGTTCACCGAAGACTCACGCACCGGCAGTTACCTGCTGTGGCAAGACACCGGCTCCAGCCTGCAACGGCTGGCAGTCGGTTTGGGGATCAGCGCCTTGCTGGGGCTGTGTCTGGGTATTGCATCGGGGATTCTGCCGCTCTTCGGCGCGCCGCTGTCGCCATTGCTGACAGTGATGTCGATGGTGCCGCCGCTGGCGATCCTGCCGATTCTGTTCATCGTTTTCGGGCTGGGCGAGTTATCGAAAGTGATGCTGATCGTCATCGGCATCACGCCGATTCTGGCTCGCGATCTGGAACAGCGCGCACGGGAAATTCCTGTCGAGTTGCTGATCAAGGCGCAAACCCTAGGTGCTTCGACCTGGACACTGATCCTGCGGGTCATCCTGCCGCAACTGCTGCCGCGCCTGTTGATCGCCTTGCGGCTGGTATTGGGCTCGGCCTGGCTGTTCCTGATCGCAGCCGAGGCCATCGCCTCCACTGACGGGTTGGGCTACCGGATTTTCCTGGTGCGCCGCTATCTGGCCATGGACGTGATTCTGCCTTACGTGATCTGGATCACCCTGCTCGCCTGGCTGATGGACTGGGGCCTGAAAGCCCTGACCCACCGTGCATTCCCCTGGTATGAAGGAGCACGCGGATGAGCTTCATTTGTGTACGCAATGTCTGGCAGCAATACGACGATCAGGTGGTACTCGAAGGCTTGAACCTGGACGTGGCCGAGGGTGAGTTCTGCACCTTGGTCGGAGCCTCGGGCTGTGGCAAGTCCACTTTTCTGCGCCTGCTGCTGGGCCAGGAAATCCCCAGTCGTGGCGCTATCACTCTGGACGGCAAGGCTCTGGCCAACGAGCCGGACCCGAGCCGTGGCGTAGTCTTCCAGCGCTATTCGGTGTTCCCGCACCTGAGCGTGCTGGATAACGTGGCGCTGGGTCTGGAGCTGCCGAATGCACCTTTGCTCGGACGCTTGTTCGGCCAGGCCAAGCGCGATGCCCGGGAACAGGCCGCGGTGCTACTGCATAAAGTCGGGCTGGGCCATGCGCTGGACAAGTACCCGACCCAATTGTCCGGTGGCATGCAGCAACGGCTGGCCATCGCCCAGGCCCTCATCATGAAGCCTCGTGTCCTGCTGCTGGACGAGCCGTTCGGCGCGCTGGACCCCGGCATCCGCAAAGACATGCACAACCTGCTGCTGGAGCTTTGGCAGGAAACGAAGCTGACCGTGTTCATGGTCACCCACGACCTGTCCGAAGGCTTCAACCTCGGCACCCGTCTGATGGTATTCGACAAGGTGCGCCACGACCCGCACGCCCCCGGTGCCTATGGCGCACGCATCACTTACGACATCCCCTTGAACAGCGACCGCCGTGCAGCACGCGCGGCCCTCGACTCGCTGCAATCGGCTTGAAAGGAGCCCGACTCATGACTGACTCAACCACCCTGTTTCCCGTATTCGCCGAAGAGCTGCTGCCCGGCGGCGCTCATCGCTCATTCGTGCTCAAGCGCGGCGAACTGCTGCGCCTGACCGACCTGAACGGCAATGCCAACGTCAGCCTGACGCTACTCAATGCCCATGAAAAGACCGAGCGCCTGAACCTGCCCGACAGCCTCAAATGCCAACACACCGCCAAGCTCACCAACGGCCACTGCCTGTACTCGGACATGGGTCGCGTGCTGGCCGCGATCACCGCTGACACCTGCGGCTGGAGCGACAGCATCGGCGGCGTGCTCAACGCGGCGGAAGTCGAAGAGAAATACGGCCAGGGCCGCTATCAGGAACTGCGCAACGGGTTCTTCCGCAACGGCGTCGACAACCTGCTGGTGGAGCTGGGCAAATGGGGCCTGGGCCTGTCTGACCTATTGATGACCCTGAACCTGTTCAGCCGGGTCAACGTGGACGAAACCGGTGCCCTGCATTTCGTGCCGGACAACTCAAAGGCCGGTGACTACATCGAGCTGTATGCACCGATGGACACGCTGGTGGTGCTCACCGCCCTGCAACACCCCATGGACCCCAACCCGCAGTACGCCCCGCAACCCCTGAAGCTGAGCTGGATGAAAGCCGACGCCAGTGTGGCCGAGCACTGCCGTACCTCACGCCCGGAAAACGAGCGTGGCTTTATAAACACCGACCGTCTGTTCGCCTGAGGAGGCCTTGCCATGCATTCAACTCAACATTGCTGCGACGCCACCATCCCTGCTGGCGAGCCGTTTCTGGCCGAGGTCAAGGCCGGACAGACCGTGCGCATTCTCGACCTGGAAGGCAACCAGGCCGTCGATACCCTGTTCTACAGCCTGGCCAACCCACGCGAGCGTTATGACGTGCAACGCACGCTGCGCCGCCAGAACAATGTCTACCTGACTACCGGCAGCGTGCTGTATTCCAACCTCGGCCAGCCGATGCTGACCATAGTCGACGACACCTGCGGACGCCATGACACCCTCGGCGGTGCCTGCGCCCAAGAGAGCAACACCGTGCGCTATGCCCTGGAAAAACTCCACATGCACAGTTGCCGCGATAACTATCTGCGTGCCTGTGTCCATGACGGACGTCTGGGCAAAGGCGACATCGGCCCGAACATCAACTTCTTCATGAACGTCCCGGTAACGGCCGAGGGTGGCCTGACCTTCGAGGACGGCATTTCAGCGCCCGGCAAATACGTCGAGCTGCGCGCAGAAATGGATGTGATCGTGCTGATCTCCAACTGCCCGCAATTGAACAACCCCTGCAACGGCTACAACCCGACTCCGGCCCGGCTACTGATCCGCGACTGATCCAGAAAACGAGCCCTCCACAACGGACGACCGTTGTGCGCAACGACCCATAGCGGGACGGCCCGCTTCCCATCACGAAACCGAGCGAATCTGGGTTTCCGGGGTTTATGCCATGTTCGAAAAACTGCTGATCGCCAACCGTGGCGCCATTGCCTGCCGCATCCTGCGAACCCTGCGCACCTTGAAGGTAAAGGGCGTTGCGGTCTACTCCGAAGCCGATGCCGCCAGCCTGCACCTGATGCAAGCCGACGAAGCCTACAGCCTGGGTGAAGGCGGCGCGGCGGGTACTTATCTGGCGGTAGACAAGATTCTCGCCATTGCCCAAAACAGTGGCGCCAAAGCGATTCATCCCGGCTACGGCTTTCTGTCTGAAAACGCAGCGTTCGCCCAGGCCTGCGAAGACGCCGGTATCGCCTTTGTCGGCCCGACGCCTGAGCAACTGCGTGTATTCGGTTTGAAACACACGGCCCGAGCCTTGGCCAAACAACATGGCGTGCCGATGCTCGAAGGCACTGAATTGCTCGACAGCCTTGAATCAGCCATCGCGGCAGCACGCGATATCGGTTACCCGGTGATGCTCAAGAGCACCGCTGGCGGTGGCGGGATCGGCATGCGCGTATGCCGGAGCGCCGACGAACTGGCCGAATCCTTTGAGGCAGTAAAACGCCTGGGCCAGAACAACTTCAGCGATGCCGGTGTATTTATCGAAAAATACATCCAGCGTGCTCGTCACCTTGAAGTGCAGGTTTTCGGTGACGGCCAGGGCGAAGTGCTGGCCCTTGGCGTGCGCGATTGCTCGGTGCAGCGCCGCAACCAGAAAGTCCTGGAAGAAACCCCGGCCCCGAACCTGCCGGATGGCATGGCTGACGAACTCTGCGCAGCGGCTATCAAGCTGGCCAAAGCCGTCAATTACCGCAGCGCCGGGACTGTGGAGTTTGTCTTCGACAGCGAAGATCAGCGCTTCTACTTTCTGGAAGTGAACACCCGTCTTCAGGTCGAACATGGCGTTACCGAGCAAGTGTGGGGTGTCGATCTGGTCGGCTGGATGGTGCAACTGGCGGCCGGTGATCTGCCGCCGCTCAGCCAGTTGCAAGCCACGCTGAAGCCGAGCGGCCATGCCATTCAGGCGCGGCTGTATGCCGAAGATCCGGGACGCGACTTCCAGCCCTGCCCCGGCCTGCTGACCGCCGTGGACTTTCCGGCAGCCGATGGCAAAAGCCTGCGCATCGACACTTGGGTTGAAGCCGGTTGCGAGATCCCGCCGTTTTTCGATCCGATGATCGCCAAGCTCATCAGTTGGGCACCTGATCGTCAGCAAGCCAGTGACGCATTGGCCGAAGCCTTGAGCGAAACACGCCTGTATGGCGTGGAAACCAATCGCGATTATCTGCGGCAGATCATTGTCGACGCACCTTTTGCCAGCGGCCAGCCGTGGACCCGCTGCCTGGAAGGCCTGATCTATCGCGCCAATACCTTTGAAGTGCTCAGCGGCGGTACGCAGACCACCGTGCAGGACTATCCGGGCCGTCTCGGTTACTGGGCAGTCGGCGTACCGCCGTCAGGCCCGATGGACAGCCGGGCCTTGCGTATCGGCAACCGGTTGCTGGGCAATGTCGAAGGCTGTGCGGCGCTGGAAATCACCATGAGCGGCCCGCTGCTGCGGTTCAATACCGATGCGGTAGTGGCCATTACCGGCGCGCTGATCCCAATCACCCTTGATGGTGAATCGCAAACCATGAATACGGCGCTGCTGGTTGCTGCGGGTTCGACACTGGCGCTGGGCACCATTGCCGGTGCCGGGGCACGCAGCTATCTGTGCGTGCGCGGCGGGCTGGATGTGCCGGATTATCTGGGCAGCAAAAGCACCTTCACCCTCGGGCAGTTCGGCGGGCATGGCGGACGGGCCTTACGTGCCGGGGATGTGTTGCATATTGCGGCGCTGGCTGATCGCAGTGCAGGGCAACATGTGCCGGATGAACAGATCGAGCCCCTGGCAGACGTGCGTCAGATTCGCGTGATTTATGGGCCACATGGCGCGCCGGAGTATTTCACCGAGGGTTACATCGACACGTTCTTTGCCACCGACTGGGAAGTGCATTTCAACTCCAGCCGAACCGGCGTGCGCCTGATCGGACCCAAGCCTGAGTGGGTGCGTGCCGATGGTGGCGAAGCGGGTTTGCACCCGTCCAATATCCATGACAATCCTTACGCCATCGGCGCTGTGGATTTCACCGGCGACATGCCCGTCATCCTCGGCCCCGACGGCCCGAGTCTTGGTGGATTCGTCTGCCCGGTGACCATCATCGAAGCGGACCTGTGGCAGTTGGGACAGCTCAAGGCCGGAGATAAAGTGCGCTTCAGCCCGGTCAGCCTGGAAACAGCCCGCGCCCTAATCCGTAGGAGCGACTTCAGTCGCGAAAGCATTGATGATGCGCCGGCCCCTTCGCGAATAAATTCGCTCCTACAGAATCCGGTTGTGCTGGATATAGGCCAGGACGACAAACGCCTGGTCGCACGGCTTTCGGGCGATACCCATGTGTTGCTGGAAATCGGTGCGCCGGAGCTGGATCTGGTGTTGCGCTTCCGGGGGCATGCCTTGATGCAGGCGCTGGAAAGCAAGGCGCTGCATGGCGTAATCGACCTGACGCCAGGCATTCGTTCCTTGCAAGTGCATTACCAGCCCGAGCAGCTTCCCCTCAAGCAACTGCTGGATATCGTCGCCGGTGAATGGGATGCCGTCTGCGCCACCCAGGATCTGCAAGTGCCGTCACGCATCGTACACCTGCCCTTGTCCTGGGACGATCCGGCCTGTCAGTTGGCAATCGAGAAATACATGACCACCGTGCGCAAGGACGCCCCTTGGTGCCCGAGCAATCTGGAGTTCATCCGCCGTATCAACGACCTGCCCAATCTGGACGAAGTGCAGCGCACGGTGTTCGACGCCAGTTATCTGGTCATGGGCCTGGGCGATGTCTACCTCGGCGCACCTGTGGCAACACCTCTGGACCCGCGCCATCGTCTGGTCACCACCAAGTACAACCCGGCACGCACCTGGACCGCCGAAAACTCGGTGGGCATCGGCGGAGCCTACATGTGCGTGTACGGCATGGAAGGCCCTGGCGGCTATCAGTTCGTGGGCCGCACCTTGCAGATGTGGAACCGCTATCGCGAAGTCGCCGCCTTTGACGGCAAACCCTGGCTGCTGCGCTTCTTCGACCAGATCCGGTTTTACCCGGTCAGTGCCGATGAGTTGCTGCGCATCCGCCGCGACTTCCCGCTGGGCCGTTACCCGCTGGAGATCGAACACAGCACTCTGAACCTGGCCGACTATCAAGGGTTTCTAGCCAAGGAAGCCGAGGGCATCGCCGCCTTTCGCGGCCAGCAGCAAGCTGCTTTCCAGGCCGAACGCGAGCGCTGGATCGCCAGCGGGCAAGCCAATTTCGAGAGCGAGGAAAGTGCCGCGCCGCTCACCGATGGGCCTGCGCTCGAAGCTGGCCAGCAAGGAGTCGACAGCCATATCGCAGGCAACCTCTGGCAAGTGCAGGTCCAGCCGGGTGAACGGGTTGCGGCGGGCGATGTGCTGGTGATTCTGGAGTCCATGAAGATGGAAATCCCGCTGCTCGCTCCGGTAAGCGGCATCGTTCGCGATGTGCGTGTGCAACCCGGCTCGGCGGTGCGCGCCGGGCAACGTGTGGTCGTTCTGGAAACGGACTGAAACCTTGTGTCTTTAACTCTTTCGACGGAATTCGCCATGAACCACAACGTACTCCCAAGCGACCTGCAACTGGATACCGTGCGCGCCGCTTATCAGTCCGGCCACCTGACGCCTCGGCAACTGATCCTGGCCCTGCATGAAAAGGCCGCTGCGCTGAATCCTGACTTTCATCTGTTCATTCACTTGCTCAGCCCGGCTGAACTGGAGCCTTACCTCGCCGCGCTGGAAAAGCGTGACATCAAGGACCTGCCGCTGTACGGCATCCCGTTTTCGATCAAGGACAATATCGACCTCGCAGGCATTCCCACCACCGCAGCCTGCCCGACCTATGCCTACGTGCCGCAACGCTCGGCGACCATTGTCGAGCAACTGATCGCTCTGGGCGCGGTGCCTATGGGCAAGACCAATCTCGATCAGTTTGCCACCGGCCTGAACGGCAGCCGCTCCCCTTATGGCGCGTGCCCAAATAGCGTGCTCAAGGAGTACCCATCAGGCGGGTCAAGTTCCGGTTCGTCGCTGGCCGTGGCATTGGGTGTCAGCAGTTTCTCGCTGGGCACCGATACCGCAGGCTCGGGCCGGGTGCCTGCTGCGCTGAACAATCTGGTGGGCATGAAAGCCAGCAAAGGGCTGATTTCTACGGCAGGCGTGGTGCCAGCCTGTCGCACGCTGGATTGCGTCACCACTTTCACCGCCACGGCGCGGGAAGCCAGTCAGTTGTTGGGGCTGGTCGCCAGACTGGACCCGCGAGATGAATACAGCCGCAGCAACCCGCTGTGGAACGACGCCTCGGCGTTCGGCGTACCTCGCCCCTTCCGTTTCGGCGTGCCACGCGCTGAAGACCTGGAGTTCTTTGGTTGCACCGAAGGCCCGCAGTTGTTCGACGCAGCCCTTACTCACCTCAAAGCGCTGGGCGGCGAAGCCGTGACACTGGATCTGTCGCCGTTCCTTGAGGCGGCGCGCCTGCTGTATGAAGGCCCATGGGTCGCCGAGCGCTACAGCGTGGCCGGACAACTGATGCAGGAGTCTCCCGAAGCCGTGCTGCCCGTTATCCGCGCCGTACTGGCCAAGGCTCCCGCCGTGACAGGTGTCGATACATTCCGGGCGCAATACCGTTTGCAGGCGCTCAAGGCAATCTGCGACAAGGCACTTGAAGGCCTGGACTTCGTGGTCACGCCCAGCATCGGTCGCCCGGTCACTTCGGCAGAACTCGAGGCAGAACCGGTACTGCGCAACTCGGAACTGGGTTACTACACCAACTTCGTCAACCTGCTGGATTACGCGGCCGTTGCGGTACCCAGCGCCACCATGAACAACGGTTTGCCTTGGGGCGTGACGCTGTTTGGTCGGGCCTTTACCGATCAATACCTGCTGAGCATGGCCGACGCCTTGCAACGCCAGACCGCACTGCCGCTGATCGGCGGCCACATTCCCGAGCTGCCTCAACCCAAATCAGTCGCCCGTAATGACATGAGCCGTCTGGTGGTGTGTGGTGCCCATCTGGATGGCCTCGCGTTGAACTGGCAACTCAAGCAACGGGGTGCGCGTTTGCTGGAAGTGACGCAAAGCTCGCCGGACTATCAACTGTACGCGCTGGCGGGCGGCCCGCCGTTTCGTCCGGGCATGTTGCGTGTCGCGCAAGATGGCGTGGCAATAGAGGTGGAAGTCTGGGAACTGCCGAGTCGTGAGCTGGGTTCGTTCCTGACCGGCATTCCCGCACCGCTGGGGCTGGGCAAGGTGCAACTGGCCGATGGTCGCTGGGAAAGCGGTTTCATCTGCGAGCCTTATGGCCTTGAAGGCGCGACCGATATCAGCCATCTGGGCGGCTGGCGTGCTTATCTGCAACAGCGATAAATCCATAAATAGATAGGCAACCTCGCCACATTGGCAGTGACATAGTAAGCGGCCACTCACTTCGCTATGTCACTGTCATGGATGATCGCTGGACACTCCCCTCTCTCGCTTTCGATCTGGAGCACCCCAACTTCGTCATATTGCCGGGGCCAGACTCAGAGCGAAAAGACAGCCTCAATAGCTCGGGGGCGTTTTCCCTTTCACCGCTGCATGACTCGACTCACGAAAAGCCACTGCCTGAGCCAGCCGCTACGCCATCACCTTCGACCCTGCCCGATACACAAGCCATACAGCGACTGAAAAAGCTCAGAAAAAGCCCTGGCTTCAAGCTGATTGCCGACTCGGTCCTGCTGCTGAAAACCCTGCAACTGGACATGGACTATCCACCTCCCCAACGGGTGTATATCCACGAACAACTCACAAGCCTGCTGCGACAAAAGACTGGCAAGGAACTGAACCCCGATCACCTGCATATCACTTTCAATACCGAGAGCCGGCCCTCGGTGGATGAGCATGGACGAGAGCGTTACAGCGCTCGACTCTCGCTGACCGAACTGGCTTTGACGATCTGCGATATAACCCGTCTGACAGACCTGTTGAGTTGCACGATAACCAACGCACCTCTGACCCCGGACATGCCAACCCTGACGTCCAGAGCGGTGTTCGAGTTGATCATCAACGCCCGCTGGGGCGATGACTACAGCGACAGGGTCAATCGCTTCTGGCGCGAACATCAAACAACTTACCGGTCACTGGCCAGGCTTTCCTTTCTCGACGTGCTGGCCCGAAAGTTCGCTCGAAAAAAGATCAGCCGCAACGGCTATTACCTGACGCTCGATGCACTGGGTTTCAAGCACTTCCCGGCCGACAGTAAGGCGCTGGAACAGACCACGCGAGGCGACAGTTCTGAGGTCCGCATGTTGTCTATAAACGGTCAGCTCGTACCCGGCATCTTTCAGGTCAGGTCGCTGAACACTTCCCATTGTTTTATTCATGTCCTGGGCGATGCGGCAACCATCACCGAGTACATCAGCGACGAGCCGCGTCAGATGAGCCAACGGTTGCTCGACACGCTCAATGCCTCAAGGCATCACCGGCTCTGGCTGGGCCAGTACATTTCCGGCGAGAGCATGGTGCTCGTGGTCGAGTCGGTAGTGATTCAGGATGACGTGTTCAGTTGCCTCACAGACGCTCAGAAAACCCTCGCCCTCGACCTGCTGGAAAGCATGGATGGCATCCACGATATCGACCCACTCAAACCCATTGCACGGGGCCTGACGCTGGCAGGAGCGGTAGACCTCTGGCAGACGCAAGTGTCCATCCTGGGGCAAATCCCCGCGCCGCTGAAAATCTCGGCGCAGCTCATGGCTGAAGTCATCCGCACCCTGCATGGCACAGAACTAAACCCTGATCACGTCTTCATTGCCTATCGACGTGGACACTCGACCACACCGCTGGGCAGTATTCTGCGGCCCACCGTTCATGTACACGTGCCCGACGAAAAACCCGTCAGCCTCAGCCAAGCCCTGCTGAGCAACTATCGGGTGCAATACCCTGCGGGCTATATCGACCATGGCGGTCGTTCGGTGGTGTATCTGGACCCGACCGGCAAAGGCGTCTGGTCAGCCGACCAGGAGCTTGCCATTAGCGCTCTGGACATCGAAGAAAAGATAAAAGCCATCGACTTTCTGCACCTGATGTCCCAGCGTCTCGATGAGTTCTGGGAACAACAGGCACAGAAGATCGAGCAGATGTTTCAGGCCATGCTGATCAGCCAGGCTGTGATCTGCCTGAAACAGGGCTGCCTGCTGCGCAGCGGTTTCGACAGCATCGTGAAGTCATTGACGGACCCCGCTGCGCAATGGCTCACCTTGGGTTTCGAGGTGCAGAACTCATTCGTTGAAGGTATCGAACACCAGTATTGCGCCGGCCTGCTGGTACTTGAGAAGCCCGACAAACCGCAAAGGGTGCTTTATCAGGCCGGGCTGCCAAAAGCGTTCATTGAGTTCAAGAACGATGAGGCTCTTCAGGAATACCTCAGGCACGCCACCGGGGACGAGAAATGGCGCACCGCCGTGTTGAATTACGTACCGGTGCGCAATCAGGAGCGTTTGAACTATCTGTTCAGGTTATGGGCCGGTGTCCAGGCGCAAGATCCGCCCGCGTCGATATTGCGTCCCTGGACAGACGTGATCTACAACCCCGATGTGCGCAAGGCGCTGAATCACTCGCTGCATCGATATCTGCTGCCCGGCTCGCCGTTCGCCTTCATGCGCCAGACCCTGAAACAGAACACTCTGGAAGAAGCGCAACAGCAGATCGTGACCTCGACCCAGGTGTCACTGCGTTACTGGAGCCAACTCCTGAGTCATCTGCAATGGGTACTGGCCCCCATGTCTTTTGTGCTGACGCCGGCATTCATTGCCGTACTGGCCATCGATATCGGCATTACGTCCCTTAACGTCGTGGCAGCCAATCAGCCCGGCAGTGGACGCGAGGAGAAAAAGCAGGCCATCCTGTCCGCCCTGTCATTGGGGTTGTTCAGCCTGCTGCCTTTTACGCCAAGGTTGCTGGGAGCTCTCAAGAGAATCGTGACGCCTGTAAAAAGCATAGTACGCACGCAGCGCGCCACCGCCCTTCGCCCCTTGAGCACCGCGTCACTGTTTGGCCGCTCGATGCAACCTCGGCAAACACGCCTGGAGAAGTTCTTTCACACCGACAGCATGCTCAAGGTCTGGACCGTGCCTGGACACCCTCTCTACGGCAACCTGCCCATCCACGCCTGGAAGCTCGGGCGCAAGTTTCTGCTCTGGACATCCAGCAAAGGTCAGGCCCGCACTCTGGTGGTCAGCACCCATGGCCAGTACCTGCCCTGGAGTTCGACGGTCAAAATCCCCAACGGAACCGAAATACATACCTATGCACCTCATGGCTATCTGCTTGCCGATCCAAAGCTGCATCGCGTCGTCAGCAAAAAAGTCGGCCCGTTTGCCATATCGAATGACATGGGTAATACCCTGGCGATACCACCGTCTTCACTGCCCTCGCTGGTAGTCACCGACAAACTCATGGCGGGCACCTCGGTTCGCGGCAGATTGAAAAATTACACCTTGTCCAAGTTCCAGACTGTGGCCGATGAAACCTATCAGGACATTGCCAATATTGTGCGCAATTCCAATATATCGCCTTTCAAAGGACAGCTCCCGCCCACCCCCATGGATATATTGACGGTGCGTAACCGTTTTGCAATGTCTGCCCCCGCGCTGGAAGATCTGTTCAAGACATTATGGGCGCAGGGTATTCATTACGACCGGATTCTTTTGGTGCATTGTCGATGTTCCGCCATTGATGCCTTTCTGCGCAGAAGCCCGGTTTATCTGGTCCCGGCGATTATCAATGCGCCCTGACTGAAAGTGGCCAGAGACTTGCTTTATATATCCGGTTATTAATGAATCGCTGATTCATTTAATATACGTATTCTCAAGGATATCCAAGAAAGCGGATTTTTCATGCCCCATCAGTCTGCAATGACCTCTCACCGTTCATTATTGATGACCTTGATTTTTTTGCTGGGAAGCGGTTTTCTGGCAACCACACTGTTGAGTTATTACGTATCACGAGAATCCATTCGCGACGGTATTATCAACACTGAGTTGCCATTGACGTCGGATACGGTCTATTCAGAAATCCAGAAAGATCTGGTACGGCCCGTTCTCATCTCTTCGATGATGTCGCGCGATACCTTCATGCGCGACTGGGTGGTCGATGGCGAACGCAATCCTGAACAAATGACCCGCTACCTCAAGGAGGTCATGGACCATTACGGTGCCTACACGTCCTTTTTCATATCCGATGCCACCCACACCTATTACCACGCCAAAGGCATCCTGAAAAAAGTCAGTGCTCTCGAGCCACGCGATGCCTGGTATTTCCGGGTGCGGGATATGGATGTGCCATACGAAATCAGCTTTGACCCCGACATGGCCAACAAGGACAACCTGACCTTCTTCATCAATTACAAAGTATTTGATTACAACAACACATTCATCGGTATCGCCGGAGTAGGCCTTACCGTCGATGCCGTTACCCAACTGATCGACCGTTATCAACAACGCTATGAGCGCAACGTCTACCTTGTCGATACCTTCGGACGCATTGTCCTGACCGGCGCAGGCGGTGGACCGCAAGGTTCGGTGATCGGGCAAAGGTTACAAGACCTGCCCAGTATGAGAGACCTGCAGAGCGAACTGCTCAAACCTCACGACGGCACCTTTGAATACCGCAACGAAGGCGAAGGGCACTTTCTGAATGTACGTTTCATTCCTGAACTTGAGTGGTATCTGATCGTCGACAAGCAGGAAGACACCGCCCTGAGCGATGTTCGCCATTCGCTGTACATGAACCTGTTCATCTGCCTGATCGTGACGCTGGTGATTGTCGGGCTCCTGCATCGCATCATCATCAGCTACCAGCAAAAGCTTGAAGCCCAGGCCACCCTAGACAGCCTGACCGGTCTGCCCACTCGCCGGGGCTTCAACCTGCTGGCCGTGAATACCCTCAAGGATACCCAGCGCGAAGCCATCCCCTTGACTGCATTGTTACTGGACCTGGATCGCTTCAAGCGGCTCAATGATACGCACGGCCATCTGGCAGGCGATGAGGTGCTGGCCGGTTTTGCCAATGACCTGAAAAGCTGCCTGCGCCAGTCAGACATCATTTGCCGCTGGGGTGGTGAAGAGTTCATCATCCTGCTCAAGGGCAGCGACACCAAAGGTGCCCAACGCATCGCCGAAAAAATCCGCGAACTGGCCGAGCAGCATGTGTATGTCTTTTCCGGCATGCCGTTGCAGATTACGGTCAGTGTCGGGCTGGCCGAACTGCAAAGCGATGATAACCTGCAAAGCCTGATCGCCCGTGCCGACCTGGCGCTCTATCGCGCCAAGCTCAACGGCCGCAATCAAGTCTGTATAGAGAACCCTGTCCCGGCATGAACACAGCAACGACAAATACAAACCCTGGCCTGTGCCCGGCATGTGGCTTCAGCAATAGCTGCACACTGGCGGACCCGCGCACGGTTGATCAGGCATGCTGGTGCTTTTCGCAAAGTATCGACCCGGCCGTGCTCCAGGCCCTGCCAGCCGAACTCCGCAACAAGGCCTGCCTATGCCCGCGCTGCGCCGGCGTCGCAGACAGCCTGCAGGCCAAACCGCTTCGATAGGCGTACCATGCGCGCTCCTTGCCCATCGCACCCTCCTCGTCATGCGCCTTGATCGCTTCCTCAGCAACCTGCCCCGCTTCAATCGCCAGCATGTACGCCTGGCGCTGGCCAGTGGGCGAGTCAAAGTTGACGGCCAGGTGACTGGCGACCCGCATCATGAAGTGCGCGAATTCAGCCGTGTGGAGTTCGACAGCGAGTTATTGCAGGCCGGCAAGGCAGCGCGTTATTTCATGCTGCACAAACCGCGTGGTTATGTGAGTGCAACGGTCGATGCACAACACCCGACCGTGCTCGACTTGCTGGATGAACCCGACAAGCATGAACTGCACATCGCCGGTCGGCTGGACTTCAACACCACCGGCCTGATGCTGATTACCAATGATGGTCAGTGGTCACGTCGCCTGACCCAGCCGCAAACCAAACTGCCCAAAGTGTATTACGTCGAGACAGAGCAACTTATCGACGAACGGTACATAGCGAAATTCGCCGAGGGTTTTTACTTTGCCTACGAGAACATCACCACCCAACCTGCCACTCTGACACTGCTCGGACCTCGCTGTGCCAGGCTCAGTATCGTGGAAGGCCGTTACCATCAGGTAAAACGGATGTTCGGTCATTTCGACAATAAAGTATTGATTCTGCATCGAGAAAGCATGGGGCCTCTGGCCCTGAACCCCGAGCTAGAGCCCGGCAGCTATCAGGCATTGAGCAGCGCACAAATTCACTCGATCTGAAAAAGTCACTACCATTCGGCGGAACGGCCCGATCAATTACGAACGGCACTTGCGGGTTCCCGGATCCCCTGCTTGAATCCAATCGTCAGTCCACATGTGACTGGCAAGTCAGCAACGCATTCTAAGAAACCTTTTGCCGTCTCGAACCCTCGGGTTCACGACAAATTGCCCGCCAATAACAATACCTGTCGAACAGATCGTTCGGATCGACATGGGCCTTCAAGGCTAATGCCTACCTGTCACCAAACCGTGCAATTTTTTATTTGCGCTAGCGCATACGCATATCTGTAAGTCAGGAGACATACATATGAGGCCAGAAATCGCCGTGCTTGATATACAAGGACAGTTTCGGGTTTACACGGAGTTCTACCGCGCAGACGCCGCGGAAAAAACCATCGTCATGGTTAACGGCTCGCTGGCCACTACCGCTTCTTTTGCCCAGACCGTTCGCAATCTGTATCCACAGTTCAACGTCGTGCTTTACGACCAACCCTATGCGGGGAAATCCAAGCCGCACAACCTGCATGAAAAACCCCTGACCCGGGAAATGGAAGGCCAGATCCTGCTGGAGCTGATCGACCACTTCAACGCCGAACACGTCATGTCGTTTTCATGGGGCGGAGCCGCCGCCATGGTTGCCCTGTCGCACCGGCCAAAACGCATCGAGAGCGCCATCATCAGTTCGTTCTCACCGATCCTCAACGAACACATGCGTGACTACCTGAACCGCGGCGTGAAGCACCTGGGCGCCCACAACCGCTACGAAGTGGGCCACCTGATCAACGACACCATCGGCAAACACCTGCCATCGCTGTTCAAACGCTTCAACTATCGTCACGTCAGCAGCCTGGACCTGCACGAATACGATCAGATGCATTATCACATCAGCCAGGTGCTGGAACTCGACCCGAGCAATTACCTGACCGCTGCGAAAAACATCAACGTACCTGTGTTGTTCATGAATGGAGCCTGGGACGAATACACTGCAGCGGATGACGCGGTGCTCTTCGCCAAGTACGTGCAGAACTGCAGCTTCAGCACCATCGAAGCCGCCGGGCACTTTCTGGACATGGAACACAAAGCCGCCTGCCGCGACTCCAAAAAGGCACTGATGAGTTTCCTGCAACCTGTCGTAGAACCCGCTCGCCACGCCTACAGCCAGACTCAACACCATGCCTTCGCCTTCTGAGCCCGGCGCTCGACAGAGCCGAGGAACCATTCGCCAACGCAGGGAAAGCAGCAACTGGCGAATGGTCTCCCTGGGCGCAGTGCAGCCACAAAGCGCGGCTGGATGAATTTAGCGCTTTAACTCGCCCCGAGCATCTGGTACAAAGTCAGCCGCTCAGAGCGGGTATAGTTTAGTGGCAAAACGAAAGCTTCCCAAGCTTTAGTTGAGGGTTCGATTCCCTCTACCCGCTCCATTTTTCTTCAGTATTTCCGGGCTTTTTTGCCGACTTCCCTCTACATTCTTCAAGCTCGTCAATCCCTGCTCGCCCCTGCTCCATTACCTCCCAAAAGCCCCAAAAATTTGGTGCCCTCCGACTCCGCCCACATGACGCCTTGGGACACATATCTCCCCGGTGGCCATCCAATCCCCCCTAAAAACTCACAGTGCAATGCCCTACGAACTCAAAGTCACTCAGATTTCATGATGATGTCAGGCTTGAGAGATCAGGATATTGAAGAGGGAGTGAGCGGACTGGCCCCCTAGGAGTAAGCGAAACCGAATGAACTGAGCCGGGGATTACTAGCCCAGCCTCGCGAGCCGAGGGAGAACTCCCCCTCGACTTATGCAGCGTTAGAAATCAAATACCAACTGGCCAGGGTAGTTACGGAAGTGGGCACAAACATCCTCCCATCTGCCGAACCTAAACCGCTGGTATTGATGGACGAACACTCGGTCAGTTTGAGCACGATGCATGCGTCGGAAGCGCCTCATGAGCGCCCCTCCTTCTTACGTCTTACCCGCAATCGCCAAGCCTTCAGACCATACGTATGGGCATGGGCATCCAGCACACGCTTGCCACAGCGTCGGTACCAGCAGAAAAAACCCTGCTCGGCATCCTCATCCGTCGCAGCAATTTGAGGCTGTATCTCTTTGTCCATCGTGTAACCCTTTTACAAGAGTCAGCGGACAAGGTAGGGCCTTAGATATAACCGGTACAACTTGACCATTTAGCCGAACAGGCCTAAAACATTTGTGCGTCTGCATACCGGTGCGTACACTCGCGCCCCACCTCCTGTCCTAACCGACTTGTGGTAATGCAACCTTCAGTTTTCAGTTTCTCAGGCCGGATCTGTAGGTCGCGTCGAATGCCTCACCACTTATGTGGTGGGGCGTTTTTTTGCTGTCTAAACATACAGCGATCGCATGGTATCCGACTTTATCCACAACGCACAAGCGGATGATCTGTGGATATCTTTAGATATCTAAAGATATCCGTCAGAAAACACAAGATATGCTATGCATGGTAAAAAATGCAACTCCACTAAACGTGTATATTTTTCAACTTCTTGTGGATAACTTAGGAAATCCAAATCTGCAACCCCCTGTTTACAGGCAAACTGTAAATACATGATCAAAAATTGAGCACCACCCTCCTGAGCTTACGCCTTCGTTAAAAACACTATATGTTGTGTTCGTTCGTGTTGTCTCATGTTCGTTCATGTTGCTTTGTGTTTGCCACACTCAACCCGTAGCGGCTGGAGGCGCATGTTGGGCGAACGCCGCTCAATCGCGTCTCGAGCGGGCTCCCAAAAGAGGCGCATTGGCTGATGACCTTCAACTATTGATAGCGATCAATGATGTGTCGCTTGAAAGCAAAGTGAAGGACCGCTCGTTTTTCTCAGTACCGGCAGTTACTCCTCTGCACGTGACAAGCCGATACACCTTAAGCTGCCTATTCGCCTAACCTGTTCATTGCAAGCTACACTTGGGTTAGCGCTCAAAGAAAGCTGATGAAACAGAAGATCCGCTCACAAAAAATTTATTAATATAATCCCCCCAAATAGAGTATTACGTTACTACACAACACTAATTCCATCGACCGGAGTAAAGTTCCCCCCCTCTAACGACTCCACTTCTCTCCAGTGCTTTCGGTTTTCTTACCAAACTCCCATCTTAGCTCTAAACCCTGAAAACAGAGCCTAATAATTTGCACGCTGAAAGCACTGTATTATGTTTTTCGTCTGCTTCCGATGGCGAGAAAGCCTGGTTCAAGGATAGAAAACGGATTGGCTGAAGACTTGATTTAATTTTCCTCACAAATTGAAATCCGTAAAACTGGTGGGTATACTCATTTCAAATTCAAAGAATTTTACAATAATTATTAAGCTTCCATAAAAAATTAACATCATGAATTAAAAAGATTTTCTGTAGGAGCGCGCTTGCCCGCGATCGAGTGCGAAGCGCTCCCAAATCTACGACTGCTAACGCAGCCGGTCGCGGGCAAGCGCGCTCCTTGTGTTTGCTGCGCTGCAGCGCGGTGTCAGAGACACGGCGGAGTCTCTTACGAAAATTCCATTTAATTCATGATGTTGTGTTTTTTTGATGAGGGTCAAGTTTCAGGGCTTGATATCTGCCCCGCTTCAACACTCCCCCCAAATAACCGGTCAGCTATCTGCCGACCTCTCTCCAAGCCTTCAACCGTCAACCAGATCGATTTATTCCTGTTCACCGGATTACTGATGAAACCGTGTTCATGCAATCGATTCATAACATCGAAATCGAACCCTTTCCATGCATTACCGTGATCGAAACTGAAAGTTGCCAACAGGGCAAGCACGGCGTCCTCAATCAGTTTTTCATCGTACTTCATGATCGTTGCTCCGCTCATATTCAAAAATAATATCGAGTGTGTGACGGGCATCTATCTGCTGGCACAACAACGACCTCAGCATGCCCCAGGCGGAATGCCGTTCTTGTTGAAGTCCTTCAGTCGTTCCCTTTCCTCCTCAGTGGAATGCGCGGGGGTGTCGTTCTCGGGTTTTTCCTGTTGTTTCTGCTTCTCGTCGCTCATGATTTGATCTCCTTTAGCCATCAGTCCAGACAGGTTTTACGCTTGGTATTCAAAAGAGCCTGACAAGTGGATAACAGTTCCTGCGGATTGCCCCGTTACAGAGAAACCGACGGGTATCGCCTTTGAACTTTTCCGGAACGATGGGTTTCAGACACCTGAATTCTTGGAGAAAACCTTATGACCCAGACAGCATTGGTCGTCGGTGCCAGCGGCATCGTCGGTAGCGAAACCACTCGACTCCTGATTGAAAACGGCTGGCAGGTTGCGGCGCTTTCGCGCAATCCATCCCCCGAGAAAGGCGTGATCCCGGTCGCAGCAGACCTTCAGGACCCCGCATCGCTGCGCTCGGCGCTGGCAGACCTGAAACCCACGCATGTATTCATCACGACCTGGTCACGGCAAGCGACCGAAGCCGAGAACATTCGGGTCAACGCTGCCATGGTCCGCAATGTGCTGGATGCCGTTCGCCCAGCCGCAAGCGTGAAGCACGTGGCGCTGGTCACAGGCCTGAAGCATTACCTCGGCCCTTTCGAGGCCTATGGCAAAGGCAGCCTTCCACAGACGCCATTCCGTGAGGATCAGGGTCGTCTGGACATAGAGAATTTCTACTACGCGCAGGAGGATGAAGTGTTCGCCGCCGCCGAAAAGGACGGTTTCACCTGGAGCGTACATCGCCCGCATACAGTCACAGGTGTCGCCGTGGGCAACGCGATGAACATGGCGACAACCCTCGCCGTCTACGCCACCATCAGCAAACACACCGGACGCCCGTTCGTGTTTCCCGGCTCACGGGTGCAATGGGACAGCCTCACTGACATGACCGACGCCCGGCAACTTGCCAGACAGCAGCTCTGGGCCGCGACTACACCGGCGGCGGCCAATCAGGCGTTCAATATCACCAACGGGGATGTCTTTCGCTGGAAATGGATGTGGGGCCAGATCGCCAGCTACTTCGGCCTGCAACCGGCCGACTTTCCATCAGCACCAGCCCCGCTCGAAACACAAATGGCCAACGACCAGAGCGCCTGGAGCCAGATCGTTGCCGAACATGATCTGCGAGAAGCCGATATCAACCGCCTGATATCGCCATGGCACACCGATGCAGACCTTGGACGCCCCATCGAAGTGGTGACCGACATGTCGAAAAGCCGGGCGTTGGGCTTCAGCGCCTACAAGGCCAGTGATCAGGCCTTTTTCGATGTCTTCGACAGATTGCGTGCGGAGCGTTTGATACCCTGACTGATAAGTTAAGGCGTACATATCACATTGTGGGAGGGGCCTTGGGCGCCACTTTCTTGCTGTCGTGGCGCAGGCCCCCCCCACACAGTGGAACCGCCATCACTGCCTGCATCAACTCTCCACCACCGGAAAACTCAAGACTGTCGTAACCCCGGTCTGATTCCCTGTGCCCACTACAAGCTCGCCACCCAATTGCGCTGCCAAAGCCCTGGTGAGTTTGCGCCCCAATCCTTTGCGTTGCGACGCGGGATCGCTGGTTTCGTCAGGCAAGCCGATGCCGTCATCTGAAACCGTCAGTACAAACTGTTGGTCAGTACGACAAAAATCCACTGTGATTTTACCTGCGCGCCCATCCGGAAACGCATGCTTCAAGGCATTGGTAATGAGTTCATTGGTGATGAGCCCCACAGACCCGGCACGATCCAGAGGCAGCCTGAGGGGCTGAGCCTCAACGGACATTTCAACGGGCCGGGTTTCGGCCATGCTGTAATTCACCCCGGCGACCAGGTCCTGGAGGTATTCATTCATGTCTACGGACATTTCACCATCGTGGTGAGCCAGGCGATCATGCATGGAGGCGACGACGTTTATCTGACCGGCCGCCTGCCTGAGGGCCGAGGCGACGTCGGGAGCCGAGTGGACGGCTTGCAGGTGCAGGGTGGCGATGGTGCGCTGCATGTCGTTTTTAACCCGATGCCCGAACTCGACGAGCAGCAACTGCCGTTCGCGCTCACCTTTCTCGGCCAGGGCACGCGCCTTCTCTGCATCCTCATGGGCGATGGCCGTCTGACGTTGTAATTGCTCGCTTCGCAGGTAGGCATTGCGCAGTGCCGAGCCCATTACCGTAATAAGCACGCTGGTCAGGATGAACAGCGCGAGGCTGAAGGCGGCATTGGGTGCAGCAATACCCAGATTGCCAATCGGAGGAAGGAAGAAATAAGCAGCGATAACTGAACTCAGGGCTGTGGCAAAAAAACCGAAACGCCGTCCGAAAAAAATCGCCGAGAACAGAATGGCCGGCAAGAAAAACAATATGGGCAACGGTGGAACAGCGGTGAATACTTTTGCTCTCAACAAATAAGCGACCCATACGATCAGCAACGTGACTGCCCATTTAAGGGGCTGGGGCACATCCAGACGAATCAATGCGTGTACATCAAACCGGGTAACAGACATTACGTGTTCCTGAATAACCTGACTGACAAAACTCCCTTTCGTGACCGCTCAAACAAAGACTGAGCACAGCGCCATGATGCAAGGATCACCCTGTTTCAACCCGATTACGTCCCTGACTCTTCGCCCGATACAACAACCGATCCGCCATGCCCAGACTTGCAGCATAGCTTTCACCCTCAGCCAACCGTGAAGCAACCACACCGCCACTGATGCTGACGACATTCAAAGGGCTGCCCGAATGTTCAATGCCCTCGGCAAATATGGCTAACCGTATGTTTTCGGCCACATTCAATGCACCTGCCAGGTCTGTATCCGGCAGCAGGACGACAAACTCCTCACCGCCATAGCGTGCGAGAAGATCGGCAGGGCGGCGGATATTGGCTTGTATAAGGCGCGCAACCTGTTTCAGGCATTGGTCGCCTGCGACATGGCCGTAGGTGTCGTTGTATTGCTTGAACCAGTCGATATCGAGAAGAATCAGCCCGATACTTTGTCCGCTGCGCCGGGCCTGGGCTTCTTCTTTCTGCAACGCTGCATCAAAACATCGTCTGTTGGCCACATTGGTGAGGCTGTCTGTTTGCGCCAGGATTTCAAGTTCGCGGCGGGCGATATTCAGCTCTTTTTCAGCGTTCAGCAGTTTCTGAACCTGGCTGTAAAGTACAACCCCCAGCAAAGTCAGTGCTGAAGTGATCAAGCCGACAATCGCGAACGAGCGATAGGCGTATGTCCACCAGTTGGCGAAGACGTAATCGTACGAAAAGCCCGCAGCCGCCACCATGGGCAGGCCTTGAAGACGCCGATAAGCATATATGCGCTCTATATCATCCACTACGGAAGTCATGATGGCGGTGCCACTGTCGCTTGTGCTCAAGTACTTGCTGAATATTTCACCCTTGGAAATATTGGTCACCACCAGGGTGCCAACGGCCGGGCGACGGGCCAGCAAGTCGCCATTTTCAAGGGCGAGAAAGATGACGCCTGTGTCATCAACTTCCATACGCTCGAAAAAACGCTGGAAATAAGCGGCTGAAATCGTGGCCAGTGCAACGCCGGCAAAACGACCATCCGGGTACTGGATACGGCGACTGACCGGAATCACCATTTCTCCGGTCGTGCGACTTGTGATGATCGAACCGATATGAATCGAGTCGTCGTTGTTTTCACGGTGATAGATGAAGTAGTCGCGGTCGCTGTTATTTTTCTTGCTGACATTTGGCGAAAAGGAGTTGGCAACCCAGTTTCCGTACTCGTCGTAGATGAAGAGCCCCTGGATGCTCTTCATGACGGCAGTGTCCTCGGACATGAGCTTGTGCAGGCGCAGTTGCTGAGCCCGGTTCATGTCCTCGCTTTCTACCCGTTCAACGATATCGCGCAGCTTGTAGTCAGCCTGACGAATGGTGTCCTGAGCCTGTTGCTCGGCAGCATTCACGATATTGGCAACGTCCATTTCTGCATCGGCCAGACGTTCATCAGCCGATTGTTTCATCTGCCAGGCAGTGGCCAACATCAGGGAAGAGCAGACCAAAACGATGAAACCTATGAGTGCTGCCGACAGGCCTCTAGGTGTAAGTCGTGCCGATACGAAAGGTATGGGCTTCATGGTTTCTCGTCATGTTTTTGGCACATCCGTGCTTTCTTGCACATTTCGTACCGAAGGTAATGACGAAAATCGTAGGACACGACCCTGTCGCTGGCAAGCCGCCGACCTCAGCCACTACACCTTCACCCAGCGCTCCACCTTGATCTCCGGTAAATCCTGGCGGCGCATGTAAACCCGCAGCGGTTCGGTGATGTTCAGGCGGCTGTCGATGTTCTGGTCGAGCAGCAGTTGCAGGCGCTCGCGGCTAAGGCTCATTTGTGCGCCGCTGCCCACGCTCCAGACGAACTCACTGGTTGGGGTAATGCTGTCTTGCGTGACGTCCATGCCGAAGGCGTCTTCGCTGAAGCGCACGATGAAATGCTTGTGCTTGTGGTGGTAGCCCACAAAGCCTTCAAGTTGCTCGGCCGCCGCGCAAATATCGCTGGAAGTGGTGCTCATCGTGGTGTCCTCAAAGAGCCTGACGGAAGATGCCTTCAATCTGTTCCTGAGTAGCCGGGCGCGGGTTGGTGAGGCCGCAGGCGTCTTTCAGGGCATTGGCGGCGAGCGTCGGTATGTCCTCCTCTTTCACACCCAAGGCCACGAGGCCCGAAGGGATTTCCACCGAAGTGGACAGCTTGCGGATCGCCGCAACTGCCGCACGCGCGCCATCCTGTGGGGACAGACCGCGAATGTCGGCGCCCATGGCATGGGCCACATCGGTCAGGCGAGCGGCGCTGACCGTTGCGTTGAAGCTTTGTACATGAGGCAGCAATACGGCGTTGCAGACGCCATGGGGCAAGTCATAGAAACCGCCTAACTGGTGCGCCATGGCATGCACATAACCCAGCGAAGCGTTGTTGAACGCCATGCCCGCCAGGAATTGCGCATAAGCCATGTTTTCCCGGGCGACGATATCCGTACCGTCAACGACCGCCTTGTACAGGTTGCCCGCGATCAGGTTCATGGCTTTGATCGCACAGGCTTCGGTGATCGGGGTTGCGGCAGTCGACACGTAGGCTTCGATGGCGTGGGTCAGTGCGTCCATGCCAGTGGCGGCGGTCAGGGATTTGGGCATGCCGACCATCATTTTCGGGTCGTTAACCGACAGGATCGGCGTAACGTTGCGGTCGATGATCGCCATTTTCACGTGGCGCCCTTCGTCGGTAATGATGCAGAAGCGAGTCATCTCGCTGGCCGTACCGGCAGTGGTGTTGATCGCAATCAGCGGCAGTTGGGGTTTTTCCGAGCGGTCCACGCCTTCGTAGTCGCTGATATGCCCGCCGTTGCTGGCGCACAGAGCAATGCCCTTGGCGCAGTCATGGGGTGAGCCACCGCCGAGGGAAATCACGAAATCGCATTGGCGCTCTTGCAGCAGCGCGAGGCCTTTTTCCACGTTGCTGATGGTCGGGTTGGGCTTGGCACCGTCGTACACCACCGCATCGATGCCCTGCTCCACCAGCAGACCCGCGACCTGAGCTGCGATACCGGCCTTGGCCAGCCCGGCGTCGGTGACAATCAGAGCCTTGAGGAATCCGTATTTACGGATGGCTTGCATGGCTTCCTCAATACAACCGGAGCCAATGATGTTCACGGCGGGAATGAAAAAGGTGCTGCTCATGGCTGATCCTCGTCTCTGGCTGGCTCAGATGAAGGGGTCCTGAGCCTTGGGTTTGCCAGTAGCTTCGGCCTTCCGGCAGACGGCAGCCTTGATCCAGCTCAATGAAGCTCAACTGCAGGCTACCGGTGGTCGCAACTGTACGGTTGAATCAGTGCATAGCTGTAGCCGTACGATCCGGCTGACCTGTGGCTATATGCCCATTCTGTATACAAAAAACATTAGAAATGGATTGGGATCATGTCTTCTCGTGAAAACACCGGTATGGCTCTGGGCCTGCTGGGCGTCATCATTTTCAGCCTGACGCTGCCGATGACTCGCATCGTGGTGCAGGAACTTCACCCACTGCTCAACGGCATCGGTCGTGCGCTGCTGGCGGCGATTCCGGCGGCGGCCCTGTTGTACTGGCGTCGTGAAAAATGGCCGACCCGGCAACAGCTCAAAGGCCTGGCCCTGGTCGTTCTGGGCGTCATCATCGGCTTTCCGGTGCTGTCGGCCTGGGCCATGCAGACCTTGCCCGCCTCCCACGGTGCGCTGGTCAACGGTATACAACCGCTGTTTGTCGCGATCTATGCGGCGTGGCTTTCCCATGAGCGTCCATCCAAGGCATTCTGGGGCTGCGCGGCACTGGGCAGCGCCTTGGTGCTCGCTTATTCACTGATGAGTGGCGCTGGCGGCATTCAGGTCGGGGACCTCTGGATGCTGGCTGCCGTTGCTGTGGGCGGGCTGGGTTACGCGGAAGGTGGCCGACTGGCCAAGGAAATGGGCGGCTGGCAGGTGATCTGCTGGGCCTTGGTGCTGTCGAGCCCCTTGCTGATCGGCCCCTTTATCTATTTCGCCGCACAACACCAAGGGCCCGTGTCTAGCGGAACCTGGTGGGCCTTTGCATATGTGGCGTTTTTCTCGCAGTTCCTGGGCTTCTTCGCCTGGTATTCAGGGCTGGCGATGGGCGGGATTTCGCGGGTCAGTCAAGTTCAACTGCTGCAGATTTTCTTCACCATCGCCTTGTCGGCGATGTTCTTTGGCGAGCATGTCGAACCCATTACCTGGGTCTTCGCCGCTGCCGTCATTGCCACGGTGATGCTGGGGCGCAAGACCTCGGTCATTGCGCCGCCAAAACCGGCCACGTCGCTCAGCTGAGAAATCCGTCTGCCTGGAGCAAGGTTTCCAGGCAGTGCTCGGTAATGCTGTAGAACGCCTTGAGTTCCTGGATGCGCGCCAGCAACTGCGCCGGGTCAACAGGCTCAGCGCGCTTGACCGCCAGGATCATCTTGTTCTTGTTGGTGTGCTCCAGCGAGATGAACTCGAACACCTTGGTTTCGTAGCCACAGGCCTCAAGCAGCAAGGCGCGCAAACTGTCGGTGACCATTTCAGCCTGCTGCCCCATGTGCAGGCCGTATTGCAGCATAGGGCGCAGCAAGGTCGGGCTCTGGATCTGCAGGCGGATCTGTTTGTGGCAGCACGGCGAACACATGATGATCGACGCACCGGAGCGAATGCCCATATGGATGGCGTAGTCGGTGGCAATATCGCAGGCGTGCAGGGCAATCATCACATCCAGGGCGCTGGGAGCCACGCTGCGAACGTCGCCATGCTTGAACACCAGGCCTGAATGCTCAAGGCGCTCGGCAGCGGCATTGCACAGGTTGACCATGTCTTCGCGCAGTTCAACGCCGGTCACCTGGCCCTGGGCCTGCAAGGTGTTGCACAGGTAGTCGTGTATCGCGAACGTCAGGTAACCCTTGCCGGAACCGAAGTCCGCCACCTTGACCGGCTGATCGAGCTTGAGCGGCGATGAAGTCAGGGCGTGGGAAAACACTTCGATGAACTTGTTGATCTGCTTCCACTTGCGCGACATGGCCGGGATCAGCTCATGCTGCTTGTTGGTCACACCCAGATCGGTGAGAAAAGGCCGGGTCAGCTCAAGGTAGCGTTTCTTTTCCCGGTCATGACCGGCCGATGGGGCTTCACGCTCCTGCTGGGCCTTGCTCTTGAACAGCGTGCTCTTGCCCTTCTTGCCGAACTCCAGTTGTACCTCATCGGTCAGCGACAGCAAATGTGCATTCTTGAACGACTCAGGCAGCAGGCCAGCAATGACATCCACGGCCTCGCGCAACGGGAAATTCTTGGTGATGTCGCGGGTTTTATAGCGATACACGAACGACAGGCAGGGCTGATCCTTGACCGTCAGCGGCTTGATGATGACCCGCTGCAACTCGGTTTCGGAGCCCACGTATCTGGCCAGAACCAGCTTGATGAGGGAGTTCTGGGAAAGGCTGGTATCCAGCAAACCCAGAAACTGCGCGCGATGATCCGGCGCGGGTTTGGAGGAAGTGACAGTGGCTGACATCGAAAAACGCCTCGGGCGGCTGGAGCTGAACAGGAAGCGGGCTATTTTAGGCGGGTTGAGCGCTCAGGGTTAAGAAATATGTAGGCCACCGGCACTCATGTACCAGCGGCCTTATCCCAGGACCACCAGCCGGTTGGTCAACTCGCTGCGTTCACGGGTCACCGGCACATGATCGGCCAGTAATTCGCCGCAGGCATGAATACAGCCCAGGAAGCCCTGCAATGCCTGCCCGTCCCTGATCTGCTGGGTAAAGACATCGACCATCGCTTTCCAGGTGTCGCTGTGCAGGCGAGTGGCAATGCCGTGATCCACCAGAATTTCGACGTAACGCTCGGCCTCGCAGACGAACACCAGGATCCCGGTGCCTCCCGTCGTCTTGTGCAGGTTCTGTTCGAGAAACAACCGACGTGCCAGATTCCCCGCCCGCCAGCGCCGGACCGAAGTGGGAACAAGATGACTGGTCACCGCCGGAATGCGGCACAGCAGGGCCACAAGAATGAAAGTGCTCATCTGCGCCAGCAACAGTTCGTTGGCACTCAGCATATCGGTGAAGAAATTGATGATGCCCGGCAGCAGCAAACCGATCAGCCCGGCCCATACCAGCGGCATGTAGGCGTAGTCGTCGGCCCTGGCCGCCAGGACCGTGACCAGCTCGGCATCGGTGCGCAGTTCAAGGCGGTCGATTGCTTCTGCAACCTGCTGTTGTTCGTCTGTATTGAGTAAAGCCATTTCCAGAGTCCTGTTACCAGTTGCCCGAGGCGCCGCCGCCAAATCTGCGATTGCCGTTTGCCGAACCTTCACGCGAGCTTGCGCAGACAAGCACTGCCCGTCTCAGGCAGGCGAACACGATGAGCAACACCACGACAATCAATCCACCGGCAATCTGCCAGGCCACATCGCTGCTGGCCTGCACATCATAGACACTGAACTCGGTGGATGGCTCGGGCTCTTCGGGCACATGCCCGCCCAGCGCCATGACCATGGCCCGGGCGCCGCGCTCGATGCCCGTGGCAAAACGGCTGCGGTTGAACTCCGGCAGGATCAGCATGTTGATGATGAGCGAAGCCTGGGCGTCGGTCAGACGATCGTCCAGAGCGGAGCCCGCCTCGATCAGGACACTGCGCTTGTCGCGCACGACGATCAGCAGGGCACTGTCGTCCCGGCCATTGCTGCCCAGGCCCCAGGCGCTGCCCAGTCGTGAACCGAAGTCCGCGAGGGTCGTGCCTTGCAGGTCGACCACAGTCACCAGCACGACCCGTTCTCCGGTCGCCTGCTCATGGGCCTGGAGCATTTTCGCCAGACGCACCGTGGCCTGACTGTCGAGCATCTGCGCCGAATCAACCACATTGCCGGTCATGGGCGGGAACACAAGAGCGACCTGTTCCGCCTGGGCCTTTAATACGACGCCCCACAACACCACTGCATAAAACACATGCTGTAACACAAGCTTCAACACCTGACCTCCGGTGATTTTTGTTCTATTGGATGGCCACTCCTTAGCCAAAATAGAAGTTCCCCGGCATAATCCCTCGCCAACGCCCAGGCAAGTCGAATCTGAAAGGATTCGATATGCTGCAGGCCACGAAACGAACAGCGTCTACCTGCGTCTATCCTTCGCGCTGTTCGCACAATAAATGCCAAAGGTCTAAAACCCAAAATATGGCTACCCGGTATTAAACGCGAGTTACTGGCAAAAGCCTTGAGAAATCATTCATGAATAAGCTGTGTTTATTAGGTCTGCTGGTCGGTCTGGCCAGTCAATCGGTAATGGCCGATACCACTTCCACTACCGCTCCATCCGCCCAAGCCACACTGCAAGCCAAGAATGCCTTCATCTCCAAGCTGATGAAACAGATGACCCTCGATGAGAAGATAGGCCAGTTGCGCCTGATCAGCATCAGCGGCGATATGCCTCAGCCAAAGATTCTCAAGGAAATTGCCGCAGGCAGAATCGGCGGAACGTTCAACTCCATTACACGCGCAGAAAACCGTCCATTGCAAGAAGCGGCTGTAGCTCATAGCCGTCTGAAGATTCCGATGTTCTTCGCCTATGACGTGATTCATGGCCATCGCACGATTTTCCCGATCAGCCTGGGCATGGCTGCCAGCTGGGACATGGATGCCATCGCACTGACTGGCCGGGTTTCGGCGAAAGAAGCCAGCGCCGATGGCCTGGACATGACCTTTGCGCCGATGGTCGATATCTCCCGTGACCCACGCTGGGGCCGCAGTTCCGAAGGTTTCGGCGAAGACACTTATCTGGTGTCGCGCATCTCCGAAGTGATGGTCAAGTCCTTCCAGGGCAAGAACGTCGCCGCGAACGACAGCATCATGGCCGCCGTCAAACACTTCGCCCTGTATGGCGCAGTCGAAGGCGGACGTGACTACAACACCGTGGACATGAGCATGACGCGCATGTACCAGGATTACCTGCCGCCTTACCGCGCAGCCACCGATGCCGGTGCGGGTGGTGTCATGGTCGCCCTCAACTCGATCAACGGCGTTCCCTCCACCTCCAACATGTGGCTGATGCAAGACCTGCTGCGCAAGGACTGGGGCTTCAAGGGCGTGACCATCAGTGACCACGGCGCCATCAAGGAATTGATCGAGCACGGCGTGGCCAAGGACTATCGCGAAGCGGCCAAGCTGGCAATCAAGGCAGGCGTCGACCTGAGCATGAATGACGTGGCCTACGGCGAGCAATTGCCGGGGCTGGTGAAGGATGGCGAGGTTTCCATGAAGGAAATCGACAACGCCGTACGCGAAGTGCTGGGCGCCAAGTACGACATGGGCCTGTTCGCGGCACCTTACGGTCGTATCGGCGTTGCTGCCGATGATCCGGCCGACACCTATTCCGATGATCGTCTGCACCGCGCAGAAGCCCGTGATGTGGCTCGCAAGACCCTGGTCCTGCTGAAAAACCAGAACGAAACCCTGCCGCTGAAGAAGGAAGGGACCATCGCCGTGATTGGCGGCCTGGCGAAAAGTCAGCTCGACATGCTGGGCAGCTGGTCCGCAGCTGGCCGGCCGAACCAGTCGGTTACCGTCTTCGACGGTCTGGCCAATGCCGTCGGCGACAAGGCCAAGCTGGTTTATGCCCGTGGCGCGAACGTCAGCGACAACGAACACATCCTCAACTACCTGAACTTCATCGAACACGAAGTGGAAGTCGATCCACGTCCTGCCCAGGAAATGATCGACGAGGCCGTGAAAGTGGCCGAGCAGTCCGACGTGATCGTGGCCGTTGTGGGTGAATCCCGTGGCATGTCCCACGAGTCCGCAAGCCGCAGCAGCCTGAACATTCCGGGCAAGCAACGCGATCTGATCAAGGCCCTGAAAGCCACCGGCAAGCCGCTGGTGCTGGTGTTGATGAATGGCCGTCCGCTGGTGCTGGTCGACGAACAGGAACAGGCCGATGCCATGCTCGAAACCTGGTTCCCGGGCACCGAAGGCGGTAACGCCGTGGCTGACGTACTGTTTGGCGACTACAACCCGTCGGGCAAACTGGCCATGTCCTTCCCGCGTTCGGTTGGCCAGTTGCCGGTCTACTACGCACACCTGAACACCGGTCGTCCCTACACGCCGGGCAAGCCGGGCAACTACACCTCGCACTACTTCGAGGAAACCAACGGCCCGCTCTTCCCGTTCGGTTATGGCCTGAGCTACACAAGCTTCGACGTGTCCGACGTCAAGCTGTCGGACAACAAAATGGCCCGCAAAGGCAAGCTGACCGCCAGTGTCACCGTCAAGAACACCGGCAAGGTCGCTGGCACCACCATCGTGCAGTTGTACTTGCGTGATGTCGCGGCGTCGATCAGCCGTCCGGTAAAAGAGCTGAAAAACTTCGAAAAGGTCACGCTTGAGCCAGGCGAGGAAAAAGTCGTTAACTTTACCCTCAGCGAGGACGACCTGAAGTTCTACGACTCGAAGCTGAAATACGCTGCCGAGCCGGGTGAATTCAAAGTCATGATCGGTCTCGACTCCGAGGCAGTGAAACAGGCGAGCTTCAACCTGCTGTAAATGCCGATAACGGCGTATTCGCGAGTGCAAGCGCTTGCGAATACGCTGGTTTTGAAACCCCAGGCAGCCCACGCGATATGATTTTCAAACATCGCAACTTGCGTATTTCCCTCTATACCCTCCTGATTCTGGCTGGCGCCGCCTTGTCTGCCGGCGTGGCCATGCTGCAGGCTCAGCGACATGCCCTGTCACAGGAAGCCACCCGTGCCAGCGGGCAAATGGTGCTGTACGCCAACACCCTGCATACCCTGATCGAACGCTATCGCGCCCTGCCCTCGGTGCTGGCGCTCGATGCTGAAATTCGCGCAGCCGTGAGCGGCCCGCTCACCGAAGGCGCCCGGCTTTCGCTCAACCTCAAGCTGGAAAAAATCAACGAGGCCGCCCACTCTTCCTCTCTGGAACTGCTGGATCGAAACGGGCTGGCCGTAGGTGCCAGTAACTGGCGACACCCCAACAGCTATGTCGGCCACAACTACGGGTTTCGTCCCTACTTTCAACAGACGAAGACCCAAGGCATCGGGCGCTTCTATGCCGTGGGTGTCACCACCGGTATTCCGGGCTATTTCCTGTCCAATGCCGTGCGCGATGACGAGGGTAATTTCGGCGGCGCCATGGTGGTGAAGCTGGAATTTCCCGATATCGAGCAGGAATGGAGCCAGGGCGACGATCTGCTGCTGGTCAGCGACAACAAAGGCATTGTGTTTATCGCCAGCCGCAGCGAATGGCGCTATCGCGAGCTGGAACCCATTTCCCTCGAAAACCGTGCAGAGCTGCTGCGCACCCGACAGTACGACAAGAAGCCGCTGTCACCGCTGCGCAGTCGCCTTCTCGATCAGGTCGGGCCGCAAAGCCATTTGAGCCGGGTCGACGGCCCCGATGGCACGACTGATTACCTTTGGCAGTCCATGCCGCTTCCCGACGAAAACTGGACATTGCACCTGCTGCGCAAACCACAGTTGGTCAATGACGATATCCGTAATGCCGCACTGGCGGGCGCCGGTATCTGGCTGACGCTGGTGTTTCTGGGGCTGTTCCTTTATCAGCGCTGGCGCTTGTCGAAACTGCGCGAACGCAGCCGCGACGAACTGGAACGTCAGGTTCAGGAACGCACCCGTGACTTGCGCACCGCCCAGGAGGGCCTGGTGCAATCGACCAAGCTGGCGGCGTTGGGACAAATGTCTGCGGCACTCGCCCACGAGATCAACCAGCCGCTGACGGCCCAGCGCATGCAACTGGCAACCTTGCGCCTGCTGCTCGATCAGGGCCGCATCGAGGATGCCTGCAAGTCCCTGGACCCGCTGGATCAGCAACTGACCCGCATGAGCGCACTCACGGGCCATCTGAAAACCTTCGCCCGCAAGAGCCCCAGCGGCCTGCGTGAGCGACTGGATCTGGCGACCGTGGTCGATCAGGCCTTGCTGCTGCTGGACCCGCGCATTCGCGAAGAGCGAGTCAGTTGCGTGTTGCATATATCCCGTCCGGCCTGGGTACGTGGTGATTCCATTCGCCTGGAACAGGTGCTGATCAACCTGCTGCGCAACGCCCTGGACGCCATGCGCGACAAACCCCTCAAGCGTCTGGAGGTACGCATCGATGCCCAGGCGCAGCACTGGCAACTGAGTGTCATCGACAGTGGCGGTGGTATTGCGCAAGAGCATCTGGGCAATATCTTCGATCCATTCTTCACCACCAAACCGGTGGGCGACGGTCTTGGTCTCGGGCTCGCGGTGTCTTATGCGATCATTCACGAACTCGAGGGTCGCCTGACAGCAGAAAACCGGGATAACGGTGCGGTGTTCTGGTTCAGCCTGCCCAATGACCTCATAGAGACTCAAACCCCATGCTGAACTCGGTCATCGTTGTCGACGACGAAGCCCCCATCCGCCAGGCCATCGAACCCTGGCTGACGCTGTCGGGCTTTCAGGTGCAGGTCTACAGCCGCGCCGAAGAATGCCTGGAGCATTTGCCCGAGCACTTTCCCGGCGTGATCCTCACCGACGTGCGCATGCCGGGCATGGGCGGCCTTGAGTTGCTGGCCCGCCTGCAAACGCTCGACAAAGACCTGCCGGTCATCCTGCTCACCGGTCACGGCGACGTGCCCATGGCGGTCGAGGCCATGCGTGAAGGTGCCTACGACTTTCTGGAAAAACCCTTCAGCCCGCAGACCCTGCTCACCAACCTGAGCCGAGCCATGGAAAAACGCCAGCTGGTCCTGGAAAACCGCCGCCTGACCGAACAGGCCGACGCCCGCACCCAACTGGACACCACGCTGCTGGGTGTGTCGCCCAGCCTGCAAGTCTTGCGACGCAATGTGCTGGAGCTGTCGCAACTGCCGGTCAACGTGATCATCCGTGGCGAAACCGGCAGTGGCAAAGAACTGGTCGCCCGCTGCCTGCATGATTTCGGGCCGCGAGCCAGCAAGCCTTTTGTTGCTCTCAACTGCGCCGCCATTCCCGAGCATTTGTTTGAAGCCGAACTGTTCGGCCACGAAAGCGGAGCCTTTACCGGCGCACAGGGCAAGCGCATCGGCAGGCTGGAATACGCCGACGGCGGCACGCTGTTTCTCGACGAGATCGAAAGCATGCCCATGGCCCAGCAGGTCAAACTGCTGCGGGTGTTGCAGGACAAACGCCTGGAACGGCTGGGCTCCAATCGCAGCATTGAAGTGGACCTGCGGATCGTCGCTGCAACCAAGCCGGACTTACTGGAAGAGGCACGGGCCGGACGCTTTCGCGAAGACCTGGCCTATCGCCTGAATGTCGCGCAACTGCATCTGCCGCCACTGCGCGAACGGCGCGAAGACATCGTGCAGCTCTTCAATCACTTTGCCCGCACGGCTGCAGCCCGAATGGGTCGCGAAGCGCCCGCCCTCAGCGCCTTGCAACTGGGGCAGTTGCTCAGCCATGACTGGCCGGGCAATGTTCGCGAACTGGCCAACGCTGCCGAGCGTCAGGCATTGGGGCTGGATATCGAGCAAGTCCCGCAACAGTGTCAATCCCTGGCGGCGCAACAGGAGGCGTTCGAAGCTCAATGTCTGCGCGCTTCCCTGACCCGTCATAAAGGCGATATCAAATCCGTGCTCAATGAGCTGCAACTGCCGCGTCGCACCTTCAACGAAAAAATGCAGCGTCACGGGCTGGTGCGAGAAATGTTTCTGGCATGAAACTATTCATGGAATCGACCGATCAACCTTATCCCCCTTTAGAATCCGGACAGTGAACACGCAAGGAGAAAGCATCACATGATCGTCGGTATAGATTTGGGCACGACCAACAGTCTGGTCGCCGTCTGGCGCGATGGTAAAACCCAACTGGTTGCCAATGCACTGGGCGAAATGCTGACGCCCAGCGTGGTAGGGCTGGACGACGATGATCAGATCCTGGTGGGAAAAGCCGCACGCGAGCGCCTGCAGACTCATCCTTCCAGAACAGCGGCACTGTTCAAGCGCCACATGGGCAGTGCGCAAAAGGTCAGCCTGGGAGCAAACGCTTACCGGCCCGAAGAACTTTCGGCACTGGTCCTCAAAAGCCTCAAGGCCGATGTGGAACGGGCTTTCGGAGAAACCGTGACCGAGGCCGTGATCAGCGTGCCCGCCTACTTCAGCGATGCCCAACGCAAGGCCACTCGGGTAGCAGGCGAACTGGCAGGCCTGAAAGTCGACAAGCTGATCAACGAACCCACCGCAGCAGCGCTCGCATACGGCTTGCATCAGAAGGAAGGCGAAACCTCGTTCCTGGTGTTCGACCTGGGTGGCGGCACCTTCGATATCTCGATTCTTGAACTGTTCGACGGCGTGATGGAAGTACGCGCCAGCGCCGGTGACAACTTTCTGGGAGGCGAAGACTTCGACCTTTCGCTGGTCGATCACTTCATTGACCTGCATCGCAACGAAACCGACTTTCCGCCCAAGGCCAGCATCGGCCCGTCTTTGCGCCGCGAAGCCGAGCGCGTGCGCAAGGCGCTGGGGCAAGACAGCAGTGCCGAATTCGTACTGCGTCATGCCGACCGTGAATGGCGCAAGACCATCACTCAGGAGCAACTGAGCGAGTTGTACGCGCCGCTGCTATCACGCTTGCGCGCGCCCATCGAGCGAGCCCTGCGGGACGCGAAAATCCGCGTGGCCGACCTCGACGAAATCCTGCTGGTGGGCGGCACGACGCGCATGCCGCTGATTCGCAAACTCGCGGCCGGGCTGTTCGGGCGTTTTCCGTCCATCACCCTCAACCCCGATGAAGTCGTCGCCCAAGGCGCTGCCATCCAGGCGGCGCTCAAGCAAAGAGACGCAGCGCTGGAAGAGATTGTCCTGACCGACGTGTGCCCTTACACCCTGGGCATCGAAACCTCCAATCGCTTTGGCAACTCCATCGAAGGCGGTCATTACCTGCCGATCATCGAGCGCAACAGCGTGGTCCCGGTCAGTCGCGTCAAAACCGTGCAGACCCTGAGCGACAACCAGAAGCATGTGCTGGTGAAGATCTATCAAGGCGAAAGCCGTCTGGTGAAAGACAACATTGCACTGGGTGAACTGGATATTCCGATCCCGCCTGCCAAGGCCGGTGAAGTCGAACTGAATGTGCGCTTCACCTACGACAACAATGGCCTGCTGGAGGCCGATGTACAGATCCCGATGACCGGCCAGAGTCACAAGCTGGTGATCGAGAATAACCCCGGCGTGATGACCCCCGAGGAAATCCAGGAACGCCTCCAGGTGCTGGCAGCGCTCAAGGTTCATCCACGCGAGCAACAGGTCAATACGCACCTCAGCGCCCGCCTGGAACGGCTGTATCAGGAATACCTGGGTGAAGCCCGGGAAATGATCGGCTATTGGGCCAGCCAGTTTCAGCGTGTGCTGGAAACCCAGGATGATCGCCAGATCAGCGAAATGCGCAAAAGCCTCGAACAAGAGATCGATCTTTTCGAGCGGGGCGAGAGGTAACAGGGATGAATTGCTGGAGCGTCCTTGAGCTGGACAGAAATGCCGACGAGCGCAGCATCAAGCGTCAGTACGCCAGGCTGTTGAAAGTGAACCGGCCCGATGAGGACCCGGACGCCTTTCAACGATTGCGGGACGCTTACGAGCAAGCGCTGGATCAGGCTCGCAATCGCTATGAAGCGGATGAAGACGAGTATCAGGAAATCGATGCGAGTCCTGAACCGTTCATGCCCGTGCTACTCCTCGAAACGGTACTGGCTTCAGAGCCAACAGTTGTCAGCACGCCTCCGCCTGTGGAGCAGAGCTGGTACGAAGTGGCACACAGGACCACAGCGCAAAACCTGCACTCACAACATCAGTTGGCCAGGGACCTTGGAGCGGATGCTCAGTTTCAGCAGCATCTGGTGCAGCGTTGCCTGATCGACACCGACGACAATCTTCAACTGCTCAAGGCGGCTGTAGCCCAGCTGCAATGGCTGACGCCCTGGCAAAAGGTGACGCTCAGTGCCCATCAGGAAAAACGCCTGACCCAGGCGCTGCTCGATGAAACCCTGCCCCGCCTGCAAGCCCTGCTGGAAAGCCAGCAGGAGCGCCAGTTCCTGGACGAGCTCAAAGCCCTTGAACAACAACCCTGGCTGGAAAAGCTGGAACATCGTGAGCACTTGCAACGCTGGACCATGACCCTTCTGATCAATACCCGGGACTGGACACCGGCCTTGTTCGAGCGCATCTGCCAGCTCTTCGACTGGGATCAGAAGCATTACACTCCGACCGACCCGCCGTCGCTCTGGCAGCGGCTTGTCGAGCGCTGTGAGCGATACGGGTTTGCCAAACGCCTGGAAGAGCTGCTGACCGAGAACAGCCATCACGGCGATGCGGCGAAGCTACTGCTCGAACCGCCGCCACTGGACAGGCAACTGCGCATGGCCAGAAACAGCGACCCGGCGGTCTGGGAAGGTTGCGAGCAACTGTCCGAGGACCTTACCTATCGCTACCCCGAAGCACTGAAGCAGTACCCGGACGCCGACCTCACGAGCTGGCGAAAGCTTTATGACCAGGTCCACTTCAACGCTTACCTGAGAGCTTATCTGTTCGGGTTCGTATTCATCCTGACAGCCGGCATCGTTCCTACGTCCCGGGCCGGGAAATTCGACCTGTTCTATACGATTTTCACGGCACTCAGCTTGCCGGTAGTGATTCTTCTGGTGTTCTACGTGTTCATGTCGTTCTGGAAGCCGGTTTCCGCCTCCTTTGCGTCTGTGGATGAATACCTGAGTGAACGGCTGCTGCCTCGCTGGCTGAGCTGGCCGGGACATCAGGCATTACTGCTGCGTCATGGCATCCCGCTAGGCGTCGCAATCGCCGCCTTCTCCAATAGCGGACCGGTCGCAGTGGCCACCTGCCTCATCATGCTGGTGGCCTGGATAGTGCTTTCTCCTTACCGGATATCCAGGTTTCAAAGCCATTGCGCTGAAAAGACCGGGGGATGGCAACACGTGAAGCGCTACTGCTCGGAGAATATCGGCAAGGGCGTAATGATCATCCTGGGTCTGATGTTCGCCTTTGTGCTGGCCGTGCTGATTTTCGGTCCCGGCCACCCTCGATAAACCGGCGTTTCGCTGATATCGGCAATTTTCCGCTTATCCAGAAATGCTAGATAGGCGGATTTCCGCTCATTCTATTCCCTCATCCCCTCTGGAACGGGCCTCTCGGGCCTGGCACAACTCCTGCTATAGCTCAGGTCAGGCTGCGTGCAGCTGCCTTCTAAAAATAATGACTTAAGGAACACCATGGATACCTCCAACACTCTCTCGAAAGAGTCGGCTGGCGCACCCGCCGCTGAAAAGTCCACCTCCAGCCGTCTCAAGTCGATCTTCAGCGGCTCGGTCGGCAACATGGTCGAGTGGTATGACTGGTACGTCTATGCCGCTTTCTCGCTGTACTTCGCCAAAGTCTTCTTCCCCAAAGGCGACAGCACTGCCCAACTGCTCAACACCGCCGCGATCTTTGCCGTAGGCTTTCTGATGCGTCCGATCGGTGGCTGGCTGATGGGTCTGTACGCCGACTACAAAGGGCGCAAGGCCGCCTTGATGGCCTCGGTACTGCTGATGTGCTTCGGCTCGCTGATCATTGCCCTGACACCGGGCTATGAAACCATCGGCGTCGGCGCTCCGATCCTGCTGGTATTTGCACGCCTGCTGCAGGGCCTGTCGGTGGGTGGCGAATACGGCACCTCGGCAACCTATCTCAGTGAAATGGCCACCAAGGAACGTCGCGGCTTCTTCTCCAGCTTCCAGTACGTCACCCTGATTTCCGGCCAGCTCATAGCACTGGCTGTACTGATCGTGCTGCAACAGGTCCTGACCACCGAAGAGCTGCACAGCTGGGGCTGGCGTATTCCGTTCGCCATCGGCGCGCTGTGTGCCGTCGTGGCGCTGTTCCTGCGTCGCGGCATGGAAGAAACCGAGTCCTTTACCCGCAAACAGAAAGACGACAAGCCCAAAGAAAGCCTGATGCGCACCCTGATGCGTCATCCCAAGGAACTGATGACCGTGGTCGGCCTGACCATGGGCGGCACCCTGGCCTTCTACACCTACACCACTTACATGCAGAAGTATCTGGTGAACACGGTAGGCATGAGCATCAGTGACTCGACCACCATTTCGGCAGCGACGCTGTTCCTGTTCATGCTGCTGCAACCGGTCGTTGGCGGTCTGTCCGACAAGATCGGTCGTCGTCCGATCCTCATCGCCTTTGGTGTCCTGGGTACCCTGTGTACGGTGCCGATCCTGACCACCTTGCACACCATCCAGACCTGGTGGGGCGCGTTCTTCCTGATCATGGCCGCACTGATCATTGTCAGCGGCTATACCTCGATCAACGCCGTGGTCAAAGCCGAACTGTTCCCGACCGAAATCCGCGCCCTGGGCGTAGGCCTGCCTTACGCACTGACCGTATCGATCTTCGGCGGCACGGCTGAATACATCGCTCTGTGGTTCAAGAGCATAGGCATGGAAACCGGCTACTACTGGTATGTCACGGCCTGTATCGCATGCTCGCTGCTGGTGTATGTATTCATGAAGGACACCCGCAAGCATTCGCGTATCGAAACCGACTGATCTCGCGTTTCATTGATGATCAAGGGCAGCCAGCGTCATGGGCTGCCCTTTTTCATGGGCAAGCGAACATGACAAGTTGTTTCAGGCTGGTGCGTTTTTTAGCCTGAGTTTGCATGCAAGCCCTTAAATCTATTTATGTTTTAATTTGTCAAGAGCCTTTATTACAAAGTTTTTCAGGAAACGCACCAAAAACACCCCTTTCCCGCTGAAAGGCCCGAAAACCGGGCGATGCGACTTACTATCATTTTTAGCGATGGTGGGTAGCAATCCGATTAACTTCTTAATAATCACCAGCCCCGTAACATTGCCTCCATACCGGGATGACAACTCACCCGCCCCAAACTGGAGACACACCATGAAAACCACCAAACTGATTTTCGGCCTCGCTTTCTCTGTTCTGGCTTCGTCTGCTTTCGCACTGCCGGCCATCAATGCCAACGATTCATTGAACGCCCCTGTCGTTGCTGAAGGTGGTTCGAACAACACCAATATCGGCCCGAATCGTCAGACCTCCGATGGTGCCGACCGTGTTGGTGCAAACCGTCTGGCTGCGGATGGCGCTGATCGCGTCGGTGCAAACCGCCTGACTTCCGATGGTGCCGACCGCGTTGGTGCAAACCGTCTGGCTGCTGATGGCGCTGATCGCGTCGGTGCAAACCGCCTGACTTCCGATGGTGCCGACCGCGTTGGTGCAAACCGTCTGGCTGCTGATGGCGCTGATCGCGTCGGTGCAAACCGCCTGACTTCCGATGGTGCCGACCGCGTTGGTGCAAACCGTCTGGCCGCTGATGGCGCTGACCGCGTCGGTGCAAACCGCCTGACTTCCGATGGTGCCGACCGCGTTGGTGCAAATCGTCTGGCTGCTGATGGCGCTGACCGCGTCGGTGCAAACCGTCGGGTGTGATAGCCACCTGTGACACCCAAGCCCGGCCAGTGCCGGGCTTTGTTGTTTTTGGGCCCGGGTCTACTATGAGCGACTCCCCGAAATCGTGGTTATCAGGAATCAAGCCATGTCAGACGATATTCACTCCTACGAGCCAGCCAAAGGCCATGGTCTGCCGCACGATCCGTTCAACGCTATCGTAGGTCCGCGCCCGATTGGCTGGATCTCCTCTCAGGACCGCGAGGGCAGGCTGAATCTCGCGCCTTACAGCTTCTTCAACGCGTTCAACTACATTCCGCCGATCATTGGTTTCTGCAGTGTCGGGCGCAAAGACAGCCTCAACAATATCGAGCAGACCGGCGAGTTCGTCTGGAACCTGTCCACCCGCGCCCTGGCCGAAGCCATGAACCAGAGCTGCGCGGCCGTGCCGCCGGATGTGAATGAATTCGAGCTGGCCGGCCTGACGCCACTGGCCTCGAAGATCGTCGCCGTGCCTCGTGTGCTGGAGACGCCAGTATCATTTGAATGCAAGGTCACCCAGATCGTGCAACTGCAGCGTGCCGACAAGGAGCTGGTACCCAGCTGGCTGATCCTGGGCGAAGTGGTGGCGGTGCATATCGCCAAGTGGCTGCTCAAGGATGGCGTCTACGACACCGCAGCCGCCGAACCCATCCTGCGCGGTGGCGGCCCGGCGGACTACTTCCAGCTGGGGCCGGAAGCACTCTTCAAGATGCACCGTCCAAAGGTCTGATTACGCGCCCGCCCATACCAGTTCACCTTCGCTATCCACGTCGGTCAGCCGCTCCAGTTCCTGAGTGGCGGCCTGATCGGCGTCATGGGCGGTCTTGAATTTTTCTCCCGGCAAGACCGGATGAAAACGGGGCGCACCGCCTGCCTCCAGAGCCTTTACCGCAATCGCCGCGCTGTAACCGCCCTCACCCGGAATCACGGCGGAAACCGCCTCATATGCATTGAATGCCTTGCGTGCCATGAATAGCTGACCTGTCTGATGAATAAATCGAAGGGGCGTATTCTAATGCTGCGGCACCCAGGAGCGAATTCATTCAAACCGTGTTCGCGAATAAATTCGCACCTGCCAGTTGACGTGCAATTCTTGTCCTACAATTTCCTTATGCCCTTTCTGTAGTGGGAATGAGGAATGCACCATGAACGTAAAAATAAAAAAATGCATGGCTGTATTGGGTGTACTCGCAGTGGTCGGAATGTACGCGGTGGGTGCTTATCGTATTGAGATGGCTCGCCAGGCGCCCAAGGTTGCGGCCTGCAGCTTTGGTCATTGCGTACCGACCTCTGCAACGCTCAGCGCGTTGCGATGAAAGCCGCGGTTAAACAAAGTCAGCTATCGATTAGCAGGCTATCGGACTAGACTGGTCAAATTTCCCTCCCGGCTTTCAGGTTTACCTTGACCAGTCTTGCGCACACTACTGTAAAGATCCGCAGCATCTTGTCCGCACTGATGATGGCTGTATTTCTCAGTGCTCTGGACCAGACGATCGTGGCCGTCTCGATGCCGGCGATCTCCGCTCAATTCAAGGATATCGGCCTGCTGGCCTGGGTGATCGCTGCCTATATGGTAGCGCTGACCGTTGCCGTGCCCATCTACGGCAAGCTGGGAGATTTGTATGGACGCCGCAGGCTGATGCTGTTCGGCCTTGGGCTGTTTACCCTCGCATCGCTGTTTTGCGGGTTTGCCCAAAGCATGGAACAACTGGTGCTGGCACGGGTGCTTCAAGGGATAGGCGCTGGCGGCATGGTGTCGGTCAGCCAGGCCATTGTCGCCGACATCGTCCCGCCTCGCGAACGGGGACGTTATCAAGGTTATTTCAGCAGCATGTACGCCGTCGCCAGCGTGGCCGGGCCGGTGCTGGGCGGGCTGATGACCGAATACCTGTCCTGGCGCTGGGTGTTCCTGATCAATCTTCCTCTGGGCCTGCTGGCACTGGTCGTGGCTTATCGCTCCCTGAATGGCCTGCCCATACCGCAACGCAAACCGGTCATCGATTACCTGGGGACGGTGCTGATGATCATCGGCCTGACCAGCCTGTTGCTGGGCATCACCGAAATCGGTCAGGGTCACGGCCTGGGCAATCCGCGAATTCTGATCATGCTCGGTATCGCCCTGTTCACCCTGTCGCTGTTCGTCTGGTACGAACGCAAGGTTCAGGAACCGCTGCTGCCCATGCACCTGTTTGCCAATCGCAGCGCCGTGTTGTGCTGGAGCGCCGTGTTCTTTACCAGCTTCCAGGCCATCTCGCTGATCGTGCTGATGCCGATGCGTTACCAGACCGTCACCGGCGGCGGTGCCGACAGTGCAGCGTTGCACCTGCTGCCACTGGCAATGGGCATTCCCATCGGCGCCTATTGCGCAGGTCGAAGGACCGCCGTGACCGGCCAGTACAAGCCCCTGATCCTGACGGGCGCAGTGCTCATGCCCATCGCCATTCTGGGAATGGCGTTCACTCCCGCGCACTCGATCCTGATCACAAGCCTGTTCATGGTCCTGACCGGCATTGCCAGTGGCATGCAGTTCCCCACCTCGTTGGTGGGTAGCCAAAGCGCAGTGGCAATAAAGGATATTGGCGTGGCGACCAGCACCTCCAATCTGTTCCGCTCACTGGGCGGCGCAGTGGGTGTGGCGATGATGTCGGCACTGCTGCTGGCCATGCTGCAAGACACAGGGATCGGCCAGCTCGAACCCGGCTCGCTAGGTGGCGAAGGCGGTACTGGCAATGCCTTGATCGACAGCCTCAATACCACCAGCGGTCCGGCCCTCGAAGCCTTGCGTGCAGAACTGGCGGTGACCTTTCGTCACTTGCTGATGATCAGCGCGGCGGTTTCGCTGCTGGGTCTGGCGACAGCACTGATCATGCCCAACCAGATGCTGCGCGGCGCAGAAAGGAAATAAAGCTCAGTCGTCCTGCTGCGCCCAGAACCACTGAGTTCGGCTGGCCTTGATATGGGCGAATGCAGGCATGATTTCACCCTGAGTGAAAAAGCGTCGGGAACGCACCTTGGCATTGCTGAACCAGTAGCCGGATCTGGGGCAGGCATCGCCTGCATTGACAGGCGGGACAGGCTTCTCGTCGAAACGGGCGTACCACTGCGCAGTGGTTTCCTTGGTAAAGCCCACACCAGGAACCAGATAAGGGTGAAGACAGCCGGTGTCCTGCAGGCGGATCGGTTTGATGACCTTGTTGACCTCCCGGTAGACATCGGGAGCCACTCCCCGGCTGCCCAACTGCGGCACAGCGCCTGCACGAATCATCAAGCCGTTGCTGTAGGTATGGAAAACGATATCGCTGCAGCCACTCAACCGGCCACGCACCGTATCGCTACCGCCCAGCCGCTTGACGAATGACTCGCCCAATACGGTGTACCAACCGACGCCCTTGATGCGCTCAAGCAGACGCAGGCTTTCTATATGCGGGCCAGGATCGACCATCAATCCGGGGTACTCCTGAGCAAACTGATACTCCAGCGGCAGGTAATGATGGCCGTCCCCTGGCAGCACACAGGCCAGACTGCCAAACCCGTGATCGGCCTGGACCTCACTGCACAGGTATCTGATCCAGTCCTCATAACGCTTCAAGCCATCGGGCTCGGCCAGGTATGACCAGGGCAAAACCATTTTCAGACAGGAACGGTCATTGTCGGCCTGCCCTTGCGAGGTGTTCATCACAAACAGGCTGTAGGTGGCGACTTCCGCCTGGGTAGCACTGGCCAGGGACCACGCAAACTGCACATCCGGAGAACTTTGCAGAACCTGACGTCTGCACGACGCAAATCCCGAGGCCGTAAGACGTCGCATCCGGTTATAGAGCTGCCATTTGAGCATCGGTTTGAAGGCGCCATAGAAGCGCGAGAAACAGGCCTCGACACGGCGCTTGGCCTCCGGCGTATGGCCTTCCTTGAAATACAGGGTCGTAATAAGGCCAAGACGGACAACCGGGACGCCTTCGGAACAATCCACTGCCAGATGTTCAGATTGAGCGCCAAGCCGGGCCAATAACCTCACAGGGTCAGATACGGTTTCTGACATGACCGGTCCTCCCGATGATCCTTCGGATCAGGGTGGCGTCCATGCCGTACACGCAAGGCTCTGCCGTGACCCGAGCGGCTGCTCTCCTGCCACAGCCAGAACGGGCTATTTCGATAGTGGTGAAGTTGCTGCCGACTTCAGAGCATATGGGCGCAAGATTCAATAAAAACATGCAACCTCCCTCCCGTTTGTTGGTTAAGGGACGAAGATTGAAGGGAGTTTGAGAGCGGAGCAATACACGGAAATCAGTTTGGGAAATCAGCTACATGCTTCGAGAAAAGTCCTACTCGACTCCTACAAGACGATTGTCATCCCGAGGCATCTATATAGCGCTGGCGAGACTGTGCCGACACCGCAAAGGTAAACAATAAGTAAACACCCTACCCAAAACGTGGAGAACTCGCGTTAGATACTGGCCTGTACGTGCAAGTCAGGACTATATTGACCTACCGCACAGCAGGGTTCGTACTCATGCCCGCAAGGCCGGGCTGTACTGCAACATATCCATGCAACTATCGACCAGCCGCTCGGCGTCTCCGGACAGCGAAAAACTGTCAGGCACCAGCAGCCATTGATAGATGATGCCGTTGATATACGAAAACAGGCTGATCGAGGCGCGCTTGACGTCCAGAGAGGCAGGCAGTTGTCCCCGGCGTACGGCATTGCTCAGTGCCCGGCCGATTCGTTCATGGCACAGGGTTGCATTATCTTGACGCTGACGTCGGAAATCACACATTTCATCCGTGAACTCGCATTTATGAAAAAGGATTTCATTGATGCGACGGGTCTGCGGATCCAGTGCAACGTCATGAAACAAATGAATCAGCAGTTTTCTCATCCAGCCAAGCGGGTCAGCTTCAGTTTCACTTTCGCTGGCCTGGGCCATGTCTTCGAGCGGCTCACGGAGGCTGTCGAGCATTGCCTGCACCAGTTCGGCCTTATTGGTGAAATGCCAATAAATAGCACCACGTGTCACGCCTGCAAGCGTCGCAATGTCAGCAAGCGTCGTGCGGGCAACCCCGCGATCATCAAACGCTTGTTCGGCGGCCTGCAGAATCTGGCTGCGAGTGACCTGGGCTTCCTCTTTGGTGCGGCGGACCATGGCAATAAACCTCAAAAAATTCTTCAGGGTCGTTTATCAAGACCTGAAAACGGGCACGGGCGGCATTTGTATGACCTTGTCCCGAGCTTGCAATCACCGGCGTCTGAACAGGTAAGAAGATGTTTACAAACAACCATGAATGTAAGTATATTCCTTAGCATGCTACTTATCTAGCCGAAATATTTTTTTACATCTCCAACTCCCTTGCGTAAACAGGCTCCTGCCCCGAGGATCTTCATGCAATTCAAGCCAGCTGTTACCGTTCTGGTCACTGCCGTCGCCCTGGCAACACTGCTCAGTGGCTGTAGTAAGAAGGAAGAGGCGGCGCCGCCGGCTCAGATCCCTCAGGTCGGTGTCGTCACCCTCAAAGCCCAGCCTTATGCACTGACCACAGAGCTTCCTGGCCGGACCACCGCCTTCCGTGTGGCCGAAGTACGCCCACAGGTCAACGGCATCATCCTCAAGCGCCTGTTTACTGAAGGTGGCGATGTCAAAGCCGGTCAGCAGCTGTATCAGATCGACCCGGCGCTTTATGAAGCAACCGCCACCAGCGCCCAGGCAACCTTGCAGTCGGCCAAATCCCTGGCTGATCGCTACAAGCAACTGGTCAGCGAACAAGCGGTGAGCCGTCAGGAATACGACACGGCCTTAGCCTCCAGCCAGGAAGCCCAGGCTGCCCTGCAGACCGCCCAGATCAACCTGCGCTACACCAAGGTGCTGGCGCCGATCTCCGGTCGCATCGGTCGTTCCGCAGTTACCGAAGGTGCGCTGGTCAGCAGTGCCCAGACCGAAGCCATGGCTACCATCCAGCAACTCGACCCGATCTACGTCGACGTGGTGCAGTCATCGGCCAACATGCTCAAACTGCGGAACGACCTCGAGAGCGGCAAATTGCAGAAGGCAGGCGACAACGCCGCCAAGGTCAAGCTGACTCTGGAAGACTCCAGCGCTTACCCACTGGAAGGCAAACTGGAGTTCTCGGAAGTCTCGGTTGATCAGGGTACAGGCTCCGTGACCCTGCGCGCTGTCTTCCCGAACCCCGATCATCGTCTGCTGCCAGGCATGTTCGTTCACGCCCAGTTGCAAGCCGGTATCAGTGCCCAGGCCATCCTCGCGCCACAACAGGGTGTGACCCGCGACCAGAAAGGCACTCCGACTGCCCTGATCGTGAACAAGGACAACAAGGTCGAGCTGCGTACCCTGGTTGCCAACCGCACCGTAGGTAGCGAGTGGCTGATCGAAGAAGGCCTGAACGCCGGTGATCGTGTCATCACCGAAGGCCTGCAGTACGTAAAACCGGGCGCGGAAGTGAAAGTCGCAGAAGCAACCAACGTCAAAGGAGCTAACCCGGCGCCTGCCCCGGCCACTGAAAAAGCCGCAGGCAGCAAAGGGGAGTAACCCATGTCGAAATTTTTTATCGATCGCCCGATTTTCGCCTGGGTAATCGCCCTGGTGATCATGCTGATCGGCTCCCTGTCGATCCTCAGCCTGCCGATCAACCAGTACCCAAGCATCGCACCGCCAGCCATCGCGATTCAGGTGACCTACCCGGGCGCTTCTGCACAGACCGTGCAGGACACCGTGGTGCAGGTCATCGAGCAGCAGCTCAACGGTATCGACAACCTGCGCTATGTCAGCTCGGAAAGTAACTCCGACGGCAGCATGACCATCACTGCGACCTTCAATCAGGGTACCAACCCGGATACGGCGCAGGTTCAGGTGCAGAACAAGCTGAACCTGGCCACACCGTTGCTGCCTCAGGAAGTACAGCAACAAGGCATCCGTGTAACCAAGGCAGTGAGAAACTTCCTGATGGTTATCGGCCTGGTGTCCGAAGATGGCAGCATGGGCAAGGAAGACCTGGCCAACTACATCGTGTCGAACATGCAGGACCCGATTTCCCGGACATCCGGCGTGGGTGACTTCCAGGTCTTCGGTGCCCAGTACTCCATGCGTATCTGGCTTGACCCGGCCAAGCTGAACAACTTCCAGTTGACCCCGGTCGATGTCAGCAACGCGATCACTGCCCAGAACGTTCAGGTGTCTTCCGGTCAACTGGGTGGCCTGCCCGCCATCAGCGGCCAGCAACTTAACGCAACCATCATCGGCAAGACCCGTCTGCAGACCGCAGAACAGTTCGGCAATATTTTGCTGAAGGTCAACGCCGATGGCTCTCAAGTGCGCGTCAAGGATGTCGCCACCGTGGGCCTGGGCGCAGAAAACTACAGCGTCGACTCCCAGTTCGACGGCAAACCCGCTTCCGGCCTGGCGATCAAGCTGGCACCCGGCGCCAACGCTCTGGACACTGCCAAGGCCATCCGCAAAACCGTGTCATCGCTTGAGCCGTTCTTTCCGCCTGGCATGAAAGTCGTCTACCCGTATGACACCACCCCAGTGGTCAGCGAGTCGATTTCCGGGGTGGTTCATACTCTGGGCGAAGCGATTGTCCTGGTGTTCCTGGTGATGTACCTGTTCCTGCAGAACTTCCGTGCCACGGTCATCACCACATTGACTGTTCCGGTGGTATTGCTGGGTACTTTCGGCATCCTCGCGGCCTTCGGCTTCACCATCAACACCCTGACCATGTTCGGCATGATCCTGGCCATCGGCCTGTTGGTGGACGACGCCATTGTCGTGGTGGAAAACGTCGAACGAGTCATGGCAGAAGAGAAACTGTCCCCCAGACAGGCAACCATCAAGTCCATGGAGCAGATCCAGGGTGCATTGGTGGGTATCGCACTGGTTCTGTCGGCGGTTCTGTTGCCAATGGCGTTCTTCGGTGGTTCAACCGGGGTGATCTACAAACAGTTCTCGATCACCATCGTATCGGCGATGGCGCTTTCGGTGGTGGTGGCCCTGATCTTCACCCCTGCCCTTTGCGCCACGATGCTCAAGCCCATCGATCACGAGAAGCATGGCCAACCCAAGCGCGGGTTCTTCGGCTGGTTCAACCGCACCTTCGACCGCAGCGTAGAAAGCTACGAGCGCGGCGTGGGCAATATGCTCAAGCATAAATTCCCGGCGTACCTGGGCTATGTCCTGATCTGCGTTGGCATGATCTGGATGTTCACCCGTATTCCGGCTGCGTTCCTGCCAGAAGAAGATCAGGGCGTACTCTTCGCCCAGATCCAGACGCCGGCCGGTTCGTCGTCGGAGCGTACACAGCAAGTCATCGACAATATGCGCGATTACCTGCTGACCAAGGAAAGCGGCGCCGTCAAATCGGTGTTCTCGGTCAACGGCTTCAACTTCGCCGGTCGCGGCCAGAGCTCTGCGATTGCGTTCGTGATGCTCAAGCCATGGGATGAACGTTCGGCTGAAAACAGCGTTTTCGAGCTGGCCAAGCGTGCCCAGGCACACTTCTTCAGCTTCCGCGATGCCATGGTGTTCGCCGTAGTCCCTCCATCGGTTCTGGAACTGGGTAACGCCACCGGTTTCGACGTTTACCTGCAAGACCAGGGTGGTGTGGGCCATGAAAAACTCATGGAAGCACGTAACCAGTTCCTGGGCATGGCGTCCCAGAGCAAGGTTCTGGCAGGCGTACGTCCCAACGGTCTGAACGATGAACCGCAGTACCAGTTGATCATTGATGACGAACGGGCCAGCGCCCTTGGGATCACGCTGTCGGACATCAACAACACCCTGTCCATTGCCCTGGGTGGTCGCTACGTCAACGACTTCATCGATCGTGGTCGCGTGAAGAAGGTGTACCTGCAAGGCGACTCGGGCGCCCGGATGACTCCGGAAGACCTGAACAAATGGTACGTGCGCAACAGCGCGGGCGAGATGGTGCCGTTCTCGGCATTCGCCAGCGGCAAGTGGGTCTACGGCTCGCCTAAACTGTCGCGCTACAACGGCGTGGCGGCAGAGGAAGTTCTCGGTACACCGGCTCCGGGCTACAGTACCGGCGAGGCCATGGCCGAAGTAGAAGCACTGGCGAAGAAACTGCCACCAGGCATCGGCATCTCCTGGACAGGCCTGTCCTACGAGGAACGTCTGTCCGGGTCGCAGGCACCTGCGCTGTATGCACTTTCCCTGCTGGTGGTCTTCCTCTGTCTGGCGGCATTGTATGAAAGCTGGTCGATTCCGATCGCGGTCATGCTGGTGGTTCCACTGGGCGTCATCGGTGCGTTGATCGCAACCAGCATGCGCGGCCTGTCGAACGACGTGTTCTTCCAGGTAGGGTTGCTGGTGACAATCGGTCTGGCGGCGAAAAACGCCATCCTCATCGTGGAGTTCGCCAAAGAACTCCACGAGCAGGGGAAAACCCTGACGGACGCTGCAATTGAGGCTTGCCGGATGCGCCTGCGTCCGATCATCATGACCTCCATGGCCTTCATCCTGGGTGTTGTCCCACTGACAATCTCCACGGGCGCAGGCTCGGGCAGCCAACACTCGATTGGTACAGGCGTCATTGGCGGTATGATCACCGCCGTCGTCCTGGCCATCTTCTGGGTGCCACTGTTTTTCGTATCGATATCGGCGCTCTTCAAGAGCAAGCAGAAACCTATCTCTCACGATGAGGCTGGCCAATGAGCAAGTCCCTGATTTCTCTGGCAGTTACCGCGTTCATTCTCAGCGGCTGCTCCTTGATTCCTGACTACAAGCAACCGGAATCACCGGTTGCAGCGCAGTACCCGCAAGGTCCTGCGTACCTGCCAGCCGAGAACGCCGAAAGAGCGGCCGCCGAGCAAGGCTGGCGTCAGTTCTTCCGTGACCCGGCACTGCAACAGCTGATCCAGACGGCACTGGTCAACAACCGTGACCTGCGGGTCGCGGCACTGAACATCGACGCTTACCGTGCGCAGTACCGCATCCAGCGTTCCGACCTGTTCCCGGCCGTATCGGCCAATGCCACAGGCTCACGCCAGCGGGTGCCAGCCAACATGTCCACCAGTGGCGAAGCCGGCATCACCAGCTCCTACTCGGCCAACCTGGGTATCAGCTCCTATGAGCTGGACCTGTTCGGTCGGGTTCGCAGCCTCAGCGATCAGGCCTTGCAGACTTACTTCGCCAGCGAAGAAGCACGCCGCAGCACCCAGATCAGTCTGGTGGCCAACGTCGCCAACGCTTACCTGACCTGGCAGGCCGACAAGGAACTGCTCAAGCTGACGCAGGAAACCCTCAAGACCTACGAGGAAAGCTATCGCCTGACTTCGCGCAGCAATGAAGTGGGCGTTGCTTCGGCACTGGACCTGAGCCAGTCGCGTACCTCGGTTGAAAGTGCCAAGGCCAGACTGGCCCAGTACCAACGACTGGTCGCACAGGATCAGAACAACCTGACCCTGCTGCTGGGCTCTGCCCTGCCTGACAACCTTCCAGAAGCGCAGCCGCTGTCTGCCGACCTGCTGACCGAAATGCCGGTTGGTCTTCCGTCCGACCTGCTGCAACGCCGCCCGGATATCCTGCAGGCCGAACATAACCTGATGGCAGCCAATGCCAACATCGGAGCAGCACGCGCAGCGTTCTTCCCGAGCATCAGCCTGACGGCCAATGCCGGTACGGCCAGCCCGGATCTGTCTGGTTTGTTCAAGGGCGGCTCGGGCACCTGGTTGTTCCAGCCAAGCATCAACCTGCCGATCTTCAACGCCGGTAACCTGCGTGCCAGCCTGGACTACTCCAAGATCCAGAAGGAAATCAACGTCGCCAACTACGAGAAGGCGATTCAGACCGCATTCCAGGAAGTCTCCGACGGCCTGGCCTCGCGCAAGACCTATAACGAGCAGCTCCAGGCGCAGCGTGATTTCGTCACTGCCAACCAGGACTACTACCGTCTTGCCGAGCGTCGCTATCGCATCGGGATCGACAGCAACCTGACGTTCCTCGACGCACAGCGCTCGCTGTTCAGCGCGCAACAGACGCTGATCACTGATCGCCTGTCCCAGCTCACCAGCGAGGTCAACCTGTACAAGGCCCTCGGTGGCGGCTGGTACGAGCAGACCAGCAGTGCGCAACCGATTGCCAAAGAGAAACCGTCAGTCCAGCTGTTCTGATCGGCCTTCACAAAAAAACCACCGTAACAGGTGGTTTTTTTGTGCCCGCAAAACGCGATCAGTGATCGTGATGCAGATACGCTGGCTGCTTCGGCAAGCGCAGGCTGAACAGGAAAGCCACCACCATCATGGCGGTCACATACCAATAGAAGGTGTTTTCCATACCGTTGCTCTTCAGGCTCAAGGCAACGTACTCAGCCGAACCGCCAAACACAGCGTTGGCGACCGCATAAGCCAGCCCGACACCCAGCGCCCGCACCTGTGGCGGGAACATCTCGGCTTTTACCAGACCGCTGATGGACGTGTAGAAACTGACAACCGCCAGCGCCAGGGTAATCAGCACGAAGGCAAAGAACGGGCTGGTGTTGCTTTTCAACGTCATCAGAATAGGCACGGTACAGATTGCACCCAGAGCGCCAAACCACAACATCGAGTTACGCCGCCCGATCCTGTCAGCCAGCATGCCGAAGAACGGCTGCATGCACATGTACAGAAACAGCGCACCGGTCATGATGTAACTGGCGGTCTTGGGCTCCATGCCGCCGGTATTGACCAGGTACTTCTGCATGTAAGTGGTGAAGGTGTAGAAAATCAGCGAGCCACCGGCGGTGTATCCCAATACCGTAATGAATGCTGCCTTGTGATGTTTGAACAGCGCCGCAATGCTGCCGGCGTCCTTGTCCTGGCGACTTTCGGCCGTGGTGGTTTCATTGAGGGTGCGGCGCAGCAGCAAGGCAATCACTGCGGCACAGGCACCGATCACGAACGGGATACGCCAGCCGTAATCGCGTAGCTCTTCAGTGGTGAGAAATTGCTGCAGGATCACCACTGTCAGTACCGCCAGCAACTGGCCGCCAATCAGGGTCACGTACTGGAAAGATGCATAGAAACCACGCTTGCCGCGCAGGGCGACCTCGCTCATGTAAGTGGCCGTGGTGCCGTACTCACCGCCCACCGACAACCCTTGCAGCAGACGCGCCATCAACAACAGAGCCGGAGCCCAGGCGCCAATCGACGCATAGGTCGGCAAACAGGCAATGATCAGCGAACCGGCACACATCATGGTGACCGAGATAAGCATCGAATTCTTGCGGCCATGCTTGTCAGCCACACGTCCGAACAGCCAACCGCCGATCGGACGCATCAAGAACCCGGCTGCGAATACCCCGGCGGTATTGAGCAACTGAACTGTCGGATCATCGGAAGGAAAAAACGCAGGAGCGAAATAAATGGCGCAGAAGGCGTAGATATAGAAGTCGAACCACTCGACGAGATTGCCGGAAGAGGCGCCCACGATGGCGAAGATGCGCTTGCTGCGCTCTTCGCCGGTGTAAGGGGTGTGAGTTGTATTTGTCGTTGTCATTGTTCCCATCCTGGTCAGGCGACTTAGAAACAATCTGTAACACTCAAGCTCGACAAGTACAACCTTCCTCTCGCGAATGAATTCGCTACGCGGGTTGTACTTCGATTGCCAATGCCAATCCCTGCCCGACTCCCACGCACATGGTCGCCAGCCCTTTGTGACCGCCGGTTTTTTCCAGATGATGCAAGGCCGTCAACACCAACCGTGCGCCGCTCATGCCCAAGGGATGACCCAAAGCAATCGCGCCACCGTTGGGGTTGACCTGAGGCGCATCGTCGGCGAGCCCCAGCTCACGCAATACCGCAAGCCCCTGGCTGGCGAAGGCTTCGTTGAGTTCGATGACATCGAAATCGGACACCGCCAACCCCAGCCGCTCGACCAGTTTGCGCACCGCCGGGACCGGGCCAATGCCCATCACTCGCGGCGCAACACCGGCGCTGGCCATTCCCAGAATCCGTGCCCGAGGGGTCAGGCCGTGCTTCTTGACCGCTTCGGCCGAAGCCAGGATCAAAGCTGCCGCGCCGTCGTTGACGCCCGACGCATTGCCAGCGGTAACGGTCTTTTCAGGACCATTGACCGGTTTGAGTTTGCCCAGGGTTTCCAGGCTGGTATCGGCGCGTGGGTGTTCATCCTTGTCGATAACGATTTCACCCTTCTTGTGAGCGACCCGCACCGGCACGATCTCTTCCTCGAAAAAACCCGCAGCCTGGGCAGCGGCAGTGCGCTGCTGGCTGCGCAGGGCGAAAGCGTCCTGATCGGCTCGAGAAATCCTGAAGTCATCCGCCACGTTGTCGGCGGTTTCAGGCATGGAGTCGACGCCGTACGCCGTCTTCATGGCCGGGTTGACGAAGCGCCAGCCGATGGTGGTGTCTTCCAGCTTCATGCTGCGCGAGAAAGCGGCATCGGCCTTGCCCATGACAAACGGCGCACGGGACATCGACTCGACACCACCGGCAATCGCCAGCTCCATTTCGCCTGCTGCAATGGCCCGGAAGGCAGTGCCGATAGCGTCCATGCCCGAAGCACACAGGCGATTGAGGGTTACGCCGGGAATGCTCGGCGGCAGGCCGGCCAGCAGAGCGGCCATGCGAGCAACGTTGCGGTTGTCCTCACCGGCCTGGTTGGCGCAGCCGAGGAATACTTCGTCCACTTCGTCCCAGTTGACCGACGGATTGCGCTCCATCAGGGCCTTGATCGGCACCGCCGCCAGGTCGTCGGCACGAACCGAAGACAGGCCGCCGCCAAAACGCCCGATGGGGGTACGGATTGCATCGCAGATAAAGACGTCACGCATCATGCTTCTCCTGCAACCTGACCGTGAGCCGCCGCCGTCCGTGCTTCCAGCTCACGCAGGGCGTTGAGTTCCACATCAGTGGGCTCTTCGGAGTAAACGACCTGCTCGGCAAAACGGATTTCCCAGCCAGTGGCCGCAATGACCTGTTCACGGGTCACGCCCGGATGCAGAGCGGTCACGACAAACTCGTTGGTACCGGCTTCCGGCTCCATGATGCACAGGTCCGTGATGATCCCCACAGGCCCGGCGCCGGGCAGGCCGAGACGCTTACGCGAGTCGCCGCCTTCGCCGTGACCGACCGAGGTCACGAAGTCGAGTTTGTTGACGAACGAACGGGCCGACTGCTTGAGAATGATCAGCACCGACTTGGCAGAACCGGCGATTTCCGGCGCGCCACCGGCACCCGGCAAACGGACTTTCGGGTTGTGGTAATCGCCCACCACCGTGGTGTTGATATTGCCGAAACGGTCGACCTGGGCTGCGCCCAGAAAGCCCACATCCACACGTCCGCCTTGCAGCCAGTAGCGGAAGATTTCGCTGGTCGCGACCACGGTGTCGGCAGTTTCAGCCAGCTCACCGTCACCAATGGACAGCGGCAGTACCGTGGGTTTGGCACCGATCGGACCCGATTCGTAGATGAGAACCACATCCGGCGAAGAGGTCAGGCGCGCCAGGTTCGCCGCCTTGGAAGGCAGGCCGATGCCGACGAAGCAGACCGCGCCATTGCGCAAGCGACGAGCGGCGGCGATGGTCATCATTTCACTGGTGGTGTAAGTCATTATTTTGCCTCCGCAGCGCTGACCAACTTGCTCTGGAACTCACTGAAATCCGCTGTGCCATGAATGTATTCGGCAATCCACGCGCTGAAGGTTTCGCGGTCCCGGGCAATCGGGTCCCAGGCCTGATAGAAAGGATTGTCCCGCTCGTAGTAACCATGGGCGTAGGACGGATGCGCACCGCCGGGCACCAGACAGACCGCGCTCAAGGCCCAGGTCGGCAAGACGCAGGAGTTCATCGGCGCCTTGAGGTCGTCGACGATTTCCTCGACCGTCACGATGCAGCGTTTGGCAGCCAGTGCCGCTTCTTTTTGTGCGCCGAGAATCCCCCACAGCAGCACGTTGCCCTTGCGGTCGGCTTTCTGGGCATGAATCACCGTGACATCCGGGCGTACCGAGGGCACGGCAGCCAGCACTTCACCGGTAAACGGGCAGGTTACGGTCTTGATCAGCGGGTTGACCTTGGGCAGGTCGGAGCCGGCATAAGCGCGCAGCACCGCGAACGGCAACCCCGAGGCACCGGCTACATAGGCGTTGGCCAGATCGGCATGGCTGTGCTCTTCGATTTCAATGGAATGGGGCCACTGTTTTTCGACGGCGTCCCGCAAGCGATGCAGAGAACCCACCCCCGGATTGCCGCCCCACGAAAAAATCAGCCGTTTCGCACAACCGGCACCGATCAATTGGTCGTAGATCAGATCCGGCGTCATGCGCACCAGCGTCAGGTCCTTTTTGCCCTGACGAATGATTTCATGGCCTGCTGCCGTGGGGATCAGATGCGTGAAGCCTTCCAGTGCAACGGTATCGCCATCGTTGACCAGTTGCTTCACTGCATCGCGTAGAGAAAGAATTTCAGCCATGAGGTGCTCCCGAACCCAACATCACGTTCAATGACCGGCGCGAAGAGCGCCGCAATGAAAATGAGGTTATGCCTGAGCACGAGCGCAAACAATCCGATAATCGACTAAGCGTTCGATAATCGAACGCATTAAAAAGTGGCTGCTCCGCCCGTCAGGTAAACAGCTGTGTGCTCAGATCCCGACTCGCATCGAGCATGATCGGCAGGAATCGCTGCTCCAGTTCGCTGCGGGCCACGCGCCCGGCACTGGTACTGACATTCAGCGCGGCCAATACCTGACCCGATGCGTCATAGACAGGCACGGCAATCGAGCGCAGCCCCTGCTCCAGTTCCTGATCGACGATGCACCAGCCTTGCTGACGAACCAGTTGCAGGCACTCCAGCAGCGCTTCGGTGCTACGGATGGTACGGCTGGTCTTGGGCTGCAAATCCACATGATCCAGATATTCACGCAGCGACACATCGTCCAGTGCCGCCAGCAGGATACGCCCCATGGACGTGCAATAGGCCGGCAGCCGACCACCGACCGAAAGGTCGACGGAGATAAGCCGCTGAGTGGTCGCCGAGCGGGCAATATAAAGAATGTCGTCGCCTTCGAGGGTCGCCATGTTGCAGGCCTCGTGCAACATATCGCTCATGCGGTCCAGATAAGGCTGCGAAGAAACCGCCAGCGGCGTCGAAGACAGATAAGCGTGCCCCAGAGTAAGAACCTTGGGTAATAACGAATAGGTTCGACCGTCCGTCGTCGCGTAACCCAGTTTGATCAGAGTGTGCAGGCAACGACGAACGGCCGCCCGGGGAATTTCCGTGCGGTGGCTGATCTGGGCAATAGTCAGGTGTCGCTTACGCTCCTGGAAGGCATGAATCACGGCCAGGCCACGCGCCAGCGAGGTCATGAAATCGGGGTCGCCTGTCAGCGCCTGGATACGCTTTGCAGGCGAAGCCACGATGGGCGGTGCCAGCGATGCAAAAGAATTACGCAGTTCATCATTCATTGCCAACACCTCTGTAACAGCTCTCAGGCCTTGTAAACCGCTGGCTTCAGCCCTTTTTCAGGACGTTTTGAGAAACCCGGCTTGTGCGATTATCGAACCAATGGCCGATAATCGCAATTGACCCATCGCAAATATACTTATACCTTTACCTCTGCCATGAAGTGGCTTCTTGGAAAATCCTGGTCAGGTACCCACTAAGAAGTCCATGGCAGCGGCCTTGCCCACGAAGCAAGGCCGTTTTCATTAGGGCAATCACAACTGCGACATTCTGACGCACCCTCCGATGATTGCCGATTAATCGCCCTGCCGAATTTCATTTGAATTTTGTCGTCAGTATTCTGTCCATGGATGCCGGACTTTCGATGATGAAAGTTCTGTCATATTCATTACTCACCAAAACTTCGGAAGAGTCTCACAAAAAAAACATTATTCATGAAATCTCCCGGCAACCAGACAACGCCTATAGTTGACGAGACTGTACTTCTTGGAGATAGTATCGATCACTTGATTGGCGATACCTTGCCCTCCTGCGCAATATGCAGTTAGTTTTTCGGTGCAAGGACCAGTCAATGTCAGCCCTAGTGCTTAACCCAAAAAACGAATGTCGCTACGACAGCTGTTTTTTCTGGTGCCCGTAGCCGCGAGCAGCAACGTGTCAAAGGCCTTGTGAAAAAAGCCGGAAGCCCTGCGTGGCAAGACAGCCACGAATGTATTTCGCCGGTCAGCTCACACGAGCGAACACTTTTGCGTGCTCAGCGTTATCACCAGACTCAATTGACTTAGATCAGGTAACTCAGTGACTAAAGATGAACTGCGCGCGGAACTTGAGCGCCAGGAACAACGTTACAAGGATGTCTACGGCGGGGAAGTCACCACCTACGCCGCGCAGCCCGAACCGGAACGCAAGCCCTGGCGTAAAAGAGCCAGTCTGCTGGATCAGGCTTTCAAAGAAGAGCTGCAGAAAATGGAAAAAGGCCTGAAAGAAGAAACATGACAAACTCCAGGGTCTGAACGGCTTCAACCGTTCGTGCAGGCCTTGAGAATGCTGGCAGCAAAGGCGTCACCGTCCCATTTGAGCGATCAACCGGGCGCCCCCGTCATGCCTTTTTTTTGACTTTAAGTGATACCAATCAGCGGCTGGCAAGTCGATCCGTATTTTTTCTGTCATAATCGCGCCCCCTTCAGACCGGGTCAGAAAACCTACATGATCGATTTATTCAGCGGGCTAGATGCTTGGGTGTTAGTGAGCCTGTTGCTCGCCCTGGCATTCGTCCTAACGTTCGAGTTCATCAACGGCTTTCATGACACCGCCAACGCGGTGGCGACAGTCATTTACACCAAGGCAATGCCGCCTCATCTGGCCGTGTTCTTCTCGGGTGTCTTCAACTTCCTCGGCGTCCTGCTGGGCGGTGTCGGCGTGGCCTATGCCATCGTCCACCTGCTTCCGGTGGAAATGCTGATCAACGTCAATACCGGACACGGGCTGGCGATGGTGTTCTCGCTGCTGGCCGCGGCGATCGCCTGGAACCTGGGTACGTGGTACTTCGGTATTCCGGCATCGAGCTCCCATACGCTGATCGGCTCGATCCTGGGTGTGGGCCTGGCCAACGCCCTGATCAACGACATCCCGTTGAGCGATGGCGTCAACTGGCAGAAAGCAATGGATATCGGCGCATCGCTGGTGTTCTCGCCACTGGCCGGCTTCCTGATTGCAGGCCTGGTGCTCGTCGCTCTGAAATGGTGGCGCCCACTGTCCAAGATGCACAAGACGCCTGAACAGCGCCGCAAGATCGACGACAAGAAGCACCCGCCGTTCTGGAACCGTCTGGTGCTGGTCATCTCGGCCATGGCCGTGAGCTTTGTACACGGCTCCAACGATGGCCAGAAAGGCATCGGCCTGATCATGCTGGTGCTGATCGGTATCGTGCCAAGCCAGTTCGTTCTGGACCTCAACAGCACGACCTACCAGATCGAACGTACCCGGGATGCAACCCTGCACCTGAGCCAGTTCTATCAGCGCAACAGCAGCACGCTGGGCGAATACCTGGCCATGGGCAAATCCCTCAAGGGTGACCTGCCGTCCAGCTCCGCCTGTAATCCTGAGCAGACCGAGCCGACGATCGATGCACTGCTCGACACCCTGAAGGGCGTTGCCGATTACCACTCGCTGTCTGCGGAACAACGCATCGAAGTGCGCCGTTACCTGCTGTGCCTGGATGACACTGCACGCAAGGTCGGCAAGCTGCCGCATCTGGGCGCCCGTGAAAAATCCGACCTGGAAAAACTGCGCAAGGACCTGACCGGTACGACCGAATACGCACCGTTCTGGGTAATCCTGGCCGTTGCACTGGCGCTGGGTATCGGCACCATGGTTGGCTGGAAGCGCGTGGTACTGACCATTGGCGAGAAGATCGGCAAGCAGGGCATGACTTACGCCCAAGGCATGTCGGCCCAGATCACCACAGCCTGCGCCATCGGCATGGCCAACATCTTCAGCCTGCCTGTTTCGACCACCCACATTCTGTCGTCGGGTGTTGCCGGAACCATGGTTGCCAACCGCAGCGGCCTGCAAGGCGGCACTGTACGTACGATTCTGCTGGCCTGGGTTCTGACCCTGCCCGCCACTGTCGCACTGTCGGCCTGCCTGTTCTGGCTCGCGTCCAAGGCACTGGCCTGATCCACCTGACAAAGGCGGTGCGCCCGCACCGCCTTTGAGGCCTTACCTGCGCTTCTTGCTGCCCAGCAACGACCCCATCAAACCCCGCACCAGCTCACGCCCCAACTGAGTCGCCGCCTGACGCATGGCATTTTTCACGGCTTGCCCTGCAACGCTGCCCAGAAACTCACTGGCCTTGTCACCAAAACTTTCCGATTCCTGCGCAGGCACATCGGCCTGACTCGTCTCGCTTGCCTTGCGGGTCACGAGCATTTCGTAGGCTGATTCCCGGTCGATGGGCTTGTCATAGCGCCCCGCAAGCGGTGACTGGCTGATCAGGCCTGCGCGCTCGGCATCGCTCAGAGGCCCGATGCGTGACTGAGGAGGAGCAATCAGCACGCGCTGAACCATGGCCGGCGTGCCCTTGTCCTCCAGAGTGCCCACCAGCGCTTCGCCGATCCCAAGTTCAGTCAGCACACTCAACGCATCGAACGCGGGATTGGGCCTGAAACCATCAGCCACCGCCCGCAGCGACTTCTGCTCCTTGGCCGTGAACGCTCGCAGCCCGTGCTGAATGCGCAGCCCCAACTGCGCCAGAATGTCGTCCGGCAAGTCTCCGGGCGATTGAGTGACGAAATACACACCGACGCCCTTGGAGCGAATCAGGCGCACAACCTGCTCAAGTCGTTCCTGCAAAGCCTTGGGCGTATCGGCAAACAACAGATGCGCCTCATCGAAGAACAGGGCCAGCAGCGGCTTGTCCGCATCGCCACGTTCAGGCAATTGCTCAAAGAGCTCTGCCAGCAACCACAGCAGGAAAGTGGCGTAGACCTTGGGCGCTTCGTGTACCAGACGGCTGGCATCCAGCAGATGAATGCGCCCTCGCCCATCGCTGGCGGGCCGCAGAATATCTTCCAGTTGCAAGGCCGGTTCGCCAAACAAGGCTTCTGCGCCCTGCTGCTCAAGGACAGCGAGACGCCGCTGCAAGGCCTGGCTGGACCCGGTGGTCATCAACGCGCCATCTTCGCCCAGCAATTGCGGGTTATCGCGCAAATGGTTGAGCAGCGCCTTGAGGTCCTTGATATCCAGCAACAGAAGACCTTCGCGGTCAGCTACCTTGAAGGCTGCATACAGTGCCGATTGCTGGCTGTCGCTCAATTCAAGCAGGTTACCCAGCAGCAACGGCCCCATTTCACTCAAGGTCGTGCGCAAGGGATGGCCGGACTTGCCGTCGATATCCCATAGCGTGACCGGATAAGCCTGGGGACGATGATTGAGCCAGGGCATGCCGGCAATTCGTTCGGCAATCTTGCCTTGGGGATTGCCCGCAGCGCCGAGGCCACAGAGATCGCCCTTGATGTCGGCGGCGAAAACCGCAACGCCCGCATCGCTGAAGGCTTCAGCCAGACGCTGCAGCGTGACGGTCTTGCCGGTCCCGGTTGCACCGGCCACCAGACCGTGGCGATTGGTCAGGCGTAACGCCTGAAAGACAGGTTGGCCACCAAGGTCGGCCCCCAATGCAATTTCCTGAGAATCGGGCATTTCATCACCTGTTCAATACGACATGCACGGCTGTGGGAAGCCGCTGATCGGCAGCCAGCAGCCCTTGTGGAATGCTTAGTATTGATCAGTTTGCGCCGAACGGCTGAATACTCAAGCGTCGCTGTCGGGCTCGGGAGATTGTTGCTGAAGTTGACGCCACAATCTGGCGGCTTCGGAGAAGTCGGCACCGTTTTCGGGTGTCAGTTCATCGGGGTCGTAACGGCTCAGACAGCCTTCGCCCAGGGTGGGAGGTGCGGTGGAGGTGGCTTTGTCGAGGGGGTCATTCATGGGGTTCGCGAATGAATTCGCTCCTACAGAAGAGGCGTAGGAACGAATTTATTCGCGAATGGCTTAAATGATCAATCAAAAACTACGGTCTTGTTGTCGTGCACCAGCACCCGGTCTTCCAGGTGAGCGCGCAGACCACGGGCCAGGACCATTTTTTCCACGTCACGACCGAAACGCACCATGTTTTCGATGCTGTCGCGATGACTGACGCGCACCACGTCCTGCTCGATGATCGGGCCGGCGTCCAGCTCTTCAGTGACGTAGTGACACGTGGCACCAATCAACTTCACGCCACGCAGCGAAGCCTGATGGTAAGGCTTGGCACCGACGAACGATGGCAGGAAGCTGTGGTGAATGTTGATCACTTGGTGAGCGTATTCGCTGCACAGTTGCGGCGGCAGGATCTGCATGTAACGCGCCAGCACAACGACGTCAGCCTTGTGATGCCCCACCAGACGCGAGACTTCGGCAAATGCCGGCTCCTTGTCCTTGGGGTCAACAGGCACGTGGTAATAAGGGATGTCGTGCCACTCGACCATGCTGCGCAGGTCCTGGTGATTGGAGATCACGCAGGCGATGTCGCAGTCCAGCTCATCGCTGTGCCAGCGGTGCAGCAGGTCGGCCAGGCAATGGGATTCGCGGCTGGCCATCAGTACCACGCGTTTTTTCTGCGCGGAGTCGGTGATGCGCCAGTCCATCGAGAACTCTTCGGCGATAGGTGTAAATGCCTCGCGGAAACCATCGAGGTCAAAAGGCAATGTATCGGCACGGATCTCGTGGCGCATGAAGAACCAGCCACTGAGATTGTCCGAATGGTGGCTCGCTTCGGTAATCCAGCCATTATGGGATGCCAAAAAGTTACTGACTTTGGCAACGATGCCAACACGGTCCGGGCAAGCAATCACCAGACGAAAAGTGCGCATTTAGGGAAACTCCAGAACTTCGCAAAGGCGCTATTCTAGCGACTGTGCGGCAAAACTGCAGTATTCCCTTTGCCCTTGGCCAGAAGAAAAACGGTGTCCCGGGATTGCACCCTGCCATCATCCCGTTTTCAGCGTTCAAGCCTCAAACAAGCCCTCTATTTAGAGGGGGTTTAATAGGGGCATCTTTGGTGATCCCGGACCTCATCGCTAGTTCCATGAATCTGTAGAAGGGGTGCTGTATTCTAAATAATTCAATAAAACTTTTATTTAATGTTTACTTGCTCAATTCCTCTGACTATTATTGCGTGACTGTCCCCTGAAACCCATCACAACATAAGGTCCCCCTCATGTCCCTGATCAACGAATACCGCGCCACAGAAGAAGCAATCAAAGAACTGCAAGCCCGTTTGAAAAATCTGTCGCAAGACGACAAACTGCAAACCGAGCTGGAATTCGAAGGTAAACTGCGCACGCTGATGGGCGAATACCAGAAATCGCTGCGTGACATCATTGCACTTCTGGATCCAGAATCGAAAGTTAAAGCGCCTCGTGGCGGTGCAGTGAAAACTACCGGCACCAAGCGTGCTCGTAAAGTCAAGCAATACAAAAACCCGCACAACGGCGAAGTCATCGAAACCAAAGGTGGCAACCATAAAACTCTGAAAGAGTGGAAAGCCAAGTGGGGCGGTGACGAGGTTGAAAGCTGGGCCACTCTGCTGGGCTAAGCTTCATGGGGCTGCACAACTGCACCCTTTAAAAACGCCAGCTTGCTGGCGTTTTTTATTAGTCCGATTTCCTTCAGCCTTATCCTTTTACGCCCAATCGCTCACTTAAATGTTGTACATAATCCTGCCACTGACTCAACACCTCTAGCTGCTCTGCGGTGGCATTAAGGGACAACTCCACCAGCGCCTTTGTAAAACCTTGTAATGTGTTGGGAGCCCCTGCCTCAGGGCTGCGCAGCCTTGTCTGACAAAAACTGCGCCAGCGGTGTTGCTCTTCGCTATTCAAGGTTTCCGGAAAGTTGCGGGCACGATAACGAAACAGCAACTCGGGCAGACGCCCATCGTCAAAAGGCCACGCATCATGGGCCAGTTGTTCTGGCTCGGCACAGCGCACTTGCTCACAAAGACGACGGTCACGATCACCAATAAAGCCATCATACAATTGCTGCTCGGGATCTTCAGAGGCCGTGAAGTCATCCTTGCCATACAAGGCAGGCAATTTGTTCTGCCAAAGTTCACGGCTCTCGTTCAGCTGTGCCACTCGTGCCTGACAGGCCGCCATATCCAGCTGCAAGCGCTGTTGATCTTCACTGCGCAAGACAGACAGCGGCGCAATCACCGGACAGCGGTTTATATGCAGCAACTTGAGCGGCACCGGCAATTCACCTTCCGCCAGCTCCTCACGACGTGTATATAAACGCCGTTTCAAAACTTCGGCATCTTGATCCAGCAATGGCGAATGATCCAGATGCAGGTCGCACACAATCAGTGCATTGCGATTATGAGGATGCCAGGCCAGGGGTAATATGACGCCCAGATAATTACGAGCCGCCGAGAATCGTCCTGAGATATGTACCAGCGGTTGCATCAGACGAATCTGTTCCTGAACCTTCTGTTTACTGCGCAGCGCGAAGAGATAATCATAAAGCCGCGGTTGTTTATCCCGCACAAGACGCGCCAGGGCAATCGTTGCCCGTACATCCGACAATGCATCGTGGGCATGACCGTGGTCGATACCGTTGGCCGCAGTCAGACGCTCCAGCTTGAGCGTCACCCTTCCCTCTTCCTGCGGCCAGACAATCCCGTCGGGGCGCAGCGCATAGGCCGCCCGCACCACATCGATCAGGTCCCAGCGGCTGTTACCGCCCTGCCATTCCCGGGCATAGGGATCGAAAAAGTTTCGGTAGAGGCTGTAACGAGTCATTTCGTCATCGAAGCGCAACGTGTTATAGCCAGACCCGCATGTCCCGGGCGCTGACAACTCAGCGTGTACCCGCGTCATGAAGTCTGCTTCGCAGAGCCCTTTCTCAGCCAGACGCCCGGGCGTGATCCCCGTAATCATGCACGCGGCAGGATGTGGCAGGATGTCGTCGGCGGGCTGGCAGTACAGGTTTACCGGCGCGGCGATTTCATTGAGGTCGAAGTCGGTACGAATGCCGGCCATCTGCAATGGACGATCATTGCGTGGATTGATACCGGTGGTTTCATAGTCGTACCAGAAAATGCTGGAAGTCACGGGCTGATCCTGAACAAAAGACCAACAAAGTGTAGGTCTTCGGGCATGCCTGTGGCGAATGCCTTGTTGCGCACCACTGCCGTGCTCGATAGCATCACAAATCGCTTTCAGGTGCCCTGCCCCCGACAATGTCATCGCCTCCAGCCTCGCCAAGGAATGCAGCGCCGCCCGCGCCCCTGGATACCCGCATCGGGATCGAGACCCCGGAAGGCATCGATCTGGTCATGCGTCCGGCCGGCCTTATGCCCCGCGCACTGGCCTTCGGGATCGACCTGAGCATCCGCGTGCTGCTTATCGGCGCGCTCCTCCTGTTTTTTCAGCTGTTCGACAAGCTCGGCACAGGCCTGAGCTCCATCGCCATCTTTCTGGTGACCTGGTGGTACATGGTACTGTTCGAAGTCCTAGACCAGGGCTGCACGCCGGGCAAGCGCATCATGGGGCTGCGGGTGGTTCATGACGACGGCACGCCCATCGGCTGGGGAGCGTCGCTGATCCGCAACCTGCTGCGCGTGGTCGACATGCTGCCCTTTGGCTACAGCGTCGGAGCCATCAGTTGCCTGAGTCATCCCCAGTTCAAGCGCCTGGGCGATCTGGCAGCGGGAACCTGCGTGATCTATCGCGATGTACCGGTCCAGCGCCCGGTCCTGCCGCAGGCCGATCCGGTCATCGCACCCTTTACACTGACGCTGGACGAACAGCGTGCCGTGCTGGGTCTGGCAGAACGCCAGGGCGAACTCTCCGCCGCCCGCACCGCTGAACTGGCCAGTATTCTCGCCGAGCCCTTGCACGTCGCTCCCGAGCAAGCGGTTACCCATATCAATGGCCTGGCCCGCGGCCTGCTGGGGCCGACATGAAACAGAGCCAGTTTGAAGCACGACACCAGCCACACTGGCAGCTCTTCGGCGAGCGACTGGATGCACTCGAGCGTGGCAAGCACGATCCCGAAACCGGCGGGACCTTTGCCAGCGATTACCGGCGCATCTGCCATCAATTGGCGCTGGCCAGAGAGCGTGGCTACAGCAGCCACCTGATCGACCCGTTGCAGCAATTGGCAATGCGTGGCCATCAACAACTCTATCGCCATCGCAGCAGCCTCGCCGCGCAGTTCCTGAGTTTCATCCTCGCCGGATTCCCGCGTCTGGTGCGCGAGCAATGGCATTTCGTGCTGGTCGCCAGCCTGCTGTTCTTCGCCAGCCTGATCGGCATGGGCGTGCTGGTGTATTTCTTTCCGGACCTGATCTACAGCATCGTCAGCCCGGCGCAGGTCAGCGACATGGAAAGCATGTACGACCCCGCCGCCCGGCGTATCGGACAGACACTGGAGCGAGAGTCCAGCTCGGACTGGATGATGTTCGGCTACTACATCATGAACAACATCGGTATCGCGTTTCAGACCTACGCCAGCGGGTTGCTGTTCGGCCTGGGCAGCCTGTTCTTCCTGCTGTTCAACGGCCTGATGATCGGCGCAGTCGCCGGGCACCTGACACAGATCGGCTTTGGCCAGACATTCTGGTCATTCGTGGTCGGTCACGGAGCCTTTGAACTGACGGCGATTGCCCTGGCGGGCGCGGCGGGGCTGAAACTGGGTTGGGCCTTGTTGGCTCCGGGTCGCCTGACGCGCACCGAAGCCTTGCGTCAGGCCGCCCGAGTCAGTGTGCAACTGATCGGCGGTGTCATTCTGTTCCTGTTGATTGCTGCCTTTATAGAAGCCTACTGGTCATCCATGACCTGGCCCACGCCGCTGATCAAATACCTGGTGGGCGCTGCGCTCTGGGCCTTGGTGATTGCCTATCTGACTCTGGCAGGACGGACAACCAATGCGCCTGACTGACGCCAGCGTCACCATACGCCCACGCAATCCCTGGGAAGCCATGGACCTGGGCGTATTGCTGGCTCGCGAGCACCGGGGCCTGCTGATGAGCAGTTGGGCCATCGTCACCCTGCCATTCTTCGCACTGCTGACGCTGCTGCTGTGGGATTACCCTTCGCTGGTGTTCTTTGTGTTCTGGTGGCTCAAACCGGTTTATGAACGCCTGCCACTGCTGATTCTTTCAAAGGCATTGTTCGGCCCGGCGCCCACACTCAAGCAGGCACTCAAGGGCTGGCCTGCCACCCTCAGGAACGAGTTGCTTCCCAGCCTGGTTTCACGGCGCCTGAGCCCGAGCCGCAGTTTCCTGTTGCCGGTGCAACAACTGGAAAACCTGTCAGGTATCGAACGAAGCCAGCGCATCGCCCTGCTCAGCCAGAAAGACATGCGCGCCGCCCGATGCCTGACCATCCTCGGCAGCCACCTGGAGTTTGCGCTGTGGTTCGGCCTGATCCTGCTGTTCTATGCCTTCATTCCCCAGCATATCGAACTCGACTGGCGCTGGTACAGCATGCTCAATGCCAACGGCAGCTGGAACTGGCTGGAACACCTGAGCAATGCGCTGTATGCCTTGATGCTGGTGTTCTGGGGGCCGATCTACGTTTCCTGCGGATTCACCCTGTACCTCAATCGCCGCACCACACTGGAAGCCTGGGATATCGAACTGGTCTTCAGACGCCTGCGCCAACGCCTGACCGGCAGCGCCTATGTGGTGCTGATCGCTGCCGGCCTGGCCCTGTCAGCCTTGCCAACGTCGAGCAGGGCAGACGAACCCCAGAGCTACAGTTGCCCGCTCCCGGAGCCGGAACAAGACAGCAACGCCCAATCCTCCGCCGCCCCCGATACGCCCCGCCTGACGCTTCAGGACCTGACCAGCGAAGAAGCCAGAAAAGACATCCGGGACCTGTTGCAACAGCCGCCGTTCAAGAACCCCAAGACCGTCACCGGCTGGCGTTTCCCGGAGCACAAGGATCCGGCTGCCCAGGCAAAAGCAGGCAACGAGACCACCCTGCTCAAATGGCTGAACGGCTTGCTGAGATCGGCCGGCGTCATCGCCAACGTATTGGAAACCGTGCTCTGGGCAACCGCCATCGCCCTGACCGGCTGGCTGATCTGGCGTTATCGCCTGTGGTTCAAGACCTTCGTCAGCCGTGACAGCAACAAACGCAAAACCCTGCGCGACAAACCCGAGCAACTGTTCGGTCTGTCCGTCACGGCCCAAAGCCTGCCTGACGACATCGCCGCCCACGCGCAGCGACTCTGGGCCAGCCAGCCGCGAGAGGCCTTGAGCCTGCTGTATCGCGGCCTGCTCAACCGCTTGCTGAGCGACTATCACCTGCCCCTCAAGAATGCCGACACCGAAGGCCAGGTGCTGGATAAGGTCGCAAAACTCAACCAGCCACTGTTGAGCGAGTTCAGCCGCAGCCTGACCACCCACTGGCAAAACCTCGCCTACGGCCATCGACTGCCACCTGCACATCTGCAACAGGAACTCTGCGACGGCTGGCGTCGACTGTTCGATGCCGGGGCAAAACGATGAACCGGCGCAAGCAGATACTGATCGGCCTGCTGGTGCTCATGGCGCTGGTGCTGGGCGGCGTCTATGCCTACAAGCATCTTGAGCCCTATGAGGAAGTCATCGATCAGGGGCCTTCGCCGGAGGTCGCGGCCAACCCGTATCTGGCGGCCGAGCACTTCCTGCGCCAGCGCTCACCTCTGGTCAACACCACCCGCAACCTGCTTGAGTTGCCCGATGTCAGCCAGCAGTCACAGACGCTCTTGCTGCTCGACAGTCGCGAAAACATGACGCCAGCCCAGGTCGAACGGCTGCTGGACTGGGCCAGATCCGGCGGTCACCTGCTGTTCGTCGCCGAGCAGATATGGGATGAGAAAAAGAACCGCAGCGGCGACCTGCTGCTGGACCGGGTCGAGATCCGCCAGTACTTCACACGGGACATCAAGCTGCAGGATCGCGAAGAGGAACGACTGGAAAACGAAACGCTCCCCAAGCCGTCTATTCCACTGATCGCGCCCAGAACCACCAAGCCATCCATACGCTGGCCTGAACTGACGCGCCTGTATCTGGAAAACGAAAAAGAACCGGCCTACATGAGCTTCAACCCGGCCTTCCACCTGGAAGACCCGCAGGATCATGCCCAGTCCTGGGCCAACAGCGCCGATGCCACGCACATGATGCAAATGGTCTACGGCAAGGGGCTGATCACCGTGGTCACGGATTCCGATCTGTGGAAAAACCGCGCCATCACCCGATACGACAACGCCTGGCTGCTGTGGTACCTCACTCAGAACAGCGCGGTGACCATGGTTCTGGAAACCGGACATGACAACCTGGCGAGCCTGTTGCTGCGCAACTTCCCCCTGGCGCTGGTGACACTTGCGCTGCTGCTCGGCCTGGCGCTATGGCATACGGGCTTGCGCGAAGGCCCGTTGCAAGCGCCCGCGGCACGAGGCCGGCGTCAACTGGCCGAACACCTGCGCGCCAGTGCCGACTTTGTACGCCGACGCAGCGGCCATCTGGCCCTGATCAAAAGCCTGCAAACAGACATCCTGCGCCGCGCCCGCCAACGTCATCCCGGCTTCGACCGACTGGGCGTAACCGACCAATGGCAAGTCCTGGCGCGCCTGACCCGCCAACCCACCAGCGCCATCAGCGACGCCCTGCGACCAAGGCCCAGCCAGCGCATGTCCAGTGCCGAATTCACCCGGCAGGTTGCTCATCTGCAGAGTGTCAGGAATGCATTGTGAGTCATTGGTCCCAGGCTTTGTACCAACCGGTCTGTCTGTCATTTTCGAGCCGGGAAGGCCGCTGGCCACATGTATACAGGGGAGCTTGATCAGATTTGATCAACCAATAGGGTCGTGTTAGCATCCGGCCCAAGAATAGCCCCCACGCCTCGGGCAGGTCTCTGACCTGTACTGCGCACCAGGGGGTTAGTTATTTCTAGCCTCGCAAAATCCTTCCTCAAAATGCCCAGCAGGATGCCATGGCATGCCGCGTGTCCCGATCAACTTCCATAAACCTGCCAAATCGCCCAATGCCCTGCTGCGTCACATGCAACTCAAAGGCTTAGACACCCAGAAACAGAAAACTAAAGCCCTGCAAGCTCTTGAGTTCATAGGCTATCACCGGTTGCTCATTTATATGCGACCGCTGCAAGATCCGCAGAAGCGTTTCTTTGCCAACGTCCAGTTCGACGACATCCTGCAACTGTACGACTTCGACCGGCGCCTGCGCCTGGTTTTTCTGGATGCTATTGATCGCATCGAGGTCGCCTTTCGTTCTGCCATAATCAACACCTTGGCCTTGGACAAGGCATGTGGCCCGCACTTCTATCAAGATGCCATTCACTTCAAGGATGGCCAGGCCCACCGCAACCTCCTGAAACAGGTGCTAGGACTCCGTGACAAAGGCAATGCGTCACTCAAGCATTACTATGACACGTACAACACACCCGCTCTGCCGCCGGTGTGGACCGTGCTCGAAGCAATGACTATTGGCCAGCTGTCTTGCCTGTTCAGCGATCTGCACCTGGACCATCGCAAGACGATTGCAGCTAAATTCAGCTACGATGAATCCGTATTATCGACGTGGCTGCAGAGCTTGACCCTACTGCGCAACGTATGCGCCCATCATGGCCGACTATGGAACGCTTCGATCACGGCAGGCGCGCCAAAGTACGCGAAGGTCATCGCTAGTGAGTTTCCTTCCCACAATGATAGGGGCCGTTTTTTTGCCAGAGCAGTGGTCGTTCAGGCCTTGCTCGCGAAGATAGATCAGACCTCCGATTGGAAATCTCGATTCAAGCACCTGATGGCGAGCCTGCCCATGACTGCACTGGCCAAGGCTGGCCTGACCACGGCTGATCTTGGCATTGTCGCTGGCTGGGAAACACGCCAGTTCTGGTCTTGAATCTGCTCCGCTAACCAACTGACGGTACTTTGGCCAAACGCTCTTGGTTGCACTGCTTGAACTTAATGACAGATAAAACAGATTTAACGGTTAACAGGGCTCCAGAACTTATGAGCAGCCCCCGGCAGCAAAAGAGTCAAATTGACCCGCCTCGCCATTAATGAGTCTTTTTAACCAGGTCATAAAGACTCCAACCCCTATCTTTCACCCCGGTTTTACACGGTTTTTCTGCTGGCATAGCTGTTGCTATGTCAGTCACACCAACCGAATGACTGGAGTCCACATGCTCACCCAATCGCAGCGCGACATCATCAAGGCGACCGTTCCTCTCCTGGAAACGGGTGGCGAAGCACTGACCACGCACTTCTACACCATCATGCTGGCCGGGCACCCGGAAGTACGCCCTCTGTTCAATCAGGCCAATCAGGCAAACGGAACGCAGCCCCGGGCGCTGGCGAACAGCGTTCTGATGTATGCCAAAAATATTGATCGCCTGGAGAACCTGGGGCCGCTTGCAGGCCAGATCGTGAACAAACACGTGGCTCTGCAGATCCTTCCTGAACACTACCCGATCGTCGGCGCCTGTCTGTTACGCGCTATCCGGGAAGTGCTGGGTGAAGAAATCGCCACTGATGAGGTGATTGCGGCATGGGCGGCGGCCTATCAGCAACTGGCCGATATCCTGATCGATGCCGAAGAGGGAATGTACAAAAGCATCGCTTCGGCTCATGGCGGCTGGCGTGGGGGCCGACTGTTCAAGGTGTCCGCGAAGATTCCGGAAAGCAGCGAGATCACATCGTTTTACCTGGAGCCGGTCGACGGCAAGCCTGTCGTGGCACACAAGGCAGGCCAGTACATTGGTGTTCGCCTGAACGTGGACGGCACGGAAGTTCGCAGGAACTACTCGTTGTCGGCACCAACCAGCGGTTCCGGTCTGCGCATCAGCGTCAAACGCGAGCCCGGCGGCGTCGCGTCCAGCTATCTGCATGATCAGGTGGTTGCCGGAGCGGTACTGGAGCTGTTTCCGCCTGCGGGCACTTTCACCCTGGCTGAAGGCAGCAAACCCCTGGTGCTGATCAGCGGTGGCGTCGGGATCACCCCAACCCTCGCTATGGCTGAAACGGCGCTGAACGACGGTAACAGGCAGGTCGTGTTTCTTCATTACGCACGTAATGCCAAAGCCCAGGCGTTCCAGAAGGTGCTGGAAGACTGGCAACAACGCTTCCCGCTTTTCAAGGCTCATGTGGTCCACAACGAGGTGGATACCGAAGCCGAAAACCGCCCGAGCGCCGTGGGCATGCCTTCGATCGAACACTTGCAGGAATGGCTGCCCGCCGACAGGGACCTTGATGTGTATTTCCTGGGGCCAAAACCTTTCATGGCGTTCATGAAGCGGTCTCTTCAGGAGCTGGGAGTGCCACAAGACCAGACGCACTATGAATTCTTCGGCCCTGCTGAAGCATTGGTCTAGGCACCCGCAAGACGGCGCACGGAATACTTCGGCCGTGCGCCATTAACCGAAACGCAACAAAACCTCTGACGAACACTCAACATCGGGAGCTATCATGGGATTGCAGTTGCGAAGGTCAGTCGTCACTTACCCTCTCCAACCATAGAAAACTGAAAGGTCAGATAAGGTAAGCAGCTGATTTATGGACGATAAAACACATGTAACAGTCAGTAAGACTGCGGAACCCATGAGCGATCAACCGACCGACCAGCCCCACAACCTCGACAGCCTCTCGCCCACCGAAGCCTCGGTCAGCGCCGAACCTGCGCCCAGCAATCAGGCGCAGCAACGCCAGCGTGCCAGCCATCTGGCACAGGCACTGCGCAACGAGCTGCAAAAGGCCGTGATCGGCCAGAATGCGGTGATCGACGATGTGTTGACCGCTTTGATTGGTGGCGGGCATGTGTTGCTTGAAGGTGTTCCGGGGCTGGGCAAGACCTTGCTGGTCCGCGCCCTGGCACGTTGTTTCGGTGGTGAGTTCGCGCGTATTCAGTTCACTCCCGACCTGATGCCCAGCGATGTCACCGGGCATGCGGTGTATGACATGCAGACCGAGCAGTTCAAGCTGCGCAAGGGACCGCTGTTCACCAATCTGCTGCTGGCCGACGAGATCAACCGTGCTCCGGCCAAGACCCAGGCCGCGCTGCTTGAAGCCATGCAGGAACGGCAAGTCACCCTTGAAGGCCGCGCGCTGCCGATTGCACAGCCTTTCATGGTGCTGGCCACGCAAAACCCCATCGAACAGGAAGGCACTTATCCCCTACCGGAAGCCGAACTGGATCGCTTCATGCTCAAGCTGCGCATGGATTACCCGGACACTCAGGAAGAGCTGGCCATGGTGCGGCAGGTGACCCGCTCGCCTCGGGCCGACATCCTCGAAGTGCAACCGTTACGGGTCATCCTGCAGGCTCGTGAGGTTCAGGCGCTGCAACGTATCGCCAGCGAGCTGCCCATGGACGAACAGGTTCTGGACTACGCCGTGCGTCTGGCGCGCAGCACCCGGACCTGGCCAGGCCTGAGCCTCGGTGCCGGGCCACGCGCTTCCATCGCCCTGGTTCGTGGTGGCCGGGCACGTGCGCTGTTGCGCGGTGGCGAATTCGTCATACCGGACGATATCAAGGGCTGCGCACTGGCGGTGTTACGCCATCGGGTACGGCTTTCGGCCGAGCTGGACATCGAAGGCCTTTCGGTGGATCAGGTGCTCAGACAATTGCTCGATCAGGTTCCGGCACCACGCCTATGAAACATGCATTCAGGCCATCGACACGATTGCTGTGCTGGTTTGGCGGATTGGCGGGGGTTGCCTTGCTGCATGGCAGCCTCAAGGCACTGGGTGTCGATCTGCCTCAACAGATCACTACCCTCTTCTGGGCCGCATTACTGGGCATGATCGGCACGAGCCTGTTCGACCTCGTGCGCCTTGCGCGCCTGCCGTCACCCGGTGTGCAGCGCCAGTTGCCGGGCAGCCTGGCACTGGGACGCTGGAGCGAAGTGCGGCTGGATATCGAGCATTCATCTGCGAACACCCTGGCCTTGCGGGTGTTCGATCATATTCCCGACGGCCTGGAGTTTGAAAACATGCCGCTGTCGGTCACCCTGGCCAGCGGCGAAAAAGTCCAGGCAGGTTATCGCCTTCGTCCTGTGAAGCGCGGGCAATTCGTCTTCGAACACTGTGAAGTCAGCCTGCCCAGCCGATTGGGCCTGTGGTCGGCACGCCGCTACCTGCCAGTGTCTGGCAGCACCCGCGTCTACCCGGATTTCGCCCGTCTGTATGGCGGGCAGTTGCTGGCTGTGGATAACTGGCTCAGCCAGATCGGCGTGCATCAACGTCAGCGTCGTGGACTGGGGCTGGAATTCAATCAATTGCGTGAATTTCGCGAAGGCGACAGCCTGCGGCAGATCGACTGGAAAGCCACTGCCCGGCAACGCACGCCCATTGCCCGGGAATATCAGGACGAGCGCGACCAGCAGATCATCCTCATGCTCGACTGCGGCCGACGCATGCGCAGCCAGGATGGCGACCTCTCGCATTTCGATCACAGCCTCAACGCCTGTCTGTTACTCAGCTACGTCGCCTTGCGCCAGGGTGACGCCGTGGGGCTGACGACCTTTGCCGGCGATCAGCATCGCTATCTGGCACCCGTCAAGGGGCAGAGCCATTTGAACCTGCTGCTCAACACCGTTTATGACCTGCAAAGCACTCAACATGCAGCCGACTACAGCGCGGCGGTGCGCCAGGTGCTGGCACGGCAGAAACGCCGGGCTCTGGTGATTCTGGTGACCAATCTGCGCGATGAAGACGATGAGGAATTACCGGCAGCCGTGAAGCAGCTCAGCCGTCACCATCGGGTATTAGTGGCCAGTCTGCGGGAGGAAGTACTGGATAGCCTGCGTCAATCGTCGGTACAGACCTACGATCAGGCACTGGCTTATTGCGGGACAATCGACTTCGGCAATGCAAGGGCCGGTCTTCATGAACGTCTGGCAGCCCAGGGCATACCGGTCATGGATGTGCGCCCAGCGGAACTGGGCGCACAACTGGTCACTCGCTACTTGAGCTGGAAGAAAGCAGGAACACTGTAAATTGCCTGCGTCAGGCTGAAGCTTCTACAAGGTAGAAACAGAAGTAGTGGCGCAGTGCATCGGCAAGGTCACGATAGCCGTCAGGCACCGTGTTCAATGTAAAACCCGAGTTGTAATTTCCAGGTGTTTCATCTTCGTGGCACCACAGACAAGTGGCTTTTACGTCGACTACTTTTTGTCCTTCTGCGTTAACAGGCATCTTCATGCGCAAATCGAATATGGCGCCGACCAGCAGGGGTAAATCACTGATGAGCATCAATCCCTCTTCGGAGACATTGCCCAGCCAACCCATGGATCTACCCGTGTGACGATTCGATACCTGAAGATAATCTTGCAGTTGGTGACGTTCAATCCTTCGATTCCTTAGCATCTCAGCCGCCTTCTGAACTATTGGGCGTGATCCTGCACGCAAACAATTCAAATTCCATGGGGCTACGACCCACTCATGCCACATGGAAAGCCCTTGAAACAGGTTTAGCTCTGTACATTCCATTCCCTTGACACAGAGCCTAGCTGAGAATTCTTTCACATCCACCCGAAAAAGTGATTTTTCCCCCAATTGGGTGTAATCATTTTGAAGCAGGGAAAGGCTTGGCAGGCTGTCCGGCGAGGTTGTGACCCAGCTGGGCCAAGGTATCGAGACGTGCGCGTGCGCGGTATGCATATTCACTTGATGGATATTTGGCAATCAGGAACTGATAGGTCTGCACCGCATCGACATACAGCTTCTGGCGCTCCAGGCATTGCCCGCGCAGCATCGACACCTCAGGCCACACATAAGAGCGTTCGCGGCTCTGACGCTCGACCTTGGACAAAGACAGCATCACACTGTCGCAATCGCCGCGTTCATAAGCGTGATAAGCCTCGTTGAGGTTGGCGTTCATCGCCCAACGGGTACAGCCGCTGACAGCAACCAGTAATACAAGAATCGTTAGAATGCGCATGAGAGTCTCCTGTTCTGTGCCTTGATATCGGCCTGCTGCCCCTTTTCTTCAGGGCAGATTCAATACCGATGATCAGCCGATTGCCCTGTCGATTCCCGAAGAGGTAGTGCAAAGGAACAATGACTACAGCCCCGGACAGGAGTAGCCTCTCGCTGCGCTTCAATTAAGGAGTTTGTGCATGACCGTTCGCCGCACCAAAATCGTTGCCACACTTGGCCCTGCCAGTAATTCGCCAGAAGTCATCGAACAACTCATTCTCTCGGGACTGGACGTTGCTCGCCTGAACTTCTCCCACGGCACCCCGGATGAGCACAAGGCACGCGCCAGGCTGATCCGTGAAATCGCCGCCAGACACGGGCGTTTCGTTGCCCTGCTGGGTGACCTGCAAGGTCCGAAAATCCGCATTGCCAAGTTCACCAACAAACGAATAGAGCTTAAGGTCGGTGACAAGTTCACCTTCTCCACCGCTCATCCATTGACCGACGGCAATCAGGAAATCGTGGGCATCGATTACCCCGATCTGGTCAAGGACTGCGGCGTGGGCGACGAATTGCTGCTCGACGATGGTCGCGTGGTCATGCGCGTCGATACACAAACCGCTGAAGAACTGCATTGCACCGTGTTGATCGGTGGCCCGCTCTCGGACCACAAAGGCATCAACCGTCGCGGTGGTGGCCTCACGGCACCGGCGCTGACCGAAAAAGACAAGCAGGACATCAAGCTGGCTGCAGAAATGGAGCTGGACTATCTGGCCGTTTCCTTCCCGCGCGATGCCGCAGACATGGAATACGCTCGCCAGTTGCGTGACGAATCCGGCGGCACTGCCTGGCTGGTCGCCAAGATCGAGCGCGCCGAAGCCGTTGCCAACGATGAAGTGCTCGACGAACTGATCCGCGCCAGCGATGCCGTGATGGTTGCCCGTGGCGACCTGGGCGTTGAAATCGGTGACGCTGAGCTGGTTGGCGTACAGAAACGCATCATCTTGCACGCACGTCGCCACAACAAAGCGGTGATCGTTGCCACGCAAATGATGGAATCGATGATTTCCAGCCCGATGCCGACCCGCGCCGAAGTATCCGACGTGGCCAACGCCGTGCTCGACTACACCGACGCCGTGATGCTCTCGGCTGAAAGTGCCGCCGGTTCCTACCCGATCGAAGCTGTTCAGGCCATGGCACGTATCTGCCTGGGCGCTGAAAAGCACCCGACCGGCAAGACCTCCAGCCACCGCATCGGTCACTCGTTCACCCGTTGTGACGAAAGCATCGCGCTGGCGGCCATGTACACCGCCAACCACTTCCCGGGCGTCAAGGCGATCATTGCCCTGACCGAAAGTGGCTACACCCCGCTGATCATGTCCCGCATCCGTTCTTCGGTGCCGATCTATGCGTTCTCCCCGCACCGCGAAACCCAGGCGCGTGCCGCCATGTTCCGCGGCGTCTACACCGTGCCATTCGACCCGGCAGCCCTGCCGCCAGGTCAAGTCAGCCAGTCCGCTGTGGACGAACTGCTCAAGCGCGGTCTGGTCGAGCAAGGCGACTGGGTCATCCTGACCAAGGGCGACAGCTACCACACCATCGGTGGCACCAACGGCATGAAAATCCTGCACGTTGGCGACCCATTGGTTTAAGACGGCCCTGCAAGACCAAAAGCCTCCGGCGCGAAAGAAGCCGGGCGGCTTTTGTGGGGGGAACAGGGGGGGATGA
>NZ_JAIGPJ010000008.1:166213-177417 GCF_019719005.1 Pseudomonas cichorii
TAGGCCGCAGCCGCGCAGCGCATAGACCGTAGATACAGCTAGCTGTGGCTTTTTTATGGGGGCAACAAGGGGTATCCACTGTCATTTCTATCAGTAGACAAGCCCTTCGCGGTTCGATTAATTGCACCTTGTAAATCGCAGTGCCAGGAAGGCTGGCGATCACACCATGCAAGAGCTTTTATACCCCCCTCAAGGAGGAAACCATGAATACAAACACTCAACAACCCGCACTGGCAGCAGGTGACCTGGACCCAGACTTTGGTGAAAACGGCGTCATATTCACAAGCTTCGGTCCTGAAACAATCAATGCCACAGCGCTGGGAGTCAACATTGCTCCCGATGGCAAATTATTGATATCGGGGTATCGCGGCCAAAATGACTATGCACTGGCCCGCCTGAACCCCGACGGCACACCAGACCAGAGCTTTGGCAATGCCGGTTTCATAGTCGGCCAATTCAAACCGGGCCTCGAATCGGCCATCGCCGCAACCTTTGTCACGTCAGACCAGAAACTGGTACTGGTCGGGAAGGTTTACATCACTGACGCTGGAGACACTGATTACCGGGCGCTGACTCGCCTCAATCGCGATGGCAGCCTTGACACCAGCTTCGGCGACCAAGGCTCTGTCATCCTGGACCTGCCACTCGGTAAAGCCGCGTCTGTGTCCAACCGCTTTGCTCGCGATCCCGAAACCCTTCTGGACTCTTCCGGCCAGGTCAACGCCGTGCTTCAGGCGGACGGCAAGATCGTCGTCAACGACACGTTCAAGAATATCGCCGTTACTTTTCGACTGACCCCGGACGGTGCTCTGGACACCTCCTTCAATGGCACAGGTTATGTAACCCAGAGCTTTCCAGACGCACGGACCTGGCTGGGTCCCCTCTATGTGGAGAACGATAAAATCATCACAGCCGGTACTTATGTTAGCCAATCGACTGGCAATCGCCCTCTTGTGATTCGCTATAACGCAGATGGCTCGCTGGACAGCAGTTTTGGAGAAAACGGCATCTTCATCGCCCCGCCAGAAAGTACAGACTCCCATTCAAGCCAGCTTCTGGATGCATTCAGAGAGACCAACGGCAATATTCTGGGTATTGGCAGCACTAGCGTCTATCCCCTTAAAGCATTGATCATGAGTTTTGACAAAGACGGATCAATAGATCCAGCGTTCAACGGAGGCAAAGCGCTCTTGAGCGAAATCAGCCCTGAAGGCTGTCAATGGAACAATAGCATTCTGGACAGCAGTTCCGGCCTGAATGTCGTATGTGGCAACACGCTGGGGAGTGAGTTGGAAGTCATCGTCGGACGCATTGATAATCAGGGCGTATGGGACACTGACTTCGGTGGCTCCCAAGGCTGGGTCAGAGTCGTACCCGGAGTTGGATATACCCTTAACTATGATGTAACCGTGCAGAACGACAGCAATATCCTGGTAGTCGGCTCTTTTTTCCAGAGCACTGGCTTCCTGAAAGGCTTTGTCTTGCGGATATTGGGCTAAGGCTTTATGTCTGCTCCATCACGGGCTGCAAAGGCATCAGCCAGATACAAGGTAAAAGCATAATGTCATGAAGTGACTGGAGCCTTGGCGGCGACGTTTTTTCAAAATGGCTGCGCGGCCAAGGCCCTCTCACGATTATGACCCTGCCTACTTAGTGATAGCCCTACCGGATTCGGGTGATCGGACGGTGTATTCGTCACCCCTGCCTTACAAACACATCAGCCAGCATCTGACTACGGGGCAAGCCAGCCATGTAGAGCCGCCTGGCAAAAGCTTCGACACTCTCGGGGCTGCCGCAAGCCAGCGCCATGGCTTGCCTGGATAACAACCGCAACTCAGACAATGCACCTTGCAACTCATCGGCCACGACAAGCTGAATATGCAGATTGGCATGCCGCGCTGCCAGTGCCTGCAACGCCTCACGAAGGTAATGTTCGCAGCCGTCATGGGCCAGATGCAGCACATGAATCACGCCTTTGTGCTCCTGGCGCAACGCTTCACGCAATACTCCCCAAAGCGGGCCAAGCCCGGTGCCGGCAGCCAATAACAACAGCGGACGCTCCTGCCAGTCGGGGTCGTATTGCAAGGCACCGCCACGCAACTCGCCCAGCCTGATGACATCGCCCGTTTGCAACTGCCTTGCAGCATCGCAGAACGCACCGGGCAGGCGGCAGTCGAGATGAAATTCCAGAAAAGCGTCTTCGCCGGGCAGGCTGGCCAATGAATAAGGCCGGGCAATGCCACTGGTCGTCCACAACACCTGATGCTGTCCGGCGCGATAACGCTGAGGGCGTTCAGGCTCAAGACGCAGGCGCAGTACTGTCGGGCTCAGCCAGTCGCAACCCGACACGCTGGCAGGCAAGCCGTCGCGCACGGGGTCGAACACTTCTACACTCAGGTCTTCGACCACCCGGCACTGGCACGCCAGACGCCAGCCTTGCTGACGCTTGTCCGCAGCCAGCGCATCGGGTTTATCATCCGCAGGTTCGCCCTGCACGCAGCGCACCAGACACGCATGGCAACTGCCCGCCCGACAACTGTAAGGTACGGCAATGCCCGCCTGATTCAGGGCATCGAGCAGATTACTGGCCTCAGCCACCGGCCAGTGCCGGTCGCCGACATGTATTTCAGGCATCGGAAAGTTCCAGGCCCTGCGCAGAAAATATGCGCGATTGTACAGGTTGACCGATTGGGCGGGTTATACTGCCGCGCCTTTTTGCGCCCGCTACGGCTACCCTGACAACTCTGGCTCCTGCCGCTGTGCCAGATGTCCGCCGATAGCGTAATTGAATGTTCCCGTCCTTACAGAGGAGCGCGCCGCATGACCGTGATCAAGCAAGACGACCTGATTCAGAGCGTTGCAGACGCACTGCAATTCATTTCCTATTACCACCCCGTTGATTTCATCCAGGCCATGCATGAGGCCTATCTGCGTGAAGAGTCCCCTGCTGCCCGCGACTCCATCGCTCAGATCCTGATCAACTCGCGCATGTGTGCAACCGGTCATCGTCCGATCTGCCAGGACACCGGTATCGTCACCGTGTTCGTGCGTGTCGGCATGGACGTACGCTGGGATGGCGCCACCATGGGCCTGGACGACATGATCAACGAGGGCGTGCGTCGCGCCTACAACCTGCCTGAAAACGTCCTGCGCGCTTCGATCCTGGCCGACCCGGCTGGCGCTCGCAAAAACACCAAGGACAACACCCCGGCAGTCATCCACTACTCCATCGTGCCGGGTAATACCGTCGAAGTGGACGTCGCGGCCAAAGGCGGCGGCTCGGAAAACAAATCGAAGATGGCGATGCTCAACCCGTCCGACTCCATCGTCGACTGGGTACTGAAAACCGTTCCGACCATGGGCGCTGGCTGGTGCCCGCCGGGCATGCTAGGCATCGGCATCGGCGGCACCGCCGAGAAAGCTGCGGTCATGGCCAAGGAAGTGTTGATGGAGTCCATCGACATTCACGAGCTAAAGGCCCGTGGCCCGCAAAACCGTATCGAAGAAATGCGTCTTGAGCTGTTCGAGAAGGTCAACCAGCTGGGCATCGGTGCTCAGGGCCTGGGCGGTCTGACCACCGTGCTCGACGTCAAGATCATGGACTACCCGACCCACGCCGCTTCGTTGCCGGTGTGCATGATCCCCAACTGCGCCGCGACCCGCCACGCGCACTTCGTTCTGGATGGTTCCGGCCCTGCTTCCCTGGAAGCGCCGCCGCTGGACGCCTACCCGGAAATCGTCTGGGAAGCAGGCCCGTCGGCCCGCCGCGTCAACCTCGACACCCTGACGCCGGAAGAAGTGCAAAGCTGGCAGCCGGGCGAAACCGTCCTGCTCAACGGCAAGATGCTCACCGGTCGCGACGCTGCGCACAAGCGCATGGTCGAGATGCTGAACAAGGGCGAAACCCTGCCGGTTGACCTTAAAGGCCGCTTCATCTACTACGTTGGCCCGGTTGATCCGGTACGCGAAGAAGTGGTTGGCCCTGCTGGCCCGACCACCGCAACGCGCATGGACAAGTTCACCCGCCAGATCCTTGAGCAGACCGGCCTGCTGGGCATGATCGGAAAATCCGAGCGCGGCCCGACCGCTATCGACGCGATCAAGGACAACAAGGCCGTGTACCTGATGGCCGTCGGTGGCGCTGCCTACCTCGTGGCTCAGGCGATCAAGAAATCCCAGGTCCTGGCATTTGCCGAACTGGGGATGGAAGCGATCTACGAGTTCGAGGTCAAGGACATGCCGGTCACGGTCGCCGTCGACAGCAAAGGCGAATCCGTCCACATCACCGGCCCGCAGATCTGGCAGAAAAAGATCAGCGACAGCCTGGCGGTGGAAGTGCAGTAAGTCTGGCTGACGTACTGAAGAAACCCGGCGCAATGCCGGGTTTTCTTTTTGTGTTTTGGCTCTTTCGCGAATGAATTCGCTCCTGCACACCGCAGGCAAAGAGTGCAGGACTCATGGATGAAATTGCCCCCACGATTGCAGCCTGGAAGTAATGTTTTTTCTGGACAGAAAGACGCCAAGGGCGGCAACGGAGTCAGCATTTCGTCGAAGAAGACTTGCCCTGACGGCAGGGTCACTCAAGCGTTCTACCTGGATGTCCTGTTCACTGTTCACGGCCAACAGTTTCATGAGCTCGTCTTTCTTTACCAATCCATTCTGCGCAAGATCCTGGATACGGGAAAAGATATAGGCATTATCCCTTCCCTCTGCTAAACGGTACGAAGACATCGCCAACTGATCAAGATGAGCGTTCAATTGCTTTCTATTCAAGCTGTTCTGGGTTTCTCTCGTTAACGTCGGGTTCAAATAGGCAAAGTCCTTGGTGTTTTCTGGTTCCAGCACATGAGTGAGTTCATGACTGACAATGAAAGCAGCCCCCAAGGCATGCTTCTTAAACCATGTGTCCGACAGGAATATTCTTTTATAAGGATCCGTAGGCGTCACATAAGCCTGCCCCATGGACCCCGTCACCACAGCAAACTGGTTATACCTTTCACCTTCCTTATAGCTCTGCACGATATGGCTCAAGGATGTGTAATCCTCTGCCAGACTCGGCAGATGGTTCAGCGACTCAGCCCCCATGGTCACAGACACAAGCTGCTTTAAATCTTCCCCCGGAGTAGACGCCTTGAATTCGGAAATCGCGCCTTCATAGGAAAGCTGCGCAAGCTCCAGAGTCTGTTCAATCGTGGGTGAGTCAGGTGATTTCCACTGTGCGATCTGTTCACGTCCCCGGGCCACAATCGACTCGTTGCGGCTTTGGGATTTCTGCTCATATTTATCCCCGATCCCCTGATAAGGCACAGGAACCAATCCGTCCTGATCGAGCTTGCAGACGGGGCTATTGTCGACCATCCGATAGCGGTTCAAACCACCTGCCGCACCTGCCGGGTCTGGATTGAGCCAGCGTTGCAACCACGGCGCGTAATACCTGAAACCGTAGTAATACAATCCGCTGGCATCGCGCTCCTTGCCTGAATACCTCACGGTCTTGAACTTCGCTTCTACAACACTGCACGCTGCCCACCATGAAGTGCCGCCAAACGGGTAGTAGCTTTCCTGGCTGATCAGGGTGCCTTGCTGGTCCAGTTCCAGAGTGCTTGAGCCCAAGTGATCACTCAGGCTGTAGCGGATTTGATCGTTGGCGATGCCGCTCGGTTGGCCTGCCTGCCAGTGCAGTACCCGACTGTTTTGAGCCGTGATGACGTGCAGGATTTCACCATCTGCGGTGGTGTGGATTTCCAGCCCCGGCAGGTAGCGAACCTCATTTTTCAAGGTACGGCTTGAAGTGATGGTGCTGTTGATCTTGCGGCAACGCTGGCCCTGCCCGTCGTAGATATAGCGCTCCTGATCGCTGATTCTGATAGTGCGAATCACGGTGGAGATTTCGTGCAGTTGATTGCGTGCATCCCACTCCAGCGTTTGCCCGCGTACCAGTTGCAGCAGATTGCCGTTGGCATCGAAGGCTTCGTTGAAATCGGCATCTACCTCACCTTCGGGCAGGCTTCGGTTGCTGTTCGTGGCGACGCCCATCGTGCGCGTGAAACCCTGCGCACCCACATGGCGCATCTGCAACAGATTGCCTACCGAGTCGTAGCTGTAACTCTGGGTGTAGTTGCTGATCCGGTTCGGGTCGGATGGCAGGTTTTGCTGAGCGGGCAAGGCCGGGCCATGGCTGGCACCGGTGTTGATCTCACGGCCTGTGGCCTCGATCAGTTGATACAGCGTGTCATAGCGGTAATGGTTGATTGGCTCAGTGCGCTGGTTGGCGAAGTAACGAATCGGCTGGGCAGCCTCTTCGATCTGCAGGATATTGCCGACCGGGTCGTAAGCGTATTGGAGATTCTGCAATGTCGGGCTGCCAGCACGTATTTCCAGCAAACGACCGTCATGTGCATCGTAGAAAGAGCGGCTGACAACGCCATTGCCCGCCGTTTCCTGCTCGACCTGATCGAAGGCGTTGTAGCGGATATCGCTGACCAGCGCCTGCGCCTGTGTGGCACCGGCCAGCATCAGATCGACAGCTTTCAATTGCCCGGCCACGGTCTGTTTGAAGGACTGCACATGGCCCATGGCATCGGTCTGCCGGAGCGTTTCGCCCACGGCATTGAACGTCCATTGTGTTTCCAGGCAGTTGCTTTCCAGCAAGGCATCACGCCCGGCTTCATCCTGCGGCCAGTGCGGCGTGTCCACGGCTTGCAGAAAATGCCGGGCTTCGATAAGTGCCGCGCCGCGCACGCCATAGTCCGGTAAATGCCGTGTGCCAGCCGTATCGTCATGGCGTATCAACTGATTGCACTGGTTATGATCAAAACCATCCGGCCCGCCATAGCCAAAGCGTTCGGTCACCTGGCCCTGCTCGATGATTGCCTGCGGGCGCAACACAGAATCGTACTCAATCTGACGCAGCGTACCGCGACCGTCCCATCCCTCAACGATCTGCCCCGCCTGACCCAATAACCCAAGCCGCCAACCGGCATCGACACTGTCGGTGGACAGTGACTGGCCGCTGAGGTTGTAAATCGTACTGAGGTTGGGCAGTGCAAGACGCGGATCGCGCTGGCTGACAAGCCGACCCGCAGCGTCATAGGCCTGATAAGTCACTTGCTCATCGAGAGGCTGATCGGGTTCGCTGCGCAATAACGCAATGCTACGTATCGGGAGGCCACGCGGGTCGATAACGACCAGCGTGGGGGTGTGAGCATACAGCCTCATGTTCATCCGCAAGCGTCCCTGTCTGCGACATGAAATGAGTTTAGTGCAGAGAAACTGGCCAATGTGGCCGGGCGTCGAATGGTGTCTGGTTCTTTCGCGCCGGGATATCTACAAACAGGCTATCGAGCGATCCACCATGGCCTTGGCCATTTCCGCCAGATGCAGCACCGAGAAGGCCAGATCACGGCCTGCGCCCTGAGCGCTGTCGCCGGACTCATAGGCCGTGGTGATGATGCAGCGCAACAGGTCGCAAGCGTAATTGAGCGCCTCTTCCTGATTGACGGATTCGTTGACGATAAACAGAGCGGTGGGTGGGTCGGGTATGACTTTATCGAGCATTTTTGCAACTCCAGCAGGGTATGAAGGAGCCGTCACTTAACGCTACCAAACGATTAAGGTGGCGGCCGAACGCAAGTTGGTAGACCGGCTACTGGCACCCGGCGCATCCGAAGATGCCATGCGCACGGCCACCATAAAAATGCAGGGCGAAAACACTCGCCTCGCGGAGGTGGCACATTGCGCCAGTATGGGACAGGCCTACCAAACCTGATCGCTGATTTTGCAGCGACCGGGGCAGCCTAGAGGCCTGAATCACGTGGCGCAATAGGTTGGGATTTTCTCGGAAATGTCCTTCAAGGGAAAGAGAGGCATCCTGCCATTTAGGGCAAAACATCAGTAATGTGAGCTGCAAAAAGCCATCCCCTCTATAACAAAGCGCTCATTTATCACCAATCAAGATATGCGTCTTAAAGAACAGCTAACCCACTGTTTTAATTTTAAAAACTCAAACATCCCCACTCCCACTGTCATTTCTGTCAGATGACAAACACCCGGTATTGAAAAAAGCTGTCAGTTATCCAGCAGGGAGCACTGACATGACCGACCAACCCTTTTCTCTATTACGAAACCTCGCCAAGGCCGAAGCATCCACCCCAGAGCGCACAGATGGCAAAGTGGCTTTTGTCAGTGCCTTGCAAGAGATGGGGATTACGTCGGTATTCGATATTGTGCGCCGCTCCAAACCCGCCTTCGTGCGAGAACTCGCCAGGCTGAGCGACGCCAACGGTGAACTGGCGTATGAAAACGCCCGTTGCTACGCCACCCAAATCGTCCGGCTGTACCGCAACCAGCTGGTTTCGTCCGGGCGCACACAGACCATCACCAGCCGCACCGGCGTTCGCTCGTTGGTGGAGATCGGCCCCAGCTTCCCCAACCTGTTCAAAGAAAACTGGGACCTGTTCTGCAAGGTCGGGGCGATTGAAGCCAAGGACTCACCGGCGGCGTATCTCACATCCCTGTACAGATTTGCCCTGGAAGAACTGGAGAACAGTACTCCGGAAACGAACCGTATCAAACTCCAAGACCGCCGCCCGGACCTGAAAGACCTGTTGATCGACCACCAAAACACCTTCACTCCGGTGCCTACGCTACAGATCGTCAACCAGGTGCTGACCAAAGCCATCGATGCGTATGTCGATACCGTCGAGGGAGACAAGGACAAGACCATTTATCAATTGGTGGCGGAAAAGAAACATCCCTTTCTGTTCCCGTACAACTTTCACCATAAGCAGATCACCCTGGGCCTTGGGGGCAAGAAGCCGAGGCTGGGTGAACTGAATTACCGTGTCAGCCTTGAGGTCCCTGCCACTATGGCGGGGACCAGCGCCTATGGAGCACTGCAACACAAAAGCGCCATTGCGCAGGTGATGATGAGCGGGTTCAGCCCCGAGCAACAGGCAATCGTACTGGCCCCTGCCCTGCCGCTGGAACCGCCGCCAGCCGAAACCGCAGATGACGCGCAGGATGATCAGGAAGACCTGCTGACCATCACCCGTTTTTTCAAAGCCCATTACGGTGTCAGTTATATCCAGGGAGCGGCCAACGCTCTGGATTCGCTCAAGGTGTTCATCGAGAAAACCGGCCTGAACAGTGATGCAGTCGAAGCCCTACTGGCGGTGCACAACTATGCACCCTATGCATCGCCGAATGTCCTGACGGCAGGACACAACGCCATCGAACCTCAGGCGAGCGCTGTCAAATACGGGGCCTGCTATGTCAATGGTCCGTCTGATCAGGCACCGCTGGGTTTGAGCAGAGACGACAAGGGCAACGCACGACTGCTCAACACCAGCGTGGACCGCTTCGACCGCCTGCAACGCATGATCCGCCTGCAACGCTGGATGGATATTCCCTTTGCAGAACTGGATACGCTGATCATGGCGGTGATTCGCTCAGAGGGTGCCGAAAACACTGCAGCCATATTGACGCAAAACGTCTTGCGAGCCCTTGGTACCTATCGTTACCTGCGCAGCCGCTACACCCTTGAGCCTGAAGAGTTTGCCGCGTTCCTCCATGGACTGAGCGCTTATGCCAATGACGGGCATTTGCCGATGTTCGACAAGGTCTTCAATAACCCGTCGTTGTTCGACACGCCCCTTGTGCTCAATGGCGCAAGGTTTTATCTCAACAGTACAGATAGCAATAACAACAGAACGCTTGCCCAGATATGTGCCGGTCTGCAATTACCCCTGACTCAGGACGATCTATGGCAAGTAGCGATGGATACCCGCGAGCTTATCGGTGCCGCGCCTCAAGACCTCATACGCAACTCAAGCATTATCTCTTCACTGTACCGCCAGACCCGTGTCGCCTCTATGTTCGGCCTGGCAGCCAAAGAAAGCCGGGCGCTGATTGACCTGCTGGGCGGTGAGCCGTACCGGAAAAAAGTCGTGACCGGCAAGCTACGCGCAGCGGCTGACGATACAAACGTAGAACCCGACATTCTCGATATTCTGATGCAACTGGACTGGGCCATGACCTGGCTCAAGGACACAGGGCGTGATATTGCGACCCTGCGCCGTCAACTGGGCATCGACAGTACGCAAGCTGCCATACCGCAGAGCCTGATCGATCAACTCAACCAGTTGGCCACAGAAACCCGCGATGCCGCACTGACTGCTGCAAAGCTTGACCTGCTGAAGCTGCCTGCCAAAGACAATGCCGGCACGGCCATCGATTGGTCGGGCAACATACTGAAAACATTGATTGACGCAACCGGGCTGGTCATGGCCCAGGCATTGAGTCTGCTTGACGACCAGACGTTGGTCATTGCCGCTGCGCTGGAAGCGAAACTAAAGCCCATCAACCTGGAAGAATCAGAGAAAGCCGAGGTGACCACGCGGTTGCTTGAGTTCATTCTCAAGGGCTATTTCGTCCAGCACCGCCTGATGGAAGGCTTGCTGCAAACCAATGCCGGCTTGCCGCTGGACCGCAGCGAAACCGTCATGCGCTGGGCGGGCAGCAGCGCCGACACGTTTCTGGGTCAGTTGTTGAGCGCCACCGCTGACGCGCCATTGAGCCTGCCATTGAGTGCGCCCGGCCTGGCGTTGATCGACGCCCTGATGACCCTGGTGCGCTACGCAGAGGCCAATCAACAACTGGGGCTAAGCGCTCAGGCGTTGCGCACTTTTCTGGTTTATCCCCAATGGCTGCACGCCACTCTCAAGACACCACTGGAGCTGTCGCTCACAAGCTTCTATCTGTTGGATCGCTATCGTGACTGGCGCGATAGCGGTGGACACCCTGAAACAGCGCTGCTCGGTTATTTAAGTCGAGCCAATGGTCTGGAAACAGCCAGGGCGAGCGAGCTGGCGCAACTGTGCGCCAACCTCCTGGCTGCGCTCTCTGGCTGGAGCGCTTCCGAGGTTCTGACTGCCAGTGCGTTCCTGACCGCTCATGGAGGTATTGCCATCTCCATGCACGAAGTGGACTGGATCAACCGGATGCACAGCACCAATGCGCTGACCGGGCTGGCAGCCAACCAGATTCTCAACGCCACGAACCTCACCTCTGATAGCGAACCTGAACTCTGGAAAAACGTCGGCATAGCCGTCATGGCGGCCAACCGCTGAACACTGAACGAATGGATTTTCATCAATTGCCAGGGAAGCTGCACATTATGTCTCGCTCCATTGAAAGCCAGCTCA
>NZ_JAIGPJ010000080.1:0-1934 GCF_019719005.1 Pseudomonas cichorii
GCCGTCAAGCTGATCGAGAAGATGCGTCAGCAAGGCCTGAGTGCCGATGTGCGCGTGCTGTTCAGTCAGCCAACCCTAATGGCACTGGCTGCTGCGGTAGGCAGCGGTACGGAAATCCGTGTCCCTGCCAATCTGATCGAGCCGGGTTGCACGCATATCACGCCGGACATGCTGCCGCTGGTCACCATCAGCGAAGAACAGCTTGAGCAGGTCATTGCCTCCATTCCGGGCGGCGCAGCCAATATCCAGGATATCTACCCGTTGGCGCCGTTGCAGGAAGGGATTCTCTATCACCACCTGTCTGCCGAGCAGGGCGATCCCTATGTATTGCAAGCGGTATTCGGTTTTGCCAATCAAGAGCGACTGAATGCCTTCACCGGCGCACTGCAGAGCGTCATCGAACGCCACGATATCCTGCGCACTTCGCTGTACTGGGAAGGTCTGGACGAGCCGGTTCAAGTGGTATGGCGTCAGGCCGCCCTGGGTGTGGAGCACCTTGAACTGGACCTGGAACAAGGCGATATCGCCAGCCAGTTGCAGGCGCGTTTCGATACCCGCCAGCACCGCATGGACATTCGTCGGGCCCCGTTGATGCGGATTGCCTATGCCCATGATCCGGCCAATCAGCGCTGGGTCGCCTTCCTGCTGTTCCATCACCTGGCACTGGACCATACCGCGCTGGAAGTGGTTCAGCACGAGATGGAGTCCTGGCTGCTCGGCGATACCGGGCGTCTGAGCGAGCCGGTGCCGTATCGCAATTACGTGGCTCAAGCCCGTCTGGGTACCGATCGCGAAGCGCAGGAAGTCTTCTTCCGCGACATGTTGGGGGATCTGGACGAACCGACCCTTCCGTTCGGTCTGCATGAAGTGCAGGGCGAAGGTCGTGACATCGAGGAGCATCGTCTGCCTCTGGATCTGGACCTCAGCAAGCGACTGCGAGCGCAGGCTCGTCAGCTTGGGGTCAGTGTGGCGTCACTGCATCACCTGGCCTGGGGGCAGGTGATCAGTGCGGCCAGCGGTCGTGACGATGTGGTGTTCGGCACTGTACTGATGGGCCGCCTTAATGGTGGCGAAGGTGCAGATCGTGCCTTGGGCATGTTCATCAATACCTTGCCGCTGCGTCTGCAACTGGGTGCCGGTGGGGTAAGAGCAGGTGTGCGTGAAACTCACGCTCGTCTCAGCGCCTTGCTGGCTCACGAACATGCGCCGCTGGCCCTGGCTCAGCGTTGCAGTGGCGTACCGGCGTCGACGCCGTTGTTCAGCGCCTTGCTCAACTACCGCTACAGCGCTGCGCCGGGCGAGTACAGCCTGTCGCCAGCCTGGGAAGGTATCGAGCCGCTCAAAGGCGAGGAGCGCACCAACTATCCACTGACCCTGTCCGTGGACGATCAGGGCGAGGGTTTCGAGCTGATCGTGCTGGTGCAGAACGGCATCGGTGCCGTTCGTGTGACCGCTTATATGAATACCGCGCTTACCCGTCTGGTCGAAGCGCTGGAGCAGAACCCACAGGCTTCGCTCGGCAGTCTGTCGGTACTGCCGCAAGATGAGCTTGAGCAATTGCTGCATGGTTTCAACGCTACCGAGGCTGAGTATCCACTCGACCAGACGGTGCATGGCCTGTTTGAAGCTCAGGCCGAACGTACACCGGATGCGATTGCGCTGGTGTCTGGCGACGAGCGTTTGAGTTATGCCGAACTGAATCAGCGGGCCAACCGCCTGGCGCATCATCTGCGCAGTCAGGGCGTGGTGCCGGATGCTCGTGTTGCGATCTGTGTCGAGCGCGGTATCGAGATGGTGGTCGGCTTGCTGGCCATCCTGAAGGCGGGCGGCGGTTATGTGCCGCTGGATCCGGCTTATCCGGCTGAGCGTATTGCCTACATGTTGCAGGACAGTGCGCCTGCGGCCGTACTGGCACAGAATGCGACGCTGGATCT
>NZ_JAIGPJ010000081.1:0-1571 GCF_019719005.1 Pseudomonas cichorii
GCTTCAACAAACACTGCCATCAACAGGTTGAAGCTGTACCCCAGGCTGTAACCGACCTTGACGATATCCTTGGCGCTGAAGTCGCCATCGCGGGTCAGGTCTTCGTAGAGGAAGGCGGTGTTGATGAAGTTGATGAGGATGACGCCCCAGGTAATCGCTGCACCAAAGCCTCCGAGGCGCTCGCTCCAGGCCTTGGCGCGGGTGTGCCAGTCCTTGGCGACGTCCAGGCCGGATTTGAAGAAGGCGCGGATTTCGTCCTGTAGCAGCTGAGCGTACTGGTTGTTCTGGAAGTCCAGCAGCCCCGGGATGTTCAGTTCATGCAGGCGCAGGGCGTCCAGTCGTGATTGCAGCTGGCGCGCCAGGTGTCGGCGTTCTCGGGGAGCGAGGGGATAGAGCCAGTTATGGCGGGTGTCGTCGATCTGTTTGATCAAATGACGCTGCTCGCGCTTCCACTGTTTCAGTCTGGAGGCAATCTGTTCGTTGAGGCGGCTCAGTGCCGGGCTGTTGGCCAGAATCTGGCCGATCATGAAGTTGCGGATCAAGGCCCCGAGGTTCTGGCTTTTGCCCAGGGCCAGACGGCTGTCCACCGGCACCCAGGCCAGCAGCATGTTTTCGGCAATCGTCTTGCCTGCACCACCCGCCAGTTCGCGCAGGGCCTTGAAGGTGTCCCGCACCGGTTGCTTGAGCTTTTTCATCCAGGCCGCGTCGGCGAAACCCTGATGATTGAGTGCGGCATTGAGTTCACCGGCGCGGGTGGCGAGGTTGGTGAAGTCGCCAAGGCCGTTGAGCAGCGCGTTGGCTTCCTGATGCAGGGCTTCCTTGAGGGCAGGAGAAAATCCGTAGCGCATCGTCCCGAACAGGCTGCTGCCGCTGGCCTCCTGCTCGGCCAGCCAGGCACTGGCCTGCTGATCCTGCCCATACACGACCAGCAGATGGGTCATGACGGTTTGCAGGTACAGCAGGGTATTGGGGTGGGTGGTGTCGATGAACAGCCGGAGCGGGTCGTTGCCCAGGTGCTCGGCCCAGGCCTGAAAGTCGGACTGGGTGTCGCGCACCTGCTGCAGCAGGGTTTCGCTGAGGGGCAGGTGTTCTTGCAGATAGGCGCGTGCGCCTTCGAGGTCGACTTCACGACGCCACTTTTCGCGATCCTTCCAGGCCTGACGATCTTCCTGGGACGGGTAGCGGCCATAACGGGTACGCAACGTATGGCGCATGTCCACACTCTTGAACATGTCGCCGGTGCCCAAATAGCCACCCAGCGAGTTGCCATGCTGGGTCAGCATGTCCTCCTGGTCCATCTGATCGAAACAGGTTTCCAGCTCGCTCAGGTACTGCTGCGTCTTGAGGCGGTCATCGCGCACCGATTCGGGTAATTGTTGCAGGTCACCATTGGCACCGCAGAGCAGCGCCACGGTCTGGGCCATCTGCAGTTTGTGCTCGTGCTCCTGTTGCCAGGTCTGAAAGGCCGCCTGATCCCCCGCCAGTTGCAGGCCCAGGTCATTGAGCACACCCAGCGGGTCGTCCAGGGCAATCAGCAGCGAGCTGTATTTGTCCGGGACGCTGCCCAGCCA
>NZ_JAIGPJ010000082.1:0-1526 GCF_019719005.1 Pseudomonas cichorii
GTGTCGCCGGTCAGGCTCAGCGCCCCCAGGGCGAAGAGTTGCCCGCCCTGCTGTTGCAGGTTGCCGATCACCGCGGTCAGGGCTTTCTGGCTGGAGAACTCGCCCTGGGCGTTGTTGCCGGTCGCGGCGCTGACATCCAGATCGCCATCGGCAATCACAGTGCCCTTGACGTTGCTCAGGGCCTGGTCGACGGTCAGGGTCATCCCTGCCCGGCTACTGATCAGGCCTTCGTCGTTGGTCAGGCTGTCGCTGTCGATGGTCAGGCCGGTGGCCGACACGGTGCCCTTGAGGTTACGGAAAAACTCGACCAGGTCCAGGGTCAGGGCCTGGCTGCCGAGCAACTTGCCGCCGCTGTTGTCCAGCGACTGGCCCTTGAGGGTAAAGGCCTGGGCGCTGGAGATTTCGCCGCCCTGGTTGTCCACCGCCTTGAGGTTTTTCAGCAGCAGCGCACCGGGGCTGTTGATCAGGCCGCCCTGGTTGTTCAGTTGCCCGTTGTTGAGGTCCAGGCTCAGGGTGGTGTTGCTGAACAGCTCGCCGCCTTGCTGGTCCAGTTGGGTCACGCTGGCGGTCAGGGCCAGCGCACTGGCGATGCGGCCCGCGCTCTGGTTGATGACCTGACCGGCGATCAGTTCCAGGGTGTCGCGGCTGGTCAGTTGCCCGCCCTGGCGGTTGTCAAAGGCACCGGTGGTGACTTTGGTCGTGCCCTGGCCGGACAGCTTGCCTTTCTGGCTGTTGTCCAGGCTGGCGCTGACCACCGTCAGGGCCGCATCGGTGGTGATCGAGCCGCCCTGGTTGATCAGTGCGTCGTCGGTGGTGACCTTGAGCGCACCGGCGCTGGACAGCGTGCCGCCGGTGTTGTCCAGGGACGCGGCCTTGACCGTCAGCGCCGCTTCGCTGCTGAGCAGGCCGGCGCGGTTGTTCAGGGCGCCGGTCAGGGTCAGGGTCTGGGCCAACTGGCTGGCCAGGGTGCCCCCGGCGTTGTCCAGGCGCTGGCCGTCCAGGGTCAAGGTCTGGCCGAACAGCAGGCCCTTGTTCTCGTTGATCACCCGCTCGACGAGCAGTTGCAGGGCGGTCCCGGCCAGCACCTTGCCGCCGTCGCGGTTGTCGAGCCGATCACCGATGAGTTCCACGCCCACCTGGCTGGACACTTCACCGGCCCGGTTATCGATGTCGTCAACGGTGAGTTTCAGCGCTTTTGTGGCGCCGACCAGGCCACCGGCCCGGTTGTCCAGGGTCTGGCCGGTCAGGGTCAGGGTGCCCTGGGCCACCAGTTCACCGCCCTGCTGGCTCAGGCTGTCGACCGTGGCGCTCAGGTTGTTCTCGCTGGCGATGCGGCCATTGCCGTTGAGCACCGTGTCGGCCTGCAACGTCATCACGCCCTTGGCATTGAGCAGGCCATTCTGGTTATTCAACTGGGTGCCGATGAATGTCAGTCCGGCCTGGCCGGTGATGGCCCCCTTCTGCGCGGCGCTCAGGCCGGTCTGGCGATTGTCGAGGTCACCGATCAGCAGCGTCATCAGCTTGTC
>NZ_JAIGPJ010000083.1:0-1526 GCF_019719005.1 Pseudomonas cichorii
GTGTCGCCGGTCAGGCTCAGCGCCCCCAGGGCGAAGAGTTGCCCGCCCTGCTGTTGCAGGTTGCCGATCACGGCGGTCAGGGCTTTCTTGCTGGACATCTCGCCCTGGGCGTTGTTGCCGGTCGCGGCGCTTATTTCAAGGTCGCCATCGGCAATCACGGTGCCTTTGACGTTGCTCAGGGCCTGGTCGACGGTGAGGATCATACCCGCCCGGCTGCTGATCAGGCCTTCGGCGTTGTCCAGGCTGTCGCTGTCGATGTTCAGGCCGGTGGCCGACACGGTGCCCTTGAGGTTTCTGAAAAACTCGACCAGGTCCAGGGTCAGCCCCTGGCTGCTCAGCAGCTTGCCGCCGCTGTTGTCCAGGCTGTGGGCCGTCAGGGTAAAGGCCTGGGCGCTGGAGATTTCGCCGCCCTGGTTGTCCACCGCCTTGAGGTTTTTCAGCAGCAGCGCGCCGGGGCTGTTGATCAGGCCGCCCTGGTTGTTCAGTTGCCCGTGATTGAGGTCCAGGCTCAGGCTGGTGTTGCTGAACAGCTCGCCGCCCTGCTGGTCCAGGCTTGTGACGCTGGCGGTCAGGGCCAGCGCACTGGCGATACGGCCCGCGCTCTGGTTGATGACTTTACCGGCAATCAGTTCCAGGGTGTCGCTACTGGTCAGTTGTCCGCCCTGGCTGTTGTCGAAGGCACCGGTGGTGACGGTGGTGGCGCCCAGGCCGGACAGCTTGCCTTTCTGGCTGTTGTCCAGGCTGGCGCTGACCACCGTCAGGGCCGCATCGGTGGTGATCGAACCGCTCTGGTTGATCAGCGCGCCGTCGGTGGTGACCTTGAGCGCCTCGGCGCTGGACAGCGTGCCGCCGGTGTTGTCCAGGGAATCGGCCTTGACCGTCAATGCCGTTTCGCTGCTGAGCAGACCGCCGCGGTTGTCCAGGGCGCCGGTCAGGGTCAGGGTCTGGGCCTGCTGGCTGGCCAGGGTGCCCCCGGCGTTGTCCAGGCGTTTACCGTCCAGGGTCAGGGTCTGGCCGAACAGCAGGCCCTTGTTCTCGTTGATGACCCGCTCGACGAGCAGTTGCAGGACGGTCCCGGCCAGCACCTTGCCGCCGTCGCGGTTATTGAGTTGTTCACCGATGACGTCCACGCCCACCTGGCTGGAGAGTTCGCCGGCGCGGTTATCAATGGCGTCGACCTCGAGTTTCAGCGCTTTTGTGGCACCCACCAGGCCACCGGCCCGGTTGTCCAGGCGCTGGCCGGTCAGGGTCAGGGTGCCCTGGGCCACCAGTTCACCGCCCTGCTGGGTCACGGTGTCGACGGTGGCGCTCAGGTTGTTCTGGCTGGCGATGCGACCCTGGCCGTTGAGCAGCGTGTCGGCCTGTAGCGTCATCACGCCCACGGCGTTGAGCAGGCCGTTCTGGTTATTCAACTGGGTGCCGATGAATGTCAGCCCGGCCTGGCCGGTGATGGCACCCTTCTGCGCGGCGCTCAGGCCGGTCTGGCGATTGTCGAGGTCACCGATCAGCAGCGTCATCAGCTTGTC
>NZ_JAIGPJ010000084.1:0-1457 GCF_019719005.1 Pseudomonas cichorii
AATTCGCTCCTATGTATGGACTCGCCCCCACTGTCAACCCGCTTTGCTTTTGAACACCGCTACCCGGTTGCATCTATGTATAAGGCCTATTCGAGGAAGCAACAGTTGGCTTCTGGCCGCTATCGGATCAGCTCGCGGAATGCCGATTACAAATAGGCCTCAAGGGCCAGTAGGAGCGCAGGCATTTATCCGCGACGGTCTAACCTGGGGTCGATATTCTCTAGCAGGGGTTGAGACAGCTAAACGCCTCGGTGGCGGAACTCGTTAAATCAGGGTTTCATCGCAGCCTCCTGAGCCATGCTCGGTTGGCGGCGATAACTGTCTTCGTTCTGCAGAAGCACCCACATGATCCGCAGGTTGCGATTGGCCAAGCGCACCGCCGCTCCTTTCTGCCCATGACGGCTTAGCCAGCGCTGCAGGCGGCGATCATCCGGATGAGTCGAGGTGGGCTTGAGCTGCCTGATGACCGCGTGCGCTCCCTGAATAGCCAGACTGCGGATGTAGGCATCCCCGCGCTTGGCCATCTTGCCCAGGCGGACCTTGTTTCCACTGCTGTTCTGCTCCGGCACCGTGCCGAAATAGGCCGCAAAATCACGAGCATTCTCGAAGCGCTCTGGCTCCGTTTGCTTGGCCAGCATGGCGGTCGACAGGATCGGGCCCACACCCCGGATCGTCATCAACCGCTTCGAGGTACTGTCTTCACGGGCCGAGCGGTCCAGCCGCCCGGTCATCACCTCGATACGCTCTGCCAGCTTTAGCCATTCACCGAACACCTCGGAAATCAGTTCATGCAACAGAGGGGGCAGCGGCTTGCTGGAATCAGCCAATAGCTCAGGGATACTTCGGCTAATGGACGCCTTGCCCTGTGCAATGGAAAAACCATGCTCCAGCAGCAAACCACGCATCTGGTTGCCAATGGCCGTATGTTCTTTCACATAGCGTCGACGAACCCGGTGCAGCGCCTGCATTTCCAACCCGGCTGCGCTCTTGACGGGAACAGCATGGATATTGCTGTCTCGGCCTGCACGCAAAATAGCCAGTACATCGTTTCGATCGTTCTTCGGCCCACTGCGATGGTTCGCCACGTGCTGAGCCGGCAGAATCCGGGGCTGCTGACCTTGATCTTGCAGGAGTCGAGCCCATGATTGCGCACCAGGACCGGTTTCCATCAGCACCGTGATGCCTGGCGGCAACTGGTGCAAAAAGGTGATAAAGGCTGCGCGCGATTTGATGCGCTGCTCGTACACCACATGGGCCAGCTGATCCTCGCCGGCTACCTGAAATACATTCTTGGCTAGATCCACCGCCACGGTTGTGCAGGCGGAAAGATCGGTTGCAGACAGGGTTTTATTCTTCGGAGTATTCTTGCCCATGGCCTCGCCCTCGCTGTCGTTGACATCTATAGGATGCCACCGTGGCGCATAGACGCCTCGGCGGGGGCGAGTCCATCTGATTAC
>NZ_JAIGPJ010000085.1:0-1450 GCF_019719005.1 Pseudomonas cichorii
AGGTGAATCTCCTGCCCGGCCTCAATGAACTGCCCCGTCCCGATCTTGACGTGCTGGTTGGTCGCAACAGTCAGGTGATCGTCGGCCCTGGCTTCGACCTTGCGGTCGGCGTAGATGGTGTGGTGTTCTTCAGCCTTGAACTCGCTGTAGCTGTTCTGCTCGACGGTGTCGTGGCGTTCGTTGCCGACGCGGATCTTCTGGTCGTGCTCGACGTTCTCGTCCCAGTCGCGCTGGGCGTGGAGGTAGATCTGCTCCTGACCTTTCTTGTCCTCGATGCGCAGCTCGTTGTAACCGCCGCCGCCCGGTGAACTCAGGGTCTTGAAGGTGCTGCGGGTCTTGTTGGCCGGCAGGTCGTAGGGGACGACGTTTTCCTTGTGGTACAGGCAGCCGCTGATCAGCGGTTGATCGGGGTCGCCTTCCAGGAAGCTGACCAGCACTTCCATGCCGATGCGCGGGATGGCGATGCCGCCGTACTGGGCACCGGCCCAGGCGGACGAGACGCGCAGCCAGCAACTGGTCTTGTCGTCGGCCTGACCTTCACGGTCCCAGTGGAACTGGACTTTGACGCGGCCATATTGGTCGCAGTGGATTTCTTCACCTTTCGGGCCGGTGACCACGGCGCTCTGGCTGCCCAGGATGCGCGGTTTGGGGTGCAGCAGCGGCGGGCGGTTGGGCACGTCCCAGGGCGTGGCCTGGAAGCGGTTGCGATAGCCCTGGTGGAAATCGTCCTTGAGGGTCGTGGTGTCGCTGGTGACCGACTCTTCCAGCACCTGGGGCTGTTTGCCCTCGTGGATGATTTCGGTCAGCAGCCACAGGTCGTTCCATTTGGCCTTGGGGTGTTGGGTCAGGGCGAGGAAATGGCCGCTGACCAGCAACGGCTGATCACTTTTGCCTTCGGCCAGCTGGTAGTCGCTGCGATGACGCTCAAGGGCGCGTTTGGCCAGGTGCTTGCCGCGCTCGCGGTCCACGAAGCGCCCCGGATAGTCGTAATCCTCGAGGTCGGGCAGGGCGTTGCCACGGTTTTCGCTTTCCAGCGTCAGGCGCGGTTTCTCGAAGTCGTAGTCGCGGCGGGTGGTGCGGCTGGTGCGGGTTTCCAGGCGCAGGTCGAAGCGCTTGATGACCGGGTCGTTGGCGACCAGGCCGGAGTCTTGCTGATAGGCCACAGGGGCGAGTTTCGGGAACACCGTCTGGTCATCGCCGAACACCAGCTTGTGGGCCGTGCTGCTGTGCTGGAAGTGGTAGTGAATCCCTTCTTCCTCGCACAGGCGCTGGATGAAGTGCAGGTCCGATTCATCGTACTGAACGCAGTAGATGCGCTCGGGATAAACCGACCCGACCTTGAATTCGTAGGCGTTGCTCTGGATGCCATGCTCTTCGAGGACCTGGCCGATGATCTTCGGCACGCTGAGGTTCTGGAAGATGCGCTGGTTGATGCGGTGGGCCAGGTAGG
>NZ_JAIGPJ010000086.1:0-1420 GCF_019719005.1 Pseudomonas cichorii
TGAACTGCCCCCCAAAAGTTGGACGGTTTCAGCCAGCAGCCTGAGCCCTGTAGTCGACAGGGCTCAGGCCATTGAGCCTTAGCTTGATTCGCTCATGATTGTAGTAGTGGATGTATTCATCCAGACCCGCCTTCAATTCGTCAACGCTCTCAAATCGCCTCAGGTAGAAAAACTCGGACTTGAGTGTGCCGAAGAAGCTCTCCATCGCCGCATTGTCCAGGCAATTGCCTTTGCGCGACATGCTCTGTTTGACCCCGCGCTGCTTGAGTGTGGCGCGATATTGGGTCTGCTGATAATGCCACCCCTGATCAGAGTGAAGGACCAGTTTGGGCTCACCTCCCAAATGACCAAGAGCCTTCTCCAGCATGTTACCCACCAGTTTGTAGCAGGGCCGACTGGCTGTTTCGTAAGCCACGATTTCACCGTTGTACAAGTCCATCACAGGAGAGAGGTAGAGCTTCTGCTGCGCCACTTTGAATTCGGTCACGTCGGTTACCCACTTCTGGTTGGGCCGCTGGGCGACGAAATTGCGCTCCAGCAGATTCGCGGCAATCTTGCCGACCGTCCCCCGATAAGAGCGATACTTTTTGGGACGCACGACCGACCGTAAGCCTTGCTCGGCCATCAACCGCTCCACGACTTTCTTGTTCACCACGAGCCCTTGGCTCCTGATCACGAGCGCAACACGTCGGTACCCGTACAGCCCTTTCTCTTGGTGATAGACGCGCTGTACCTGTTGCCTGAGCGCAGCATGCCTGTCCGGTTGTTGCTGGCTTTTGGCCTGGTAGTAAAACGTACTGCGCGACAGTTCGAGCAAAGGCAAAAGAGCAGACAGAGGAAATCGGTCTTTGAGCCTGGAAACGATCAGCGCTTTTTCGCCTGTCTTCGTTCCTTCTCTTCCTCCAGAGCCTTTAACTCCTTTAAAACGGCATTCTCCATGCGCATATATTCGAGCTCGCCCATCAGTTGCTCTCGTGATTTCAACGCATCATCGGTGTCAGTGGGCTTCAGTGGCTTAATTCTCTTGGGCATACGGGTAGGCACTCTTCGTTGGGCGACAGTAGGGTCTACAAGGCTGCCACTGTAGTACTGTCGCTCCCAAATGCCTATTTGAGAGGAATGCCCCAGGCCGAAATACGCGGCTGTCTGACGCAGGGAAAGGCGATGATCACGCTTGTGCTGCACGACCTGGCGCTTGAAGTCGTTGCTGTAGCGCTGTGCATGAGACAGAGGACTGATGCTTGAATGGATCTGGTAATGAGCCACCCACCGTCGTAGCAAGCTGACATCAATGCCGAAGTGCTGGGCCACCTTGCGCAAGCCATCAGTACCTCCAAGATAGGTGGCGATGGCGGTGAGCTTGAATGATTCTGTGTACTTACTCATAACGTCCCCCAAGGGTTGGATGGGTGTCCAACTT
>NZ_JAIGPJ010000087.1:0-1370 GCF_019719005.1 Pseudomonas cichorii
CAGGGGCTGATCTTCAGCGGCGGGGATATGCAGGCCAATGTGGGGAGTTTGACCAACCTCAAGGGCGACTTGTACGGCCTTGGTAACGTAGTGATCGGCGGTTACGGTGGCGCTGTTCGGGCCACTGATGTTTACAACATCTCCGGCTCAATGGAGAGCGGCGGGGCATTCACCCTCAACGCTGATCGGTTTGAGAATCGTACTGATGGCAGCTTGGCGTCTAGTAGGCGAAAGTTAGTATCGGGTTTTATCGCTGCTATGTGTAATGACTGTACAGGGGGGGAGCACGTTCTTACTCTGGCTGTTCGTGAGAACTACGAGAGTGTTGAAAATGATATAAGTGCCTCAGCACTGCTTAGATCCGGTAAGGATTTCGTTTTTCAGGGTGGCAGCTTTCTCAATAGTAAAAGTGTTGTGAGTGCTGGCGGTAATATCAATATAAATGCCAGCAGTCTGCAGAACATTGGTGCGCAGAGCGGGACCATAGAGCGCACGCTTATTGTGAATGCTGTGATGTCAAGTGGCGAAACCCAAGGGTATTATTCCAATGTGCTGGTGCCCTATAATCAAAGAAACAATCCAGATTTTCCTTATGAATATTATCTTGATGTGGCAAACAATATTCATAAAGCCAAACCTGTCTCGGTGCAAATGGATTGGGGAGATGGTTATATAGAACCGTGGGTGGCTCTCAGAGACGTTGAAACGGGCGTTGATGTTCACACAATCGGTAGATATAACATCGTAATGACTGGGCTTCAGCCTGGTTTCGAGGAAACAACGCTATCCCAGTATGATCCGAACAATTTGCTTGAATTGCCGAGCCAGTTCTCCACATATATATTGGTGAGCGATATTGAAGTCGCCAAAGACAGCAATTCAGCAGGTACAGGTAGCGGTCGTAATGCCGTTATCCAGGCGGGTGGCAATGTGTCGATCACGGCCGCCCAGACCCTGGAAAACAGCGTTATTCATCAGGATTACAGTCAGGCTGGAGGCACCAGTAAGGTCGTCGATACCAAAGTAAATGGTATCGGAACCTCCGTTATCAGGCTCAACAGCCAACTACCGCCTGATCTGTCCCAACAACAAGTCAATCCACTGACCCTGCCAGGCTTCAGCCTGCCTACCGGCCAGAACGGCCTGTTCCGCCTGAGTACCCAGACCGGCAGTAACGTCGCCGCCACCCAAACCAGCACTGCGCCCCAAAACTGGACACTCGGCAGTGCCAGCGTGTCGGTCGCCCAGCGCGAGCAGACCGTTTCCGACACCCAGGCCAGAGCCCTCCAGTTCGGGACCGCCGGGCAGGTTTCGACCGCCACTCGCCAACTGGCTGACGTGGTCCGTCAGAACTCGGGCTTGAGCGCCAA
>NZ_JAIGPJ010000088.1:0-1356 GCF_019719005.1 Pseudomonas cichorii
CGCGGCATTGCGCTGATCCTGGCCAATGCGATGTTCTGGCAGCCGATGTGGGCGCAGGCTGATGGCGTGGTGGTCAGTGGTTCGGGGACCGGCCTGGGGCAGGCGGGCAATGGCGTGCCGATCGTGAATATCGCGACGCCCAATGCCGGCGGGCTGTCGCATAACCAGTTCCAGCAGTACAACGTCGAGGCCCAGGGCCTGATCCTCAACAACATCGCCCAGCAGACCGGCGCGACCCAGCTGGGCGGGATCATCGTCGGCAACCCGAACCTCAACAACGGGGTGGCGGCGCAGGTCATTCTCAACGAGGTGGTGGGCGCCAACGCCAGCCAGCTCAAGGGCTACACCGAAGTGGCCGGGCAGGCGGCGCGGGTGATCGTCGCCAACCCCTACGGGATCACCTGTAACGGCTGCGGTTTTCTCAATACCCCGCAGGTGACCCTGACCACCGGCAAGCCCGTGCTCGACAGCAACGGCAGCCTGGTGCGGTTCAATGTCCAGAACGGCAGCGTGGCCATCGAAGGGCTGGGGCTGAACGCCGATAACGTCGATCAGTTCGACATCATCACCCGCAGCGCGAAGATCAACGCCGAACTGCACGCGAAAAAGCTCAACATCATCGCCGGTCGCAATGACGTCGACGCCCAGACCCTGAGCTCCACGGCGCTGGCGGACGATGGCAGCGTCAAACCGGAACTGGCCATCGACAGCTCGGCGCTGGGCGGGATGTACGTCGGGGCTGTGAAGCTGGTGGGCACCGAGGCGGGAGTCGGGGTTCGGCTGGCGAGCAATGTGGCGGCCAGTGCCGGTGATATCCAGATCGATGCCAACGGCCAGTTGACCCTGACCCAGGCGGTGGCCAGTGGGGCGATGGCGGTGAATGCCAAGGCGGTGGAGGTGAAGGGGCCGCTGTATGCAGGGTCTTCGCTGTCGGTCACCACGCCGGGCGATCTGACCATTGAGCAGAATGTCGCGGCGCGGGATGTGGTCACGCTGTCCAGCACTGGCCAGTTGACCAACACCGCGATCATCGAAGCGGGCATCAATGCCGACAACAGCCGCAATGCCTCCGGCGATGTGGTGCTCTCGGCGGGCAACCTGACCAACACTGGCAGCGTCGTGGCCAGCCGCGCCCTGCAGGCGACGGCCAGCCAGACCCTGAACAACCAGGGCGGGACCCTGAGCGGGCAGTCCAGTACCCGGATCACGGCCACGACCCTGGATAACCGCCAGTCAGGGCGCATCCTGAGCCAGGGCGGCAGCGTTGAAGTCACGGCCAGTGACGTGTCGAACGGCCAGAAAGGCCTGATCTCCAGCGCGGGCAGCCTGACGATCAACGCCGCGTCGCTGGATAAC
>NZ_JAIGPJ010000089.1:0-1343 GCF_019719005.1 Pseudomonas cichorii
CAGGGGCTGATCTTCAGCGGCGGGGATATGCAGGCCAATGTGGGGAGTTTGACCAACCTCAAGGGCGACTTTTATGCGCTGAATAACTTGACCATCAAAGGGTATGGCGTTGAGCGGGCCAATCAGGTCTCGAATATATCGGGTTCAATGGAGAGTGGCGGCAACTTTGCGATCAGTGCGACGGCGTTTGAGAACCGCACGGAAGGTTCGGATAGCACGCAGGTTTCTACTGTGGGTCGGACTTTGGTGAAGGGGATTATGGCTATGAATTGTCTCATTTGTGCGAGGGATTTCTTAGCTGATTTTTATGTAAAAGAATACTTTGAAGGGGCGGCGGATGCCGATGTGACAGTCTCTGCTTTATTGGCGTCTGGGCGAAATTTTACTTTCGCTGGAGGCGATTTTTTAAATAGTAAAAGCACGATTAGTGTCGCGGGAAATATTGTTGTTAATGCTGATGGATTTAGGAACTTAGGTGCTGTTGTTGGTTCGATAGATCGGACGCGTATTTACCGCTCCTATGACTGGAAGGATGCGGAGTATTCTTATTTTTATAATCAGCGTAATAGTCCTGACTTTCCTAATTATTACTATGTTGATGCTGTGGGGGAATTGAGGCTAGGTTTAATATCTAAGTTTTTTGGCCAAGGTGGAGGGGATACTACTTATGGATATGTTGAATATGAGTTGAGAGATGCTGAGACTTTGTTGTTTGTGGATCCTTCTATGCTTTATCCAGAAGATCAGCTGTGGAATGAGCAATTACCCGTATCACTATATGATCGAAAAAATCTTGTAGAAGTCCCTGAGGCCATAACACGTTTAGAATTGCTTAGTGATATAGAGAAAATTGTGGGTAGCGGCAGCGTTGGTCGAAGCGCCATTATCCAATCTGGAGGTAATGTATCTATCACCGCCACACAAAACCTGCAAAATAGTGTCATTCGCCAGGATTATGTAGCCGCTGGCGGCACCAGCAAAGTTCAAGGCACCAGCCCCTCCGGCACGGGCACTACAATCATCCGGGTCAACGCCCAACTACCCCCCGATCTGTCCCAACAACAAGTCAACCCGCTCACCCTGCCAGGCTTCAGCCTGCCCACCGGCCAGAACGGCCTGTTCCGCCTGAGTGCCCAGACCGGCAGTGACGTCGCCGCCACCCAAACCAGCACTGCGCCACAAAACTGGACGCTCGGCAGTGCCAGCGTCTCTGTCGCGCAACGTGAGCAGACCGTTTCCGATACCCAGGCCCGAACTCTTCAGTTCGGAACAGCCGGGCAGGTTTCGACCGCCACTCGCCAACTGGCTGACGTGGTCCGTCAGAACTCGGGCTTGAGCGCCAA
>NZ_JAIGPJ010000009.1:0-27104 GCF_019719005.1 Pseudomonas cichorii
CACATCGAATAATCAGCTTGCCATTCACCCCTCTCACCTTTGACTTTATCTCTCGCTGCAGACACAAGCGAATTCATTCGCGAAAAACGCGCTTGAAGCTTGCGGCTTACAGCTTGCAGCTCCCTCACCTATTCCGCTATCAACCAATCCATCGTCCAGCCACCCCGGGTCTGGCCCAGCTTCTCGGCCAGATAAGGCATCAGTTCGCGCAGTTCCTCTTCCAGCCCCCAAGGCGGGTTGGCGATGGCGAGGCCGGAGCCGTTGAGGCTTGCCGGGGTGTCCAGCGGGTGAACATGAAGCTCTATGCGCAGCAGCTTCGGCGCGCCGGTTTCGGCCAGGTCCTGGTAGAAGCGCTTGAGCTGGCGCTGGTCCTTGACCGGATACCAGATCGCGGCGACGGTCTGGCGCATGCGGCCAATGGCTTCCTTGAGGGCGACGGCACAGCGCTTCATTTCATCGAGCTGCTCGAAAGGCGGGTCGATCAGCATCACGGCGCGCTTCTCGGCAACCGGCAGCAAGGCCCGTGGCACATGCCAGCCTTCGCCCAGGTGTACGGCCACCCGGCGATCACCCTTCATGTTTTCCTTGAGCAACCGCCCGTCTTCGGGGTGTTTCTCGTTGAGCAGAACACGCTCGCGTTCACGGGTCAGACGGCGGGCCAGTTCAGGTGAGCCCGGGTAATAGCGCAGTTCGCCATCAGGGTTCATGTCGTGCAGCACTTGCAGGTAATCGGCTGCCAGCGCAGGCAGGTCCGGCGCATTCCACAAGCGCCCGATACCTTCCAGCCATTCACCGGTGCGGGTGGCCTGATCGCCCTTGAGGTCGTAAAGCCCAAGTCCGGCGTGGGTGTCGATATAGGCGAAAGGTTGCTCCTTGCGCGCCATCAGGGCGATCAAGCGAGTCAGGGTCAGGTGTTTGAACACATCGGCATGGTTGCCAGCGTGGAAGGCGTGACGGTAATTCATGGCAGCTCCTGGAAGGCTGCGCAGTTTAGCAAAACTCGGACGGGAACAAGACAGTGCTTTCAGTGGCGAAGGGTGAACGGCTTTGATCACCCTTCCAGCAAGTTGCACGTAACAGGATCAGGCATTGCCCGCATTACAAGGCATAAATGGAAATCCACTTCCTGTCGGGGTGAGTGGTATAGAGACGATCACCTTCACGGTTCAGGACTGCACCCCCTACAGAGTGAAAGAAGTCGATGCGCGTGGCGGTTCTTTCAACCGTATCGATTCTGTACAAATCGAAATTGCAGGAATGAATGGCGTACACATAGCGATCATCCGGTGTTCCACCGATGATATTGACGGGGTAACCCCTTGAACCGAACTCCAGCGTATACAGAATCTTCTGCCTGGCCGTATCAGTCACGAACATTTCATCAAATCCGCCCACATAAAGCTGGCTGCCATCGGCACTGACCGCCATGGAGCATGGGTTTCTGAACCCCGGAATATCCACTTGCGAGTAATCCCGCGTATCGATCATTGCGACAACACTGTCGGGGTCATCGGCAAGTTCCGATGCATAGATGTAATTGCCGTCCGGACTGATTGCCATGACTAGAACTGCATTCGACATTTTGCCCAGGTCGAAATCGCTTTCGGCGTTGTAATCAATGGCGTCAACCATACGGATAAGCCCACCGGGCGCGTAGCGGAAAGACAGGCAGATGAAACTCCCGTCCGGGCTGGCCGCGATTTTATCGACGCCCTCCGAATCGAGGATCGCGACCAGTGCATTGCGCTGGACATCAATCACTGAGCATTCATTCTGTCCCGTAACATAAAGCCTGCGTCCATCCGGACTGACAGCCACATCGCCTACACAACCCCTCTTGATACTGGATACGACTTCACGGCTCTCGATATCGATAAAACTGACCCCTGTCCCATCGTCATGAGAGACAAAAAGCAGAGTGTCATCCGGGCTTACATCAATTTCCTTGGGTGAGAAATTCAAAGGAATACTGGCAAGAAGTCTTGCTTCATGGGGAGACGATACATGGAAGGGAAACTCTGTCTTTTGGCTCAGGAAAGCCGTACCTGTGAATATTTTTCTTTGCATTTAACCCACCAATCCCTTGGCCTGTTCAGACCATCATTCGAGAAAACAGGTGCTGCCTTTAAAACGTCAATCGTTAACAGATAAATGATGTGCTCCATTGAATGAGTCATTACCAAAGCGCGTCCTCCATATCGGGTCAGGAATAACAGGGAATTATTGAATACCCGCAACAACGGGTTGGGTACTGTCATAAATAACAGTTAAAGCGCATAAACCTGACCGCTGATCGGCTTTTTACCGGACTGAGCCATTCAAAAAGCGACCTGCCCGTAGGTAATCAAGCCATCCCCGGCAGGCGGGCTTGCCGCAGCAGCGGCGCGCTACCAGAATCAGGGCCTTACCCGATCAAAGGAACACTCGTCATGATGCATGCGGATTTGGTTGATCAAGAGGACTTGCTGAGCCAGCTCAGAGCGCTGGGGTTCGAGATGCCCAGTGGCGCAACGGCTGAGCAGGCCTGTACGCAAGCGGTATGTGGATTGACCGAAGAACGCGCCACAGCCTTGCGGCGTCTGGTCGAGCAATTACTGACCGGCAGTGCAACCATACTGCCAGCGGTACGCCAGGCCATAGATCAGCAATTGCTGCCGGCACTGGCGACCTATAAACAGAATCACGGGTAAGACTTGAAAGAACCGGGCGCACACTCGATGCGCCCCTTGCGGATCAATATTCGATCCGCACATCCCCTTTTGGTACGCTGCAGCACGACAGGATGTAACCCTCTTCCACATCTTCGTCGGTGATGCCGCCGTTGTGCTCCATCTCCACTTCGCCGCTGAGCTTCATGACCTTGCAGGTACCACAGATGCCCATGCCGCAGGCCTTGGGAATCATCAGGCCCAGCTTGGAAGCTGCCGCATGGACGGTTTCACCCGGCGCGACACGAATGCTCTTGCCGGTGTCGGTGAATTCCACCTGATGCAGATCCGCCAAATCGACTTCCGGCGCATCCGCAGCAATTTCGGCATGCTCCACGGCTTCGGCGCGCACCTCAGGCGGCGTCGCGCCAAAGGATTCTTCATGGTACTGCGCCATGTTGAAGCCGCTTTCCTGCAACATGCGCTTGACCGCAGCCATGTACGGCGTCGGCCCGCAACAGAACACCTCGCGGTCCTTGTAGTCCGGCGACATCAGCTCCAGCATCCGCTGGTTCAGGTAACCGCGATAACCCGCCCAAGGCTCACCAAGGCCGTGCTTCTCACAGATCAGATGCAGGCTGAAGTTATCGATCCGCGACGCCATATGCTCCAGTTCGCGGTGATAGATGATGTCCTTGGGCGAACGGGCGCTGTGTACGAACACCATGTCGACATTGGCATTGGTGTCGTAGAACCAGCGGGCCATGGACATGACCGGCGTGATACCGACGCCGCCGCTCAGATAGAGAATCTTCGGATTGGGGAAGTCGATAGCGTTGAACAGCCCGACAGGCCCGTGTACTGCCAGCTCCTGGCCTTCATGCAGCGTGTCGTGCAGGTAATTGGAAACCTTGCCTCCCGGCACGCGCTTGACGGTAATCGAGAAACTGTAAGGCACCGACGGCGAACTGGAGATGGTGTAGGAACGCATGATGGGCACGCCATCGATTTCCAGCTCCAGGGTGACGAACTGGCCGGGCTTGAAGAAGAACAGGATCGGCTGGTCTGCCATGAAGCAGAAGGTCCTTACATCCCAGGTTTCCTGGATCACCTTGACGACCCGCACAAGATGGCGGCCATTGGCCCATGTCTGGGTGGTTACCGGGTTGAGAAAATTCTGGGACATACTTGATCTCCACGACCGACTGTCGGCCTTTATGATGGGGATTCTGCGTAACGCGCAGGAGGCGCATTTACCTATCAACGACATTCACGTACTTACGGCGACCAGCCCCCACAGACCGTGGGTTCCCTAGTCGGGAACGGATTCGGCCATGTCGCCCATGGATAAGGTTCAGTCCGCGCCCGCCTCCACACTCGCCCCTTAACAGCCATGAAAAAACTCACCGGCATGAGCGACCCCCAATCGCCTTGCGTGCAGCGCTGCAAAGAACCGTATTAGCCACATTCGCAGGCCGCCAACGATGCGGTCATGAGGGAATCTGAAAAATGGACATCACCGCAACCCTGAGCCTTGGCGACCCGCTGGAACCTGCACGCAAGGCCACCGCCGAGATGCTACAGAACCGCGAGCGCACCTATTCGCTGCCGCAGCCTTTCTACAGTGATGACCGCCTGTTTGAAATCGACATGCAGGAAATCTTTCACAAGGAATGGCTGATTGCAGGCATGACCTGCGAAATTCCGGCCAAGGGCAACTACCTGACGCTGCAGATCGGCAAGAACCCGATCCTCGTCGTGCGCGCCCCGGATGGCAGCGTGAATGCTTTCCACAACGTCTGCCGCCATCGTGGTTCGCGTCTGTGTACCGGCGAGAAAGGCAAGGTCGCCAAGCTGGTCTGCCCTTACCACCAATGGACGTACGAGCTGGACGGACGCCTGCTGTACGCGGGCACCGAAATGGGCGACGACTTCGACATGAAGAACTTCAGCCTCAAGCCCGTGAACGTAAAAACCGCTGGCGGCTATATCTTCATCAGCCTGGCGGAGAATCCACCCGCCATCGATGAGTTCCTGGCCACGCTCAAGCACTACATGGAACCCTACGACATGGAAAACACCAAGGTGGCGGTACAGACCACCTTGATGGAAAAGGCCAACTGGAAGCTGGTGATCGAAAACAACCGCGAGTGCTATCACTGCAACGGCTCACACCCGGAGCTGTTGAAAACCCTGCTGGAATGGGACGACGTCACCGACCCGCGTGCCGATCAGACCTTCAAGGACCATGTGGCCGCCTCCGCCGCTGCCTGGGACGCCGAAAAGATTCCCTACGCACACGCCAGCTTTGGCCTGCGCAACCGCATCGTGCGCATGCCGCTGCTCAAGGGCACTGTGTCAATGACCATGGATGGCCAGGTCGGCTGCAAGAAACTCATGGGCCGTATCCAGAACCCGGACCTGGGCTCGATGCGCATCCTGCACCTGCCTCACTCCTGGAACCACTGCATGGGCGATCACATCATCGTCTTCACGGTATGGCCGATCAGCGCCCAGGAAACCATGGTCACCACCAAATGGATCGTGCACAAGGATGCCGTGGAAGGCGTCGATTACGACGTAGCGCGCATGCGTCAGGTCTGGGACGCCACCAACGATCAGGACCGTCGTCTGGCCGAGGAAAACCAGCGCGGTATCAACTCCAGCGCCTACCAGCCCGGCCCGTACTCCAAGACCTATGAGTTCGGCGTGGTCAACTTCATCGACTGGTACAGTTCGCGGGTACTGGAAAACCTGGGAGCAGAACCTGCGCCCTACCTCAAAGGTGTAGCGGTCAACCACGAATGACCCTGCGGGGTTGGATGTTGATCAAAAAACATCCAACCCCCTCACACCCCAAGTCTGCCGCCCTCTCCCGCACACAACAAACAACTTATCCACAGATCAGCCCACAGCAATTGTGGGAAAGTCGATTTTTTCGCTCTCAAAAAACCTGAAAAAACCGTGACTTACTGATTACCTCAATTGCGGGACATACTGTTCATTTTTTGATCAAACCTTTGAAAGCCTTATATTCATTGACCTTCAAGGGATCACGAACACCTTATCCACAGAAGCGCCAACAGACTTTGGGGGCAACTTCTGGCTTGTGAGTCATGAACTGTGGAAAACTGCTCCAGGCGTGATACAGCAAGGCTTTACAGGGACATTTATAGCCATTCATGATCAATTGATCATTTTTTATACGAAACCTTGAAAGCCACGTTTTATATGGTCTACAGGAGATCACGAACAACTTGTCCACAGAGAGGCCAACAGAGTTTGTGGGCAATTGATCAAGGAGACGGGGAGCAGTGGATTGTTTATCCACATGGAAAAGTCAGTAAAAACCGTAAGTTAGGTTGATCATTTTTCAACCAGAGGTCTGTAAGGCACGGTTTACATGGGGTTCAGCAACCCGCGAACATGTTATCCACAGGCAGACGCACAGGGAATGTGTGTAACTCCCTGTGGGAGCGAATTTATTCGCGAAAAGGTTCGCGAATAAATTCGCTCCTACACAACTGGTTTTTATCGGATAACGCCTTCTTCAACCAACAGCTTGAGGATCGCCGCTGCGCCGTCCTGCGGGCTGACGCCCTTGAGCACTTGCCCGGTGCCGCCGCTGGCCTTGGCGGTAGCGGCTTTCATGCGGTCGGCGCCGCTCTTGGCCTTGATCACTTTCAGGCGTTTGGGGCGAGGTTTAGCCGGTTGCAGGCCATGGGCTGTGAGTAACTCATCCACCACCACTTCCACCTGCTCCACGCCCAATGCTCCACGCTGCGCCGGGCCATAGGCGCTCTGGCGCGGTTTTGGCGCTGCGTTATCCACAGTGGCCAGAAACGGCAGGCGAACCTTGAGGCGACGTCGCTGACCTCGGGGCAAGGCTTGCAGGACAAGGGCCACGCCGTTATCCAGGGATTCCACCTGAGCCAGGCCCACCACCAGCGGCCAGCCCAGTCTTTCTGCCAGCAGGAACGGCAACATGCCCGAACCTTCACCGGTTTCCGCCTGGCTGCCGGTGAGCACGATCTGCACCGCCGAATCGCGGATGTAATCGGTCAGGGCAGGCAATGCATCCGCCCCTTCGGGCTGCTCCAGCACCTGCAGTTCGTCCAGGCCCATGCCCATATAAGCCCGCAATGCAGGTTCCTGGGCATTGCCGGCGTGCAGCACCTGCAAGTTATCCCCAACCAGTTGCAAACCCAGTTCCACGGCCCGTGCATCCTGCTCGGCGCGGCGGGCGCGTCCCGAGGTCGGGTGAGCGCCGATGGATACCAGGCTCATGACCTGCAACGCGGTCTTGTTCAATGAAGCATTATCCACAGATGAATTCCCTCGCTCAGGCCGCATCACGTTTTGCCTCGTTGCGATAAGCCTCGACCGCGTCGATCAAAGCCTTGAGGATGTCTGCGCTTTCACCGATCACCGACAGGTCGGCGCGTTTGATCATGTCGCAGCCCGCATCCAGGTTGATCGCAATGACCTTGTCGCAGGCGCCGATGCCTTGCAGGTGCTGGATCGCGCCCGAGATACCCACAGCCACATACACGCGTGCCGTGACCCAGGTTCCGCTGGCACCCACCTGACGGTCCCGACTCATGAAGCCATCGTCCACCGCCACCCGGGATGCACCTTCGGTCGCGCCCAAGGCTGCCGCAGTGCGATGGAACAGGTCCCAGTCCTTGACGCCATTACCGCCCGAGAAGATGAACTCCGCTTCAGCCATGGGGATAACTGCAGGATCGACCGCCACCGCGCCCAAGTCCTCGATACGCGCGAGACTGCGCGCCACAGGTGTGGATAACTCCACCGGCAATGCTTCATGACGGGTATCACTGACTGGATCGGCACATTCGGCAGCCGCCAGAATCAGGCGCGCCAGCGGACGAGCCAGGTCTTCGCGCCCCGCTCCGGCACGCCCGATACACTGCTCATCCTTGACCTGCCAGACCCGGGTCGCCGGACGTTCGCCCAGGCTGGCCGCAAAACGCCGCCCCAATTCCCCGCCACCGCTGCGGCTGTCCGGCAGCAGCCAGTGCCGTGGGTTGAACTGGTTATCCACAGCCCGCAGCCCTTGCACGCGCTGTTCCGGTGAATAACCGCTGAACTCATCACCTTCAAGAACCAGCAGGCGGTCGACACCCGCCGTCTCGAAAGTGCTTTCCTTGTGCTCACCGAACACCACGGCCAGTACAGCGCCAGTGCTGCCCGCCAGTTGATGGGCGAGCCCCAGCAGATCACGGTCGTGACTGCTCAGGCGGCCACCAACCATGTCCGGCACCACGGTGATGTAAAACGCTGGCTCAGGTACTTGATACAGCGGCAGGCTGATCTCGGCAGTTGCAGAACGCTTGACCGTCCCGCCCTGCTGCGCGCCGCTGCGGTCGATGCGCTTGATGCCGTTAGGCCCGATAAAACCCAGGCCGTGTACGTTCTTGCGCATCAGGCCATTGGGTCCCATCCAGCTGGTCTGTGCAGGCTGCATCGCTGCATGCAAAGGGTGCAGGCGGTTACGTGCGATCCATTCGGCACGAGGGTCGCGGCGAATAATGTCGCTCATCAGTGCACCTCCGCGGGTTCACGCCTGGCTGGCTCTGGCTTGCTGGTAACCGGTTCTTCAATCAAGGCATCGGCCACCAGTTCGGCAATGTCCTTGATCATCGGTCGTGGCTCGACCACGCCTTCAAGCATCGCCGTGCATTGTGGACAACCTACGGCCACCAGTTCGGCACCGGTTTCGCGGATATCTTCCATACGCATGTCGGGAATCCGCTGCTTGCCGGGAATATCGGTAATGGGCGCGCCGCCACCGCCACCACAGCAACGGGAACGGAAGCCCGAGCGCTGCATTTCCTTGATCTCGATACCCAGGGCGCGCAATACCTCACGCGGCGCTTCGTACTCGCCGTTGTAACGGCCCAGATAGCATGGATCGTGATACGTCACGCTGGAGCCCTTGTGCTGTCCGAGCTTGAACGCGCCGCCCTGAACCAGTTCAGCCATGTATGTGCTGTGATGTTGCACGAGGTAGTCACCACCCAGGGCGCCGTACTCGTTTTTCAGCACATGAAAGCTGTGGGGGTCGCAGGTGACGATGCGCTTGAAGCTGTATCTGGACAGCGTCTGGATATTGCGCTTGGCCAGCATCTGGAAAGTCGCTTCATCACCCAGACGACGGGCCACATCGCCGCTGTCGCGCTCTTCAAGGCCCAGCACGGCAAAGTCGACCTTCGCGGCTTTCAGGACTTTGACGAAAGCCCGCAAGGTGCGCTGGTTACGCATATCGAAAGCGCCATCGCCCACCCAGAACAGCACATCGGTGGTTTTCTTTTCGCTGAGCAGGCTGAGGTTCAAATCCGCCGCCCAGTTCATCCGCCCGCCCGGCGCAAAACCGCCAGGGTTGTCAGTGGCGATCAGGTTATCCAGCACTTCGGCGCCCTTGTTGGGGGTCGCGCCTTTTTCCAGAGTCAGGTGGCGGCGCATGTCGACGATGGCGTCCACGTGCTCGATCATCATCGGGCACTCTTCCACGCATGCCCGGCAAGTGGTGCAGGACCACAGGGTTTCGGCATCCACCAGTCCGTTGACGATGGGTTGATGCGGATTGCCGCCATGTTCGCCGATAGGCTTGCCCTTGCCGTCCAGGGATGGATAAGGGCTGCCTGCAAATTTGGCATCGGTGCCGCCAGCGAGGCCCACCACCATGTCCTGAATCAGCTTCTTGGGATTCAACGGCTGGCCGGCAGCGAACGCCGGGCAAGCGGCTTCGCATTTACCGCACTGCACACAAGCGTCAAAGCCCAGCAATTGGTTCCAGGTGAAATCCTCGGGCTTTTCCACACCCAGCGGCGCATTCGGGTCAGTAAGGTCCAGCGGCTTCAAGCCGGTGGAGCGGCCGCCACCGAAGCGCTCGGCACGTCGGTGCCAGGCCAGGTGCAGGGCGCCAGCAAAGGCGTGCTTCATCGGCCCGCCCCAGGTCATGCCGAAAAACAGCTCGCTGACGCCCCACAACACGCCAACGCCCAGAATCACGGCCAGCAGCCAGCCACCGAAGTTCTCGGGAAGAATCCCCGCAACCGGTAAGGTCACCAGAAAGAAGCTCGCAGAAAACGCCATCAGGCTTTTCGGCAGGCGCATCCATGGGCCTTTGGAGAGGCGCGCTGGCGGGTTGAGGCGACGACGAAAGACAAACACCGCCCCCACGAACATCACCGCTGACATCAGCAGCAATGCGTAGCCCAGGAAGCGGTTATGCAGGCCGAAACCGTGTACCAGAATCGCCAGCACGATAGACGCCACCGCACCGCCCGCCGTGGCGACGTGTGTGTTGGCGATGTATTTGTCCCGGGCGACGACATGGTGCAGATCGACCATGTAACGCTTGGGCATGGCCAGCAGCCCGCCCAGCAGATCGACCTTGGAAGCCCGACCATTGCGCCACATTTTTACCCGCCGCAAAGCACCCAGCACCGCAAGGGCCAGGGCAGCGAAGAGCAGGAGGGGGAGAATGGTGCTCAACATCAGAATCACCTCTGGCGAGGTGCAAGCTACAAGCCGTAAGCGACAAGTAAAAGCACAGCAGATCCGCTGTCTTCTCTTGCTGCTTACAGCTTATGGCTTGCAGCTTTCCTCAAAAATCCTTACACAGCCGCAATCCGTCATAGATCGCTGCATGGGTATTACGCTGGGCCACGCAGTCGCCGATGCGGAACAGCAGGTAGCCGTCCCCCTGTTGGCTCAGCGAAGGTTGTGGCTGGATGGCGAACAGGGCGTCGATGTCGATCTGGCCTTTGTTACGCGAACCTTCCTTGAGCCCGTAATAAAGCTCTTCGTCTGGACGCACACCGTTTTCGACAACAATCTGGTCGACCACCCGCTCCTCTTTCGCGCCGGTGTATTCGTTCTCCAGGACGGCAACCAGCTTGTCGCCTTCGCGGTAGACCTTTTCCAGCATCATGTCCCCGGTCATGATCACTTCCTTGGGGTACATGCTGCGGTAGTAGGTCGGGAACGAGGTGCCGCCAATGGCGACGCCGGGTTTGATGTCATCGGTGACGATCTCGACCTGCGAGCCCTTGTCGGCCAGGAAGTCGGCCACGGACATGCCGGTGAATTCGCAGATGGTGTCGTAGACCAGCACGTTCTTGCCCGGTGCAACCTTGCCGTCCAGCACGTCCCAGCTGCTGACCACCAGCCCTTCGGCCGCGCCCCAGTGTTCGTTCTGCTCAAGAAACGGATGACCGCCCACTGCCAGCACCACGATGTCCGGGCGCAGGTCGAGAATGGTCGCCGGATCGGCAGCTGTACCCAGGCGCAGATCGACCTTCAGACGCGCCAGTTCCAGTTGGTACCAGCGAGTGATACCGGCAATCTGGTCACGCTGCGGTGCCTTGGAGGCAGTGGTGATTTGCCCGCCGATGAATTCCTTTTTCTCGAACAGTGTCACGTCATGGCCGCGCTCGGCAGACACGCGAGCCGCTTCCATGCCTGCAGGACCTGCACCGACAATCACCACCTTGCGTTTCGGCCCGGTGGACTTCTCGATGATGTGCGGCACGCCCATGTATTCGCGAGACGTGGCGGCGTTCTGGATGCACAGCACATCCAGCCCCTGATACTGACGGTCGATGCAGTAGTTGGCGCCGACGCACTGTTTGATCTGGTCAACCTGACCCATCTTGATCTTGGCAATCAGGTGCGGGTCGGCGATGTGGGCGCGGGTCATGCCGACCATATCCACATAGCCACCTTCCAGGATCCGCGTGGCCTGATTCGGGTCTTTGATGTTCTGCGCGTGCAGTACCGGAACCTTGACCACTTCCTTGATACCGGCCGCCAGGTGCAGGAACGGCTCCGGTGGATAACTCATGTTGGGGATAACGTTGGCCAGGGTGTTATGGGTGTCGCAACCCGAGCCCACGACACCGAGGAAATCGATCATGCCGGTGGCGTCGTAATACTTGGCGATTTCCTTCATGTCCTCATGGCTCAAGCCATCGGGGTGGAACTCATCACCACAGATACGCAGGCCCACACAGAAATCAGGCCCCACTTCCTTGCGCACGGCCTTGATCACTTCCAGGCCAAAACGCATGCGATTCTCGAAACTGCCGCCCCACTCGTCGGTGCGCTTGTTGACCCGAGGGCTCCAGAACTGGTCGATCATGTGCTGGTGTACGGCAGACAGCTCGACACCATCCAGGCCACCGGCCTTGGCACGGGCTGCAGCGCTGGCGTAGTTGCCGATCACCCGCCAGATTTCTTCCGGCTCGATGGTCTTGCAGGTCGCACGGTGGACCGGCTCACGAATGCCGGAAGGCGACATCAGAGTCGGCCAGTGCTCGCCATCCCAACGGGAACGACGGCCCATGTGGGTAATCTGGATCATGATCTTGGCGCCGTGCTTGTGCATGGCGTCGGCAAGGTTCTGGAAGTGCGGAATGATCTTGTCGGTGGCCAGGTTGACCGACTTCCACCAGCCCTGAGGGCTGTCGATGGCCACACTGGAGGAACCGCCGCAGATCGCCAGGCCGATGCCGCCCTTGGCCTTCTCTTCGTAGTACTTCACATAACGGTCGGTGGTCATCCCGCCATCGGTGGCATAGACCTCGGCATGAGCGGTACTCAGGACCCGGTTGCGGATCGTCAGTTTGCCAATCTGGATCGGCTGGAACATCGCTTCGAAAGCCATAACACGATCCTCGACTTACAACGGTTTGACGACAAACAGACCGTCGTCATGACCTTCTTCGGAGCCACCGTAGACCTGTTCGGCAACGGTGCGGATCGAGCTGCCGCTGGCAGCCAGGATCTGATCCATTGCACCGGCGAACCAGCCGGTGAACATGTAATCGACCTTGCGTCCGACCTTGCCGTACACATACACGAACGCCGAGTGCTCGAGCTTGACGCTGGCGGTGCCTTTTTCCAGATCGATATCCTGAATCTTGAACAGCCCCCAGCCACGCTGGGACAAACGATTCATGTAGTGCTCGAACACCGCGACGCCTTCGATGCCATGGCATTCGGCTTCCTTTTCGCACCAGTGCCAGGCGGATTTGTAGCCAGCCTTGTAGAGAATTTCGGCGTAGGCCTCGGCACCCAGCACTTCTTCAATACCCATGTGGTTATTGACGAAGAAATGGCGCGGCACATAGAGCATCGGCAATGCATCGGAGGTCCAGACGCCTGTTTCGCTGTCGACTTCGATAGGCAGTTGCGGGGCGATTTTAGCCATGGGGTCAAACTCCAGAAATTCGGGTTACGCCCACTGCGCGCAGGGCAGCGGGGTTATCAATTCAAAGGGGCGTCGCGTAGGAAGTTATTCGCCCCAGACATCTCGGAGCACGTTGACCCAGTTCTCGCCCATGATCTTGCGCACGACGCGCTCGGAATGGCCGCGCTTGAGCAGGGTTTCGGTCAGGTTCGGGAATTCGCCCACGGTACGGATGCCCAGCGGGTTGATGATCTTGCCAAAGCTGGTCAGCCGACGGGCGTAGCCCTTGTCATGGGTCAGGTACTCGAAGAAGTCCTGGCCATGGCCCTGGGTGAAGTCGGTACCAATACCGATGGCGTCCTCACCGACGATGTTCATGGTGTATTCGATGGCTTCGGCGTAGTCGTCGATGGTCGACTCGATGCCCTTGGCCAGGAACGGCGCAAACATGGTCACGCCGACAAAACCACCGTGATCGGCGATGAACTTCAGTTCGGCATCAGACTTGTTGCGCGGGTGTTCCTTGAGGCCGGACGGCAGACAGTGGGAGTAGCAGACCGGTTTCTTCGATTCGAGGATGACTTCTTCGGAAGTCTTGGAGCCCACATGGGACAGGTCGCACATGACGCCCACGCGGTTCATCTCGGCCACGATCTCGCGCCCGAAGCCTGAAAGGCCGCCGTCGCGCTCGTAGCAGCCGGTGCCCACCAGATTCTGGGTGTTGTAGCACATCTGCACGATGCCAACGCCCAGTTGCTTGAAGATCTCGACATAGCCGATCTGGTCTTCGTAGGCATGAGCATTCTGGAAGCCGAAAAGAATGCCGGTCTTGCCCAGTTCCTTGGCCTTGCGGATGTCGGCGGTGGTATGGACCGGCATCACCAGGTCGCTGTTCTCGCGCATGAGCTTCTGGCTGGTGCAGATGCTGTTGATAGTGGCCTGGAAACCTTCCCACACCGATACCGTGCAGTTGGCCATGGTCAGGCCACCCTTGCGCATGTCTTCAAACAGCTCGCGATTCCATTTGGCGATAATCAGCCCGTCAATGACGATGCTATCGGCGTGCAGTTCGGCTGGGCTCATCAGGCTGTCCCCTTTTTAGGTACTTGCGCGCCGAATCGGCTGTCGGCGCTATTGGGGTCAGCATATGCCGGAGGGTCCGGCGAGCCGGGTGCAAAAACGACAGGGGGTTTGCCGAAAGCGTCAAGATGCGACAAAGGGCCATGAGACCCTCTCAGCGTGTGTCGTAAACCTGTTCTTTGCTTCGCGCTTAGGCCAGAATTCAAGGCATCAATGGATCGGAGCCACTCGATGAAAACGATTTTCCTGACACTGGCCCTCATGGCGACCGCCGTGACTGGCGCACAAGCGGCTCAAGATTCGGACAGCACGCCGTGCGACGGTGTCGACAGCGACAACCAGACACTCGAATGCTCGGTCTACAGTCGGCACACCGCAGAAGAGCTGCTGAAGGAAAACTTTCAGAACCTGCTCAATCGCGTCCAGTCGCAATTCGTCGCCAACAAGTCGCAATACAACGACTTCACCAGCAAGCTCAAGACCGCCCAACAGGCCTGGGAAAAGCTGCGCGACGCCGATTGCGCGGTCGAAGTCTTCCCGTCTGCCGCGGGTAGCAAGGCCTACAACATCAACGAAAACGACTGCATTGCCCGCATGAGCGACGAGCGCTCGGAATATCTGGAATCAATTGCGCAGGAATAACGCCAGCGATGAGATAACCTGTTCCTTTATATGAACCGAAGGCACCAGGCATTCCCATGATTATTTGTGGTGTAGAAATCAAAGGCAGTGAAGCCATCTTCGCCCTGGCCACCCGTCAGAACGGCGGCACCGCGCATGTGCCGCTGGCAACCCGAAAGATCGCGCTGGAGGATGACGACGAAGCTGGCAACGTCAAAGCCTTCGCCACAAAGATCGCAAGCTTTGTGCGGGAAAACGGCATCAGCCATGTCGCGATCAAGAAACGCAGCAAGAAAGGCGAATTCGCCGGTGGTCCCACCACCTTCAAGATCGAAACCGTCTTCCAGCTCCTGGCCGACTGCGACGTCGTCCTCGTGTCACCGCAGACCATCAACGCCCAGAACAGGAAACACGACTTCGCCCTGCCCGATACATTGAACAAGTATCAGCATGAGGCCTATAAGACGGCATGTTCGGAATTGATGAAAAACGGAAAATGATCCAAGGGATCAAGAGGCCATGCCTCCAGCCGGAAAATTTTACCGGCTCGAAAACAGGATGGCCCCGCAAAGCGGGGCCATGAATACCTACCTAGTGTCATCACCAGCATGAACCAGAGGAGCTTCTGGGAGAGGGCGCTCTAGGGCTGCGACATGGATGTTAATACGCAATAACAGGATGTGCAAACTTGATTAAGCAGACTGCTGCGGTAATGCTTCTGGAGAAAATGTTCTCCAAACCACGCATCGCTCGTTACACCGTGAACCCACGTGGTGCGGCTCCTGAAATAGCCTACCAACACAATCTGGAACTCGCAGAGTCGATCATGCCATGTCTCCATGTACTGGAGGTGGCATTACGCAATGCAATCCATCAGCAACATGACATGCTCCTCGATACAGGTTGAACCATCGTGTGAACCGTTAAGAATTGTGTAATCCCCTGACAGTCAGGAAACCCTACCCCACAAAAAACCCGCATCTCTGCGGGTTTTTCATTACTGGATCAACACTCAGTTGATCTTGGCATCCAGCTCGCCCTTGGCGTAGCGCTCGAACATGGCATCAAGCGAGATTGGCTTGATCTTCGAGGCGTTGCCGGCGGTGCCGAAGGCTTCGTAACGGGCGATACAGACGTCACGCATGGCCACGACGGTCTTGGCCAGGTATTTGCGCGGGTCGAACTCGCTGCGGTTCTTGGCCATGAATTCACGGATGGCACCGGTAGAGGCCAGACGCAGGTCGGTGTCGATGTTGACCTTGCGCACGCCGTACTTGATGCCTTCAACGATTTCTTCGACCGGCACGCCGTAGGTTTCTTTGATGTCGCCACCGTACTCGTTGATGATCTTCAGCCATTCCTGAGGAACGGACGAGGAACCGTGCATCACGAGGTGGGTGTTGGGGATGCGCTTGTGGATCTCTTTGATGCGCTCGATCGCCAGGATGTCGCCGGTAGGCGGCTTGGTGAACTTGTAAGCGCCGTGGCTGGTGCCGATGGCGATTGCCAGGGCATCGACCTGGGTCTTCTTGACGAAGTCAGCGGCTTCTTCAGGGTCGGTCAGCATCTGGCTGTGATCCAGGATACCTTCTGCGCCAACGCCGTCTTCTTCACCGGCCATACCGGTTTCCAGAGAACCCAGAACGCCCAGCTCGCCTTCCACGGAAACGCCACATGCGTGGGCGAAAGCCACTACGCGACGGGTTACGTCGACGTTGTATTCGTAGCTGGCCGGCGTCTTGCCGTCTTCAGCCAGGGAACCGTCCATCATGACCGAGCTGAAGCCAAGCTGGATAGAACGCTGGCAGATATCAGGGCTGGTGCCGTGGTCCTGGTGCATGACCACCGGGATGTGCGGGAACTCTTCGACTGCCGCGAGGATCAGGTGACGCAGGAAAGGGGCACCGGCGTATTTGCGGGCACCGGCCGAAGCCTGGACGATCACCGGGGAATCGGTCTTGTCGGCCGCTTCCATAATGGCGCGCATCTGTTCCAGGTTGTTTACGTTGAAAGCTGGAACGCCGTAGCCGAATTCGGCTGCGTGGTCCAACATCTGGCGCATGCTGATAAGTGCCATTGTCTGTGTGTCTCCCGGTCGGGTCGTTAATCGTGCAAGCCTGCCGTAGTGGCGACTGCTATTCAAGTTATACGCACGGCCACAAGTGCCGTGCGGGTGGTACATCGGCTACGACTTATCTGGCCTTGCAGCCGCGTCCGATCAAATCGTTGGTGGCGTCCCAGTAAATCAGGCCTTCGTCACCCTTGTTGGCAAACGCCAACACGTTGTTACTGTAGAGCGTCCCGCTGGCAGCACCAGGCTGGGCCTTGAGCCTGAAAACCTGATCGCTCTGGTTCAGGCGTACATCCACTTCCTTTTTGGCCGAATCGGCAAAACGCCAATGGACCTCGGCCTTGCTGTCACATACCCAGTGGTTCCAGGAATCACTGGACTGCGGCGCCTTTGACGTCGCGCAACCACCGAGCACTGCAAATGCCGCAAGGGCAATCAAGCCTTTCATCACGTCTCCTGGCCTGCCCCGGGAAGCGCGGCCTGTGCCGCTCGCTTCGCTACATCAGGGGCAGTTCTGTTCCTGATTACGATCACCGGCCGGTTCACCCGTGACGTGCGCCTCAACCCGCTGGGTGTTGTCGGTCGTCGGTACATTCACGGAGGCCGGGCTGAATACTTCACAGGTTCGGGCTTTGGAGCCCGGACTGCTGCAACCTGCCAAAACAATGCAACTCACAAGAGCCAGGGTGGCGATTTTCATGGCGAAACTCCTTCTCGGAAAAGATCCCACCCTTTAATGACCGCCAAAGCTCGCAGATGTTACCTGCGAGCCTTTACCTGACTCAGAGACAGCCCACATCTCCCGCGCGAGGCATGAACTCGTAACGATCCCAGACCTCCTGACCGCCACGCTTGTAGATCACTGGCACGGTTTCAGCCTGCCAACCGGCCTGATAGCAGCTCAATTGAAGCAGCTGCGCCTGAGGCTCAGGTTCCGCATCGTCAACCTCAGGCTTGCTCGCACAACCGGCCAGCACCCCGGCGACAAGCAATAACGGTAACGTCCTGAACATGAACTACTCCCTTTCCTGAACCGGAAAATCAGGCCTTTGCACGCTGTTCAAGCACTTCAACGGCTGGCAGGACCTTGCCTTCGACGAACTCGAGGAATGCACCACCGCCAGTGGAAATGTAGGAAATCTGCTGTGCAACACCGTACTTGTCGATGGCTGCCAGCGTATCGCCGCCGCCAGCGATGGAGAACGCTGCGCTTTCGGCAATGGCCTTGGCCAGTGTCTTGGTCCCTTCGCCGAACTGATCGAACTCGAACACGCCGACCGGACCGTTCCACAGGATAGTCCCGGAAGATTTCAGCAATTGGGCAAACTGGGCAGCAGTCTGTGGGCCAATGTCGAGAATCATGTCGTCATCGGCCACATCGGCGATGAGTTTGACGGTCGCGGCAGCGCTTTCAGCGAATTCCTTGGCAACCACCACGTCCACCGGCAATGGCACACTGACCTTGGCGGCAATGGCGCGAGCGGTGTCCAGCAGGTCTGGCTCGTACAGCGATTTACCGACCTTGTGACCGGCTGCGGCCAGGAAGGTATTGGCAATACCGCCGCCAACGATCAACTGGTCGCAGATTGCGCTAAGGCTGTTGAGTACATCCAGCTTGGTGGAAACCTTGGAACCGGCAACGATGGCCGCCATCGGCTTGGCCGGAGCGCCAAGGGCCTTGCCCAGCGCTTCCAGTTCGGCCGCCAGCAAAGGACCTGCTGCAGCGACCTTGGCGAACTTGGCAACGCCGTGGGTCGAGCCTTCGGCGCGGTGTGCAGTACCGAAAGCGTCCATCACGAAAACGTCGCACAGAGCGGCATATTTCTGCGCCAGCTCGTCAGCGTTCTTTTTCTCACCCTTGTTGAAGCGCACGTTCTCGAACAGCACGACATCGCCAGCCTTGACGTCGACGCCATCGAGGTAATCGGCAACCAGCGGGACTTCACGGCCCAGCGCCTTGCTCAGGTAGTCGGCAACCGGCTTGAGGCTGTTCTCGGCCGAGAACTCGCCTTCGGTCGGACGGCCCAGGTGCGAGCAGACCAGTACGGCAGCACCCTTCTCCAGCGCCAGCTTGATGGTCGGCAGCGAAGCAAGGATTCGGGCATCGCTACTGACAACGCCGTCCTTGATCGGGACGTTGAGGTCTTCGCGAATCAGCACACGCTTACCTTGCAGATCGAGGTCGGTCATCTTCAACACGGTCATGAGGCGTTCCTGTTTTTTACTGTTGTTGATCCGCGACGCGCAAGAAATGGTCCGCAACGTCGAGCATTCGATTGGCAAAACCCCATTCGTTATCGAACCAGGCCAGCAGGTTTACCAGCCGGGGGCCGGAAACTCGGGTCTGACTCGCATCGACAATGGCCGAATGAGGGTCATGGTTGAAATCACAACTGGCATGCGGCAGTTCGGTGTATGCCAGCAGGCCTTTGAGCGGGCCGCTGGTGGCGGCCTCACGCAAGATTCGGTTGATTTCCACAGCATCGGTATCACGCGCCGTTTGCAGCGTGATATCCAGGCACGAGACGTTGACCGTCGGTACGCGAACTGCTTTGGCCTGAATTCGGCCCGCAAGTTCCGGCAGGAGCCGCTCGATTCCGCGTGCCAGACCAGTGGAGACCGGAATGATGGACTGGAAAGCCGAGCGCGTACGGCGCAAATCCTCGTGGTGATAAGCATCGATCACCGGCTGATCGTTCATCGCCGAATGGATCGTGGTGATCGAAATATATTCAAGGCCCAGCGCATCATCCAGCAGGCGCAGCAACGGCACGCTGCAATTGGTGGTGCAGGATGCGTTGGAAACCAGTCGCTCGGTGCCGGTCAGCTTTTGCTGATTGATACCGAACACGATGGTGGCATCCACATCGGATTCGCTGGCCATCGGTTGCGAGAACAGCACCCGCGACGCGCCCGCATCGAGAAAGCGCTGGCCATCTTCGCGGGTGTTGTAGACGCCTGAACATTCAAGCACCAGATCCGCACCCAGCGCCGCCCAGTCGATACCCTCGGGCGTTGCGCTGCGCAGAACTCTGATCCGGTGATCGTTGATGTGCAGGTATTCCCCATCGACCCTCACATCGCCGGGGAAGCGGCCATGGGTGGAGTCGAAACGGGTGAGATATTCGAGGCTGGCCATATCGGCCAGATCATTGATCGCGACCACTTCAAAACCTGCCCGCGCACCTCTCTCACAGAGCGCGCGCAAAACGCAACGACCGATCCGGCCATAGCCGTTCAGAGCAACTTTGTAAGGGCGATGTTGGGGCATGGAGTGCTCGCAAGCAGATAAATCAGATGGCACATAAAACCCGTACAGACTGTGTGAAAACTACTGCGCTCGGCCATGCTGCGTTGAAAACAGGCTCGGAATGCTCATTTACAACACGTAAACTCCGCTTCCTCGCCTGTTTTCGCCTTGCCTGACCTTCGCTCGCTACGTTTTCACACGGTCTGCGTAGGAGCGAATTCATTCGCGAAGAGGCCTTCGCGGATGAATCCGCTCCTACGGGATTATTGCGACCTTTCTCAGTCTTCCAACAACTCTTCAGCCGTGCTCAGGATGTTCTCCAGAGTGAAGCCGAACTCTTCGAACAGCGCAGGCGCAGGTGCCGACTCGCCGAAGGTGGTCATGCCGATCACGCGACCTTCCAGACCGACGTACTTGTACCAGTAGTCAGCGTGGGCAGCTTCGATGGCGATACGGGCGCTGACCTGCAATGGCAGAACGGCTTGCTTGTAACCTGGGTCCTGGGCTTCGAAGACGCTGGTGCAAGGCATGGAAACCACGCGCACCTTGCGGCCTTGAATGGTCAGGGCGTCGAACGCCTGCACGGCCAGACCGATTTCCGAACCGGTAGCGATCAGGATCAGCTCAGGTTCGCCCGCGCAATCGCGCAGTACGTAGCCACCACGGGCGATATCCGCCAGCTGGGTTTCGTCACGGGTCTGGTGAGGCAGGTTCTGACGGGAGAAGATCAGCGCCGACGGGCCATCGTTACGCTCGATGGCGTATTTCCAGGCAACGGCCGATTCCACGGCATCTGCCGGACGCCAGGTGTCCAGGTTCGGCGTGGTACGCAGGCTGGTCAGCTGCTCGACCGGCTGGTGAGTCGGGCCGTCTTCGCCCAGACCGATGGAGTCGTGGGTGAACACGTGGATCACGCGCTTCTTCATCAAGGCAGCCATACGCACCGCATTACGGGCGTATTCCATGAAGATCAGGAAGGTAGCGCCGTAAGGAACGAAACCGCCGTGCAGGGCGATACCGTTCATCATTGCGGCCTGACCGAACTCACGCACACCGTAATGCAGGTAGTTGCCGTTGGCGTCTTCGCCGGTGATGCTCTTGCAGCCTTTCCAGATAGTCAGGTTGGAGCCGGCCAGATCAGCCGAACCGCCCAGGATCTCAGGCAGCAGCGGGCCGAAAGCACCCAGAGCGTTCTGGCTGGCTTTACGGCTGGCGATGGTTTCGCCCTTGGCGTTGACTTCAGCCACATAAGCAGCCGATTTTTCAGCGAAGTCGGCAGGCAACTCACCGCTCATGCGACGGATGAAATCGTTGGCCAGCTCAGGGAAAGCAGCGGAGTAGGCAGCAAAACGCTGGTCCCACTCGGCTTCGGCAGCCAGGCCTTTTTCCTTGGCATCCCATTGGGCGTAGATATCAGCCGGGATTTCAAAAGGACCGTGGTTCCATTTCAGCGCAGCGCGGGTCAGAGCGATTTCATCAGCGCCCAGCGGAGCACCGTGGGACTCTTCCTTGCCTTGCTTGTTGGGCGAGCCGAAACCGATGGTGGTCTTGCAGCAGATCAGGGTCGGCTGCTCGCTCTTGCGGGCGGTGTCGATGGCGGTCTTGATTTCGTCGGCATCGTGACCGTCGACATTGCGGATGACTTGCCAGCCGTAGGACTCGAAACGCTTCGGCGTATCGTCGGTGAACCAGCCTTCGACTTCGCCATCGATGGAGATGCCGTTGTCATCGTAGAAGGCGATCAGCTTGCCCAGGCCCAGAGTACCGGCCAGTGAAGCAACTTCGTGGGAAATACCTTCCATCATGCAGCCATCGCCCATGAACACGTAGGTGTTGTGGTCGACGATGGTGTGGCCTGGACGGTTGAACTGTGCTGCCAGGGTCTTTTCGGCCACGGCAAAACCGACGGCGTTGGCAAAACCCTGACCCAGCGGGCCGGTAGTGGTTTCGACACCCGGGGTATAGCCGTATTCCGGGTGACCCGGCGTGCGGCTGTGCAGTTGACGGAAGTTCTTCAGGTCGTCGATGGACAGGTCGTAGCCGGTCAGGTGCAGCAACGAGTAAATCAACATCGAGCCGTGACCGTTGGACAGAATGAAGCGGTCACGGTCGGCGAACGCAGGGTTTGCCGGGTTGTGCTTCAGATAGTCGCGCCACAGAACTTCGGCGATATCCGCCATGCCCATGGGGGCACCTGGGTGGCCGCTGTTGGCTTTTTGCACGGCATCCATGCTGAGGGCACGAATGGCGTTGGCACGCTCACGACGGCTTGGCATCGCTGATCTCCTGGAGAATGAAGGAATGGGATCGGAAAAAAGGCGACCATTTTCTCTCAGGCACTGCCTGGGAGCAATGAAAGATAGTCGTTGGCAGGTGTTTTTCCTGCCTTGTCGCCTTATTTCCCTTCACTAATGCAGGTTGGGCCGCGGAATAACGTGATGGCCATCACGGACAAAGCCCCCACCAACCAATATCAAAACTTTTTGATATTGCTCTTGCAGCCGGAACGGTCGCTAACTAGACTGCGACCCCATGAACCTATGTGTGCCTGCAATCAGCCATGACGACTGCGACGACCTCTCTGCCTTGTGCAAGGCCGGCGGCGACCCTTTGCGGCTGAATGTATTGCGCGCCCTGGCCAACGATTCGTTTGGTGTACTGGAGCTGGCGCAGATTTTTGCCATCGGCCAGTCAGGCATGAGCCATCACCTGAAAGTGCTGGCACAAGCCTCTCTGGTAGCGACACGCCGGGAAGGCAATGCGATCTTTTACCGTCGCGCCCTGCCCCACACTCAACTGACCGGTGGCAGGCTGCACGCGGCCCTGCTCGATGAAGTGGATGTCCTGACCCTCCCCGAGGATGTCAGCCTGCGCATCGACCTCGTTCACCGCCAGCGCGCCCAGGCCAGTCAGGATTTCTTTGCCCGCACGGCAGAAAAGTTTCGCGCCCAGCAGGATCTGATCGCCGGCCTTGCCCAATACCGCGACAGCCTGTTGAGCCTGCTGGACAAACTGAGCTTCAACGCTCAGGCAACGGCACTGGAAGTAGGCCCCGGAGACGGAGGCTTTCTACCTGAGCTGGCCAGACGATTCGCCCATGTCACCGCCATGGACAACAGCCCGGCGATGCTGGAGCTGGCCCGCGACGTCTGCGAGCGCGAGCAACTGAACAATGTCGAGCTGGTACTGGCCGACGCCCTCACGGGCACTAAAGTAAGCGCCGACTGTGTCGTTCTGAACATGGTGCTTCATCATTTAGCTGCGCCGGCCGAAGCCTTGAGGCAACTGGCCGAGCGATTGCAACCCGGCGGTAGCCTGCTGGTAACAGAGTTGTGTAGTCATGACCAGAGCTGGGCCAGGGAGGCCTGTGGCGATCTCTGGTTAGGTTTCGAACAGGATGATCTGGCCCGTTGGGCCATCGCTGCGGGGCTAGTTCCCGGGGAAAGCCTGTATGTAGGCTTACGTAATGGTTTCCAGATCCAGGTTCGCCATTTTCAGCGACCGGCTGGCAACACTCACCATCGGTAAAATTCAGGAAACCCGTAGAGATGAGCGAATACTCACTTTTCACCTCCGAGTCCGTGTCCGAAGGACACCCAGACAAGATCGCCGACCAGATTTCCGACGCGGTTCTTGACGCCATCATCGCCCAGGACAAACATGCTCGCGTAGCGGTGGAAACCCTGGTCAAGACTGGTGTTGCAATCGTTGCTGGCGAAGTCACCACCAGTGCCTGGGTTGACCTCGAGCAGATCGTTCGTGACGTGATCAGCGACATTGGCTACACCAGCTCCGACGTCGGCTTCGACGGCGCTACCTGCGGCGTGATGAACATCATCGGCAAGCAGTCTCCTGACATCAACCAGGGTGTTGACCGTGCCAAACCTGAAGATCAGGGCGCCGGTGACCAGGGCCTGATGTTCGGCTATGCCAGCAACGAAACGGCCGAGCTGATGCCTGCGCCAATCGCGTTCTCGCACCAACTGGTGAAGCGCCAGGCCGAAGCCCGCAAGTCCGGCCTGCTGCCTTGGCTGCGCCCGGATGCAAAATCCCAGGTCACTTGCCGCTATGAAGACGGCAAGGTCGTGGGCATCGACGCAATCGTTCTGTCGACCCAGCACAACCCTGAAGTTTCCTACAACGATCTGCGCGAAGGCGTAATGGAACTGATCGTCAAGCACGTGCTGCCAGCCGAGCTGCTGCACAAGGACACCCAGTTCCACATCAACCCGACTGGCCAGTTCATCATTGGCGGCCCGGTAGGTGACTGCGGCCTGACCGGTCGCAAGATCATCGTCGACAGCTACGGCGGCATGGCTCGCCACGGCGGCGGCGCGTTCTCCGGCAAGGATCCATCGAAGGTTGACCGTTCCGCTGCCTACGCTGGCCGCTACGTTGCCAAGAACATCGTTGCTGCCGGCCTGGCCGAACGCTGCGAGATTCAGGTTTCCTACGCCATCGGCGTCGCTCAACCGACTTCGATCTCCCTGAACACCTTCGGCACCGGCAAAATCGGCGATGACAAGATCATCAAGCTGGTTCGTGACATCTTCGACCTGCGTCCATACGCAATCACCACGATGCTCGACCTGCTGCACCCGATGTACCAGGAAACCGCAGCTTACGGCCACTTCGGTCGCACGCCGCAAACCAAGACCGTGGGTGACGACACCTTCACCACGTTCACCTGGGAAAAAACCGACCGCGCCGACGCACTGCGCAAGGCTGCCGGTCTGTAATACGTTTTAACGCTTCAACACAAAGCCCCGGACGATCCGATCGTCAGGGGCTTTGTTGTGTCTGGCGATTGCGAAAGCCTCAAGTCCACCGATGTCTGCGATTGAGCCCCACGATATTTTTTCTGGCCGTCGAAACTTAGTCTGGAATGTTCAGTCTGTATAGATAATAGCGCAACGCCATATCAGGATTAGTTTAACAGGATAAAACCCCACACTACTTACCTGGCCCTCACGAGGTGTGCCGCACACTAAGCCATTAATGTTTTCCCGCCACCAACAAATCAATCACTCTCGCCAAGTCGAGCAAGACTGATTACTTTGCCAGTTATTCCTGCACTTACTGTAAGGAACATCATGAAACTCAAGGCTATCCTGTTGGGCTCCATTCTGATGGCTTCACCGTTCTATCAGGCTTTGGCCGACAATTGCAGAGCCAATATCTTTGGTGGTTATGACTGCCGCTATGACAATGGAACAACCTCAACCAGCAGGTCAAATATCTTCGGTGGGCAAGATACACAATACAGCGACGGCAGAAGTTCAAATAGCCGTTCAAACATCTTTGGCGGACAAGACACCCAAAACAGTGATGGCAGCCGTTCAAATAGCCGCGCCAACATCTTTGGCGGGCAAGACACACAATACAGCGATGGTAGAAGTTCAAACAGCCGCTCAAACATATTCGGCGGACAAGACACCCAAAACAGTGATGGCAGCAGCTCAAAAAGCCGTGCGAACATCTTTGGCGGGCAAGATACGACTAATAGTAAATAACCAGGCTTCACGCCTTGCGCGACACCAATAACACCGAAGCAGCTCCCGCAAGCAACCCGGCGCAAGTGCGATTGAACAAGCGCTTGCCGCTGGGCCGGGCAAACAGTCGGCGAGCATGGACGCCCATGTAGCCGTACAGACTGATAGCCACACACTCCAAAGCTATAAACAGCCCGCCCAGTATCGCGAACTGACTGGTTACATTGCCCGTATGGTCGATGAACTGCGGCAAGAAAGCCGTAAACAATAGAATCGCTTTGGGATTGCCGATGGCCACCAGAAACTCCTGACGCGCCAGGCTCCACATGTTTGCCGAAACAGCACTCATATCGCCTTGATCCTGGGGATTGGCTCGCCACAACTGCACTGCCAGGTAAAACAGATAAGCCGCGCCAACAATCTTGATCACATGGAACAGCCATTCGGACGTATGCAGCACCGCCGCAAGTCCCACTGCGGCCAGGGAGATCATGATCACAAAGGCCAATAATCGCCCCACGCCACCGACACATGACCTGACAAAGCCATAGCGCGTCGCGTTGCTGATGGATAGCAAATTGTTCGGGCCCGGCGCCATGTTGAGGGCGAAGCAGGCAGGAATGAAAACGGCGAGCGTTGATATATCCATGGGGAACCCGATCAGGAACTGGACTGAATGCCTATTCTGCCCGTCTGTAATAAAGACTAAAGAGACAGCTACCCACGTAAATCATGAGTATCTGTACCTGGCGAAAAACCCGGTAACCACCTTGTCCACCGCAACAACGAACAATGACTAGCCTCAAAGCCACTCTCTCAAGGCAAGGATGCTTCGATGTTGCACGTTGTACGTTTATTGAGCTGCGCGGCCCTGTTCTTCAGCATTTCGGCTGCCTTTGCCAGCCCATGTCCCGACTGGTCACCGGCAAAGGCTAGCAACGAGATTCTGGCCCTGCAACATCAGGTCAGCCGATGGGACGACAGCTACCACCGCCAAGGCGTCTCGCTGATAGAGGACGAACTTTATGATCAGTCCCTACAGCGCCTGGGCTTTCTGCAGTCCTGCTTCCACTCGAACAAAACCTCCACCGACAACCCGCTGAAAACCGCCAGAGGACCACTCGCTCACCCCGTTCCGCATACCGGCGTGATCAAGCTGGCAGACGATCGGGCGGTGCAGGCCTGGCTGAAAGGGCGCAAGGGCTTGTGGATACAACCCAAGGTCGATGGCGTTGCGGTATCGCTGGTGTACGAAAACGGCAGACTCAGCAAGGCCATCAGCCGTGGCGACGGCCTCAAGGGCCAGGACTGGACGCGCCATGCACAGCGAGCTTCTGCCATTGCAAAGCAACTTCCTCAGCCGGACACACTGGTTCTACAAGGCGAACTGTATTGGCGTCTGTCAGACCATGTTCAAGCCACGTCAGGCAGCATCAATGCCCGTAGCAAGGTCGCCGGATTGCTGGCTCGACAGGAGATAAGTGACCAAGAGGCAGACAGTATCGGGTTGTTCGTCTGGGACTGGCCAGCCGGGCCAGCAGACATGCAGGAGCGAATCGCCGGCCTGCAAGCCATGGGCTTCACCGACAGCGCCACCTACACCCAGCCACTGGAAAATTTCACCCAGGCCAGTGACTGGCGCAACCATTGGTATCGCACCGGGCTGCACTGCGCCACTCACCGCGTGCTCATTCGTGACCGCCAAAGGGCACCGCCCCCACCC
>NZ_JAIGPJ010000009.1:27114-72931 GCF_019719005.1 Pseudomonas cichorii
ACCTGTGGCGCCGCCCCGCCCGTCCGTCCCCCATACCCGCGGCGCGCCGGCGGCGGGGGGGGCTACCACCGGCACAACGCTGGCAGGCCAAGGCACCCTACTGGATCGCGGCCTGGAAATACCCCTACGCCCAGGTGCTGGCAGAAGTACGCAAGGTCAACTTCACTATCGGACGCAGTGGCAGGATCACACCGGTGCTGGAGCTAAACCCTGTGCGACTGGATGACCGGACCATCAGCAGGCTCAGCGTCGGTTCACTGCAACGCTGGCAAACGCTGGATATCCGACCCGGCGATCAGGTTTCCCTGAGCCTTGCAGGCCTTACCATTCCACGCCTGGACAAGGTGGTTTCACGCAATAGCGAAAGAATTGTGCTGTCGGTTCCACAACAAAGCGATTTTCATGGTCTGAGTTGCTGGCAGCCGACACCTGGATGTGAAAGTCAGTTCCGGGCAAGACTCGTATGGCTCAGCAGCAAGAAGGGGCTGGCATTACCGGGAGTTGGACCGGGAACCTGGGACAGACTGATCGAAGCCGGCCAAATCAACGGTCTGCTCGACTGGATGACCCTGGATCGTGCGCAGCTTGCTAAAATTCCGGGTTTTGCAGAACGCAGCAGCACTAAACTGTTCGACAGCCTGCAAATGGCTCGTGAAAGGTCGTTTCACACTTGGCTGGTAGCTATCGGTCTGCCTCCGGCAGGCGGGATAAGTCTTGGCATGGAATGGCCCGAACTGGCAGCAAGAAGTGTCGAACAGTGGCAAAGCGTACCCGGTATAGGTCCAGGAAGGGCGGCACGACTCTGGGAGTTTTTTCAGGACCCGCAGGTGCAGGCATTGCGCGAGCAGCTACGGGAGCAAGGTATCGCAGGTTTTTAATATCGTTTTTTCATCGCCCGCGTACCCGGACGTTATGGTTTTTCAAGGAGTTCACATGAAGTTTCTTTCCACACTGATTCTGCTCGGCAGCTTCACGCTGTCAGCGCCCTCGTTACTCGCCGCCGAACAGGCCCCGCCTCCATCGGAGTGTCTGGTCAAGAGCCAGGAGATCAGCAGCAAGATTCAGGAAGCCAAGGCCGATGGCAATAAACGTGAGCAGGCAGGCCTGGAAAAAGCCCTGAGCGAGGTCAACGCCAACTGCACCGAAACATCATTGCTCAAGCAGCGGGAACAGAACGTGCTGGATGCCAAGCGCGAAGTGAGCCGCCGCCAGAACGACCTGAACAAGGCCATGGCCAAGGGCGACCCGGAGAAAATCGACAAGCGCAAAGACAAGCTCGCCGAGTCGCGCAAGCAATTGCAGGAAGCCCAGACCGAGCTGGAAAAAGTCCAGTAGGAACGAATGAATCCGTTCCAACAGGGCTTCAATGATTCCTGAACTCCCGATGACACGCCTGGCACGCGGCCTCGACCTTGTCGACCGCCGGTGTCAGGTTGCTGGCTGAAAACGGCCTGGCTTCAGACACCGTCACCAGTTCACCTGTCGCCGCCTCAAGCGAGCGGGCCATTTCCTGAAAGCGTGCCTGTTGCTGCCAGACCGCATCCGTTGCGCTGGTCCGGTCGGCTTCCTTGACCTGCGGAAAATGCTTCCAGGGGTCATGGGCCAGGCTGTCAAGCCGGATGGCCCCATCGCTGAAACGCTGGCCATCGAAAGCAATGCGCCCGCGCAACATGCCGCCCAGATCCTCGCTGGTCTTGAGCATTTCCTTGAAGATCGTCTTGCGCTGCCCCAACGGTGAATCGGGGTCGACACCGCCGCAGGCGCTCAATGCCAGACAGGACAACAGGACAGCACACAGTCTTTTCAAATCAATGCTCGATACATCAAACAGGTAACGGTGACCTCAGGCAGCCGGGAAGGCGGAAGCACCAAACAATCCGACCACAAGCCCCAACCCGATCAGCCAGACGATGGAACGCATGGTAGCCAGATCGGCAAGGTAGAAGATGATGTAGAGCAAGCGACTGGTAATGAATAGAACAGCCAGCACATCGATAGTGACCAACTGCGCATTACCCGCGATATGAGCAATGATCACGGCAGCCGCGAACGCCGGGGTGATTTCATAGCTGTTCAATTGCGCCGCATGAGCACGCTTGGGAAAGCCCTCCAGATGATCGAGAAAGTTTCGCGGGTCACGGTTATGCCGGGACGTGAATTTGCCACTCCCGTATTTGGCGATGGCCGAACAGACGATCGGCAAAAGAATCGCAACCAACACGCACCAGAATGCAACTGTCATAACCATTTCCTATAGCTTGAACTTCATTAGAAACATGCCGAACAACACCAGCCCGCAAGCCAATAGCCGAGGGCGGCCAAAAGGCTCTTTCAGATAACGCATACCGAACAACACCACCAGCACCACGCTGACCTCGCGCAATGCAGCAGCCTCGGCAACCGATCCCAATTGCATGGCCCAAAGCACCAGCGCATAGCTGAACAGGACACACAGCCCGACACTCAGGCCCAACTGCCACTGCTCACGCCAGAACAACATGAAGACCGGGCGCTTGTGACAGACCGCAAGTAACGGAAAAGGCCAGGCGCTGATCAGCGTCAGCCAGACCAGATAGTCCAGCGGATGCGCCCCAAGCCGGATGGCTTGCCCGTCGATCCAAGTGTAGCTACCGATGCATACGCCAATCATGCCCACCACAGGCAACATCGACCACGGCAGACGAGCACCGCCGCCACCCTGCCAAAGCAGACAGACCATGCCCAGAGGAATCAGCAAGATCCCGAAAATCTGCTGCCCACTCAATTGCTCGCCCGCAAACACCAGAGTCAGCCCCAGCACCACCAACGGCGAAAGCCCGCGCATCAGCGGATAGACCAGCCCGAGGTCACCGACCCGATAAGCCTTGATCAGTAGATAGCGATAAAGCAGCTCGAAAAGCGCCGAAGCCACCAGCCATGGCCAGACAGATGGCTCAGGTGCCGTGACAAACCCCAGCGCCAAAACTGCACAGAGCAGCGCCACGGCATCCATGCTGGCAATCACCAGCAGCCGTTCGACACTGAATTTGACGAGGGTGTTCCATATTGCATGCAGCACCGCTGCCATCAACACCAGAGCAGTTGCCAGCACTCTTTCTCTCCTTGAAACAATTTTCCGCACCTGAGGGCATGACGCCGAGGATAGTGTATTCGGCAGGTTGCCATAGAGAGAGCTGCTGCGATTGGCTAAGATGCCACGACCGCCGCTTGCCGCTGGCGGGTCATGGATGCACAGGAGTAGGAATGTCCACCGAAGAGGATATCGCCATCGTTGGCGGTACACCGATGATCCCCGATCAGCGCCGCGAGCTGATGCTTCGTCAATTGCGCAAGCACCAGGTACTCAGCGTTCACCAGCTGATGGAGATGTTCGATTGCTCGCACATGACCATCCGCCGCGATATCGCCGTACTGGAACAGGAAGGACGCGCCTATTCGGTGACCGGTGGCGTGCGTATCGCCAGCCAGGTCCACAGCGAACCCAGCCATCAATCCAAGGCTGTCGTGGAGTTGCCCCACAAGCAAGGCATGGCCAGGCTGGCAGCCGGGTTGCTGCATCCGGACATGACCATTTATCTGGACGCCGGCACCAGCACCCTGGAGATCGTGCCGCATATCGTGGCGCTGTCCGGCATGACCGTGGTCACCAATGACTTCGGCATCGTCAACGCCCTGGCCGATGCCGCTCATGTGGATGTCATCCATACCGGCGGCCTGCTCGACCACCCCAACCGCTCCAGCGTGGGCGGCCTGGCTGCAGCGACATTGCGCCAACTGGCCACGGATGTGGCGTTCCTGTCCACCAGCTCATGGGACCTGCAACGGGGCACCACCACACCTTCGGCGCTGAAAGTCGAAGTCAAACAGGCGGCCATGCAGTCGGCATCACAGACCGTGCTGATCGCCACCAGCTCAAAATACGGCACCTTCGGCATGTACAAGGTTTCGGCCCTTGAACAGTTCGACACCATCATCACCGATGCCGCGCTGGCAGAAGCTGCGGCCGATAGTATTCGCAAGCACCGTATCGAGCTGTTGCTGGCACCGGTCGGTAACAAGCGCTGACTGATTTCGCGAATGAATTCGCTACAGGGGTGGTGTGAACTCATTCGCGAACCGCTCATTCCGATAAGCGTCAATTGCCAGCATCCACGCGCTCTGACAGAATCGCGAATCGTTCTCGTTATTTAACACATTTCCATTCGAGGCCATTCGTGTCGTCAGCCCCAAGCACTCATAACGAGATCGTTGGCGTGTTGTATCGCGACCACCGCAGCTGGCTGCTGGCCTGGCTTCGACGCAATGTGGCCTGCCCGCAGCGGGCCGAAGACCTGAGTCAGGACACTTTCGTACGCCTGCTCGGGCGTGACGAACTCAAAGCCCCGAATGAACCCCGTGCGTTTCTGGCCGCCGTCGCCAAAGGCCTGTTGTTCGATTATTTCCGCCGCGCAGCGCTGGAACAGGCTTATCTCAACGAGCTGATGCTGATCCCGGAAGCCGAACACCCTTCCCCGCAGGATCAACTACTGATCCTTGAAGACCTCAAGGCCATCGACCGGATGCTGGGCAAGCTGTCGAGCAAAGCCCGGGCGGCGTTTCTGTATAACCGGCTGGACGGCCTGAGCCATGGCGAAATCGCCGAGCGGCTGGGCGTTTCGGTTTCACGGGTGCGGCAATACCTGGCCCAGGCCATGCGCCAGTGCTACATCGCCCTTTACGGCGAGCCGACATGAAATTCGCAGGTTCCAGACCCGTTTCCTCGCAAGTGCTGGACGCCGCCATTGCGTGGCAACTGTGCCTGGACTCCGGCGACGGGATCGAGCAGGACGAGTTCAGCAAATGGCTGACCGCCAATGAAGAGCATGCAAGGGCCTGGAAGCAGTTGGGCATGCTCAACCAGCGCTTCGCCATTCCCGCAGGTCCCGCACGCAAGGCCTTGCAACAATCACCCGGCACCCTTCGCCGTCGCGTACGCAAATTGGGCGGAGGGCTGGCCGGAGTATTGCTGAGCTGTGGGCTGGCGTTGTTCATGAGCGAGCGCTACCTGCCGCTGGATTACTGGCTCGCCGATCAGCGCACCGCCACCGGCGAACAACGGGACATTCGTCTGGCGGACAACACCCTGATTCGTCTCAATACCCACAGCGCAATCGATGTTCACTATGACGCGAAACAGCGTCGGGTCGTGCTGCAGGATGGCGAAATACTGGTGGAAACCGGCAACCATGACGATCCACGTCCTTTCATCGTCGAAACCAGCGACGGCAAGATGCGCGCTCTGGGCACTCGCTTCCTCGTCAGGCGCGAAACCGATGGCACGCGCCTGAGCGTGCTGCAATCAGCGGTTGCGGCCAACCCTCGTGACAACGGCAACGAGCAGGTTTTGCGCGAGGGCCAACAAGTCCTGCTGACGGCCAACGGGCTCGGCCCTCTACTGAGCCTGCCTTCAGGCGCCGATGCCTGGACCCGCGGCATGCTGGTGATGGACAACGCCCGCCTGGGCGACATGCTTGACGAACTGAGCCGCTACCGGGTCGGTTATCTGGGTGTGTCACCTCAGGTCGCAGACCTGCGGATTACCGGCAGCTTCCCGCTGGGCAATACCGATCTGGCCCTCAAGGCCTTGATGCCGACCTTGCCGGTGCAGATCGAACAGCACACGCCATGGTGGGTGAAAGTCCAGGCACGGACCGGGCAAAACGACGGCTCATCGCCCGAAAAACCCTGAGCCCGGAATATTTTCACCAGCAGCCCTGTCACTTTTTCAGACTCGTGCGGCAGATAGGCAATAGATACCGTTTGCCCTGGAGCCTTGTATGTCTCGCCCGCTTGAAACCCTTATGCGTCCCAGCCTGCTGGCATTGGCAATCGCCCTCGGCGCACCGCTGGTGAGCACCGCGCCGATTGCCGCCGAACAGGCTTCAAGCGTTCGCGCCTACAACCTGCCCGCCGCCGCGCTGTCCACCACGCTGAATCAGATTGCCAGTCAGGCAGGCCTGGCCCTGGCAATCAACCCATCGCTGGTCAGCGGTCGCACGTCAGCACCGGTGCAAGGTCAGTTCGAGGCCACTGCGGCCATGCGTCAGGCCTTGCGTGGCACAGGTCTGCAACTGGTGCAGAGCAGCGCAGGCACTTACAGCCTGGAAGCCGCACCGGAAGGGACGCTGGCCTTGCCGGAAACCACCATTCAGGGCTCGCAGGGTGACAATGAAACCGCATGGGGCCCTGTCACGGGTTATACCGCGACCCGCACGGCGGCTGGCAGCAAGACCGATACGCCTATCGTGGAAGCGCCGCGCTCGATCTCGGTCGTGACCCGCCAGCAGATGGATGATCGCTCCGTACTCAACCTCAATGATGCCTTGCGCTATACCGCTGGCGTCGTCAGCAGCGGTTATGGCTCCGACTCGCGCAATGACTGGCTGCGGATTCGCGGCTTTGTCCCGACCCAGTTCCTCGACGGCCTGCCCATGCCGGTCGGCTCCTATGCCAACCCCAAGCCCGAGCCATGGAACCTTGAGCGCATCGCGGTCCTGCGCGGCCCGTCGTCCTCGGTCTACGGCCAGACACCTCCAGGCGGCATGCTCGACATGGTCAGCCGTCGCCCGCAGGCCGAAAGCAGCAACGAAGTCGGCCTGCAGGTCGGCAATAACGAACACAAGCAGATCAATTTCGACAGCACCGGCAAGATCGACGAGGATGGCCAGTTTCTGTATCGCGTCAGCGGTGTCGTGCGTGACAGCGGCTCGGCCATCGACCACATCCCGGACAAGCGCTACAACATTGCGCCCAGCGTGACCTGGAATATCGATGACGACACACACCTGACATTCATCTCACAGTACACCCGCGACGATACCGGGATTACCGGTCAGTTCCTGCCCTTGCAGGGTACAAAGCTGGATTCGGCGGCCGGCAGGATTTCCCATCACAAGAACCTGGGTGATCCGGACTGGGAATTCTACGACCGCACCTATTACGCACTGGGCTACGCATTCGATCATCGCCTGAACGATGTCTGGCAGTTCCGCCAGAACCTGCGCTACACCAAGAGCGATCTGTCGTTCCAGGCCCTGAGCGTCAACAATGGTCCGACCGCCGTCGATGCGGACGGCAACATCGGGCGCACCACAGGCGTGGTCAACGAAGACATCAGCCAGTTTGCCGTGGACAACAACTTCCAGGCCGACTTCCAGACCGGTGCCTTGAGCCACACCGTCTTGCTGGGCCTGGACCATCAGCGCTCCAATACCAATTACCAGTGGCTGTATGGCTTTGGCAACGTGCCGGGCACCAACGTCAATCGTCCGGTGTACGGCGCTGACTTCTCCAACGTGCTCTACTCGTCACTGTACGACTACAACCAGAAAACCCAGCAGACCGGCCTCTATGCACAGGACCAGATCTCTCTGGACAAGTGGCGCCTGACCCTGGGCGGACGTGAAGACTGGATTCATACCGGCACGAAGTTCTATAACAACAACGACGTGACCAGCACCCAGCGCGACAGCAACTTCAGCGCCAACGCTGGCTTGAGCTATGTCTTCGATAACGGCTTCACGCCGTACATTTCCTATACCGAGTCATTCCAGCCAGCCTCCGGCGCAGGCGTCAGTGCGACTGAATCGTTCAAGCCGACCGAGGGCCGTCAGTACGAAGCCGGCCTGAAGTACCAGCCGGTCGGTTCCAAGACCCTGCTGACTGCGGCAGTGTTCGATCTGCACCAGAAGAACGTGTCGATCACTGAAAACAGCATCACCAGCCAGATTGGCGAGATCAAGGTCCGTGGCCTGGAGCTTGAAGCCACTTCGGACGTGACTGACAACCTGAAACTGATCAGCTCCTACACCTACACCGACAGCGAAATCCTCAAGGGCGACGACAAAGGCAGCCGCGTCCCGCAAGTTCCGCGCAACCAAGCCACCGCCTGGGCTGACTACACCTGGCACAACGGCACACTCGACGGCTTCGGTGTCGGTGCAGGCGTGCGTTATGTCGGTGACACTTACGGCAACCAGAGCAACACCGCTCTAGGCCATGTAGGCTCCTACACCGTGTACGATGCCTCGGTGCATTACGATCTGGGCCGTCTGGCCAGCAGCCTTAAAGGCGCTTCGGTGGCAGTGGATGCCAAGAACATTTTCAACAAGGATTACCTGGCTACCTGCGATGGTTTCTGGTGCTACTACGGCGATCAGCGCAACGTCGTCGCCAGCGTCAATTACAAGTGGTGATTTAACACCTGTACCAAAAGCCCTCTGATCGTCAGAGGGCTTTTTGCTTTTGGAACATTCAATGAAAAGCCAAACCGTGCGCCGCTGGTCCATCGTCCATACCTGGAGCAGCCTGATCTGCACGCTGTTCCTGCTGATGCTGGCAATAACCGGCCTGCCACTGATCTTTCATCACGAGATCGATCACCTGCTGGGCGATGCGCCGCACTATCGGGAAATGCCCGCCGACACACCACGCCTGAACCTTGAACAGTTGGTTGAGGCCGCCGAGGCTCATCGCCCCGGTGAAGTGCTGCAATATTTCGGCTGGGACGAAGACGATCCCAATGGCGTCATGGCGATCACCGCGGCGACAGCTGGCACCGAGCCCAACTCATCCCACACTTTCGCGCTGGATGCGCGTACCGGTGAAGCTCAGGAAATGCCGTCGGCAAACGGCGGCTTCATGATGGTCATGCTGCGCCTCCATGTGGACATGTATGCCGAACTGCCGGGCAAACTGTTGCTGGCGTTCATGGGCCTGCTATTTGTGGTCGCGATTGTTTCCGGGACCGTGTTGTATGCGCCCTTCATGCGCAAGCTTGAGTTCGGCACCGTGCGCGCCAGCAAATCCACCCGCACCCGCTGGCTGGACCTGCATAACCTGATCGGCGTCGTCACACTGACCTGGGCGCTGGTGGTGGGTGTGACCGGAGTGATCAGTGCCTGCGCCGATCTGCTGATTGCCTCGTGGCGCAACGACGCGCTGGCCACCATGATCGAGCCATATCGCGATGCGCCGCCACTGCTCCAGCGAGCGCCTGCCACAAACCTGCTGGACATCGCCGAAGCCGCCGCGCCGGGCATGGAACCGGACTTCATCGCCTTCCCCGGCACGCGCTTTTCCAGCGAGCACCATTACGCCGTGTTTCTCAAAGGCAATACGCACCTGACGGCTCACCTGGCGACGCCGGTCTTGATCGATGCGCAAACCCTGAAAGTCACGGCCATCGTCGGACGGCCCTGGTACATGGATGCTCTGGGCATGTCGCAACCGCTGCATTTCGGTGACTACGGCGGCATGCCGATGAAAATCCTGTGGGCGGTGCTGGATGTACTGACCATCATCGTGCTGGGCAGCGGGCTTTATCTATGGTGGGTAAGGCGTCGAACGCAGGTGAAACCATGAAAAAGGGCTCGACCTTTGCCGTGCCCGGTCTGGTTGGCGCGCTGACAGGCGCGGGCTTGTTCATGGCCCTGCTGGGAGATGGCTGGTGGGATACCCTGGCCTGGGTCGGGATGGGTATTGCAGCGGGGTTGAGTATTCGGGGTTTGATGAAACGTCGGGGGTGATCTTTTTCGCGAATGGATTCGCTCCTTCGCCGCGGTGTAGGAGTGAATTGATTCGCGGAAAACGGATTGCAGACCGACAACCCGCTGACTAATCTATGAATCTGTACCTGCCGAGGAACATTCATGTCAGCACCGACCATGACGCTGTATTCCAACCCCGCCTCTCCTTTCGCCCGCAAGGTGGTTGTCCTGCTGCATGAAACCGGGCAGCTCGACCGGGTGCAGTTGCAGACGACACTGCTCACACCGGTCAATCCTTCTGCCGAACTCAATGATGACAATCCCGCTGGCAAGATCCCGGCTTTGCGCCTGGCTGACGGCAATATCATTCATGACAGCCGGGTGATCCTCGACTATCTGGACCACCAGCACGTAGGCAACCCGCTGATCCCTCGTGAAGGCTCGGCGCGCTGGAGGCGTCTGACCCTGGCTTCCCTGGCCGATGCCCTGATGGACGCCGCCCTGCTGATCCGTTACGAAACCGCGCTGCGCCCCCAGGAAAAGCACTGGGACCAGTGGCTCGATAATCAGCAGGAAAAGATCGAGCGCGCCCTGAGCTATTTCGAACAGGATGCAATCACCGAACTCAGCTCATCCTTCGATGTAGCCTCCATCAGCGTGGCCGCCGCCCTTGGCTATCTGGACTTCCGTCAGCCGGACCTGCGCTGGCGCAGCAGCTACCCGCGACTGGCCAACTGGTACGCCGACGTCAGCCAGCGACCCTCGATGCTGGCGACCCAGCCGTTCGTTTGAGTGATCGACCGCCCGTTCGCCTGACGCACAGCGTCGGGCCGAACCGGCGTTGGCGAACAGACGCCTGATTCCGTCTATCAACTGCCTTGCCTGCACCTGCTCTTCCCGCAACCCGAGCCAGTTACTCATGCTCGACCTCCTGAACCTTCGCCGACTTGCCCACCGAGATACCGTACCAGTCGAGCTTGCGGGTCAGGACCATGAACACACCCAACAGACCGAACAAAAGCAGCGCGCCCATCAGCAACGCGTAGTCTTCAGCGCTGAGCAGCCCGTAGAGCAAGCCATACAAGGCCGTCAGCCCGGCGGCGAAACCCAGACCATGCAACACGCTGCCCAACACGTAACAGACATAGAAGCCGATCAGCAACACGCAGGCCACGGCCGACACCAGATAGGCAATTGCAAACCCAATGTGCTCGGACAGTGAAAGCAACAACAGGAAGAACAACGCCAGCGCCGCGCCCACCAGAGCGTATTGAATCGGGTGTACTGCCATGCTCTTGAGCACTTCGAAAAGAAAGAAGCCGGCAAAGGTCAAGGCAATGAATAACAGCGCATATTTGATCGCCCGATCACTCTTGAGGTATTGATCCACAGGCTCGATAAAGCTGACACCGAAGCTGCGGCTTTTGAATTCCTGGCACTTGTTTGCCTGCTGGCAGCGGCTCAGAGCATCTTCCAGGTTGGTGGAGAAGAACGACGTCTGCCAGTTGGCACTGAAACCTTCTGCAGAAATCTCCCGGCGGGACGGCAGGTAGTTGCCGATGAAGCTTGGATGCGGCCAGTCGGCAGCCAGTTTTACCGCGCTGGATTTGCCCACGGGGATCACCTTGAATTGCCCGGTGCCTTGCAGGCGCAGATCGAAAGCGAACGTCAGGCTGACCTGCTCTCTGCCATCCTGCATCGGCAGGCTGACGCTGACACCCTCGCCCAGCCAGCCCAGCCGTGTACCAGGAACGAAATCCAGCGTCTGGCCTTCCAGTTGCAGTTTCATGGCGCTTTCTATGCCACGCACATCGCTGATGCCAACGGCCAGAAACGGTCGCTCGAACTCGTAATCGGCCAGGTTCTCGGTGATCCCGAAGTTCTCCGGCAGCACAAAATGGCCACTGACGTGATTGTCGGCATGGTAGAGACGGGCTTCGTAGATACCCCGCGAACGCAACTCTGTCTGGACCTTGCCATCGAGTTCGAAGCGTTCCGGCAAAAAATACAGGTAGCCCTTTTCCTGTGCAGGCTCCAGATAGGACTCGTTGGTCTGCGCATTGGTCTTCCAGACCCGCACCGCCTTGCGATACGGCACCGCCATGACCGGCCCGCTCAACTGCTGGCTGAGGCTTGAACTGCTGGCGATATTCTCCAGCACCGCATCGCGTTGTGTCTGCCGGTCCGTAATCAGGTTCCCGATCATCATCAACGGAATCAACAACAGAATGATCAGCGCTGAGATCATTCCCAGTTTTGTGGCCAGACTTCGGTTCATGGAGCTCTCCCTGTTTTCGATAGGGAAAGTCTGGAGCCGCTATGTGGAGCGATGATGGGGAGCGTGTGGAGATTGTGTGTTGTCAGCAGCAAAAAGGCCGATTACAGCAACAGGGTCACCCGCACTCCGCCTTCGACATTACCCACCTGCAGTTCGCCGCCATGCAATTGCACGACTTCTTCGACGAAGTTGAGCCCCAGCCCGGTGCTCTTGCGACCGCTGTGGGGGCGGGGCAAGGAGTAGAAGCGCTCGCAGAGGCGCGGCAAGGCGTAATCGGGAATGGGCGCGGCGGTATTGAAGAGCGTGAAGCGAACTCGCTCACCCACCCGTTCGGCCGCCAGACGCAAGGTCCCGCCGCTAGGGGTGAAGTCCAGGGCGTTGTCCAGCAGGTTGGCCAGTGCCTGACGCAACAGGAAGCGCTCGCCCGACAGATACAGGTCGGTGTCGATCAATTGCTCGATCTGCAAATCCTGGCGCTCGGTGCGAACGCCACGCTCACCCAGCAGTTCATCGACCAGCTCGGCCAGAGGCACAGCCACTCTTTCTTCCAGCCCCTGACGCTGCTCGACCATGGCCAGGTTCAGCAGGCGTTCGATCAGTTGCTGCATGCGCTCGCTTTCGCCATCGATATTGCTGACGAAGCGCTGGCGCTGCTCGGCAGGCATTTCATCCTGCAATAACTCGGCAGCACCGCGAATCGCTGCCAGCGGGCTTTTCAGTTCGTGGGTCAGGGTATGCACATAGCGCTCGACATAGGCTTTGCCTTCCAGTTGAGTGCGCATGTGTTCCACCGCTGCCGACAACTGCTCCAGCTCGCCACCGCGATAATGCGGCAGTTCGGCGCGACGCCCTTCGCTGACCGCCTGGGCGTAGCCAGTCAGGCGACGCAATGCCGAGCTGAGCCACCAGGAAAACAGTGCGCCCAGCAGCAAACCCAAGACAATCAGGCCAGAGCCGTACCACAGCAGGCGACGCTCGGCCCGGTCCACATAGGGCTGTAACGAACTGTTGGGTTTGGAGACGGTAACCACGCCGATGATCGTGTCGTTGTCGCGAATCGGCGCACCGACATACATCACGGACGAATTGGTGTCCTGAGGATCACTGCGGGTCGAGCGAGCACCGTATTCACCGCGCAAGGTCAGATAGACGTCGTTCCAGCGCGAGTAATCCTGACCCGTCGCTTCGCCGATGGAATCGAACAGCACGATGCCTTTGGCGTCGGTGACGTAGATGCGGTTATTGACCTGAGTCTTGGGCAAACCCCAGATTTTCGCGGCTGGCTGGCGCAGGCCATAAGCCTTGAGCGCATCGGGAAAACGGCTCTGGTTCAAGGTGCCGTGGCTGACATCGCTCTGGAGGATTTCAGCCAGCAGGTTGGCCGTGTCCACCAGGGTTTCTTCGGTGGACTGACGCACGCCGGGGCGCACTTCTTTCATGACCGTGCTGAGCACGAAGTAACCGGTCAGGGCGATGAACACCGCATAGACCAGGAAAATCCGGATACTCAGGGACATCAGCTATGGCTCGGGCTGTAGCTGTAACCGAGGCCGCGATGCGTCTGGATCGGCTCGGCCTCGGCGGCCACAAGCCGCAATTTGGCGCGCAGGCTTTTGATGTGGCTGTCGATATTGCGCTCATAACCGACATCGCACGCTACGCCCATGGCATCGAGCAACTGTTCGCGGCTGAACACTCGCTCGGGCTGCTCCAGCAAGCACTGCAATAAGCGAAATTCATGTCGGGTCAGGCTCAAGGGCTGGCCGCGATAAGTGATCTGGACCCGCTCGCGGTCGATCTGAAACAGCTCGTTGTCGTTACTTGTCGCAGTGGCCGCACGGGGCAGCATGCGCTTGAGAATCGCCCTGACCCGCGCCGCCACTTCACGGGGGCTGAACGGCTTGACCACGTAATCGTCAGCGCCGATTTCCAGGCCCACGACCCGGTCGATCTCGCCATCACGGGCACTGAGGAACATGACCGGCACATCGCTGAAGCGCCGCAATTGCTTGCAGGCCTCGAAACCGGTGATGTCCGGCAAGCCGATGTCGAGAATGATCAGGTCAGCCGGTGTGCGGCGTTGATGCTCGACCGCCGCCTGACCGAGGCCCAGCCAGGTCGTGGTGAAACCCTCGCCTTGCAGCGCATAGACCAGCGTATCGGCTATCGCGGCCTCGTCTTCGACAATCAAAATATGCGGCATGGCATCCGGGCGCTTGAAGTAAGGGCGCAAGGATTCGCCATTTCAGCCCGTGACGTCAATCAGCAATCGGGCTGGTCGGCGGTATAGCGACGCGCCGGGTTTACTGCGGCATCGAACTCGCGCAGGGCCTTGGCACCAATCAGCAATGGATAGTTGAAGTGGCTGCGGTCCACAAGATTCACTTCGACCGTGCGCTTCTTGTTGCCCAGGCACAGTTCAAGATCAACGACCGGGCGCTTGGCGGAATCGATGGCTTCATCGTCGTCATCGCCCTCGGCGCGGCCCTTGATCGTGCTGATGCGGGAAACCTTGTGCTCGTAGACTTTCTTGTCGGCATCCTTGGTCGCCAGACGGAAACGTACCCAGTCCTCGCCATCACGCTGGAACAACTCGATGTCCTTGGCCGACAGCGATGCGGTCAGTGCTCCGGTGTCCATCTTGGCCTTGAAGGTCTGGCCGATCTCGGCGACCTTGATGTTTTCATAGCGACCATACAGCGTCGGTTCGGCGGCCATGACAGGCAACGCCAGCAGGGACAACAGCGCCAGAATCGGTTTCACGTGGCAGGTTCCTCGCAGGGGGGCAGCGCCTTAATTGACGCCCGGTTTTAGACAGCGAACTTGAAGTTTGTTCGGACAGAATCAGCATAATCGTAAGCGCGTGAAACATTTGTAAGCACCTGTGTAATTGGCGCGGCAAATCAGTGTCTCTATCATTGCCAACCTTGAAGAGACTCAAGAGAACCTTATGCGTCGAGTGCTTTGTGGCTGTTTCGTCACCCTTCTGCTGCTGATCAACACCCTCGTGCTGATCGGCCCGCTATTGGTTTGCGCCCTGCTCAAACTGCTGTTCCAGGGGCATATGCGTGATCACTGCTCAGCGGCGGTGATGTGGTTTGCGGAAACCTGGGCGCATATCAACAAATACATCTTCGGCGCATTCACCCCGACCCGCTGGGAGATTCGCGGCCACGAAGACCTGCGCGGCGATACCTCCTACCTGCTGATCTGCAACCATCAGTCGTGGGTTGATATCCCGGCCCTTGTACAGGCGCTCAACCGTCGTACTCCTTTCTTCAAGTTCTTCCTGAAAAAGGAACTGATCTGGGTGCCGTTTCTGGGGCTGGCCTGGTGGGGACTGGATTACCCGTTCATGAAGCGCTACAGCAAGGCGTTCCTGGCAAAGCACCCGGAACTCAAGGGCAAGGACCTGGAAATCACCAAGGCCGCCTGCGAGCTGTTCAAGCGCCAGCCGGTGACCATCGTCAACTATCTGGAAGGCACACGCTTCACAAAAGCCAAGCATGCGGCACAGGCATCGCCCTACAAGAACCTGCTCAAACCCAAGGCCGGAGGCGTGGCGTTCGTGCTGGCTGCAATGGGTGAACAACTGGATGCGATTCTGGATGTGACGGTGGTGTATCCCGGCTCAAGGATTCCGGGGTTCTGGGACATGCTGTGCGGGCGAGTGCCGAAGGTGATCGTCGACATCAAGACCCGGGAACTGGACCCGGCACTGTGGCAGGGCGACTACGAGAACGATCCGCTGTTTCGCGAGCGGATCCAGAACTGGGTCAACCAGCTCTGGGTCGAAAAGGACGCCCATATCAGCGCCTTGCGTAACGAATCAGCTACCGGCACCCCATAGACCGCTCAGGCTCTGCAATGCGGAGCCGCTGGCGCCTTGCTGGCCGAGGTATTGCAGGATCACCGGCACAAACTGGCTGACCATGCTGCTGTCCATGCCCAGCGCCTTGAATGCGTTGTTCACGTCATCCATGTTCTGCACATTGCCCAACGCACTGCCGAGCGCCGAACTGTTTCCCGATTTGCCGCTGCCGCCCAGCAAGGCACCAAGCCCGCCGTCACCCAGCGTATTCAACGCGGAAAGCCCCGACAGCTGATCAAGCCCCGGAACGGATTTAGTGAGTTGGGAGTAGTCGGGACCGGTGAGTTTGTTCTTCGCCAACCCAAGTAAAGCGCCCGTACCGCCAACAGCCTGTTCGGGGGTGACATTCAGTTGTGTGCCGAGGGTATTGAGCAGACCGGCAGCCTCAGGTGCCGCCGTGGCTTTCTGATTACCGCCTGTGGCGTTGGAAACCGCATTGGCCGCGTCATTCAGATTGAACGCAAAAGCCGGGCTTGCCGCCAGGGCCATCAATGTAGCAAGTGCCATACCGCGAACAGTGTTCATTACAGTCAACCTCTAAAACCGAAACCATCGGTGGATGGTAAAACAGACGGTTTGACTGGAGGATGGAGGGCTTGTTCCCGCCAGAAACAGTTGAATACAGGTTATTTCCTACCCCGTAGGAGCGAATTCATTCGCGAATGAATTCGCTCCCACAGCTATCAGGCTGCGCTGAACAGCTTGTGCGGGTCGATCACGAATTTCTTCGGTACGCCCGCATCGAACTCGCCGTAGCCACGTGGCGCGTCATCCAGGCTGATGACTTCGACACCCACCACATCGGCGATCTTGATGCGGTCCCACATGATGGCCTGCATCAATTGGCGGTTGTACTTCATGACCGGGGTCTGGCCGGTATGGAAGCTGTGGGATTTGGCCCAGCCCAGGCCAAAGCGGATGCTCAGGCTGCCCATTTTCGCTGCGGCATCCACAGCACCCGGATCTTCGGTGACGTACAGGCCGGGGATACCGATCTTGCCGGCAACACGTACCACGCCCATCAACGAGTTGAGCACCGTGGCCGGCGCCTCGGACTGCGCCCCCGCATGACCATGACCACGCGCTTCAAAGCCCACGGCATCAATGGCGCAATCCACTTCCGGCTCGCCCAGCAGCGCGGCGATCTGTTCGTGGAGTGGCGTATCCAGCGACAGGTCGGCGATCTCGAACCCCTGAGCCTTGGCGTGAACCAGACGCGTCGGGTTCACATCGCCGACGATCACCACCGCAGCGCCCAGCAAACGTGCCGAAGCAGCAGCCGCCAGACCCACAGGCCCCGCACCGGCGACATATACGGTGCTGCCTGGGCCAACACCCGCCGTGACCGCGCCGTGATAACCGGTTGGCAGAATGTCGGACAGGCAGGTCAGGTCGCGGATTTTCTCCATGGCCGCATCGCGGTCAGGCAGTTTCAGCAGGTTGAAATCGGCGTAAGGCACCAGCACGTATTCCGCCTGGCCGCCGACCCAGTCGCCCATATCGACATAACCATACGCCCCACCGGCACGCGCCGGGTTGACGGTCAGGCAGACGCCAGTGTGCTGTTCCTTGCAACTGCGGCAACGACCGCACGCCACGTTGAACGGCACGGAGACCAGATCGCCGACCTTGAGGTGTTCGACATCGCGCCCGGCTTCGAGCACTTCGCCAGTAATTTCATGACCGAGCACAAGACCGGTCTGGGCAGTGGTACGACCGCGAACCATGTGCTGGTCCGAGCCGCAGATGTTGGTGGAAACAACGCGCAGAATGACTCCGTGTTCGATGCGCTTGCCCCTTGGATCCTGCATTTTCGGGAAAGGAATTGTTTGCACCTCGACCTTGCCAGCGCCGAGATACACCACACCGCGATTACCAGACATGCTTTCACCTCTATGTTTTGTTGTTGGAAAAAAGAGGGGGTAGCTGCAAGTGGCAAGCTTCAAGCGGCAAGAGGATCTCGCCAGCCTTCAGCTTGCTGCTTGTAGCTTGAAACTTGTCGCTTGCAGCTTCAGAGCACTACCGTTCTGTTGGCATTCAGAAAAACCCGCCGCTCAATGTGATACCCGACGGCCCGTGCCAGGGTCAGTCCTTCGATATCCCGGCCTTTGGCAATCAGGTCTTCGGGATAGTGGCTGTGGTCTACCACTTCGACGCCCTGGGCAATGATCGGTCCTTCGTCCAGGTCGTTGTTGATGTAATGTGCCGTCGCGCCCACCAGTTTCACGCCTTTGTTGTAAGCCTGGTGGTAAGGCTTGGCGCCCTTGAAGCCCGGTAGCAGCGAGTGGTGAATGTTGATCGCCTTGCCGTCGAGCTTGCGGCACAGGTCCGGTGACAGCACCTGCATGTAACGGGCGAGAATCACCAGTTCCGCACCTGAATCTTCGATGACCTGCCAGACCTTGGCTTCCTGAGAAGGCTTATCGTTCGGGTCGAGTGGGAAATGGTAGTACGGAATTCCGTGCCAGCCAGCCAGAGGCTCAAGATCGGGGTGATTGGAGACCACCGCGACCACATCCATAGACAGTTGGTTGATGCGTTGGCGATAGAGCAGATCGTTCAGGCAGTGGTCGGCCTTGGAAACCATGATCACGACTTTTGGCCGATAATTCGGTGCCGTCAGCTCGAAGATCATGCCAAAGGCTTCACCGCGCTCGGTCAGGCCAGAGCGAAAGGCCGCTTCGTCAAAGCCGTCGGGCTGACGGAATTCGACACGAATGAAAAAACGTCCCGAGAGCCGGTCATCGAACGAATGGTGTTCAGTAACATAGCAGCCCTGCTCGAACAGATAGCGGGTTACCGCGTCCACCGTCCCCAGCACACTGGGGCAATCGGCAGTCAAAATCCATGTATCGGGGGCGCGACTCATATAAAAGGTGACTCCTGTTTACTGCCGCTGTTCGCGAATGAATTCGCGCTCACCAAAGAAAACACAACATCATGAATTGAATGGAATTTCCGTAGGAGCGAATTTATTCGCGAAGGGCCGGTACATCCCATAAAAATTCACTGCCTGGAATGGCGTCTCGCGAATGAATTCGCTCCTACCTGTTGGAGTCTCCTACGCCTTGATGCTCAACCCATATTCGGCACTGGCATCCTGCAACCACAACCACCAGTAATCCGAGAAGCTGCGGCGAATCAGCAGTTCCCAGGTTTCCTCGCCGGTGCGGCGAATAACCAGTTGCGACTTGGCGAACACCGTGCCGACCGCCTTGCCCACCGGAAAGTTATCCGGGTGGACGTCATAGCTGGTGGACTTCATCAGCACGTCACGAACATTGGGGCCAGTCAGCTCCAGAATCGATTGGCCACCGCTGACATTCACCACCGAGATATGCAGCCCCGCCAGTGCTTCGCGCAGGCGTTGCTCGGTGGCGAACTCTTCGCCGGTGGGCACGATCAGCAGCCACTCGTCCGGGCCAAGCCATTGCAGCGAGCTTTCGCCGCTGGTGACCAGAGTGAGTGCAGCAGGCAATTCCATGCCCAAAGCCTTGTGAACTCCGGCAGCGAACGCCGGATCACGACCATCACCACGAATGGTCAAATGGCCGAGCAGTTTTTTCTCGCGCAGGATCACGCCGGGGTTGGCGCGCCCTTTGCCGACCAGGCTGCCGAGGTCGGCGTGGAACAGCGGCGATTCAGCCTTTACGCCCGCTTCGGGACGCTGTTGGTATACGTTGACTGTGGTCATGGGACACCTGTCATGAATTCTGTTTTTTACCCTGTGAAAACTACTGCGCTCGGTCATGCTGCGTTGAAAACAGGCTCGGAATGCTCATTTACAACACGTAAACTCCGCTTCCTCGCCTGTTTTCGCCTTGCCTGACCTTCGCTCGCTACGTTTTCACACAGCCTGTGTGCGAATGAATTCGCTTCTACAGGGTTTTACTCAACGTTCTGCTGATCGCCTTTCGGGTCGAAGAACACCGAGGACACAATCTCGGCTTCGATCACGCTGCCATCGGCCAGCGGTGCAAAGACCCGCTCGCCCATGCGCTGCAAACCGCCCTTGACCACGCCCATCGCAAACGAATAACCCAGCGAGTTGTGGGCATAGCTGGAGGTGACGTGGCCGACCATGTTCATGGGGATCGTCTGCTGGGTGTCGAAGACCAGTTGCGCACCTTCCGGCAGCCATTTGGTCGGGTCGACCGGCTTGAGGCCCACCAGTTGCTTGCGTTGTTCACGCACGCAATCTTCGCGGTTCATGCCGCGCCAGCCGATCCAGGAGAACGGCTTGGTGCGCCCCACGCACCAGCCCATGTTCAGGTCGTCCGGGGTCATGGAGCCGTCGGTATCCTGACCGACGATGATGAAACCCTTCTCGGCCCGCAGCACGTGCATGGTCTCGGTGCCGTAAGGCGTCAGGTTGTACTTCTTGCCTGCCTCGGCGATCTTTTCCAGAACACCCATGGCGTAGTCCGCCTGGATGTTGACCTCGTAGGACAGCTCGCCCGTAAAGGAAATACGGAACACACGCGCCGGCACGCCAGCCACCAGGCCTTCTTTCCAGGTCATGAACGGGAAGGCTTCGCGGCCCAGATCGATGTCGGTCACTTCGCTGAGCAGCTTGCGGCTGTTGGGGCCGGACAACGTCAGAGTCGCGTAGTGGTCGGTCACGGAAGTGAAATACACTTTCAGGTCAGGCCATTCGGTCTGCTGATAGATTTCCAGCCATTGCAGCACACGGGCTGCGCCGCCAGTGGTGGTAGTCATGATGAAGTGATTGTCAGCGACGCAGGCTGTAACGCCGTCGTCGAAGACCATACCGTCTTCCTTGCACATCAGGCCATAACGCGCCTTGCCCACATCCAGCTTGGTCCAGGCGTTGGTGTAGACGCGGTTCAGGAACTCACGAGCGTCCGGGCCTTGAATGTCGATCTTGCCCAGGGTCGAGGCGTCCAGCAGACCGACGCTTGCGCGCACGGCCTTGCATTCACGGGCGACAGCGGCATGCATGTCTTCACCGTTTTTCGGGAAGTACCATGGGCGCTTCCACTGGCCGACATCTTCAAACTCGGCACCGTTCTTGATGTGCCAGGCATGCAGTGCGGTAAAGCGTACTGGCTCGAAGATGTGTCCGCAGTGACGGCCTGCAATAGCGCCGAAGGTCACAGGCGTGTAGTTCGGGCGGAACATGGTGGTGCCCATCTCAGGGATGGAAACCTTCAGCGAACGGGCAGCAATGGCCAGACCGTTGACGTTGCCCAGCTTGCCCTGATCAGTGCCGAAACCCAGCGCGGTGTAGCGCTTGACGTGCTCGACCGACTCGAAGCCTTCCCGGGTCGCCAGTTCGATGGCGGCGGCGGTGACGTCGTTCTGCAGGTCGACGAACTGCTTGGGTGCGCGGGCCGTGCCTTTTTCATGGGGCACATGGAACAGCGCCAGCGCCGGTTCTTCTGCGCGGCTCAGGGCTTTGGGCATGACGCCCTCCACCGCCTTGAAACCGGCCTCGCTGGCAGCACGAGCACCACCTTCAAAGCCGTCGGCCAGGGTATCAGCCAGGCTGTAGACGCCATTCACGCCGCCGACACAGACACGTTTCTGTGGTGCTTCGCCCGGTACAAAACCGAGAATGTCTTCACGCCAGGCCGGCTTGCCGCCCAGGTGCGAAGCCAGATGCACGATCGGGCTGTAACCGCCGGAGCTGGCAACCAGATCACACTCAAGCCATTCACCGGGGCTGGTGACGCTCAGTGTCTTGACGTCGATGGCCGCCACACGGGCAGCCGTTACGCGCTTGCTGCCACGGGTTTCGATCACAGCGCTGGAGGTGAGGATACGAATACCCTTGGCCCGAGCTTCTTCAACCAGCGGACCACGCGGGTTATGGCGTGCATCGGCAATCGCCACCACTTGCAGGCTGGCATCGATCCAGTCCAGCGCAACGCGGTAGGCGTGATCGTTGTTGGTGGACAGCACCAGCTTGCGGCCCGGAGCCACACCATAACGGCGAACATAAGTGGAGACGGCGCCAGCCAGCATGTTGCCCGGAACGTCGTTGTTGCCGTAGACCAGAGGGCGCTCGTGAGTACCGGTGGCCAATACGACACGCTTGGCGCGTACGCGATGCATGCGCTGACGCACCATGCCAATGGGGGCGCGATCGCCAAGATGATCGGTCAGGCGCTCATGAATGGTCAGGAAGTTGTGATCGTGATAGCCGTTGACCGTGGCGCGAGGCAGCAGGGTCACGTTCTTCAGGCCCTTGAGTTCGGCGATGACGGTCGCGACCCATTCGGCTGCCGGTTTGCCATCGAGGCTTTCACGGCTGTCGAGCAGGCTGCCGCCAAACTCTTCCTGCTCATCGGCCAGAATCACCCGTGCGCCACTGCGCGCAGCGGCCAGGGCCGCGGCCAGACCGGCAGGCCCGGCGCCGACGATCAGCACGTCGCAGTGCTGGTTCATCGCATCATAACTGTCCGGATCGTTCTCGGTCGGCGAACGGCCAAGACCGGCGGCCTTGCGGATGTACTTCTCGTAAGTCATCCAGAACGATTGCGGGTACATGAAGGTTTTGTAGTAGAAACCCGGTGGCATCAGCTTGCCGCCGACCTTGCCGAGAATCCCCATCACGTCATTGTTAACACTCGGCCAGCCGTTGGTGCTGGTCGCCACCAGACCCGGATACAGCGCCTGCTGGGTAGCACGCACGTTGGGGATCTGGGTCGCTTCGGTCGCGCCGATCTGCAAGACCGCATTCGGCTCTTCGGAGCCCGCCGCGAAAATGCCGCGAGGACGGGAATACTTGAAGCTGCGGCCGATGATATCCACACCATTGGCCAGCAACGCAGCGGCCAGGGTATCACCCTCGAAACCCTGATAAGACTGGCCGTTGAAGGTGAAATTCAGCACCTTGCTACGGTCGATACGGCCACCGTGGGGCAGTCGGTTGGTCTGGCTCATGCCTTGTCTCCCTTGGCCGTGAACTGTGGTTTGGCGCCAATCGGATAGGTTTCCAGAATCTCGTAGGTCACGGTGTCGCGGGTGGCATTGAAATACTGGCGGCAACCGGCAGCGTGAATCCACAACTCGTGATGCAGGCCACGGGGGTTGTCACGGAAGAACATGTAATCGCCCCACTGTTCATCGGTGCAGGCGTTCGGGTCCAGCGGACGCGGGATATGCGCCTGACCAGAGCTGTGAAATTCCTCTTCGGAGCGCAGTTCGCCACAGTGAGGACAGAAGATATGCAACATAAAAAGCTCTCCTTCTTAAAACCTCGTGAGAACGTAGCGAGCGAAGGTAAGACAAGGCAAAAACAGGCGAGAAAGCGGAGTTTAGAAATCTAAATGAGCATTTCTCGCCTGTTTTTAACGCCGTATTACCGAGCGCAGTAGTTCTCACGTGGTTTTTGTTAGTGGGCGACCGCGGCAGCACCATGCTCATCAATGAGGGCGCCGTTGTGGAAACGGTCGATGGAGAAAGGCTTGGCCAACGGGTGCATTTCACCCTTGGCAAGGCTGGCGGCAAACACGTTGCCCGAGCCAGGCGTTGCCTTGAAGCCACCGGTGCCCCAACCGCAGTTGAAGAACATGTTCGGTACGGGTGTCTTGGAGATGATCGGGCAGGCGTCCGGCGTGGTATCGACGATGCCGCCCCACTGACGGTTCATGCGCACCCGCGACAACACAGGGAACATCTCGACGATGGCCTGGATGGTGTGTTCGATCACAGGGTACGAGCCGCGCTGGCCATAGCCGACCCAGCCGTCGATACCGGCACCGATCACCAGGTCACCCTTGTCGGACTGGCTGATATAACCGTGAACGGCGTTGGACATGATCACGCTGTCGATGATGGGTTTGATGGGCTCGGACACCAGCGCCTGCAACGGATGGGATTCGATCGGCAGACGGAAGCCTGCCAGTTTCGCCATGTGCCCGGAGTTACCGGCTGTCACCACACCGACACGCTTGGCGCCGATGAAGCCCTTGTTGGTTTCGACGCCGATGCAAACACCGTTTTCCTTGCGGAAACCGATCACTTCGGTCTGCTGGATCAGGTCCACACCCAGGGCATCGGCGGCGCGGGCAAAGCCCCAGGCCACGGCATCGTGACGGGCAACGCCACCACGGCGCTGGACCGTTGCACCGATGATCGGGTAACGCGTGTTCTTCGAGCAGTCCAGGTACGGAATTTCTTCAGCGACCTGTTTACCATTGAGCAGTTCGCCATCCACGCCGTTCAGGCGGTTGGCGCTGACCCGACGTTCCGAGTCGCGCATGTCTTGCAGCGTGTGGCACAGGTTGTAGACGCCGCGCTGGGAAAACATGACGTTGTAGTTCAGGTCCTGGGACAGGCCTTCCCACAGTTTCATTGCGTGCTCATAGAGATGAGCCGACTCGTCCCACAGGTAGTTGGAACGCACGATGGTGGTGTTGCGCGCCGTGTTGCCGCCGCCCAGCCAGCCCTTCTCGACCACGGCCACGTTTTTCACGCCGTGCTCCTTGGCCAGGTAGTAGGCCGTTGCCAGGCCATGCCCGCCACCGCCGACGATCACCACGTCGTAGACTTTCTTGGGCGTCGGCGTGCGCCACATGCGCTGCCAGTTTTCATGGTGGCTGAGGGAGTGTTTGAAAAGGCCGAAGCCTGAGTAATGCTGCATGAAAGGCTACTCCTGACTCAGCGATAAACCGGGAAATCGGCGCACAGTGCCGCGACCTGACTGGCGACGTTGGCCTCGACATCGGCATCGCCGAGGTTGTCGAGAATGTCGCAGATCCAGCCGGCCAGATCGGTGCACTGGGTCACCTTGAAACCGCGACTGGTGACGGCCGGGGTGCCGATCCGCAGACCCGACGTCACGAACGGCGATTGCGGGTCGTTCGGTACCGAGTTCTTGTTGACGGTGATGTGCGCACGGCCCAGAGCGGCGTCCGCGTCCTTGCCGGTCAGGCCCTGGCGAATCAGGCTGACCAGGAACAGGTGGTTGTCGGTTCCGCCCGATACCACGTCGTAACCACGATCCACGAAGACCTGCGCCATGGCCTGGGCGTTGTCGATCACTTGTTGCTGATAAGCCTTGAAACCTGGCTCCAGCGCTTCCTTGAAGCACACGGCCTTGGCGGCGATGACGTGCATCAACGGACCGCCCTGCCCGCCAGGAAATACGGCGGAGTTGAGTTTTTTCTCAAGCTCTTCGTTGGCCTTGGCCAGGATCAGACCGCCACGCGGGCCGCGCAGGGTCTTGTGGGTGGTGGTGGTCACCACATCGGCGTATGGCAGCGGGTTCGGGTACAAGCCAGCAGCCACCAGCCCGGCCACGTGGGCCATGTCGACGAACAGGTAAGCGCCCACCTTGTCGGCGATTTCGCGAAAACGCGGGAAATCCAGGGTTTTCGAGTAGGCCGAGAAACCGGCAATGATCATCTTCGGTTTGGTTTCCAGGGCGATACGCTCGACTTCGTCGTAGTCGATCAGCCCGGTATTGGTGTCGATGCCGTATTGCACAGCGTTATAAAGGCGACCGGAGAAACTCACCTTGGCGCCGTGGGTCAGGTGACCGCCATGGGCCAGACTCATACCCAGTACGGTATCGCCCGCTTGCAGCAGAGCCAGATAGACAGCGGCGTTGGCCTGACTGCCGGAATGCGGCTGAACGTTGGCGTAATCGGCACCGAACAGTTGCTTGGCCCGCTCGATTGCCAGTTGCTCGACCTTGTCGACGTGCTCGCAGCCACCGTAATAACGCTTGCCCGGGTAGCCTTCGGCATATTTGTTGGTCAGTCCGCTGCCTTGGGCCTGCATGACGCGCTTGCTGGTGTAGTTCTCGGAGGCGATCAGCTCGATATGGTCTTCCTGACGCTGCTCCTCGGCATTGATGGCCGACAACAGTGCATCGTCATATCCCTGAATCTGGTCTTGCTTGCTGAACATCGCGGTTCTCCCAGCGGCGGCGTTGCGCCTGGCTTGTCGGCAGGGCTGTGAGTGCCCTTTGGATGCGATGGTAGGGCCGACGCAAACCGGCCAAATGCCTACGGACGCCACACAAAGGTGCGTTTACGACATGGCATGGCGGGGAGGGATAAATCGATTGGCGGATGAATCCGCTCCTGCGAGGTCCGAAGGAGCGGGTTCATCCGGGGAAACTTACATTCAGGCAGGCTTGTCGGCCCGGAACATGGCGCGAATGCCACGTACGGCCTGACGGATGCGGTCCTGGTTTTCGATCAGGGCAAAGCGGACATGGTCGTCGCCGTACTCACCGAAACCGATACCCGGCGACACACAGACCTTGGCTTCGGCCAGCAGCTTCTTGGCGAACTCCAGCGAGCCGAGGTGCGCGTAGGCAGGCGGGATTTTCGCCCAGACGTACATCGAGGCCTTGGGGTTTTCCACCATCCAGCCCAGTTCGTGCAGCCCTTTGACCAGCACATTGCGACGCTGACGATACTGTTCGGCGATGTCGAGCACGCATTGCTGGTCGCCTTCGAGCGCGGCAATCGCCGCCACCTGCAAGGGTGTGAAGGTGCCGTAGTCGTGATAGCTCTTGATCCGTGCCAGAGCGCTGACCAGTTCCGGGTTGCCGACCATGAAGCCGATACGCCAGCCCGCCATGTTGTAACTCTTGGACAGGGTGAAGAACTCCACCGCAATGTCCTTGGCACCGGGTACCTGCATGATCGACGGAGCCTTCCAGCCGTCATAGACGATGTCGGCATAGGCCAGGTCGTGAATCACCAGAACGTCGTACTGCTTGGCCAGTGCGACCACGCGCTCGAAGAAATCCAGCTCCACGCACTGGGCGGTGGGGTTGGACGGAAAGCCGAGGATCATCATCTTTGGCTTGGGAATCGAGCCGCGAATGGCCTTTTCCAGTTCGGCAAAGAAGTCCACACCCGGCACCAGTGGCACTGAACGCACCTGGGCGCCGGCAATCACGGCACCGTAGATGTGGATCGGGTAACTGGGGTTGGGCACCAGCACCGTGTCACCCTGATCGAGGGTGGCGAGCATCAGGTGCGCCAGGCCCTCCTTGGAACCGATGGTGACAATGGCTTCGCTTTCCGGATCGATATCGACCTCGTAGCGTTTCTTGTACCAGTTGGAAATGGCACGACGCAGACGAGGAATACCCCGTGAGGTCGAGTAACCGTGGGTGTCTTCGCGCTGGGCAACGGTGACCAGTTTTTCGACGATATGCGGTGGCGTCGCCCCATCGGGGTTGCCCATGCTCAAGTCGATAATGTCTTCGCCACGACGACGAGCCGCCATTTTCAGCTCGGCAGTGATATTGAACACGTAAGGGGGGAGTCGATCTATGCGCGCAAAGCGGCGCGGCAAACCTTGGTCAGCCATGGGTATCTCGCAGACGTAAGCGCCCGGAACCGTCCGAGCGACGTTGGCCACATGAGGCGGCCTGCGGCGAAGATAAGTGCAGTCATGGCGATTTGTCTACAGATATCTGTACAGACTGTGTAGGACCGAATTCATTCGGGAAGGCGTTGGTGGGCCAGATATAAATCTGGCGTCCGGGCTGGCCTCTTCCCGAATGAATTCGGTCCTACGGGGTTGAGGTATGGTTAGAGAGCCAGCAACTCCCGCAGCCCCAGCAGCACCAGGAAGTGGCCGGGATAGATCGCATAAGCCCAGCGCCGCATGGGAGCTACCGCAAACCCTGGTTTCCTGCGCAGCAGTGCAATGCCCATGGCTGGCGCGATCAGGCAGGCGATGATTGAGCCGATGGAAATCGGATCGCCCCACGCTGCACCGGCGAACATGTCGGGCCAGGCATTGGCTGCGACACAGAGCACCGCCGGAAAAACCGCGTACCCGAGCGGTTTTTGCAAGACCAGCAGCAATGCCAGCGGCAGCAGCACGCCCGCAAAACCGAACATCAGGTGTTGCTGAAAGAGCGCGGCAAACAACAAGGCAACAATGGCCATGAGTCGTGTCATGACATTGCGGTGTCGCCAGCCTTGGGCAACCAGAAGCCCGAGCAGCAGGGTCGGCATCACGTTCAGGGTCGTGGCATCGGCCATGAACAATCGATAGGGAATCTCAGACAAGACCGCAAACGCCAACACCCAGCCCAAGTAACGCCACTGCACCCGGGGCGTCACCAACGCGGCGCTGCGGCGCGCCAGGTTGACGGCAATCGCCAGGCAAAACCAGGGAAAGGCCAGACGCCCCGGCACGTAGAGAACATTCACCGCCCAGCCCACATAGCGCAGGTGATCGAGCACCATGCTCAGCATCGCCAGCCATTTGAGCAGATCCAGCGCCTTGTCGCGTCCCGGCAGAAAGGGCGGGTTTGAAAGATCCATGTCGCTCCCGAAAATAAAAGCATTTCAACCATTAACAATGGCGTTACTCAACACGGCATTGTTCGCTAAAGTGCGCACCATAAACGACCACAAGGAATCGGCCATGACAGACCAAAGCCAACAGTTCGCCAGCGACAACTATTCCGGCATCTGCCCCGAAGCCTGGGCGGCCATGGAACAGGCGAACAAAGGGCATCAACGTGCCTATGGCGATGACCAGTGGACTGCCCGCGCCTCCGACGATTTCCGTCGACTGTTCGAGACCGATTGCGAAGTGTTCTTTGCCTTCAACGGCACAGCGGCCAACTCGTTGGCACTGTCGTCGCTGTGCCAGAGTTATCACAGTGTCATCTGTTCGGAAACTGCCCACGTCGAAACAGACGAATGCGGCGCACCGGAGTTCTTCTCCAACGGCTCGAAACTGCTCACAGCCCCAAGCGCTGGCGGCAAGCTGACGCCTGAATCGATCCGCGAAGTGGCGCTCAAGCGTCAGGATATCCACTATCCCAAACCCCGGGTCGTAACCCTGACCCAGGCAACGGAAGTCGGCGGTGTCTACCTGCCGGAAGAACTGCGGGCGATCAGCGCAACCTGCAAGGAGCTGGGCCTGCATCTGCATATGGATGGCGCCCGCTTCTCCAATGCCTGCGCCTATCTGGACTGCTCACCCGCCGAGCTGACCTGGAAGTCGGGCGTCGATGTGCTGTGCTTTGGCGGCACCAAGAACGGCATGGCGGTGGGTGAAGCCATCCTGTTCTTCAACCATGATCTGGCCGAAGACTTCGACTATCGCTGCAAACAGGCCGGGCAACTGGCTTCGAAAATGCGCTTCCTGTCCGCGCCATGGGTCGGGCTGCTGGAAAACGACGCCTGGCTCAAACATGCGCGCCATGCCAACCATTGCGCGCAACTGCTGGCCGAACTGGTCAAGGATATTCCAGGCGTGGAGCTGATGTTCCCGGTGCAGGCCAACGGCGTGTTCCTGCAACTCTCGGAGCCGGCAATTGCCGCATTGACCGCCAGGGGCTGGCGTTTCTATACCTTCATCGGCAAGGGCGGCGCACGCTTCATGTGCTCCTGGGATACCGAAGAAGCACGGGTGCGGGAACTGGCGGCGGATATTCGCCTGGTGATGCAGGGTTAAGGGTTATCGCCTTGTGCAGACTGTGTGGGAGCGGACAAATCCGCTCCCACAACCGGCAACAACTCAACCCTGTGAAATCGTCTTTGAAATCACATCCACCGTCGCACTCACCTGTTCCTGGTAACGTGCCAGCTCGACCTTGTGCTGCTGCTCAAGCTCGATCTGCTGCGAACACAGGTTCAGAGCCGCCAGCACCAGCAGGCGGTCGCCGATCAGGGTCGGGTATTTGCGCTTGGTATCGGTCAGGGATGCCTGGAGCATCGCCGCGGCCTGCAGAAGAGTCTTATCCTCGCCTGCCGGCGCCTTGACCGAATACTCGTTACCCAGAATGGAGAGAACGGTTACCCCGTTTCTGTCGTAGTTCATGCGCTGACAGCACTGGCGCTGGTTGCGCGTTCGACCAGTGCCTGAATGCGCGCAGCGGTACTGCCTTGTTTCTCTTCCTGTTCCATCAGGCTCAATTGCAGGCTGTCGTTCTCATCCCTGGCTTTGGCAAGTTCGGCGCTCAGTTGCGCGTTTGTGTCCTGTAGCTGCTGGTTCTGTTGCACCAGATCACCGACAAGCTGTTCCAACTGGCTAAGGGAGGTTTCCAACATTCTGATTTCTCAAGCAAATTTCAACGGGCGCACACGATAAAGAAAAGTCTCTACGCATGCCAGAACAAAGCAAGGCTTCAGGGGCCATGTGACTGCATTTTAACCACCAGGTTCCTGCGGCCCGTCAGAACACCGCCGCTGCGACAAAAGCGCACAGCAAAAATTTCGGTGTCATCCCTCCGAAAGCGCCCGACCCAGTGGTTTCAAGCACTTGCAGGCTATTTTCGATTTTTTTCCAAAACCGTCAGAAATTGATACACGTCAAAGCACGTGCCCTGGCCTCAAGACTTTCATCGTAGAACCGATAGGCAGCCAACATCACGAAATTGCCTTTTCTTTTATACGACGCATGGAACGCGCCTGACTTCTGGAAGCTTCCATGTCATTACGTAATATGAATATCGCGCCACGCGCGTTTCTCGGGTTTGCCGTGATCGGCGCACTCATGCTGATTCTCGGTTTTTTCGCGCTCTCGCAGATGAGCAAGATCCGCGTAGCGACCGATACCCTGGCCGAGAACAGTGTGCCCAGCATCAAAAGTCTGGATCGGTTTGCAGAAGTGAGTATCCGCCTGCGGGTGCTCTCCTATCGACTACTGGTCAATCGGGAACCGGATATCCAGCAGAAGACCATCGACTTGCTGGCCATGCGCAACAAGCAGATCAGCGAAGCCCAGGCCATTTACGAAAGACTGATCGGTGACCCGAAAGAGCAAGCACTCTACAACCAGTACGTGCAATTGCTCGGTCAATATCGCCAGCTCGAAGACCGAATGAAAGTCCTGACCCGGGCCAACAAGGTCGATGAGCTGCAAGACCTGCTCAATAACGAAATGCTCAGCAACTCCGACCAGATGAACGTCGTGCTCAGCAAACTGGTGGACATCAACACGGAACAGTTGAACAACACCAAAAAACAGGCCGCCCAGGAATATGCTTCGGCCTTCAATCTGGTCATCGGCCTGCTGATCATCGCCACCCTGCTGACCATCCTGTTCGCCTGGCTGTTGACCAAGAGCATTACCCGCCCGATTTCAGCGGCATTGCATGCAGCCGAAACCATCGCCGAAGGCAACCTGACTCGTCCGATCGAAGTCGACGGCACCGACGAAGCAGGCCGTTTGCTGCTGGCCATGCAAACCATGCAAGGCAAGCTGCGTGACACCCTGCAACGCATTTCCGGCTCAGCTACCCAACTGGCTTCGGCAGCAGAAGAACTGAATGCGGTCACCGACGAAAGTGCTAGGGGGCTGTCGCAACAGAACAACGAAATCGAACAGGCAGCCACTGCGGTCAACGAAATGACCAGCGCCGTCGAAGAGGTTGCCCGCAACGCAACCAGCACCTCCGAAGCCTCGAAGAGCGCAACCACGTCGGCTGGCGACGGTCGCGATCTGGTGGTGGAAACCGTCAATGCCATCGAGCGCATGAGCGGCGACGTGCAAAGCACAGCCGAACTCATCAGCAATCTGGCTAATGAGTCCCGGGATATCGGCAAGGTGCTGGATGTGATTCGCGGCCTGGCCGACCAGACCAACCTGCTGGCCCTCAACGCCGCCATCGAAGCCGCCCGCGCCGGTGAGGCCGGACGTGGTTTCGCGGTGGTCGCCGATGAAGTCCGCGCACTGGCGCACCGCACCCAGCAATCGACCAGCGAAATCGAACGCATGATCGGCAGCATTCAGGGCGGCACCGAACAGGCCGTGAGCTCGATGCGCAACAGCACCGAGCGTGCGGAATCGACCCTGAGCATCGCCAAAGGCGCCGGCCTGGCGCTGGAAACCATTCACGCGGCGGTGGAAGAAATCAACGAACGTAACCTGGTCATCGCCAGCGCCGCCGAAGAACAGGCTCAAGTCGCCCGGGAAGTTGACCGCAACCTGGTGAACATCCGTGACCTGTCAGCCCAGTCCACCACAGGCGCCAACCAGACCACAGCCGCCAGCAATGAGCTGTCGCGTCTGGCAGTCGACCTGAACAGCATGGTTTCGCGATTCAGCCTGTAATGCCTTCGCGAATGAATTCGCTCCTACGGATTTCGTAGGAGCGAATTCATTCGCGAAAAACCTGCTCAAACCCAAATGGCATCCCACAGCGAGTAATCCCCCAAACGCTTTACCAAACCTGCTCGAACCGGATTAGCCACAACATAGCGAGCCACGTCTTGAATACACTCTTCGCGCCGGATCGCTCGATCATGAAAACCCGCCTGCCAGAGTCTTCCTTCTCTCTGGGTCGCTCTTTGGATTGAAAGAGAACTGCACGCTTTGGTCTGCTTCATGAGCAAGCTTAAAGAACATTCACCTAGCTCCAGCAGCCAGTGGAAGTGATCAGGCATTACGACCCAGGCCAGCGACGTGGCCTGCCTCTGGATTTGGGCGCGCTTGAACTCCTCGACCACCAGCCGTCCCAAGCTCAAATCACTGAATATCGGACAGCGGTCTTTTACCACCGATGTCACCAGATAAATTTGCCCTGTTTGAGAATATCGACCGATCCGCAGACGGCATGCTTGTGCGCGCTCAGACATCTTTTGCCATCCATGGCTAATGAGACAGAGTCTGAGTTTAGTTGCATGAAAGAACAGTGCTTACGCTAAAGTCTGGCGGGATATTTCTGGGCCTTCGCGAATGAATTCGCTCCTTGCGGTCGGGGTAGGAACGAATTCATTCGCGAAATGGGGCCTTACAACCGCACACTCGCAAACGTCGACTCGTTACGCGCCTGACTCAATGCCGACATGGGGCCAGACAGTGGGGCCAGTACCAGAGCCTGAGGGATTGGCATCATGGCGACTTGCTGGGCGGTGTTTGAACCCACACGTTCGTCGCGTGGCGGGATACCGAAGTATTCGCGGTAGCACTTGGAGAAATGTGGCGTCGACACGAAGCCACAGACCGATGCCACTTCAATGATCGACATGGGCGTCTGCTTGAGCAGTTGCCGGGCGCGGATCAGGCGCAGCTTGAGGTAATAACGCGACGGCGAACAATGCAGGTACTTCTGGAACAACCGCTCCAGTTGTCTGCGGGAAACCGCCACGTAAACCGCCAGTTCATCCAGATCGATCGGCTCTTCGAGATTGGCCTCCATCAAGGCCACGATTTCCTGCAACTTGGGCTGGTTGGTACCCAGCATGTGCTTGAGCGGTACGCGCTGGTGATCCTGTTCGTTACGAATACGCTCGTAGACGAACATCTCGGAAATCGCCGCCGACAGTTCACGGCCATGATCGCGGCTGATCAGGTGCAGCATCATGTCCAGCGGCGCGGTGCCACCAGAGCTGGTGAAACGGTTGCGGTCCAGAGTGAACAAGCGAGTGCTCATCGAGACACGCGGGAAAGCTTCCTGCATCGCCGCCAGACACTCCCAGTGAACACTGCAATCAAAACCGTCGAGCAGACCTGCACAGGCCAATGCCCAACTGCCAGTACATACAGCGCCCAAACGACGGGACTGGCGGGCCTGGCTCTGTAGCCAGCTCACGTGTTCACGGGTAACGGTGCGCTGAATCCCGACGCCGCCACAGACAATGATGGTGTCCAGTGCCGGTGCCTTTTGCATCGCGGCATCCGGAGTGATCTGCAGACCATCACTGGCCCAGACCTGGTTGCCGTCCACGCTCAAGGTGGTCCAGCGATAGAGTTCACGACCGGAAAGCTGATTGGCCATGCGCAGGGGTTCGACCGCCGATGCGAGTGAGATCAGGGTGAAGTTGTCCAGCAACAGAAAGCCGATGGACTGTGGCGCGCGGTTCTGGGGTTGTGCCCCTGCATTGAACGAAGTCATCACGTATCTCCTCACTCTTGGCGGTAGTTGGCCTCAGGCGAGGCTCTTCTTAGTAGCCTTGCTTCATGCATGGCCTTCCAACCCCATCGCAAATCCCATGCCGAAAACTGAATAGCCATTCAATAACCCCTGAAAGCGACGTCGTGATGTGTCTATTCAGGCGCGACCGGCGTATCCAATTGCGACGTGGGAGCCACGCACGACAAGGAAGCGTGAGCAGTTCGGTAGCACTTTCGGGAAACGGGAACGAATGATGTTGCCCGACGGTGTCACTCATCGCACAGGGCAATAGCACGGCGCCATAACCCATTCTTTTCGCGCTAAAAGGTGGCGGCTCCTGGCAGCCATGGTCGAAAAGCGAGCAAGCCATTCACTGTCCAAAGGCAAGAAGGTGCCGTACAAGTGAACTTCAATACACCTTGTCGTCTCCATTATCTGGCCGTTTTTAGCTGGCCCAACCCGGTAAAAGTGCGCTTGCAGGTGGGAAAAAAGCTGTAAGCGACGTTGCTCACACTGGATGCGACCCCGCCTGTACTGGATACGACGCCCCCTGTAGGCGTTTGATTTTCACTGTTACATGATCGGCTTCGACTCGATCGCCGGGCGCAGTGAAAGAGCTTCGCAATAAACGTTGCCAACACAACAAGCCGCGTCAGCGCCCCGTTGCTGATGAGATGAATAGACAGAATTCACAGGAGTCCACCCCATGAAAGGTTCTAAATCCTTGCTGTTGGCCGCCACGCTCGGTTTGCCGCTGCTGGCCCAGGCCGCCGAGCCAGAGGCCTGCCACACAGTCAAATTCTCGGACGTCGGCTGGACTGACATTACCGTCACCACTGCGGTGACCAGCGTCGTACTCGAGTCTCTGGGCTACCAGACCAAGACCACCATGATTTCAGTTCCAGTGACCTACAAGTCCCTGGCTGATGGCAAGAACATGGACGTCTTCCTGGGCAACTGGATGCCCACCATGGAAAACGACATCAAGGCCTACCGCGAAGCGGGCACCGTGGAAACCGTTCGCGCCAACCTCGAAAACGCCAAGTACACGCTGGCCGTGCCACAGGCGCTTTACGACAAGGGCCTGAAGGACTTCTCCGATATAGCCAGATTCAAGAAAGAGCTCGACGGCAAGATCTACGGGATCGAACCGGGCAACGACGGCAATCGCCTGATCCAGAGCATGATCGACAAGAACGCCTTCGGCCTGAAGGACGCCGGCTTCAAGGTCGTCGAATCCAGTGAGGCCGGCATGCTGTCGCAGGTTGACCGTGCCACGCGACGTTCTACAGACGTGGTCTTTCTGGGCTGGGAACCCCATCCGATGAATACCCGCTTCAAGATGCAATACCTGACCGGTGGCGACGAGTATTTCGGGCCCAACTTCGGCCAGGCCACTATCTTCACCAATACACGCAAAGGTTACGTGCAAGAGTGCAGCAACGTCGGCCAGTTGCTGAAGAATCTCTCGTTCACCCTGAACATGGAAAGTACCCTGATGGGCAATGTACTGGACGACAAGATGAAACCCGATGCCGCCGCCAAGGCGTGGATCAAGAACAACCCTCAAGTGCTCGACACCTGGCTCGCCGGAGTCACCACCGTAGACGGCAAGCCAGGCCTGGAGGCTGCAAAGGCCAAACTGACACAGTAAGACGATGGCAGGCGGCCTGCCCGCCTGCTGTCCCATTTCTTCCCGCAAGCGGACAATCGATACCATGCTGACTGACCATAAAATCCCTCTGGGCGAGTACATCGCGGCCTTTGTCGACTGGTTGACGCAAAACGGCGCCAACTACTTCGATGCCATCGCCTCGACCCTGGAAATGATGATCCACGGCCTGACCTTCGGCCTGACCTGGTTCAACCCGTTGGTATTGATTGGCCTGATTGCGGCACTGGCGCATTACATCCAGCGCAAATGGGGCCTGACGGTATTCGTCATCCTGGCCTTCCTGCTGATCCTGAACCTGCATTACTGGCAGGAAACGATGGAAACACTGGCCCAGGTGCTGTTCGCCACACTGGTCTGCGTGGTCATCGGTGTGCCGCTGGGCATCATCGCTGCCCACAAACCCATGTTCTACACCGTCATCCGTCCGCTGCTGGACCTGATGCAGACCGTACCGACCTTCGTGTACCTGATTCCAACCCTGACCCTGTTCGGCCTGGGCGTGGTGCCCGGCCTGATTTCCACAGTGGTCTTCGCCATCGCCGCGCCGATCCGCCTGACGTATCTGGGCATTCGCGATGTGCCCCATGAACTGCTCGATGCGGGCAAGGCCTTTGGCTCGTCACGTCGCCAGTTGCTGACCCGTATTGAACTGCCATACGCCATGCCCAGCATCGCGGCGGGCATTACCCAGTGCATCATGCTGTCGCTGTCGATGGTAGTGATCGCAGCACTGGTGGGTGCCGACGGTCTGGGCAAACCCGTGGTCAACGCACTGAACACCGCTGATATCGCCCTGGGCTTCGAAGCCGGTCTGGCGATCGTATTGCTGGCAATCATGCTCGACCGTATCTGCAAACAACCCGAAGCCAAGGTAGGGTCCGACGCATGAGTATCATCAAATTCGATCAGGTAGACGTCATCTTCGCCAAGGATCCGCGTGAGGCTCTCAAGCTGCTGGACCAAGGCCTCACGCGTGACCAGATCCTGAAAAAAATCGGCCAGATCGTCGGCGTGGAAAAAGCCACACTGGAAATCGAGAAAGGCGAAATCTGTGTCCTGATGGGCCTGTCCGGCTCGGGTAAGTCCAGTCTGTTGCGCTGCATCAACGGTCTCAATACCGTCAGCCGTGGTTCGCTGTATGTCGAGCATGAAGGCTCGCAGATCAACATCGCCAACTGCACGGCAGCAGAACTGAAAATGATGCGCACCCAGCGCATCGCGATGGTGTTCCAGAAGTTCGCCCTGATGCCCTGGCTGACCGTGCGCGAGAACATCAGCTTCGGCCTGGAAATGCAGGGGCGACCGGAAAAGGAACGACGCAAGCTGGTCGACGAAAAGCTTGAACTGGTCGGCCTGACCCAATGGCGTAACAAGAAACCCGATGAGCTGTCCGGCGGCATGCAGCAACGTGTCGGTCTGGCGCGGGCGCTGGCGATGGACGCCGACATCCTGCTGATGGACGAGCCTTTCTCGGCCCTCGACCCGCTGATCCGCCAAGGCCTGCAGGACGAACTGCTGGCCCTGCAAAGCAAACTGAGCAAGACCATCGTTTTCGTCAGCCACGACCTGGATGAAGCCCTCAAGCTGGGCAGCCGCATCGCGATCATGAAAGACGGCCGGATCATTCAATACAGCGTGCCCGAAGAGATCGTCCTCAACCCGGCCGATGACTACGTGCGTACCTTCGTCGCTCACACCAATCCGCTCAACGTGCTGTGCGGCCGCAGCCTGATGCGCAGCGTCGACAACTGCACCCGGATCAACGGTTCGGTGTGCCTGGATCCAGGCGTGGATTCCTGGCTGGATCTGGCCGAAGGCAACGTGATCAAAAGCGCTCGCCAGGGGGCTGCGCAGCTCGACTTGCAGAACTGGACACCAGGCCAGGACGTCGCCAGCCTGGATCGCCGTCCGACACTGGTTCACTCCAATATCGGCATGCGCGATGCCTTGCAGATCCGCTACCAGACCGGCAACAAACTGGTACTGCAAGATGGCGACAAGGTGGTCGGCATCCTGGGAGACAGCGAGTTGTATCACGCGCTGCTGGGCAAGAATCTGGGGTAAATCCGTAGGAGCGAATTCATTCGCGAAGGTCAATTTTCGCGAATGAATTCGCTCCTACGGCGATTTTGTCACGCCTGTAATTTTTTATTGATTGATCGTTCAATTAAAAACAATTAGGCTAAAAAGGGTCAGCAAGCCACGGAGACCCGAACCAATGCCCAAGGTTGGTATGCAACCCATCCGCCGTCAGCAACTCATCCAGGCCACGCTCACCGCGGTGGATCAGGTCGGCATGAGCGAGGCCAGCATTGCTCTGATTGCACGTCTGGCCGGTGTCTCCAACGGCATCATCAGCCACTACTTTCAGGACAAGAACGGCCTGATCGCGGCGACCATGCGCCACCTGATGAATGCCCTGATCCAGAGCGTGAACGAACGCCGTCAGGCGCTGACCGATGACAGCCCCAGGGCGCATCTGCAAGTCATCATCGAGGGCAACTTCGATGCCAGCCAGGTCAATGGCCCGGCGATGAAAACCTGGCTGGCCTTCTGGGCCACCAGCATGCATCACCCGTCACTGCACAGGTTGCAGCGGATCAACGATCACCGCCTGTACTCGAACCTGTGCTGCCAGTTCCGCCGCGTATTGCCGCTGGAGCAGGCACGCAGCGCAGCCCGCGGGCTGGCAGCGCTCATCGATGGTTTGTGGCTGCGCGGCGCCTTGTCAGGTGATGCTTTCGACACGGAGCAGGCGCAGCAGATCGCTTACGAATACATGGATTTTCAACTGGCGAAAGCGGTGGACTGAAGCGCTCAAGAGCCCTTTTCATCGAACGACTGGCGCCGAATGTTGACCAAACATACCGGCAAGCTGAGATCAGTCATCGCCCCCCACATGAATTTGCGAGGACTTTATGGCCCGTTTTGAATTGCAGAAACTCTATATCGATGGCGGCTACGTAGACGCCAGCAACCCCGCTACTTTCGATGCCATCAACCCGGCGAATGGCGAAGTGCTCGCGCAAGTACAACGCGCAGGCAAAGACGATGTCGAACGCGCTGTCGCCAGTGCAGAAAAAGGCCAGAAGATCTGGGCCGCCATGACCGCCATGGAGCGTTCGCGCATCCTGCGCCGTGCTGTGGACATACTGCGCGAGCGCAACGATGAACTGGCAGCACTGGAAACCCTGGATACCGGCAAGGCTTATTCCGAAACCCGTTATGTCGACGTCGTGACCGGTGCCGATGTGCTGGAGTACTACGCAGGTCTGGTCCCCGCTATCGAGGGCGAACAGATCCCGCTGCGTAATTCTTCCTTCGTCTACACCCGCCGCGAGCCGCTGGGTGTGGTGGCCGGTATCGGCGCCTGGAACTACCCGATCCAGATTGCCCTGTGGAAATCCGCTCCGGCACTGGCAGCGGGCAACGCGATGATCTTCAAGCCGAGTGAAGTCACTTCCCTGACCACCTTGAAACTGGCGGAAATCTACACCGAAGCCGGCGTACCCGATGGCGTGTTCAACGTGCTGACCGGCAGCGGCCGAGAAGTCGGCACCTGGATCACCGAGCACCCGCGCATCGAGAAGGTGTCCTTCACCGGCGGCACCGACACCGGCAAGAAAGTCATGGCCAGTGCTTCGAGTTCTTCGCTCAAGGAAGTGACCATGGAGCTGGGCGGCAAGTCGCCGCTGATCATCTTCGACGACGCGGACCTGGATCGCGCCGCCGACATTGCAATGATGGCCAACTTCTATAGCTCCGGTCAGGTCTGCACCAACGGCACACGGGTTTTCGTCCCCAACGCCCTGAAGGCGCAACTGGAAGCCAAAATCCTGGAGCGCGTAAAACGCATCCGCATCGGCAACCCGGAAGATGACAACACCAACTTCGGCCCGCTGGTCAGCTTCGAGCATATGGAAAGCGTGCTGGGCTACATCAGCAAAGGCAAGGAAGAAGGTGCGCGCCTGCTGTGCGGCGGCGAACGCCTGACCGAAGGCGACCTCGCCAAAGGTGCCTTCGTGGCGCCGACCGTGTTCACCGACTGCACCGACGAGATGACCATCGTGCGCGAAGAAATCTTCGGCCCGGTGATGAGCATCCTCGGTTACGACAGCGAAGACGAAGTGATCCGCCGCGCCAACGACACCGACTTCGGCCTGGCCGCCGGTATCGTCACCCGCGACCTGAACCGTGCGCACCGCGTGATTCACCAGCTTGAAGCCGGCATCTGCTGGATCAATACCTGGGGCGAGTCTGCGGCAGAAATGCCGGTCGGTGGCTACAAGCAATCGGGCGTTGGCCGCGAAAACGGCATCAGCTCGCTGGCGCAATACACACGCATCAAATCCGTGCAGGTGGAACTGGGCGATTACGCGTCGGTGTTTTAAGACCGTCAGCTTCAAGCGGCAAGTTAGAAGCTTCAAGTGAAGTAGCTTGCCGCCCTCATTCTCACAGGCAGCACCTGAATGCCTTTGCTTGCAGCTTGAAACTTGAGGCTTGCAGCCCTACGAAGGACTTTCTATGACCACGCAATCCGAATTCGACTACATCATCATCGGTGCCGGCTCTGCCGGTAACACCCTGGCAGCCCGTCTCACCGAAGATCCGGGCGTCACCGTTCTGTTGCTGGAAGCCGGCGGCCCTGACTACCGGCTGGATTTCCGTACCCAGATGCCCGCAGCGCTGGCGTTTCCCCTGCAAGGCCGTCGCTACAACTGGGCCTATGAAACCGAGCCGGAACCGCACATGAACAACCGCCGCATGGAATGCGGTCGCGGCAAGGGCCTGGGTGGCTCGTCGCTCATCAATGGCATGTGCTACATCCGCGGTAACGCCATGGACTATGACGGCTGGGCCAAGGAGCCGGGTCTGGAAGACTGGAGCTACCTCGATTGCCTGCCGTATTTCCGCAAGGCCGAAACCCGCGACATCGGCCCCAACGATTATCACGGCGGCGACGGTCCGGTCAGCGTGACCACGCCCAAGGCAGGCAATAACCCGTTGTTCCACGCCATGGTCGAAGCTGGGGTGCAGGCGGGTTATCCGCGCACCGACGACCTCAACGGTTATCAACAGGAAGGCTTCGGCCCGATGGACAGAACCGTGACGCCCAATGGCCGTCGCGCAAGCACCGCTCGCGGGTATCTGGACGAAGCCAAGAAGCGCCCGACCCTGACCATCGTCACTCACGCGCTGACCGATCGCATCCTGTTCGAGGGCAAACGTGCCGTCGGCGTGGCGTATCTGCGCGGCGACAGCGACACTCGCATCGAAGCCCGTGCCCGCAAGGAAGTCCTGCTGTGCAGCGGAGCCATCGCTTCGCCGCAGATCCTGCAACGCTCGGGTGTCGGCCCGGCCGAACTGCTGAACAAGCTCGATATTCCCGTGGTTCACGACCTGCCGGGCGTAGGCCAGAACCTTCAGGATCACCTGGAGATGTACCTGCAATACAGCTGCACCCAGCCGGTTTCGCTCTACCCTTCCCTGTTGTGGTGGAACCAGCCAGCCATTGGCGCCGAGTGGATGTTCCTGGGCAAAGGCATAGGCGCCAGCAACCAGTTCGAAGCGGGCGGGTTCATCCGCTCCAGCGAAGAATTCGAGTGGCCGAATATCCAGTACCACTTCCTGCCGGTTGCCATTAACTACAACGGCACCAAAGGTGTGAAAGAGCATGGTTTCCAGGCTCACGTCGGCTCCATGCGCTCACCGAGCCGTGGCCGGGTGCAGGTCAAGTCCAAGGACCCACGCGAGTACCCGAGCATCCTGTTCAACTACATGTCTACCGAGCAGGACTGGCAGGAGTTTCGCGACGGCATCCGCCTGACCCGGGAAATCATGCAGCAACCGGCACTGGACCCGTACCGTGGCCGCGAAATCAGCCCTGGCATCGAAGTGCAGTCCGACGAAGAGCTGGATAAGTTCGTCCGTGAACACGCCGAAACGGCGTATCACCCTTCGTGTACCTGCAAGATGGGCACCGATGACATGGCCGTGGTCGATGGTCAGGGCCGTGTCCATGGCCTGGAAAGCCTGCGCGTGGTGGATGCCTCGATCATGCCGATCATCACCACCGGTAACCTGAATGCCCCGACCATCATGATCGCCGAGAAGATCGCCGACAGGATCCGTGGCCGTCAGCCGTTGCCGCGCAGCACCGCCGACTACTTCGTGGCAGGCGACAAACCGGCACGCGGTACGCCGGTGCGAGGCGCAGTAGCACAGGTGTGATTCAGGCTCTATGATTTGCGGGCAAGTCATACCCCCTTCGCGAATGAATTTGCTCCTACAGCAGGGGCGAATTCATTTGCGAACACCTTGCCCCTCTCAACAAGGAGCCTCTCTGCATGTTCGATTTCTCCGCTCAGCTCAAGCAGCGGTTCGCCGCACTGCAGAGCGATGCGCAATTTTTTTCCGTACGTTATGTGCGCAGGACCAGCCAGCACCTGAGCGTGCGCAAGAATGTGGCCGAGCCGCCGTCGCTGGGTAGCGATGAAGGCGCGATGCTGACCGTGCGCCTCAACGGTGTCGAAACCTACGCTGCCACCAACGATATTTCCCAGCGAGGCTTGCAGGCAGCCCTGCAACAGGCTGAAGAGCTGGCTCGCCGCCTGGCACCACACTCGCTACTGAACCTCACCGACCAGGCTGTCTCGACAGCCCGCGCCGATTACCTGTCGCCCAACCTGAGCAATGCCTTCCCGAGCCTGAGCGATTGCATCGACCTGCTGATGAGCGAGTCGAACTCGGTGCCAAAAGACGAGCGTCTGGTGAACTGGCAGGCCGGTCTGGGTCTTGAAAACGTCGAGCAGATTTACCTCAACAGCGCCGGGGCCGAGATTCGTCAGGCACAGCGTTTTGTCTTTCCGGGCATGACAGTGACCGCCTATGACGGGCATGACAGCCAGACCCGCAGCCTGGGCCGCGATAACTTTGGCCAGCAAGGCGGCGCAGAGATCATCAGCAATTGCGGGCTGATCGGCGCTGCCGCACAGGTGGCCGATCAGGCGCTGCAATTGATCCTGGCCCCCAATACGCCCACAGGCCCTCGTGACTTGTTGTTGATGCCGGACCAGATGATCCTGCAGATCCACGAATCCATCGGCCATCCGCTGGAACTGGACCGGATTCTGGGCGACGAGCGCAATTACGCCGGCACCAGCTTCGTCAAGGCATCGGACTTCGGCACGCTGCAATACGGCTCCAGCCTGCTAAACGTGACGTTCGACCCCGAGATTCCCGAGCAACTGGCCAGCTACGGGCATGATGACGATGGCACCGCAGCAAGCAAACAATTCCTGATTCGCAACGGCCTGTTGCAGCGCCCTCTGGGCGGTGCGCTGTCGCAATACCGCTCAGGCCTGCCGGGCGTCGCCAACAGCCGCGCCTGCAACTGGAACCGTCCGCCCATCGACCGCATGGCCAACCTGAATATCGAGCCGGGTGACCAGTCGCTGGAGCAACTGATCGGCAATATCGAGCACGGCATCCTGATGTCCACCAACCGCTCGTGGTCCATCGACGATGCGCGCAACAAATTCCAGTTCGGTTGCGAGTGGGGCCAGTTGATCGAAAACGGCGAACTCAAGGGCGTGGTCAAGAACCCCAACTATCGGGCGATTTCCGCGCGGTTCTGGCGCAACCTCAGCGCGGTCGGCGACGCCAGCACCTTCAAGGTTCTGGGCACACCCAATTGCGGGAAAGGCGAACCCAATCAGGTGGTGCGTGTCGGTCACGCTTCCCCAGCCTGTGTGTTCGCCAATGTCGATGTATTTGGAGGTGACGCCTGATGTCTCATCAACAGCAATTCGAGGCATTGGTCGCCGCCCTTAAGGCCGATATCGGCCCGAACGAACACTTCACCCTGACCTATAACGCCGAAGCGTCGGACTTCATTCGCTTCAATCATGGCCAGGTGCGTCAGGCCGGACATGTGCAGCAAGCCAGCGTGACCTTCAAACTGATCGACGACGGTCGGCATGCCGATCTGGAACTGACGCTTTCGGGCGATGCACAGGTCGACAGCCAGCGTTTGAGCGAGGCTTTGGTTCAACTGCGCGAAACCTTGGTATCACTCGCCAGGGACCCGTATCTGCTGCCCAATACCGAGGCCTGGCACAGCAACAACCTGCAAGAGCCGCCGTTGCCGGACAGCGGGCAAGTCGTGGAGCAGATCAGCGAATTGTCACAAGGTCTGGATCTGGTGGGCTTCTACGCTGCCGGGCCGGTCTATCGCGGCTTCGCCAGTTCCTGGGGCGCATTGGGCTGGCATCAGGCCAATAGCTTCAATTTCGACTGGAGCCTGTTCCACGAGAACGGCCAGGCCGTAAAGGCCAACTATGCCGGACATGACTGGAACAGCGAGGCCTTTGGCAGACGCTTCAATCAGGCTCGCGAGCAGCTGGAGTTTCTCGGTCGTCCGCTGCGCACTCTGGAGCCTGGTCAATACCGCGCTTACCTGGCACCTGCCGCACTGGATGAAATCATCGGCATGCTGTGCTGGGGCGGGTTTTCCGCACAGGCGCTGGCCAGCAAGCACAGCCCGTTGCAGCGGCTGTACAGCGGCGATACCCGTTTCAGCCCGCTGTTCAGCCTGGATGAACAGGTCAGCGGTTCGCTGTCACCGGCGTTCTCCCGCGAAGGTTATCCACGCAAGGACCTGTCCCTGATTGCCGGCGGTGAAGCCCGCGAGCAACTGGTCGACTCCAGCAGCGCCGCTGAATACGGCCTGCAAGCCAACGGCGCGGACAACGGGGAATGGCCAAGTGCGCTGAGCATGGCAAGTGGCACTCTGGAGCAGGAACAGATTCTCAAGCAGCTCGGCACTGGCCTGTATATCAGCAACCTCTGGTATCTGAATTTTTCCGACCAGTCGGCCGCACGCCTGACCGGCATGACCCGTTTTGCGACCTTCTGGGTCGAAGACGGCAAGATCGTGGCGCCGGTCAGCAGCATGCGTTTTGATGACAGTGCCTACAGCCTGCTGGGCAACGCTCTGGAGAATCTGACCCGCGAGCGGGAGCTGATTCTGTCGGCCAGCACGTATAGCCAGCGCCAGACAGCCTCCATTCAGTTGCCTGGGGCTTTGATAAGCAAACTGACGTTGACGTTGTAGCCCTTCTTCGCGAATGAATTCGCTCCTACGAATGAACCCCGTGGGAGCGAATCGGGCGGCGCTCCGCTTATTCGCGAAAGAATCACAGGAAATCACATGCCGCACCTGGACGAAAAAACCCTGCGCTGGATGCCTTGGGTCATCGCCATCGCCTTCTTCATGCAAAGCCTGGACGGCACGATCCTCAACACCGCCCTGCCGTCCATGGCCCGCTCGCTGGAAGAAGACCCGCTGCGCATGCAGTCGGTGGTCATTGCCTACATGTTGACCATCGCCTTGCTGATTCCCGCTTCGGGCTGGATTGCCGATCGCTTCGGCATCAAACGCATCTTTTTCAGCGCCATCCTGTTGTTCAGTTTTGGTTCGTTGCTGTGCGCACTGTCCAACTCGCTGAATATGCTGGTGGCAGCACGGGTCATTCAGGGGCTTGGCGGCGCGTTGATGCTGCCTATCGGGCGCCTGATCGTGCTCCGCGCCTACCCGCGTTCGGAGCTGGTGCGGATCATGGGGTTCATTACCGTGCCCGGCCTGTTGGGGCCGTTACTCGGGCCGACCATGGGCGGCTGGATGGTCGAGTACATGAGCTGGCACTGGATCTTCCTGATCAATATTCCCGTGGGGTTGCTGGGCTGTTATGCGGTCAAGCATTTCATCCCGGATATCCCAGGTGGCGGGCGCACGCGATTCGACGGCACAGGGTTCATTCTTTTCGGCGCCTCGATGGTGCTGATCACCATTGCACTGGAAGGCCTGGGCGAACTGCACCTGCCACATATGCGTGTGGTCTTGCTGCTGTTCGCCGGCCTGGGCTGTCTGGCGGCCTACTGGCTGCGGGCCGGGCATGTGGAATTTCCACTCTTTGCACCGTCGTTGTTTCGCACCCGGACCTTTGCAGTGGGCATCTTGGGCAATCTGTTTGCCCGCCTTGGCAGCGGCGCATTACCGTTTCTGGTGCCGTTGCTGCTGCAGGTCGCCCTGGGTTATTCAGCGGCGCAGGCCGGCATGAGCATGTTGCCACTGGCAGCCGCCGGGATGTTCGCCAAAACCGTGGCCCGCTGGCTGATCGAGCGCCTGGGGTATCGCACCATCCTGACCGGCAACACGTTGCTGCTGGGAATACTGCTGGCAACCCTGGCGCTGGTCGACGCTCAAACGCCTTACTGGATTCTGCTGGTTCATCTGGGATTGCTGGGCGCGGTGAACTCCTTGCAGTTCACCGCCATGAACACCGTCACCCTGATCGACCTGGACGACGCCAGCGCCGCCAGTGGCAACAGCTTGCTGTCGGTCGTCGCGCAATTGTCACTGAGCCTGGGCGTGGCATCCGCTGCCGCCCTGCTGGGCGGCTTTACCGATGATGTAGCCGCGGGCGAAGTCAGCAGTGTGCTGGGTGCTTTCCAGCTGACCTTCCTGAGCGTGGGCGTACTGGCGATGTTTGCGGCGGGGATATTTCTGCAATTGCCTGCGCAGGAGGGTAAGAAGGCGGCGGTTTGAATATTGCCTCTGATTTTGTGGGAGGGGCCTTGGCCGCGACTGTCGCGGCCAAGGCCC
>NZ_JAIGPJ010000009.1:72941-163039 GCF_019719005.1 Pseudomonas cichorii
GGCGTGTTTTGTATTTTCTGTGGGTTTGTGGGGGGGGGCCGGTCCCGGGCTGTGGCGGGCCAATCGCCCCTCCCACAGAGATTGCACATCACCATTTATCGACATTGCCATCTGAGCCGAGCTTACGACCTGATACACTGCGCGACATTTTTGTTTTGCAGGTCCACCGTCGTGACTAACACCGCTTTCAACACTTTGCCCCTGTCCGCCGCCATGCTGGCTAACCTGGAGTCGCTTGGTTACGCCCAGATGACGCCGATTCAGGCGCAAAGCCTGCCGGTGATTCTCAAGGGCATGGACCTGATCGCTCAGGCCAAGACCGGCAGCGGCAAGACCGCAGCCTTTGGGATCGGGCTGCTGAACCCGATCAACCCGCGCTTCTTCGGTTGCCAGGCACTGGTGATGTGCCCGACCCGCGAGCTGGCCGATCAGGTGGCCAAGGAAATCCGTCGTCTGGCCCGCTCCGAAGACAACATCAAGGTGCTGACCTTGTGCGGCGGTGTGCCTTTCGGCCCGCAGATCGGCTCGCTGGAGCATGGCGCACACATCATCGTCGGCACACCGGGCCGCATCCAGCAGCACCTGCGCAAGGGCTCGCTGGTGCTGGACGGTCTGAACACGCTGATTCTCGATGAAGCCGACCGCATGCTGGACATGGGTTTCTACGACGCCATCGCCGATATCATCGAGCAGACCCCGCAGCGTCGCCAGACCCTGCTGTTCTCGGCCACTTACCCGGTCGGCATCAAGCAACTGGCTTCGAAGTTCATGCGCGATCCGCAGACCGTCAAGGTCGAGGCGCTGCATGCCGACAGCCAGATCGAGCAGATTTTCTACGAAATTTCCCCTGAGCAGCGCCTGGAAGCCGTGGTCAAGGTCCTTGGCCATTTCCGTCCGACGTCCTGCGTTGCGTTCTGCTTCACCAAGCAGCAGGTTCAGGAAGTGGTCAATCACCTGACCGCCAAAGGCATGTCTGCCGTTGGCCTGCATGGCGATCTGGAACAGCGTGATCGTGATCAGGTTCTGGCGATGTTCGCCAACCGCAGCACTTCGGTACTGGTGGCCACTGACGTAGCGGCCCGAGGTCTGGATATCGATGCGCTGGACATGGTCATCAACGTCGAGCTGGCTCGGGATTCGGAAATCCACATCCACCGCGTCGGTCGTACCGGGCGTGCGGGCGAGACAGGTATCGCGGTCAGCCTCGTGGCCCCTTCGGAAAGCCAGCGTGCCCGTGCTATCGAAGAGCTGCAGAAGGCTCCGTTGAACTGGCAGCAGTACGACAACCTGAGCATCAAGGAAGGCGGCAAGTTGCTGCCAGCCATGACGACCCTGTGCATCGGTTCGGGCCGCAAGGACAAGCTGCGTCCGGGCGACATTCTGGGTGCATTGACGGGCGAGGCCGGTATTCCGGGCGCGCAGGTTGGCAAGATCGCCATTTTCGACTTCCAGGCTTATGTGGCCGTCGAGCGCAGCATCGCCAAGCAGGCGCTGGAGCGTTTGAACAATGGCAAGATCAAGGGCAAGTCGTTGCGGGTTCGTATTCTTTGATTTCATGCCCCTTTCGCGAATGAATTCGCTCCCACGCGATTTGTAGATCTGATACCTCTGAGGACCATGCTGTGCCCGTTACTGACGTTGTAATCATTGGCGCTGGCGCCGCAGGTTTGATGTGTGCGCTCACCGCCGCAGGTCGTGGGCGCAAGGTGATGCTGATCGATCACGCCAACAAGCCGGGCAAGAAGATCCTCATGTCCGGTGGCGGACGCTGCAACTTCACCAACATGTACACCGAGCCGGGCAATTTTCTGTCGCAGAACCCGCACTTCTGCAAGTCGGCACTGGCCCGTTATACCCAGTGGGACTTCATCGAGATGGTCGCCAGGCATGGCGTGCCTTATCACGAGAAAAAGCTGGGCCAGCTGTTCTGCGATAACAAGTCCAGCGACATCCTGGAAATGCTGCTCGAAGAGTGCCGAAAGGCCGGTGCCAGTCTGCACATGGACACGTCCGTGCAGCAGATCGAAAAGACTGAAACCGGCTACCGCCTGGAGACCACCCTTGGCACCTTGAGCTGCGAGTCGCTGGTGATTGCCACAGGCGGCCTGTCGATTCCGACGCTGGGTGCCACAGGTTTCGGTTATCAGGTGGGCAAGCAGTTCGGCCATACGCTGCTGCCGACTCGCGCCGGGCTGGTGCCGTTCACCATCACCGATCAGCTCAAGGAACTGTGCAGCGAGTTGTCGGGAACGTCGGTGGACTGTCTGGTCAGTTGCAATGACACAAGCTTTCGCGAAAACATTCTGTTTACCCACCGCGGCCTCAGTGGCCCGGCGATCCTGCAGATCTCGTCGTTCTGGCAACCGGGCGACAGTGTGGAAATCAACCTGCTGCCCGATCATGACGTCCCGGGCTGGCTGGCCGAGCAGCAGGCAGAGCGCCCGAACAGCGAACTGAAAACCCTGCTGGGGGAAATCTTCACCAAGAAGATGGCCAACCTGCTGGCCGAACACTGGTTTGCTTCAAAACCCATGAAGCAGTACACCCACGCCGAACTGGCCGACATCGCCGAGAAACTGGCGAGCTGGCGGGTCGTGCCGGCGGGCACCGAAGGCTATCGCACGGCCGAGGTTACGCTGGGCGGCATCGATACCCGTGAAGTGTCTTCCAAGACCATGGAATCGCTGAAGTCACCGGGGCTGTATTTCGTGGGTGAAGTACTGGATGTGAGCGGCCATCTGGGCGGTTTCAATTTCCAGTGGGCCTGGGCGTCGGCCTATGCGGCGGCACAGTACGTCTGATAGCGGAAAAGTAACGCGCTGCGGGCAATAATTTTTTTCCCAAGCGGATGTACAGGCCAGCCTCGGGCCTGTACATATCTTTCTGCAGGATCGATCAATTGCAAACAAGGCCGTCATCTCATTCATGGCATCAAAATCTCTGCGTCATACACTCCGCCGGTTATGGGCACTGGACAAGTTCAGCTATAGCGTTCGGGTCTTTATCGCACTGACTGGCAGCATGGCGCTGTGCTGGTATCAAAATGAGATGGGCTTGCTGATCCCGCTGTTCCTGGGGATTATCGCCTGCGCCCTGGCCGAAACCGATGACAGCTGGCAAGGCCGCCTCAATGCCCTGGCCGTGACGCTGGTGTGCTTCAGCATCGCCGCGCTGGCCGTGGAACTCCTGTTTCCCTATCCCTGGCTGTTCGTTTGCGCGATGGCGCTGGCCAGTTTCTGCCTGACCATGCTCGGAGCGCTGGGCGAACGCTACGGTGCAATTGCCTACGGCACCCTGATTCTCTCGGTCTACACCATGATTGGCGTGGACCAGCGCGGCGGCGAAGTTCTGGACTTCTGGCATGAGCCGATGCTGCTGGTGGCGGGCGCAGCCTGGTACGGCCTGCTGTCGGTACTGTGGCAGATGCTGTTTTCCAACCAGCCGGTGCAGCAGGCGCTGGCGCGGCTGTTTCGCGAGCTGGGCTTGTACCTCAAGCTCAAGTCGACCCTGTTCGAGCCGATTCGCACCCTGGATGTAGAAGAGCGGCGCCTGGAGCTGGCCAAGCAGAATGGTCGGGTAGTAGCGGCGCTGAACAGCACCAAGGAAATCATTCTGCACCGGGTAGGCAGTGGTCGGCCCGGCTCGAAGGTCAGCCGTTATCTGAAGCTGTACTTCATCGCTCAGGACATTCACGAACGCGCCAGTTCTTCGCATTACCCCTACAACTCGCTGGCCGAGGCGTTTTTCCATAGCGATGTGCTGTTCCGCTGCCAGCGTCTGCTGCGCCAGCAGGGTGTGGCCTGTCAGGCGTTGTCCGAGTCCATCCAGTTGCGCCAGCCGTTTGTCTACGACCCGAGCTTTGCCGAAGCGATGGAAGACCTGCGTGCCTCCCTTGAGCACCTGCGCATCCAGAGCAATCCGGCCTGGCGCAGCCTGTTGCGCTCATTGCGGGCACTGGCAGCCAACCTTGAAACCCTGGACCGCCTGATCAGCGATGCCAGCAACCCGGATGCCCTGGCCGATGCGACCGACAGCAGCCTGCTGGACCGTTCGCCACGCAACCTCAAGGATGTCTGGACACGCCTTCGCCTGCAGATGACACCGACCTCGCTGCTGTTTCGTCATGCCTTGCGTTTGCCGCTGGCCCTGTCGGTGGGCTACGCCATGGTGCATCTGATCCACCCGTCTCAAGGCTACTGGATCATTCTGACCACGGTATTCGTCTGCCAGCCGAGCTACGGCGCGACACGCCGCAAGCTGGTACAACGGATTATCGGCACCGCCCTTGGCCTGACCGCTGGCTGGGCGTTGTTCGATCTGGTGACCAATCCAGTCCTGCAATCGATGTGTGCCGTGCTCGCGGGCGTGGTGTTCTTCGTCAACCGCACGACACGCTATACACTCTCGACCGCTGCGATCACGGTGATGGTGCTGTTCTGTTTCAATCAGGTGGGCGATGGCTACGGGCTGTTCCTGCCACGCCTGTTCGATACCTTGCTGGGCAGCCTGATTGCCGGGCTGGCAGTGTTCCTGTTCCTGCCGGACTGGCAAGGTCGCAAGCTGAACAAAGTGCTGGCCAATACCCTGAGCTGCAACAGCATTTACCTGCGCCAGATCATGCAGCAATACGCCAAGGGCAAGAGCGACGACCTGGCTTATCGTCTGGCCCGGCGCAATGCGCACAATGCCGATGCGGCGCTTTCAACGACGTTGGCGAACATGCTGATGGAGCCTGGACACTTCCGCAAAGAGGCGGATGTGGGCTTTCGCTTTCTGGTGCTGTCGCACACGCTGCTGAGTTATCTGTCCGGGCTGGGCGCGCATCGCGACACGCAACTGCCCAGCGATGTCCACGAACAGCTTATTGATGGCGCAGGCGCGGCGCTGGCAGCCAGCATTGATGAGATCGCCCAGAGCCTGGCCGAAAAGAAACCGGTTGCCGTGCAGAACGATGCCGAAGAGGAGCTGGCAACCCAACTGGAACAGATGCCTGACGAACTGGACGAGAGCCAGCGGCTGGTGCAGACGCAACTGGCCTTGATCTATCGCCAGCTGGCTCCGTTACGCACGCTGGCGGCGCATTTGATCAAGGGGCCACAGGCATCAGACCGTGCAGCCTGAGCAGTTCGTCGTAAGTACCATCAACCTTCATGGCTGCGATTTCCCGATCAAAGCTGGCGACGATTTGCGCATGCTTCGGGTTCTTCAGGCTGACCAGAATATGCAGGCTGTTCTCGGTGAGTGAGTCCGGCAGGAACTCGACGTGATTGCGCACTGCGTCGGGCTCGTTGGCCAGGCTGTAACGGGCCACGAACTCATCTTCCAGCGCCAGATCCACACGCCCGGCGGCCAGCATGTTGGCCGCCATGGAGAAATTGTGGACCGGAACCTTGCGTAACGCCGGATCATTGTCGAACGACGGGTAATAGGCGTAACCACGCACCACCGCAATGATGTACTTGTGCAGTTGATCGAGGTTCGAGACACCGATATTCGAGTCCTTGCGCTTGAGAAAGCGCACCCGATTGACCAGATACTCGGCGGAAAACTGACCAACCCGGGTGCGTTCTTCATTGAACCAGGCATTGATCAGCACATCATTGCGCCCCTCGGCGATACCATGCATGGCGCGCGCCCAGGGCACCTGCTCGTAAACGGTCTGATACCCGGCACGCTGCAGTGCGGTTCTCACGATATCGGTGGCCAGGCCGTCGTGGAGCAAGGTGTCATCGGTAAAGGGAGGCCAGGCATCGGCAACCAGACGCAACTTCTCGCCTGCACCAGCCTGTGCGATCAGCAGTAACCCCAGCAACCCAACAGCTTGAAGCAGTCGCGACATGCTTGAATTCCCCAGGTGGGCAGCATGCCCGATCCAGACCGAGAGTCGTTGATCAATAGCGTCATTTGAATCCTGACTTGTATTGAAGACCCAATCCCGTCAGGAAACAACCCACGCCCATGTGACAGCCATGTGATTGATGTAAAAATATTTTCCAGACCAAAGCCAAAACGATCGACAGACATCACGGCCTTTTATTGGGAATGCGGCGGTATACGTTTAGAATTCCCTTCTGGTTTCTCTGCGAGTCAACAACATGCCTATCAAATGGATCTGCAAACACCATACCGACCTGAGCATCGAACAGCTTTACGCTGCTCTGAAACTGCGCGCCGAGGTTTTCGTGGTCGAGCAGCAGTGCGTGTATCTGGATGTGGACGGGCTGGACCTGACAGGTGACACCTGCCATTTGATGGCCTGGCAGGACGGCAAGCTGGTGGCTTACCTGCGCTTGCTGGACCCGATCCAGCAAGGCGGCGATGTCACCATTGGCCGCGTGGTGACCGCGCCATCGATTCGCAACAAGGGCATGGGCCACGAACTGATGGTCCAGGCGCTGGAACACGCCGAAAAGAAATGGCCCGACCAGCCCATCTATCTGTCGGCCCAGGCTCATCTTCAGGGTTACTACAGCCGTTACGGCTTCAACGCAGTAGGCGAGGAGTATCTGGAAGACGACATCCCGCACATCGGCATGCGCCGCGACCTCGAATAAGGCCCGCTTCCGTCAGGGATAACCCAGTACGGCCTTGATGCTGGCCAGATTGCGGGTTATCCATGCTTTATCGATCGCACCCCAGTCCCGAATCCGGTAATGCCCGGCATGGTTGCGGGCACCTTCCTGTTGTTCGAATTCGCACTGGATATCCAGGTCGGCCAGCGCCGCGATAGTGTCTTGTGCCGTACGACGCGGCATGCCGGTGACTTCCGTCAATTCGGGCACCGTGCTGGCAAGCTGGCTGTCGATCAGGTACGCAACGTACAGACGACGATAAAAGCTGCTTTTGGTCTTGCTGACATCCATCTTCAAAATCCTTGCTGGAGCAGTATTCAGGTGGTCGACCGGGCGCCAGCCTGCAGGTCGCGATACGTCAGGTAGACCCGCAGGTCGAATTCAAGCTGGTGATAGCCCGGCTGCATGTGTTCACACAACTGGTAGAACGCCTTGTTGTGATCCGACTCCTTGAAGTGCGCCAGTTCATGCACCACGATCATGCGCAGAAACTGCGTTGCTGCTTCCTTGAACAGCGCAGCAACGCGAATCTCTTTCTTGGCCTTGAGCTTGCCGCCCTGCACTCGCGAAACCGTGGTGTGCAGGCCCAAAGCGCGATGAGTCAGGTCGAGACGATTGTCGAACAGCACCTTGTCCACAGGCGGCGCATTGCGCAGATGCTCCTGCTTCAAGGCCAAGGCATAGGCGTACAACGCCTTGTCACTCTGGATCTGATGACGCTCCGGATAACGCTGTTGCAGATAGTCGCCCAGTTTGTCCTGAGCAATCAGTTGCCGCACCTGATCCTGAAGGGAAGCAGGATAGGCTTGCAGGTATTTGAGCGGTACAGGTGCTGAAGCAGTCATGGGGCCGTGGCAGATGATTCAAAGGCGCCAGTCTACCGCAATCAGCCACGCAGCCTCGACCAGTCAAAACGTGCAGGGAAGGAGCGGGCATCTTCGGCATCGAGCGGATAAGCCACCAGAAACCCCTGGATGACCTGACAGCCATTATTGGCCAGCCACTCATATTGCTGCAAAGTCTCGACGCCTTCGGCGATGACCAGAATGTCGAGGTTGCGGCACAGATCGATGATGCTGCGCGCCAGGACCGCATCGCGAGGCGAGTCGAGCAGACCGGCAATGAAGTGTCTATCGAGCTTCAGGGTATCGAGCTGAAGGTTGCGCAGGTGCGACAGAGAGCATTCACCCAAACCGAAATCATCCAGCGCCACGCGCACACCGATCTCGCGCAGTTGCTGCAACTGCTTGTGACTGTGGCTCAGGTTATTCACCAGTGAGGCTTCGGTAAGCTCGACTTCCAGCTGGCCGGGCTGCAACTCGAAACGATCCATCGCCCGCCGTAGCTCCGCGGCCAGATTAGGCATGCAGAATTGCGTCGGGCTGACACTGACACTCACCACCAGATCGGAAGCAAAGACCCGACCCAATGCCTGACGCTGTTCGGCCCCTTGATCGAAAATCCAGCTGCCAAGCCGGTTGATCAGCCGCGTTTCCTCGAGCAAGGGAATGAACAAGGCTGGCGGCACGTCCCCGACACTGGCGTGCTGCCAGCGCAACAAGGCTTCAAACCCTCGCAGGCGACCATCCGCCACATGCACCTGAGGCTGATAGACCACCGAGAAATTCTTGCCTTCGATAGCATTGCGCACGCTGTCTTCGAGCATCAGGCGCGAACGCGCACGACCGTTCATGTTCTGGTCATAGAAACGATATTGCTGGCGCCCTGCCCGCTTGGCTTCGTACATGGCAATGTCCGCCGCCCGCAGCAGGCCATCGAGGTTGGAGCCGCACTCGGGATAAGTCGCAATCCCGATGCTGACGCCAAGGGAAATGTCCACGCCATCGACCTGACGTTTCATCGATACCCGCTCGATGAGTTTTTCAGCCACCTTGGCGGCCTGCTCGGGATAATCGAAACCTTCGATCACCACAGTAAATTCGTCACCGCCCATGCGCGCCAGAACATCGTAGGGGCGCAGGCAATCCTTGAGCTGCGTGGCCACCCACAACAAGACCTGATCGCCAGCATCATGGCCCAGCGAGTCATTGATCTGCTTGAAGCCGTCCAGGTCCAGATACAGCACAACCAAATACTGCTCCGCATGCTCGTTACGCAGCAGCATGCCCTCGACAGCCTGATAGAAGCCGCGTCGATTGAGCAGCCCCGTCAAGGCGTCGGTCACCGCCTGCTGCTCGAGCTGCTGATACAGATTGCGCTCCAGCGACATATCGAGAATGGTCAGCACCATTGCCTTTTGCTCGCAAGGCAGCGACGCACAGGACAAAGCCACCGGCAATTGCCCGCCCCCAGCCGTACGCAGAACGGCATCATGCACGCGGTAAGTGTCGGCATTGCGATAGTGCTTGTAGAAATCCGACTCCAGCCAGCTCTGGACCTTGGGTTCCAGCACATAATCCAGCACGCTTGTGCCACGTAATTGTTCATCCACGATATCGAGCAGGCGACAGATGGCGGGGTTAGCGAAACTGATGATGCCAGCCTCATCCACCACCACAATGCCTTCGGCCACATTGGCCAGCACCGAAGCATTGAAGGCCCTGGCGCTTTCCAGTTCCTGAGTGAGCCTCTGCAAGGCACGACGATTGCGCTGCTGCTCCAGCAAGGCCTGAACCTTGGGCTTGAGCACATTCGGGTCGAAGGGCTTGAACAGGTAATCAATAGCCCCGCTTGCATAGCCCTTGTGTACTGAAGCCGGGGTCTGCTCGTTGGCGGTCAGAAAAATGATCGGTGTCAGGCTTGTGCGCTGACTGCCGCGCATCAGGCGTGCGACTTCAAATCCATCCATATCGGGCATCTGCACATCCAGCAGAACCAGATCCACTTCCTGCTCCAGAAGCACCGTCAGTGCTTCGACGCCGGAACTGGCGGTGACGATGTGCCAGTCCGTTCGCTGAAGGACTGCGCACATCGTCACCAGATTTTCCGGGTAGTCATCGACAACCAGAAGAACCGAAGAGCCATCATTGGGCTTGGATTGCACGCATTCCATGCTGCTTCTCTACTTTTGTGGGCGGCGCCTGTTACAGAAAACCCTGTCCAATTTGCATCAACTTTAGTCGCTCCTGAAAAAAGCAGCAGCAAGGCAGCCTACTGCCATCACCAAAGTTCCACATAACCGACTAACGGTATATTCCTGCAGGCCATATAGATTCTGTCCTACAGGAAAAATGACAGCACTTTGACGTCATTAGTTCGCTCGCCAAGCATTAACAAATGCATTTTCAAATCGTATAAAAGCTGCCGAAACCCTCTGAGCAGAGACTTCAGAGCAGTCGAACGAATTTTTCTGGAAGCACAAAATGATAGACCTAGGATCGTGGAATCTCAGTATCCCGGTGGGCTCACCCCCCAAAACCGTAGAAACCTCACAGTTGCGCCAAGGCTATGACGGCAAGTACTTCGAGTCCCATTCGGGGTACATTTTTTTCTGGTCGCCCGTCACCGGCACCCGCACCGAAAATGCCAAATACCCACGTAGCGAGCTGCGCGAGACGTGGTCCGACGGCACGCTGCATAACTGGTTGTACCCCGATGCAGACAACTTTCTGAATGCGACTCTTGAAGTCAATCAGGTGCCCTCATCGGGCAAGATCGTCATCGGCCAGATCCACGCCTACGACAGCACCGAGCCGATGCTCAAGGTGGAGTATCAGTACAAGAAGAAGACCCAGACCGGCAATATCGTGGTGAAAGTTCGCAAGCGCTTCGATGATGACGAAAGCAAAGTCATCAAGATTGTCGAAGGCGTGCCACTCAACGAGAAGTTCAAATACATCATCCACCTGAGTCCCGGTGGAGAATTGAGCGTCAGCGCCAAAGATGTGAACTGGAGCACATCCATCAGTTCTTCCTGGAAAACAAAACCGCTCTATTTCAAGGCTGGCGTATATACCCAGGACAACTCCGGATACAGCAATGAAGGCGGTAAAGCCACGTTCTATAACCTGGATATCGATCACAACAAGATCTGATATACCGCCCCAAAAGAAAGGCCCGCACTTGATGGGCGGGCCTCCTTCATTTCAAGACAGACCGATCAACGGGCAGCCTTGAACTCTTTCTCGGCAGCGATGAAACGCTCCTGCATTGCAGTCGAGGGGCCTTTGCCAATCAGGCTGAAAAGCACAATCGCGAGGCTGGCGAAGATAAAGCCGGGCACGATTTCATACAGGCCGATGGTACTGAACTGTTTCCAGAGCACCACGGTCAGTGCGCCTACGACCACGCCTGCCAGCGCGCCATTGCGGGTCATGCCTTTCCACAGCACCGAAATCAGCACCACCGGGCCGAACGCCGCACCGAAACCGGCCCAGGCGTAACTCACAAGCCCCAGAACGCGGTTATCAGGGTCGGCAGCCAGCAGAATGGCAATCACCGCCACCAGCAGCACCATGGCCCGACCCACCCAGACCAGCTCAAGCTGCGAAGCGTTCTTGCGCAGATACGCCTTGTAGAAGTCTTCGGTCAGGGCACTGGAGCACACCAGCAACTGGCAGCTCAGGGTGCTCATCACCGCTGCCAGAATCGCAGACAGCAACACACCGGCAATCCACGGGTTGAACAGCAGCTTCGCCAGCTCGATGAACACCCGCTCCGGGTTTTCGGTCACGGGACCGGCCACATCAGGTTTTGCCGCGAAGTAGGCGATACCGAAGAAACCCACTGCAACCGCACCCGCCAGACACAGGATCATCCAGGTCATGGAGATGCGGCGGGCATTGGCAATCGACTTGACCGAATCCGCCGCCATGAAGCGCGCCAGGATGTGCGGCTGGCCGAAATAGCCAAGGCCCCAGGCCAGCAGTGAAACGACACCGATGAAAGTGGTGTTCTTGAACATGTCGAAACTGGCCGGGTTCTGGGCTTCGATGGCCAGGAAGGTGGTGTCGATGCCACCGGTCGCCAGCAGCGCGATGATCGGCGTGAGAATCAGCGCGAAGATCATCAGTGTGGCCTGGACCGTATCCGTCCAGCTCACTGCCAGGAAGCCACCGACAAAGGTGTAGACGATGGTTGCCGCAGCGCCCGCCCACAAGGACGTCGCATAAGACATTCCAAAGGTGCTTTCAAACAGCCGCGCACCGGCCACAATGCCCGAGGCGCAATAGATGGTGAAGAACACCAGGATCACGATGGCCGAGATGATACGCAGCATGCCGCTGTTGTCTTCAAAGCGGCTGCTGAAGTAATCCGGAAGGGTCAGCGCATCGCCGTTGTGCTCGGTCTGCACCCGCAGACGACCGGCCACGAACAGCCAGTTAAAGTAAGCGCCAGCGATCAGGCCGATGGCGATCCAGGCTTCCGACAGGCCAGACATATAGATGGCGCCGGGCAAGCCCATCAGCAACCAGCCACTCATGTCCGAAGCGCCCGCTGAAAGTGCGGTTACCACGCTGCCGAGGCTGCGCCCGCCAAGAATGTAATCGGAAAAGTTATTGGTGGAGCGATAGGCCATGAGGCCGATCAGCACCATAGCAGCGATGTAGATCACGAAGGTGATCAGGATAGGGTTGTTGAAGCTCATGAGTTCTGCCTTGGCATTGTTTTTATGAAACGCCAGATACCCGGAAGAAAGTCGGTTACCGAACCCGCTATCCATGCCTTGATACCCGACGCAGCGCTGACTGAAATTCCCGCAAGGAAGCAGCCACTGAACGATTCGCTAACGGTTGCACCGTGGTGGCGAATCCTATTAGACAAATTGAAAAAGGTGCAACCAAATTCACTGAATAAGTTGCACCTATCACAAAACCATCATTGCACTGTGATTTCCGCACCATTTTGAAGCGGTAAATACCCCTTTCGCAAAAGAAAACGCACCAGAATCACGCTTTTGTCCTGCATAGCGGGGTCTTCAGGGAAATGCGCCTGAAATATTCCGCAAAAAACAGGTTGCACCCGGTTGCACCTTTACCGACGCAAAGCTAACCTGCGCCAAAGCCGAAGCCACATACAGAGTGGCGACAATGAGGACAAGACATGGCCACCACCACTCTGGGCGTCAAACTTGACGACCTGACCCGCGAGCGATTGAAAGCAGCCGCGCAATCCATCGACCGTACGCCGCACTGGTTGATCAAGCAGGCCATCTTCAATTACCTGGAAAAGCTGGAAAGTGGTGCAACCCTGCAAGAACTCAATGGCCTGGGCAGCAAGGACGGCGATGAAAGCGGCGAGTTGCCAGCCGACACGAGCTACCAGAGCTTTCTGGAGTTTGCCGAAAGCATCCTGCCGCAATCGGTTCTGCGCTCAGCCATCACCGCCGCCTACCGCCGCCCCGAGCCGGAAGTTGTCCCGATGCTGCTGGAGCAGGCGCGCCTGCCCGCCCCAATGGCCGACGCCACTCACAAGCTGGCGGCCTCCATCGCCGAAAAACTGCGCAACCAGAAGAGCGCCAGCGGTCGCGCCGGAATCGTTCAAGGGCTTCTGCAGGAGTTCTCGCTCTCGTCCCAGGAAGGCGTGGCGCTGATGTGTCTGGCCGAAGCGCTGCTGCGCATCCCCGACAAAGGCACCCGCGATGCACTGATTCGCGACAAGATCAGCAACGGCAACTGGCAGCCTCACCTGGGCAATAGCCCTTCGCTGTTCGTCAACGCTGCAACCTGGGGATTGCTGTTGACCGGCAAGCTGGTGTCCACCCACAACGAAACCGGTCTTTCCTCGTCCCTGAGCCGCATCATCGGCAAGAGTGGCGAGCCCATGATCCGCAAGGGCGTGGACATGGCCATGCGCCTGATGGGCGAGCAGTTCGTGACCGGCGAAACCATCGGCGAAGCCCTGGCCAATGCCAGTCGCTTTGAAGCCAAGGGCTTTCGCTACTCCTACGACATGCTGGGTGAAGCGGCCCTGACCGAACACGACGCGCAGAAGTATCTGGCGTCCTACGAGCAGGCCATTCACTCCATTGGCAAAGCCTCTCACGGCCGTGGCATTTATGAAGGGCCGGGCATTTCCATCAAGCTGTCGGCGCTGCACCCACGCTACAGCCGCGCCCAATACGAGCGGGTGATGGAAGAACTGTATCCGCGCCTGCTGTCGCTGACCCTGCTGGCCAAGCAATACGATATCGGCCTGAATATCGACGCCGAAGAAGCCGACCGCCTCGAACTGTCGCTGGGCCTGTTGGAGCGCCTTTGCTTCGAGCCGCAACTGACCGGCTGGAACGGCATCGGCTTCGTCATTCAGGCGTACCAGAAGCGCTGCCCTTATGTGATCGATTACGTGATCGACCTTGCCCGTCGCAGCCGTCACCGCCTGATGATCCGTCTGGTAAAAGGCGCGTACTGGGACAGCGAAATCAAGCGCGCTCAGGTCGAAGGCCTGGAAGGCTATCCGGTCTATACCCGCAAGGTTTATACCGACGTTTCCTATATCGCCTGTGCCCGCAAACTGTTGGCCGCGCCGGAAGTCATCTATCCGCAGTTCGCGACCCACAACGCCCATACACTGGCGGCCATTTATCACATTGCCGGTCAGAACTATTACCCCGGCCAGTACGAATTCCAGTGCCTCCACGGCATGGGTGAACCGCTTTACGAACAAGTGGTGGGCAAAGTTGCAGATGGCAAGCTGAACCGTCCGTGCCGTGTGTATGCGCCGGTCGGCACCCATGAAACGTTGCTGGCGTATCTGGTGCGACGCCTGCTGGAGAACGGTGCCAACACTTCGTTCGTCAACCGCATCGCCGATCAGTCGGTTTCGATCCAGGAACTGGTGGCCGACCCGGTCAGCAGCATCGAGCGCATGGCGACCCAGGAAGGCAGCTTCGGCCTGCCACACCCACGCATTCCATTGCCCCGCGACCTCTATGGCTCGGAGCGCCCCAACTCCAGCGGCATCGACATGGCCAACGAACATCGTCTGGCCTCGCTATCGTCGGCCTTGCTGGCGACCGCCCACACCGACTGGAAAGCCGCACCACTGCTCGGCTGCCCCGCGAGCGAAGGCACAGCACTGGCGACTCTGAACCCGTCCGACCACAGAGACGTGGTAGGCCATGTGCAGGAAGCCAGCCTGGAAGACGTCGATAACGCCATCCAGAACGCGCTGATTTCCGGCCCGATCTGGCAAGCCACGCCGCCAGCCGAGCGCGCCGCCATTCTTGAGCGCGCTGCCGACCTGATGGAAAACGAGATCCAGCCGTTGATGGGCCTGCTGGTCCGCGAGGCAGGCAAGACCTTCGCCAACGCCATTGCCGAAGTTCGCGAAGCCGTGGACTTCCTGCGCTACTACGCGGTGCAGGCCCGCAACGATTTCAGCAACGATACGCACCGCCCGCTGGGGCCGGTGGTCTGCATCAGCCCGTGGAACTTCCCGCTGGCGATTTTCAGTGGTCAGGTCGCAGCGGCATTGGCCGCAGGTAACCCGGTACTGGCCAAACCTGCCGAGCAAACCCCGCTGATCGCAGCCCAGGCCGTGCGCCTGCTGCTGGAAGCCGGTATCCCGGAAGGTGTGCTGCAACTGCTGCCGGGCCGCGGTGAAACCGTCGGTGCCCGACTGGTGGGCGACGAGCGCGTCAAAGGCGTGATGTTTACCGGCTCCACCGAAGTGGCGCGCCTGCTGCAACGCAACATTGCCGGGCGTCTTGATGCCCAGGGCCGACCGATCCCGCTGATCGCCGAAACAGGTGGCCAGAACGCCATGATCGTCGACTCCTCGGCACTCACCGAACAGGTGGTGATCGACATTCTGTCCTCGGCCTTCGACAGCGCTGGCCAACGCTGCTCGGCACTGCGCGTGCTGTGCCTGCAGGAAGACTCGGCTGATCGCGTGATCGAAATGCTCAAGGGTGCCATGGCCGAAAACCGCCTGGGCAACCCGGAGCATCTGTCCGTGGATATCGGGCCGGTGATCGACGCCGAAGCCAAGACAGGAATCGAGAAACACATTCAGGGCATGCGTGACAAAGGCCGCACGGTCTATCAGGTGGCAATCGCCAACAGTGCAGACCTCAAGCGCGGCACCTACGTGATGCCGACCCTGATCGAGCTGGAAAGCTTCGACGAACTGCAACGGGAAATCTTCGGGCCGGTGCTACACGTGGTCCGCTACAAGCGCAAGGAACTGGACCAGCTTATCGGCCAGATCAATGCCACCGGTTACGGCCTGACACTGGGCGTACACACGCGCATCGACGAGACGATTGCCAAGGTCATCGATAACGTCAATGCCGGTAACGTCTACGTCAACCGCAACATTGTCGGTGCCGTGGTGGGTGTGCAGCCGTTCGGCGGCGAAGGCCTGTCGGGCACCGGGCCGAAAGCGGGCGGGCCGCTGTACCTGTATCGCCTGCTGTCGACTCGCCCACAGGACGCCATCGAACAATCCTTTGGCCGTGGCGACAAACTGATCGCACCCGACACCCGCCTGCAGGAAGCCCTGGGCAAACCGCTGCAAGCCTTGAAAGCATGGGCTGCAAGCAATCAGCAAACCGCACTGGACGAATTGTGCAGCCAGTTTGCCGAGCAATCGCAAAGCGGCATCACGCGCCTGCTGACCGGCCCGACCGGCGAACGCAACAGCTATAGCATCCTGCCTCGTGAACACGTGCTGTGCCTGGCCGACGACGAAGCCGACCTGCTGACCCAACTGGCCGCCGTCCTGGCCGTTGGCAGCACCGCCCTCTGGCCGGATACCGCAATCAGCAAACCGCTGCGCAACCGCCTGCCAAAAGAAGTCCAGGCCCGCATCAAACTGGTGGCCGACTGGAGCAAGGACGAAGTGCTGATCGACGCCGTTCTGCATCACGGCGATTCAGACCAGTTACGCGCCATTTGCGAACAAGTGGCCCAGCGCTCCGGCGCGATCATCGGCGTCAACGGCCTGTCACACGGCGAAACCAACGTCGCGCTGGAACGCCTGGTGATCGAACGGGCACTGAGCGTTAACACCGCCGCGGCGGGAGGGAATGCGAGCTTGATGACGATAGGTTGAGGAAAGCTGCAAGCTGCAAGTTGTAAGCTTCAAGCTTTTGACTTGCAGCTTGCCGCTTGTAACTTGCAGCTTTCCCCCCACCATCACCCTTATCAATCATGCTGTGCAGCACTCAATCCCCGGCCTAGACTCTGCCCACTACAAGACAAAGGGTGAAGGTCATGTCCGAGACGCTGCTCAGTTCCCGTAATCTGGCTTTCGAGCTGTATGAAGTGCTGGATGCCGAGGCGCTGACCCGGCGTGAGCGTTTTGCCGAGCACAGTCGCGAGACGTTCGATGCGGCCATCGGTACGGCCCGTACCATTGCCGAGAAGTACTTTGCCCCGCACAACCGCAAGGCCGATGAAAACGAGCCGCGCTACGAGAATGGCGAGGCGGTGCTGATCCCAGAGGTCAAACCTGCGGTGGATGCGTTTCTGGAAGCCGGTTTCCTCAATGCGGCGCGGGACTTCGAGGAAGGCGGCATGCAGTTGCCGACCTTGCTGTCACAAGCCTGCTTTGCTCACTTCCAGGCTGCGAATGCGGGCACCACGGCTTACCCGTTCCTGAGCATGGGCGTGGCGAACCTCATCGAAAGCTTTGGCAGCGACGAGCAAAAGCAGCGTTTCCTGCAACCCATCATCGAAGGCCGTTTTTTCGGCACCATGGCGTTGACCGAGCCTCATGCTGGCTCGTCGCTGTCAGATATCCGCACCCGCGCCGAACCTGCTGCGGATGGCAGCTATCGTTTGCGCGGCAACAAGATTTTCATTTCCGGTGGCGATCACTCGCTGTCGGAAAACATCGTGCATATGGTGCTGGCCAAACTGCCGGACGCGCCTGCCGGTGTGAAAGGTATTTCCCTGTTTATCGTGCCCAAGTTTCTGGTCAATGAAAACGGCAGCAACGGCCCACGCAATGACGTGATTCTGGCCGGCCTGTTTCACAAGATGGGCTGGCGCGGCACCACCTCGACAGCACTGAACTTCGGCGATAACGGGCAATGTGTGGGCTATCTGGTGGGCAAGCCCCATCAGGGCCTGAGCTACATGTTCCAGATGATGAACGAAGCGCGGATTGGCGTGGGCATGGGTGCAATCATGCTCGGTTATGCAGGTTATCTGTATTCTCTGGACTACGCCCGTGAACGCCCGCAAGGACGACTGCCCGATAACCGGGACCCGCAGAGCGCACCCGTGCCGATCATTCAGCACGCCGATGTCAGGCGCATGCTGCTGACGCAAAAAGCCTACGTGGAAGGTGCCTTCGATCTCGGCTTATATAGCGCTCGTCTGTTCGACGATACCCGCACCGGCGAAACCGAAGAGCTGCGGCGCCAGGCCCATGAACTGCTCGACCTGCTGACGCCCATCGTCAAATCCTGGCCTTCGGAGTTCTGCCTGAAAGCCAACGAACTGGCGATCCAGATTCTGGGTGGCCATGGTTATACCCGCGAATATCCGGTGGAGCAGTATTACCGCGATAACCGCCTTAACCCGATCCACGAGGGCACCCACGGCATCCAGTCGCTGGATCTGCTGGGGCGCAAGCTGGCGCAGAATAAGGGGGCCGGGCTCAAACAGTTGATTCGCCTGATTGCCGACACCACCAAACGAGCCAGCGCCCACGAAAACCTCGACGCCTTGCGCCAACCGCTGGAGCAACTGGTGACGCGTCTGCAAACCGTGACCGTTGGTTTGTTGACCGATCTGGCACAGGGCAAGGTCAGTACCACGCTCGCCAATTCGGCGCTCTACCTGAAAGTGTTCGGCCATACCGTCATCGGCTGGCGCTGGCTGGAACAGGCCATTCGCGCCACAGAGGGACTGGCCCGAAACAATTCGGCCGATACCGATTTCTATCAAGGCAAGTTGCAGGCAGCCCGGTACTTCCTGACCTGGGAAGTACCGGGCTGCAATCATGAACTGGCGTTGCTGGAGATCCGTGATGATGCCTGCCTGGGCATGCAAGCCGACTGGTTCTAGAAACTCAGCCCCAACGAGTCATGGGGAAAGAACCGGTCCACCAGTCGTCGACCTTGCTCTGCGAGCTTTGTCGCATAGCGCTCGCGAGTAAAGGGCTCGCCGGTACGCAAGTCATAGAGCTTGTGCCATATCTTGGGCGAGGCGATTTCAATCAGGCGCACCTTGATGAACCGGTAATGGGGGCCGAACACCTGATGGATGTCATCGATCAGGAAGTAGCGGCCCGGCAGGAAAATCGACTCGGCTTCATCAGGTTCGGTGGAAAACGGCGCAACAGGGGTTGCACCCAGATAGTTTTTGGCGGGCAACTCATAAACCACGGAGGTGTCGTTAAAACTGACGGGCACACCTTTCTGGGCAAAGCTGGCTGAATGCTCACCCGCCTGAGTGCTGCAAAAAACCCGCGCCACATAAGGATTTTCGCTGAACGACAAGATATCGGTACTGACCAACACATCGCCACTCTTGACCTGCCCATCACGAAAAAAGCGCCCCGAGGTGCCACGCAGCTCACTGCCACCACGGTAGAGCGTGACGCTGTTGTCGAAACCTACAGTGTGCAAGTCATCGGCCAGCTCATCGATCAGGTCCACTTGCTCCGGTCCGGTTGAAATGCCAGTACGCAGGTATTGGTTGAAGGACATGTCCGTGTCCGAATACAGCGGGATACGTCCACCCACATACTGGCCGTCAGGCTTTTTGTAGATGCGATGCATATCACCCCACTCGTCGATATACACCGGATGCCCCTGTAGATCCTGCGCAATCAGATCGTTCGGGCTCAACTGCGGCACATGCATGAGGGTTTTCTGACGCGCCAGAGCCACCTGCGACAGGCGCTTTTCCTCGGCAATATTGAGCTGCATATAAATGCTCCAGAAAGACGAGTGAACGTTTATCAGCTCTGCGGGGTGCAATGAAGGATTGTGTTCGATAAGCGCAATGGTTTGCGGGGCATTGGGTAAAACCGCACTGCCAACGCTTCGGTTGCCCGCGCCCGCCCTGCTCATACCCACCAGGATGGTGAGATTGGATACCAGATGCAGCACACCGAAAACAGAACGGATGAGCCCGGCCTTGCGCTGTCGGGAGTCGCGGGCATTGAGGGCCTGATCAAGACTGGCCCCGACCATGAGCAAAGCCATCGGCCAACCCAGTGGAGCCTGAGCGGCTGATGTATGGGTGAACGCATTCAGGTAGCCAAGCCATATCGGCCTGCGCAAGCGGGTGTCGGAGGTCAGCAATATCTGCGAATCACCCCGCATCTGCTCTCTGGCGAGCCCGCGCAGGTAGGCAAAAACATCACCTTTGATCGCAAAATCGCTGCTGTTGATCAGGGTTTGCCCCGCCACCCAGGGCGTGTCCAGAATCTGCCGGGCATGCTCATCGAAGTCCCCTGCGTACAATTGCCGACGCTCAGCCGAGCGAATGAAAAACTGTTTGAAGATGGCTGCTGCTGGGGAGGTATCGAGCAATCGCTCCTGCACCCATTCATACAGCGCTTTATCCGAGGCAAATACATGGAAGGCATTGGTATCGCCGGGCAGATAGAGAAATTGCTGCCCCGTGCCATCAATGATGCGAAAGCTCTCGGTGCATGCATAGCCTCCGATATCGAAGGTGCGCAAGGTCAGCCCGGCTCTCGGGGTCACACCTGCTCGCAACGTCTCGAAGGTCATGACAGGCTGCAGCTGGCCGATGACCGTTTCAGTAACGAGCTTGAACTGCTCGATGCTCAAGCGCCCCTTGAGCATTTGCGAACCGGCAGATGCCAAAAACGCGGAGCGGGCCAGGGTGCAGAAATTCTCCCGGTGCAGCGCCCAGAAACGCTCCATTCTGGCGGTGAAAAGCCGATTGAAATCCAGCGTCCAGAAATCATCGAGAGTTTGTCGGGGAAGCACGGCAACTTCGTTGCGCTCGTCGAACCACAACTGTTGCGGCCCGCCGCGATAGAAACCGCCGTAGGATGAAGGTTCATCGCTAGCGCTCAGATCTTCAACGCTGAAACGACGAATCATCAGTTCGACAAAAGTCATCGACTCCACTGGCGGCCCGGAATGCTGCCAGCCGGTGAAGGTTTTCAAACTGCTCACCGCTGTGGCAAAGCGATGCCAATAGACAGTGTCCGGGTCCAGCGATTGGCCGGTCAGCCTGACCAGCAGCTTGCGGGCTTCTGCATAGGCAAGGCCGTGGATGTCCGGGTAATCGTCGATAAACGCACGAGCGATGGTCTTGAGGCGATGCTCGTCTCTGCCAATCGCGATTTGGGTAACGTCAGCGGTAGATGTGGGCATGACTTTCTTTTCCTGTAGGAGACAAGCCATGCACGTGAGCAGACAGCGAAATTGTAAGGCGTTAATTATTTATAGGATTTGTCTGTAACCTTTTTTGACAGCCAGCCAATTCAACAGGTTAGAATCCCTTGGCACGCGGACTGCATGGTCAGTTTGCGTCCTGCCTGTTTATAACGTTCATATCTGGAGTACCGCCCTTGGATGCCACGACCATCAACAGCCTGTTCCTGATCGGCGCGTTGCTGGTGGGCGCAAGTATTCTGGTCAGTTCTCTGTCTTCACGCCTCGGCATCCCGATTCTCGTCATTATTCTTGCCGTTGGCATGGTGGCCGGGGTCGATGGCGGCGGGATCATCTTCGACAACTATGCCACTGCGTATCTGGTGGGCAACCTGGCCCTGGCGGTGATCCTGCTAGACGGTGGCCTGCGTACCAGAGTCGCCAGCTTCCGGGTCGCGTTATGGCCCGCATTGTCGCTGGCAACGGTCGGGGTCCTGATTACCACCGGGCTGACCGGTATGGTCGCGGCATGGCTGTTCGATCTGAACATGATCCAGGGCCTGCTGATCGGCGCAATCGTCGGCTCCACCGATGCCGCGGCGGTGTTCTCGCTGCTGGGCGGCAAGGGCCTGAACGAGCGGGTGACCGCCAGCCTGGAAATCGAATCCGGCAGTAACGACCCGATGGCGGTGTTCCTGACTGTAACCCTGATCGGCATGCTCGCCAGCGGCCAGACCGGCCTGCACTTGGGATTGGTGGGGCATCTGATTCAGGAATTCGGTATCGGCAGCTTCATCGGCCTGGGTGGCGGCTGGCTGATGCTGCAACTGGTCAACCGCATCAATCTGGCAGCCGGGCTGTATCCGATTCTGGTCATCGCTGGTGGTCTGGCGGTCTTTGCCCTGACCAACGCCATTCACGGCAGCGGCTTCCTGGCCGTTTACCTGTGCGGTCTGGTGCTGGGCAACCGGCCAATCCGCAGCCGCCACGGCATTCTGCACATGCTCGACGGCATGGCCTGGCTCGCGCAGATCGGCATGTTCCTGGTGTTGGGCCTGCTGGTCACACCCCACGACCTGTTGCCTATCGCCATACCGGCCCTGGGCCTGGCGTTGTGGATGATTCTGGTGGCGCGCCCGCTTTCGGTGATGGTCGGCCTGCTGCCGTTCAAGGCGTTCCATGGCCGTGAAAAGGCGTTCATTGCCTGGGTCGGCCTGCGCGGCGCGGTTCCGATCATTCTGGCGGTGTTCCCGCTGATGGCCGGCCTGCCCAATGCGCAGCTGTACTTCAACCTCGCATTCTTCATCGTTCTGGTTTCGCTGTTGCTGCAAGGCACCAGCCTGCCGTGGATGGCAAAACTGTTGAAAGTCACGGTTCCGCCTGATCCGGCACCGATTACCCGCTCGGCGCTGGAAGTGCATGTCACCAGTGAATGGGAGCTGTTCGTCTATCGCCTGGGGGCTGAAAAATGGTGCATCGGCGCGGCCCTGCGCGAATTGAAAATGCCCGAAAACACCCGTATTGCGGCGTTGTTCCGCAATCAGCAACTGCTCCACCCTTCCGGCAGTACCACGCTGGAAGTAGGCGACATGCTGTGCGTGATCGGTCACGAACATGATCTTCCGGCGCTGGGCAAGCTGTTCAGCCAGGCACCGCAGCGCGGCCTGGACCTGCGCTTCTTCGGCGACTTCGTCCTTGAAGGCGATGCGCAACTGGGTGCCGTTGCGGCGTTGTATGGCCTCAAGCTCGACGGTCTGGATACAAATATGCCGCTCAGCCAGTTCATCATCCAGAAGAATCGCGGTGAGCCCGTCGTGGGCGACCAGATCGAATGGAATGGAACTATTTGGACTGTTGCGGTGATGGAAGGGAACAAGATCCTCAAAGTCGGCGTCAGATTCCCCGAAGGAAGCCGCCCGGGTCCCGGATTGTTCCTTTAAACTGCCAATCCACTCCGTTTTATCAAGCGACCGGTGTCTATGTTTTCGCTGCGTGCATTCTTTGCTGTCACTCTGCTCGGGCTTTGCCTTTCCACTTTCCCGGCGTTGGCGGCTGACCCGCCAACCAGTGCAGCCGTGCAGCAAAGCCTGGACAAGATCGCCGACCGTAAACTGCCGGAGGCCGATCAGAAGGCCCTGCAGCAGGTGCTTGAACAAACCCTCGCGTTTCTGGCCAGTCAGCAGGACAGCCAGGAGAAACTCGCCGCGCTCAAGCAGCAGTTGAATCAGGCTCCCAAACAGACCACCGAGAACCAGCGTGAACTGAGCCGCCTGAAAGAAAGCAGAGTCATTCCTGTTGCCCAGCGCTATGGCAACCTTGACGTGCCGCAACTCGAGCAGATGCTCAGCCAGCGCAGCACTCAGCAAAGCGACCTGCAAAAGGCCCTCAACGAAGCCAACAGCCTGACCATCACCGCACAGACGCGGCCGGAAAGAGCCCAGGCGGAAATCAGCGCCAACCAGACCCGCATCCAGCAAATCAACGCCACGCTCAAGCTGGGCAAGGATAACGGCAAAACCCTCAACGCCGACCAGCGCAACATGCTCAATGCCGAACTGGCTTCGATCAATGCGTTGAACCTGCTGCGCCGCCAGGAACTGGCCGGCAACAGCCAGCTTCAGGATCTGGGCAACAGCCAGCATGACCTGCTGACCGAGAAAGTGACCCGTCAGGAGCAGGAAATCCAGGATCTGCAGACCCTGATCAACGACAAGCGCCGCGCCCAGTCCCAGAAAACCGTGGCAGAGCTGTCCCTGGAAGCGCAAAAGGCAGGCAGCAGCAGCCTGCTGGCCACTGAAAGCGCGGCCAACCTCAAGCTGTCCGACTATTTGCTGCGCGGCACTGATCGCCTCAATGAGCTGACCCAGCAGAACCTCAAGACCAAGCAGCAACTGGACAACCTGACCCAGACCGATCAGGCCCTGAGCGAACAGATCAACGTTCTGAGTGGCAGCCTGCTGCTGTCCAAGATTCTCTACAAACAGAAGCAGGCCCTGCCCCATCTACAACTGGACAAAGGCCTGGCCGACGAAATCGCCAACATTCGCCTGTACCAGTTCGAGGTCAATCAGCAGCGTGAACAGATGAGCAGCCCTTCGGCCTACGTCGAAAAACTGCTGGCGACCCAACCGCCCGAAGACATCACCCCGCAACTGCGCAAGACCCTGCTGGATCTGGCCATTACCCGCAGCGATCTGCTGGAACGCCTGAACCGCGAACTCAGCGCCCTGCTCAACGAATCCATTACCCTGCAACTGAACCAGAAACAGCTGACCAGCACTGCCTTGAGCCTGCGCGCCACGCTGGACGAGCAGATGTTCTGGATCCCCAGCAACAAGCCGCTCGATCTGGAATGGTTCCAGAACATCTGGCCACGCCTGACCAAGCAACTCGCCACACTTCCCTGGACATCCAGCCTCAGCGAACTGTCCGACGGGCTGACCCAACGTCCGCTGCTGTTCCTGCCGCTGCTGGTGCTGATCGGTGTCCTGACATGGCGACGCAAGGCGCTTTATCAGAAGCTGGGCCGGTTGCACTCCGATATCGGCCACTTCAAACGTGACAGCCAGTGGAAAACGCCTCTGGCCCTGCTGATCAACGTGCTGCTGGCCTTGCCTGTGGCGCTGGGCCTGGCCTTGTGCGGCTACGCCCTGCAGATCGATGCCCGCGGGCAGAACGCCAATCTGGGCGAAGCATTGCTGCAGATTGCCTTGACCTGGCTGGTGTTCTACACGGCCTATCGCGTACTGGCACCGGCCGGCGTTGCGCAACTGCATTTCCGCTGGGAAACGGCCCAGGTGGAATTCCTGCGTGGCTGGGTTCGTCGGCTGGGGCTGGTGGTGCTGGCACTGGTGGCAGTGGTCGCCGTTGCGGAACACCAACCGGCTGCACTGGCTGACGATGTGCTGGGCATTGGCGTGGTACTGACCTGCTACGCCTTGATGGCCTGGCTGCTCAGCCGCCTGCTGCTCTCCAGCCCGACTCATCACAACGCTTCGCTGTTCCGCAAAGCCGTCGGTCTTGCGTTCACGGCTCTGCCAATTGCGCTGTTTCTGGCGGTCTGCTTCGGTTACTACTACACCGCGCTGAAACTCAGCGACCGCCTGATCGATACCTTGTACCTGATCATGCTCTGGCTGGTGACAGAGGCCACCTTCGTGCGCGGCCTGAGCGTTGCCGCGCGCCGCCTGGCTTACCAGCGCGCCCTGGCCAAGCGTCAGGCCGCACGGGAAAGCGGTGACGGCGAAATCGCGATAGAAGAACCGAAGCTGGACATCGAGCAGGTCAACCAACAGTCGCTGCGCCTGATTCGCCTGGCCTTGCTGGGCGGCTTCATCGGCGGGCTCTATCTGGTCTGGGCCGACCTGATCACGGTGTTCGCGTACCTGGACAACATCACCCTGTACGAATACACCAGCGGCACGGGTGCCAACATCAGCATGGTGCCTATCAGCCTCGGCGACATGATCGGCGCACTGGTGATCATCGGCATCACGTTCGTGCTGGCGGGCAACCTGCCAGGCCTGCTGGAAGTTCTGGTGCTGTCACGCCTGAATCTGGCGCAAGGCAGTGCCTATGCCACGACCACGCTGCTGTCCTACGCCATTGCCGGCATCGGCTTCGTTTCCACCCTCTCGACCCTGGGCGTGAGCTGGGACAAGCTGCAATGGCTGGTGGCCGCACTGTCGGTCGGCCTGGGTTTCGGCATGCAGGAAATTTTCGCGAACTTCATCTCCGGCATCATGATCCTGTTCGAGCGCCCGGTGCGGATCGGCGACACCATCACCATCGGCAACCTGTCGGGTACGGTCAGCAAGATCCGCATCCGCGCCACGACCATCACCGACTTTGACCGCAAGGACATCATCGTCCCGAACAAGACCTTTATCACCGGCCAGCTCATCAACTGGTCGCTGACCGACACCATCACCCGCGTCACCCTGAAACTGGGCGTGGATTACGGCTCGGACCTGGACCTGGTTCGCACCCTGCTGCTCCAGGCCGCCCGCGACAACCCTCGCGTACTGAAGGAACCGGAACCGATCGTCTATTTCCTGAACTTCGGCGAAAGCACACTGGACCACGAGCTGCGCATGCATGTGCGCGACCTTGGCGACCGTAACCCCGTGCTGGACGAGATCAACCGCTTCATCAACCGTGAGTTCAAGAAGCAGAAAATCAACATCTCGTTCCGCCAGGTAGAGGTCTATCTCAAGAATCTCCATGGCCAGGAATACAAGATGGTGCCCATCGAAAACGCCGACAAGACCATCCTGCCTGTCGAGCCTGCGACGCCGCCGGTCACCACCAAAGTGAAGCCTGCACCCAAAGATGCACCCGAGCCGCCTGAACTCAGACTCGACTGACAGGGTTAATCCCAGCAGAATGCTCGGACATTCTGCTGGAGATGGCCCGTGAAAGCCCTCGACGAACTCATCTTCGACAACCGCTTCGCCCGACTGGGCGATGTGTTTTCAACATTCGTCCTGCCTGAGCCCATCGAAGAACCGCGCCTGGTAGTTGCCAGCAAGTCGGCTCTGGCACTTCTGGATCTTGACCCGGCCCAGGCCGAACTCCCCTTGTTCGCCGAAATATTCAGCGGTCACAAGCTCTGGAGCGATGCCGATCCACGGGCAATGGTCTATTCCGGCCATCAGTTCGGCTCCTACAACCCAAGGTTGGGAGACGGACGCGGCCTGTTGCTGGGTGAGGTCTATAACGACGCAGGCGAACATTGGGACCTGCACCTCAAGGGTGCTGGCCGCACGCCTTATTCACGCATGGGCGACGGGCGCGCCGTATTGCGCTCCTCGATCCGTGAATTCCTGGCCTCTGAAGCCCTTCACGCACTGGGCATTCCCACCAGCCGGGCAGCCTGCGTGATCGGCTCAAGCACGCCGGTATGGCGCGAAACCCAGGAACGAGCGGCGATGGTTTTGCGGCTGGCTCCAAGCCATATCCGCTTCGGCAGCCTTGAATATTTCTACTACACCAAGCAGCCGGATCGCCTTAAAGAACTGGGCGAGCATGTACTGGCCATGCACTATCCGCAGTGCCTGGAACAACCTGAGCCTTACTTGGCGATGTTCCGGGAAATTGTCGAGCGCAACGCCGAACTGATCGCAAAATGGCAGGCCTATGGCTTTTGCCATGGCGTGATGAACACCGACAACATGTCGATCATGGGCATCACCTTCGACTTCGGCCCGTTCGCCTTTCTGGACGACTTCGACGAGCACTTCATCTGCAACCACTCCGACCACGAAGGCCGCTACTCCTTCAGCAATCAAGTGCCTATCGCGCAGTGGAACCTCAGCGCACTGGCTCAAGCCCTGACGCCCTTCATCAGCATCGAAGCCCTGCGCGAAACCATCGGCCTGTTCCTGCCGCTCTATCAGGCCCACTACCTGGACCTCATGCGCCGCCGACTGGGCCTGACCCGCGCCGAAGACGAGGATGACAAACTGATCAGCCGCCTCCTGCAACTGATGCAGAACAGCGGCGTCGATTACACCCTGTTCTTCCGCCGTCTGGGCGACGAACCCGCCGCCGATGCACTGCGCACACTGCGCGACGACTTTGTCGACATCAAGGGTTTCGACAGTTGGGCCGAAAGCTATCAGGCGCGTCAGACCAGAGAAGAAAACGGCACCGAGCAGGACCGCCAGACACGCATGCACGCCGTCAATCCGCTCTACATCCTGCGCAACTACCTGGCGCAAAACGCAATCGAAGCGGCAGAAAAAGGCGACTACACAGAAGTCCGCCGCCTGCATGAAGTGCTCTGCAACCCCTTCACCGAACAACTCGGCATGACTAACTACGCGCAACGCCCGCCGGATTGGGGGAAGCACCTGGAGATAAGCTGCTCGTCTTGATCCCGGGCCCTGAAGCAACCGGGGTTTCGGCTTCCTTGGCGTCCGGAGTCTTTTCCTTCGCCTTGTCGTCCTTGCCGGGAATTGCGCCTGCCAGAATTTCAAATAGCGTTAAGAGTCGTTCGTCTTGCTTGGGGCCGGCGGCTGCCTCAAGCATCCAAGCCTCTGTTTGAGCCTCATAATCTTCGGGGTATCGGGATTGCTCGATCAGAGGAAGAGAGCGGTAATGGGCCAAATGTTCGGCATAAAAAACATGAGACTTTTGAGTAAAATCACCTTGCTGACTTCGATTGCCCATATTTGTTGCCCACCCCAGCTCAATTTCCCATGCTCCACGATAGGCCGCATGCCTTTCATGCAAGGTGAAGGTGTCGCCCTCATCGTAAGCAATCACCGTCAATTGCTCATATAACAAACCGGCAAAAGGATTTCTGGCACTGGGATCACGATGCATATCGCGAATCACATACTCCACCGCCTGCCGATCTCGCTCCCTCAGGACGGGGTCATTTATTGTGGCGTCAGGTAAAACCTGCATTGCATCAGCGCGAAAATAGGGCACGGCATCGAACTGAGCGCGCAATGTGCTCGCCAGACTTCCCAGTTGACTGCGGGTCAGCGATTGATCACGCGCCTCAGCTCGGGCAGCACTTTCGCTTAGCTGGCGAGACAGTATCGATATATTGGTCGCGGGCGAAGGTGCTGGAACTTCGGCAACCGCATCGATATCTGGAGTAGCAACTGTTTTTATCGATGATATCGGCGTGACGGGTAAAGGTGCAGTATGAACTTCAATATTTTTTATCATATACAGCTCCCGATTATTGGCGAGACTAACGATGAGAAGCGTCCTCCGAAGTTGAAGTGCTAGAGTCTTGTTCTTTTGAGGCATCCACTTTGTCATCCTTACCAGGTATTGCGCCTGCCAGAATTTCAAATAGCGTTAAGAGTCGTTCGTCTTGCTTGGGGCCGGCGGCGGCTTCGAGCATCCAGCCTTCAATTTTGGCTTCGTAATCTTCGGGGTATTGAGCTTGCTCGATCAGAGGAAGAGACCGGTAATGGGCCAAATGCTCGGCATGAAAGACATGAGGTTGATGGGTGAACGCCCCTTGCTGGCTTTCATGACCGATATTAAAGCGCCACGCCTCTTCAATCCTCCTTGCACCACGAAAAGCAGCATGCCTTTCATGCAAGGTGAAGGTGTCGCCCTCATCGTAAGCAATCACCGTCAATTGCTCATATGACAGACCGGCAAAAGGATTTCTGGCGCTGGGATCACGCTGCATATCGCGAATCACATATTCCACCGCCTGACGATCTCGCTCTCTCAGGAAGGGGTCATTTATTGTGGCGTCCGGCAAAACACTCATAGCATCACTACGATCATAAGGCACGGAACCAAAGTGAGCCTGGAATCTGAGTGCAAGATCTCCCAACGCCTGGCGGCTAAGCGATTGATCCCGAACCTCGGCCCGGGCGGCACTTTCGCTAAGCTGGCGAGACAGTATCGATATATTGGCTGTATCGGGCGAAGGTGATGAAACTTCGGCAGCCGCATCGATACTTGGAGTAGCAACTGCTTTTATCGCTGGTATCGGCGTGACGGGTAAAGGTGTCGCGTGAGTTTCTATACTGCTTATCATATACAGCCCTCTCTTTGAGGAAGGAAACTCGTACCGAAAATAGTGCCCTGTTCCCGGTACGAAAACCGGAAGCCCCTATCTCATGACAAATTCAACCGTCCATTCATGCGTAGAGCTGTTGACAGAAACTATTCTGGCATCACAACGCGCACCACCACTTGCCACAGCCTCCTTGATCCACTTCGGCGCTCTTACCCCACGGGTATGAGCCATGATGTAAGTCGATTTGAACTTGCACTGTTTACTGCCTGCTCTGTAGCGAACAAAGGCATGACTGGCATCAGGAGAAAGACGACCCTGAACAACATACTTATCCGTAGCGCCTGCTGAAACACTATTTAGCGGCGCTGACCTTGCAAAACTCCTGGTCAACCCCTCATTACTATCAATGGGACTATATACCGCAGGCGACGAACCACTATTCTTGAAAACAACCGTCACCGACGGTCCTGCCTGCGCCATACCTGCTGCAATAAATGCGGCAACAGCCACGCCCCTTTTAATAACTTTTAGACTTTTCATTCCTTGATACCTTTTTTGTTAGTTCCTGCAAAAAAGGTTAAAGACACCGAGCGCTTCGTTCAACTACCCGATCGGATAACCCGAAAGGATAGGTTTTTCGCATAAAAATACTCTGTAGGAGCGAATTAATTCGCGAACAAAACAGAATTCACTTATTTATTTGTAGGACTCTTCCTTAATATTAATTATTGCCCCCTAAAACAGAGTTTTGCGCCTAATCTCTGCACTTTCCAAAAGACAGAGAAAGCAGGTCATGTCATTTTTAGTCAGGGAAGGCGATCCAACCACCACGGGTGGTTTCGTGCTGTCAGCGTCAGCAACAGAATTGATAGATGAGCGCAGGGTGGCGCGCATGGGCGATCCAGTGTGGTGCCCGGCATGCAAGAGCGTGGGCTACATCGCCCAGGGGAATCCGACCTATATCAATGGCTGTGTTGCCGTCGCCACGCACGGGCATGAGGTGAAATGCGGATGCCGACCTGGCGACAATCGACTGACAGCCTCTCAGGAACATTCCAGGGCCGACATGGAGGCGACCATCAGCATTCCAACGGAAATGGCCGAAAAGGCGCTGATGAATGCCGAGCAGATCATCAGCTCGATCAAGGCCGGTACCTTTTCTTCCCCGCTATTCAAATCCGATGCGCCGGGCTAATACCTCCTGGAATGGGGTCTTGCCCCCCCATTCCGGTCCATCTTCAAGCCTGAGCTCTGGTTTCCAGCCAATGGTGCAGGTCAACGAATTGCTGCGTCAGCTTGTGGCGAGGATCGAAATGAATCAAAGGTGTGCTGGCATGATGCGACTCGCGCATTTTCACCGAGGCGCTGAGATGAATCGGCAAGACCGGCAGTCCCTCGGCAATCAGTTCGTCGATCATTTGCTGGGGCAGGCTGGCACGAGGCTGGAACTGGTTGACGATAATCCCTTCCACTTCAAGGCCGTCGTTATGATCTTCCTTGAGTTCCTCGACTTCATGCAGCAATCCGTAAAGGGCCTGGCGCGAAAAGCTGTCGCAATCGAAGGGAATGAGTACACGGTCAGCCGCGATCAGTGCCGAAACGGCATAGAAGTTCAGCGCTGGCGGGGTATCCAGATAAATGCGCTCGTAATCCTCGCTCAATTCATCCAGCAGTTTTCGCAGCTTGTTGATCTTGTGCTTGGCCTCAAGCTTGGGCTGAAGGTCAGCCAGCTCTGCGGTCGCGGTCACCACATGCAGGTTGTCGTAAGGCGTTTCATAGATATCGACATGATTCTTCCTGCCAAACGGTGCGGAAGAAAGCGTCTGCTTGAAGAACTCGGCAATCCCCATCGGAATATCGTTGCCCGTCAGGCCGGTGAGGTATTGGGTCGAATTAGCCTGGGCATCCAGATCAATCAACAGGGTTCGATAACCTTCGCTGGCGCTGACAGCTGCCAGATTGCAGGCGATGCTGGACTTGCCGACACCCCCTTTCTGATTGAACACCACGCGACGCATGCAATAACTCCTTGCTCAGTGAAGAAACAACCCGCAAAGCCGATAAAGGATTCGCAGGAAGTCCGAGTCTAGGCAATACATATGACAAGGGCGAGTTTTCCACAAGACAAGAGTCCATAGAGGCCTCGCACACCTGCAATATGACCGTGATAAAGCATCAAAAAGCGCCAATAGACGTAAAAAAAGCGCCTACAAACAAATAATGTGTAACAAATTTGCTACTCATACGGGCCATCAGGATAATGCGCGCAGTCAGTCAAAATGACGCACCAAGGCTGATATCGCTCGCCTGAAGCAGCAGCAAGAAGTAGCCCGCAGGGGCGGGAAGAGAAGTTGTGATCACATTCAACATCGCACAATGGCGCGCCTGGGCTCCTGGCCTGGCAAGCGTGGACGACTGGCAGCAGTGGAGCCGGAATCCAACGCTTTTACAAAGCAGCGATGCCGCACCGGACGTCTCTTTTCTTCCCGCCATGCAGCGCAGGCGCCTGAGCAGAATGGCGCGTATGGCATTCACCGTTGGCTGGCCATTGGCTGAAGGTCATGAACGACTGCCTCTGGTATTCGTGTCGCGCCATGGGGAAACGCCCCGCACCTTTGACATCTTGCGCGACCTTGCGGCAAACGAGCCGCTATCTCCGACACAATTCAGCCTTTCCGTACACAACGCGGTGATTGGGCTGTGGTCGATCATGCGTGGAGAAACCTGCGAAATGACCGCCCTGGCCGCGGCAGGCGACGGTCTGGAACACGGGATTTTCGAAGCCGTCACGCTGTTGGCCGAAGGCAGCAGCGCCGTGCTGGTGGTGGTGACCGAAGAACAACCACCGCAAGCCTATGCCCAATGGATCGATGACGTGCCCTTTCCCTATGCCGTTGGCCTGCTGCTGACCAGGGGTAATGACTGGCAGTTGTCTCTGGGCGGCGATGCCCAAGCCATCGAGCGTACCCAATGGCCCCACGCCCTGAATTTGTTACGCGCTCTGAACACCAACCAATCCGTTTGCCAACATCCCTGGAATAACCGGTTATGGAACTGGCAACGCAACCTCTGAAGAAAGGCCGGGATGCCTACTATTGGCGTCTGCTGGCGACCGGAATCAGTTTTGTCCTGTTCGGTTTGAGCGGGCTGTGCCTGCGCCTGTTCGTTTTTCCGTTGCTGGGTTGCCTGCCAGGGGACAAGGCCAGCCATCAGCGTCGTGCCCGACGTACCATCAGCCGTCTGTTCTGGCTGTTTATCCGCATCATGGCGCGCATGGGTGTCCTGACCTATGACGTACAAGGCGCCGACCGCCTTGGTCGCCCAGGGCAGATGATCATCGCCAACCATCCTTCGCTGATCGATGTGGTGTTCCTGATCGGGCTGGTGCGCGATGCCAATTGTGTGGTCAAGCGCAGCCTGTGGGACAACCCCTGCACGCGCGGCCCCGTTCGCTCCACAGGCTACATAAGCAACGACGGCAGCATGGACATGCTCGACGCGGCCGTCGATCGCCTGCAGACAGGCCAGACCCTGATCATTTTCCCGGAAGGCACCCGGACCCAGCCGGGCATGGCGCCCGCCTTTCACCGCGGTGCAGCCGCTATCGCCCTGCGCGGTGCCAGCATGATTACCCCGGTCATCATCCAGGTCAGCCCGACCACCCTGACCAAGGCCGAGCCCTGGTACCGGATCCCCCAACGCCGCGTGCATTTCACCCTGCGCGTCGGCGAAGACATCGATCCCGACAGCTTTGCTGCACTTGGCCCGCCGCCGCTGGCGTCGCGCAAACTCAACGATTACCTGCATGCGTATTTCATCAAGGAGCTCGCCATAGATGAGCGATCTACACCGGGACATTAAGCAACTGATCATCGATGCCCTGGGCCTCGAAGACATCACACCCCACGACATAGGCAACGATCAGATTCTCTTTGGCGAAGGCCTGGGACTGGACTCGGTCGATGCACTGGAACTGGGGCTGGCGATTCAGAAGCGCTACGGCATCAAGATCGATGCCGATGCAAAAGACACTCGCAATCACTTCACCTGCGTGGACAGCCTTGCGGCCTTCGTCAGCGCCAGACAATCGGCCTGAGGACTGAACATGCAAACCCGCGAAGACATTTTCGAGACCCTGCGTGCGTCCATGGTCGAGTTGTTCGAACTTGAGCCGGAGCGCGTCACCCTGCAAGCAAACCTGTATCAGGACCTGGAAATCGACAGCATCGATGCCGTAGACCTGATCGACCACATCAAGCGCAAGACCGGCAAGAAAATCGCCGCCGAAGAGTTCAAGTCGGTAAGAACGGTCAACGATGTAGTCGAAGCCGTCTATCGCATGGCCAACCCGGCGGAATGAAACGGCTGATCGGCCCCGGTCTGCTACTGATCGGTGTGCTCTACCCGTTTGCCGTCTACTGGGGCACGGAGCATTTCGCGCCCTGGCAGTTCGCCCTGTTGCTGGGCAGCCTGTGGCTGATACGCGCACTGACGGGCGAAAGGCGGACCGGTTCTCTGGCCATGGCGACAGCGGCGATTGCGTTCTGCCTGTTGCTGGGCGTGCTGGACAGCCCGCTTCTGCTGCGCTGGTATCCGGTGCTCATCAGCCTGTTCATGTTGTGCCTGTTCGGTTCGAGCCTGATGTATGGCATGCCTCTGGTGGAGCGAATGGCGCGTCTGAAAGAGCCTGAATTACCTGAGGTCGCCGTCCGCTACACGCGCCAGGTCACCCAGGTCTGGTGTGTGTTCTTTCTGGGCAACGGCCTGATTACAGCAGCCCTGACACTGTGGGCTCCCCTGTCATGGTGGGCGCTGTATACCGGCCTGATTTCCTATGGACTGATGGGCCTGCTGTTTGCAGGCGAATTGATAGTCCGCCGACGTGTCCGAGGCGGAGCATGAAATGGATCGCATGAACTGGTTAAACCTCGAAAACCTGCTGCTCGAACCCTCGAAAGATCGGCTACTGACACAAGAACCCGCCCTCAATCATGCTCAATTCTGTGAGCAGGCATTACGTCTGGCTGCCGGTTTGCAGGCCCGGAACATCAAGCGACTGGCCGTACACCTTGAGGACGCAGGCGATCTGTCCATTGCGCTGCTCGGTGCCTGGCGCGCTGGTGTGGAAATCTTGCTGCCTGCCGACCTGCAGGCCCAGACCCGCCAGCGCTGGGCGAAGCATGTGGACGTGTGGCTGACCGATCAGGCTGGCGACACCAAACCACACGAATTGCAGAACATAGCACCGCTTGCCCCCATGGCGCTGGACCTGGACGAATGTCGCCTGAGCCTGTGTACCTCGGGCTCAAGCGGCGAACCCAAACTGATCGAAAAACGCCTTCGGCAACTGGCCAATGAAGTCGAAGCCCTGGAGCAACTTTGGGGCGAGGAGCTGGGATCGGCCTGCATCATCGGCAGCGTAGCCTCTCAACATATCTATGGTTTGTTGTTTCGCGTGCTGTGGCCTTTGTGCGCCGCCCGCCTGTTCGTGCGCAAACAATTGCCGTTCCCGGAAGACCTGCAACGCGCCAGCCGGGAATATCCGGCCTTCGCCTGGGTCGCCAGCCCGGCATTGCTCAAGCGAATGGGCGACAACCTGGACTGGTCCAGCCTGAGCGCAGTACGCCGGGTGTTTTCATCCGGCGGTGCATTGCCCGCCGATGCCGCTCAGAGCCTGCAGCAACGCCTGGGGCAATGGCCCACCGAGATTCTCGGCAGTTCCGAAACAGGCGGGATCGCCTGGCGTCAGGGCGAAAGCCTCTGGCAGGCGTTCGATGGCGTACAACTGAGTCAGAACATCGATGGCGCGCTGTGCATCCGTTCGCCCTACATGCCCGCCGCTCATGTCGAGCAGACTGCCGATGCTGCCCGCATCGATGAAGATGGCCGTTTCGAGCTGCTGGGGCGCCTGGACCGCATCGTCAAGCTTGAAGAAAAACGCATTTCCCTGCCGCTTCTGGAAGAAGCCCTCATGAGCCATGAGTGGATCAAGGACGCGCGCCTGGGAGTCGTTCAGGAAAGCCGGGCATCGCTTGGCGCCTTGATTGTGTTGAGCCCGGGCGGAATGCATGCGCTACGCAACCAGGGTCGACGTGCCCTGACCCAGAGCCTTCGCCAGCACCTGAGCGCCCATTGCGAGGCCATTGCCCTGCCGCGTCGCTGGCGCATGCTGCGGCAACTGCCGTTCAACGCCCAAGGCAAGCTGCCGCAGGCGCAAGTCCAGGCATTGCTCATGGCTCCGCGCCCCAAGCAGCCAGAGCTGCTGAAACAGCAAACCGTCGACGCTGAATTGCACCTGGACCTGCTGGTCCCGCCGGACCTCGCGTATTTCAGCGGGCATTTCCCCAAAATCCCGGTGCTGCCAGGCGTGGTGCAGGTCGAGTGGGCAATGCATCTGGCCCGGCAACTGCTGGAGGTACCGCCTGTGTTCGCGGGCATGGAAGTGCTCAAGTTCCAGCAACTGGTTCGCCCGGGCGATCGGCTCAAGCTGACCCTGCGCTTCGATGCCGAACGCTCCAAGCTGTATTTCGCCTTCACCAACACCGACAACGCTCCCTGCTCCAGCGGGAGAATTCTCTTGGAGGCCAGCCAGGATGCATAACCCCTGCGCCGTTATCCCGGTGTTCGATCATGAGCTGGCCGTACCCGATGTCGTCAAGGCATTGCGGGCAGCCGGGTTGCCGTGCGTTCTGGTCGATGATGCCAGCAGCCAGAGCTGTGCGGCTGTGCTGCAATCGCTGGCTGAAAACGATCAGGTCTTTCTGGTCACCCTTGCGGTCAACCAGGGTAAAGGCGGCGCGGTCATGGCCGGGCTGCGTGAAGCTTCGCGACTGGGTTTCAGCCACGCGCTGCAAGTCGATGCCGATGGCCAGCATGACCTGAGCGATGTCGCGGTGTTTCTGGACAACTCGCGTCTCTACCCGGAGGCGATCATCTGCGGCTATCCCGAGTATGACGCCAGCGTCCCGAAAGGCCGGCTATATGCCCGTTACCTGACCCATGTGTGGGTCTGGATCAATAGCCTGTCGCTACAGATTCGCGATTCGATGTGCGGTTTTCGGGTCTATCCATTGCCGCCCGTACTGAAACTGATCGACTCGGTTCACGTCGGAAAACGCATGGACTTCGACCCGGAAATTCTGGTGCGCCTGTCATGGCGCAAGCAGCCGATGCGCTGGCTGCCGACTCGGGTTCACTACCCCCAGGACGGGCTGTCACACTTCCGCCTGTTTCATGACAACGCACTGATTTCCAAGATGCACACCAAGCTGTTCTTCGGCATGCTGCTGCGTCTACCACTGATCCTGTGGCGGCGGTTGAAGCCATGAGTGACAACCCGCAGAAGCAGCATTGGGCCAACCACGAAGAGCGTGGCAGTTTCCTGTTGATGAAGCTCACCGCCTGGGGCGTGCGTGTGCTGGGCCGGCGTGTGCTCAGCCCGGTGCTATACGGCATCGTTCTGTATTTCTTCCTGTTCGGTCGTCGGGCTCGCCGAAGCATCTGGCAATACCAGCAACGGCTGGCGCACTGGAGCGGCAAGCCTGAACTGCGCCCCACTCAATGGCGGGTTTTCGGCCAGTTCATGGCCTTTGCCGATGCTTTGCTGGACAAGCTCGACGTCTGGAACGGCAAGCTCGGGATCGAGCAGATTGAAATCGTCGACCCCGCGCTTCTGCGCGATCAATTGCGAGGCGAGCGCGGTCAGTTACTGGTCGGGGCGCATCTGGGCAATCTTGAAGTCTGCCGTGCGCTGGCCGAGCTGGGCGAAAAGGTCACCATGAATGTGCTGGTCCACACCAAGCACGCCGAGCGCTTCAACCGCCTGCTGGGTCAGGCGGGCGCGAACAATCTGCGCCTGATACAGGTCAGTGAGCTGGACCCGGCAATCATGCTGCAACTGAGCCAGCGCCTGGATGAAGGCGAATGGCTGGCCATTGCCGGGGATCGCGTCACCCTGCACGGCGGGCGCAACGTGCAGGCTGATTTCCTCGGCCAACCGGCAAGCTTCCCCCAGGGACCATGGTTACTGGCCGGGCTGCTCAAATGCCCGGTCAATCTGTTTTTCTGCCTCAAGGGCCCGAAGGGTTACCGAGTGATTCTGGAACCCTTCACCGATGCCATTCAATGGCGCCGCAGCGACCGCGCCGAAGTGATTGCCCACTGGGCCAGCCGCTATGCCGAACGCCTTGGGCACTATTGCCTTGAGGCTCCGCAGCAGTGGTTCAATTTCTACCCTTTCTGGAAGTCCGATGACGAATCAAGCTCCTGACACGGTCATGTTTGGCGAACGCGCACTGCGTATCGAGGACGTTCTGGCCCTTGCCAATCGCCAGGCACCTACGGCCCTGCAAGGCGACAGCGCCTTTCGGGAGCGCATCGCCAAAGGCGCGCAGTTCCTGGATTCCCTGCTGGACAAGGAAGGCGTGATCTACGGCGTCACCACCGGTTACGGTGACTCCTGCGTGGTCGCCGTGCCGTTGCAGCACGTCGAGGCCCTGCCCCGTCACTTGTACACCTTTCACGGTTGCGGCCTGGGCAAGCTGCTGGATGCACAGGCCACCCGTGCGGTCCTGGCTGCGCGCCTGCAATCCTTGTGTCACGGTGTTTCCGGTGTGCGCGTCGAGCTGCTGGAACGCCTGCAAGCCTTTATCGAACACGACGTCTTGCCGCTGATTCCGGAAGAAGGCTCGGTGGGTGCCAGTGGTGACCTGACGCCCTTATCCTATGTGGCAGCCACCTTGTCCGGTGAACGTGAAGTCATGTTCCGTGGCGAGCGACGTCAGGCCAGCGATGTACATCGCGAACTGGGTTGGCAACCGCTCCAGCTCAGGCCCAAGGAAGCGCTAGCATTGATGAACGGCACCGCCGTCATGACCGGTCTGGCCTGTCTGGCGTTCGCCCGCGCCGATTACCTGCTGCAACTGGCAACCCGCATCACGGCTCTGAATGTCGTAGCGCTGCAAGGTAACCCGGAGCATTTCGACGAGCGCCTGTTCGCCGCCAAACCTCATCCGGGCCAGACTCAGGTCGCCGCCTGGCTGCGTCAGGATCTGGCCATTGATGCGCCCACTGCGCCGCTGCATCGTCTACAGGATCGCTACTCGCTGCGTTGCGCGCCCCATGTACTGGGCGTGCTGGCAGACAGCCTGAACTGGTTGCGTTCGTTCATCGAAATCGAACTCAACAGCGCCAACGACAACCCGATCATCGATGCCGAAGCCGAGCGCGTCCTGCATGGCGGGCATTTCTACGGCGGGCATATCGCCTTTGCCATGGACAGCCTGAAAACCCTGGTGGCCAACGTCGCCGACCTGCTGGACCGGCAACTGGCGTTGCTGGTGGACACACGCTACAACCATGGCCTGCCGAGCAACCTGTCCGGCGCCAGCAGCGAACGGGCCATGCTCAATCACGGTTTCAAGGCCGTGCAGATCGGTGCCAGCGCCTGGACCGCCGAAGCCCTTAAAAACACCATGCCCGCCAGCGTGTTCTCGCGTTCGACCGAATGCCACAACCAGGACAAGGTCAGCATGGGCACGATTGCTGCCCGGGATGCCATCCGCGTACTGGAACTGACCGAGCAGGTCGCTGCCGCCACACTGATCGCCGCCAATCAGGGCGTCTGGTTGCGCAGTCAGGCAGATGACGCACGTCCATTGCCACCGGCACTGGCCGCCATGCACGAGCAACTGGCTCAGGACTTCCCGCCAGTCATAGAGGATCGCGCCCTGGAAGCCGAGCTGCGCCTGTGCCTGAATCGCATCGCCAACCGCCACTGGAGGTTGCATGCGCAGTAAGGGATTCATTCACGTCGACACAGAAGTGACGGTGCCGTTTTTCGATGTCGACATGATGAACATCGTCTGGCACGGCCACTACGTCAAATACCTGGAAGTCGCTCGCTGTGCGTTGCTGGACCATATCGGCCACAACTACACCCACATGCTGGAGTCCGGCTACGGCTGGCCCGTGATCGACCTGCAACTGCGCTACATGCGGGGTGCTGTGTTCGGCCAGAAACTGATCGTGCGCGCCAGTCTGGTGGAATGGGAAAACCGCCTGAAGATCAACTACCTGATCACCGACGCCAGCACCGGGGAGCGCATGACCCGCGCCAGTACGGTTCAGGTCGCCGTGAGTCGGGAAAGCCGCGAGATGCAACTGGCCTCCCCTCAAGTCTTTATCGATGCCGTCCAGAAGGTCATGCCATGAACCGCGCCATTCGGGCTCTGTGCCTGTTCAGCATGATGTGCCTGCCGTCACTGGCATTGGCCTTCGATCTGCAACAACTCAGTGATCAACTGGCCAAACCTGTAGTAGTACAGGGCAACTTCGTTCAGGAAAAACACCTGCGCGCACTGCCGCAACCCTTGCTCAGCAAAGGCCGTTTCGTTCTGGCCAAAGAGTTCGGCCTGCTCTGGCTGCTGGAAACGCCACTGAAACAGGATTACCGCATCACGCCAGCCGGTATCGCTCGCCGCGAAGCACCGGGCAGCGGCCCCTGGAAACTCCTGCCGGGCAAGAGCGCAGGCGCCGAACAGAACCGACTTTTTCTCGCCGTACTGCAAGGCGACAGCAGCGGCTTGCAGCGGGACTTCGAGCTGCAATTGAAAGGCGACGCCCAAGCCTGGCAGCTCACCCTCATCCCGCGTTCACTGCTGCTGCAACAGGTCTTCAAGCAGATCAATATCAACGGCGGCGAACTGGTCAACCGTATCGAACTGCTGGAAACCCAGGGCGACAGCACTGTTCTGAAAATGCTCGACAGCAGCAGCTCCCAGGCCTTGACCGACGTGCAGCGCAATGAATTCAACAACTGAACGCCTGCTGCCGCGCCTGTTCCTGCTGATCCTGGCGGGCGTTCTGGCCCTGGCCGGGTGGCAGTGGCGTGACCGCTCGCCACTGTCGGCCAACCTGATGGAGCTGGTGCCCGGCACCAACACCGATGCCTTGGTACTGCGCGCCGAACAGCGCATGCAGGAACCGCTCAATCGGGAAATGCTGGTACTGGTCGGGCATGCCGACCGCCAACAGGCCATCGAACTGGCTCGCCGATTGAGCGAACAATGGCAAGCCAGCGGACTGTTCGAGAAAGTGCAGTGGTCATTGCAAGCGGACCTGCCGGCCTTGCGTAATCAGCTGTTGCAAGGCCGGGTGGCGATGCTGCCAGATGCAGACCGCGACCTGCTGATCAACGATCCACAGGCCTTCATCGAGCAGCGCGTACAAAACCTGTTCGATCCATTTGCAGGATTCAGTCTGGTGGCGAGTCAGGACGACTGGCTGGGCCTGACCGGGCGGATTCAGAATGGGCTGCCGAAACAGGGCTCGGTCCAGCCGGATCTGGCCAGCGGCGCATTGATTGCCGTGGCCGATGACAAAAGCTGGGTATTGCTGCGCTCGCGCACTCGCAGCGATGCATTCGACATGCACCTGCCCACCCAGGTCGCGAACCTGCTGGATGCTGCTCGCGAACAGGCCAGACAGGTCGACGGCCAGTTACTGGCAGCCAGCGGCCTGCTGTATGCCGCCAATGGGCAGAAACAGGCCAGCCGGGAAATCACCTGGGTAGGTGGCGGTGCCACGCTGGGCATTCTGTTGCTGCTGTTGCTGGCTTTCCGACGCTGGAAAGTGCTCCTGGCCTTCGTGCCAGTGCTGGTGGGCATGCTGTTCGGTGCAGTGGCCTGCGTGGCGTTCTTCGGCAGCATGCACGTCATGACGCTGGTACTCGGTTCCAGCCTGATCGGCGTAGCCGTGGACTACCCGCTGCACTATCTGTCCAAGAGCTGGAGCCTGAAGCCATGGCGAAGCTGGCCTGCCTTGCGCCTCACATTGCCCGGTCTGAGCCTGAGCCTGATCACCAGCTGTATTGGCTATCTGGCCCTGGCCTGGACGCCATTTCCAGCCTTGACGCAAATCGCCGTGTTCTCGGCTGCCGGCCTGATCGGGGCCTACCTGACAGCGGTCTGCCTGCTGCCGGCGTTGCTCGCCAAGGTCGAAATCCATCCCGCGCAATGGCCTCTGGCTCTGGCACAACACCTGCTCGATTGCCGCGAAGCCTTGCTGCAACGCATCAGTACTCCCGTACTGTTGGCAGTGCTGTTGGCGTTCTGTGCAACAGGCTTGTGGCAACTGACCACTCGAAACGATATCCGCCAATGGGTTTCGGCGCCTCAGGCACTGACAGACGAAGCCCAGGCCATCGCCCGCATCACCGGCTACCAGCCCACCAGCCAGTTCTTTCTGGTTCGGGGCAAGGATGAGCAACAATTGCTGGAGCGCCAGTCGGCACTCACCCAGCGACTGGAACAACTGGTCAATGTCGGCAAGCTGCAGGGCTACATGGCGCTCAATCAACTGGTCGCATCGCCCGCCGACCAGCAAGCCACACGCACTGCACTCTCCCGTCTGGAGCCGCTTTGGCAGCCTCTGGTCCAACTGGGCGTACCGGCCAGCGCATTGCAGGCCGAGCTGGCTCGACTGCAAGCGCTGCCCTCACAAAATATCGACCTCGCCCTCACCGGACCACTCAGCGAACCCTGGCGCACGCTCTGGCTCGGCCATGACGATAACGGCGTGGCCGGCATCGTAAGTTTGCGAGGTCTGAACGATCCCGCTCTGCTGAAGACTCAGGCGCAAGGGCTGGAAGGTGTACAACTGGTGGATCGCCTGGGCGAACTCAACAGCGTATTCGCCGCCACCCAGATCAGCGCCGCCGAACTGAAGCTGCTGTCCTGCGTATTGATCGTCCTGTTGTTGATCGTGCCATTCGGCTTCGGCGGTGCCTTGCGCATTGTCGCCCTGCCCTTGCTGGCGGCACTGTGCAGTCTGGCAAGCCTGGGCTGGCTCGGTCAGCCGCTGACCCTGTTCAGCCTGTTCGGCCTGCTGCTGGTGACGGCGATCAGTGTCGATTACGCCATTCTCATGCGCGAGCAGATCGGCGGCGCTGCCGTCAGCCTGCTGGGTACGCTGCTGGCGGCTGTCACCACCTGGCTTTCGTTCGGCTTGTTGGCGATATCCAGTACCCCGGCCATCAGCAATTTCGGGCTCTCCGTCAGCCTTGGGCTGGCGTTCAGCTTCATCCTTGCGCCTTGGGCAAGTCCGAAGAAGGAACATCGCTCGTGATGATCCTTCTGTTCTGGCTGATGGCGCTATTGGCCTTTGCCCTGGCAACCTGGGCGGGTCAGCGGCTGGGGCTGATTCCCATCGTCAGTCAGTTGCTGCTGGCGACCTTTGGTTTGCCGCTGCTGATGCTGTTCTGGATCGAGCCGAACTGGCAACTGAGCGGCGCGCAACTGGTGTCGCCGGTATGGCTCAAAACCTTGTATGGCCTGGCCTTCGCGATAGTCCTTGGGCATATCCTCAGCGATGTCATCGATGCCCGACTGGACCGCCAGAGCCTGAAAGTCGCGATTCCGAGCTTTCTGGTGCCCTTCATTACAGGCCTGGCCTGTGCGCTATGGCTGCTGCCGGACCAATCCTGGCTCAGCTCGCTGGCCATTGGGCTGGTGTTCGCGATCACTGCAATTCCGGTGCTTTATCTCTATCTGCAACACATCGGCTACCCGCCTCAGGCGACACGCCGTCTGGTGCAGACCGCGATCCTCATCGATCTGGCCTGCTGGAGCCTGTTTGCCATGGGCCAGGGCAGCCTGAAACCCGCCAGCCTGTTACTGCCGTTGCTGGGAGCCTGCATTCCCTTGCTGTTTCGCCTAGTGGGCCTGCGCCAGCCGTTGCTCTACAGCCTGACGTTCTTTGCAATGCTGGTGGTAGCCGAGCACTACAAACTTAACGCGCTGATCTTCGGCATTGGCTATCTGCTATGCATGTCGCGCCTTGGGCAAACCTGGAGGCTGCCGCTGCCTGCGGCCCTGTTCAAACGCTTGCAGAACCAACTGGCGATCCCGTTGCTGCTGACCTTCGGCATTGTGCAAATCAACATACACAGCGCCATGAGCACCCTGAGCTGGCTGCAACTGGGCGCACTGATCATCGTCCCCATCGTCAGCAAGATGCTGGGGAACTGGATCGGTCTGCGCTGGGCTCCACCCTCTTTTGCAGGCGCAAGCCGCTGGCGCGAAAGCGTGCTGCTGAACATCCGCGGTCTGAGCGAAATCGTCTTTCTCAATCTTCTGCTGCAACAGCAACTCATCAGTCCGGCGCTGTATTTCGCGCTGATGCTGATGAGCCTGCTGGCGACGCTCATGCCTGCCCTGACCGGCATGGGTCGCAAACCGTTGCCGTCCTCCCTTAACACCGACCAACCGATAAGGAATTCTTGTGCCCCTCACTGACATGGAAAATCGGCAGGTTGTCATCATTGGTGCCGGCCCTGCCGGTGCTATCGCCGCAGCGTTGCTCAAACGCAAGGGCCATGATGTTCTGATCATCGAACGCCAGCTGTTTCCACGCTTCTCCATTGGCGAAAGCCTGCTCTCCCATTGCCTGGATTTCGTCGAAGAAGCCGGCATGCTCGAAGCGGTTGAGGCGGCCGGATTCCAGAAGAAAAACGGTGCAGCCTTTGCTGTCGGTGATCAGTACAGCGATTTCGATTTCGGTGACACGTTCAGCAACGGCAAACCCACGACCTTTCAGGTCCAGCGCAGCGAGTTCGACAAGCTGCTGGCCGATCAGGCAGCGCTGCAAGGTGTTGAAATCCGCTATCAGCAGGAAATCATCAACGTCGACTTCAGCAGCTCGCAGCCCATCCTGAGCGTTCGTCGTGAAGACGGCAGCGAGTACAGCGTGCAAGCCGTGTTCGTACTGGATGCCAGCGGTTATGGCCGCGTCCTGCCGCGTTTGCTGGACCTTGAAGCTCCGTCCGGCTTCCCGGTGCGCCAGGCCGTGTTCACCCACATCGAAGACCATATCGAAAGCCCGCCCTTCGACCGCGAGAAGATCCTGATCAGCATTCATCCCGAGCACCGGGACGTCTGGTTCTGGTCGATCCCGTTCAGCAATGGCCGCTGTTCTCTGGGCGTGGTGGCTTCGGCTGAGCGCTTCAAGGATAAGCCGCAGGATCTGGACGCCTGCCTGCAAGCATTCGTCGATGAAACACCACAGCTCAAGAAGGTGCTGAAAAATGCCGTCTGGGATACGCCAGCACGGACCATCGGTGGTTATTCGGCCAACGTAAAAACCCTCTACGGCCCGGGCTTCGCACTGCTGGGCAACGCGGCGGAATTTCTCGACCCGGTGTTCTCGTCCGGCGTGACCATTGCCATGCGCTCGGCCAGCATGGCCGCCAACCTGCTGAGCCGACAGTTACAGGGCGAAAGCGTGGACTGGGAAACCGGATTCGCCATCCCGCTCAAGCGCGGTGTCGATACCTTCCGCGCCTATGTCGAAGGCTGGTATGACAACAGCTTTCAGGACGTGATTTTCTACCCCGACAGCACCCCGGAAATCCGCCGCATGATCAGCGCCATCCTGGCCGGTTATGCCTGGGATGAACGCAATCCCTTTGTCAGCGAGCCCAAGCGCCGGTTGCGGATGCTGGCCGAGTTCTGCGCGAGTAACGCCTCATGAACCAGCCATTCCTGAGCGACAGCTATGTCGAAGAAACCCGTTTCGGGTTCTGGTTCCTGCGCAGCCACACCTGGCAGCATCACGTCCTGCGGGTTGCGATCAATGATCTGCGCACGCTGTTCAATGGCCAACCGCCTGAAGCGCCGGTGCTGCTGGATGCCGGTTGCGGTCAAGGCAAGTCCTTCCAGTATTTGCGTCAGGTCTTCGCACCTTCACGCTTGCTAGGTGTGGACGCCGACCCCCACAGCCTGAAGATGAGCCGTGAAGAAGCTCGCCGCCAGGGTATCGATATCGAGCTGATCGGCAGTGATTGCGCCGCCCTGCAATTGCCGGATGCCAGCGTCGACATGCTGTTCTGTCACCAGACCTTTCACCATCTGGTCGAGCAGGAAAAAGCCATTGCCGAGTTCTATCGCGTGCTGAAGCCGGGCGGTTATCTGCTGTTCGCCGAATCCACCGAGGCCTATATCGACACTTGGGTGATTCGCTGGCTGTTTCGCCACCCCATGCATGTGCAGAAAAGCGCAGCGCAGTACCTGGAGATGATTCGCGACCAGGGCTTCGAGTTTGAAGCGGAGAATGTCTCGTACCCCTATCTGTGGTGGAGTCGTTCCAAGGACTTCGGCTTGCTGGAGCGCTTGAAGCTGCTCAAGCCCAAGCCGTTCGGGCAGCGCGAAGAAACCCTGGTCAATGTCGTGGCTCGCAAGCCCCTGACCGGCGAGGCGTCATGATCCGCGCTTGGCTTTTCGTGATTCTGCTGCTGAGCGGCTGTGCCAGTCAGGCACCGTTGCCTGCGGCCATGCCGTCGTTACAGTTACCAATGCAGCTGCACATCCAGCGTGAGCAGGCCGATCAGCGCCAGGACTGGCTGCTGATTATCCAGCGTGAAAATGCCGGGTTGCGCTGGTCCTTGATGGACCCGCTGGGCATTCCCCAAGCACGCCAGTTGCTGATTCAGGGCAAGTGGCAGGCCGATGGCCTACTGCCGCCGAACCCGGAGGCGCGTGAGCTGTTCGCAGCACTGCTGTTTGCCCTGACACCAAACGAAAAGCTGCTCATCAGTTATCCTGCCGCGCAAGATCAACAACAGCAGCGTCGCCTCGATGACCGCTGGCGGGTCGATTACCGTTCTGCCACTGTCTTTACGCTGAAGCTCAAGGAAGGGCTGAGTTATGAAATCACCCCCTTGAATGTCGAGACCTCACAATGACTGCCTACCTCAATGCCATGGGGCTGATCTGTGCCCTGGGCAATGGTCCTGAAGAGGTGTCGCGCAAGCTGTTCGCTGCCGACAGTTCGGGGATGGTTGCAGAGAACGGCTGGGTGCCCGACCGGGTATTGCCGGTCGGCGCAATCAAAGATGCCCTGGCTCCCATCCCCGCGTCATTGAGCGCACAGGGCAGTCGCAATAACCAATTGTTGCTGACCGCCGCCCTGCAGATCGAAAGTGATATCCGTCAAGCCATCGAGCGTTATGGCGTCGAGCGTATCGGAGTCATTCTGGGTACCAGCACCTCGGGTATCGACGAAGCCAGCAACAGCATGGCGACCTGGCTGCGCGACCAGAGTTTCCCCGAACATTACGACTATCAGCAGCAGGAACTGGGCGCACCGGCGACCTTCCTGGCGTCATGGCTGGAACTGCGCGGCCCGGCCTATGTGATTTCCACAGCCTGCACCTCCAGCGCCCGCGCCTTGCTCAGCGCAAGGCGAGCCTTGGACATGGGTCTGTGCGACGCCGTTCTGTGTGGTGGCGTGGACAGCCTTTGCAGGCTGACGCTCAATGGTTTTTCCGCGCTGGAAGCCGTGTCGCAACAGCGCTGCAATCCATTCTCAGTCAACCGCGACGGCATCAATATCGGCGAAGCGGCCGTCCTGTTCCTCATGACCCGTGAAGCCAGCGGCACACACTCGATCGCCCTGCTCGGGGCCGGTGCCAGTTGCGACGCTCACCATATCTCCGCGCCAGAGCCCAATGGCCGTGGAGCCCGGCAAGCCATGCAACAGGCACTGGACAATGCCCGGCTCGCTGCCCGGCAAATCGGTTACCTGAACCTGCACGGCACCGCGACCCAGCACAATGACGCCATGGAAAGCCTGGCCGTGCAGGCGGTATTTCCCTACGGTGTTTCGTGCTCTTCGACCAAGCCTCTCAGCGGCCATACCCTCGGTGCCGCCGGTGCCCTGGAAGTCGCGTTCTGCTGGCTCACTCTTGCACCGCAGAACAGCGAACGGGCCTTGCCTCCTCATCTGTGGGATGGCCAGGCCGATCCATTGTTGCCAGTCCTGCAATGGACACTGCCCGGCGCGCAGCTGGCGCTCACTGACTCCCGCTACCTGATGAGCAATTCCTTTGCTTTCGGCGGCAACAACATCAGCCTGATTATCGGAGATGCACCATGATCGATTGGCCGCTCGCCGAGTTGATCCCCCATGCTGCCGACATGATCCTTATCGATCAGGTCCTGAGCTTTGACGAAGAACAGATCCAGACCCGCGTGACCGTGCGCCCCGATGGCTTGTTCAGCCAGCCGGATGGCAACCTTCCCGCCTGGATCGGCGTAGAACTGATGGCCCAGAGTGTTGCGGCCTATGCCGGTTGTCAGGCCCGTCTCAAGGGCGAGCCTGTTCAGTTGGGCTTCCTGCTCGGCAGCCGAAAATACGAATGCAACGTCGGGCATTTCCCGGCTGGCAGCGAGCTGACGATCAAGGCCACACGCTCATTGCAGGACGACAGCGGCATGGGTGTCTTTGAATGCAACCTGACCGGCCCGGACATCCAGGCCTTTGCCCGCCTCAGTGTCTATTGCCCACCCAACGCCGCCCAATACCTGACCGAAGGAGCCATGGCATGACTGAATCGATACTGGTCACCGGCTCCAGCCGTGGCATCGGCCGCGCCATTGCGCTGCGTCTGGCCCAGGCCGGATATGACCTGGTCCTGCATTGCCGCAGCGGTCGCAGTGAAGCCGAAGCCGTTCAGGCCGAGGTCATCGCCCTGGGTCGTCAGGCCCGCGTTCTGCAATTCGACGTGAGCGACCGTGCCACCTGCAAGGCGATTCTCGAAGAGGATGTTGAAGTCCATGGCGCCTATTACGGCGTCGTGCTCAACGCCGGCCTGACTCGCGATGGTGCCTTTCCGGCTCTCAGCGAAGAAGACTGGGATCAAGTGCTGCGCACTAACCTCGATGGTTTCTACAACGTGCTGCACCCGGTCATGATGCCGATGATTCGCCGTCGTGCGGCTGGCCGGATTGTGTGTATCACGTCGGTCTCGGGCCTGATCGGCAATCGTGGGCAGGTCAATTACAGCGCTTCCAAAGCGGGCCTGATTGGCGCAGCCAAGGCTCTGGCCATCGAACTGGGCAAACGCAAGATCACCGTCAACTGCGTGGCACCGGGCCTGATCGATACGGCGATGCTGGACGAAAACGTTCCGGTGGACGAACTGATGAAAATGATCCCGGCCCAGCGCATGGGCACGCCTGAAGAGGTCGCCGGCGCGGTGAACTTCCTGATGTCCGCGGAGGCAGCCTACATCACTCGCCAGGTCCTGGCCGTCAACGGAGGCCTGTGCTGATGAAGCGCGTTGTCGTTACCGGCATGTCCGGCATTACTTCACTGGGCAGCGACTGGGCCAGCATCGAAGCCAACTTTACCGCTAACCGCAGCGGCATCCGGCGCATGGGCGAGTGGGATCGGTTCCCCGAACTCAACACACGGCTGGCCGGACCTGTCGACGACTTCGCAGTCCCCGAGCACTGGACCCGCAAGCAGTTGCGCAGCATGGGCCGGGTATCGCGTATGGCTGTGGGCGCGTCGGAAAAAGCCCTGATAGATGCAGGCTTGCTGAATGACCCGATCATTCGCGACGGTCGCATGGGCACTGCATGCGGCTCCTCGACTGGCAGTACCGACGACATAAAAGCATTCGGCAACATGCTGCTCAACTCCGTGGCAGAAGGCCTGAACGCCAACTCCTATGTGCGAATGATGCCCCACACCACGGCAGCCAATATCAGCATCTTCTTCGGCCTGACCGGACGCTTGATCCCGACCTCCAGTGCCTGCACCAGCGGCAGTCAGGGCATCGGCTACGCCTATGAAGCGATCAAGTTCGGACGCTTGCCGCTGATGCTGGCAGGGGGCGCTGAAGAACTGTGCCCCACCGAAGCCATGGTTTTCGATGCGCTGTACGCAACCAGCCTGAAAAACGACGCGCCGCACACCAGCCCAAGGCCTTACGACAGTGGGCGCGATGGGCTGGTGATTGGTGAGGGTGCCGGCATGCTGGTGCTCGAAGAGCTTGAGCATGCATTGGCCCGAGGTGCGCATATCTACGCGGAAATCGTCGGTTTCGGCAGCAATGCCGATGGCGCTCACAGCACCCGTCCGGAGCAGATCACCATGCGCCGCGCCATGGAGCTGGCACTGGAAGACGCCAACCTGCCGCCAGAGGCCGTCGGCTACGTCAACGGCCACGGCACAGCCACCGAGCAGGGCGATATCGCCGAAACCCTGGCGACCAGCAGCCTCTTTGGCCCGCGCATGCCGATCAGCTCGCAAAAAAGCTTTTTCGGTCACACGCTCGGTGCCTGCGGCGCGCTGGAATCATGGTTCAGCATCGAAATGCTCAACCGCGACCGTTACATCCACACGCTCAATCTCGACAGCATCGACCCGCAATGCGGCGAGCTGGATTACCTGATCGGCGAACCCCGGCAAATGAGCAACGAGTATGTGATGAACAACAACTTTGCGTTTGGCGGGGTCAATACTTCGCTGATTTTCCGCCGCTGGCACTAAACCGATCTACCTACGGAGTAAAGGGAATGAATCTGATCCACCGCATCGTCGCCTTGATGGCTCTGGCCTTGTTGATAACAGGCTGTACCAGCAAGCCGGTGTACAACGCCAAGGAAAACTTCTCCAGCGAGATGGGTTTCAGCAACGAGCAGATGAGCCGTGCAATCGTCACCGCGCTCAATGATCGCCAATGGGTCGTGCAATCGATAAAACCGGGCATGATCAAAGCCGCCATCACCGTGCGTGGCCGTCATCATGCCGAGGTCGATATTCCGTACACCCCGACCTCGTTTGAAATCGACTACCGCAGCAGTACCGGCCTGGACTACAAGGACGGCCAGATCCACCGTAACTACAACCGCTGGATTAACCTGCTGCGTGAAAGAATCCTCAAGGAGCTGTCGATCAATCCAGGCATCCAGGACTTCAATGCGGGGCATCGTCAATGACGACGTGATGATCTGGCGCAGGATGAACGCAAATCCTTGTGGGAGGGGGCTTGCCCGCGACGGGGCAAGTGAAATCTACCGGCCAGTCACCAGTTCAAAGAACGCCTTAGCCATTGGTGACTGTTCATCCTTTCTCTGTACCAGCCATACCGCGCTGGTTGCCGCCGGGTCCAGCAAGGTTCTATAGACCACGCCCTCGATGCGCATTCGCTGGTAGGACGCAGGCAGAACCGTTACACCCAGACCGGCTGCCACCAGCCCGATGATGGTCATCACCTCTCCGGCTTCCTGGGTAATCAGCGGGCTGAAACCGGCGTCTCGCGCCAGCTCCAGTATCTGGGCGTACAAACCGCTGCCATAAGTGCGTGGGAAAAACACGAACGGCTCGGTCGCCAGCTCCGACATGTACAGCCCCTGCTCGCTGCACGCCGCCAATGGATGGTCTGAACGCATGATTGCCACCAGTGGCTCGCGCAACAGCTCGAAAGACACCAGTGAATCAGGCAAGGCCAGCGGACGCATGATGCCGACCTGTATCGATCTGTCCTCCAGTTGCTCGGCCACATCCTTGCTGGTCATCTCCTTCAAGGCCAGGTGTACAGCCGGGTACTTCTGCCGAAAAGAGAAAATTGCCTGTGGGATGCTGGAGGTAAAAGGCGCCGAAGCGGTGAAACCGATCTTCAATTCGCCAAGCTCACCCAACTGTGCCCTACGCGCCACATCGGCAGCCTTGTCGACCTGCGCCAACACGCCACGAGCTTCTTCGAGAAACAGCCGCCCGGCTTCGCTCAGTTGCACCCGCCGGTTAGTGCGGTCGAACAGACGCGCTCCCAGCTCCTGCTCCAGCGTCTGGATCTGCTGGCTCAGCGGCGGCTGGGAAATACCCAGCGTCTGAGCGGCACGGCCAAAATGCAGCTCTTCGGCAACTGCGATGAAGTAACGCAGATGACGCAATTCCATGCGACCTCCGATCAAGTCGTTTTACATATCAAACAGGTCGAACAATATATTGGATTGAATGATTTCGGCGCTATATGCTTTTTTCATTACCTGTCTGCCGCGCCCCGAGGTCCATCGTGAACCCTGCCGTTGCCCCGCTTTCCACAGACTCTCAGCCCACCGCTGCCGCAGGCGACAGCTATATCGAAAAAAACACACCGGCTTTCACCAGGACAGTGCTGGCGCTGTTCGCCGGAGGGTTCGCGACCTTTGCCCTGCTGTATTGCGTGCAGCCGATGATGCCGCTGCTGTCCCAGGAGTTCTCGATCAATGCCGCGCAAAGCAGCCTGATCCTGTCGGTTGCGACGGCAATGCTCGCCATTGGCCTGTTGATCACCGGGCCGATTTCCGACCGGTTGGGGCGCAAGCCGGTGATGGTGCTGGCGCTGTTCTGTGCAGCCATCTCCACCATTGCCAGCGCACTGATGCCCACCTGGGAAGGCGTTCTCGTGACACGCGCAATGGTCGGCCTGTCCCTCAGCGGGCTGGCGGCGGTGGCCATGACTTACCTCAGCGAGGAAATCCACCCGATGCACCTTGGCCTGGCCATGGGGCTTTATATCGGCGGCAGCGCGGTCGGCGGCATGAGCGGACGGCTGATTACGGGAGTGATGATCGATTACGTAAGCTGGCATACCGCGATGCTGGTGGTCGGCGGTCTGGCACTGATTGCTGCAGCTGTGTTCTGGAGAATCCTGCCCGAGTCCCGCAACTTCCAGCCCCGCTCGCTGCACCCGCGCAGCCTGCTGGACGGTTTCGTCCTGCAGTTTCGCGATGCAGGGCTGCCGCTGCTGTTTCTGCTCGCCTTTCTGCTGATGGGCGCGTTCGTCACCCTGTTCAACTACATCGGCTATCGCCTGCTGACCGAACCCTACAACCTGAGCCAGGCAGTGGTGGGCGTGTTTTCGATCGTTTACCTGTCGGGCATCTACAGCTCCGCGCAGATCGGCGCACTGGGCGACAGGCTGGGACGGCGCAAAGTGTTGTGGGCCGTCATCGTCATGATGCTGATCGGCCTGGCCCTGACCCTGTTCAGCCCGTTGGCAGTCATCATTGTCGGCGTCTTGATCTTCACCTTCGGCTTCTTCGGTGCCCACTCACTGGCCAGCAGTTGGGTCGGTCGCAGAGCCGTCAAGGCCAGAGGCCAGGCCACTTCACTGTACCTGTTCTGCTATTACGCCGGCTCAAGCGTGGCCGGAACCGGCGGTGGCGTGTTCTGGCATTACGCTGGCTGGAACGGCATCGGCCTGTTTATTGGCATCTTGCTGCTGATCGCACTGGGCGTAGCCTTGCGGCTGTCGAGGTTGCAGCCGCTGCCTGCAAAGGCCTAGTCACAGACTGAACGCTGGCAGACACGGCAAGCCAAGGTACACTGGCGCATCTGCCAGACTTGGTAAAGGAAACCAGCATGCGCCTCGACCATCTCCACCTACAGAATTTTCGTTGTTACGAAGATGCTCATTTTGATTTCCAGCCGGGGTTTAACCTGGTGGTTGGGGTCAATGGGAGTGGGAAGACGTCGTTGTTGCAGGGGGTGGCCGTGTCTCTTGTGCCGTTTGGCAACGCGATGAAATGCGACGAAAAAAATTTACCCATCGAAGATGTGCGCTTCGTTGTTGATAAGTACGAAGGGCGAAGCCGGTTTGAACGCAAACTTCCTGTTTTCATAAAAGCCGAGGGTGACATTTTTGGCCTTCCGGACTGGGGAACGATACAGCTGGCTGATATCTGGGAAGCAGCCGTCGACCCATCATTCCTGACGCACATGGAAGAAGTACATGCCAAGTGGAATGCGGGGGAGCGTATCGATCTACCAGTACTGGCTTTTTATCGTGCCAATCGCCGGTGGAAAAGCGCTAACGTATCGGCAGAGTTTTCGGCACAACAGAAATTATCCCGTTTCGATGGCTACCTGAACTGGTTTGATGCCGTAGCCGACTTGCGCGACTTTGAAAGCTGGTTAATCGCCAGGACTCTTGAGCGTCTTCAGGACAAGCTGGACTCGAAGTCCAACAGCGAACCCGAGGATGAACTCACATGGGTAAACCAGGCGATACAGCTCGCAATCCCTGATGCGCTTGACCTCAGATATGACTTGAGACTGCAAAGTCTGCTAATCGATATGGGGCCAGGCAAGACTGTGCCGTTCCACGACCTCAGTGATGGGCAGCGCAGTTTGATTGCTCTGATAGCCGATATTGCGCGTCGGATGTGCATCCTCAATCCACAGATGGGGAAAGATGTTCTGGAGAATACCAATGGCATCGTGATTATCGATGAGTTGGACATACATCTTCACCCAGCCTGGCAACGCAATATTGCTCCTACGCTCAAAAAAGCATTCCCGAAAGTGCAATTCATTGCCACAAGCCATTCACCACAGATCATCGGCAGCCTGCAACCCGAAGAAGTCATCCTGCTGCATAACGGCAAGGCCTCTAACCCGAGAACGACCTACGGAATGGACTCCAGCAGCGTGCTTGAAGAGGTCATGGGCGTTACGCAGCGCGATCCAGAGATCGAAAAGTTACTGAACCAGCTATTTTCCACACTGGAAGATAACAATCTCGAAAAGGCCAAGCTGCAACTGGAAGAACTCAAAGCGCTGACTCCAGACCTTCCTGAATATGCTAGAGCTCAGGCTCTGATAACCCGCAAAGAGATGATTGGCAGATGAGGAAAGTACTCAAGGGAATTGAGCCGCTGTCTTTTACACGCTGGAAAGTCAAAGCAGAAAGAGAAAACCGCAAGCCTACCTATAAATCACTGACTCGCTCTGCGCCACAAAAGAAAAAAGAGGTCCATGAAAGCCTGCTGAGAGAGCAAGCCTATCTGTGCTGTTATTGCGGGGATGAGATATCCGAGCAAACCAGCCACATAGAGCACTTTCGCCCAAAATCAGACTATAAGAGCCTGGAACTTGACTATAGCAACCTGCATGCCTCCTGCTTGCGCGACGTGGGTGAGCTACAACAAAGAGAACCTGATTACCTGCTGCATTGCGGCCATAAGAAAGGCAATCTCTTTGATGAAGCTCGGCATATCTCCCCACAGGATGAAAACTGCGAAAGCCGCTTTCAATATACGCTGAGTGGCGAGATAAAACCGACAGACGCAGATGATGAAGCCGCATCAAAAATGCTCGAAATCCTCGCGCTTGACACCCTTCGGTTGAATAACCGTCGGGAAGAAACGATGCTCGGTATCTTCAATGACGACTTCTTGCTTACGGCAAGCAAAGACGAGCTACAAATAATCGCCCAACGCGCCCGTGGACAACAAACACGCTTTTGCCACGTTATTGCCCGGTACGCTGAACAACTCCTCACCGTCTGACGCACATGAAAACGCCCGGCAAAAACCGGGCGCTTTCATGACCGCAATACAAATTACTGGTGATACTGCGCCGACAACTCATGCACCGCTTCGATAAACGCACCGGCATTGGCCGGGTCGACTTCCGGGGTGATGCCGTGGCCGAGGTTGAAGACGTGGCCGGTGCCGCTGCCGTAGCTGGCCAGGATGCGGGCCACTTCCTGGCGGATGGCTTCCGGGCGTGCATAAAGCACGGTCGGGTCCATGTTGCCTTGCAGCGCAACCTTGTTGCCGACGCGTTGGCGGGCCTGGCCGAGGTCGCAGGTCCAGTCCAGGCCCAGAGCATCGGCACCGGCATCGGCAATGCTTTCCAGCCACAGACCGCCACCCTTGGTGAACAGGATGACCGGAACCTTGCGGCCATCGTGCTCGCGGATCAGGCCACTGACGATCTTGCGCATGTAGGCCAGCGAGAATTCCTGATAAGCCGCTGAGGAAAGGCTGCCGCCCCAGCTATCGAAGATCTGCACCGCCTGAGCACCCGCGAGGATCTGGCCATTGAGGTACGAAGTGACCGACTGCGCCAGCTTGTCGAGTAGCAGGTGCATGGCTTGCGGGTTTTCGTAGAGCATGGCCTTGGACTTGCGGAAGTCTTTCGACGAGCCGCCTTCGACCATATAAGTGGCCAGCGTCCATGGGCTGCCGGAGAAACCGATCAGCGGGACGCGACCATTAAGCTCGCGACGGATGGTGCTGACCGCATTCATCACATAGCCCAGATCTTGCTGCGCATCGGGAATCGGCAGGGCTTCGATGTCGGCCAGGGTGCTGACGGTTTTCTTGAAGCGCGGACCTTCACCGGTCTCGAAATACAGGCCCAGGCCCATGGCATCGGGGATGGTGAGGATATCGGAGAACAGGATCGCAGCATCCAGCGGGTAACGATCCAGCGGCTGCAACGTGACTTCACACGCGAACTCGGCGTTCTTGCACAGGCTCATGAAATCACCCGCCTTGGCACGGCTGGCGCGGTATTCAGGCAAGTAGCGACCGGCCTGACGCATCATCCAGACAGGCGTGACGTCTACGGGTTGCTTGAGCAGGGCACGAAGGAAACGGTCGTTCTTCAGGGCAGTCATGTCGGCATCCGCAAAAAAAGTGCGGGCATTTTCTCAGAGCTCGACACAAAAGGCACGGCAAGAGCGGTTTCTTTTCTCTATTGGGGTGATTGGGGGCACAGGGTAGCTTTAAGCTACAAGCTTTAAGCGGCAAGCTAGAAGCAGAAAAGCCTGCCTTTGCTTACCGCTTGTAGCTTGTAGCTTGTAGCTTGTAGCTTACAACTTGAAGCTGCCGTCATCAGACGCCCAGATAATCCAGAATCCCTTCAGCCGCGTTGCGGCCTTCAAAGATTGCGGTGACGACCAGGTCGGAGCCGCGGACCATGTCGCCGCCTGCGAATATTTTCGGGTTGCTGGTCTGGTGCTTGAATTGCGACTGCTCCGGGGCGATGACGCGGCCCTGGCTGTCGGTGTTGATGCCGAACTGTTCGAACCATGGCGCCGGGCTTGGGCGGAAGCCGAAGGCGATGACCACAGCGTCGGCCGGGATGATTTCTTCGGACCCCGGAATCGGCTCTGGGCTGCGACGACCGCGGGCGTCAGGCTCTCCAAGGCGAGTCTCGACCACTTTCACACCTTCAACCTTGCCGTCACCAACGATGGCGATTGGCTGGCGGTTGTAGAGGAACTTCACGCCCTCTTCCTTGGCGTTCTTCACTTCCTTGCGTGAACCCGGCATGTTTTCTTCGTCGCGACGATAGGCACAGGTCACCGATTTGGCACCCTGGCGGATCGACGTACGGTTGCAGTCCATCGCGGTGTCACCACCACCCAGCACCACAACTTTCTTGCCTTTCATGTCGACGAAATCTTCCGGCGACTTCTCGAAACCCAGATTGCGGTTGACGTTGGCGATCAGGAAGTCGAGCGCATCGTGTACGCCCGGCAGTTCTTCACCGGCAAAGCCACCTTTCATGTAGGTGTAGGTTCCCATGCCCATGAACACGGCATCGAACTCTTCAAGCAGTTGATCGACGGTGACGTCCTTGCCGACTTCGGTATTGAGACGGAACTCGATACCCATGCCGGTGAACACTTCACGGCGATTGCTCAACACGCTTTTCTCAAGCTTGAACTCGGGAATACCAAAGGTCAGCAGACCGCCGATTTCCGGGTTCTTGTCGAAGACCACCGGTGTTACGCCACCGCGCACCAGCACGTCGGCACAACCCAGGCCCGCAGGACCTGCACCAATGATCGCCACGCGCTTGCCAGTCGGCACAACGCGGGACATGTCCGGACGCCAGCCCATGGCGAACGCGGTGTCGGTGATGTATTTCTCGACTGAACCGATGGTGACAGCACCAAAACCGTCATTGAGGGTGCATGCACCTTCACACAGACGATCCTGAGGACATACACGGCCGCAGACTTCCGGCAGGGTATTGGTCTGGTGCGACAGCTCGGCGGCCGCCAGGATATTGCCTTCGGATACCAGCTTCAGCCAGTTGGGGATGAAGTTGTGTACCGGGCATTTCCACTCGCAATACGGGTTGCCGCAGCCCAGGCAACGGTGAGCCTGATCGGCGGACTGCTGGGGCTTGAAGGGCTCGTAGATTTCCACGAACTCTTTCTTGCGCTGGCGCAGCAGCTTCTTCTTCGGATCTTTACGTCCGACCTCGATGAACTGGAAGTCGTTACTGAGACGTTCAGCCATACTCTGGAACCTCTAACGGCAGCTTCAAGCTACAAGCCTGAAGCTGCAAGAATCATGATCGCAGGCAATTCGCGCACTGCTGTTAACTTGCGGCTTGAAACTTGCCGCTTGCAGCTGTGCCTTATTGCGGATTCGCCCGGGTGCTGGAGAGCAGCGATTTCAGGTTGGCAGCCTTGGGCTTGACCAGCCAGAAACGGCGCAGGTAGTCGTCCAGGTTTTCGGCCAGGTTACGACCCCACTCACTGCCGGTTTCCTCGACATACTCGTTCAGCACGCTTTGCAGGTGAGTACGATAGGCTTCCATCGACTCGCCGCTGATGCGCTGAATCTCGACCAGCTCATGGTTGACCTGGTCAACGAAGGTGTTGTCCTGGTCGAGCACGTAGGCGAAACCGCCCGTCATGCCGGAACCGAAGTTGTAGCCAGTCTTGCCCAGCACACAGACGAAACCGCCGGTCATGTATTCGCAGCAGTGGTCGCCAGTGCCTTCCACGACGGCGTGGGCACCCGAGTTACGCACCGCGAAGCGCTCGCCCGCCGTACCGGCCGCGAACAGCTTGCCGCCGGTCGCGCCGTACAGGCAGGTGTTGCCCACGATGGCGCTTTCGTTGGTCTTGAACGGGCTGCCTTTAGGCGGAACGATCACCAGCTTGCCAGCGGTCATGCCTTTGCCGACGTAGTCGTTGGCATCGCCTTCCAGATACATGTTCAGGCCACCGGCGTTCCACACACCGAAACTCTGCCCGGCCGTGCCTTTGAAACGGAAGGTGATAGGTGCCTTGTTCATGCCCTGGTTGCCGTGCAGCTTGGCGATTTCACCGGAAATCCGTGCGCCGATGGAACGGTCGCAGTTGCAGATATCCAGCTCGAACTCACCGCCACTCAGGGATTCGATGGCCGGTTTGGCCAGATTCACCATTTTCTCGGCCAACAGGCCTTTGTCGAACGGCGGGTTGCGGTCCACAAGGCTGAACTGCGGCTTGTCGGCAGGCACATGGTCGCTGCCCAGCAGAGGCGTGAGGTCCAGGTGCTGCTGCTTCTCGGTTTCGCCCGGCAGGATATCCAGCAGGTCGGTACGACCGATCAGTTCCTCAAGGGAACGCACGCCCAGCTTGGCCAGCCACTCGCGGGTTTCTTCAGCCACGTAGGTGAAGAAGTTGATCACCATATCGACGGTGCCGATGTAGTGATCCTTGCGCAGTTTGTCGTTCTGGGTCGCTACGCCGGTGGCGCAGTTGTTGAGGTGGCAGATGCGCAGGTATTTGCAGCCCAGGGCAATCATCGGCGCCGTACCGAAGCCGAAGCTTTCAGCACCGAGGATGGCAGCCTTGATCACGTCCAGACCGGTTTTCAGACCACCGTCGGTCTGTACCCGGACCTTCCCGCGCAAGTCGTTGCCGCGCAGGGTCTGGTGAGTCTCGGCCAGACCAAGCTCCCACGGCGCGCCGGCGTACTTGATGGAAGTCAGAGGCGAAGCGCCTGTGCCGCCGTCGTAGCCGGAAATGGTGATCAGGTCGGCATAGGCCTTGGCCACGCCAGCGGCGATGGTGCCCACGCCGGCTTCTGCTACCAGCTTGACCGAAACCAGTGCCGACGGGTTGACCTGTTTCAGGTCGAAAATCAGCTGCGACAAGTCTTCGATGGAATAGATGTCGTGGTGCGGCGGAGGCGAAATCAGGGTCACACCCGGTACGGCATAGCGCAGCTTGGCGATCAGACCGTTGACCTTGCCGCCCGGCAGTTGCCCGCCTTCACCCGGCTTGGCGCCTTGAGCGACCTTGATCTGCAACACATCGGCATTGACCAGATATTCAGGCGTCACGCCGAAACGGCCAGTGGCGATCTGTTTGATCTTGGAGCTGCGGATGGTGCCGTAGCGCGATGGATCTTCACCGCCCTCACCGGAGTTGGAGCGAGCGCCCAGACGGTTCATGGCTTCGGCCAGCGCTTCGTGAGCTTCCGGCGACAGCGCGCCGAGGGAAATCCCTGCGGAGTCGAAACGCTTGAGAATCTCGCTCAGCGGCTCGACTTCGTCGATGTTCAGCGGCTGGTCGAGGGTCTTGACCTGAAACAGGTCGCGAATCATCGACACCGGACGCTTGTCCACCAGCGAGGTGTATTCCTTGAACTTGCTGTAGTCGCCCTGCTGCACAGCGGCTTGCAGAGTGTTGACCACGTCCGGGTTGTAGGCGTGATACTCGCCACCGAACACGAACTTGAGCAGGCCACCTTGCTGGATCGGCTTGCGCGGGCTCCAGGCTTCGGCTGCCAGCGCTTTCTGCTCGGCTTCGATATCGACGAAACGGGCGCCTTTCAGGCGGCTCGGTACGCCACGGAAGCTGACGTCGCAGACTTCCTCGGACAGGCCGATGGCCTCGAACAGTTGCGCGCCACGGTAGGACGCAACGGTGGAGATACCCATCTTCGACAGAATCTTGAGCAGGCCTTTGGTGATGCCTTTGCGGTAGTTCTTGAAGACTTCGTAAAGGTCGCCCAGCACTTCACCGGTACGGATCAGATCGCCCAGCACTTCATAGGCCAGGAACGGATAGACCGCCGAAGCACCGAAGCCGATCAGCACGGCAAAGTGGTGCGGGTCACGGGCCGTCGCGGTTTCGACCAGGATGTTACTGTCGCAACGCAGACCTTTTTCGGTCAGACGGTGGTGAACCGCGCCAACCGCCAGGGAGGCGTGTGCAGGCAGTTTCCCCGGAGCAATATGACGGTCGCTCAACACCAGCAGAGTACGACCGGCACGCACGGCTTCTTCAGCCTGATCAGCGATGTTGCGAATCGCCGCTTCCAGACCGATGTTTTCGTCGTAGTTCAGGTCGATGATGTGGCGCTCGAAGCCCGGACGCTCCAGGTTCATCAGCGAACGCCACTTGGCCGGGGAAATGACCGGCGAGCTGAGGATCACACGCGAGGCATGCTCAGGCGATTCCTGGAAAATGTTGCGCTCGGCACCGAGGCATATTTCCAGCGACATGACGATGGCTTCACGCAGCGGGTCGATCGGCGGGTTGGTCACCTGCGCGAACTGCTGACGGAAGTAATCGAACGGCGAACGCACACGGCGTGACAGCACAGCCATTGGCGTGTCGTCGCCCATGGAGCCGACCGCTTCCTGACCTTGCTCACCCAGCGGGCGCAGTACCTGATCGCGCTCCTCGAACGTGACCTGATACATCTTCATGTACTGCTTGAGCTGTTCAGGATTGTAGAAGGCCGAACCGTGGTCGTTGTCTTCCATGGTCGCCTGAATGCGCAGGGCGTTCTTGCGCAGCCATTGCTTGTACGGATGACGCGACTTCAGGCGGTTGTCGATGGCATCGGTGTTGAGGATCTGACCGGTTTCGGTATCTACCGCGAAAATCTGGCCCGGACCGACACGGCCCTTGGCAATGACGTCTTCAGGCTTGTAGTCCCACACGCCGATTTCCGACGCCAGGGTGATGTAGCCATTCTTGGTGGTAACCCAGCGCGCCGGGCGCAGACCGTTACGGTCAAGCAGACAGACCGCATGGCGACCTTCGGTCATCACGACGCCGGCCGGACCATCCCACGGCTCCATGTGCATGGAGTTGTACTCATAGAACGCCCGCAGATCGGGGTCCATGGTTTCGACGTTCTGCCACGCTGGCGGAATGATCATACGCACGCCACGGAACAGGTCGATGCCGCCAGTGACCATCAGTTCAAGCATGTTGTCCATGCTCGATGAGTCGGAACCCACGCGGTTGACCAGCGGGCCGAGTTCTTCCAGATCCATCAGATCGTTGGTGAACTTGGTACGACGCGCCTGCGCCCAGTTACGGTTACCGGTAATGGTGTTGATCTCGCCGTTGTGGGCGAGGAAGCGGAATGGCTGGGCCAGCGGCCATTTCGGCAAGGTGTTGGTCGAGAAGCGCTGGTGGAACACGCAGATCGCGGTTTGCAGGCGCTCGTCGTTCAGGTCCGGGAAGAATGCCGTCAGGTCGCGCGGCATCATCAGACCTTTATAGATGATGGTCTTGTGCGAAAAGCTGCAGACATAGTGGTCGGTATCGGCAGCGTTGGACACCGACGAACGGCGACGGGCACTGAACAGCTTGATAGCGAATTCCTGATCGCTCAGGCCTTCTGCACCGATAAATACCTGCTCGATCTTCGGCAGACGCTCAAGAGCCAGACGGCCCAGTACGCTGGTATCGATCGGCACTTGACGCCAGCCGACCAGAGTCAGGCCTTCAGCGAGGATTTCGCGATTCATGTTCTCGCGAGCGATGTCAGCTTTGGCGTCGTCCTGATTGAGGAACACCATGCCCACGGCATACTGGCGAGGCAGATCAGCACCAAAGTGTTCCTTGGCGACCGCACGCAGGAATGCATCGGGCTTCTGAATCAACAGGCCACAACCGTCACCGGTCTTGCCGTCGGCGTTGATACCGCCACGGTGGGTCATGCAGGTCAGGGCTTGAATAGCCGTCTGCAACAGGTGATGACTGGGCTCGCCCTGCATATGAGCGATCAGGCCGAAGCCGCAGTTATCCTTGAATTCATCTGGTTGGTATAGACCGGCTTTCATAGACACTTTCTCACCAGGCTGCCTCTATGCGAGGCAAATTTCTTTTCAATTCAATCAATTACCTGTCACGCCGAACGTACGCCGGCTTCGGAGAGGCAAAACGGAGGTCATTGTACACAGCGACACAAAGGCCCACAAATTTAACGGCGAAAAGCCGAAAATCAATGTCGCATTTATGAAGGTTTTATAGCTGAGCATTGTGCTAGTCAAAGTATTTTTCAATATTCTGACCGAAGCGACCGAAACGTCAGGGCGTTTGTAACGCAGACACTGCAAGGCGCGCCGCCAGAAGCGGCACGTCGGAGCAGGTAAAATCAGGTTTGCCGGGTGAGCGGCCTGGATAAGGCCGCTGCGACTTCAGCGACTGGCGCCGAGCTCTTGTTGGATGCTGGCGACAGTACGAGGCCAAGGTTTACCAGCCTGAACCTTTGCTGGCAAGACTTTGATGGCTGCAAGGGCTGCAGCGCGGTCCGAAAAATTACCGTATGTCACGACATACAGGGGCTTACCCTGCAATGTTTTCTTGAAATAACGGTACTCGCCGCCCTGCTCGGCAACATAGGCCTGAGCCGTTGCTTCCGAGCTGGTGCCCAGGATCTGCACCACATAATGCCCTGGCGCCTGGCCGCTGTACCAGTTGCCACCGGCAGCTGGTTTGGCGGCGGCAGCGGCTGGTTTTTCAGCAGGCTTGGCGGCAGGAGCCGCTGCGGGCGCAGGCTTGGCTGTGGCGACCTGAGTCGGAGCTGGCGCTGGCGCAGGCTTGGCGGCCGGAGCCACCGGCGTTGCCGCCGCAGGAGCCGGAATGGAAGAACGAGGCACGGCACCGGCCTGCGCACCGGCAGGTGGTGCAGTGGTCGTTACCGTGGGCGGCTGGGCTGGAGAGCCCATTGGCACGGCATCTTCGTCGGTTTCACCGGCACCTGCCGCCTCGGCCAGAGGACCGCGCATCACAGGTTGCGAGTTACCCACCAGCGGCAGAGGCATCGGCTGCGAGTTACCCGCAAACTCGATAGCCGGACCACCATTATTGGATTGCTGATTCGCGGGCGTGCCCTGACCCAGTGGCAACTGGGCCTGGGCCGGAGCATTGGCTGGCGCAGCGCTCTTGTCGCCGCGGCCAGGGATCAGCACCGCGGCTGCCACTGCGACCACGACAACTGCACCAAGGGCCAGTACGTGTTTTTTCGGCATGTTGAACCCCACACTTGGGCGCTTGACCGCGGAACGACTCGCGATCATCGCCTCGATCATTGAATCGCGGGCAACCTGGTTGATATTCCCAGGCCAGCCATCGGACTGCTCATGGATATCGGTAATCTGCTCGGCAGTGAACAACGCGATTCCTTGCCCTGCACCTTCCAGACGTTGAGCCAGATACTCCCGGGTTTCTTCTTCGGTATAAGGTTGCAACTCGATGACATGAAAGCGCTCGCCTTCGACATCACCCTGCAGGTCGGCACACAACTGATCGAGACGGTCGATCAGCGACGGCTCGCCAAACAGGAACACATGCGGACGCCCCTCAGGCGTGCCTGCGGCCAGACCCAGCAACGCTTCGAGCGCCGAATCGCCAAGTTGTTCCGCATCGTCCACCAGCAGATAGACTTCCTGACCGGTCAGCGCAAGCTGTACGACCTGCGCCAGAATCGCCTGCATTTCAGCCTGGGCAACAATCAGCGCCTGGGCGACCTGCTGCAATACGCCCGCAGCATCACTGGCGCCACGCGCCGAAATGACCACGCTCTGCACCGACTGCTTGTTGGTACTGGCTACCAGCGCCTGGCGCAGCAAGGTCTTGCCGCTGCCCTGAGGCCCGGTCACGGCAAGCAGCAACTGACTGTAACGAGCCAGGTGATGAAGCTGACCCAGCACCGATTTGCGCTGGGCAGGAAAAAACTTGAAGCCAGGTACCCGCGCTGCAAAGGGGTCATGACTCAACTGATAATGGCCGAGGAAAGCCTCGTCGGCATGCAAACTAGTCATGGGTTTTCCGTTAACCTCTAAGCTGATCCACCAGAGCGCGGTAATCCGCCCTCAGAGTGGCCTGTAGTACTTCTTTTGGATAATCGTCCGTGATAACCGCTTCACCCATCTGACGCAGAAGCACCAGACGCAGGCGACCATCGATCACTTTCTTGTCGATCGCCATGTGTTCAAGAAAATCGTTTTCCGTCATGTCCTGTGGCGGCATAACCGGCAAGCCAGCACGCTGCAACAGGCAAATACCGCGATCACGCTCCTGGCTGGTGATCCAGCCAAGCCGCGAAGACATCTCCAGAGCCATGACCGTACCGGCGGCAACCGCCTCGCCATGCAGCCAGACACCATAGCCCATATGGGTTTCGATGGCGTGGCCAAAAGTGTGACCCAGGTTCAAGGTTGCCCTCACGCCGGACTCTCGCTCATCGGCACCCACCACCAGCGCCTTGGCGGCGCACGAGCGCTCGATGGCGATGGTCAGGGCTTTCTGGTCCAGGCCGCGCAACTGGTCGACGTGCTCTTCGAGCCAGGTCAGGAACGGCTCGTCGCAGATCAGGCCGTACTTGATGACTTCAGCCAGCCCGGCGGACAGTTCACGCTCGGGCAGGGTGTTGAGTGTGGTGGTATCGATCAGCACGACGCCGGGCTGATAGAAGGCTCCCACCATGTTCTTGCCCAGCGGGTGGTTGATGCCGGTCTTGCCGCCTACCGACGAATCCACCTGGGACAACAGCGTGGTCGGGATCTGGATGAAATTCACGCCACGCTGATAACAGGCGGCAGCGAATCCGGCCATGTCGCCGATCACACCGCCACCGAGGGCGATCACCGTCGTGCGGCGGTCGTGCCGTGCCGTGAGCAGGCCGTCGAAGATGGTTTGCAGGGTTTCCCAGTTCTTGAACGCTTCGCCGTCGGGCAACACCACTGACAGGACGTTGTAACCCACCAGCGTTCGCGTCAATCGTTCGAGATAAAGAGGAGCAACCGTGGTATTGGAAACGATAGCCACCTGCCGCCCGACGATATGCGGGATCAGGAGCTCCGGCTTGTCCAGAAGGCCTTCGCCAATATGAATCGGGTAGCTACGCTCACCAAGCTCGACCTTAAGTGTCTGCATGTGTCCCCACATTGATTAACGATTGGGCGTTGCGCATGTTTTTTCGTGCGCCAGGACAGCCAATGGCTGTCGCTGTTTTGATGGTCGCCGAGGATAGCGCATTTTCGTCTGCGCTTTAACGGGGAGGAAGCTCTGCCAAGCGGGCAAGTATGTCAAGAACGACCATACGGGGTGGCCGTTCATCGGTTTCAACCACCAGATCAGCGATTTCACGATACAGCGGGTCACGAATGGCCAGCAACTCACCCAATACCCGTGCCGGATCAGCAGTGCGCAGCAAGGGACGATTGCGATCACGAGCCGTGCGCCCGACCTGCTGTTCGACCGAGGCGTGCAGATACACCACACGCCCACCGGCATGCAGCGCCTGACGGTTTTCGCTGCGCATGACGGCGCCGCCGCCTGTCGCCAGAACGACGCCATCGGCTTCACACAGCTCAGCAATCATTGCCTGCTCGCGGTCGCGAAAGCCGGGCTCGCCTTCCTTGTCGAAAATCCACGGAATATTTGCGCCCGAGCGCAACTCGATTTCCTTGTCGGAATCCTTGAACGGCAGGCGCAGCTCTTTGGCAAGCAAACGGCCGATGGTGCTTTTACCAGCCCCCATCGGCCCTACAAGTATTAAATTTCGCACAGAATCAACGACTCACAGCAATCGCCTGGTTGTTCATGATACGCGGAGTCAGAAATACCAACAGCTCGGATTTCGCTTCTGAAACCGTATCTCGACGGAAAAGTCGGCCAAGATACGGTACATCGCCAAGAAATGGCACTTTCTCTACAACTTTACTTTGCGTATTGGAGAACACGCCACCGATCACGATCGTCTCGCCATCGGAAACCAGCACCTTGGCGTTCACCTCGTTTTTCTTGATCGGGGGCACGCCCAGTACCGCATTGAGGTAGTCCGGCTCATCCTTGGTGACCTTGACCTCCATGATGATGCGGTTGTCCGGCGTGATCTGCGGCGTCACTTCCAGCGACAGGGATGCTTCCTTGAAGCTCACGGTTGTCGCGCCGCTGGAGCTGGACTCCTGATAAGGAATTTCCGTACCTTTGAGGATCTTGGCGGTTTCCTTGTCGGAAGTGACCACTTTGGGCTGGGAAACGATTTCACCGTTGCCGGTCTTTTCCATTGCGCTCAACTCGAGATCGAGCAGGGTATTGTTGGTGACGAAGGCGATGCCGATCCCGGAGGTCGCGCTACCGGCACCCAGGTCGACGAACGGTGTGTTGGAATTCAGGTCATTGCCGGTATTACCCGCCTCGTCGCCGTTATCGTCCAGGCCGTAGGTATTCCAGTTGCCACTGCCGACCTTGGTCCCGCCCCAACGCACGCCCAGCGCCTTGTCGTAATCGACGTTGGCCTCAACGATGCGCGCCTCGATCATCACCTGACGCACCGGAATATCCAGTTGCGACACGATGCGGCGCAGTTCGTCGAGCCGGTCCTGGGTCTGGTAGGCAATGATATTGTTGGTACGCTCATCCACAGTGATCGAACCGCGTTCGTCGGCTTTCGATTCGACGCTGGTCACCGACTGGAACAGCTTGGCGATGTCGGCCGCCTTGGCGTAATTGACCTGCAGAAGCTCGCGACGCAACGGCGCCAGTTCGGAAATCTGTTTGAGGGATTCCAGCTCCTGACGCTCACGGGCGGCAATTTCATCGGCTGGCGCGACCAGCAGGACACTGCCCACCTTGCGTTTGTCCAGGCCCTTGGTCTTGAGCACCAGATCCAGTGCCTGATCCCACGGCACGTTCTGCAGGCGCAGGGTAATACCGCCCTGAACCGTGTCACTGGCCACCAGGTTCAGGTTGGTGAAGTCGGCAATCAGTTGCAGCACCGAGCGCACATCGATGTCCTGGAAATTCAGCGACAGTTTTTCACCCGTGTAGACCGGCTTGTCGGCAGCACGGCGATCCAGGTCTTCATTGGTCAGGGGACGCACGCTGATGGTCAGCTTGTTTTCAGTCTGGTAGGCCGAGTAATCGAAGGCGCCCGAAGGCTCGATGCTGATGCTCGCCTTGTCGCCGGAGGTCGTGGCGCTCACGAACTGCACAGGCGTGGCGAAATCCTTGACGTCCAGCCTGACCCGCAGCGGTTCAGGCAACTGGGTCTTGGCAAAGTCGACACGAATCTTGCCGCCCTGCTCCTGAATGTCCGGAGAAATACCAGGACTGCTCAGGTCGATGACCACATTGCCTTCACCCAGCTCGCCGCGCTGGAAGTCGATATTCCTGATGGCTTTCACACCAGCCGGCACGTAAGGCCGTGCCGCTGACGGAGCGGGCGCCGGGACGGCGACTCGCGGTGTTCCCATGGCCGTGCTCGGCTGGGAGGATTGCGCAGCGGCAGCGCCCTGGCCGACCACCACGAACAGGTTGTTGCCTTCGACACGTGAGCTGTAAGGAGACAGCGTCGTCATGTTGATGATGACCCGCGTGCGGTCCTGGGCCTGAACCACCACGACACTGCGCGCATTGCCCGCACCCAGATCACGACTCTTGGTTGCCAGCTGGCTGGTCACACCCGGCAGGTCGAGCGCGATGCGCGCCGGCTGTTCGGTGGTATAGCCGCGCGGCGCAGGAACCGGAGAATCGAAGGAAAGCTTCAGTTCGATCCGGTCGCCTGGCAAGGCTGCGACATCCAGCGTTTTAAGATTGGCTGCCTGGAGAACCGGCGAAAGCATCGCTATCCCTAGCGAAACGCCGATAATCGAGAGAATCCTGATCATGATGAATTTCCGTTGTGCGGTGTTAAGCATGCTTGGCCTTGCCCACTTCATGAGCGTTCTTTGAGGGAAATACTGCGCGGCCTTTCAAGCCAGGCCCCCTCTCCATCAGGAACTATTTCAATGACATCGACCTGCGCATCGCTGACCGACACAATCCGGCCGTTATTACGGCCCAGATAATCACCCACTTTTACGCGATGAACCCCTCCGGCACCGCGCAACAAGGCGAATGTACCCGATTCGTTGCCAATGGTTCCGACCATCTCGAAGGATTCGATATTGAACCCTTCGAGAAACTGCCTGACCCGCGTCTCGTCCGGCTTGACCAGCCGTGAGCCTTTCTGGCGATTGAGCAGGTCGATCTTCACCGGAGGCTGGAACGGACTGCGCAGGTTGGCCGCGTTATAGGTAAAGGTTTCATAGGGCCGGAACTTGGGCAATGGATCGATATTGCCCGAAGGACGCGTCTTGACCTCATCGACAAAAGCGCTGAGATCGGCGAACTCCTGATCGTTATCGCACCCGGCCAGCCCCATCAGGACCACACTGACGCACAACAGTCGCGCCGCCCTCATTTCTTCAGCCCTTCATCGTTGTAGCGGTAGGTCTTGGCCAGAATGTTCATGCGCAGCTTGGTCTGAGATTTGGGGTCGACCGGTTTGATCTCGAAGTCATGCAGCGTCACGATGCGCGGCAGGCTGGCAACGCCACTGACGAATGTCGCAAGGTCGTGATAACCGCCTACCACTGTGATCTGGATGGGCAGCTCGATATAGAACTGCTGAACACCCTCGGGCAGCAGCTTGATTTCCTCGAACTCCAGACCACTTCCCAGGCCTGTACGAGTGATGTCTTCGAGCAGGCCCGGCACCTCGGTGTCACTGGGCAATTGCCGCAACAGTGCGCCGAAGGTGTTTTCCATTTCTTCCATCTGCTTCTTGTAAGGCTCCAGGTTCGCGGCCTGGAAGGCCTTGGTCGACACCTGCTCGCGCAGCATCAGTTCGTTGGCCTGGGCACCTTCGAGCCGGGTTTCCAGCTCCTGGATGAAAAGGAAATAACCCAGCGCAAACACCAGCACCATCACCAGCACGCCGGAGATGGCCTTGACCGCTGCGGGCCAGGAGCCCAGGTTGTTGAGATCCAGGTCATTGAGGTCGACCCGGCGAAGCCCTTCCAGCCATTCAGCAAAATTCATGGCCTGGCTCCTTCAACCACAGCAGCAGGCTGGGTCTGGCGGACCGTCAGTTGAAAGACGTTCGCCTGATCCACTGCACCTGCCGTGGTCGCCTTGACCTCGGTCAGGCTCGGCGAGGCGAGCCAGTCGGAAGCCTCCATGTTGCGCATCAGGTCCGAAACCCGGTTGTTGGACTCGGCAGCCCCGCTGATGGAAATCAATTTGTCGGTCATTTTGACATCTGAAAAATAAACACCATCGGGCAGGGTTCGCGCCAGTTGATCGAACACCCGGCCAATGATCGGGCGGTTGCCCTGCAAGTCCTGGATGATCTTCATCCGTTCCAGCAACTGTTTGCGTCGGGCCTTCAGGTCGCTGATTTCCTTGATACGGATATCGAGCTGGGCGATTTCCTTCTGGATGAATGCGTTGCGTGCTTCCTGATAAGTGATCGCGTTGTTGATGTAGCGATCAAGCAGAAACAGCGCGCCCACCGAGAAAACCAGCACACAGACCAGCGCCGTCAGAAAGCGTTTCTTGCGTTCTTCGCGAAGTTCTTCACGCCACGGTAAAAGGTTGATCCGTGCCATCAGTCGAAGCTCCTCAGGGCAAGACCGCAGGCGATCATCAACGCGGGAGCATCACTGGCCAATGCACCGGCGTTGACCTTGGAGCTCAGGGCCATGTCGGCAAAAGGGTTGGCGACCAGGGTTGGCGTACCAAGACGTTTCTGGATCAAGTGCTCAAGTCCCGAAATGGAAGCCGTACCGCCCGCCAGCATGATGTAGTCGACGGTGTTGTACTGCCCGGCAGCAAAGAAAAACTGCAGCGAGCGAGACACTTGCTGCACGAGGGCATCCTTGAAGGGGTTCAACACTTCACTGACGTAATCGTCGGACAGCCCGCCCTGCTTCTTCGCAAGCCCCGCTTCTTCCATGGACAGGCCATAGCGACGCTGAATTTCCTCGGTCAGCTGGCGCCCACCGAACAATTGCTCGCGGGTATAGATGATGCGCCCGTGATGCAGCACGCTCAGGGTGGTCATGGTTGCGCCGATGTCCACCACGGCAACGGTCAGTTGATCGTGGTCATTGCCCAGTTGGGCAGACAGCAGACCGAAAGAACGCTCCAGCGCGTAGGCCTCCACATCGACGACACGGGCCGTCAGCCCGGCCAGCGCCAAAGCGGCCTCACGCACTTCCACGTTTTCCTTGCGGCAGGCGGCCAGCAGCACTTCGACACGCTCGGGATTGCGAGCCGAATAGCCCTGGACTTCAAAATCGATGGCGACTTCTTCGAGGGGATAGGGAATGTACTGGTCAGCTTCAAGCTTGAGCTGGTTTTCCATGTCGTCGTCGGACAGACCGGCGTCCATCTCGATGGTCTTGGTGATGACCGCCGAACCCGCCACAGCGACCGCCACTATTTTGGCGTTCGTCTTGGCCTTGACCAGCACGCGCGACAACGCCTGGCCAACCCCTTCGAGTTCGGCAATATTCTTTTCGACGACGGCATTGGCCGGCAGCGGTTCGACCGCATAAGACTCGACCTTGTAACGAGTGCCGGAACGACTCAACTCAAGGAGTTTTACCGAGGTAGAGCTAATATCGATCCCTAGAAGGGTGTTGGCCTTCTTACCGAAGAGTTCGAACACAACCAGTATTCCTATGAGTTTTCCGCCACTTACGGCGTAATTTTTGGCCTGTGCCATTGTCAACAGCCTTGACAGTAGCGCAAATCACGCCTGGAGACGAAAAATGCTTATAATGCCCGGCGGATTTTTCGTTTAACAAAGCTTCAAGGCGTGTTCGTTTGTAAATGCCTGCGCTCAACCCATTCTTTTTTGTGGAAATCCAAAAGCCTTGATACGCCTGCTGAAGTTTATCTGGTGGTCTCTCGTAGCAGTATTCTGTGGCCTGCTGCTCGCGCTGAGCGGTGCATTCCTCTATCTGAGCCCGAACCTGCCCTCTGTCGAAGCGCTGAAGAGCATTCAGTTGCAGATTCCCCTGCGCGTCTACAGCAGCGACGGCAAGCTGATCGCCGAGTTTGGCGAGATGCGCCGCACCCCCATTCGCTTTGCCGAAATCCCGCCCAATTTCATCAACGCACTGCTGTCGGCCGAAGACGACAACTTCGCCAATCACTACGGCGTCGACCCAAGCAGCCTGATGCGTGCCGCCACCCAACTGGTGAAAAGCGGCCATATTCAATCAGGCGGCAGTACCATCACAATGCAGGTCGCGAAAAACTTTTTCCTGACCAGCGAAAGAAGCTTTTCACGTAAAACCACCGAAATTCTCCTTGCCTTGCAAATCGAGCGCCAACTGACCAAGGATGAAATCCTCGAGCTGTACGTCAACAAGATCTACCTGGGCAACCGTGCCTATGGCATCGAGGCTGCGGCGCAAGTCTACTATGGCAAATCGATTCGCGATGTAAGCCTTGCGCAAATGGCCATGATTGCCGGTCTGCCCAAAGCACCTTCACGCTTCAACCCGCTGGCCAACCCGACCCGTGCCAAGGAACGTCGCGACTGGATCCTGGGGCGCATGTACCGCCTGGGCAAGATTGACCAGAACGCTTATCAGGCCGCTCTCAACGAGCCCCTCAACGCCAGCTACCACGTCCCGACGCCGGAAGTCTACGCGCCCTACATCGCCGAAATGGCCCGCGCCGAAATGGTCGGTCGCTACGGCAGCGAAGCCTATACCGAAGGTTTCCGCGTCACCACTACTGTTCCGAGCGATCTTCAGGAGCACGCCAACAAGGCTGTTCAGCAAGGCCTGATCGAATATGACCAGCGCCATGGCTATCGCGGCCCGGAAAGCCGCTTCCCGGGCATGACGCCTGCCGGCTGGGCTCAGGAACTGACCAAACAGCGCACGATCAACGGCGTAGAGCCCGCCATCGTCACGCAGGTCGATAAAAACGGTATCCGTGTCCTGACCCGCAACGGCGAAAAAGAAGAAAACGTCGAGTGGAGCAGCATGAAATGGGCTCGCCCTTACCTGAACACCAACAGTCTTGGCGCCAATCCACGTCAACCGGCTGACGTGGCGCATGTCGGTGATCTGGTACGCCTGCTGCGTCAGGAAGACGGCTCGCTGAAATTCAGTCAAATTCCCGCCGCTCAGAGCGCGCTGGTTTCTCTGGATCCGCAGAATGGTGCCATCCGTGCGCTGGTCGGTGGCTTTGCCTTCGAGCAGAGCAATTACAACCGCGCCATGCAGGCCAAGCGTCAACCGGGCTCGAGCTTCAAGCCCTTCATCTACAGTGCCGCCCTGGACAACGGTTATACCGCTTCGAGCCTGGTGAACGATGCGCCTATCGTGTTCGTCGACGAATACCTGGACAAGGTCTGGCGTCCGAAGAACGACACCAATACCTTCCTCGGCCCGATCAGGCTGCGCGAGGCTCTCTACAAGTCCCGCAATCTGGTTTCGATCCGTCTGCTGCAGGCCCTGGGTATCGACTCCACCATGGACTACATCACTCGCTTCGGATTCGCCAGGCAGGACCTGCCGCGCAACCTGTCGCTGGCGCTGGGCACCGCAACCCTGACGCCGATGGAAATCGCCACCGGCTGGAGTGCATTTGCCAACGGCGGCTACAAGGTCAACCCGTACCTGATCCAGAAGATCGAAAACCGTGACGGTCAGACGCTGTTCCTGGCCAATCCGGCCAGCGTTCCGGCGACAGAGGCCAAGGCAGCCGCCAACACCTCGACCTTTGCGATCCATGACAGTCCGGGCCTGACCACCACGTCACCGGCCTCCGCCACCGAGCCACAGGCACCTGTGGTTGCAGAGCGCATTGTCGACAGCCGCACGACCTACATCCTCAACAGCATGCTGCAGGATGTGATCAAGCGCGGCACAGGGCGTCGCGCACTGTCCATGAACCGGCCGGATATCGCAGGCAAGACCGGTACGACCAACGAATCCAAGGATGCGTGGTTCTCCGGCTATAACGCAGATTACGTAACAACGGTCTGGACGGGCTTCGACCAGCCGGAAAGCCTCGGACGCCACGAGTTTGGCGGTACGGTAGCCCTGCCGATCTGGATGGACTACATGAGCGCAGCCCTCAAGGACAAGCCGCCGCATCAACAGGCCGAACCGGATGGCATTCTCAGCCTGCGGGTCGACCCTGTCAGTGGCCGAGCCGCGACCCCGAGCACGCCCAATGCGTTCTTCGAGCTGTTCAAGAGCGAAGACACACCTCCAAGCGTGAACGAACTGGGCGGCAGCGTACCGGGCAGTCCGTTGCCAGCAGACGAGTCGGCGCCGATCGACCTGTTCTGACGGCCCTCTCGCAGATGAATGCGCTCCTGCTGCAGGAGCGCATTCTCAAGCCACTCAGCCAAAAACCTCTTACATCTCGCATCACTTAATGGCAACGTACGTCTCTGCATTCATTGATGAGCAAGACCGTGTCAGCCAGCCCTCTGCCTACATCCTCGGCAAACCGTTTCGTCCCGGCTTCAGGCCTGGGTAATCCGCACCTGCAAACCTTGTGGGGACCGCTGTGGCGCAAACGAACCCTGCTTGCCCGTACGCGGGAGCGCATGTGGCTGGAGGATGGGGACTTTCTCGATATGGACTGGCATGGCCCCCATGAGGCCGATGCGCCACTGGTGCTGGTACTGCACGGGCTGACCGGCTCGTCGAACTCGCCTTATGTGGCAGGCCTGCAAAAGGCAATGGCTTCCCAAGGCTGGGCCAGCGTGGCGCTGAACTGGCGCGGCTGTTCCGGTGAGCCGAATCTGTTGTCGCGCAGTTACCACTCCGGCGCCAGCGAAGACCTGGCTGAAGTCATTGCCCACCTGCGAGCCTTGCGCCCTCTGGCGCCGCTTTATGCCGTGGGTTATTCACTGGGCGGCAACGTTCTGCTCAAGCATCTGGGCGAATCAGGTTCAGAAAGTGGCTTGCTGGGTGCTGTGGCGGTATCGGTGCCCTTTCGGCTGGATGAATGCGCCAACCGTATCGGCCAAGGCTTTTCCAAGGTCTATCAACGGCACTTCATGCGCGAAATGCTGGCTTATATCCGGGACAAGCAACGCCGCTTCCAGCATGAAGGGATGAGCGAAGGGCTGGCAGAGCTGGCCGCCCTGGGCTCGCTGGAGAATATGCGCACGTTCTGGGATTTCGATGGCCGTGTAACGGCGCCCCTGCATGGTTTTGCCAATGCCGAAGACTATTATCGCCGGGCGTCGAGCCGGTATTTTCTGGGCCAGATTCGTACACCGACACTGATCATCCAGGCCGCGGACGATCCTTTCGTCTTTATCCACAGCCTGCCCGAACCCGACGAGCTTTCAGACTGCACGGAGTTCGAGTTGCAGGCCAAGGGCGGCCATGTGGGGTTTGTCGATGGTTCGCTGAAAAACCCCGGTTATTATCTGGAGCGGCGTATTCCGCTGTGGCTGAGCATGGCGTATGAGCGCGACAAGGCTGTTCGCGGATGAACCCCACGATAGAAACCTCTTGTGAGAGGCAGCTTGCTGGCGACAGGGTCATGCCCCTGTCGCAACCTCACGGGCCGGATCGGTAATCCACTCGCTCCAAGACCCGGCATACAGCGTACCCAGTGGATAACCCGCCAGACACAGGGCAAAGAGGTTATGACAGGCCGTCACACCTGAACCGCAGTAGGCGACCAGATCCTTCGGCGAGCGATCCTGTAGCGTCTCGGCAAAGCGCTGCCTGAGCTGATCGGCTGGCAGAAAGCGTCCGTCAGGTCCCAGGTTTTCATTGAAGGCGACGCACTGCGCACCCGGAATATGCCCGGCAACCGGATCAATGGGCTCCACCTCACCCCGAAAACGGGCTTCAGCGCGCGCATCGATCAGGGTCAGTTCAGGCCGCCCGAGACGGCCCTGCAAACGGCTGGCATTGAGCACCAGGGACATATCGGGCTCGCCGGTGAACGTACCGGGTTTGTTGCCCGGCGCATCCAGGCTCAGTGGCAGGCTCGCCGCATGCCAGGCCTTCAGGCCGCCATCGAGCAGATATACGCCATCGCGCTTGCCCAGCCACGCCAGCAACCACCAGGCACGGGCCGCAAAGGCGCCGGGGCCGTCGTCATAGAGCACGATTTCGCTGTCCGGGTTGATGCCCCAGGCTTGAAAGCGACGCAACAGCGCTTCAGGGTCCGGCAAGGGATGGCGTCCGGTCTTGCCCTTGGTGACAGGACCACTGAGGTCACGCTCCAGATCCGCGAAAGACGCACGATCGATATGACCCTGAGCGTAACTGCGCTGCCCGTAATCGGGATCTTCCAGGGCAAAGCGGCAATCGAGAATAACCAGCCCGGGCTCTCGCTGGCGGGCCGCCAATTGCTGAGGGCTGATCAGTTGCGCGATGGACATGACTCACTCCTGTAAGCAGAAAACCGAATATTGATTGCTCTCAGCCGCCTTCCCCAAGCACCTTGGGCAGAGGCGTGTAGAAAGCCTCACACAAGACACTGAACTCATCACGGGCTTCGGCGCTGATGTAGCCATACTCCAGCATAAGCACCTGATAGACGCCGCGTCGAATGGCATCTTCGTTCAAGTGCGTGGAATGTTCACGTGTGGTGCACAGGAAACGCACCCAGGAGGTTAGGATGATCCAGGTATTGAGGGTCAGCGATTCAAGCTGCGCCTTGTCCATGTTCAGGACACCAGCCTCGACGAAAGCACTGTAAATCGCCATGGCCTGGGTCAGGGAGCGCTGAGAAAAACGCCGATAGCGGGTCGCCATTTCCGGGTCGCAAGCCAGCAGGTGCTCAAGGTCGCGGTGCAGGAACCGATAACGCCACATGCCGTCGAGTATCGCCAGCAAGTAGTTACGCTTGTCTTCAACCGTCAGCTGCCGCCCCTTGGGAGGAAACAGAAAACCATCCACCAACGCTTCATACTCGTTGAACAGCGAGGCGATGATCGCCTGCTTGTTGGGGAAGTGGTAGTAGAGATTACCCGGAGAAATTTCCATGTGAGCGGCAATGTGATTGGTGCTTACGCTACGCTCACCCTGCTGATTGAACAGCTCCAGACTGACCTGCACGATACGTTCACGGGTTTTGATACGTGGAGCCATACTCAGCTCGATCCCTCGGGTATGTTGATAGGGAATGGTAGCGCAAGCGGTCGGCATAGATGCAGTGATGTGCGTGAAACCTCAGGGACAAGGGGGACACAGGCCATTTGACTTTATAGAGCAATAGCTCTAAAACACTCGAAAAATCCAGCAAGGAACGCCCCACATGCCTGACGCCCCGTCTTTTTCCAGCGAACTGGAACACACGTTCGCTCTACAGCGCCAGGCGTTCGCAGCCAACCCGATGCCCTCGGCAGCACAACGCTCGCAGTGGCTCAAAAGCCTGGGTGAACTGATCAGCGACCACCGTCAGGCATTGATCGACGCCATCAGCAACGACTTCAGCCACCGCAGCGCCGACGAAACCCTGCTGGCCGAGTTGCTGCCAAGCCTGCTGGGCATCCGGGATGCGCGCAAACGACTCAAGCACTGGATGAAACCCTCGCGCCGCCATGTAGGCCTGGCCTTTCAACCTGCCTCGGCCAAAGTGGTGTATCAGCCTTTGGGCGTGGTCGGGGTTATCGTGCCCTGGAACTACCCGCTGTTCCTGGCCATCGGCCCGCTGATTGGCGCACTGGCCGCCGGCAATCGGGTGATGCTCAAGCTCAGCGAATCCACACCTGCGACGGGTGACCTGCTCAAGCGCCTGTTCGCCCGGATCTTTCCCGAAGACCTGATCGCTGTGGTGCTGGGCGAAGCCGATGTGGGCATGGCCTTCTCCAGACTGCCGTTCGATCACCTTCTGTTTACCGGCGCGACCAGCATCGGCAAGCATGTGATGCGTGCTGCAGCGGAAAACCTGACGCCGGTCACGCTGGAACTCGGCGGCAAGTCTCCCGTGATTGTGTCCGCAGATGTCCCGCTCAAGGACGCCGCCGAGCGCATTGCATTCGGCAAGACCTTGAATGCCGGGCAGACCTGCATCGCACCGGATTACGTACTGGTACCGCAGGATCGGGTGCAGGGTTTCGTCGAAGCCTACAGGCAAGCGGTCCTGGGCTTTTACCCGACACTGGCTGACAACCCGGATTACACGGCAATCATCAATCAGCGACAATTGGCGCGACTGAATCACTACCTGGAAGACGCCACCAGCAAAGGCGCTGAGGTAATCGCCTTGTACGATCAGGGACAGGCGCAGCGCATGCCGTTCAGTCTCTTGCTCAACGTCAGCGATGACATGCTGGTCATGCAGGATGAGATTTTCGGGCCGCTGCTGCCTATCGTGCCCTACAGGGATCTCGATGAAGCCTTTGCCTATATCAATCAGCGCCCTCGTCCGCTGGCGCTCTACTACTTCGGCTACAACAAGGCCGAGCAGCAAAAAGTGCTGGAGCAGACTCATTCCGGCGGCGTCTGTCTGAACGATACGCTGATGCATGCGGCTCAGGACGACTTGCCCTTCGGGGGCGTCGGCCCTTCAGGTATGGGCCAGTATCATGGCCGGGAAGGTTTTCTGACCTTCAGCCAGGCCAAAAGCGTGTTTATCAAGCAACGCTTCAACGCGGCGCGTTTAATTTACCCGCCGTACGGTAAAGCCATTCAGAGACTGGTCTACAAGGTGTTCTTGCGCTGAATAGAGCCCTGCTGATGGCCATTGAGATGCCATCAGCCTGATAAAAAATCGCCGATAATCGGCACAATAAAGCCTCACTGGCTACACCTCGACTTGGCCCACCGGGGCGGCTGCGATAACATCCGAGTCCCCAACCGGACTCCGACCAGGACGACGCGATGAACCGAGTGTTGTACCCAGGAACCTTCGACCCTATCACCAAGGGCCACGGCGATCTGGTCGAACGCGCCTCGCGCCTGTTCGACCAAGTGGTCATTGCCGTTGCTGCCAGCCCGAAGAAAAACCCGCTGTTCCCTCTGGAGCAGCGTGTAGAGCTGGCACGAGAAGTCACCAAACACCTGCCCAACGTCGAAGTCGTAGGCTTTTCGACCTTGCTTGCCCAGTTCGCCAAGGAGCAGAACGCCAACGTATTTCTGCGCGGCCTGCGGGCGGTTTCGGATTTCGAGTATGAATTCCAGCTGGCCAACATGAACCGACAACTGGCACCGGACGTCGAGAGTCTGTTTCTCACTCCGTCGGAACGTTATTCGTTCATTTCTTCGACGCTGGTCCGTGAAATCGCTGCGCTGGGCGGTGATATCAACAAGTTCGTGCACCCGGCCGTGGCCCAGGCACTGACCGATCGCTTCAAACGCTCGTAACGTCGAGGTGCATCGAAGGCGCTAATGCGGCACAATTCGCCGCATTGGTTTTCATACGCCCCGGTACACCCCGCGGCTGGAGTGTTTCATGTCCCTTATCATCACTGACGATTGCATCAACTGCGACGTCTGCGAACCCGAGTGCCCGAACGAGGCCATTTCACAGGGTGAGGAGATCTACGTGATCAACCCGAACCTGTGTACCGAATGCGTCGGTCATTACGACGAGCCTCAATGCCAGCAGGTCTGCCCTGTGGATTGCATTCCGCTGGACGAAAATCGTGTCGAAAGCAAAGACGAGCTGATGACCAAATATCGCCTCATCACCGGCAAGGCATAGTCTTCAAAGGCTGGTGACACAAGCGCTCTGCATCATTCCTGCTTGCCATATCCATCGCCGGTGCAGCCCAGGCACCTGACGAATGCCGCCTTGCCCGGATCGACCACCAGCGCCTTGCCCGTTGCGCCCAGGTTGCCGCCCGCGGCTGCGAAAGGTGCAGCAATCACGAACAGCCCCGCACCGACGATGGTCGCGGCAATCAGCAATGGGCGAGCAATGATCAGGTCGCCGACCATGGCAAAAGCGGGCGGGGTCTGGATGCTGTAGACCGGATCACCACTGCCTGGCGGCAGGTCGGCAGCCACGGCAGGTAAAGCCTGTAACCCGACGAGCAGGGTCAGGGTGGCGGCGATAATACGAAACGGGCGCATGGCTTGGTCCTTCAGGTGTCGCAGGTTGGAGTGCTGATAACTATAAACAGCACTGGGGCTTAAGCAAGCGGCGCAGTATTTCAAGTATTGAGGATCAGGTCTGGCATTTAGGGCAGTAAACGCTTGCCCGCTGCCCCAGCTTGACCTCACGCAAGGTCGTGCCGCACACCTTGCAGGGCTGCTCGCCACGGCCGTAGACAAAAAGCTCCTGCTGGAAATAGCCAGGCTTGCCGTCGCCACCGATGAAGTCGCGCAAGGTCGTGCCGCCGCGTTCGATGGCGTAGGCCAGGATGCGCTTGATCTCGACGGCCAGCTTCAGATAGCGCGCACGGGAAATACCCTTGGCCTCGCGTCGCGGGTCGATACCGGCAGCAAACAGCGCTTCGGTCGCATAAATATTGCCCACGCCGACCACCACCGCGTTATCCATGATGAAAGGCTTAACCGCGATGGACTTGCCTCGGGAGCGCTCGTAAAGGCGCTCACCGTCGAACAGATCCGTCAACGGCTCCGGCCCCAGTCGAACCAGAAGCTCGTGGCTGTGGGGCTCAAGGCTCCAGAGCATGGCACCGAAACGGCGCGGATCGGTGTAGCGCAACGCCATACCGGACTCCAGCTCGATATCCACATGCTCATGCTTGAGCGCAGGCAGGCCAGCTTCGACCAGACGCAGATTACCCGACATCCCCAGATGACTGATGAGCGTTCCGACTTCGGCCTGGATCAGCAGGTATTTGGCCCGTCGGCCGACTTCCACGATCCGCTGCCCGGAAAGGCGTACATCGAGGTCTTCGGGGATGGGCCAGCGCAAACGCCGGTCCCGCACGATCACGCGGCTGACACGCTGCCCTTCCAGATGGGGAGCAATGCCACGGCGCGTGGTTTCGACTTCAGGTAATTCAGGCATGGATAACTCGGTGATGCAAAAGAGGAAAACCGGCAGCGGGCAGGATCAGTTGGCGCCCAGCTCACGAATGCTTTCCTTGAGGTATTCGAAGTCATACTCGGACAAGCCGACATAATCCAGCACCAGATGACCGATGCTGTTCCACTCGTGGTCTTCGTCCTGATTGCCCAGCACTCGGCAGGACTCACAGATATGCTCGGCCATTTTCAGGGGAGCCAGGAGATTCTTGAGTGCGGCATTGCGGCTCGTATCATCCTCGAAGATCGCCAGGGCATTGTGATGGTTGGCGATAGCATTGCAGACATGTTCCGGCAAACGCCAGGACTTGGCAGTGAAATAGCCGACAACGGCATGATTGGTGTCGAACCTGCTGTTTTCGGTATCCACGATCCGGCAATCGGGACCGGCCTTGGCATAAGACTCTTCCAGCACCGGCATATAATCCGGAAAGCGCTTGAGCATCAGCGGAATCCCGCAGTCATGGAACAGACCCAGTGCGTAGGATTCGTCCACGGTTTGCGAGCCGATTCGCTTGGCCAGGGTCAGACTGGTGATTGCCACGTCCTGGGCACTGTCCCAGAAACGATTGAGCGTCACGATGGTTTCGTCGCTCATCTCGCCCTTGATCGACTGCGCGTTGATCAGGTTGATGACGGTGCGGCTGCCCAGCAGATTCACGGCTTTCTGGATCGAGGCGATCTTGTTGGACAGACCGTAATGCGGAGAGTTGACGATCTTGAGCAATGCGCCGGAAAGCCCAGGGTCCTGGGAAATCAACCGCGCAATCACCGCCAGATCAGGATCAGGCATGTACTGCTCCATCTGCAGATCCACCATGATCTGAGGCTGCGGAGGTACGCTGATACCCTGAAGGGCTTGCTGTATCTGCTCGGGGGTCAACTCTTCGGACATAGAAATTTACTCAAGGCCATATCAGGATTCTGCCCGCTTAATGAGAATCGGTCCACCCGCTCGTGGGCAGAAGGCTATGACTTTAGCCAAGTTTCATCATTTGCCTCGATTGATGAGGTTAATTGACGGGATGCCCCTCCAATAATCCAATCACAGGCTATAATCCCGCTCTTTTTTCCGGAGCGACGTCATGTCCCTGCCTAGCCTGCGCCTCAAAGCCAACGCCGACCGTCGCCTGCGCGCCGGCCACTTGTGGGTCTACAGCAATGAAATCGATGTAGCCGCCACCCCACTGCACGGTTTTGCAGCAGGTGACCAGGCGTTGCTCGAAGCCGCCGGCGGCAAGCCACTGGGCATCGTCGCCATGAGCCCCAACAACCTGATCTGCGCCCGCCTGCTGTCACGGGACATCAAACTGCCGCTGGACAAATCGCTGCTGGTTCATCGCCTGAACGTGGCACTGTCCCTGCGCGATCGCCTGTTCGACAAGCCCTTCTATCGCCTGGTCTACGGTGATTCGGACTTGCTGCCGGGTCTGGTGGTCGATCGTTTCAACGACATCCTCGTGGTGCAGTTGGCCTCGGCCACCATGGAGCACCACAAGGAAGACGTGATCGCCGCCCTGGTGCAGGTGCTCAAGCCTAGCGGCATTCTGTTCAAGAACGACTCGGCTGCCCGTGACGCCGAAGGCCTGAACCGCTATGTCGAAACCGTATATGGCGCAGTGCCGGAATGGGTTGCACTGGAAGAGAACGGCGTGAAGTTCGAGGCCCCTGTCATGCAGGGCCAGAAAACCGGCTGGTTCTACGACCACCGCATGAACCGCGCCCGTCTGGCCCCTTACGTCAAAGGCAAGCGCGTACTCGACCTGTACAGCTACATCGGCGGCTGGGGCATCCAGGCGGGTGCTTTTGGCGCCAGCGAAGTCACCTGCGTCGACGCCTCGGGCTTTGCCCTGGACGGCGTGGAGCGCAACGCTGCCCTGAACGGCTTCGCCGAAAAGATCACTTGCATCGAAGGCGACGTGTTTGAAGCCCTTAAAGAGCTGAAAGCCGGTGAAGAACGCTTCGACGTGATCGTGGCCGACCCGCCCGCCTTCATCAAGCGCAAGAAAGACCTGAAGAACGGCGAAGGCGCCTACCGTCGCCTGAACGAACAGGCCATGCGCCTGCTCAGCAAGGACGGCATCCTGGTCAGCGCCTCATGCTCGATGCACCTGCCAGAAGACGACCTGCAAAACATCCTCCTGACCAGCGCCCGCCACCTGGACCGCAACATCCAGCTGCTGGAACGCGGCAGCCAGGGCCCGGATCATCCGGTACACCCGGCAATCGCCGAAACCCGCTACATCAAGAGCATCACCTGCCGGTTGTTGCCTAATAGCTAACGCGGGCAGTAAAAAGTAGGAGCGCGCTTGCCCGCGACCGGCTGCGTAGCAGTCGTAAATTTGCGAGCGCTTCGCACTCGATCGCGGGCAAGCACGCTCCTACACCATCCTCTGTTTGCTGCGCGACAGCGCGGCGCCAAGGCGGCGGGTGATCCCCTACATTGATCTGTGTTTTGTCACAGCCACACCGCATCCCACAGCGGATAATCTCCAATCTTGCCTACCAATCCAGCCCTCAACGGATTGGCTACGATATACCTCGCAATACTCTGCAAATCCTCCTCACGCCTGACCGCCCTGTCGTGATAGCCCTTCTGCCATATACGCGGCTGAACGCGACCTGTCGCCATAAGTGCCCGGGAACTTCCCGATTTCACACGACGCATCAATAGCCCCAGACTGCCTGACTGCAACTCGACCAGCCAATGAAAGTGGTCTGGCATTACAACCCAAGCCAGCGAATGCGCTCTTCCCTCTTGCTGAGCCTTTCGGAACTCATCCACTAGCAAGCGCCCTGCTCGCCAGTCATCGAATATTTGACGACGCTCATGAACGACGGATGTCAGCAAATAAATACGTCCGGTTTCTGAATACCGCCCTTTTCGCAAATCAGCTCCATGATTGACGATAGACACACCACACCTCGTCCCTGATGAGTACAAAGCAGATTAGTGAAGTCTCTAAACATCCCACCCCGATTAGCTGTTCAGGATGTGTCCGCAAGCCCGTCGACCCGTGTAGAATCGACGCTATTCATCGCCAGTCATCCCCCGGCGGGTTTATGAGCTCAGGCCGAGTGCACGGTGATCCCGTGGTGTTCGGTTTCTTCGCTGCGTCCGGTCACTGCCGTTTGCGTGTAGCGTCAATAGAAGCTCACTCCCCTTACTGATTAGCCTGTTTTGCCGGAGTGCTCCAATGCCTGATTACCGCTCGAAAACGTCCACCCACGGCCGCAACATGGCCGGCGCACGTGCCTTGTGGCGCGCCACGGGCATGAAGGACGAAGATTTCAAGAAACCGATCATCGCCATCGCCAACTCGTTCACCCAGTTCGTACCAGGGCATGTCCACCTCAAGGACATGGGCCAACTGGTCGCCCGGGAAGTGGAACGCGCAGGCGGCGTGGCGAAGGAATTCAATACCATCGCCGTGGATGACGGTATCGCCATGGGTCACGACGGCATGCTGTATTCGCTGCCGAGCCGCGAGATCATCGCCGACTCCGTGGAATACATGGTCAACGCCCACTGCGCCGACGCCATCGTCTGTATCTCCAACTGCGACAAGATCACCCCTGGCATGCTGATGGCGTCGTTGCGCCTCAATATCCCGGTGATCTTCGTGTCCGGCGGCCCGATGGAAGCCGGCAAGACCAAACTGGCCAGCCACGGCCTGGACCTGGTCGATGCCATGGTCATCGCGGCCGACTCCACCGCCAGCGACGAAAAAGTCGCCGAGTACGAGCGCAGCGCCTGTCCGACATGCGGTTCATGCTCGGGTATGTTCACTGCCAACTCGATGAACTGCCTGACCGAAGCGCTGGGCCTGGCATTGCCGGGTAACGGCTCGACACTGGCAACCCACAGCGACCGCGAGCAACTGTTCCTGACCGCTGGCCGCACCATCGTCGAGCTGTGCAAGCAGTATTACGGCAACAACGATGAGTCGGTTCTGCCGCGCAATATCGCCAACTTCAAGGCGTTCGAAAACGCCATGACGCTGGACATCGCCATGGGCGGTTCCACCAACACCATCCTGCATTTGCTGGCCGCCGCCCAGGAAGCCGAAATCGATTTCGATCTGCGCGATATCGACCGCCTGTCGCGCAACGTTCCGCAACTGTGCAAAGTGGCGCCGAACATCCAGAAGTACCACATGGAAGATGTACACCGCGCAGGCGGCATCTTCAGCATTCTGGGCTCGCTGGCCCGTGGCGGCCTGCTGCATACCGATCTGCCGACCGTACACAGCAAGACCCTGGCAGAAGGCATCGCCAAATGGGACATCACCCAGACTGACGACGAAGCCGTGCATACCTTCTTCAAGGCAGGCCCCGCGGGCATCCCGACGCAAACGGCTTTCAGCCAGTCGACCCGCTGGCCGAGCCTGGACGACGACCGTGAAAACGGCTGCATCCGCAGTGTCGAGCATGCCTACTCCCAGGAAGGCGGTCTGGCCGTGCTGTACGGCAACATCGCGCTGGATGGCTGCGTGGTAAAAACCGCAGGCGTGGACGAGTCGATCCATGTCTTCGAAGGCAACGCCAAGATCTTCGAGAGCCAGGACAGCGCTGTGCGCGGCATCCTCGCCGACGAAGTGAAAGCGGGCGACATCGTGATCATCCGTTACGAAGGCCCGAAAGGCGGCCCGGGCATGCAGGAAATGCTGTACCCGACGTCATACCTGAAATCCAAAGGCCTGGGCAAAGACTGCGCCCTGCTGACCGATGGTCGTTTCTCGGGTGGCACCTCGGGCCTCTCCATCGGCCACGCTTCACCGGAAGCGGCTGCAGGCGGCGCAATCGGCCTGGTACGCGATGGCGACAAAGTGCTGATCGACATCCCGAACCGCTCGATCAACCTGCTGGTCAGCGATGAAGAGCTGACTGCGCGTCGTGCGGAACAGGACAAGAAAGGCTGGAAGCCTGTGGAAGTGCGCCCACGCAAAGTGACCACCGCCCTCAAGGCCTACGCCCTGCTGGCCACCAGCGCCGACAAAGGCGCTGTACGTGACAAGGCACTGCTGGACAAGTTGGTGCCATAAAAGCTGCAAGCTACAAGTCAAAAGCTGCAAGTCAAAAGCTTGCGGCTTATGGCTTGCAGCTTATAGCTACGCTTCCCCTTACTGAATCTCTTCCGGCTTGACGATCACCCAGTTCTTGTCGGCAGTCACTGGCAACCCTTCCCTGGCCTGAGCTTCGGCGTTGCTCTTGATCATGCCTTCCATCTGCTTCATGTACTTGTCCTTGCGGTTGATCCACAGGTGTACGCCGCCTTTATTGACGTCCACGCCATGGAACAGCATGTAGCCGTCGCTGGTTGGCGTATCGCCAGCCACCAGGACCGGTTTCTTCCATTGGTCGATGTACGTCAGGATTGCCGCTTGCTTGCCTGCCATCCAGGTAGCCGGTGTCCATAGATAAGGCGTCAGCTCAAGACCAAGGTTGCTCTTCTCGTCGTATTTGCCAGCAGTGATCTGCTTGCGGGCAGTGGTCAGCTCGCCGGTTTTCCGGTCCTTGAGCAACATGGTCACGCCAATGACATTCTGCGGTTTGACGTTGTAGCCATACTTGGGATCGGAAGCGACCATGCGCACCAGCTCTTCGGAAGCAGCGGTCATGACATAGACCTCAATGCCGTTTTCCATCAGCTTGTTGAACAGCTCTTTCTGGCCGGTAAAGATTCGTGGAGGCTCGACGTCGAGCTTCTTGACCACATCGCCGTCGTAATAAGTCGCCGGGATCGGCTTGCCCGATGCCATCAGTTCGTCGACGTAACCTTTCAGCTCAGCGAGGGTGAAGCCGGAGAACACTTGCGCCACCCATGGATAGCAGACCATGTCATCCAGTTCGCAGAGGCGGTAGTAGTAACTGAACAGGCTTTCCTTGTGTTCGGCGGTGTCCTTGAAGGGAATCAGCTTAAGAGACGGGTCCAGCTTCTCGCGGGTGATCAGCCCCTTGTTTTCCATGTACGGCAGCAGCGACTCTTCGAGGTCGAAGCGATAGCTGGTGTTGTCCATGTCAAAGACTGCGTAATTACCCTTGTTGGCGTTGGCAGCGATCATGGTGTCCAGCGCCTTGGCAGCAGGCTCCGGCCAGTGTTTCAGATCAGTGGCGAAGGCCTGGCTGGCAAGACCCAGGCACAGAGCGGCGGCGAGTATTTTGGGTGCGAACTTCATCTATGGTTTCCCCCGATAAATGTATAGGGCCGACCGTAGCAAAGTGGTGTTACGATTTTCTTGTGTGAACGACCCCGCGTGTTCTGACGGCGTCATGTACGCAATGGTTCGCGACAGGGATATTTGATTGCGACATTTTTGTGACAGTTACGCGCTCGTCACGAGCGATTCATTCCAGTCGCACAGGAACGAATCACCCGCGAACACGGCTTAGCGCCGCTCCCAGACCTCAAAACTGTAGGCTGGCTTTTCATCCTGCGCCGGGATCGGATTTTCGGAGACCAGCGCCCACTCGGCCGCATCGAACTCAGGAAACCAGGCATCGCCTTCAGGGTTCAGCGCCACGCGAGTGAGGTAGAGACGGTCGGCATCAGGCAGGCCTTGCGCATAAAGCTGCGCGCCGCCAATCAGCATCACTTCATCGACGCCCTGCTCCTGCGCCCATTGCTCGGCGCGCACCACGGCGGCTTCCAGGGAAGCAAAGACTTCAGCGCCTTCAAGCTGCAGATCAGCCTGACGACTGACCACCAGATTCAGGCGACCGGGCAGTGGCCGCCCCAGGGAATCCCAGGTCTTGCGACCCATGATGATCGGCTTGCCAAGGGTCGTGGCCTTGAAATACTTGAAATCCCCCGGCAAATGCCAGGGCATGGAATTGTCGACGCCGATCACCCGGTTTTCACCGAGGGCGGCAATCAGGCTGAGAGGGAGATGTTTTTTCATGGGCGCGAGAATAGCAGAGCAACGGAACTCATAGACACCGCATAGGCCCTAAGCTTCACCGCAACGGTTATGCTTTGTGCAGATTTTATTGAAGAGACGCTGTGTGATTGCTCTGACCCCACTCGACACCCTTTGGCTGACCGAAGCTGTACGCCTGCGAGAAGAACAGGCAGGCCTTCTTGAGGACCAGGAAGCCAACCGCCGCGCCCGCGCCGCCGAGGGTGACCTGAGCAGCCGGATCAGGCTGCGCGCACTGTGGCTGGCTGAACGTGATGGCATGGTCAACGCCCTGCATCACTGGAAGCAAGGCGCTCGCCTGGCTTTGATTGCACTGGCTGTCATCGCGGTTTTCAGCGGCGCGGGCCTGGCCTTTGCAGCCATGGGCAACGGACAGGCACCGGTCAATGTGTTCTGGGCATTGGGCAGTCTGCTCGGGCTGAATCTGGTGCTGCTGATCAGTTGGGCGCTGGGACTGATATTCACCGGGCGCAGCAGTTCGGGCCTGGGCCGGCTCTGGCTGTGGGCCAGCGAAAAACTCGCTCGCGACGCACAGGCCGCCCAACTGGCTCCTGCGCTGATTGTGCTGCTGCAACGTCAACGTCTCAATCGCTGGGCGCTTGGCTTGCTGGTCAACAGCCTGTGGCTGGTTGCCTTGCTCAGCGCCATGGTCATGCTGTTGATGCTGATGGCGACGCGGCGCTACGGCTTTGTCTGGGAAACCACCATTCTGGGCAGCGAAACCTTCGTCAGCCTGACGCAGACACTGGGCATCATTCCGGCCATGCTGGGTTTCAGCACGCCCGATGAGCTGATGATTCGCGCCAGCGGCAATGGCGTACTGAGCCTGGAAAATGCCCGACAGGCCTGGGCTTCCTGGCTAGTGGGCATCCTGCTGGTCTTCGGCATCGTGCCACGCCTGATTCTGGCGCTGTTCTGCCTGTGGCGCTGGAAGCGTGGGCGCGCAACTCTGAAGCTGGATCTGGAGTTGCCCGGCTACCAACAGTTACGCGAACGCCTGATGCCCAGCAGCGAGCGTCTGGGCGTCAACGATGCCGCGCCGCCGCAGTTGCATCGGATACAACCCAACGCGGGTACTGCCAACAGTGAAGGCGCCTTGCTGGTCGCCATCGAGCTGGACGATCAATACCCATGGCTTCCACAACTGCCGACGGGCGTAGCCGATGCAGGTGTGCTCGACAGCCGCGAATCCCGGCAGAAGCTGCTGGAGCAACTGACTCACTACCCACCGGCACGACTGCTCATTGCATGCGATCCGCGCCGCTCGCCGGATCGCGGCAGCCTGGCATTGATTGCCGAACTGGCCAGATACGCCGGCCTGACTCGTATCTGGCTATTACCCGCACCAGCCGGTCAGACACTTGATCCACAACGCCTCAATGACTGGCACGCTGCCCTGCAACAACTGGAGCTGACGTGGAGCGAGGGTTCGCTGGTGAACTGGCTGGAGACAGGCAATGACTGAGCCCCGCGCACTCAAGCTGGCCGTCGTCGGCCATACCAATGTCGGCAAGACCTCACTGCTGCGCACCCTGACTCGGGATATCGGTTTCGGTGAAGTCTCCCATCGCCCCAGCACCACACGTCATGTAGAAGGTGCGCGCCTTTCGGTCGAAGGTCAGGCGCTGCTTGAGCTCTACGACACGCCCGGCCTGGAAGACGCGATTGCCCTGCTCGACTATCTGGAACGCCTGGACCGGCCTGGCGAACGCCTGGACGGCCCTGCCCGACTGGCGCGTTTTCTGGAGAGCAGCGAGGCACGCCAGCGCTTCGAGCAGGAGGCCAAGGTATTGCGTCAGTTGCTCGACTCGGACGCAGGCCTGTACGTGATCGATGCCCGAGAACCGATCCTGTCCAAATACCGTGATGAGCTGGCGGTACTGGCAAGCTGTGGAAAACCCTTGCTGCCGGTATTGAATTTCGTCAGCAGCCCGCAACAGCGTGAGCCGGACTGGCGTGAGGCGCTTTCGCGTCTTGGCCTGCATGCGCTGGTGCGTTTCGACAGCGTGGCACCACCGGAAGATGGCGAGCGCCGGCTCTATGAAAGTCTGGCCTTGATGATGGAAAGCGCTCGCCCGCAACTGGAGCGCCTGATCGAGGACCAACAGGCCCAGCGCAAGGCCCGACGGCACAGCGCGGCGCGGCTGATTGCAGAGATGCTGATTGATTGCGCAGCCTGTCGGCGCAGCGTGAACACCGATGCGCAGCAGGAACAGAAGGCTATCGAAGAACTGCGCAAAGCCATTCGCCAACGCGAGCAGCGTTGCGTCGAAGCGCTGCTCAAGCTGTATGCCTTTCGCACCCAGGACGCCTCGGCGGCCGACTTGCCGCTACTGGATGGCCGCTGGGGTGATGATCTGTTCAACCCTGAAACCCTCAAGCAAGTGGGCGTACGTGTCGGCGGCGGCGTGGCGGCAGGTGCTGCGGCCGGAGCCGGCGTCGATCTGCTGGTCGGCGGCATCACTCTGGGGGCCGCGGCACTGGTCGGTGCCATTGCGGGGGGAGCACTGCAAACTGCCCGCAGTTATGGCGGACGATTGCTAGGCAAACTCAAGGGGCAACGGGAACTGACCGTAGACGATGCAGTGCTGCGACTGCTCGCGCTCCGACAACAACACCTGTTACAGGCGCTGGACGTGAGGGGCCATGCAGCCATGGACAGCATCGAAGTGAGCGAGCCTCAGGACAAGGCCTGGCGCGAAGGTAAACTTCCCGATGCCGTGCACAAGGCACGGGCACATCCGCAATGGTCATCGCTCAACCCCGGCGCAAAATTGAGCCAGGCCGAACGGCAGGAGCAGATCGAGAACCTGGCAAACTCGCGGATCGTGTAAATGCCGTCGCGGCCAAGGCCCCTCCCACAAACCCTTGAAGGTGACACCGGCAGTCGCTTCACTCATTTTTGCCTACGCTAAACCCGCAAGCCCCGGTATGATCGCGCGCCCGATACACCCGGAAGCCTGAACCGAAATGAAATCCACCTTGATCGCAGCCGCAGAGATCGACCGTCTCGATACCTGGGCCAAGTACTCCAGCCATATGTGCGGTGGCTGCATTTCCAGCTGCTGCACCTTGCCGGTAGAAGTGAAGATCAAGGATCTGATCCGCATCGGCATCGTTGACGAGTTCGAGAAAGACGAGCCCGCCAAGAACATCGCCAAGCGCCTGCAGAAAGAAGGGATCGTCGAGCGCTTCAACCAGAAGTCCGGGATCTTCACCTTGCAGCGCATGAGCAACAACGATTGCCTGTATCTGGATCGCAAGAGCCGCCTGTGTACCATCTATGAAAAGCGCCCGGACACCTGCCGCAACCACCCGAAGATCGGCCCGCGCCCTGGGTATTGCGCGTACAAGCCAAAGGCAGTCGAGCGTCAGAACAGCGGCGCGCTGAACTCGAACTCGGGTCGCGTACCGCTGAAGTTCTGATCGACAGCTTGCGTAGATACTCTGTTCACGGTCAAGCTTTTAGCCGGTATTTTTCGCTAAAAAGCTTGGCCGTGTCGAAGTCT
>NZ_JAIGPJ010000090.1:0-1307 GCF_019719005.1 Pseudomonas cichorii
TGTCTAGTCCTGAAATAGGTTTACACCTATTTCACCCTAACGCTCGATGCACCGCATCGGGCGTTTTGTATTTTAAAGACAGGTGTGGCCGTTCCAGGTTGTAGATCGTAATCGTCTCCCGCACCATCTGCGTGGCCTGCGCCAGATCCGCGGGTCGATGGATCAAGAACTCTGTTTTCAAGATGCCGTTCACCCGCTCTGCCAAGGCGTTCTGGTAGCAGTCGTAGCCGTCGGTCATTGAGCAAGTGATACCATTTTTTGCGTGTACTTCTTGGTAAAGGGCCGAGCAGTACTGGGCGCCTCTATCCGAATGATGGACTAGCTTCTGAACGCTTCGACGCCGCTTCAAAGCCATTCGAAAAGCCTGCACCACAGAGTTGGCGTGCAGACTTTCATGCACGTGATAGCCGACTATTTTTCTCGAAAAGGCATCCGTCACCAAACTCAAATAGGCAACGCCATCACGGGTAGGCAGGTACGTAATATCGGCCACCCAGACCTGTTCCGGGCCGGTAGCGACTATTTGTTCCGGGCCTGATTTCAGCAGGTTGGGGTGCCGGCGGAAGCGATGGTGACTGTCGGTTGTCTTGTGATACGCCCGCTTTCTGCGGACCAACTGGCGGCTTTCTCGCAAAACCGCGAACAAACGATCCCGGCCAACATGGAGCTCCTGTTGCTGATGCTGCGCATGCATCATCGAATGCAGCTTCCGAGTGCCTATGCACGGTTGGCGGGCACGGACCTGCTGTACATACGTTATGAGCTGCTGATCTTGGTCGGCTCGAGCCCTGTAGACCCGATTGCGTTTGTAATAGGCCTGACGGCTTATCCCCATAAATTGGCAAGCCCTGCTGACACTCAGGGTTTGGGTTTGCGCAATGACTTGCCGGGTCGCTTTTTTACGACAGAGACGCCGTAGTCGTTCTTCAGAACATCGACCACGGCTTCAAAGAATTGGGCTTTCTGATTTGCCAGCGCCAGTTGTTCCTCTAGTTCTTTGATTCTTTGCTCGGGAGTCAGTGGCAAGGTTGGCTCGTCCATAGGTCTGATCCTCTGAGAGCGAATGGAGGCGCCTTGGCTCCAGTCCTGGCGACCATGCTTGCGTAGCCAAACCAAGACCGTCGACCTCCCTTGAATTCCATAGCGCCGCTGAGCCTCTTTATAACTCAACTCGCCTTTTTCGACCTGATCGACGACCGATAATTTAAAAGCCAGTGTGTAATCACGCTGACTACGCTTCGCGCCCGTGTCCATTGCACCTTCCTGAAAAGAAGTTAGAAGGTGTAAACCTTATTCAGGACGGGACA
>NZ_JAIGPJ010000091.1:0-1294 GCF_019719005.1 Pseudomonas cichorii
TCGAAAAAGTCTACCTGTACCCCAAGCCTGTCGACTTCCGAAAATCCATTGATGGCCTGGCTGCGCTGGTCGAACTGGATATCAAAGTCGCGGTGTTCGATCCGGTATTGTTCGTCTTCCTCAACAAGTCCCGTAACCGCATTAAAGTGCTGTATTGGGAACGCAACGGCTTCTGTCTCTGGCTCAAGCGTCTCGAATCGGAGCGATTCAAAACCTCGCCCGAAAACCGTGACACGCCCATCATTCTTAATGTCCAGGAACTCAACTGGTTACTCGACGGCTTTGACCTCTGGCGTAACTGCCCTCATAAAGTTCTCACGCCACGCTACGTCGCCTGACCCGGTATAATCCGGGGCATGATGCCTCTGCCCGATGATCTTCCCGATGATCCCGTTCTGCTCAAGCAACTCTTGCTTGAGGCGCTGACACGTCAAGTGAAAACAGATGCCGTGCTGGAGGCTCACGAGGGGCACATCGTTGATCTGAAAGAACAGATCAAGTTGCTGCGTGACCGTTTGTTCGGTCGCAAATCCGAGCAAACGGTTGAGCCCAATACGCCGCAACTGGCGTTGTTCAATGAAGCGGAAAGCGATCCTCTGCTCGCAGTCGAAGACCCGGAAGAAGACGTTGTCGCGCCAGCGCCACGCCGTGGCAAACGCAAACCACTGTCGGCTGATCTGCCGCGTATCGAAGTCATCCACGAACTGCCTGAACACGAACTGACCTGTGCCTGCGGTTGCCGCAAGCATGTCATCCGTGAAGAAGCCAGCGAGCAGCTGGATATCGTGCCGATGCAGATCCGCGTGATTAAACATATCCGTAAGGTTTACGGTTGCCGGGGTTGTGAAACGGCACCGGTCACCGCCGACAAACCGGCGCAGTTGATCGAAAAGAGCATGGCCAGCCCCAGCGTATTGGCGATGCTGCTGACCACCAAGTATGTCGATGGGTTGCCGTTACATCGTTTTGAAACGGTGCTCAGCCGTCACGGTGTAGAAATCCCGCGTCAAACCCTGGCCCGTTGGGTGATCCAGTGCGGCGAGCACTTGCAGCCACTGCTGAATCTTATGCGTGATCGGTTACTGGAAAGCCCGGTGATCCACTGCGATGAAACCCGCGTGCAGGTACTGAAAGAGCCGGAGCGTGACCCGACTAGCCAGTCCTGGATGTGGGTACAGGCCAGCGGCCCGCCCGATCGAAAAGTCGTGCTGTTTGACTACACCTCCAGCCGTGCGCAGGACGTACCGCTGCGCCTGCTGGAAAGTTATCGCGGCTATGTGATGACCGATGATTA
>NZ_JAIGPJ010000092.1:0-1287 GCF_019719005.1 Pseudomonas cichorii
GTAGATACTCTGTTCACGGTCAAGCTTTTAGCCGGTATTTTTCGCTAAAAAGCTTGGCCGTGTCGAAGTCTTCTCCAGCTTGCATACATGCCCATAAGCCCGTCAGATATTTACGCATGACAGCACAAATGGCCTGTATTTTTCGCTTCCCACGACCGACTAACGCCTCGTAAAAAGCCTTCACATAAGGGTCACAGCGGATCGCACACATGGCGGGCATGAACATCGCAGATCGCAAATAGGCATTGCCACATTTGCTCAGCCGACCGGGCTTGTCGATGCTTGTCCCCGACTGGGTCAGCCTTACATCCAACCCCGCATGACGACTGACCTGCGACGACTTGAGGGTAACAGGTAGCGTCGCGAGCTCGGCCAATACGGCAAATGTCGAAACATCTCCCATCCCCGGTGCCGCGACCATGTGATTGAACTGGCTCTGCAGTACCGGGCAGTTGGCGATGATGTCTCTCCCTGCTTGCCTGAATCTTTCGATGCGCTTGTCGAACATCGCAATAGCCTCTTCTTCATCCTCAATCAGCAGTGCTGAAGTCGTTTCAGTCGCTTGAAGGGCATGCAACTCATTCTTCGCTCTGGTGCGATGGCAGGTTAGACGGTTTATATGCCGACCAATGGCTCGTAACTCAAGCTGGGCAGGGCTTGGCGGGTTCCACAGACGAGGCGTCATACGCTCACCATATTCAGCCAGCAACTGGGCATCAATGGCGTCTGTCTTGCTGTGTTGAAGCATCAGTCTGGCGAAGTTGCGAGAGCTCTTCGGGTTAATCACTGAAACGGGCAGGCCAGCGGCATTCAACGCCATTGCCAGATCCAGGTAGTAAATCCCGGTAGCCTCCATGACGATAGAAAGCGGCTTGAGCGCTAACAGCTTTTTCACCGCAGCCTTGCGCCCTTTAGGCGTCTGAGCAATTTCCCACGAACCTGCCGAACGGCCTTTGTCGCGCCATACCATCGCGCTCGTGCGAGAACCAACATCCAGTCCGACGTGAACACTCATGCTTTTCACTCCAGGAAAACTAGGTGAAGATGTCTCCTGGTTCCCCTGACCTCGAACTTCATGCCACTGCAACCTTGTAATGCGAAGTCCGACTTGTCGGCTTCTCGATACTCTTCGTGGTGGGCAATGAGGCGGGGGAGCCTCTCTACAAGCAAGGTCAGGATCAAGTCCTGCCTTAAGGAGCGATCGGCCTCCCCCAGAACACATCTTGTTGATATCACCCTCCAAGCCTAGCCTCTCTCGTTGGGTGCAGATCAACATACAAGGAGCGA
>NZ_JAIGPJ010000093.1:0-1253 GCF_019719005.1 Pseudomonas cichorii
ACCGTCCACTCCAATGCCTTCAACTTTCTCAGTGCCGTCCAGGCCGGTGTCGACCCTCGCACCGGCCAGTACACCTGCGCCATTACCCTGCCCGAACTCAAGGCCAATCACTTGTGCGGGCCCATCGTTCCGCTGACCCTGGGCTTCAGCCCCATGAGCCCGCGAAACACCGGCTTTGGCAAGGGCTGGAGCGTACGTCTGTCGCATTTCGATACCGTCTCGCGCATCCTCTCGTTGTCCACCGGGGAAACCTTTCGCATCGAAGGCTCCCTCAACCAGCCCACCGTCCCCGAACGCAAGATCGACAGCTTTCACTTTTCCGTCGAAGCCACCGGCCGTTATCGCGTGGTCCACAAGTCCGGCCTGGTGGAAATCCTCACCCTGCGCGGCGGCGACACCCAGGCCTGGGTCAGTGAAGTCCATTCCGCCGAAGGTCATCGGGTCAGCCTGACCTACGAGACCTTTGCCGGTGAAACCGTGCTGCGCAGCGTCAGCGACAACTACGGCCTGCTGCTCGACATCACGCGGCCCAACTCTGCGCAGGTCAATATCGACTTGCACCCCGGCCAGGGCAGCGGCGGTGAACCTCTGGCCCGTTTCAGCCTGATGCTCAGCAACGGCGAAGTGACCCGCATCGTTCTGCCGGTCGACAATCAGGCCGCCTGGCGCTTCCAGTACGAACTGATTCATGAGTACCTGTGCATTTCGCAGGTGCACAACCCGTTGGGTGGCCATGAACTCATCACCTACGACGCCCAGGGCCATGAGTTCCCGCAGAACCGTTACCCGTCGTTGCCCCGCGTGTCCCGGCATGAACAGCGCCCCGGCTTCGGCCAGCCTCCGGTGGAGGTGCGTTATCACTATTCCAGCACCAACTTTCTGGGCTTCAACGCCAGCGGGCTGATCTGGGACGATGACGGTCTGGACAACCTGTACCGCGCCAACCCGAGCTACACCTACACCAGTACGGAAATGCTCTGGTTCGACGGCCAGGCACTGCGCTCCACGGTGCGGGCCTTCAATAACTTCCACCTGCTGACCGAAGAAACCGTCACCCAGAACGACAATGTGCTCACCACCCGCACCACGTATCACGGTACGCCGGGCTTGCCCTTCGACCAGCAACCGGCCCAGTGCCAGTTGCCCGACCAGGTGCTGAAGATCTGGTATCACCCCAGCGCTTCCAGCCAGACCCATGAAGAAACCACCCGCACCACCTTCGACACCTTCGGCAACCTGCTGACCCAGGCCAA
>NZ_JAIGPJ010000094.1:0-1240 GCF_019719005.1 Pseudomonas cichorii
TGTCGAACGGCCAGAAAGGCCTGATCTCCAGCGCGGGCAGCCTGACGATCAACGCCGCGTCGCTGGATAACACCACAGGCAGTCTCACCAGCACGGGCGCCTCGACCCTGACCGTCACCGACGCCATGGTCAACCGTGGCGGCGAAGTGCTCAGCGAGGCGGGCCTGACCCTCACCAGCGGTCGCCTGGACAATAGCCGTAGCGGGCGGATCGCGGGCAAGGGCGTGACCGTCACCACCGGCGCCTTCGACAACCACCTGGACGGCCGCCTGACCAGCACCGAGGCCTTGCGCCTTACCGCGGCGCAGGTGAATAACAGCGAAGCGGGACGCATCGCCAGTGCCATGGCGTTGACCGTGGTGGTCACAGGCCTGGACCTCTCGACCGCGACCCTCAATAACGATCAGGGCGTGGTGCGCAGCGAGAGCACCCTGACCCTGAATGCGGGCGCGGTGTCGAACACGGCAGGCAGCCTCACCAGCGCGGGCACGGCCAACCTCACTGTCACGAACGCCATGGTCAACCAGGGCGGCGAAGTGCTCAGCGATGCCAGCCTGACCCTCACCAGCGGTCGCCTGGACAATAGCCGCAGCGGACGGATCGCGGGCAAGGGCGTGACCGTCACCACCGGCGTCTTCGACAACCACCTGGACGGCCGCCTGACCAGCACCGAGGCCTTGCGCCTCACTGCCGCGCAGGTCAATAACAGCGAAGCGGGGCGCATTGCCAGCGCCATGGCCCTGACCGCCGTGGTCACCGGGCTGGATCAGCACGCCGACGGTCGCCTGTACAGCAATGGTGATGTCAGCCTGGACCTGGGCAATGGCCACCTCAATAACCAGGACGGTTTGATTACGGCCCCCGGCCAGTTGCTGCTGACCCGTCTGGGCACGGTCAATAACCAAAGCGGCGAGATCTCCAGCGCCCAGGGCTTTACCCTGGCGGCCACGTCGCTGGACAACACCGACGGCACGGTGCTCAGCGATCAGGCGCTGATCGTGCGCATCGACCAGGTGCTGACCAACCTGCGCGGGCGGGTGTCTGCCACGGGCCTGGACGTGTCGGCTGCTACCTTGAACAACACTCAGGGCGTGGTGCGCAGCACGGGCCTGCTGACCCTGAATGCGGATTCACTGACCAACACGGCAGGCAGCCTCACCAGCACCGGAACGTCCAGGCTTACCGTCACCGGCGCCGTGGTCAACCAGGGCGGTGAAGTGCTCAGCGAGGCGGGCCTGAC
>NZ_JAIGPJ010000095.1:0-1240 GCF_019719005.1 Pseudomonas cichorii
TTTTTTTCTCGATTGATTATTTTAGGGCGTCATAAACCCCGCCCTGTCGAGCAAGTCGGTGTCTTTCTGGTCTCAGTGAGGCATCGACAACAAATCAGGCAGCAGTTGAACGCCAAGACGTGCCATCACGCACCATGGCGTTCAAACGGATAATCAGCACTCGCATACAGGCCATGATCGCCACCTTCGCGCACTTGCCTCGCTCTCGTAAGCGTTCGTATCTAGCCTTGAAGTCAGCGTCATACCTGATGATGACCCACGTGGCCATGTACAGCACCCGTCGCACCTTCCCTCGGCCACCTCTGACGTAACGGGGTTTTGAGCTCTCACCACTATCACGATTAAGCGGCGCGACACCTATAAGCTTGGCTATCTTGCCTCGACCCAGGGTACCCAGCTCTGGCAAATAGCACACAAGGTTGGCGGCCGTTACAAGCCCGATGCCTTTGACCGCCATCAAACGCTTGGCCGTCTGGTCGTCCATGTCCTTCATCGTCTGGACGATAAGGCACTCGATCTCCTTGATCTGCACTTGCAGGAAGTCGATATGGGCCTGGTAGCGATCTATGACCACTGAAGTCGAGGATTGCTGGCATCGCCGCTTGTCATCATCACGATGCTGAATAAAGCGATCACGCTGCTTGATCTGTTCACTGAGCTGATCACGCTCCAGGCTGAACGGGAGGGCTTTGTACGTCTTCAAACTGACGGCAAACTCTGCCAGAACCTGGGCATCGATCTTGTCCGTCTTGGCCTCCATTCCCATCGCATCGGCAAACTGACGCACCCTCTTGGGATTGATACAGATCACCTCAATTCCCGCCTTGTCCAGTTCATGGCGCAGCAGCTTCTCATACCCCCCTGTCGCCTCGATCAGCACACGAGTGACATCCTTCTCAAAAAGACAGGGGATCAGGACGCTCATGCCTTCAAGATCATTGGTGAGACGGAAATGATGATTGGATTGTTGGAGATAGCAATCGAGATAACGCTTGGAAATATCGATACCCGCAGCAGAGAACATGGCCAATAACTCCTACACTCATAGGTGAGAGGGCTCTGGCGTTGCCCACGCTTGTATGGTTCGAGTTGGGCTCGTTCAACTGTTCGGGCTTTGGGGCCAGAGTAAAAGGGTGAATGGCAGCTATGCTCCTACGCGTGCTCTAGGGCACATCGAATAATCAGCTTGCCATTCACCCCTCTCACCTTTGACTTTATCTCTCGCTGCAGACACAAGCGA
>NZ_JAIGPJ010000096.1:0-1148 GCF_019719005.1 Pseudomonas cichorii
GAGCGTATTGCCTACATGTTGCAGGACAGTGCGCCTGCGGCCGTACTGGCACAGAATGCGACGCTGGATCTGCTGTCGGTGCCCGTTATCAATCTCGATCAGCCCGATTGGCAGGACGAATCCGTCTCCAATCCGCTGATTGAAGGTCTGACGCCGACTCATCTGGCGTATGTGATTTACACCTCGGGTTCGACCGGTTTACCTAAAGGCGTGATGATCGAGCATCGCAATACGGTCAACTTTCTGACCTGGGCGCAGCAGGCGTTTGAGCCTGAGGTTCTTTATAAAACGCTGTTTTCGACCTCGCTGAACTTCGACCTGGCGGTCTATGAGTGCTTTGCGCCGCTGATTTCCGGTGGCCGTATCGACGTGGTCAAGAATGTGCTGGCTCTGCAAGAGGGCGAGCATGACATTACCCTGATCAACACCGTGCCTTCGGCACTGAAAGCGCTGCTGGAGTCTGGTGGCCTTCAAGAGGGCGTTCATACCGTTAACGTGGCCGGTGAAGCACTTAAAGGCTCACTGGTCGAAAGCCTGTTCGCTGAAACCAGCGTCCAGCGCTTGTGCAACCTGTATGGCCCGTCGGAAACCACCACCTATTCCAGCTGGGTTTCGATGGATCGTAAAGACGGTTTTGCTGCGCATATCGGCAAACCGGTGGCCAATACCCAGTTCTACCTGCTGGATGAGCATCGTCAGCCAGTGCCGTTTGGCGTTCCGGGCGAAATCTATATCGGCGGTGCCGGTGTGGCTCGTGGCTATCTGAATCGCGATGACCTGACGGCTGAGCGTTTCCTGGAAGACCCGTTCAATGCGGGAGCCCGCATGTATCGCACCGGCGACCTGGGTCGCTGGCTGGCAGACGGCAATATCGAATACCTGGGTCGCAACGACGATCAGGTGAAGATCCGCGGTTTCCGTATCGAACTGGGTGAGATCGAAACCAAGCTGGCGCGTCATGAGAGCGTGAAAGAAGCGGTGGTCATGGCCCGTGAAGACGTGCCGGGCGACAAGCGTCTGGTGGCGTATTTCACCTCAAATGTTGCCGAAATCAACCTGGAAATTCTGAAAGCGCACCTGCAAGGCCAGTTGCCTGAATACATGGTCCCGGCAGCTTATGTGCATCTGGATAAACTGCCCCTGACCCC
>NZ_JAIGPJ010000097.1:0-1033 GCF_019719005.1 Pseudomonas cichorii
ATTGGCTCTGTCTGCGTTAAGTGTTGCAGAGGTCTAAGCTTGTAGAGCCCGACATCCCTTTCAGGAGGTCTGCGATGCAAGCGACAGCGTTCCAAAACTGGCTATCTGAGCTATATCGGCTGGATCCAGCGCAGCGAGAGCAATTACGCGTACAGCTTCATGGTCCTCATGGGCTATTGGAAGAGGCACTGGCCATGCCCAGGCAGTGCCCGCGCTGCCAAGCCGAGTCTTTGCGTCCCTGGGGCTCAAGCCACGGCTTGGCTCGCTACCGGTGCAGGACCTGCAGACGAACCTGTAATGCCCTGACGGGAACACCCCTGGCACGTCTTCGCCACCGCGAGCGGTGGGGCCAGTACGCACACTCGATGATGCAAAGTCTGGTGGTGCGAGCCGCTGCCAAGCGCTGTGGCGTGCACAAGGACACTTCATTCCGTTGGCGTCATCGCTTCCTCAAATTGATTGCCGAACACCGAGCGTCGCATGTCTCAGGCATTGTCGAAGCGGATGAAACCTTCTTTCTTAGGTCATTCAAAGGTCAGCGACACCTACCGCGCCCTGCTCGCAAGCGTGGGGGCAAGGCGAAGAGCAAAGGCATGAGCGATGATTTGGTGCCCGTGCTGGTCGTGCGTGACCGCAGCGCACAGCATGCTGATTTTCAGTTGGAAAGGCTGGACGGTGCCCATTTACAAGAGGTGCTCAAGCCCTTGATAGATCCTGATGCGGTGCTCTGCACCGACAGCGCAGCGGTCTACCACGGCTTTGCCCGGGCCGAAGGGATCACTCATCGTCGTTTGAACTTACGTCAAAAGCGCCGTACGGACGGCGCCTTTCATATTCAGAACGTCAATGCCTATCACAGTCGTCTGAAACGCTGGCTAAATCCGTTCCACGGTGTCGCCACCAAGTATCTGGCTAACTACCTAGGGTGGCGACGCCTGCTTGAGCGCTATGGAAATCAAGTTAACCCATTGATTTTATTGAAGGAGGCACTTGGGCATGAACCTGTTCAACACTTAACGCAGACATAGCCAAT
>NZ_JAIGPJ010000098.1:0-970 GCF_019719005.1 Pseudomonas cichorii
GCCATTATGCGCAAGAAGTTGCGCACTTTTCTGTGGATAACCTGTGATCAGTTCTCTCTGACTCACGCCGTTCAAGCCCTCCAGCCAAGTGCGCAAGAAGTTGCGCAGTGGTGCGCAACTTCTTGCGCACTTTCAACGGGTTTTCCCCCTAAAAAGTTTCCCCCTAAAAAGCTCAACATGCCGCGAACAAATCGCGCATCCATATGATTTATATAGCTATTTTATTAGCTGGCACAAAGCTTGATCAGTATTTGCCACCCATCAGGCAAATTCGCCTCCCGGGACCCTCAAGTTTCAGCAAGGAGAGCATCCATGGCTACACCCGCGTACATGTCCATCACCGGCGAAAAACAAGGCCTGATCACTGCCGGCGCCTTCACCGCCGACTCCGTGGGCAACACCTTTCAGGAAGGCCACGAAGACGAAGTGATGGTCCAGGCGTTCCATCACGACGTGATCATCCCGCGTGACCCACAGTCCGGCCAGCCAACCGGCCAGCGCGTTCACAAGCCGGTGAAAATCACCAAGGTCTTCGACAAGTCCTCGCCTCTGCTGCAAGCGGCCCTGACTTCCGGCGAGCGCCTGAGCAAAGTCGAAATCAAATGGTTCCGCACCTCCGCTCAAGGCACTCAAGAGCACTACTACACCACCGTTCTGGAAGACGCGATCCTCGTCAGCTCCAAGGACTACATGCACAACTGCCAGGACCCTGCGAACGCGCATTTCACGCACCTGGAAGACATCGAAATGACCTACCGCAAAATCACCTGGACCCACGAAGTCTCCGGTACTTCGGGTTCCGATGACTGGCGTTCGCCTGTGGCCTGATACGGCTGAGGTTTCAAGCATCGACCGGCCTCTGCTGGTCGATGTTGTTTACGCCCTTTCAGAATCGAGGAACAAGGGATGTTCGCGCCGGCCAATCAGACTCACTTCAGCCTGACCGTAGAAGGTTTAAACAGCGACCTGC
>NZ_JAIGPJ010000099.1:0-923 GCF_019719005.1 Pseudomonas cichorii
AAGGCCTGGGCGCTGGAGATTTCACCGCCCTGGTTGAGCACGGTCTTGAGGTTTTTCAGCAACAGGGTGCCGGGGGCGTTGATCAGGCCGCCCTGGTTATCCAGCAGGCCCTGGTTCACGTCCAGGCTCAGGGAGGTGGCGCTGGTCAGGCTGCCTTGCTGTTGCTCGAGGCTGCTGACGCTGGCGACCAGTGCCTGGCGGCTGGCAATGCTGCCGCCGTGGTTGGTCAGCTTCGCGGCGGTCAGGTCCAGGCGCTCGCCACTGCTGAGGCGGCCTTTCTGGCTGTTGTTCAGGTCGCCGGTGTCGATCGTCACCCGGCCCTTGGCGCTGACGGTGCCTTGCAGGCTGTTGTCGAGGCCGGTGCTGGTCAGGGTCAGGGCGTCATCGGTGACCAGTTCGCCGCCCTGGTTGCCGAGGGCGCCGGCCATGTCGAGGGTCAGGGTGCCGGCGCTGGAGACGCTGCCCGCCGTGTTGGTCAGGCTGCCCGCCTCGATTGTCAGCTTGCCTTCGCTGCTGATCAGGCCCTGGCTGTTGTCCAGTGCGCCCGAGAGGTCGAGGCCCAGCCCAGACAGGCCACTGATCACCCCGCCGCTATTGTCCAGCGAGGCGCCGGTCAGGGTCAGGCCGGTCTTGCCGGACAAAACACCCTCGGTGCGGTTGGTGGTGGTCTGGGCGATCTCGAGGGTCAGGGCCTGTTGCGCCAGGACCTGGCCGCCGGTGTTGGTCAGGGTCTGGCCGGTCAGGGTGATGCCCTGCTGGCTGGAGATTTCACCGCCCTGGTTGTCGATGTCATCGACGGTGAGGGTCAGGGCCTCGCCGGCCCCCACAAAGCCCTTGAGGCGGTTGTTCAGGGTGTCGCCGGTCAGGCTCAGCGCCCCCAGGGCGAAGAGTTGCCCGCCCTGCTGTTGCAGGTTGCCGATCAC